>NZ_JBSWTP010000009.1:952500-2868774 GCF_056158605.1 Salipiger sp. ABN3_019
CTGTTGAAAAAGGTCGGGATGAGTTGTGCCTAGGGGTGAAAGGCCAATCAAACTCGGAGATAGCTGGTTCTCCGCGAAATCTATTTAGGTAGAGCGTCATCCGAATACCCCTGGGGGTAGAGCACTGGATGGGTAATGGGGCCCCACAGGCTTACTGATCCTAACCAAACTCCGAATACCAGGGAGTACTAGATGGCAGACACACTGCGGGTGCTAACGCCCGTAGTGGAGAGGGAAACAACCCTGACCTCCGGCTAAGGCCCCCAATTCATGGCTAAGTGGGAAAGCAGGTGGGACGACCAAAACAACCAGGAGGTTGGCTTAGAAGCAGCCATCCTTTAAAGATAGCGTAACAGCTCACTGGTCTAATTAAGTTGTCCTGCGGCGAAGATGTAACGGGGCTCAAGCCATGAGCCGAAGCCGAGGATGCGCATAGCGCATGGTAGCGGAGCGTAGTGTGACATAGGACTACTCCTCTTCTGCATCCTTCGGGATGTAATGGAGGAGCAAGTCCTTTCTGTGAAGCCGGGCTGTAAGGCATCCGGTGGAGAGATCACTAGCGAGAATGATGACATGAGTAGCGACAAAGAGTGTGAGAGACACTCTCGCCGAAAGTCCAAGGGTTCCTGCTTAAAGCTAATCTGAGCAGGGTAAGCCGGCCCCTAAGGCGAGGCCGAAAGGCGTAGTCGATGGGAACCAGGTCAATATTCCTGGGCCATGTGGTGGTGACGGATTGCAGAGGTCGTTCTTCCTTATCGGATTGGAAGGGCGGCTGAGCGGTTCCTGGAAATAGCCCCACTTTAAGACCGTACCCTAAACCGACACAGGTGGACTGGTAGAGAATACCAAGGCGCTTGAGAGAACGATGTTGAAGGAACTCGGCAAAATACCTCCGTAAGTTCGCGAGAAGGAGGCCCAGTTTCAACGCAAGTTTTGGCTGGGGGCACAAACCAGGGGGTGGCGACTGTTTACTAAAAACACAGGGCTCTGCGAAGTCGCAAGACGACGTATAGGGTCTGACGCCTGCCCGGTGCCTGAAGGTTAAAAGGAGGGGTGAGAGCTCTGAATTGAAGCCCAGGTAAACGGCGGCCGTAACTATAACGGTCCTAAGGTAGCGAAATTCCTTGTCGGGTAAGTTCCGACCTGCACGAATGGCGTAACGACTTCCCCGCTGTCTCCAACATCGACTCAGCGAAATTGAATTGCCTGTCAAGATGCAGGCTTCCCGCGGTTAGACGGAAAGACCCCGTGCACCTTTACTACAGCTTCACACTGGCATCAGGCCATGCATGTGCAGGATAGGTGGTAGGCTTCGAAGCGGACACGCCAGTGTCCGTGGAGCCTCCCTTGAGATACCACCCTTGCATTGCTTGATGTCTAACCGCGATCCCTTATCGGGTTCCGGGACCCTGTGTGGCGGGTAGTTTGACTGGGGCGGTCGCCTCCTAAAGCGTAACGGAGGCGCGCGAAGGTTGGCTCAGAGCGGTCGGAAATCGCTCGTTGAGTGCAATGGCAGAAGCCAGCCTGACTGCAAGACTGACAAGTCGAGCAGAGTCGAAAGACGGCCATAGTGATCCGGTGGTCCCAAGTGGGAGGGCCATCGCTCAACGGATAAAAGGTACGCCGGGGATAACAGGCTGATACTGCCCAAGAGTCCATATCGACGGCAGTGTTTGGCACCTCGATGTCGGCTCATCTCATCCTGGGGCTGGAGCAGGTCCCAAGGGTATGGCTGTTCGCCATTTAAAGAGGTACGTGAGCTGGGTTTAGAACGTCGTGAGACAGTTCGGTCCCTATCTGCCGTGGGTGTAGGATACTTGAGAGGAGTTGCCCCTAGTACGAGAGGACCGGGGTGAACGATCCACTGGTGGACCAGTTGTCGTGCCAACGGCAGTGCTGGGTAGCTATGATCGGACAGGATAACCGCTGAAGGCATCTAAGCGGGAAGCCCCCCTCAAAACAAGGTATCCCTGAGGGCCGTGGAAGACCACCACGTCGATAGGCCGGAGGTGTAAGTGCAGCAATGCATTCAGCTGACCGGTACTAATGGCCCGATAGGCTTGATCCGATCCAGGAACAGCAAGGCTGTTCCAAGATCAATCGAAGCATACAACCCCTACACAATACTTGACTTGGTATCTGTCGCTCCCAGCATTCGGGGGTGTCGGCCCGCAACCTGCTCCGCAGGTCGCTTCCGCCGACCCGCCGCGCTGCGCGCGACGTTGTGGGTTTTTCTCGGTTTGGTGGTCATAGCGCAAGCAAAACACCCGGCTCCATTCCGAACCCGGCCGTTAAGTGCTGCCGCGCCAATGGTACTGCGTCTCAAGACGTGGGAGAGTAGGTCACCGCCAAACCTAGTAAAACCCACAAACTCCAAACAAAACGTATCTCTCAAAACGATCCAAATCGACTCTGTCGCGGGATGGAGCAGCCCGGTAGCTCGTCAGGCTCATAACCTGAAGGTCGTAGGTTCAAATCCTACTCCCGCAACCAGTCGACCCTAAATATCCAAACACACGACAAGCAGCCAGTTAGGCTGCTTTTTGCGTTTCTGAGGCACGCACGGCTTCGGGCCCGATGCGCGGCTGGCTTTCTCATGCGCCAGCAATACCACGCCACCTCCTGCGCCTTGCGCCGAATGCGTGCAGCCACGCGCCGTAGCGCCAATATATTCGTCAAAAAACACCGCCCCCGAGCAGGAGCTCGCCTCTCTTGAATGATCGGGCCGCGCGTTTTTGACCGCGCGGGGGAATGCGTTAGGTCTAGGGGCACCCGCGCCGCCCCATGCGCGCGGGACCTGCAAAGCCGAGCAAGGGAGACCTTTCACCATGCAGCTGGCCCAAGCACGTGCCATCGCCGAGGGAACGGCGGATGATCTTTTCTCCATGCTCGGGCCGCGTCCGGCGCGCGGCGGTGTGGCCATCTCGGTGTTCGCGCCCGGCGCGGACCGGATGTTTGCCATCGCGCCCGGCGGAACCGTAGAGCTTGAGCCTGTGCAGGGGGCCGAAGAGATTTTCACCGGCGAGATCGCGGGGCAGGGCGGCTATGTGTTGCGCAAGACGACGGCGGCGGGGGAGACCATCAGCTATCGTGACCCCTATAGCTTCGGACCGGTGCTGGGCGATCTGGATGTGCATCTGATCGCAGAGGGCACGCATCGTCGGCTCTGGGAGGCGCTTGGCGCGCATGTGATGGAGCATGAAGGCGTGCAGGGCACGCATTTTGCCCTTTGGGCGCCGCATGCGCAGCGGGTTTCGGTGGTCGGGCCGTTCAACGACTGGGATGGGCGACGCGACGTTCTGCGCAAACGCGGAAGCGGTCTGTGGGAGACCTTTCTGCCCGACTTGGCCGAGGGGACGCTCTACAAGTATGAGATCGTTGATGGTTCGGGGCAGGTGCTTCCTCTGAAGGCTGATCCGGTGGGCTTTGGTGGCCAGTTGCGGCCCGACAATGCCAGCGTGGTGCGGGATATCTCTGGCTACGGCTGGGACGACGGCGCTTGGATGGAGAGCCGCGCGGCGCGGAACGCGCGGGAGGCGCCGATCTCGATCTATGAGGTGCACCTCGGTTCTTGGTGGCGCGACGGGACGCAGAACGATCGCCCGATCTCTTACAAGGAAGCGGCGGCCAAGCTGGTGGACTATGCGGCGGACATGGGCTTCACCCATATCGAGCTTCTGCCGGTGGCCGAACATCCTTTCGACGGCTCGTGGGGGTACCAGCCGACCGGGCTTTACGCGCCGACGGTGCGGCACGGGCCGCCGCATGAGTTCCGCGATCTGGTGGATGCCGCGCATCAGAAAGGTCTGGGCATTCTGCTCGACTGGGTGCCGGCGCATTTCCCGTCGGATGCGCATGGGCTGGCGACGTTCGATGGTACGCCGCTTTATGAGTACGGTGATCCGCGCGAGGGCTTTCACCGCGACTGGAACACGCTGATCTATGATTTTGGCCGCCGCGAAGTGGCCAATTTCCTCATCGCCAATGCCAGCTACTGGGTGCAGGAATACCATGTGGACGGGCTGCGCGTGGATGCGGTGGCCTCGATGCTCTACCGCGACTATTCGCGCAATGATGGCGAGTGGGTGCCGAACAAGGACGGCGGTCGCGAGAATTACGAAGCGATCGACCTGCTGCGCCGGATGAACACCGAGGTCTATGGCGCGATGCCCGGCACGATGACCGTCGCCGAGGAGAGCACCGCCTTTCCCAAGGTCTCGCGCCCGGTCGAGGATGGCGGGCTTGGCTTTGGGTTCAAGTGGAACATGGGCTGGATGCACGACACGCTGAGCTATGTCGCGCTCGATCCGATCTATCGCCAGCATCACCATCATCAGGTGACCTTCGGGCTGACCTATGCCTTCTCCGAAAACTTCGTGCTGGCGCTCAGCCATGACGAGGTGGTGCATGGCAAAGGCTCTATGCTGGGCAAGATGCCGGGGGAGTTGGCCGAGAAATTCGCCAACCTGCGCGCATACTATGGGTTCATGTGGGGGCATCCCGGTAAGAAGCTGCTGTTCATGGGGCAGGAGTTCGCGCAGTCGCGCGAGTGGGCCTTTGAGGGGCAACTGGACTGGGACCTGCTGGATCAGCCGCGCCACGCCGGAATGCAAAGCCTCGTGCGCGACCTCAACCGTCTCTACCGCGAGATGCCCGCGCTGCATCGCTACGACTGTGTGCCCGAAGGCTTTGAGTGGCTGGACGCCGATGCGGCCGAGCAAAACGTCTTTGCCTGGCTGCGCAAGGGGGCGCCGGGTGATCCGCCGGTGGTGGTGGTTTGCAATTTCTCAGCCGTCGCGCAGGATGGCTTTGCCGTCGGGATGCCGAAGGGCGGGGCGTGGCGCGAGATTTTCAACAGCGATGCGACGGCCTATGGTGGGTCTGGCGCGGGCAACATGGGGCGCGTCCGTGCCGACCAGCCCGGGCTTAAGGGGCAGCCAGCCTCAGCCCGCATGATGCTGCCGCCCTTGTCGACGCTGATTTTCACCCCCGAAGACACCTGATCCGCATCAGGGCCCCAGACCCGGACCGCAAGACCACAGGAGACGCCACGTGTACGACCGCATGGACCCGCCCGCCTTCGAGGCCGAAGCGACCGCCGAGCTTGCCGATTGGTGCGAGCGCATCCTCACCACCGCCGAGGACCGCTTCAGCGCCGGGCGCAGCATCGCGCGGCGTCTTGGGGCTCAGGTCGAGGGAGACCGGGTGGTCTTTGGCTTCTTCGTTCCTGAATTGCAGGACTGGAGCATCGCGGACGGCGACATCTTCATCGAGCTTTTGCGGCCCGAAGCGGGGGCCGAGCTTGATCTTTCAGTCTCGCATAGCGAGATCGCCTTCGAGCGGGTGCTCTTGCCTGTGCAGCGCTGCGAGGCGTTCGCCTTCTGCGTGGCCAGCGGGGTGAAGGCGGGCACGCGCGAGGTGACCGGCGATTTCTATGCGCTGGTCTGGCGCGACGCGGATCATAACTACACCCGTATCCTCGACCCGCTGGCCATGTCGGTGCCCTATGGCGCCTTTGCGCCCGCCGAGGTCTATGACGTGGCCGCGATGCAGGAGGCGCGCACCGACAAGGGGTATTTCGAGGCCCTCAAAGGCGATGCGCCGCATAAGTTCACGCCGCCCACCAGCATCCTGCAACTGCATATCCCCACCGCCACTGCAGGCGGCACATTGGCCAGCCTGACCCGGCAGATCCAGCGTCTCGCCGAGCGTGTGGCGCATGGGCTGCCGCTTGAGCCGGCGGATGAGCTCTTCATGGGCTATGACGCGGTGCAGCCGCTCCCGGTGGAGCCGACGACGGTCTATGAGGCCGGACCGCCCTTCTGGACCGAAGGCGCGGCGAGCGAGGAGCGGGTCGAGGCGACGCTGACCCGCCCCAACACCACCAACTGGGGTTACGACGTGGTGATCTCGGGCATGGCGACGGTGAACCCGGTGCTGCTGGAAACCGCGCGGCCCGACGAGTTGGTCGATCTTGCCGCGGCGCTGCACAACTTTCCGGGTAAGCCCAAGAAGCTGATCCTCGACGTGGTGTTCGGGCATTCGGACAATCAGGGGCTTGATGTGCTGTCGAGCCATTATTTCGCCGGGCCCAACATGTACGGCCAGAACCTCGACTATCTGAACCCCTATGTGCGCGGCATCCTTCTGGAGATGCAGCGGCGCAAGGTGAACTTCGGCGCGGACGGCGTGCGGGTCGACGGCGCGCAGGACTTCAAATGGTGGGACTGGGCGGCACAGACGCTGCGCCACGACGATGACTATCTTGCCGAGATGTCGGGGCTCGAACAGGAGGTCGCCGGGACCAGCTACCAGCCGTGGTTCGTCTTTGAGGATGGCCGTCCGTGGCCCGACGAGGATTGGGAGCTGAGCTCGACCTACCGCGCGGTGATCGAGAACCAGACCCATGATCCGGACGTCTTCCAATGGGGGCCGCTGACCTTCGCCCACAACACGCCGTTCATCTACACGTTTTGGCTGTCGAAGTACTGGCGCATCAAAGAGATCCTCGCGCATGGCGCCAATTGGATCTCGGGCACGGCCAACCACGACACGCTGCGCCGGGGCACGCAGGTGAATCCCAAGCTCAACATCAACACCCGGCTTGGCGACACCAAGATGGAGATCCTCGACAAGGCCTATGACAACCCGGCGGTGTCGATCCTGACCTATGCGGTGTTCCCCGGTGTGCCGATGGATTTCCTCAACGCCACGGCGCGCGCCAGTTGGGGGTTCATCCGCAATCAGGATGACAAATACGGGGTGAAGGTCGTGGCCGAAGAGGCGATCAGCCTTAAATGGCAGGTCGACAGTTACAGCTATTCGATCCCCGGCAACTTCCGGCGGCTGAAGGAACTGGGCTTTGAGACCCGCGAGGATCTGGCGCGGTTCTTCGAGTTCCTTCCGGCGCTGGTCGAGGTGACCGAATACGATCTCAACACAATTGCCGCGCTGCTCAACGCGGTCGAGCCGCCGCTGGCCGGACCGGAACGGTTCACCGTGGGGCTGCTCAAGCAGATCGCCTGCGCGTGGATGGACGACATGCACGAATACTGCAACGTCTCGCATTACTTGTCGTATCTCGATCCGAACCAGACCGGCTTCATGCGCAAATTGCGCGACTTCCGGCAGTCGAACCCGTGGCTGCGCGGCAATTTCGGCGAGGCCGACCAGTTCCGCTATCTCGAGCCGCTCGATGGGCGCACCGTTTTTGCCGCGCTGCGCAACGGCCCTGAGGGGCGGAAGGTATTCGCCGTTTGCCACATGGAAGGCCGCGAAACCGACGAGATCGAGCCGCTGAAACTGCTTCCGGAGGCGGAGCGCGGACGCGACTGGCGGTTGGTGCTGCGCAGCCCCGGCATTGGCGATGACTACCTTGGCGGGCCGATCACCCTGCGGGATTCGATGGGGCTGGTGTTCGAGGCGGTGTGAGCGCCTCTGGCCCCGCCAGCGACAGGGCGTCGGCGGGGGTGCATCTGCGCCACTCGCCGATCCCCAGCTTGATCTCTTCGGCGGCCCGGTCGATCGCCTGATCGACCAGTTTCTCGGGGCTCGAGATCAGCCCGTCGATGCGCTGCGCCGCGGTGTCGAGCCGGCCTTCCAGCTTGTCGAGCCGCGCGGTGATCCGCTGTGCCGCGTCTGAGGTCAGATCCGAGCTATCTTCGCGCAAGGCCTCCAGATCGCTCCGCAGCCCGCTCACCTCCGAGGTCATCTCCCCGATCTCGGCGCGCAACGGGTCGAGCGAGACGAGATTGCGCGCGAAACTGTCGGTGATCTCCTGCGCGCGATGTGTCAGTTGCAAGGCGAGGAACAGGCACAGGGCCAGAAGGATCAGCGTGGCATTGAACACCGCGAGGATCAGGTTCCAGATCGTTCTGCCAAAGCTGCGGTCGCGCATGACATACCTTCCGTTTGCCGAGATTGCGTCAGCCTAGGCAGCGCCGGATGATCTTGCAATCATGGCGGGAACCGCACCTTTGTGCCGCTGTGCCCCTCTGTGCCCATGCCGTCTAATGCCGCCTAGATGTTCGCCCAGTTCAGTTTGGGCTCTGCGGCGTCATCATCGGTGGGATCCATTGTGCCGCGCAGCTTTTGCTTGGCGGCCACCCCGTCGCCTGGCGCGATCTTTCCCGCGCTCATCGCCAGTGCCAGCATCCCCGCCGCGATCGCGGTTGCCGCCGAGGTTCCGCTGAACCGGCAGTAATACGACCGGTAGTCGGGCAATGTGTCCTCGGAGGGCAGGATCTCGGGGAAGGGGCTGCCGTTATAGCCTGCGGCGCCCGGCACATCGGTGCTGATCACATCGAGCGGAGAGTAGGTCTCCCCATCCTCCAGATAGCTGGGCGAGTGGGTGTTGGCGTAGAAATCCGGCGCCAGCTTGTCGAGCCGCACGCTCTGCTGGTCCAGCCGCTCGCTGTCGCCGCTCGGCGCGTAAAGCGTGATCGGAACGCTCGCCGAGCCGGTGTTGGAATAGCCCGCCCGCAGGCCCTCGCTGGTGTGCGCGCCGACGAGGATGATGCCATTGTCGTCAGCCGCCAGAGAGCCGGGATAAAGCCGGGTGCCGTCGCCGCCATTGCCGCTGGCGCACAGGATCGGACGCTTGAGTGACATCCGCGGCACCAGATCATGCAGCGCGGCCCAGAGTGTGGCCTCCTGCTTCGAGTAGCTCACCGGGTAGGTCTTGCGCAGAAGGTGCCGCTCGCGGGGCGCGCTGGTGCCATCGCTGGTCGCGGGAAGGTCGGTCACAGGGCTGCGCCACGGATCGGGGAAGTCGCGGGCCAGCACGATCAGATCGGCGTCGATCAGATGCGCATAGAGCATCGCGGCGAGGAACTGTTCGGGGTCGGGATCGAAGCTGGTCGAGATCGGAACGATTTCGCAGGTCGGATCGATGCCGATATAGGGCAGGCCGTGGCCCGCAAGCGGGCTGTCCACCTGCAGATCGGGGCCGTTCGGCAGGGGCCGAAGGTGCGTGCCCACAAGGTTCACGTCCTCGGCGGCAACGGGGCGCGCGCCGATCAGCCCAGCCATAGCGGTGCCATGCCCCGAGAAGGCGGCGGAGGTGGCGGGAAAGATGCGCTGGCTGGTGTCGGTTGCCGACTGCGCAGCGGTGTATTCCGCCGCCATATGCGCCGTCATCTCATCCAGAAGCGCCTGCGCGGTCGCGTTGCCGACAGGGGTAGCGGCGGCCAGCAGCGTTGACAGCCGAGAGCCCGCAGGATCGGGAAAGGTGCCGAGCCGGTTCGAGAAGAAATCCACCGCGAGGTCCCACGCGATGGCCCCTTCGAGGTTGGGGTGCGACGGGGCCACCGAGACGTCGATCAGCGCAACGCGGATGGGCTCGTCGCCCTGCTTGATGCGCTTCTCTGCCGCGTCCCATGCGCTGCTGTCAAAGCCGTCCGGGGCGTCCATGAGGCCCAGCGTGAAGAGATGCCAAAGTGCGTGGTAGCCATCGTAGCGGCCCGAGCCACGGGTGCTTGCAGGCGGGGTGATGCGTGCCATGACCCTACCTCCTCAGAGCCACTCGGCGCGGGCGCGCAGCATCTGCTCTTCCAGCACCACCTCGAACACCGGCGTCAGCATCCGCGCGAGATCATGCCCGGCCTTGGTGTCGGCGGGGTAGTGAATGCCGGCCCATTCGCGGTTCTCGGCGATGCGCCGGGCGCTGCGGAACAGCTCTACGATGCCCGGATGCTCGGGCAGCACGCGACTGAAGACGAAGGCGATAGAGAACGACTGCAGCGAATGGTTCGATGGCCATGAGGCATGCGCGGGCACCGGGATATAGGGCCGGAGACGCGGTTCGATGGCACTGGGGCGGGGTACGTTGAAGCGCTCCTTGTAGCGCATGCCCACCTCCTCGGCGAGCCGAGCCACCATCAGGAAAAGCGCCACCGTGTGATCATAGCCCGACAGGTTCTCGATCCCCAATGGCCGCAGGTAGCCCGAAAGCTCCAGTTCGGCCTCGCGCAGGATCTCGTCTTTGCGCCCCCGGTGCGCGTCGGTGTCGCGCAGCGCCTGCTTGTCGAAGAGCTCCAGCGTCTGGGCATGGAAAACCGAGAGGGCAGGGGGCAGGCCGATTGGCAGGTCGATCCAATAGTCGCGCAATTGGTGCAGCCGCTCGATCTCGCGCCACGGCAGCAGGATGTCCCCGTATTCGTAAGAGGCGCTGCCGCCCTCGACGTTGGTGCGGTTCCTGTTGCGGTTGCGATTACGATTCCTGTTGCGATTGCGGTTGCGGTTCCTGTTGCGGTTCCGGTTCAGAACCGCCGAAGCGCCGCCGCTGCCAGCGGCATTGGCCCCAAGAACCGCCGCGCCGCCAGCCACCAGTCCCGGCGGAGCCTCGGCGGGGGCGCTCAACTCAAAGCTGTCACCGACAGCAAGCAGCCAACTCTTGCGAAGTGTCTCTCCAAATATAGACATGTCCCTCTCCCGATCTTTAGCAAATCGCTTTTTTCAAACCCGCGGACAAAATGAGACGTCCGTTTTCATCATTCACCGCCATGCAATTCCGGTCCACCCAACTGGGCGAGAAATCCGGGTCCATCTCGCGGATGCGTCCGATGAGGACGCGCGCCTCGTCGAGCTTTCCCAGATGCGCGAGGCTGATGGCGGTGTAACGCAGCGCTGCGCCGAAGCGGGGCCGCCGTGCCAGAATGCGCTGGCCCAGTGCCGCCGCGCTGTCGAAGCGCGCCTCGAGCGTGTCGATCATGCAGCGCGTCTGCTCGTAGGTGAAGGCAAGCGGGCTGCAGTGTCCCAGCGTCTCGGCCCGGCGCGAGGCGGTGGAGGCCAGATCGTAGCGCGCGGTGTAGAGCGCGTGCAGCGCGAGGTGGTCCCAGCTGATCGCCATATAGGGATTGATTTCGACCGCCCGCTTCAGCAGCAACTCGGCGCCCAGCATGTCGTGCAGCACATAGGCCTTGGCGTGCCCCGCCAGCGCCATGGCGACGCCATTCCACGGCTGTTCGGCCTCGACGCGGGCGACCAGATCGGCGGTTTCCTCGGCCACCTGCGGCGAGAAGCTCTGCCAATGCTCGCCCACGGTGAAGGTGTTCAGATAGGCGAGAATGCTGAGGTAGGTGGTGCTCCGCGTGATGCCATAGGCGTGTTGCAACTCGCCTTTGAGCGCGTCGAGCGCGCTGTGATCGAGACGGAACATCTCGACGATGGCGTGGAACGGGGAGATCACCGCGTCGCGCCGCAGCCCGTGCGGCGAGGTCAGCGTATGGCAAATGCGGTCCATGGCTTCGCCGACGAAACGGGCGAGCGCGGTGCTTTCGACGCTCATCTGTGTTTTGTCGATCGGGGGCGAGGAGAGCGACCAGAGCAGGCTGTTGTCGCCGCCGTGAAACGCCTGAAGCCGAAGACCCGCGCTATTGCCGAAGCAGCTGCTGCTCATCCGCAGAAGGATGTCCGGGCGATTGTGCAGGCTGTCTCCGGGTGCGGTTCCGGGCAGGGTCTCGCGAAAGTCGTTGATCGTCGTCGGCACGAGGTGCTGCACGCCAAAGATCAGCTGTTCGAGCAGCGTGTCGCCCTGAAACCGCAACATGCTGTCTGCGGGCTGGCTGGCACTGGGCAGAAGTCCGATCACTGCGCCGCGATGGGGGGCGGGGTCTTTGGAGGGCGCAGGCGAGGCTGCTTCTGCCGTTGGGGCCTCGAGCAGACGCTCGCGCCAATGGCTGCGCTAAATCCGCAGCCAATCTTCAAACTCGTCATCCGCCGAGCGCAGGTCGAGCCCTTCGAGCAGTTCGGGAACCGCAGCACCGTAGCGCTCGCGCAGGCGGGCCACTTCGTCTGGCTGGTCCAAGGCCAGCACGTCGATCCAAAGATCTTCCGTCTTCAGGGTGATGCTGGCGCTGTCAGAGAGCAGCAGCCCTTCGCCCCCGGCCTTGGTGAGATCACGGCGCAGCGCATAAAGCGCGCTGCGCAGGCTTTGCGAGGCAAAATGCGCCTCCTTGTTGGACCACATCAGGCTCTGCAGGCGGCTGCGCCGGATGGTGCCCCGCGGCGCGAGCGCCAGCATCGCCAGCACCGCCTGCGCGGGCTGACTTTGCGGCGTGCAATCACGGCCCTCGCGATCCTGAAGACACAGGGGCCCGAGAAGGTGCAGCCGAATAGACGTGTACTGTTCAATCAAAGGTCTCAAATGCGGCCGCTTTTTACAAAACTTGCAGACAATCTTGCGGCGCATCATGCGCCACGATTGTCCGCGCAGTCAGCAAAAATCACCCAAGTTCAATGCAAAGGGGCCTTCTGCCGTGCTTCATGAGGCGAAGTTGCGCTTGAAAATTGATGGAAAACCTCAGGTTGAACGCAAAGGGCCGCACCGGAGATTTCCGGCGCGGCCCTTATGGCTATGCGGAGGTGATCAAGATCACCTACCGCATATTGTTAAGCAGTCGTCTTACGACACAACATCCATGATGCGGCCTTTGAGCTGCGCGTCGTTCTCATCGGTGTAGATGAGGGCGCGGATCTGGCTCACCTGCTCGGCGGTCAGCATGGTCAGATCGGCGTCGGGCGCCAGCGTCTCGACACGCGACACTTCTGCCGGGGTCAGCATCGGGGTGGCGTCATCGGCGAGAGCCATGAGCTGAGCTTTCACATCGTCATCGGTATCTGCACCGTTGATGATCGCCAGAGCGTCACCGCGCTGCTGACCGGTCATCATCATCACCGTTTCGGCGGGCAGATATTCTTCGATCTGCGCCATCTGCTCCGCCGAGAAGGTCATCGGCTCGTCGTCGCGCATGGCGATGGCTTCGATCTTCTCACCCTTGTGGATGTCCGAGTCGCCGCTGTTGGCGATGGCGAAGGCTTCGATGACCTGCTGGTCGCTCAGCATCTCGACATTGACGTCGGGCGCATACTGGTTGATCAGGTTGGTCTGCTCTTCCGTCGCGGCAAGCGCGCCGGTGGCAAGAACCGAAGAGAGGGCGGTAATGGTAAGAATGCGTTTCATCGTATAGTCCTCCATAAAGAGTTTCTCGTAGCGGGTGGCGGGTCGTCGCCTTTTCGCTTCTGGCCACCCAACCCCGCCGGTCGGAAAAGCGTTCCGCCGCCGAGGTGTCGAAATTTTCCGTGTGTTTTCCGTTACCTGCCTTGATGTTTGGGCTGGGCCGAGCGAGGCGCGCGCGAACGCGGCGGCGTTGATCCAGTTCCATCACGTTCGGCCATGCGCGTTCAGGAGTTTGTCATCAGCAACTCATCGTTCAGGCGACCGAACGATCGCTCTCTCTGCCTCAAGGCGTGCGCATCATCTGCAGGTCCACGCCACAGCTACAACAGATCTCGCGAGCGGGACTCTGCTTGTCACACGCGCCGACCGGGCGTATACGACCCGCCAACCGAGGATTTCCCGCAAGGCAGACCTGCATGACCAACCCGCTCCAGTTCATCCAGCAGACGCGGTCCGAGATCGGCAAGATCGCCTGGCCGACCCGTCGCGAAGTGGTGCTGACCACGATCACCGTCTTTGTCATGGCGACGCTGACCGCGATCTTTTTCGCGCTGGTCGACATCCTGATCCGCACGGGTCTGCAAGGCCTGCTGTCCTTCTTCGGCTGAGCCGGGGCAGGGGGCGCTGCCCCCGTCCGCATCTGCGGACTCCCCCGGGATATTTCAGCCAAGAGGAAGCGCCTTCATGGCGCAGAGGGCTTGCCGGCGGGCAGCCCTTGAAATCGGCGCCCGGTGGCGGTAGTGCACGACCAACTTACCCAGAGCGGGCGTGCAGCGATTCGGTTGCACGCCGGTTTTCTTTTGGGGCGCGGCGCATCCGCGACGAACCTGCAGCACGCCTTCGGGCGCGCATCTGAACAGGCCGCTGGCAAGGTGGCCGAGAAACGAAGAGGGGCCCGATGGCGAAGCGGTGGTATTCGGTGAGCGTTCTGTCGAACTTCGAGAAGAAGATCGCGGAGCAGATCCGTCAGGCGGTGGCCGAGCAGGCGCTTGAGGACCAGATCGACGAGGTTCTCGTGCCGACCGAGGAGGTCATCGAGATCCGCCGCGGCAAGAAGGTCACGACCGAGCGCCGCTTCATGCCGGGCTATGTGCTCGTGCATATGGAAATGTCTGATCAGGGGTATCACCTGGTCAACTCGATCAACCGGGTCACCGGTTTCCTTGGTCCGCAGGGCCGCCCGATGCCGATGCGCGACGCCGAAGTTCAGGCGATCCTCGGCCGGGTTCAGGAAGGCGAAGAAGCGCCCCGCACGCTCATCCACTTCGAGGTGGGCGAGAAGGTCAAGGTCAACGACGGCCCGTTCGAGGGCTTCGATGGCATGGTCGAAGGCGTGGACGACGACAACCAGCGCCTGCGCGTGTCGGTGTCGATCTTTGGCCGGGAAACCCCGGTCGAGCTGGAATTCACTCAGGTCTCGAAGCAGGGCTGAGCGTCTCGGCGGGGGTGACCCCGCCAACAGGTGGGAGGCGAGGGCAGCGCGCTGTCCGGACCAGACCACACCATAGAACGCTTGGCGGACGCGTCCGTCGGGCATGGAAAAAGGAGAGGCCAGATGGCCAAGAAACTTGCTGGCAAGATGAAGCTGCAGATCCCTGCAGGCAAAGCCAACCCGTCGCCGCCCGTGGGCCCGGCACTGGGTCAGCGCGGCATCAACATCATGGAATTCTGCAAGGCGTTCAACGCCAAGACGCAGGACATGGAAGTTGGCGCACCCTGCCCGACCGAGATCACCTACTATCAGGACAAGTCCTTCACCATGGACATTAAGACGCCCCCCGCGTCTTATTACCTGAAGAAGGCTGCCGGTCTGAAGCCCGTTGGCAAGCGTAACCGTCCCCGTGGTGCCGAGAACCCCGGCCGCGAGACCGTTGCGACCGTCACCGTCGCTCAGGTGCGTGAGATCGCCGAAGCGAAGATGAAGGACCTGTCGGCGAACGACGTCGAGCAGGCAATGCAGATCATCCTTGGCTCGGCCAAGTCGATGGGCATCGAGGTTAAGTAAGATGGCAAAACTCGGAAAACGCACCCGCGCCGCCCGTGAAGCCTTTGCCGGCAAAGAAGACGTGACCGTTGAAGAAGCGGTCGCTCTGATCAAGGCAAACGCCTCGGCCAAATTCGACGAAACCGTCGAGATCGCGATGAACCTCGGTGTTGACCCGCGTCACGCAGACCAGATGGTCCGCGGCGTTGTCGGCCTGCCCAACGGCACCGGCAAAACCGTGCGCGTCGCAGTCTTTGCACGTGGCCCGAAAGCTGAAGAAGCTCAGGCCGCTGGCGCAGACATCGTGGGCGCCGAAGACCTGATGGAAACCATTCAGGGCGGCACCATTGATTTCGATCGCTGCATCGCGACCCCGGACATGATGCCGATCGTCGGCCGTCTGGGCAAAGTGCTCGGCCCGCGCAACCTGATGCCGAACCCGAAGGTCGGCACCGTGACCATGGACGTCGCTCAGGCGGTCAAGGACGCGAAAGGTGGCCAGGTTCAGTTCAAGGTGGAAAAAGCTGGCGTGATCCACGCCGGCGTTGGCAAAGCGTCCTTCGACGAAGCCAAGCTCGCCGAGAACATCCGTGCCTTCGTTGGCGCGGTCGCCAAGGCGAAGCCGACCGGTGCAAAAGGCACCTACGTTCAGAAGATCTCGCTCAGCTCGACCATGGGCCCGGGCGTGTCGG
This sequence comes from Salipiger sp. ABN3_019, assembly GCF_056158605.1. Lineage (NCBI taxonomy): Bacteria > Pseudomonadati > Pseudomonadota > Alphaproteobacteria > Rhodobacterales > Roseobacteraceae > Salipiger > Salipiger sp. ABN3_019. The sequence goes on from NZ_JBSWTP010000009.1 coordinate 968,135, forward strand.
TTGACGTGACCTCGGCCAACGTCGAGTGATCTGATCCGATCTGATTGCGAAGGCCCCGCCGGGAACGGTGGGGCCTTTTGCATTTGGGCGCGGTGTTGGCCTCGCCCGCCGCCAAGCCTCGGTGGGGCAGGGGAGACGGCGCAGTGAGGCGCGAATTGCCAGCCGTGGCGCTGGTTCGCATCTTAGACACCTGCGTGATTGCATCTTGCGGAACCGGTGGTAGACTGCGCGTCTCCGCATTTGGGGCGATCCGCCCTTGGCAAGGGGCGTAAAACCCGGTAAGCGGAGCAGACGAGGGCAGCGCACAATTCGTGGCGGCCCTCGATTTCGTCCGAGACGGTGGGTGAGTGGCGGATCGTTGATCTGTTTTCTCTTAAATCCTGCCTGAGACGGGAAGAGACATAACGTTCCGGGCCTTGTGTTCCGGTGGCGCGATGTGACGACCCGATCGGACCTTGAGGCCGGGGAGACCCGGCAGAACGAGCCGGAGGGGTCGAATCCCCTCCATAACTTGGAGTGAAACTGTGGATAGAGCCCAGAAAGAGAAAGTGGTCGAGGAACTCGGCCAGATCTTTGAAAGCTCTGGCGTCGTGGTGGTTAGCCGCTACGAAGGTCTCACGGTTGCCGAGATGACGGATCTTCGTGCCCGCGCCCGCGCGGCTGACACGTCGGTTCGCGTCGCCAAGAACAGGCTCGCCAAGATCGCTCTCAAGGGCTCGGAATGCGAAAGCATTTCGGAATACCTCGAGGGCATGACCGTTCTGACCTACTCCGAAGACCCCGTGGCAGCTGCCAAGGTGGTTGAGGACTTCGCCAAGGCAAACTCGAAGTTCGAGATCCTCGGCGGCGCAATGGGCGGAACGGCTCTGGACCGGGCCGGTGTCGAGGCCGTGTCGAAAATGCCGTCGCGCGATGAGCTTATTGCTTCCATCGTCGGCTGCATCGGCGCGCCTGCTTCGAACATCGCCGGTGCAATTGGCGCACCTGCATCGAACATCGCCTCAATTCTCTCGACCATCGAAGAGAAAGCGGCGTAACGGCATCCCACCAGATCTTCGTGGGGTTGAAGACCCGCACGTTGGAACACATCTAGCTAGACGGAATACGTAAAATGGCTGATCTTAAAGCACTTGCAGAGCAAATCGTCGGTCTGACGCTGCTCGAAGCACAAGAACTGAAAACCATCCTCAAGGACGAGTACGGCATCGAGCCCGCAGCAGGCGGCGCAGTGATGATGGCTGGTCCGGCAGCTGGCGGCGACGCAGCAGCTGAGGAAGAAAAGACCGAATTCGACGTGATCCTCAAGTCGGCAGGCGACAAGAAGATCAACGTGATCAAAGAAGTCCGCGGCATCACCGGCCTGGGCCTGAAAGAAGCCAAAGAGCTGGTGGAAGCCGGCGGCAAGGCTGTCAAAGAAGGCGTCTCCAAGGACGAAGCCGAAGAGATCAAGAAGAAGCTCGAAGAAGCAGGCGCGGAAATCGAGCTCAAGTAATTGCTGTCCGGGTCTGCCCGGAGCAATTGAGACTACAGGCTGGATCCGGAGTTTTCCGGGTCCAGCCGAACCCGTCTCAGAGAGGCCCCTTCTGCCGAAGGGCCGGGGCCTCTCTCAGGCGAGTTCCAGGATCGGGAGGCCTCTGGTGGGACAGGGGCCAGGAATGGATCGGAACACTGCCGTCTCGGATGGATGTGCTGCTGGTGCCCGACAGCATGCGCGTCCAGTGAGAAGCGAAAGGTGAACAGACCTATGGCGCAAAGCTTTCTTGGCCAGAAACGTCTCCGCAGATATTACGGTAAAATTCGCGAGGTTCTGGAGATGCCGAACCTCATCGAGGTTCAGAAAAGCTCCTACGAACTCTTCCTGAAATCCGGCGACCAGCTGCAGCCCACCGACGGTGAAGGCATCAAGGGCGTCTTCCAGTCGGTCTTCCCGATCAAGGATTTCAACGAGACCGCCGTTCTCGAGTTCGTCAACTACGAACTGGAAAAGCCCAAGTACGACGTCGAAGAGTGCATGCAGCGCGACATGACCTACAGCGCTCCGCTGAAGGTCACCCTGCGCCTCATCGTGTTTGATATCGACGAAGACACCGGTGCGAAGTCCGTCAAGGACATCAAGGAACAAGACGTCTTCATGGGCGACATGCCCCTGATGACCCCGAACGGTACGTTCATCGTGAACGGCACCGAACGCGTGATCGTGTCCCAGATGCACCGCTCGCCGGGCGTCTTCTTCGACCATGACAAAGGCAAGACCCACAGCTCGGGCAAGCTGCTCTTCGCCTGCCGCATCATCCCCTATCGCGGCTCCTGGCTCGACTTCGAATTCGACGCCAAGGACATCGTCTTTGCACGTATCGACCGCCGCCGGAAACTTCCGGTCACGACCCTGCTTTACGCACTGGGCCTTGGCCAAGAAGAGATCATGGATGCCTACTACGACACCGTGACCTACACGCTGCGTCGTGGCGAAGGCTGGGTGACGAAGTTCTTCCCCGAGCGGGTGCGCGGCACGCGCCCGACCCACGACCTCGTGGATGCGGACACCGGCGAGATCATCGCCGAGGCCACCAAAAAGGTGACCCCGCGCGCGGTGAAGAAGCTGATCGACGAAGGCAAGGTGAAGAACCTGCTGCTGCCGTTCGAGCAGATCGTCGGCAAATTCGTCGCCAAGGACATCATCAACGAAGAAACCGGCGCGATCTACGTCGAAGCTGGCGATGAGCTGACCTGGGAAGTCGACAAAGACGGCGACGTCACCGGCGGCACCCTGAAAGAGCTGGTCGACGCGGGCGTCACCGAGATCCCCGTTCTCGACATCGACAACATCACCGTCGGCGCCTACATGCGCAACACGATGGCGCAAGACAAGAACATGGACCGCAACAGCGCGCTCATGGACATCTACCGCGTCATGCGTCCGGGTGAGCCGCCGACCGTCGAGGCCGCTTCGGCCCTCTTCGACACGCTGTTCTTCGATAGCGAGCGCTACGACCTCTCGGCCGTTGGGCGCGTGAAGATGAACATGCGTCTGGCGCTCGACAAGCCGGACACTCAGCGCACGCTGGACCGTGACGATATCGTCAAGTGCATCAAGGCGCTGGTCGAACTGCGTGATGGCCGTGGCGAAGTGGACGACATCGACCACCTCGGCAACCGTCGCGTCCGTTCCGTCGGCGAGCTGATGGAAAACCAGTACCGCGTCGGCCTGCTCCGCATGGAGCGCGCGATCAAAGAGCGTATGTCGTCGGTCGAGATCGACACCGTCATGCCGCAGGACCTGATCAACGCGAAGCCCGCCGCTGCTGCCGTGCGCGAATTCTTCGGCTCGTCGCAGCTGTCGCAGTTCATGGACCAGACCAACCCGCTGTCGGAAGTGACGCACAAGCGTCGCCTGTCGGCCCTCGGGCCGGGCGGTCTGACCCGCGAACGCGCTGGCTTTGAGGTGCGCGACGTGCACCCGACCCACTACGGCCGGATGTGCCCGATTGAGACGCCGGAAGGCCCGAACATCGGTCTGATCAACTCGCTGGCCACCTTTGCCCGCGTCAACAAGTACGGCTTCATCGAAACCCCGTATCGTAAAGTTATCGATGCGAAGGTGACCGACGAAGTTCAGTACATGTCGGCGACCGAAGAGATGCGTCACACCGTGGCGCAGGCCAACGCGACGCTGGATGAAGACGGCAAGTTCATCAACGACCTCGTGTCGACCCGCCAGTCGGGCGACTATACGCTCGCGCCGCGCGAAAGCGTCGACCTGATCGACGTCTCGCCGAAGCAGCTGGTCTCGGTCGGTGCCTCGCTCATCCCGTTCCTCGAAAACGACGACGCCAACCGCGCACTGATGGGCGCGAACATGCAGCGTCAGGCCGTGCCCGTCCTGAAATCCGAGGCGCCGCTGGTCGGCACCGGGATCGAAGAAGTCGTGGCGCGCGACTCTGGCGCGGCGATCATGGCCAAGCGCGGCGGCATCATCGACCAAGTTGATGCGCAGCGTATCGTGATCCGTGCGACCGATGGTCTCGAGCCGGGCGATCCGGGCGTTGACATCTACCGCATGCGCAAGTTCCAGCGTTCGAACCAGAACACCTGCATCAACCAGCGTCCGCTGGTGAAAGTGGGTGACAAGGTCGGCAAAGGTGAAGTGATTGCAGACGGCCCGTCCACCGACATCGGTGAACTGGCGCTCGGCAAGAACATCATCGTCGCCTTCATGCCCTGGAACGGCTACAACTACGAAGACTCGATCCTGATCTCCGAGCGCATCGCGCGTGACGACGTCTATACCTCGATCCACATCGAGGAATTCGAAGTTGCCGCCCGCGACACCAAGCTTGGGCCGGAAGAGATCACCCGCGACATTCCCAACGTCGGCGAGGAAGCTCTGCGCAACCTCGACGAAGCCGGTATCGTGTATATCGGTGCGGATGTGGAGCCGGGCGACATTCTTGTCGGCAAGATCACTCCGAAGGGCGAAAGCCCGATGACGCCGGAAGAGAAACTCCTCCGCGCCATCTTCGGTGAGAAAGCTTCGGACGTGCGTGACACCTCGCTGCGCGTGAAGCCGGGCGACTACGGCACCGTCGTGGAAGTTCGCGTCTTCAACCGTCACGGCGTGGAAAAAGACGAACGTGCGCTGCAGATCGAGCGTGAGGAAGTCGAACGTCTGGCCCGTGACCGGGACGACGAGCTCGCCATTCTCGACCGCAACATCTATGCCCGTCTCAAGGACCTCGTCCTGGGCAAGACCGCGGTGAAGGGTCCGAAGGGCGTGCGCCCGAACTCGGAGATCAACGAAGAGCTTCTCGAAAGCCTGAGCCGTGGCCAGTGGTGGCAGCTTGCTCTCGCCGAGGAAGCAGACGCGCAGATCGTCGAGGCCCTGCACGAGCAGTACGAGGCGCAGAAGCGCGCGCTCGACGCCCGTTTCGAGGACAAGGTCGAGAAAGTCCGTCGTGGCGACGACCTGCCGCCGGGCGTGATGAAGATGGTCAAAGTCTTCGTCGCGGTGAAGCGCAAGCTGCAGCCGGGCGACAAGATGGCCGGCCGTCACGGCAACAAGGGTGTTGTGTCGCGCGTGGTTCCGATCGAGGACATGCCGTTCCTTGCGGATGGTACCCCGGTCGACTTCTGCCTCAACCCGCTGGGCGTGCCGTCGCGTATGAACGTCGGTCAGATTCTTGAAACCCACATGGGTTGGGCCGCACGCGCTCTGGGCAACCAGATCGACGAGGGCCTGCAGGAATACCGCCGTTCCGGCGACATCACCCCGGTTCGCGAGGCGATGCGTCATGCCTATGGTGCCGAGGTCTACGCCGAGGGCATCGAGGGCATGGAGGAGTATCAGCTTCTCGAAGCCGCCTCGAATGCAACCCGCGGTGTGCCGATCGCGACGCCGGTCTTCGACGGCGCCAAGGAAGCCGATGTGAACGACGCGCTGCAGCGCGCGGGCATCAACCAGTCCGGTCAGTCGGTGCTGTTCGATGGCCGCACCGGCGATCAGTTCGCACGTGAGGTGACGGTGGGCGTGAAATACATGCTCAAGCTGCACCACCTTGTCGACGACAAGATCCACGCGCGTTCCACCGGCCCGTACTCGCTTGTCACGCAGCAGCCGCTGGGTGGTAAGGCGCAGTTCGGTGGCCAGCGTTTCGGGGAGATGGAAGTCTGGGCTCTGGAAGCCTATGGCGCCGCCTACACCCTGCAGGAAATGCTGACCGTGAAGTCGGACGACGTGGCAGGCCGGACCAAGGTCTACGAAAGCATCGTCAAGGGCGAGGACAACTACGAGGCGGGCGTTCCCGAGAGCTTCAACGTTCTCGTGAAAGAAGTCCGCGGCCTCGGCCTGAACATGGAACTCCTGGACGCGGAGGACGAGGAATAACGGCCCTTCCAGCCACCGCGCGGGGCATCGGTCCCGCGCGGCTCCTCTCTCCAAGCCCTGTCATTTAGGAAGACGACATGAACCAGGAACTGACGAACAACCCGTTCAACCCGCTGACCCCGCCGAAGGTCTTCGACGAGATCAAAGTGTCGCTGGCGTCGCCCGAGCGGATCCTCTCGTGGTCCTACGGCGAGATCAAGAAACCCGAGACGATCAACTACCGTACGTTCAAGCCCGAGCGTGACGGCCTGTTCTGCGCGCGCATTTTTGGCCCGATCAAGGACTACGAATGCCTGTGCGGCAAATATAAGCGCATGAAGTATCGCGGCGTTGTCTGCGAAAAATGCGGCGTCGAGGTGACCCTGCAGAAAGTGCGCCGCGAGCGCATGGGCCACATCGAGCTCGCAGCCCCCTGCGCGCACATCTGGTTCCTGAAGTCGCTGCCCTCGCGCATCGGCCTCATGCTGGACATGACGCTGCGTGACCTCGAGCGCGTGCTGTACTTCGAAAACTACGTGGTGATCGAGCCCGGTCTCACCGATCTGACCTACGGCCAGATGATGACCGAGGACGAGTTCCTCGACGCGCAGGACCAGTACGGCGCCGACGCGTTCAGCGCCAACATCGGTGCCGAAGCGATCCGCGAGATGCTGGCCGCCATCGACCTCGAAGCCGAGGCCGAGCAGCTGCGCGCCGACCTCAAGGAAGCGACCGGCGAGCTCAAGCCCAAGAAGATCATCAAGCGTCTGAAGGTGGTGGAATCCTTCCTCGAGTCGGGCAACCGTCCCGAGTGGATGATCCTCACCGTGATCCCGGTCATCCCGCCCGAGCTGCGCCCGCTGGTGCCGCTGGACGGTGGCCGCTTCGCGACCTCGGACCTGAACGACCTCTACCGCCGCGTGATCAACCGGAACAACCGCCTCAAGCGGCTGATCGAACTGCGCGCGCCGGACATCATCGTCCGCAACGAAAAGCGGATGCTGCAGGAAGCCGTCGACGCTCTGTTCGACAACGGCCGTCGTGGCCGCGTCATCACCGGTGCCAACAAGCGCCCGCTGAAGTCGCTGTCGGACATGCTGAAAGGTAAGCAGGGCCGCTTCCGTCAGAACCTTCTGGGTAAGCGCGTCGACTTCTCGGGCCGTTCGGTCATCGTGACCGGTCCGGAACTCAAGCTGCACCAGTGTGGCCTGCCGAAGAAGATGGCGCTCGAACTGTTCAAGCCCTTCATCTACTCGCGCCTCGAGGCCAAAGGCCTGTCGAGCACCGTGAAGCAGGCGAAGAAGCTGGTCGAGAAAGAGCGTCCCGAGGTGTGGGACATCCTCGACGAGGTGATCCGCGAGCACCCGGTTCTGCTGAACCGTGCGCCGACGCTGCACCGTCTGGGCATTCAGGCGTTCGAACCCCAGCTGATCGAAGGCAAGGCCATTCAGCTGCACCCGCTCGTCTGCTCGGCGTTCAACGCTGACTTCGACGGTGACCAGATGGCCGTTCACGTGCCGCTGTCGCTCGAAGCGCAGCTTGAAGCACGCGTGCTGATGATGTCGACGAACAACGTTCTGTCGCCGGCAAACGGCAGCCCGATCATCGTTCCGTCGCAGGATATGATCCTTGGCCTGTACTACACCACCATCATGCGCGAAGGCATGAAGGGCGAGGGCATGAAGTTCTCGAACATCGAAGAGGTGGAGCACGCTCTGACCTCCGGTGAGGTGCACCTGCATGCCAAGATCGAATGCCGCGTCAAGCAGATCGACGAAGAGGGCAACGAGGTCGTCAAACGCTATGAGACGACCCCGGGCCGCGTGCGCCTCGGCGCGCTGCTGCCGATGAACGCCAAGGCTCCGTTCGATCTGGTCAACACGCTGCTGCGTAAGAAAGACGTGCAGAAGGTCATCGACACCGTCTACCGCTACTGCGGTCAGAAAGAGTTGGTCATCTTCTGTGACCAGATCATGTCGATGGGCTTCAAAGAAGCGTTCCGTGCCGGCATCTCGTTCGGCAAGGACGACATGGTCATCCCCGACAACAAGTGGGAACTGGTCGAGGAAACTCGCGATCAGGTGAAGGACTTCGAGCAGCAGTATCTCGACGGTCTGATCACCCAGGGCGAGAAGTACAACAAGGTGGTGGACGCCTGGTCGAAGTGTAACGACAAGGTGACCGACGCCATGATGAACACCATCTCGGCCAACAAGCGCGCCGAGGACGGGTCGGAAATGGAGCCGAACTCGGTTTACATGATGGCCCACTCCGGTGCGCGTGGCTCGGTCACCCAGATGAAGCAGCTGGGCGGGATGCGCGGCCTGATGGCGAAGCCGAACGGCGACATCATCGAGACCCCGATCATCTCGAACTTCAAAGAAGGCCTGACCGTTCTCGAGTACTTCAACTCGACCCACGGTGCCCGTAAGGGTCTGTCGGATACCGCTCTGAAGACGGCAAACTCGGGTTACCTGACCCGTCGTCTGGTGGACGTGGCGCAGGACTGCATCGTGCGTGCGCACGACTGTGGCACCGACCGCGCGATCACCGCAGAAGCGGCTGTCAACGACGGTGAGGTTGTCGCCTCGCTCGCAGAGCGTATCCTCGGCCGTGTGGCTGCGGATGACATCCCGCACCCCGTTACCGGCGAAGTGCTGGTGCGTGCCGGTCAGCTCATCGACGAGCGTATGGCCGACGTGATCGACGAGGCGGCCGTGCAGTCCACGCGCATCCGCTCGCCGCTGACCTGTGAGGCCGAAGAGGGCGTCTGCGCCATGTGCTATGGCCGTGACCTCGCACGCGGCACCATGGTCAACACCGGTGAAGCTGTCGGCATCATCGCCGCGCAGTCGATCGGTGAACCGGGCACGCAGCTGACGATGCGGACCTTCCACATCGGCGGCGTTGCTCAGGGTGGCCAGCAGTCCTTCCAGGAAGCCTCGCAGGAAGGCATCATCGAGTTCGAGAACGCCTCGACCCTCGAGAATTCCATCGGCGAGACGCTCATCATGGGCCGCAACATGAAGCTGCGGATCATGGGTGAGGACGGCAAGGAACGTGCGAGCCACAAGCTCGGCTACGGCACCAAGCTGTTCGTCAAGGAAGGCCAGAAGGTCGCCCGCGGCGACAAGCTGTTCGAGTGGGACCCCTACACCCTGCCGATCCTGGCGGAGGCCGACGGTGTCGCCAAGCATGTGGACCTCACCAATGGTGTGGCCGTGCGCGACGAGACCGACGATGCCACCGGCATGACCCAGAAGATCGTGATCGACTGGCGTGCGGCACCGAAGGGCAACGAGCTCAAGCCGGAAATCATCCTGATGGATGCCGATGGCGAGCCCGTCCGCAACGCGGCTGGCAACCCGATCACCTACCCGATGTCGGTCGACGCGATCCTGTCGTGCGAAGACGGGCAGGAGATCAAGGCCGGTGACGTTCTGGCGCGTATCCCGCGTGAAGGCGCGAAGACGAAGGACATTACCGGTGGTCTGCCGCGTGTGGCCGAACTCTTCGAAGCGCGTCGTCCGAAGGACCACGCCATCATCGCCGAGATCGACGGCTATGTGCGCTTTGGCAAGGACTACAAGAACAAGCGCCGCATCGCGATCGACCCGGTCGACGACACGCTGGAGCCCAAGGAATACATGATCCCCAAGGGCAAGCACATTCCGGTGGTCGAGGGCGATTACGTCCAGAAGGGCGACTACATCATGGACGGCAACCCGGCGCCGCATGACATCCTGGCCATCATGGGTGTCGAGGCTCTGGCGAACTACATGATCGACGAAGTCCAGGACGTCTATCGACTGCAGGGCGTGAAGATCAACGACAAGCACGTCGAGGTCATCGTCCGTCAGATGCTGCAGAAGTGGGAAATCCACGACTCCGGCGACACCACGCTGCTCAAAGGCGAGCATGTGGACAAGGCGGAGTTCGACGCGGCCAACGAGAAGATCGAGAAGAAGGGCGGCCGTCCGGCGACGGGCGAGCCCATCCTGCTCGGCATCACCAAAGCGTCGCTGCAGACCCGTTCGTTCATCTCGGCGGCCTCCTTCCAGGAGACCACCCGCGTCCTCACCGAGGCTTCGGTGCAGGGCAAGAAGGACAAGCTGGTCGGCCTCAAGGAGAACGTCATCGTGGGCCGCCTGATCCCGGCGGGCACCGGTGGCGCGACCCAGCGGGTGCGTCGCATCGCGACGGAGCGCGACAACAAGGTGATCGAAGTGCGCCGCGACGAGGCCGAACAGGCCGCGCTGCTGGCCGCGCCCGAAGCCTCGGCGGAGAGCGACGTGATCGGTGGCGACGAGTTCGACACGCTGGTCGTGGACACGCCGGAAAGCCGCGAGTAATCGCAGCGGCCGAAAGGTCCGGACAAGATCGGCCCCCGCGCCTCGGCGCGGGGGCTTTTTTGTGCTCTGGTGGTGCTAAGGGGCAGGGGAGGGGGCGCTGCCCCCTCGCCGCTGCGCGGCTCACCCCCGGCGTATTTTCAAAGAGAAGAAGACACGGCGGCGGATGTTTTCGTGCGCAGTATCGTTTCCTCGTGGTGGCGGCGCGGCGGCGGTGCTAGCGCAGGGCGCATGAAGAGCCTTTCGGACAACAGCCGCGGCGTGCTCCTGATGATCGGGAATATGGCCGCCTTCACCTTCAGCGACGCCTGCGTGAAAGCCATCGGCTCGGCCCTGCCGCTGTCACAGGTTCTGGTGCTGCGCGGGATCGTCGCGAGCCTTTGCATCGCGCTGCTTGCCGTTCGCCTCGGGGCTTTCCGCTACCGTCCGGGCCGGCGCGACGCTGCCCTGATGGCGCTGCGCGGGGTGGCCGAATGCGGCTCGGCCTATTTTTTCCTGACTGCCTTGCGCAACATGCCCTTGGCCAATGCCACGGCGCTTTTGCAGATGGTGCCGCTGACGGTGACCCTGGGCAGCGCGGTGTTCTTTTCCGAGCCGGTTGGCTGGCGTCGCTGGCTGGCGATCGCGGGCGGCTTTCTGGGGATGCTGCTGATCGTCCGGCCCGGCACCGAAGGGTTTAACGCCTATTCCCTGCTGGCGCTGGCGGCGGTCGGCTCGGTCACGCTGCGCGATCTGGCCACGCGGCGCCTGTCGCCCTCAGTGCCTTCGATGCAGGTCACCCTGTCGTCGGCCATGTCGGTGCTGCTGCTTGCGGGCCTCTGGTCTCTGGGCGAGGACTGGCAGCCGCTGGACGGCCGGCTGTCGTTGCTGATGCTGGGGACCAGCGTGCTCATCGTCGCGGGCTACACGCTGAGCGTGATGGCGATGCGCGTGGGCGACGTGGGGTTCATCGCGCCGTTCCGCTACACCGGGCTCATATGGGCGCTGCTGCTGGGGCTGGTGGTCTGGGGCGAAGTGCCCGCGCCGCTCACCCTAATGGGGGCGGCGGTCATCGCGGCGATGGGCAGTTTTACCCTTTGGCGTGAGCGCCAGCTGCGTGGGGCAGGGCGGGGCGCTCAGGCGAAGACGCGGCGGATGTGATCGCAGTCGACGGCGAAGCGGCGTTTGATCTCGGCTTCGCCTTGGGCATCGAGCCGCGGCAGATCGACCGGTTTCACGTGTTTCTTTTGCCGCGAGTTGTTGTGATCATTGTGCCCGCGCAGATACATCGGGCTGTCGGTGAAGCTGAGCGTCGGCATGAACTGGATCAGCTTTTGGTGGCCGAAGTTCATGATGCTCTGCCGCACGCCCGGCGCCACGGCGACCGCCTGCGCCACCCCCCAGAAAGGGGTCATGCAGGGCTCGGCGCAGAGGCCTTCGGCGTCGGGGCGGGCGACATAGCCTCGGTTCCAATCGAGCGCGACAAGGCGGTGGCGTGCGCGCAGGGCAGAGATGTCGAGGGCGGCGGCGCGCAGCCCTTCGACGAAATTCACGGCGACCGCGTCATCGTCGTCATGGCGGAACTCGAGGCAGGGCTGGCTCATGTCCCGCGCCGCGTTGATCACCTGCTGACACACCTGCCGGTGCGGACCGGGCGGACGAGAGACGATGCGGGCCTGCGGAAAATCGGCGATGAGCGCGCGCAGCCGTTCGAGGTAGATCGCGGGCATCGCCTCGCCGACCAATATGAGGAAGGTGAAGTCGCCATCGCTCTGCGCCTTCAGCCCGGGCAGGCAGATGCATTCGAAATGGCGCAGTCTTTCCTCCATCCGCGCGGGCGCGTAGAGATAGGCGGTGCGGGCCTCGATGCTGTCATGTTCGACCTGAAAGCCGCCCTCGGCGGGGTAGGAAAAACGGCACAGGCCGATGATCTGCATGGGCGAATGGCTCCTCTTGGGTGTCCCGCATATGCTTGGCATCGCCGCCACCGGCTGACAAGCGGCGGGTCGTGTTGACAAGCCGGGCGACTCCCCCTATACGCGCCTCAATCCGGTGGTAGGCCCAAGTGCGTCCGCCGCATTCTACAGAACTAGCGTGGTCAAGATCGGCGTCACAGGCCCCGATCCTCTGCAGACCCACCGCGACGTCACCCATGTCCGGGGACGTATGCGGTATTTTGTCGTTACTGCCCTCTGGGTCGGTTGCGGCACGGACAAAACCGGTGACCTGCGGACGCGTAGGGCGCCTTTTGCTTGAACCGCATGGGGGGCTCCCCGTGCACACATATGTGAGAATTACGGGGAACAACCCATATGCCCACGATCCAACAGCTGATCCGCAAGCCGCGGCAGCCGAAAGTCAAACGTTCGAAGTCGCAGCACCTGGAACAGTGCCCGCAGAAGCGCGGCGTCTGCACCCGCGTCTACACCACCACGCCTAAGAAGCCGAACTCGGCAATGCGTAAGGTGGCCAAGGTGCGTCTGACCAACGGCTACGAAGTCATCTCCTACATCCCGGGTGAATCGCACAACCTGCAGGAGCACTCTGTTGTGCTCATCCGCGGCGGCCGTGTGAAAGACCTTCCGGGTGTCCGTTATCACATCCTGCGCGGTGTCCTCGACACCCAGGGCGTCAAAGACCGGAAGCAGCGCCGCTCCAAGTACGGCGCGAAGCGTCCGAAGTAAGAGGATATATAAATGTCTCGTCGTCACGCCGCCGAAAAACGCGAAGTCCTGCCCGACGCCAAGTATGGCGACCGGGTTCTGACCAAATTCATGAACAACCTGATGATCGACGGCAAGAAGTCGGTCGCAGAGCGCATCGTCTACAACGCCCTCGAGCGCGTTGAAGGCAAGGTAAAGCGCGCGCCCGTGGAAGTGTTCCACGAGGCTCTCGACAACATCAAGCCGGCCGTCGAAGTTCGTTCGCGCCGCGTTGGTGGTGCCACCTACCAGGTTCCCGTCGAAGTGCGCCCCGAGCGCCGCGAAGCCCTGGCAATCCGCTGGCTGATCGCCGCATCGCGTTCGCGTAACGAGAACACGATGGAAGAGCGTCTCGCGGGTGAGCTTCTGGACGCCGTGCAATCGCGTGGCTCCGCTGTTAAGAAGCGCGAAGACACCCATAAGATGGCCGACGCGAACAAAGCGTTCAGCCACTACCGCTGGTAAGCTCCGGAAAGGCAAACCAACATGGCACGCGAATATCCCCTCCAGCGTTACCGCAACTTCGGGATCATGGCCCACATCGACGCGGGCAAGACCACGACGACGGAACGCATCCTGTATTACACCGGCCGTTCGCACAAGATCGGCGAAGTCCACGATGGCGCAGCCACCATGGACTGGATGGAGCAGGAGCAGGAGCGCGGCATCACCATCACGTCCGCCGCGACCACCACGTTCTGGCAGTGGCAGGAAGATCCGACCGAGGAAGGTACCTCGGACACGAAATTCCGCTACAACATCATCGACACCCCCGGCCACGTTGACTTCACCATCGAAGTCGAGCGTTCGCTGGCCGTGCTCGACGGTGCGATCTGTCTCCTCGACGGCAACGCCGGTGTGGAACCGCAGACCGAGACCGTGTGGCGTCAGGCTGACCGCTACAAGGTGCCGCGCATCGTGTTCGTCAACAAGATGGACAAGATCGGCGCTGACTTCTTCAACTGCGTGAAGATGATCAAGGACCGTACGGGCGCAACCCCGGTCCCCGTCAACTTCCCGATCGGTGCAGAAGACCAGCTCGAAGGCATCGTCGACCTCGTGACCATGGAAGAGTGGGTCTGGCAGGGTGAAGACCTCGGCGCATCCTGGGTGCGTCAGCCGATCCGCGACGACCTGAAAGACGTGGCAGACGAGTGGCGTTCGCACCTCATCGAGAATGCTGTTGAGCAGGACGATGCGGCGATGGAAGCCTATCTCGAAGGCGAAGAGCCCGACGTTCCCACCCTGCGGAACCTGATCCGTAAGGGCACGCTGTCGCTGTCCTTCGTTCCGGTTCTGGGTGGCTCGGCGTTCAAGAACAAGGGCGTTCAGCCCCTGCTCAACGCTGTGGTCGACTTCCTGCCCGGCCCCCTCGACGTTCCGCCGTACATGGGCTTCTCGCCGGATGACGAGACCGAGACCCGGAACATCGAGCGTCGTGCTTCGGACGAAGAGCCCTTCTCGGGCCTCGCGTTCAAGATCATGAACGACCCCTTCGTGGGCTCGCTCACCTTCACCCGTATCTACTCCGGTACGATGAAGAAGGGCAATTCGATCATGAACTCGACCAAGGGTAAGAAAGAGCGCATCGGTCGTATGATGATGATGCACTCGAACAACCGGGAAGAGATCGAAGAAGCCTTCGCAGGCGACATCATCGCGCTGGCCGGCCTCAAAGAGACCACCACCGGTGACACCCTCTGCGACGCGCAGAAGCAGGTCGTTCTCGAAACCATGACCTTCCCCGATCCCGTTATCGAGATCGCGGTCGAGCCGAAGACCAAGGCTGACCAAGAGAAGATGTCCCAGGGTCTGGCCCGTCTGGCCGCAGAAGACCCCTCCTTCCGCGTGGAGACCGACCTCGAGTTCGGTCAGACCATCATGAAGGGCATGGGCGAACTTCACCTGGACATCCTCGTTGACCGTCTGAAGCGCGAGTTCAAGGTTGAGGCGAACATCGGTGCGCCGCAGGTGGCTTACCGCGAGACCATCGGTCACGAGATCGAGCACACCTACACCCACAAGAAACAGTCGGGTGGTTCGGGTCAGTTCGCAGAGGTCAAGCTGGTCATCAGCCCAACCGAAGCGGGCGAAGGCTACTCGTTCGAGAGCAAGATCGTCGGCGGTGCTGTTCCGAAGGAATACATCCCGGGCGTCGAAAAGGGCATCAAGTCGGTCATGGACTCCGGTCCGCTGGCAGGCTTCCCGGTGATCGACTTCAAGGTCGCGCTGATCGACGGTAAGTTCCACGACGTGGACTCCTCGGTTCTGGCCTTCGAAATCGCGTCGCGGATGGCAATGCGCGAAGGTCTGCGCAAGGCTGGCGCGAAGCTGCTCGAGCCGATGATGAAGGTCGAAGTGATCACGCCGGAAGAGTACACCGGTTCGATCATCGGTGACCTCACCTCCCGCCGTGGTCAGGTGTCGGGTCAGGAGCCGCGCGGCAACGCCGTCGCAGTTCAGGCCTTCGTGCCGCTGGCCAACATGTTCGGCTACATCAACACCCTGCGCTCGATGTCCTCGGGCCGCGCGCAGTTCACGATGCAGTTCGACCACTACGATCCGGTTCCGCAGAACATCTCGGACGAGATCCAGGCGAAATACGCATAAGCAGCGGTGCGGGGCTCGGCCCCGCACCCTACCCAAGTAGGGTGCGTGCACGCACGCACCGCCACCGACCAAGGAGGCCATCATGGCAAAGGAAAAGTTTGAGCGCGGCAAACCGCACTGCAACATCGGCACGATCGGTCACGTTGACCACGGCAAAACCACGCTGACCGCAGCGATCACCAAATACTTCGGTGACTTCCGTGCGTACGACCAGATCGACGGCGCGCCGGAAGAAAAAGCACGCGGCATCACGATCTCGACCGCGCACGTGGAATACGAGACCGAAGCACGCCACTACGCACACGTGGACTGCCCTGGTCACGCCGACTACGTGAAGAACATGATCACCGGCGCGGCGCAGATGGACGGCGCGATCCTGGTTGTGAACGCAGCTGACGGCCCGATGCCGCAGACCCGCGAGCACATCCTTCTGGGCCGCCAGGTGGGTATCCCCGCCATGGTCGTGTTCCTGAACAAGGTCGACCAGGTGGACGATCCGGAACTGCTCGAGCTGGTGGAAATGGAAGTCCGCGAGCTGCTGTCCGAGTACGACTTCCCGGGCGACGACATTCCGATCATCGCAGGCTCGGCTCTGGCCGCAATGGAAGGCCGCGATCCGGAAATCGGCGAAGAGAAGATCAAGGAACTGATGGCTGCTGTGGACGAGTACATCCCGCAGCCGGAGCGTGCCGTTGACCAGCCGTTCCTGATGCCGATCGAAGACGTGTTCTCGATCTCGGGCCGCGGCACCGTTGTGACCGGCCGTGTGGAGCGTGGCGTTGTGAACGTCGGCGACGAACTGGAAATCGTCGGCATCCGCGACACCAAGAAGACCACCTGCACCGGTGTGGAAATGTTCCGCAAGCTGCTCGACCGCGGTGAAGCAGGCGACAACATCGGCGCCCTGCTGCGCGGCATCGACCGTGAAGGCGTTGAGCGTGGTCAGGTTCTGTGTAAGCCGGGTTCGGTGAAGCCGCACACCAAGTTCGAGTGTGAGGTCTACATCCTGACCAAGGAAGAAGGTGGCCGTCACACGCCGTTCTTCGCGAACTACCGTCCGCAGTTCTACTTCCGCACCACCGACGTGACCGGCACCGTGACCCTCCCCGAGGGCACCGAGATGGTCATGCCGGGCGACAACCTGAAGTTCACCGTCGAACTGATCGCACCGATCGCGATGGAAGACGGCCTGCGTTTCGCCATCCGTGAAGGTGGCCGGACCGTGGGTTCGGGCGTCGTCTCGAAAATCCTCGAGTGATGCATGCGCGCCCGGCAGCTACGCCGGGTAGCAGATCGGGAAAGGGTCGCCCCAGGGCGGCCCTTTTTCGTTGGTGAAGGGATGTGCCAGGCCGCCTTCGTGGGGGAGCGCTGCGGGCGGCAGAGGGCGCAGGCCGCATCGTCGCCGGACTGATAGGCCTCAAACACAACTGCGCCCCCGCAGGGCTCTGCGGGGGCGCGTTGCGTCTGGTGCTGTGAAGCTGTGCTGGCGCGGCCTTCAGGCCGCGACCGGCGGAGCTTAGTTCAGCGACTGGATCAGCGCTTCGGTCACGCCGATTTTCTTGGCTGCGCCTTCGGTCTGCTGCAGCGTGTGCGCCACGGCGACGATCTGCTGGTCGCTCAGGCCCGAGAGGTCGGCGTTCGGCACGTTCGCCTCGATCACGCGCGCGGCGTTTGCGGCGGCGGAGGGGGCTGCGGAGGCGACGCCGGTGAGGGCTGCGGTGGCGATGAGAGTGGATGCGATAAGCGTTTTCATGGGAGGTTCCTTCCGTAACTTTGAAGCGGGCATTCTGCGATGCCATTGTGCTTTGATGCGCGTTTGGGCGCGGGGGGCTTGGCGGACGGGCCGGTCAGAGCGGCTGGCCCATCCGTCTGGTCGGCGAGCTCACGCCGCGACGGGCGTGGCAGGCGATCAATTCAGCGTCTCGATCAGTGCCTTTGCGACGGCTGCTTTCTGCGAGGCGTTGTCGAGGTCATCCACGGTTTGCACAACCGAGATGAGCTCGGCGTCGGTCAGGCCGGACAGGTTGGTGCCGGGCACGAGCTGCTGCAGCTCTTTCTGTGCGGGAGCTGCGGTAGCGGTAGCAGCCGAAGCGGCGCCGGTCAGAGCTGCGGTTGCAACGAGGGCGGATGCGATAAGAGTTTTCATAACGACGTTCCTTTTTACTCCTGGATCAGCGGTGGCGTCAGGCGTCGCCGCGTCCCGTTTCGTTTCGGGATGAGTGATAAATCGTTATTCCACGGCCATTTAGCAAATCACGGGAGCGCTCACAGCGGATCGCGAAAGCGTGCACTTGAAAGTGAGCACGCAAATCCCAATGAGTTCATAAACTGCACAAAATAGGAGCAATTGAACTGCCGGGTTTAGTTTTAGTCTGTCCATTTTCGTGAAGATGAGTTCGAAAACCCCGGGGTTTCCAAAAAAGAACCAGATGCTGTGCGAAAATGAACAGATGCGCGGGGAAGGTGGCGGTGACGCGACAACTGCATGAAATTTAAGTAACATTTCATGACCTGGCGGGACTTGCCCTTTGCGGCGGCCAATGTACCTTTTCGCCATGCAAAACCTTGTGCCGCGCCCCGCAGATCTTATCGAAACCGGATTCGTCCTCGACGGGCCGAACGCGGGGCGCAGATTAACGCCCGCTGAGGCCCCCGAGGTGCTGCGCAGCGAGACTTTGGGCTGGGTTCATCTCAAAGCCTCACACGCGGATGCTCCGGGATGGATCGTCGAGAATTTGTCGTATCTCGATCCGACGATCATCGACGCGCTGGTCGCCGAAGAGACCCGGCCGCGCATCACGCGGATTGGCGACGGGTTGATCGTCATCCTGCGCGGGATCAACACGATCGAGGGCGACGACCCCGAAGACATGGTCTCGATCCGCCTCTGGATCGACCAGCAGCGCATCGTCAGCCTGTCGCGGCGGAAGGTGAGGGCGGTGGACGATATTGCACATGCGCTCGAGCTTGGGGGCGGACCGAAGGATTGCGCGGAATTTCTGTCGCTGCTGGTCGAGCGCCTGACCTACCGGATCGAATCTTTCTGGCGCGGCATCGAAGAGGAGGCCGACCAGCTTGAAGAGGATGTGCTGGAAGAGACCCATGACGCCATGCGCCAGCAACTGGTCGAATTGCGCCGCCGTGCGATCATCCTGCGCCGTTACCTGCTGCCGCAGCGCGACGCGCTGAAGGTGCTGCAAACCAGCCATCCCAATTGGCTAGAAGCCGACGACCTGCGCCAGATGGAAGAGGAACTGGACGCGATCGAGCGTGTGGTCGAAGACGCGGATGCGATGCGCGAGCGGATGGCGCTTGTGCGCGATGAACTGGCCGGGCAACTGTCGGACCGGCTCAATCGCAACATGTATATGCTGTCGGTGCTGTCGGCGCTGTTCCTGCCGCTGGGCTTTCTCACGGGGCTCTTTGGGATCAACGTCGCCGGGATGCCGGGCGCGGGAGAGCCCATGGCCTTCTGGATGTTCTGCGGCGGTCTGGCGGTGGTGGTGGGGCTGCAACTGCTGATCCTGCGCCGCCTGCGCTGGATTTAGGGCGGCTGGATTTAGGGCGCGGGTCTAGGGCGCAGAGCCCCCCAGCGCGCCGCTCAGGCCAGGTTCAGCTCTTTGGCGATCATCGCTGCATGGGTGCGGTTGCGCGCCTCCAGCTTACGGCTGAGCGTCTTCACATGCAGCTTGATCGTCACTTCCTGCAGATCGAGGTCGCGGGCGATTTCCTTGTTGGATTTGCCCTCGCAGAGCCCGCGCAACACCTCGCGTTCGCGCGGGGTCAGTTCGGCGGCCTTGCCGTCGGGGGCCTGCGTCATGAAGCTGTAGGGGGCAAAGATCTCGCCCGCCGCCATCACCTGCGCGGCGCTGACGATGGTTTTGGACGGCAGGGTCTTGGGAATGAACCCGGCGGCGCCCGAGCGGATCGCGGCCTGAGCGATATCGGCGGTTGCGGTGCCCGAGAGCAGGGCGACGGGCACGCCGCCGCAGACGTCGCGCATCCGGTCGAGGCCCGAAAGACCAGCCATGCCGGGCATGTTGTAATCGAGCAGGATCAGATCGAAGGCCAGCCCACGCTCGACCAGCGCGATCGCCTCGTCCAGCGTTGCGGCGGTGAACACCTCGTCGATACCTTCCGAGCGGAGGAAGGCGGCGATCGTCTCGCGGACGAGATCGTGGTCATCAGCGACCAGAATACGCATGTGTCCTCCTGCCAAGACCTCTGCTTGCAGCAAGCAAGTTCTGGCGCAAAATTCTTACCGCTTAGTTTCGAAAACTAGTTTGGGCACTGGCAATCTGGTACGTCTTTGCGCTTGGGTAACAGCGACGTATGATATTGACCGGCAACGAAGTTCGCAAGGAGGTTGGCCACTGATGTGCCGCTGGGTGGTTTTGATGTTCGTTTGCCTGTTTTTCGGGGCTTTTTCCGGCTCGACCGCTTGGGCGCAAACGCTGCGCACACCAAGCGGCCCGGTGCTTTTGACCGTAGGTGGGCCTCTGTCAGTCAGAAACGTGCCCGAGGGGGCGTCCTTCGATCTGCCCATGCTCGAGGCACTTGGCGAGACCAGCTTCACCACCGAGACGATTTGGACCGAGGGAGAGCAGACCTTCACCGGTGTTTCGCTGCACCGGCTGCTTGATGCGCTTGGGGTCGAAGAGGGCAGTCTCCGTGCCGTGGCGATCAACGAGTATTGGGTCGAGATCCCGGTCAGCGATGCCGAACCCGATGGGCCGATCATCGCATGGGCCCGCAACGGCAAGCCGATGAGCGTACGCGACAAGGGGCCGCTCTGGGTGGTCTACCCTTATGACGACAATCCCGAGTATCGTAGCGAGATCATCTTCTCTCGCAGCATCTGGCAATTGCGAAGGATCGAAATCGAACCGTGAGCGACGCGAGCGACCCTTCTTCCGGCAGCAGCCTGCCGAACCGGAAACGCTGGGCGGCGCTGAGCGCGCCTTTCATCGTGCTGTGCCTTGCCGCGCTGGTGCTGCTGACGGTGGACGCGGCGCGGCAGATTCAAGGGCTCGCCACGGCCAACTCGGACAACGGCCAGTGGTCTCTGGCGCAGATGGAGGTGGAGTTCGGCAGCCTGCAGGCCGAGCTTGATAAGCCCGAAGGCTATACCGACCCAGAGGCGCTGCGGCTGGCGTTCGACATTTTTTACAGCCGATACCAGACGATTTCTCGCGGCGCGCTCTACGCCGATATCGTCAACACGCCCACCGCAGAAGGGCCGATGCGCACCGTGCGCGAGTTTCTGCAAGACACCGTGCCGCTGATCGACGGCCCCGAGGAAGACCTGCTGGCGGCGCTGCCGGAGCTGCGTGAGCAAGCAGAGCCGGTGCGGCTGGCGATCCGCGAGGTCTCTCTGTCGGGGGTACGGGCGTTCTCGGCGGCCTCCGACACCCAGCGGCGCAGGGTGATGAACTCTCTGGTGCGGCTTTCGGGAATGGCGCTGATCCTCGTGCTGGCGCTTGCGCTCGGCGTGGTGGCGCTCTGGCAGCTGATGCATGTGGCCCGCGATCAGGCGCAGCGCCGGGCCCGCGCCAATCACCGGCTCGAAGCGGTGGTCTCGACGGCGCTTGACGGGATCGTGGTGACCGATGGCGCGGGGCGGATCCTGCAGTTCAACGGTGCGGCGGAATGCATTTCCGGCCATGGCCGCGATCTGACGCTGGGCCGTCCGGCCTCCGAACTGCTGTTCCCGCCCGGCAGCCCGGAGGCGCGTGATCTGACCCTTTCGAGACATGCCGGGAGAGGCCGGGTGCGCTGCGAGGGGCTGCGCGCCGATGGCACGCGCTACCCGATGGAGCTTTCGGTGACCGAGACGGAACATGAGGGCGACATGCTGCGCGCGGTCTATTTCCGCGACATCACCCGCGACATCAGCGCCGAGGAAGAACTGGTCGAGGCGCGCGACAAGGCGGTTGAGGGCGAAAAGGCCAAGGCGCATTTCATCGCCATCATGAGCCACGAAATGCGCACGCCGCTGAACGGTATGATCGGTGCGCTGGAACTGCTGACCGAAACGGAACTGAACCGTGACCAGCGCGAATATCTGCAGATCCTGCGCCGTGCCGGGGATGTGCTTTTGCAGCATGTGAACGACGTGCTCGACCATACGCGGCTGGAGACCGGGCGTTTCAGCTTTGCCCGCGCCCCCTTCGATCCGGTGGAGCTTGCGCGGGAAGTGGTGGACGTGCTGCGGCCCACGGCGGCGGCGCGCGGCAACATGCTGCAGGTCTCGCTGCCCGAAGGGGGCTGCCCGCTGATGATGGGGGACCCGACGCGCCTGAGACAGGTGCTGGTCAACCTCATGGGCAATGCGATCAAATTCACCGAGAATGGCGAAATTCACCTCACGCTGGATTGTCCCGACCGGACCGGCACGCTGAATTTCGAGGTGGCGGACAATGGCATCGGCATCGCCGAGGACCAGCAGGAGCGCATCTTTGAGGATTTCGTGACGCTCAACTCCTCTTACATGCGCGCGGCAGAGGGCACCGGGCTGGGGCTGGGGATCGTCCGGCGGCTGGTCAATGCGATGGGCGGCGAGGTCTCGGTCGAAAGCACGCCGGGGATGGGCACGCGCTTCAGCGTTGCGCTGCCTGCCGAACGTGCGCCACTTCAGGCGCTGCCGCCAGCCCCGGTGCAGAACCCTCAGATGGCCCCTTCACGCATCCTCGTGGTCGAGGACAATCCGGTGAACCGCCTCGTGGCGAACGCCATGCTGCGCAAGATGGGGCATACGGTGATCGAGGCACGCGACGGCGCGGAGGGGCTGAAGATCGCGGCGGAAGAGGCCTTTGACCTTGTGCTGATGGATATCTCGATGCCCGGCCTTGATGGTGTCGAAACCACGCGCCGTCTGCGCGCCGGGGGCGGGCCGAACGCCGAAACGCCCATCGTCGCGCTCACCGCCCATGCGCTGCCCGCCGATATCGCGCGCTTCCGCGAGGCGGGCATGAAAGTGACCCTTACCAAGCCGATCACATGGCGGGCGCTGACCGAAGCGATTGCGGGGATCGCCCCGGTTGCTGCTCCGCTCCCCGAGGCACAGAGTGCGGCGGATATGGATCCGCAGGACACCCCGGTGCTGGACGACGTGGCGCTCGACGCCGCGGCGACGACGTTGGGGGCAGAGCTTTTCGCCTCGCTGCGCGACCGTTTCGTGTCCGAGACCGAAGACGGTCTGCGCGAACTGGCAAAGGAAATGCGCGCCGGGATCGACCCGACGCGCTATGCCGAGAAGGTCCACCGGATCGCGGGATCCGCCGCGGTGTTTGGTGCCAGTGCCCTGCACGCCGCCTTGCGCGTCGAGGAAGAGCGCGCCCGGTCGAGTGAGACGCTGCCGCCCGGCAGCCTCGACGCGGTGATGCCGGTTTGGCAGGCGACCCGCCGGGCGCTGCTCGAGCTTGAGACCCAAGCGCCCTAGGGCTCGGACGGTGCTTTGCAGGGCTCTGAGGCCAGATCGCTGAGGATCGGGCAATCGGGGCGGTCGTCGCCGTGGCAGGCGTGGACGAGATGCGCCAGCGTGTCGCGCATCTGCTGCAACTGCGCCAGCTTCTCGTCGATCTGCGCCAGATGGTCCTCGGCGATATGCTTCACCTCGGCGCTTGCGCGGCTTTCGTCTTCGTAGAGCGCCAGCAGCGCGCGGCAGTCTTCGATGGTAAAACCCAACGTCCGCGCGCGGGCGAGGAAGGCCAGCTTGTGCACGTCCTGCTCGGTGAACGCACGGTAGCCGTTGGCGCCCCGGTGCGGCGTCACGAGGCCGATATCCTCGTAATAACGGATGGTCTTGGGCGGCAGCCCGGCGCGGGTGGCGACATCTCCGATATTCATGCCTCGGCCTCCTGCGGTGCGGCAGACTGCGCCGGGCGCGCGGCACGCTCCTGCGCCATGGCCGGGGCGAGCCTGCGCAGACGCAGCGCGTTGCTTAGGACAAAGACCGACGACAGCGCCATCGCGCCCGCCGCCAGCATCGGCGAAAGCAGCGTGCCGAAGGCCGGGTAAAAGACCCCAGCCGCCACCGGGATCAGCGCCACGTTGTAGCCGAAGGCCCAGAAGAGGTTCTGACGGATGTTGCGCAGCACGGCGCGGCTCAGGTGCACGGCCTCGACAACGCCCCGCGTGTCGCCCGAGACAAGCACCACATCGGCGCTTTCGATGGCGACATCGGTGCCGGTGCCCATGGCGAGGCCGACCTCGGCCTCGGCCAGCGCCGGGGCGTCGTTGATGCCATCGCCGACGAAGCCCACAGCGCCATGCGCGTCGCGTAGCGCTCGCACCGCGTCGCGCTTGCCCTCGGGCAGCACCTCGGCCTCCACATGGTCGATGCCCAGCTCGGCGGCGATGGCCTGCGCCGTGGCACGGGTGTCGCCGGTGATCATCGCGGTCTTCAGCCCCATGTCGTGCAGCTTGGCGATGGCGGCCTTGGCACCGGGTTTGACCTTGTCGGCCACGGCCAGCGCTCCGGCGACCTGCCCGTCGACGGCGACCAGCACCGGCGTTTGCCCGGCCCCGGCGATCTCGTCGTGCGCGGCGCTCAGCGCGCCAAGGTCGATCCCCTCGCGCGCCATCAGCCGGGCGGCGCCGACCAGCACACGCCGTCCCTCGACGCGGGCACTGAGGCCGTGGCCGGCGATGGCCTCGACCTCTTCGGCCTGTGGCAGGGTGCCCTCGGCGGCGCGCTCCAGCGCCCGCGCGATCGGGTGCTCCGAGCTTTGCTCGGCGCTGGCGGCAAGGCGCAGCACTTCATGCTCGTCGAAACCCGGAGCGACGGAGGTGCGCACCAGTTCGGGCCGCCCCTCGGTCAGCGTGCCGGTCTTGTCGAAGGCGACGATGCCGACGCTTTCCAGCCGCTGCAGCGCGTCGCCCTTGCGGAAGAGCACGCCCAGCTCGGCGGCCCGCCCGGTGCCGACCATGATCGAGGTCGGCGTGGCGAGCCCCATGGCGCAGGGGCAAGCGACGATCAGCACCGAGACCCCGGCCACGAGCGCGTAGGTCAGGGCAGGGGAGGGGCCGAAGATCAGCCACGCAAGGAAGGTGAGCGCGGCGGCGGCCATGACGGCGGGGACGAACCAGATCACCACCTTGTCGGCGAGCGCTTGGATCGGCAGCTTGGCGCCCTGCGCCTCTTCGACCATGGCGATGATCCGCGCCAGCATAGTGTCGGCGCCCACCGCGGTGGCCCGGAAGCTGAGCGCGCCCGCGCCATTGACCGTACCGCCAACCACGGTGGCGCCTTCCGATTTCTCCACCGGCACCGGCTCGCCAGTGATCATGCTCTCATCGACATAAGAGCGCCCGGTCAGCACCTCGCCATCGACGGCAATGCGCTCGCCCGGACGGACGTGCAGCACATCGCCCTGCACCACCTCGGCGATGGGCAGTTCGGTGATCTCGCCTTCCCGCTCGACACGCGCGGTCGAGGGTTTCAGCCCGACCAGCCGCTTAATCGCCGCCCCGGTGCGGCCCTTGGCGCGCGCCTCCAGGAAGCGGCCCAGCAGGATCAGCGTGACGATCACGCCCGCCGCCTCGAAATAGACCGCCCGCGTGCCCTCGGGCAGTAGCCCGGGCAGGAACAGCGCGACGGTGGAGTAGAGCCAGGCCGCCAATGTGCCGAGCGCCACCAGTGAGTTCATGTCCGGCGCGCCCTTGAGCAGCAGCGGCAGGCCGATCTGGTAGAACCGCCGCCCCGGCCAGACCAGCACCGTGGTGACCAGAACGAACTGGATCAGCCAAGAGGTGGTCATTCCGATGGTCCCGGCGATCAGCTCGTGAAAACCGGGGATGAAATGGCCGCCCATTTCCAGAATGAACACCGGCGCGGTCAGCACGGCGGCAACGATCAGGTCGCGCTTCAGCGCCGTTTGCTCGGCACTCTTGCGGGCTTCCTGCTCGGCGCTGTCGTCGCTGGCGAGGCTGGCCTTATAGCCCGCGCCTTCGACCGCGTGGATCAGCGCCGGGGCCTCGGCAGAGCCGCTCAGCAGCTTCACCTCGGCGGTCTCGCTGGCGAGGTTCACGTTCGCCGAGAGCACGCCGGGCACATCGGCCAGCGCCCGCTCGACACGGCCCGCGCAGGAGGCGCAGCTCATGCCCTCGATGCCGAGGCGCATGGTCGACTCGCCGGCAGGGTAGCCCGCCTTGTCCAGCGCCGCGCGCAGCGCGGGCACCCCGGCGCTACCTTCCACATGCGCCATCTTGGTTGCGAGGTTCACCGAGGCGTCGGTGACGCCCTCGACCCCGGCCAGCGCCTTCTGCGCGCGTCCCGCGCAGCCGCCGCAGGTCATCTTCGTCACTTCGAAGCGCAGGCTTCCGTCGGCCATGATGCAACTCCTTCCAATCTTGGTCGCCTCACAACATAAGGCTTCCAGTCACTGGAAGGTCAAGGGCACGCTTTCACTTGGCACGCGTCCGTGATGGGGGATCAGTTCAGGCGGCAGTCGAGGCGCGCGCGGCATTCCTCGCAGAGCAGCGGCAGGCCAAGCCGCTCGGCGGCGTTGGTCAGCGTCAGAATATGGATGGGTGTGACCAGCATGGTGGCCTCGGCCAGCGCCAGATCGCGGTCTTGCTCGGTGGCGGTCAGCACAAAACGGGCAATGGCGCGCTCATCGTCGGAGAGGCCGGTCGCCTCCGGCGGGAGGATGAGCGGAGCGTGCCACCCGTGCGTGGTGAGCAAATCCGCGAAATCACCCAAGGCGCGCAGGCAGGCGCGGACGCGCGTGAAGCCGAGCGCGTCGCGCAATTCGAGCTGCGCGGTGGCTTCGTCATTCTCGCGCCACAGCCTCAGCAGCCGCACCACCCGCGCTTCCGCGGGGCGCAACGCCACCAGGTCGAACCGTTCATGTCGCATGGAACCTCTCCCAGCCAGTCGCCCCGATGGGGCCGTCGATCCGGGCTGTCCCGGAGGCGGGACTGGCTGGGTGAGGTAATCCTGATTAATTAAATCAGGTAAGTCAAGCCGCGCCGCCGATGCCGCTTTCGGCCTCGATCTGCTTGCGCGATTTGCGGGCGCGTTCGGTGGCCGATTTCAGCTGACCGCAGGCGGCCATGATGTCCTCGCCGCGCGGGGTGCGGATCGGCGAGGCGTAGCCAGCCTTGTAGATGATGTCGGCGAACCGCTCGATCCGCTCCCAGTCCGAGCGCTGGTAGGGCGCGCCGGGCCATTCGTTGAACGGGATGAGATTGATCTTGGCCGGGATGCCCGAGATCAGCTTCACCAGACGGCGCGCGTCGGCATCGGTGTCGTTCACATCCTTGAGCATCACATATTCGAAGGTGATGCGCTCGGAGTTCGACAGCCGCGGATATTCACGCAGCGCGTTCAGCAGTTCTTCGATGTTCCAGCGCTTGTTGATCGGCACCAGCTTGTTGCGCACCTCATCGGTGGTGGCGTGGAAGCTGACCGCCATCAGGCAGCCGATCTCTTCGGCGCATTTGGCGATCTCCGGTACGACGCCCGAGGTCGACAGGGTGATGCGGCGGCGCGACAGGGCGATGCCCTCGCCGTCCATGGCGATCTTCATCGCGTCGCGCACGTTGTCGAAGTTGTAGAGTGGCTCACCCATGCCCATCAGCACGATGTTCGACAGCAGGCGCGGCCCGCTCTCGCCGGTGCCGGTGCCCGGCTCGGGCCATTCGCCAAGATCGTCGCGCGCCAGCATGACCTGACCGATGATCTCGCCGGCGGTCAGATTGCGCACCAGCTTTTGCGTGCCGGTGTGGCAGAACGAGCAGGTGAGGGTGCAGCCGACCTGAGAGGAGATGCAGAGCGTGCCGCGATCTTCCTCGGGGATGTAGACCACCTCGACCTCGTGGCCGCCGGCGATGCGCACGAGATATTTGCGGGTGCCATCCGCCGAGACCTGCTTCGAGACGATCTCGGGCAGCGAGATCGCGAATTTCTCGTCGAGCAGCGCGCGGTAATCCTTGGAGAGATTGGTCATCGCCGAGAAGTCGCGGACGCCCCAGTGATAGACCCACTGCCAGATTTGGCCGACCCGCATCTTCGCCTGTTTCTCCGGCGTGCCAGCCTCGATCAGGGCGGCGCGCAGGGCGTCACGGGTGAGCCCGATCAGGTTCACCTTGCCCTCTTCGGGCTGCTTGCGGGGGATCGTCACCACGTCCTGGGTGATCGGCGCGCTGGCGGTCATCTCGTCATCCTCGGAAAAAGAAGGCCTCTCCATACAGGATTCGCCTGCAAAAAGTCAAAGGGAACGCGCAGGCGCGTTCCCTCGGTGAAGCTCATCTGTGGATGGCCCCTGAAATTTCAACCGGCCTGTGCGTGGCTGCGCCGGAATTTGAGTATTTTCGGAAAGATGAAAGCGCTTCGGGGTGCCTTTCATCTTTCTCCAAATACTCCCGCGCTACCGGCTTAGTTGGTGCAGCGCTTCTCCGCATCCTCGACCGCGGCGGTGAAGCCCAGCAGCGAGAAGGTGTCCTTGGTCTGCGTGCCACGGCTTGACCGCGCGGTCAGCGTGGCATCGGCGCCGCGCTTCATCGCCGCGATGATCTTGGCATCGTCCTGCGGCGTTGCGGGCCATGCCCATTCGCCCTCTGTGTAGAGCTCGAAGGTCTCGCCCGAGACATTCGCCTCGACGGTCGAGCCGCCCGCGAACGGGTACCCACCGGTGAAGGCGACCTGGCCCATGACATTGGCCTCGGGGCGGTAGAAGACCATCAAAAGGATATCACCGCGCTTCACCGAGACGACGCGGCCGTCCTTGGTGTTGACGCTTTCCTTGTAGGTGGTCACCGCCCAGCATTCGCGCGGGCTGTTGCCTTCGAACACCGACCAGTCGGTGATCGCATTCACCCGGTTGGTGCTTTCTTCCTGCGCGACACCCGCCGTTGCGGTCAGCGCCATCGCTGCGCCCAGAACCCCACCGAGAATTGACTTCATACCTGCAGCCTCCAGCCGTGCTTGCCTCTAGATGTGTGGCGCGCCTCCAACCTGTTCCGGTCCCTTGACCGGCGCGACCATTCGTGCTCGACGGCGGGACAATAGACCGAAACACGCGGGGCGAGAAAGCCCCGATGGCAGATTATCGCTCGTTTGTGAGGACCCCCATGCGTCAAGAGCCCATCACCGCCGCCGTACCTCTGGTGGAGGTCCGTCGCGGGCCGCTCGCGGAAAGCCTGCATATGGGGCACGCGGTGATCTGTGACGCCTCCGGCAGCATCGTACACGCTTGGGGCGATCCGGATGCGGTGGTCTATCCGCGCTCCTCGTCGAAAATGATTCAGGCGCTGCCGCTGGTCGCCTCGGGTGCTGCCGAGGCATGGCATCTGACCCCGCCGCAGCTGGCACTCGCCTGCGCTTCGCATCAGGGCGCGCCAATTCATGTGGCGGCGGTCGAAGCGTGGCTGGCGGATCTGGAACTTTCGGAGGCGGACCTGCGCTGCGGCGCCCAGCCGAGCCGCGACAAGGCTCTGAAGCTGCAGATGATCCGCGAGGGCGAAAGCCCCTGCCAATTGCACAACAACTGCTCGGGCAAGCACGCGGGCTTCCTGACGCTCAGCCAGTATCTGGGGGCCGGTCCCGAATATGTGCTGCCAGAGCATCCAGTGCAGGTGGCGGTGCGCGATGCCTTCGAGGAGGTGACCGGCGCGGGTAGCCCCTGCTTCGGCATCGACGGCTGCTCGGCCCCCAACCACGCCACCACGATGGCAGGCATGGCGCGGGCCATGGCGTGGTTCGCCAGCGCGCAGCAGCGCGGCGATACGCTCAGCCGCGCCGGCGCGCAGCTGGTGGAGGCGATGTATGCCTATCCCGATCTTGTGGCGGGCGAGGGCCGTGCCTGCACCTTGCTCATGCGCGCCGCGCTGGAGCCGCTGGCGATCAAGACCGGGGCCGAGGGCTATTTCGTCGCCATCCTGCCGGAACGCGGTCTGGGCGTTGCGGTCAAGATCATCGATGGCGCGACGCGCGCAGCGGAATGCGTGATGGCCGCGCTGCTGGTGCGTCTTGGCGTGGCGGACCCGGCGCATCCCGACGTGCACCGTTTTCTGAACCCCGAGCTGCGCAATTTCGCAGGCCATCTCACCGGGGAAATCCGGCCGCTGGACACGCTCTTCGCGGCGTGACCGCGGGGTCTTCTTCTCTTTGAAAATACGCCGGGGGTGAGCCGCGCAGCGGCGAGGGGGCAGCGCCCCCTCCTCCCAGCTCTCAGCCGGCGAATTCGTCGCGGGCGTAGCCCTGCAGGAACAGCAGCGCGGTCAGATCGCCAAGGTTCACCCGCAGCGCGCATTCCGCCTGCACCGAGGGTTTGGCATGCAGCGCGACGCCAAACCCGGCGCGGCCCAGCATCCCCAGATCATTCGCGCCGTCGCCCACAGCGAGCACGTCGGCCTCGGTGATGCCGAGCCGCGCGGTGATCTCTTCCAGCGCCTGTACCTTTGCCTCGCGCCCGAGGATGGGCCGTGCCGGGATGCCGGTGAGCTTGCCGTCCTCGACCAGCAGCGTGTTGGCGCGGTTCTCGTCGAAGCCAACCTGCGCCGCCACCTTGCCGGTGAAGGCAGTGAAGCCGCCCGAGACCAGCGCCGCATAGGCACCGTTGGCCTTCATCGTCGCCACGAGGGCAGGGCCGCCCGGCATCAGCGTGATGCGGGTCTCGAGCACCTTGTCGATGACGCTCTCCGGCAAGCCCTTCAACAGCGCCACCCGCTCGGTCAGCGCGCCTTCGAAGTCGAGCTCGCCGTTCATCGCCCGCGCGGTGATCTCCTTCACATGCGCGCCGACCCCGGCTTCCTCGGCCAGCTCGTCGATGCATTCCTGCTGGATCATCGTGCTGTCCATATCCGCCAGCAGCATCTTCTTGCGGCGGCCTTTGCCCGGCAGCAGGTTCACGTCTGCCTGATCGGCGAGCGAGGCGCGCACCTCCTCGAAGTTGCCGGGCGCGGTCTCGATCGGGAACTCCGCCGCTTCGCCATCCGACAGCACGGTGACGGGGCCACCGCCGAAGGCGTTGCGCAGGCTGTCGACCAGCGCGGTATCCAGCGTGCCGGGGCGGGCGATGAGCGAGACGATCTGCATGAGGGCACTCCAATGACTGACGCGGCGGCTTCTGACACGGCGCGCGCGGCATTTCCAGTCTTAGCAGCTCCGGTCTTGGCCGCGCCTCGCACACGCAAAGCGCACGGCGCGCGCACCGGGGCGTGACTTGCATTCCAAAGATCCGCTCGACATATCCCAAGAGGTACTGGAGGACCGCTACATGCTGCGAAACATCCTGATCGTTCCCGCCCTCAGCCTTGCCCTGACAGCCGTGCCGGCGCTTGCCGAGACCTCGGCCAAGGTGCCGCAAAGCAAGGCGGAGATTTCCCTCTCATTTGTGCCGCTGGTGAAAAAGGCGACCCCGGCGGTGGTCAATATCTACGCCAGCCGCGTGGTCGAGGCGCGAAGCCCTTTCGCGGGCGATCCGCTCTTCGGCAACCTCTTCAGCGATTTTCGCGGGCGGCCGCGGGTGCAGAACTCGCTGGGCTCGGGGGTGATCCTGTCGGCGGATGGCATCGTCGTTTCGAATTTCCACGTGGTGGGGCAGGCGACCGACATCCGCGTGGTGCTCAACAATGGCGCCGAGTATGACGCCGAGGTTCTGCTGGCCGACGAGGAAGCCGATCTGGCGATCCTGAAGCTCGACGGCGCCAAGGGCATGCCCTTCCTGCCGCTGCGCGACAGCGATTCCGTCGAGGTGGGCGAACTGGCGCTGGCCATCGGCAACCCTTTCGGCGTGGGTCAGACCGTCAGTTCGGGCATCGTGTCGGGCCTTGCCCGCTCGGGCACAGCCACCGGCAACGCGCGCGGCTATTTCATCCAGACCGATGCGCCGATCAACCCGGGCAACTCTGGCGGTGCGCTGATCGACGTGAAGGGCCAGCTCATCGGCGTGAACACCTCGATCCTCACCCGCTCGGGCGGCTCGAACGGCATCGGCTTCGCCATCCCCTCGGCGCTGGTGAGTCAATTCGTCGAACAGGCGCAGGCGGGCAACACCTCCTTCGAGCGGCCTTGGGCCGGGATGACCGGGCAGAGCGTGGATGCGGATCTGTCGGAAAGTCTTGGCATGGGGCTGCCCGGCGGTGTGCTAATCTCGGAGCTGCATGAGGCCAGCCCCTTCGCCAAGGCCGGGCTCGACGTGGGGGATGTGGTGCTCGAGGTCGACGACCAGCCGGTGAACACGCCGGCAGAGATGCTCTACCGCATGTCGGTGACGGGGCTGGGCCATAAGGCGCAGATCACCTATCTTCATAACGGCGCGCAGAAAGAAGCCAAGGTCGCGATGATCGCCGCGCCCGACGAGCCGCCGCAGCAGCGCGTCACGCTGGACGAGCGGGCGGTGCTGCCGGGGCTGACGCTGGCACGGCTGAACCCGGCGGTGCAGACCGAGCTCGGCCTGCCGCTTGCGGGGAGCGACGGCGTCGTGGTGGTCGATCCCGGCCCATGGGGCGCGCGGATCGGCCTGCAGCGCGGAGATCTGCTGCGGGCAGTGAACGGCCATCAGATCGCGCTGCCCGGCGATGTTGACGGGCTGCTGAAGGACGCGGCGCCGCGCATCCAGATCGACGCGCAGCGCGGCAATGGCCGCATCTCGCTGCGCTTCAGGGCCTGACGCGGGACGAGCAAAACATGGCCATGGGAGGGGCCGACACAGATGGCCGATCTATTCGATGACCCCGCCGGGGCTGC
Source organism: Salipiger sp. ABN3_019 (assembly GCF_056158605.1). NCBI lineage: Bacteria > Pseudomonadati > Pseudomonadota > Alphaproteobacteria > Rhodobacterales > Roseobacteraceae > Salipiger > Salipiger sp. ABN3_019. Next base: position 1,000,331 of record NZ_JBSWTP010000009.1, read on the forward strand.
GACGCCGGCACAGTCCGGACCTCGTCCGTTGGCGGACCGCCTGCGCCCCAAGGCGCTGGGCGAGGTGATCGGCCAGCAACAGGTGCTCGGCCCCGAGGCGCCGCTTGGGGTGATGCTGGCGTCGGGGGCGCTCTCCAGCCTGATCTTCTGGGGGCCGCCGGGGGTGGGCAAGACCACCATCGCGCGGCTGCTGGCCGATGCCACGGACCTGCATTTCGTGCAGATCAGCGCGATCTTCAGCGGTGTGCCCGAGTTGCGCAAGGTCTTCGAGGCGGCGCGCCACCGCCACGCCAACGGGCAGGGCACGCTGCTCTTCGTCGACGAGATTCACCGGTTCAACAAGGCGCAGCAGGACGGCTTCCTGCCGCATATGGAAGACGGCACCATCCTGCTTGTGGGGGCCACCACCGAGAACCCCAGTTTCGAGCTCAATGCGGCGCTCCTGTCGCGTGCGCAGGTGCTGGTGCTCGAACGTCTGGGCCTTGCCGATCTTGAAAGCCTCGCGCAGCGCGCCGAGCGGGAACTGGATCGCAGCCTGCCGCTTGATGCTGCCGCGCGTGCGGCGCTCCTCGAGATGGCCGATGGCGATGGCCGCGCGCTGCTCAACCTCATCGAGCAGATCATGGCGTGGAAGGTTGACGCGCCGCTGGCCCCCGAGGCGCTCTCGGCCCGGCTCATGCGCCGCGCCGCGCAATACGACAAGAGCGGCGATGGCCATTACAACCTTATCTCGGCGCTGCATAAGGCGGTGCGCGGCTCGGACCCGGATGCCGCGCTCTACTGGTTCGCGCGGATGCTGGAGGGCGGCGAGGACCCTCGCTTCCTTGCCCGGCGCCTGACCCGCATGGCCGTCGAGGACATCGGTCTGGCCGATCCGCAGGCGCAGGCGATCTGCATCGACAGCTGGCAGACCTACGAGCGGCTGGGCAGCCCCGAGGGCGAACTGGCGCTCGCGCAGGCGGTGATCTACCTCGCACTGGCCCCCAAATCCAACGCCGCCTATGTGGCCTATAAGGCCGCCAGAAGCGCCGCCAAGCGCACCGGCTCGCTGATGCCGCCCAAGCATATCCTCAACGCGCCGACCGCGATGATGAAGGATCAGGGCTATGGCAGCGGATACGCCTATGACCATGACGCCGAGGATGGGTTTTCGGGGCAGGGTTACTTCCCCGAGGCCATGGAGCGCGGCAGCTACTACGCGCCGGTCGAACGCGGCTTCGAGCGCGACCTGAAAAAGCGCGTCGACTATTTCGAGAAGCTGCGCCGCGAGCGAAAGCCCTGATCTTCCTCTTGGCGCAAATATCCCGGGGGTGAGGCGCGCAGCGCCGAGGGGGCAGAGCCCCCCTCTTCCGGCAGGGCAGCGGCAACGCCCCCACTTTGCGCCGCGGCCCCGGAAACTTGACAATTCCCCACATGCAGGACATTTCCCGCGCATGATCCTCACGGTTTTACAGGTCGCGCTCGGCGGAGCGCTGGGTGCCAGCGGGCGCTATCTCACCGGGCTTGCCATGGCGCGCCTGCTTGGCAAGGGATTCCCATGGGGTACGCTGACGGTGAACATCGTCGGCTCCTTCGCCATGGGCGTCGTCGTGGTGCTGCTGGGCAATCTTTCGGCCAACCGTTTCGCGCCCTTCCTGATGACCGGCGTGCTTGGGGGCTTTACCACGTTTTCCGCGTTTTCCCTCGACTTCGCAACGCTTTATGAGCGTGGCGACGTGGCCGTCGCCGGGGCCTATGTGGCGGTCTCAGTGGCTGTCTCGCTTGCAGCGCTCTTTGCTGGCCTGCTGATCACCAGGAGTTTCTTCGCATGAGCCGAGTACAGACCGTGACCGTGGGGCCGGGCGATGGCGATCAGCGCCTCGACCGCTGGATGAAGCGCCACTTCCCGCATGTGCCGCAGGGCCGCATCGAGAAGATGTGCCGCAAGGGCGAGATTCGCGTGGATGGTGGCCGGGTGAAAGCCTCGACCCGCCTCGCGGTGGGCAATCAGGTGCGCGTGCCGCCGCTGCCCGAGCCCGAGGAAATGGCCAAGACCGCCCCGGCAAAGCCGAAGGTCTCGGAGGCCGACAGCAAGCTGATCCAGTCCTGCGTGCTGTGGAAGGACGATCACATCATCGCCCTGAACAAGCCGCCGGGGATGCCGACGCAGGGCGGCAGCAAGCAGACACGCCATGTGGACGGGCTGGCGGAAGCGCTGAAGTTCGGCTTCGACGAGAAGCCGCGCCTCGTGCACCGGCTCGACAAGGACACGTCGGGCGTGCTGCTGCTGGCGCGGACCCGCGAGATGGCGCAGGCGCTCACCGCGGCCATCCGCCACAAGGAAACGCGCAAGATTTACTGGGCGCTGGTGGCCGGTGTGCCGACGCCGTATCTCGGCGAGATCAAATACGGGCTGGTGAAGGCTGGCGGTCACGGCAAGGGCGGCGAGGGCGAGAAGATGCGCGCCATCCACCCGCGCGAGATCGACAGCACCCCCGGCGCCAAGCGCGCCCATACGCTCTATGCCACGCTCTACCGGGTCGCGGGGCGGGCAAGCTGGGTGGCGATGGAGCCGGTGACCGGGCGCACCCACCAGCTGCGCGCGCATATGGCCGAGATCGGCCATCCGATCATCGGCGATGGCAAATACGGCGGCTCCGGTCAGGAAAACCTCGGCGATGGCTGGGGCGCGCAACTGGGCGGCATCATCTCGAAGAAGCTGCATCTGCACGCCCGCTCGATGACCTTCCTGCACCCGGTGACCAAGAAGCCGGTCACCGTCACCGCGCCGCTGCCCGAGCATATGACACAAAGCTGGGAGACCTTCGGCTGGACCGAGGATCTGGCAGCGGACGATCCCTTCGAAGAGCTGCACTGAGCGATGGACCTGAAACTGATCATCTTCGACGTCGACGGCACGCTGGTCGACAGTCAGGCGGATATTCTCGCGTCGATGCGCGGCGCCTTCGCCGAGGTCGGGATCGAGACGCCGAGCCGCGAAGAGATTCTCGGCATCGTCGGGCTGTCGCTGCCGGTGGCCGTGGCGCAACTGGCACCGCAGGCCGATGCGCGCACCGTCGAGGCAATGGTCGAGGGCTACAAGACCACCTACATGCGCCTGCGCGCGCAATCGGGCACGCCGGTCAGCTCGCCGCTCTATCCGCATGTGCGCGAGATGCTGGAGGCGCTGCATGCGCGGCCCGAATGGCTGCTTGGCATCGCCACCGGCAAGTCGCGCCGCGGGCTCGACAAGCTGGTCGACGGGCACGGCATCCGCAACCTCTTTGTCACCCAGCAATGCGCCGACGATCACCCGTCGAAGCCGCATCCCGCCATGCTGCAGGCCGCGCTCGCCGAAGCGGGCGTGGATGCCCGCGACGCGGTGATGCTGGGCGACACGAGCTTTGACATGGATATGGCCGCCGCCGCCGGGATCCACGGGATCGGCGTCAGCTGGGGCTATCACGACCGCGCGCGCCTTGCCTCGGCGCGCAGCATCATCGACGATATCCGCGCGCTTCCGGCGCTGCTGGACCAACTCTGGAGCCAAGCCGCATGAGCGAATGGGCCCCCCGCCGCTTCTACAAGGACGCCACGGTCGAAGAGGCCGAAGGTGGTTTCACCGTGCACCTTGACGGGCGCCCGCTGCGCACGCCGGGCAAGGCCGCGCTGGTGGTGCCGAGCCGCGCCATCGCCGAGGCCATGGCCGAGGAGTGGCGCGCGCAGGACGAGAAGATCGACCCCGCGACCATGCCCTTCACCCGCACCGCCAACAGCGCCATCGACAAGGTGGCGACGCAGCACGCGGATGTGGCGGATATGCTGGCCGAATACGGCGACAGCGATCTGCTGTGCTACCGCGCCGACAGCCCCGACGTGCTGGTGCAGCGCCAACAGGCGCAATGGGATCCGCTGCTGGATTGGGCCGAGCGCGAACTTGGCGCGCGGCTCGAAACGCGGCAGGGACTGATGCACGCGCCGCAGCCCGAGCCCGCGCTGCGGGTGCTGCGCGAGCGTACCCATGCGCTCAGCCCGTTCGAATTGGCGGCCTTCCACGATCTCGTGGCGCTCACCGGCTCGCTGGTGCTAGGATTCGCCGCCACCGGCAAGGCGCATGACGCCGAGGAAATCTGGGCGCTGTCGCGGCTGGACGAGAGCTTTCAGGCGGAACTCTGGGGCGAGGACGCAGAGGCCACGGAAGCCGCTGAGATCAAACGCGATGCCTTTCTGCACGCGCACCGCTTCTTTGCCCTCTGCGGGACTGCCTAAACGTATATCTCTTCCCGAGTTGTTGCGTAAGATGCAGGCATTTGCATGCCTTTTTCGCGCCGCACCGGCTTGACCTTGCCGAAAGTTTCCTCCCAAACTCCCCCCAGCACAGGGAGGGAGCCCCTGGCTGCACAAACCGATCCAGCAAGGATCAAGAGCCGGTCCACAAGGGGCCGGGCAACAGGAAGAGGTTAACATGAAAAAAACCGTAACTCTGGGCGCTCTGACGGCTGCCGCCTTCGCGGCTGGCGCTGCAGGTGCTGCGACCCTGGACGACGTGAAAGCGGCTGGGGAGCTGAAGTGCGGTGTGTCGACGGGTCTGGCCGGTTTCTCGGCACCCGATGCAAACAACGTGTGGCAGGGTTTCGACGTGGCGTACTGCCGCGCGCTCGCCGCAGCCGTGCTGGGCGACCCGATGGCTGTGTCGTTCACCCAGACCACCGGCCAGACCCGCTTTACCGCGCTGGCCTCGGGCGAGATCGACGTTCTGGCGCGTAACACCACCTGGACCTTCTCGCGCGATGTCGACCTGAAGTTCGAATTCATCGGCGTGAACTACTACGACGGTCAGGGCTTCATGGCACCGAAGTCGCTGGGCATCGCCTCGGCGAAAGAACTCGATGGCGCCACCGTCTGCATCCAGACCGGCACCACCACCGAGCTGAACCTCGCGGACTTCTTCCGCGCCAACAACATCAGCTACGAGCCGGTTCCGATCGAGACCAACGCCGAAGCGCAGCAGCAGTATCTGGCTGGCGCCTGTGACGTCTACACCACCGACGCCTCGGGCCTCGCAGCGACCCGCGCCACGTTCGAGAACCCGGCCGATCACGTGATCCTGCCGGAAATCATCTCGAAAGAGCCGCTCGGCCCGCTGGTTCGCCACGGCGACAACGAGTGGGGCGACATCGCCCGCTGGACTCTGAACGCACTGGTCGCCGCTGAAGAATACGGCGTGACCTCGGCAAACATCGCAGAGCTGTCCTCGGCTCCGACGAACAACCCCGAGATCAACCGTCTGCTCGGCACCGAAGGTGAACTGGGCGCGATGCTCGGCCTCGACGCAGAATGGGCCAAGCGCGCCATCATGGCGGGCGGCAACTACGGTGAGCTCTTTGAGAAGAACATCGGCGAAGCAACCCCGATCGGCCTGTCGCGCGGTCTGAACGCGCAGTGGACCGAAGGTGGCCTGCTCTACAGCCCGCCGTTCCGCTAAGATAGACTACGGCGAGGGGCGCAGGGAAACCTGCGCCCCTTTCCACCTAAACAAGAAAAACATCGCGTTTGCGTGAGGGGACGGACGGCGGATCAACCGCTGCGGTAGCCCACACAGCAAATGTCCGGGGAGACATTTATGGCGACCATGACGGATCCGCCGGAGCGAGGCTTCCGGCTGAGTCAGCTCATTTTCGACACGCGCTATCGATCGATGACCATCCAGGTGGTGGCAATGATCCTGATTGCGCTTTTGCTGTCGTGGCTGATTTCGAACACGATCCATAACCTCGAGGCATTGGGCAAGGATTTCGACTTCGGTTTCCTCGGCCAGCCTGCAGGCTATGACATCAACCAGCAGCTTATCGACTACAACAACCAGATGTCCCACGGACGTGCGGCGCTGGTGGGCATTCTGAACACCCTGCTGGTGGCCGTTCTGGGCTGTGCCCTCGCCACCGTGCTGGGGGTGATCGCGGGCGTTCTGCGCCTGTCGAACAACTGGGTCGTCTCGCGCCTGACCGCGGTCTACGTGGAAGGCTTCCGCAACGTGCCGCTGCTGCTGTGGATCGTGCTGATCTTCGCGCTGATGACCGAATCCATGCCGACACCGCGGGACTTCCGCGGCGAAGACGGGTCTTCGATGATTCTGGGCGACAGCGTCGCGATCACCAACCGCGGGGTCTATATTCCCAATGTGGTGTTCAGCCGCTCTCTGGGCGGCAACGAGGTTGCTGCGCCCGAAGCGGAAGCGCCCGCCGCAGCCGCGAGCCCGAGCACCAATATGGCCGGAACCTATGGCGCCAGCCGCATCGCCACCGGCGGGGCCGGCGTGCAGACCGGTCAGACCAATGCCGCCACCTCCACCGCAGCAGACGACGCCTCGGGGGACGCTGAGGCAGGTGAGGGCGGAGAGGTCATCCCCACCTCTTCGGTCTGGGACTGGCTGCTGATCCTCGCCGTGCTGATCGCCGGGGGCGTCGGTGCCAAGGTGCTTGGCACGCGCGCGACCCATATTCAGGAAGCAACCGGCAAGCGCCCCATGACGCTGCCTTTCCAGATCGCCTCGGTGCTTGTGCCGGTGATCGTGGTGCTGCTCCTGCTGGGCGCGTCTCTCGACAAGCCTGAATTGGGCGGCTTCAACTTCGACGGCGGCGTGCATCTGCGCAACTCGCTGATCGCCCTGTGGCTGGCGCTGTCGCTCTACACCGGCGCGTTCATCGCCGAGATCGTGCGTGGCGGTATCCTCGCCATCTCGAAAGGCCAGACCGAGGCCGCCTATGCGCTGGGTCTGCGTCCGGGCACCACGATGAACCTCGTGATCCTGCCGCAGGCGCTGCGGGTGATCATCCCGCCGCTGATCTCGCAGTTCCTCAACCTGACCAAGAACAGCTCGCTCGCCATCGCCGTGGGGTACATGGACGTGCGCTCGACCCTGGGCGGCATCACCATCAACCAGACCGGCCGTGAGCTCGAAGGCATGCTGCTGCTGGGCCTGTTCTATCTGGTGCTGAGCCTGCTGATCTCGGGCGTGATGAACATCTACAACTCCTCCGTGAAGCTGAAGGAGCGGTGACATGAGCGATACACACGCACAAACCGTCGCCTATGTCCGGGACTCGATGATTGACCAGCAGGACCCGCCGCTGACGCAAGTCGGTGCGGTGAAATGGATCCGCGAGAACCTGTTCTCCGGCTGGCTCAACATCCTGCTCACCCTGCTCTCGCTCTGGGTCATCTATGCCGCCCTGAGCCACTTGCTGCCCTGGGCCCTGCGCGGCATCTGGGATGCCTCGAGCCTCAGTGAATGTCGCGCCATCCGCGACGAGCTCTACGGGGCCGATGCCTCGGTGGCCTGTTGGGCGGTGCTGGCCGAGCGCTGGCCGCAGCTGATCTTTGGCTTCTATCCCAAAGACCTCTACTGGCGCCCGATCCTCGCCTTCCTGCTGTTCCTCGTGGCGGTCGCGCCGGTGCTGTTCAGCTCGGTGCCGCGCAAGGCGCTCTGGGTGACCGCGCTTGCGCCCTTCGCGCTGTTCTGGCTGCTCTGGGGCGGGTCGCTCTGGGGGCCGATCGCGGCCATCCTCGGCTTCGTCATCGGCTGGGCGATCATGACCTTTGCCGCGCCGAAGATCGGCTCGCTGGGGGCGGTGATCCTGACCATCATCGTTCCGGTGCTCTACTGGCTCTTCGTCGCCGGTCCGCTGGCATCGGGGCTTGCCTCCGTGCTGCCGCTGGCGCTGCAGAGCGTGCCGACGCAGAACATGGGCGGCTTCATGCTGGCCACGATCATCGGCGTGTCGGGCATCGTCCTGTCGCTGCCGCTGGGCATCCTGCTGGCGCTCGGGCGTCAGTCGGACATGTTCATCATCAACAAGTTTTCGGTGGCCTTTATTGAGATCATCCGCGGCGTGCCGCTGATCGTCTGGCTGTTCACCGCTTCGCTGCTGCTGAACTACTTCCTGCCGCCGGGCACCAACTTTGACCTGATGCTGCGCGTCATCATCATGGTTACCCTGTTCTCGGCCGCCTATATCGCCGAGGTGGTCCGCGGTGGTCTCGCCGCCCTTCCCAAAGGGCAGTATGAGGCTGCGGATGCGCTGGGTCTGGACTACTGGAAATCCATGCGGCTGATCATCCTGCCGCAGGCGCTGAAGATCTCGATCCCGGGGATCGTGAACACCTTCATCGGCCTGTTCAAGGATACCACGCTGGTCGTCTTCATCGGCCTGCTGGACCCCATCGGCTTGTCCAACTCGATCCGGGCGACCACCGACTGGAACGGTGTCTACTGGGAACTCTTCGTCTTTATCGGTCTGTGCTTCTTCATCTTCTGCTTCAGCATGGGCCGCTATTCGCTCTTCCTCGAGAAAAAGCTCCGCAGAGAGCACCGCTAAGGAGACCAACATGTCTGAACTTGCAACACGCGAAGTCGATCGCAGCCAGATGACGGTCTCCGATGAGGTGGCCATCCAGATCACGAACATGAACAAGTGGTACGGGACTTTCCATGTTCTGCGCGACATCGATCTGACCGTCTACCGCGGTGAGCGGATCGTCATCGCCGGACCTTCGGGCTCGGGCAAGTCGACGATGATCCGCTGCATCAACCGCCTTGAAGAGCATCAGGCGGGCAGCATCATGGTCGACGGGATCGAGCTGAGCTCGGATCTCAAGAACATCGACAAGATCCGCTCCGAGGTCGGCATGTGCTTCCAGCACTTCAACCTCTTCCCGCATCTGACCATCCTCGAGAACTGCACGCTGGCGCCGATCTGGGTTCGCAAGATCCCCAAGAAACAGGCGGAAGAAACGGCGATGCACTTCCTCGAGAAGGTGAAGATTCCCGAGCAGGCCAACAAATATCCCGGCCAGCTTTCGGGGGGCCAGCAGCAGCGTGTGGCCATCGCCCGCTCGCTGTGCATGAAGCCGCGGATCATGCTGTTCGACGAGCCGACCTCGGCGCTCGACCCGGAAATGATCAAGGAAGTGCTCGATACGATGGTCGAACTGGCCGAAGAGGGAATGACCATGCTCTGCGTCACGCACGAGATGGGATTCGCCCGTCAGGTCGCGAATCGGGTCATCTTCATGGACGCCGGACAGATCGTCGAACAGAACGAGCCCGAGGAATTCTTCAACAATCCGCAGCACGAGCGCACGAAGTTGTTCCTTAGCCAGATCCTTGGGCACTAACGCCTAAAAAATCTGCATTATTTCAGCGAGTCCCATTAATTTTGGGGCTCGTTTTTTTATCATTTGTGTTACGTTCTGTGACACGGAGTCGCACGGCGGCTCCTCCGGTCTCTGATCGGATGCAATCTGTGCCGGTTTCATGAGGGGACGATCCGCGAAAGGTCGTCCGAGTGTCGCCCGCGTTCGGATCGTTGCGTGGGAGGATGCGCGATCTGATATGGCTGACCCGGACCTTTCGAATGGTCTCTTCAAACCGTGACCGGCTACAGCGGCGCTCGTGGTCCTTTGGGAGGGGGATCGCGGGCGCCACTTTATTTTCAGGCGCTTTATCTTCGGGACTGTCCTTGGCCCGCGTGGGACCTGCGTGCAGGGTCAGACCAATTCGCGTGGGATGGTGAAGGCGTGGCTCGTCGCATTGCCCAAACGCGCATCCGTCCACTCGTCGATGTCGAAATCCGCCACCAAGGTTGCGCCCGTCGGGTAGTCGGCGAATCGCGGGTGGTTGGGGCCGCGCGCGACAACGGCATTGGCGAAATCGCAGATGCCGGGGTTATGCGCGAGCATCAGCACGGTGGTTCCGGTGGCGGCCTGCAGGCTCTTGAGCAGCGCCGAAGGGCCCGCAAGATAGAGCCGGTCCTCGAAGCGTGTGGGCAGATCGCCCAGATGCAGCAGGTCGAGCGTTTCGCGTGTGCGCGCCGCCGATGAACAAAGCACCTGATCGGGAAGGATGTCTTCGGCGCGCAGCCAGTCGCCAAGCGCTTCGGCACTGCGTCGTCCACGGTCGTTGAGCGGGCGCGCGTGATCCGGCGTGCCCACCGACCAGTCGGACTTGGCATGCCGCATGAGAATGAGCCGTTTCATGATGGTCCCTCCGCCTCATGCCAGTTTCCCATGAAGCTCGCCATGTGGAAAGCCGCCTGTTCGGGCTGGCGTTGCAGGGTCGCGGACAGCGGGCAGGCGCGGCGCACGCGGCAGCCGTGGTTGCGGCAGTCGGCCCCCGCGTCGCTGCGCAGATGGGCTTGGCAGGCGGGCACGTCATAGGGCGTGCCGTCGCCAAGGGCACCAACAGGGCAAGCCCCGACACAGGGTCTCGCGCAGGGCGCACAGGGGCTTTCTGAGGGGGCAGGAGGCAGGGCGAGGCGTTCGGGCAGGGCGATGGCCCCGCGGTAGCTGATCAGCAGCCCCGCCTCGCTGTGGACGAGCATGCCCGGCGGCGCGGTGAAGGCGGAGCCGCTGGCCTTAGCCCAGTTCAGGAACGACGGGTAGGGCGGCCCATCGGAGGGAAAGACCGCCGCCCCGCCAAACCTCTGCGCCAATGCGCCGATGACCCGCTTGGACCAGCGGTCCATCGGGTCGGGAATACGGTCACGGTATTCGGGGGAGCCCGAGAAGATCAGCCAAAAGCGCGGCTCGTCAGGCCCCAGCAAAAGGAGCGTGCCGCAGCCATCCGGCGCGCCGTGGTCCTGTGACGGATGGAACGCGCCGCGCAGCGCCAGCCCCTCGGCCCGCGCTGCCTCGGCGATCCTTGCGAGGGTCACTCGCGTGGGCGCACCGGTTCCAGATCGGCGCGGCGGATCAGCGAGCCTGCGCCATGCTCGGTGAAAAGCTCCAGCAGGCAGGCGTTGGGCACGCGCCCGTCGAGGATGACCACCGCGCGTACGCCTTCCTCGACCGCTTTCAGCGCGGTCTCGGTCTTGGGGATCATGCCGCCGGCGATGGTGCCGTCCTCGGTCATTGCGCGGACATCCTCGGGGGTCATCTGCGTGACCACCTCGCCCGCCTTGTTCTTCACGCCCGACACATCGGTCAGCAGCAGCAGGCGATCGGCCTTAAGCGCCCCGGCGAGCGCGCCGGCGGCGGTGTCGCCGTTGACGTTGAAGGTCTCGAGATAATCCATGCCGGTGGCGACGGGCGCGACAACGGGAATGATCCCGGCCTTGAAGAGATCGTGCAGCACCTGCACGTTGCACTCCACCGGACGGCCAACAAAGCCCAGTTCGGGATCATCCGCCTCGCAGACGATGAGATCATCGTCCTTGCCCGAAAGGCCGACGGCACGGCCGCCCTCATCCATGATCGCCTGCACGATGCGCTTGTTCACGAGGCCGGTGAGCACCATCTCGACCACTTCGACGGTGGCCTGATCGGTGACCCGCTTGCCGCGCTTGAACTCGGATTTGATGTTCAGCTTGGCCAGCATGTCGTTGATCATCGGGCCGCCGCCGTGCACCACCACCGGGTTCACCCCGACCTGACGCATCAGCACGATGTCCCGGGCGAACTCTGCCATGGCGTCGGTGTCGCCCATCGCGTTGCCGCCGAACTTCACCACCACGATCGCGCCCGTATAGCGCTGCAGGTACGGCAGGGCTTCGTTGAGGGTGCGGGCGGTGGTGATCCAGTCTCGGTTCATCGTCTGCTTCTTCATCTTGTGGTGCATCCTCGATGCGGGAAACGTCTCTCGTCCCGCAGAGAACTAGACCCTGCGTCAGGATTTGCGAAGGGGAATCTCAGGAAAGTCCGTGGATGATCGCGCGAAGCGTCGGAATCCCTTCGCCCTTTTCAGAGCTGGTAAGCACGATTTCGGGGTAGGCGGCGGGGTGTTTCGACAATTTCTCGCGCACTTGGCTCAGGATCTTGTCGAGGTCCTTGGCCTTGAGCTTGTCGGTCTTGGTCAGCACGGCCTGAAAGGTCACGGCGGATTTGTCGAGCAGATCCATGATCTCTTCGTCCACCGCTTTCACCCCGTGGCGCGCATCAATCAGCACGAAGGCGCGGCGCAGCGACACACGGCCAGAAAGATACTGCTTCAGCAGCCGCTGCCATTTCTCGACCACCGCAACGGGGGCATTGGCAAAGCCATAGCCCGGAAGGTCGACGAGATAATGGCTCTCGTTCAGCGTGAAGAAGTTGATCTCCTGCGTCCGGCCCGGCGTGTTCGACGCGCGGGCAATGCCCTTGCGGCCGGTGAGGGCGTTGATCAGGCTCGACTTGCCGACGTTGGAACGCCCGGCAAAACAGACCTCGGGGCGGTCGTCGGGCGGCAGCCCGTCCATGGCGACCACGCCCTTGAGGAATTGCACGTCACCGGCAAAGGCCTTGCGCGCCGCCTCGCGGGTGGCGTCATCGGGGTCTTCGGCGATGGGAAAGGGAAGGGGGGTCGTCACAGCAGAGTTACCTCGTCGTCCAGGGCGATCTCGCCGCCTGTCGTCACTTCGGCCTGCACCGAGAAATCCGTATGCCCCCAGTGCCGCAGCGCGCCTAGCGTATCCGCATCGCGCTGGCCTGTCTCGGGGTTTGCGGTGGTGGCGGCGCAGCGGCCGGTGCGTTCGCGCACGGTGAAGATCGCAGAGCCGACCTTCACCTGTCGGCCAATCCAGCCGAACTCCTGCCACGGCGCCAGCCCGTCCAGCCAGATGTTGCCGCGCCAGCGGTGGATCGACAGCGGCTGACCCATCTGCGCTTCGACCGCGCGGTGCGAAGCCATGTTGCACAGGGTGATCGACGGAAAGGGGGCGTCGGTCATGCCACGCGCCTGCGCTCGAACCAGCCGCGCCGATTGTGCCCGGTCTTCGGGCATCAGCGGGCGCACCCAAGTTAGGAAGGCATCGCCGTCGCGGTCGGGATTGATGGTCAGATCGGGGCGGTCCGGGTGGTGCAGGGTGATGGTGCCCGCCGCCTCGTTCAGCTCGGCGCTGATGGCCATGAGCTGGGGCGCCTTGGCGCCCCGGCTGAAACTGCCGCAACGGGCCCATTCGGACCCGTCGACAGCAGAGTTCTCATGCGCCACCGCCCAAGCCCTGTCGAAGGGCAGGCAGTGGTGAGCGATGAGCGTCACCCGATCCAGCGCCTCGCGGCCATGGGCCTTGATCGGGTGGCGCCAGAATCTGGGTGACGCTCGCGCTCATTTTCCGTCCGACTTCGCGTCCTTGGGCTTGCGCTTGAAGCCGGATTTGATGTTGCCGAACACGTCAGGCTTCGCCCCATGGCTACGCATGATGATGTACTGCTGGGTGAAGGTGATCGTGTTGTTGGTGATCCAGTAGAGCACCAGACCCGAGGCGAAGCCGCCGAGCATGAACATGAACACCCACGGCATCCACGCAAAGATCATCTTCTGCGCCGGGTCGGTGGGCGCCGGGTTCAGCTTCTGCTGCAGGAACATCGAGATGCCCAGCAGGATCGGCAGAATACCGATGAAGATCATCGCCAGCGTGCTGCCCGGCTCGGGGGCGGCCCAGGGCAGCAGGCCGAACAGGTTGAAGAGCGAGGTGGGATCGGGCGCCGAAAGGTCTTGGAACGGGCCAAAGAAGGGCGCGTGCCGCAGTTCGAACGCGACGAAAATCACCTTATAGAGCGAGAAGAAGATCGGGATCTGCAGCAGGATCGGCAGGCAGCCCGAGGCCGGGTTGACCTTCTCGCGCTTGTAGAGCGCCATCATCTCTTGCTGAAGCTTCTGACGGTCGTCGCCCGCCTTCTTCTTCATCTCTTCCATCTGCGGCTGCAGTTCCTTCATCTTCGCCATCGAGACGTAGGATTTATACGCCAGCGGGAAGAGGATCGCTTTCAGCAGGATGGTCAGGCCGATGATCGACAGACCCATGTTGCCGATCAGCTGGTGGATGTGGTGCAGCAGCCAGAAGATCGGCTTGGTCAGGAAGAAGAACCAGCCCCAGTCGATGCTGTCGACGAAACGGTCGACGCCCTGATCCTGATACTCGTTGATGATCTCCCAGACCTTGGCGCCCGAGAACATGCGGGTCGAGACCTCGGCGGTGGCGCCCGGCGCGATGGTCTGCGTCGGCATGACCACTTCGGCCTGATAGATGTCACGCGCTTCGTTGTATTTGATCGCCTGACGGTAGCTGGTGCCATTGTCGGGGATCAGCACGGTTTCCCAATAGTGCTCGGTGAACCCGATCCAGCCGTTCTCCGAGACCTGATAGGTCTCTGCGAGGGTGCTCGCGTCTGCGGTGGGATCAAAGTCGCGGATTTTCTTGTATTTGTTCTCGTCGAGCGTGCCGTCGGTCATCGCAATGGCGCCTTCGTGCAGCACGAAGAAATTCTTGAGATCCGAGGGCTCACCATGACGGGCGAGAATGCCGTAGGGCGCGGCGGCCACCTCGGCGTCGGTGGGGTTCTCGACCGACTGGGTGACGTCGAACATGAACTGTTCATCCACCGCGAAGGTGCGGCGGAAGATCAGGCCCGAGGGGCTGTCCCAGCGCAGGGTGACCGGGCTGTCCGCGCCGAGCGTCTCGCCGTCTTCGACGGTCCACTCGGTGTTCGGGCCGGGCACGTCGCCAGACTGCAGCCCGTTGCCGGGCGCCCAGCCGTAAACGGCGTAATAGGGGTTGGCGCTGCCCACGGGTTCGAGCAGCTTCACCACCGGCGAGCTCTCGTCATTGGTTTCGTGGTAGTTGCGCAGGCTCAGATCGTCGATGCGGCCGCCGGTGAGGGCGATCGAGCCGACAAAGGCCGGGGAGTCGATGTCGACGCGCGCGGTGTCGACGGTCGCTTCCGCCGGAGCCGAGCTGCCAGCGGCGGGCGCGGTCTGCGCGCTGCCGTTTGCGGCGGGGGTGCTCACGCCCTCGGCGGACTCGACGGTCTGCTCGGTGGTTTGGGCGGTCTCGTCGACCGGCGCTTCCGGCGGGGGGAAGAGCAGGAACCAGACGAGGATCACGACGAAGCTCAGCGCCGTTGCGATGAGCAAATTCTTGTTCTGATTGTCCATGCGAGAGACTGCCACCTGTCCTTGGAAAGTCAAAGCCGGGTTCAACAGGGCAGACCCCCAAAGGTCAAGCTGATTCATACCCTGCAAGGGGCTTTGTGACCTATTCCAGTGATGGAGCGTGGCGTTATCCGGGGCATCCTGTCCGCTCGGGGCAAAGCGCCGCCGGGGGCTGCGGGGGTCAAGTGGCGGTTTTTATGATGGGCGCCGGGCTGCTGGAGAGCGCTCAGGCCGGGCCGCGCCCCAGCTTTTGCGCCGCGGCGATACGTTTTGTATGCGCCATCGCCCAATCGGCCAGTTGCGCGGCGGGCATGGGCCGCGCGATGCCAAAGCCCTGCGCATGATCGCAGCCAAGCTGGGCCAGAAGCGCGTGTTCGCCGCTGCTTTCCACGCCCTCTGCCACGGTCTCGAGACCCAGACGGTCCGCGAGGCCCAGCACGGCGGCCATCATCCGGCGCTGGTCTTCGCTGCGGTCAACCCGCGCCACGAAGCTGCGGTCGATCTTGAGCCGATGCACCGTGAGGCGGCGCAAGGTGGCGATGGAGGCGTGGCCAGTGCCGAAATCGTCGAGATCGATCCGGCAGCCAAGCCGCGAAAGCTCCATGATGTTGCGGGGGATAATGCCCTCGGGGCTTTCGGCGATCACGGTTTCGAGCACCTCGATTCCCAGCCGTGTTGGCGGCAGGCCGAACCGGTCGAGATCCCATTTCAGCCGGTCGACAAGACGCGGGTTGCGCAATTCCACATCCGAAAAGTTGATGCTGAGGCGAGGGATCGACACCCCTTGAGCGTCCCACTCCCTGAGGGCCGTCAGCCCGTGGTGAAGCACGGTTTCGGTAAGTTGATCCATACGCCCCAACTCGTGCAGAGCCTCTAGGAACTGGGCCGGGGGGATGATGCCCCGCTGCGGGTGTATCCAGCGCACCAGCGCTTCGACGCCGCTGATCTCACCGGTCGAGGTGCACAATTGCGGCTGATACCAAGGCTGTATCTGCCCTTTCGCAAGCGCCGCCTCGACCTCGGTCAGCAGTTCGGTGCGGGCGCGCCGTTCCGAGCGCATGCCTTCGCTCCACGCGCGGATTGCCGAGGGCGCATTGTCCGAAGCCTCGCGCAGCGCGGCCTGCGCACAGTCGAGCATATCCGCGCCATCGGCGCCCGGGCGCAGCCGAGCCGAGCCGCAAAACCCTATGGCCACAGAGAGATAATGCAGCCCGCTGTCAGTCACAGCCGGTTCTTCGAGGATGCGCTGGAGGCGGTCGGAAAGGGCGATCAGCGCCTCGAGATCCAGCCGCAGGCCGGGGGCGATCAGCACCATGAACCGGGAATCGCCGATCCGCATGGCGGTGTCTTCGGGGCGCAGCGCCTGACGCAGGCGCCGCAGCAGGAGCACGCGCAGGGTTTCGGCCACATCCTCACCCATGCGGCGCGAGATCGTCTCAATCCCTTCCGCCTCGAACAGCAGACAGGCGGTGTGCATCTCGGCGGCGCGCGCCTGCTCAAAACTGTGCAGGGCGAAATCCTGCGCGGCGGCCATGCTGACGAGGTCCTGCCCGAGACGTCGCCGTGCCGGGTGTCGCTGCGCCGCTTCCGTGCTGCAGACCAGCCCGTAGACCAGCGGCAGGGTCAGCGCGACACCGAGAAGCGCCAATTCTCCGCCCAGCCAGTAGCCCGCCAGCGAAAGCGCCGGGATGAACGCCAGCATATGCGGCCCAAGCGACCAGCGCTGTAGTGCGCTGCGGAGATAGGCGATCTTATGAGTGATATCCGGCGGCATGGCCCGCCCCCTGCATCTTCAGAGACGGGGACAGGCCTAGCGCAAGAGAGTAAGGCTTCGCTTAACGCAGGTCGGGAATTCCGTCGTCTGCATCGGGCGCGCGCTTGTTCATGTCGCGCATCAGCCCGGCGAAGTCGAAGAGCTTGGGGTCCATCATGTGCGACGGGCGAATGTTGGTCAGCGCCTTGAACATCACCTGACGGCGACCGGGCGAGTTCTTTTCCCAACCGTCGAGGATCTGCTTCACCTGCTGGCGCTGCAGCCCGTCCTGCGAGCCGCAAAGGTCGCAGGGAATGATCGGGTAGTTCATCGCCTTGGCGAATTTCTCGCAATCGACCTCGGCCACATGTGCCAGCGGGCGGTAGACAAAGAGGTCGCCCTCTTCGTTGACCAGCTTCGGCGGCATGGTCGCGAGGCGCCCGCCGTGGAAGAGGTTCATGAAGAAGGTCTCGAGGATGTCGTCGCGGTGATGGCCCAGCACGACCGCCGAGCAGCCTTCCTCACGCGCGATCCGGTAGAGGTTGCCACGGCGCAGACGCGAGCAGAGCGCGCAATAGGTGCGGCCCTGCGGGACCTTGTCCATCACCACCGAGTAGGTGTCCTGGTACTCGATCCGGTGCGGCACCTGCATCTTCTCGAGAAACTCGGGCAGCACCGTCGCCGGAAAGCCCGGCTGGCCCTGATCGAGGTTGCAGGCGAGGATCTCGACCGGCAGCAGGCCGCGCCATTTCAACTCGTGCAGCACCGCCAGCAGCGTATAGCTGTCCTTGCCGCCCGAGAGACAGACCAGCCATTTGGGCATGGTGCCGTCCTCGCGCCGCTCGATCATGCCGTAGTGTTCCACCGCCTCGCGGGTGTTCTGCACGATGCGCTTGCGCAGCTTCTTGAACTCGGTGCTCTTCGGAGCGCCGTAGAACAGCGGGTGGATGTCGTCGGCGTCATCGTCGAACATGGGCGGCCTCAGTCGGGTACGTTGTCGATGCCGGACCCGCCCAGCGGGTGGCAGCGCAGAATGCGGCGAATCGCCAGATAAGAGCCCTTGAACGCGCCGTGCTTTTCGAGGGCTTCCATGGCGTAGGCCGAGCAGGTCGGCTGAAAGCGGCAGCCATGGCCAACCCAAGGCGAAAACACCAGCCGGTAGGCGCGCACGGGCAGGGCGGCGATATGGGCGAGCGGGCTCATGCCTCGCTCTTTTGGCGCGGCTTGCGAGGGGACCTGGGGCCAGAGGCGTCGTGGATACGGCGCAGCGCGTAGCCCAGATCGTCCTGCAGCGCCGCAAAATCGCGCTCGGCAGTGGCGCCCGCGCGTCCGATCAACACGTAGTCCCAACCGGGCTTGCCCAGCTGCGGCAGGTTCAGCCGTGCGATCTCGCGCAGCCGGCGCTTGGCGCGGTTGCGGGCGACGGCATTGCCGACTTTTTTCGAGCAGGTGAACCCAACGCGGATGCCGGGGGTGCCGTCATCGCGATAACGTGCCTGCAACAGGAAGGACGACACCGGCTGGCGTCGCGCGCGCGCCGCCGCGAGGAAATCGCTGCGCTTGCGCAGGACCTCGAGCTTGGGCGTGTCGCTGTCCTTGGCAGGACTGCTCATGTCTGGGGCCGCGTCTGAACCATCTGCACGGACGCCAAGCGCAAAGGCCGCTTCGGTCTGTCCCGAAGCGGCCTTGGCCGGTGTCTTGTGCTTCCGCTCCGCCATGGGCAGAGCGCTCGGCTCAGGCGCTGAGCTTCTTGCGGCCGCGGCCGCGGCGCGCGTTCAGGATCGCGCGGCCGGCTTTGGTCGCCATCCGGGCCCGGAAGCCGTGGCGGCGCTTGCGAACGAGGTTCGAAGGCTGAAAGGTGCGTTTCATCGCGCTCTTCTCCGTCTGGTCGGGCCTCTGTCGAGGCCTGTCTCACATAATGGTCTCATTGCTGCCTGCGGCGCTTGCCCGAGGTGCCAGTCGCTGACAGCATGAGCTTACATCACAGACGGCCCAAAGCGGATTCGCTGGGCCGGGTCATTCGAGGCCCGTGCTATAGGCATGACCGGGCCGCGTGTCAAACCTCTATCCTATGCGCGTCGCAACATTTCCTGCGCGGGCCCGTTCGGGTGTGTATCATGGTGCGCGCGGGCAGGGGAAAGCCCGCCGCCGACGTCACCGCCGATCAAGGCGGCGTGATCGGGCTGTGCGCGGGGGATTCTAAACGCCATTCTAGGGACATGACAGAACCGAAGCAGACCCGTGACAGCTCAACCGCGCGCCCTTGGCGTCACCTTCCGCTCGCGGTCATCGTTCTGGTGGCGGTCATCGGCGCGGTGACCCTGCGTGACTACATCAGTTTCGAGACCTTGGCCGAGAATCGCGCGGCGCTGCTGGCGCTGCGGGATCAGAACTATTTGCTGATGGCCGGGGGATTCGTCGCCGCCTATGTGACCATCGTGGCGTTCTCACTGCCCGGAGCGGCGGTGGCCTCGGTGACCGGCGGGTTCCTCTTCGGGCTCTGGGCGGGCACGGCCTTGAACGTGATCGCCGCCAGCCTTGGCGCCATCGCCATCTTCGTCGCGGCGCGGGCGGGGCTGGGGCAGACGCTCGCGGCGAAACTGGACGCGTCGGAGGGGCGCGTCCGGCGCCTGCGCGATGCCCTGCGCGAAAATGAGATCAGCGTGCTGCTGCTGCTGCGGCTGGTGCCCGCGGTGCCCTTTTTCGTAGCCAACCTTCTGCCCGCTCTGGTGGGCGTGGGGCTGGGCAATTTTGCTTGGACCACGGCATTGGGAATCATCCCCGGCGCGCTGGTCTTCACCTCGATCGGGGTTGGCGTGGGCTCGGTCTTCGACCGGGGCGAGACGCCGGATCTCAGCCTGTTGTGGGCACCGCAGGTCATCGGGCCGCTGCTTGGTCTCGCCGCGCTGGCGGCCTTGCCCATCGTTCTGCGCGCATGGCGCGCGCGCAAGGGAGTATGAGTGCCATGGAAGAGATCAAGGCCGACCTGCTGATCATCGGTGCCGGGTCCGGCGGGCTTTCGGTGGCCGCGGGCGCCGTGCAGATGGGGGCCAAGGTGGTGCTCGTCGAGCGCGGCGAGATGGGGGGCGATTGCCTCAACTACGGGTGCGTTCCGTCCAAGGCGCTGATCGCTGCGGCGGCGCAGGCGCATGCGCCGTGGCAGGCGGCGGCCTTCGGGGTGGATGTGGAGCCGGCGCGTGTGGACTGGCTGCGGGTGCGCGCGCACCTGCGGCAGACCATCGCTCGGATCGCGCCCGCCGATTCGCAGGAGCGGTTCGAGGGGCTGGGCGTGCGGGTCATCCGTGCGCACGCGCGGTTTATCTCCGAGCGCGAGGTCGAGGCGGGGGCTCACCGCATCCGCGCGCGGCGCATTGTGCTGGCCACCGGCTCTTCGCCCTTCGTGCCGCCGGTGCAGGGGCTCGAGGATGTGCCCTATCTCACCAATGAGACGCTCTGGGACATCGAAGAGCTGCCTTCTCATCTGCTGATCCTCGGTGGTGGTCCGATCGGCATGGAGATGGCGCAGGCCTTCCGGCGGCTCGGGGCGCAGGTCACTGTGGTCGAGGGGGCGAAGGCACTGGGGCGTGAAGATCCCGAGATGGCGGCCATCGTGCTCGACCACATGCGCAGCGAGGGGGTGACGATTCTCGAAGGCGAGACCGTGAGCGAGGCGCGCCGCGACGGTGGCGCCATCGAGCTGATGTTGCAGAGCGGCAAGCGACTCACCGGCTCGCATCTTCTGGTGGCGGCGGGACGCCGGGCGAATACCGACGGGCTTGGGCTGGAGGTCGCGGGCATCGAGACCAGCAAGACCGGCATCGCGGTGGATGCCGGCCTGCGGACGAGCAATCGCAAGGTTTACGCCATTGGCGACGCGGCGGGCGGCCTGCAGTTCACCCATGTGGCGGGCTATCACGCGGGCATCGTCATCCGCTCGGCGCTTTTCGGCCTGCCAGCCAAGGCCAGCGCCAGCCATATTCCGCGCGCCACCTACACAAAGCCGGAGCTGGCGCATGTGGGGCTGACAGAGGTGGAGGCGCGTCAGCGCTACGGCGACAAGCTGGAGGTGCTGCGCGAGGCCATGCAGCACAATGACCGTGCGATTGCTGAGCGCGAGACGGTCGGACTGATCAAGGTGATGGTCCACAAAGGCCGCCCGGTGGGGGCCAGTATTGTCGCCGCGCAGGCGGGGGATCTGATCTCCACTTGGGCTCTGGCGCTCTCGTCAGGCGTGAAAATCAGTCAGTTGGCAGGCATGGTCGCGCCCTATCCGACGATGGGGGAGCTTAACAAACGGGTTGCCGGATCCTATTTCACACCCAGATTGTTTGAAAACCGCACGGTCAAGGCTGTTACACGAACAGTTCAGCGCCTGCTTCCCTGACCGCCCCAGAAGGCCAAAGACTGCACTCCATGTTCAATTCGCTCTCCGGCCGCTTCCTAGTGCTCACGACGGTGTTCGTGATGTTGGCCGAAGTGCTGATCTTCGTGCCCTCGGTGGCGCGATTCCGGCAAGATTATCTCAACGACCACCTAGAACGCGCGCAGATCGCTTCTCTGGCGCTTCTGGCCGATGACGTGCTGGCGCCGGAACTGGAGGCAGAGCTTCTGGAAAACGCCGGGGTCTACAACGTGGTGTTGCAGCGTGATGAGCGGCGCGAGCTGGCGCTGTCCTCGCCGATGCCCGGGTCTGTCGATGCCAGCTTTGATCTGCGCGAGGCCGGTCCGCTGATTCTGATGAAAGATGCGCTGGTGACGCTGGCCGATACGACGCCGCAGTTGATCCGCGTGCTGGGCTATCCCAAGGACGATGGCGGCGAGCTGATCGAGGTCACCATGGACAGCGCGCCGCTGCGCACGGCGATGATCGAGTTCGGCCTGCGCGTGCTGCTGTTCTCGGCGATGATGTCCATCGTCACGGCGGTGCTGCTGTTCCTCGCGGTGCGGGCGCTGCTGATGAAGCCGATCAAGGGCGTGGTCGGCCACATGCAGCGCTACGCCGAAGACCCCGAGGATGCGCGCCGGATCATCAGGCCCACTGCCGGAGTGCGCGAGATTCGCGAAGCCGAGGAGGCGCTGAAATCTCTGGAGACGCAGCTTTCGCAGTCGCTGCGTCAGAAAGAGCGGCTGGCGCAGCTTGGCGGGGCCGTGGCGCGTGTCAGCCACGACCTGCGCAATATCCTCAGCTCGGCGCAGCTGTTCACCGACCGCATCGAGATGTCCGAAGACCCCACGGTCAAGCGCATGGCGCCCAAGCTGGTCAGTTCGATCACCCGCGCTGTGTCGCTGTGCGAGACCACGCTGGCCTTTGGGAAAGCCGAGGAGCCCGCGCCGCTGCTGACCCATTTCAACCTCGCCGAACTGGTGAGCGAGGTGCTCGAGGCCGAGCGCCTGGCGATCGGCGACCATGAGGTCAGCCTGTCGGAGGATATCCCCGCCTCGATGCAGGTGCGCGGCGATCCCGAGCAGATTTATCGCGCCATCGCGAATTTGGTGCGCAACGCCCGTCAGGCGATCACCGGCTCGGGCGAGGAGGGCGAGATTGCCGTGTCCGCCCGCGCCGAGGACGAGGATTGGGTGATCGAGGTGACCGACACGGGGCCCGGCCTGCCGCCAAAAGCGCGCGATCACCTGTTCCAGCCGTTTCAGGGCGGAGCACGCAAGGGCGGCGCGGGACTCGGTCTCGCCATCGTTGCGGAGCTGGTGCGGAATCACGGCGGAAAACTGCAGCTCCTGCGCTCTGACGAGCATGGCACCTGCTTCGAAATTCGCCTTCCTACGGGTGACTTAGGGTAAGTTTGGAAGTTTTTCGAAAATCTCTCTTGCGTATCCTCCGCACAAACTCTAAACCCCGCCGCAGACGGACCGATAGCTCAGCTGGATAGAGTACTTGACTACGAATCAAGGGGTCGGGGGTTCGAATCCTCCTCGGTCCGCCACTTCCCACCAGGGAATGGCAAACACCAAGGCCACCGCATTGCGGTGGCCTTCGTGTTTTCAGGGTGGCCGTTTTTCCAAACGCATATCTGCTTGGCTCGCATGACGCATTTTGTGTCGCGCGCGTTGCCGAACGTCACAGAAGCTTTACCTTTCTTGGATAACACGCACGGGTTTCCCCGAAAGGCTTCCGACTTAATGTCCTCACGTGGTGAGCAAATCGCAGCACTTCCCCTGCAATGGGACAAGAAAGGCAATCTCCGGATTCTGATGGTCACCTCGCGCGATTCCGGTCGCTGGGTGATGCCCAAGGGCTGGGAGATGGACGGCAAGAAGCCTTGGGCCGCGGCGGAGATCGAAGCGCTCGAGGAAGCCGGGGCGAAGGGCTTCGTCGGGAAGGACCTGATCGGCCATTACCATTACCCTAAACGGCTGGACTGTGGCGCGTCGCTGCGTTGTCGGGTCCGGGTCTACCCGATGATCGTCGAGACGCTGAAGCGCGACTGGAAAGAGCGCAAGGAACGCAAGCGCAAGTGGTTCAGCCCCAAGGCCGCGGCGAAACGTGTGGATGAACCGGAACTTGCCGATCTTCTGCTCACCCTATGCCGCGCCCCGCGCAAGCATCCGGTGATCGCCCCTTTGCTGACCTGAAGCAACTCGCGCCGTCTTCGGCTGCCTGAGGACACTTACTCTCATGTGAGCGCTACCCTCGCTGTCCTGTGTCGCCTTGGCGTCACTCGGCGCGACATTCCAGCAACGCCGCTTTCTCAAGTTTGCGCAATCTCCCAGACCTCTTGGCTGGGCGTCTGGGAAATAAGGCGAAAATAAGGTACGCCAGACTGCAGGGTAAGAGGTCGCCGTCCCAAATATGGACGAGTGGCCCGTGACAGGCAGAGTGGTGTGATCATCGGCAGAACGAAGCAATGGCGTGCGCCCCTTGGGTGCCGCGCCGGGTGAGGTTTTCGTTCGCCGGGTCTTTCGAAGGTGATTTCACTTTCCGTCGGTCCCCGAAGTGGTGCGGCACGTTGCCGTGGCCGGTTTGCGAGTGTTCGAGTTGAGAGGGAGGGGAAGATGGCACGATCGTCTTTCCATTGGGTCGGAGGTCTCGCGCTTGTCGCGCTCCTACCCGCATGTATGAAAACCTATGGTGCGGACGCTCCGGCGTCGCAGCCCTACGCGGCCAGTGTCGCCGCCGCTGCGCCTGCGCTCGGTCTGCGCGCGCAGCCCGACGGGGCGGATTTGATGGCCCAGCTCGCGCAGCGTCCCTCGGCGCTCGTGCCCGGTACGCCCTATGCGGCGGTTGCGGCGGCGGTGCTGCAGGGCTCTGCTTTCGGTGCCGAGGCAGAGCTGCGGCTTGCGCCGCTGCGCGGGGAGGCCGAGGAATTGAGCTGGCTGCCCGAACTGGCGCGCGGTGCGTCGCTTGGGGCTCTGCGGGACATGTCCGCGCGCATCATGGCGCGGCCCGAGCGGTTCGACACTTCGCGCAAGCTGGCCGAGCGCGACCTTGCACAGGCGCAGATCGAGTCGGCGGCGCTGGCGCTGGCGGAAGAGGCCAACGTCCACGTGCATGAGGCGCTCGGCCAGCATCTGGCTGGTGAGGAGGCGCGGGCGCGCGCCGCGCTTTATGAGGCCAGCTATCGCGATCTGGCGGGGCTGGATTGGCCGATCTCGCAGGCGGTTGCCTCGGGTGAACTGGTGTCCTCTGAACTTGCCCAACTGCGCGCCGAGGTGGCGGACGTGCGCCGCGGTCTCGCGCAGGCCCGGGCGGCTGAGGCGGACGCGCGTCGCGAGCTGGTCGCCATGGCAGATGGCCGGCTTGGCGGCGTCGTGGGCGCGGGCGGCTTGCGTGAGATGGTCGGTGCCGTGCCGCTGCCGCTGATGCAGGCGCAGGCCGCGCGCGCAGAGCAGGAGGCGCGGCAGCGCCTTGGGGCGCATTCCCATATGGAGGGGCTGCAGCTGCGCCGCTCTGCCGAGGAGCTGGATGCATTGGAAGAGGCGGCGGGCTACGCAGGCGAGGGGGCCGAGGCCGGTGACTGGGGTGCCCCGTCGCTGCAGGTTCAATGGCCGGAGCGGGCGGCAGGGTCGGAAGCGGAGATGCAGATCGGCGGCCTTGCCCGGGATCGCGATCGGCTGCGGACCGAGGCTGCGGCTGCGGCGGCGCAGGCATCCGCCGCGGCTGAAGTGGCGGCGCTGGCGCTGCGTGACTACCGCGCGGGCAGGGGCCATGCGGCGCAGCTTCTGGGGCCGCTGGAGCGGGCACTGGATGCGCAGGAGGCCGAGATCACCAGCCGCTTCGCGCTGGCGCGCACCGAGCTGGACCTTGCCTATCTGCAGGGCACGCTTGTGGCGGGCAGCGACCTCTGAGCGCGCCGCTCAGCCCTCGCTGTCCATCCAGATCGTCACCGGCCCGTCGTTGATCAGCGCCACCTTCATGTCGGCACCAAAGCGACCGGTGGCGGTGGCGATGCCCTCGGCGGCGATGCGCCCGGCGAAATACTCGTAAAGCCGCTCGCCTTCATCGGGGGCGGCCGCGCTGGAAAAGCCGGGGCGGTTGCCGCTGCGCGTGTCGGCGGCGAGGGTGAACTGGCTGACCACCAGCGCCGCACCATTCGTATCGCGCACCGAGCGGTTCATCCGCCCTTCCTCGTCGCGGAAAATGCGCAGCTTGGCGATCTTTGCCGCCAGCTTGTCGGTCTGTGCCTCGGTATCGCCCTGCATGGCGCAGATCAGGATCAGCAGGCCCGGACCGATCTCGCCGATGACCGCGCCTTCGACCGTGACGCTCGCTTCCGAGACGCGCTGGATCAGTGCCCTCATGCCTGCGGCTCCAATTCCGAAAGCCATGGCGGATTGGCCCCGGCGCGGCTCACCGTCACCGCTGCCGCCTGCGCACCCAGCGCGACCGCAGGGCGCAGCGTCTCCAGCGGGGTGCTGCGCAGGACGTCGCGGCGCAGCAGCCCGTCGCGGCTCAGCCCGGCCAGAAGGCCCGCGTTGAACGTATCGCCCGCGCCCACCGTATCGACCACCGTGGCGCGCGTGGCGGGCACCTCGAGGCTCCCTTGGGCGCTGACCGCAAGCACCCCCTCGGCGCCCCGCGTCTCCAGCACCAGCGCGCTGCCGCCTTCGATCAGCGCCTCGGGCGTGGTGCCGAGCCATGCCATGTCCTCGTCGGAGATCTTCACGATGTCGGCGCGGGCGAGCATAGCGGCAAGTCGGGCGCGGTAGCGCGCTTCGTCTTTGATGAAGCCGGGGCGGATATTGGGATCGAGCATCACCACCCGGTCGCCCGCCTGCGCGCAGAGCGCGGCATAAGTGTCGGCGCAGGGCTCGGAGACGAGGCTGATGCCGCCAAAGAACAGCGCCTCGGTGTCGCCGTCCAGCGCGGGAAGATCCGCCTCCGACAGCATCCGCCCAGCGGTGTTCTCGTCATAGAAGGCGTAGCGCGCGTGTCCATCCACCAGCGTCACGAAGGCCAGCGTGGTGGGCCGGTCAGAGCGCGGACAGGCGCTGTGGTCAACCTTGGAGGCGGTCAGCGCATCGGCGAGGATGCTTCCGAAAAGATCGGTGGAGATGCCGCCGAAGTAGCCCGCAGGCGCGCCAAGCCGGCCAAGCGCAATGGCGGTGTTGAACACCGCGCCGCCCGCCACCGGCGCAAAGGCGGGCTCTCCGCCGGTGCTGGTTCTGGGCAGCATGTCGATCAGCGATTCTCCGCAGCACAGGATCATCTCTCACTCCCTCGTCGGTGATCTTCTTGGTCTTGTTAGCGCTATACCTAGCGCGTCCAGGGGGCGTCGCTCAATAGCCTGTGGGCAGGCTGAAGCTGACGTCGCCCTGCGATTGCGACAGCATGTAGCCGACAAATCCCGCCACGATTGCCCCGACGATCACGGCCAGCGCGATTTTCCACACCGACCACGGGCGCTCTCCCTGCACCCGCCCGGTGGTGCCGTTGACCACGAAGCGGTAGGTCTGGCCCCGGAACTTGTAGGCCGCCAGCCAGACCGGCAGCAGCACATGCTTGAAGGTCACGTCCGACACCTGCGTGTCCACCGAGGTGATCCGCTGCTGGTCGCCGCCGATGTCGAACTTGATGTCGCGGGTGATCTGCCGGTCCATGATGTGCCGCGCCTCGACAAACCCTGCGTCGAGATCGACCTGATAGCCCTCGGCGCGGAACCCGGCGAGGAACTCGGGCCGATAGGGTTCGAGCCGGCTCAGATCCCAAGGCTCCAGCGCGTCGGTGAATTTCTTCGGCAGAGACTTCGAGGCCAGCACCAGCACGTCGTCGAAGAAGCGCGCAACGCGGCCGCGCACCGGGGTCCAGCGCACCTTGGCGACCTGCACCTGCTGGCGCTTGCCGTCGCGCATCACGGTGCGCGTCTCGTAATAGACCGTGCCGCGCGCGCCGCTGTAGGCAGAGCGGGTATGGGCGTCGAAGGTCCAGTAGGGCACATAGATGCCCTGCATCTTGCGGCCCTTGCGGGCATATTCCTTGAGGCCATTGGGCGCGAACCACAGCCGCCCCAGCCAGTCGTTCATCGCGCCGCGCGCGGCGCTCTCGTCAAGCGCGAAAGGCAGCACGCCCTTGGGTTTGATCTGCCGGTGGGTGCCGGTGTCGGCGACAACCGGCGTGGCGCAGAACGGGCATTCGGTGGCATGGGTGTCGGGATCGAACTCGACCTCGGCGCCGCAGTTCGGGCATTGGGTGACCCGCAGGTCCTCCATCTCCTGAAGCGGCAGCAGGTTGTCCATCGCGGCGCGGAAATCCAGCTCGCGGATGTCGCTTTCCCATGGTCCCGTCAATTCGACCTTCTGGCTGTGGCCGCAATGATCGCAGACCAATTCGCTCGTCGACGGATCGAACCGGTAGTCGGCGCCGCATTGCTCGCAGGGAAATCGGTGGGTTTCGTTCATGCCCGAAGTGCCTCCAGATCCGCCATTTCCGGCAGCGCCACCCTAGGCGGATGGGACGGGAGAGGGAACCGGTTTTCGGGCATGCGTTTCGCCGATGCGCTGCGGGCGAAGGTGCGTGCGCACACAACTTCGCGACAGGCGCTTTTCTCGCGTGCGGCTCCAAGGCTAGGGTGCCGGGGACAGAGGTGCCGGAGACGATGATGACAGGACTGAACACATGCGCCGGGGCTGTCCTCGGGCTTGCGCTCTTCAGCGGTGCGGCCATGGCCGCCGACCTGTCTTGGCGGTTCGAGTGGCAGGGCGGCGACGGCTACGAGATGCGCGGCGCGCTGGCCATTGACGCGGCGCTTGCAGAGCGCGAGCGTGTCTTTGGCGAAGACGTGGAGTGCTTCGTCGTCGAGGGCTACCACGAGGGCGAGCCGATTGGCCGCTGGGCGCTCGGTATGAAGACCGAAGACACCACATGGTCGCTCACCTTCCTGCCGCAGCAGAACGCCTTCGAGGTTTTCGGCCCGCAAAGCCTGATGCCGCAGGCGTGGAACATGGATGGCTTCGGCACGGATTGCGGTCAGGACGGCTTCGGCTTCAACATCGGCAATGCGGCGCAGGACCTCTGCCTCGACGGTCGGCTGCTGGTGGCCTCGCAGGTGCCGCCCGCGCGACCCTTCCCGGCGGTGCCCGACCCGTCGGTCAAATTTCCCGCCGATGCCTGCCTTGCCCCGGCGCTGCTGGGCCAAGCGGGGCCGGAGGCGGTGCTGCCTGCCTCCTTCCCGGTAGCCTCCCGTGCGATCAGACGCCCGGAGGCGGCGGCGGCAGAACGGTGAAGAGCTGCGCCAGTTCGGTCACGTCCTCGGCGCGTTTCCAACCGTCCTGGCCTTGGGTCCAGACATAGCTGTCGCGGGTCAACTCGCCCTCGGTCGCCATGCGTCCGAGCCGGGCCTTGGAGAAGGGGCCGCTGGTCTGGCCGCCCGAGGCCACGTGCCACACATGCTCGACCGGCGGCGGGGGAGGCGGCGGCGCTGCGGCGGCGGTCTGCTGCGGGCGCGCGCCCCACGGACCCGCCTGCGCGCCGGTCATGGCGCCGCCCATGGCCATGCCCATGCCCGCGCCAAAGCCGGTGCCCATGGCCTGACCGGCGGCAGAGCCCTCTGCCCCCAGCGCCTCGGCGGCCTGAAAGCGCGTATAGGCATCAAGATCGCCCACCACGCCCATGGATGTGCGCTTGTCGAGCGCCTTTTCGACCGCATCGGGCAGCGAGATGTTCTCGATGTAAAGCTCGGGCAGCGACAGGCCGTATTCGGCGATGGTCGATGAAATACCCTCGGCCAGCATCTTGCCCAGCTCTTGCGTGTTGGCCGCCATGTCGAGCACTGGAATGCCCGAAGAGGCGATCAGCCGCGAGAACTCCTGCACGATGATATTGCGGATCTGAAAGCTGATCTCGTGGCTGGTGAACTCGCCATCGGTGCCGACGATCTCGACGAGGAATTTCGCCGGGTCCGACACGCGCACCGAATAGGTGCCATATGCGCGCAGGCGCACCGGGCCGAACTCGGGGTCGCGGCAGATGATCGGGTTTTTCGTGCCCCACTTCAGCCCGGTGAAACGGGTGGTGTTGACGAAATAAATCTCTGACTTGAAGGGCGAGCGGAAGCCGTGATCCCAGTGCTGCAGCGAGGTCATGATCGGCATGTTGTTGGTCTCGAGCATGTAAAGACCCGGCGTGAACACATCCGCCAGTTGCCCCTCATGCACGAAAACCGCCGCCTGCCCCTCGCGCACGGTGAGCTTGGCGCCGTATTTGATTTCATGGCCCTCGCGCTCGAAGCGCCAGACCATCGTGTCGCGGGTGTCGTCGGTCCAGTGGATGACGTCGATGAACTGCCCCGAGAGGAAATCCAGAATTCCCATGATCATCTCCTGTTGTCGCCTGTCCTCAGCTCAGCTTGGCCCGCTGCCGCCGGTCATCTGCGCGGCAAGATCCTGCACGATCGGCCGCGCGGTGGCGGCATCCATGCCGGGTTTGAGCTGGGGGTCGTAAAGGATTTTCAGCAGCATCTCGTCCATCGAGGTGAGAAGCGCGAACTCGTCGTCGTCATTGAAGATCGAAGGCCGGGCCTGCGGGCTGTCGTTGCCCAGCCCCAGCCCCTGCGCCACTTCTTCGTGGATGCAGGAGCGGCGCAGCAGATCCGGATGCTCGGAGCGGATCACCGCGATGGCCTGACCGTAGGCATAGCCGTCGGGCTCGTCGGAAAAGGCGATGACGAGGCAGTGAATCTCACGCGGCAGATCGTTGAACACCGCCAGCGCCGTGGGGTTCACGTCGGGCACCAGCTGTTTGATGCGCGGGGCGATGGTCTTCTTATCGTCCTCGGACATGAACAGAACGTGGAAATTCGAACTGCCGGTGGTCATCGAGATCGGATGTCCGGTGATCCGGCCAAGACGGCTGACGTATTGGCTGAGCTGGTTGCGGTCGGTGACCTGCTGCTCCGCCGGAACATGGTCGCCGAACTCGACCGAGACGCGCACCGGCTTGAGCCATTTCTTCACCCGGCCAAGCTCTCCGCGCGAGGGTTTCAGCCCTTGGCCGCGGGCGTATTCCTCGGCCAGAGCGATGCGTTCGAAATTGCGCATCAGCATGGTGTCGGTGACCGGCGTGTCGGGCCCGCCGCCGTCGGTGCGGAGCAGACCCTGTGACAGCAGGTCGGCCTGCACCCGCGCGTAATAGACCTCTAGATCGTAGCTCGCCAGCGATTGCCGCGGCGCGCCCGGGGTTTCAGCCTCGCGAGGCTTGAGCCCGGAGGGGCGCGACTGCGGCAGCACCTCGGTGCTGCGCGGAGCCAGGGCAGAACTATCGCAGGCCGCGAGGCCCGCGCAAACCAAGATGCTCAGTACACTTTTACCCCAACCCCGCATATGGTCACGACCCTGCTGGAACCGAAGTGGCGGCGTTGTCGCCGGTGCCGGTCGAGCGCGCCTTGGCCGAGGCCAGCGTGTCGCGCAGCTCGGCTTCCATCTGCTGCAGGTCCTTCTCGGCGGCGGCGCGGCGCGCCTTGCCTTCGTCGGCGATGCGCAGGCTGTCCTGGATCGTGGCGATCAGATCGGCATTGGCCTGTTTGACCAACTCGATGTCGAAGACGCCGCGCTCCATCTCGGTGCGGATGGCGGCGTTGCTGTCGCGCAGGTTCTTGGCGTTGGAAGTCAGCAGCTCGTTGGTCAGATCATTGGCGTCGCGCACGGCGGCGGCGGCCTCGGACGAGCGCTGGATGGTCACCGCCTGCGCCAGCTGGGTCTCCCAGAGCGGCACGGTGT
The DNA here is from genome assembly GCF_056158605.1 of Salipiger sp. ABN3_019. NCBI lineage: Bacteria > Pseudomonadati > Pseudomonadota > Alphaproteobacteria > Rhodobacterales > Roseobacteraceae > Salipiger > Salipiger sp. ABN3_019. The sequence goes on from NZ_JBSWTP010000009.1 coordinate 1,031,137, forward strand.
TGACCAGCGTCGAGTTGATCTTGGTGACGAGGCTCTTGTCGTTTTCCTGCACCAGCCGGATCGAGGGCAGCGACTGCATGGTCACCTGCCGGGTCAGCTTGAGATCGTGCACCCGGCGTTCCAGATCGTCCCGCGCGGCACGCAGGTCGCGCAGCTCCTGCGCCTTCATCACCTTCTGATCCTCGGCGGCGGCCTCAACGGCGGCTTCGCGCGCGGGGATGTCGTTGGCGTCGAGATCCTCGAGCTTCTTCTGGCCCGCCGCGATGTAGAGCGCCAGCTCGTCATAGAAGGTCAGCGTCTTGTCGTAGAGCAGGTCGAGCGATTTGATGTCCTTGAGCAGCGTGTGCTCGTGCTTCAGCAGATTGTCGGTGATGCCGTCGATCTGGCCCTGCACCTCCTCGTAGCGGGCGGTGAACTTGGCGAAGGGCGCGGCCTTGCCGATCAGCTTTTCCCACCAGCTGCGCTTGCGGCGCACGTCCAGTTCCGAGACCGAGAAGCCGCGGATCGTGGTGACGATGTTGCGCAGGCTGTCGCCCGCGGGGCCGACGTCCTTGTTGCGCACGTCCGCCAGCATCGCCTGACTGATCTCCTGCAATTCGGCCTGAGCCGCCGAGCCGAAAGACACGATCGACTGGGTGTCGCCCATGTCGATCTCATCCATGCGGGCGCGGATCTCTTCGGTCACCTCGGGCGAGGCGGCCTCATAGCTCTCCACCTCATCCGCGGGCTTGGGGTCGGGCAGGATCACAGCATTCACCTCTTCCACCATAGCCAGTTCCTGCTGGGCTTTGGCTCTTACGTTCTCGGACATCGGACTTCCTCCGTATCTGTCTCTCATTCAGGCTCTTTGAGCCGCACGCCTTCGCGCTGAAGGCGGTCGCGCAGCACGTCGATCTCGACCGTGAGGTCGGCATTATTGTCGAGCAGCAGCTTGCGGTTCTTCTGGCCGAAGCTCTCCTCGAGGTCCGTCAGCAACATCATGAAATCGGACTTGGCCCCGCGATCCTGCGTGCGGCTGTAGATGTCGGCGAATTTCACCGCCGCGTCGCGCGCGCCCATCAGATAGACGCCAAGATATTTGCGCGCGGCGGTCAGGTCGCGCGGGTCCTCTTCGACGGTGCGGATGAGGTCCTTGGCCTTGGCGTGAAAGCGTTGCACGCGCGCCTCGACCTGCCGGTCGCCCGCGCGGCGCACCGCATCTTCCATGGCGTTGAGATAGGCCTCTGCCTCGTCCACCACCTTGGCGACACGGTCCTGCTGGAACGTGTCGATGCCTTCCATGCCCTTGTGCTTCATCGGGTCGAGCCCAAAGGCGCCCACGTGAAGCGCGGCGGCGGACAGCCCATAGAGCACCGGCGCCACAAGGCCCGGATCGGATTTGAAAGCCGCGAGGCCGATCCCGACGCCCGCGCAGGCTGCGGCGAAAAGCTTTCTCGGGATCGACGGGCGGCGGGCGATCTTGCGCTCGTCATAGGCGGCCTGCGCCCGCAGGCCATCGCGCAGCAGCCACGCGCCAAGCAGAAGGACGCCCGCGCCGACAAGGCCCAGAGCCAGCCCCGCAGCGCCATCGTTCAGCGAAGTCGCGGCCAGCACGATCGGGGGGGCGAAGAGCACATTCGAGCGTGCGCCCACCGGATCGACCTTCGCTCCGTGATAGAGAGGCCGTTCGTCGGTGGTGCCGGCATCGTCGGAAGATCCGTCGGGGCTGTACTTGCCGCCGTAGCGTTGTGCCAAGGTCAGAGCCCTCCCAGCCAGCCGGAAGTAACTCCGAAAAGAAGCACGATCAGCAGCACATAGGCCACCTTGCGTAAGCCCTTGTCGGTCATGGTGCCCCCCGCAAGCTCTCTCGGTTCACCAAGAACTTATGCGCTTAGATGGTCACTTGCTAGGGGGGAGTTCCCTTGGGTCGGCTCTTGTTTGGGGAGAAGTCGTGCCAAGCGGCACAACGTGGCCATCACATTGGCGTTTCAGGCCGCGTTCTTGTCGACCATGCGGTTCCAGAGGAGGTCTGCCTCGACATCATAGGCATCGCGGCCCTGCTCGGTTCCGGCCTTGCGCAGACGCTCTTCGAAGGCCTCGCCCAGCGAGGTGAGCCGCGCCAGATAGCGGCGGCGCGCCTTCATCCGGTCCTTGGTGCCCCATGCTTCGATCAGGCGCGCGTTTTCCTTGCTCAGAAGCTCAAGAAAGCGGGCCACGGGCTTGCGCAGGCGTCGTGCGGCCAGCGGGTCCTGTGAAATCGCCTGCATCAGTCCCATGACGCCGCTGCGCAGGGCTTCGGCCCGGCGGCTGAGCTCGGCATCGTTAAGCGCCGCCACATCCGCGACGGCGAGCCCGATGGCGGCGTCGATACGGTCCAGCGTCTCCTGCGTGCGTAGATGCGGCATGTCCTCTTCGACCGCGGCCTGTTTGCTGGTGAGCGGATCTCTGCCGAAGGCCGCGACACCCAGCCCGAAGCCCAGCACGCCAAGGCCCAGCGGCACCGGCAGCGAGACGAAGTGATGGCCCGCGAGAATCACCACCAGCAGGCCAAGCAGCGCCGAGCCGAGCATCTTGCGCGGCAGGCGCGGTGCCTTGGCCGTCTCTGCCGCCTCGAAGGCGCGGGCGATCTTCGTGCCGCGGTGGATCAGCCAGACCGCCAGCGCGAAGATGACCAGCATCAGCAGTCCGGTGAAGGTGGTTTCCGGACGCCCTTGGAACAGCAGCATGAGCAGCGGGAACGCGGCAAGCATCAGCACGCCCAAGCCGGAATCCAGCGGCCCGGAGGATGCGCTTTGTCTGCGTTTGCGTGAGGGTCTTGCCATGAGGATGTTCCGTGGTCCGTTCAAGGCCGGGCGAGGCTGCGTGAGGGGAGGGGTCCTTGGTCTGCCGTCTGGCGGCTGCGTCGCGGGGTCAGAAATATCCGAGCACGAAGATCAGCAGCCACAGGGCGGCGAAGGCCAGCCTCGGGATCAGCAGTCCACGGTCACGGGTCCGGGCGGTGGCTCCGGCCAGCGCCTGATAGGTGTCCGCTGCCACCCCCCGGAGGTTCCCAAGTAAGAGAAACGTGGTGGCGGCAAGGATCATGATGGCGAGTAGTGTGCTCATGCCACCTAATCTGCCGCCGAAAGCGGGCGAAATGAGGGCGCATTCCGGCCCAAGACGTGAAATTTAGTCCAGCGTTAACGGCGGCTTAAGGCGATATGGGCGGCTTTTTGGCGAAGCCGCCCGCTGGGTGCCCTATTGCCTGCTTTTCGGCGGTCCCTTGCGCCGGGTCCGAGTCGGCACGGCTTTTTCGGTCTTGGCGCCTTCAAGGCCAAGCTGATCACGGATCACCTTGGGGCGCAGTTCCTGCACCTCGCCGGTTTTCAGCTCACCCAGTTGGAACGGCCCGTAAGAGACGCGGATCAGCCGGTTCACCGTCAGCCCGATGTCGGCCATGGCGCGGCGGATCTCGCGGTTCTTGCCTTCACGCAGACCAACGGTCAGCCATGCGTTGGCGCCCTGCTGCCGGTCGAGTGTCACCTGCATGGGCTGGAACGCCTGACCGTCCACCACGATGCCGGCGCGCAGCGGCTTCAGCATGTCCTCGGTCGGCGCGCCGTTCACCCGCACGCGGTATTTGCGCAGCCAGCCGGTCGAGGGCAGTTCGAGCTGGCGCTTGATGCCGCCGTCATTGGTCAGCAGCAGCAGGCCCTCGGAGTTGAGGTCGAGACGCCCGATGCTCATCACCCGGGGCAGATCCTCGGGCAGCTTGTCAAAGATCGTCTCGCGGCCCTTCTCGTCATTGGTGGTGGTCACCAGCCCGACAGGCTTGTGATAGAGCCACAGACGCGCGGCTTCGGGCGGGGCAAGCGGCACGCCATCGACGGTGATCCGGTCCTTGGCGGTGACGTTCAGCGCGGGGCTTTCCAGCACCTTGCCGTTCACCGAGACGCGGCCTTCTTCGATCATCTTCTCGGCCTCGCGGCGGCTGGCAACGCCCGCGCGGGCCAGCACCTTGGCGATGCGGCCATCCTCGCTCACCGCCGGCGCTGCGGGGACATGCGCAGGCTTGCTGGCCGGGCCCGATTTGGCGCTTGCCTTGGTGCCGCGGCGCGGGGGCGGTCTGGTGCCAGATTTCGCCCCAGATTTGGGGCCCGCCTTGGGGCCACCGCCATAGCTTGCCTCGTCTTGCACGATGCCACGGCCCTTCGGTTTGCCGCCGGGTTTCCCGCTCGGTTTGCCGAAGGGCTTTGCGCCCGGTTTTCCGCCGCGCGCGCTGCCGTCAATATCCCCCTTCGGCCCGGCTTTGTAGCCGGGTTTCGCCCCAGCTTTGGGACCGGACTTGAAGTCCGACTTCGGGCCAGATTTAGGGCCAGTTTTCGGGCCAGCCTTCGCGCCCGTGCTGGGACGGGACTTGGGGCCGGAGGGTTTGGCGGGGCGCGACGGGGGTTTGCTCATGAATCCTCGCATACTGCATCCCCCGCGCCGGGGGAAGCCAACTCGCCAAGCGCCGCGCTTCGCGCTACTCCGGCGCTCATGAGTTTTCGCAGTCATATGGATTTGGCGCTTGCCGAGGCGCGGGCCGCCGCCGCCCGGGGTGAGGTGCCGGTGGGTGCCGTGCTGGTCTCGCCCAAAGGCGAGGTCGTGGCCACGGCGGGCAACCGCACGCGCGAGTTGAACGATCCCACCGCCCATGCCGAGATCCTCGTGCTGCGCGCCGGGTGCGCCGCGCTCGGGTCCGAGCGGCTGACCGAGCATGATCTCTACGTGACGCTGGAGCCGTGCCCGATGTGCGCCGCGGCGATCTCCTTCGCGCGGATCCGGCGGCTTTACTATGGCGCATCCGACCCTAAGTCCGGCGGCGTGGCGCAGGGCGCGCGGGTCTATGCGCATCCGCAATGCCACCATGTGCCCGAGGTCTACGACGGGCTCGCCGCGCCCGAGGCAGAAGCGCTGCTGAAAGACTTCTTCGCTGCCCGGAGGGATGGCTGATGGCCCGCGTGATCTTGCTCAACAAACCCTATGGCGTGCTGTCGCAATTCACCGACAAGGGCACCGAGGGCAGCCCGCGCGAGACGCTGTCGAGCTATGTGAAAGTGCCCGGCGTCTATCCCGCAGGCCGCCTCGACCGCGACAGTGAGGGGCTCATGGTGCTGACCGACGACGGGCGACTTCAGGCGCGGATCTCGCATCCGAAGTTCAAGCAGCCCAAGACCTACCTCGTGCAGGTCGAAGGCGCGCCGAGCGATGAACAGATTGCGCAGTTGCGCAAAGGGGTGGAGCTGAAGGACGGGATGACCCGACCGGCGCAGGTGCACCGCATCCCCGAGCCCGACCTCTGGCCGCGCAATCCGCCGGTGCGGTTTCGCAAATCGGTGCCCGACAGCTGGCTCGAGATCAAGATCACCGAGGGGCGCAACCGGCAGGTGCGGCGGATGACGGCGCATGTGGGATTGCCCTGCCTGCGGCTGGTACGCTGGGCGATCGGCACATGGACGCTCGACGATATTCCCCCCGGCGAATGGCGCGACGTCTGAAGCACTGGCGCGCGCCGCCCGGCGCGCTACTCTGGGCGCCATGTGCGGACGTTTTGCAGTCACCCTTCCCGATGATGCCATGGCCAAGATCTTCGAGGCCATGCCCGGCAATGATTTGCCGCATGTCCCGAATTTCAACGTCTGCCCGACCAACGACGTGCATGTGGTGCGCTCGGACGGCGGGACGCGGCTGCTTGGGGCGATGCGCTGGGGCTTTCTGCCGCATTGGTACAAGGCACCAAACGACGGGCCGCTGCTGATCAACGCGCGGGCCGAGACGATTGCCGAGAAACCCGCTTTCCGTGCTGCTTGCCGTGCGCGGCGCTGCATCGTGCCAGCCAGCGGTTTCTATGAATGGACCAAGACCGAGGATGGCCGCCGCCTGCCGTGGTACATCACTCCGGCCGAGGATGACCTGCTGGCCTTCGCCGGGATCTGGCAGGACTGGGAAGGGGAGGGTCAGGCCTTCCGCACCTGCGCCATCGTCACAACTGCCGCGAGCGATGAAATGTCCAAGGTGCACCACCGGATGCCGGTGATCCTGTCGAAAAAGGACTGGGGCCTGTGGCTGGGAGAGGACGGGCACGGCGCCGCGACGCTGATGCAGGCGGCGCCCGAAGGCGCGCTGCGGATGTACCGCGTCGATCCCAGGGTGAATTCGAACCGCGCCGAGGGGCCAGAACTGATCGAGCCGATCTGAGCCCGGTCGCGCGCAGGATCAGTAGTTGTTTTCCAGCTCCAGCGGGGCCGGATTCACATAGTCGATGACGCCCGCGGCGGTATTGTCGGCGGTGTAGACATCGCCAAACGCGCCCTGCATTCCATCGGTCACTTCCAGCGCATAGGCCTCGCCCGGCTGCAGAACGCCGGTGTCCCAGCTGGCATCGCTGGCGGTGGCCGACATGGGCACCTCGGAGGCGTTGACGAAATGAACCACGTCGCCAACCGAGACATAGATTTCCTCGGGGAAGTAGCTCAGCCCCGTCATCAGCACTTCTTGCTCGGCGGCTGCAAGCGGCGCTGCGGCTCCGGCGAGGAGAAGGAGGGAGGCTCCGATCTTGGACAACATCTTCAGGCTCCGTGACTAGGGCGCGACTCGCGACAGTGACATTCATCAATCACGGCAGGGCGGGGCCCTGCCGGTTGAGTCATCGCTAGTTAGGGAGTGAGGCGAAAATACGGCCCCCGCAGGGAAAATTCCGGCGCGCCGCGCGGGTCAGGCCTCGCCCGCGTGACGCAATTCGACCTGCACCACATCAGTGCGCCCGGTCGAGAAGGTGGCCGCGCAGGCATCCAGATAGAACTGCCAGCTGCGCAGGAAGCTCTCGCCATAGCCCAGCCCTTCGATCCGCTTGCGCTGACGCAGAAGGTTGTCGCGCCAGATCCGGCAGGTGCGGGCGTAGTGCTGGCCAAAGGCGAAATTCTCGCGCAACTCCAGACCGGCTTTGGCGGCCTCGCGGTTCAGCACCGCGTTGCACGGCAGCATGCCACCGGGGAACGTGTGCTGCCGGATGAAATCGGTGCGCTTGCGGTAGAGCGAGAACTCGGCGTCCTGCACGGTGATCGCCTGCAGCACCGCGCGGCCGCCCTCGGCCAGACGGTCCTTCAGCGCGGCGAAATACACCGGCCAGTATTTTTCGCCCACCGCTTCGATCATCTCGATCGAGACGATGTTGGCGTAGCGCCCCTGTACCGCCCGGTAATCCTGCAGCCGGATGTCGGCGCGCCCGTCGAGCCGCGCATCGGCATAGCCCTTCTGGCTGGGCGAGAGCGTGATGCCGGTGACCTTGCGCCCCTGCTGCGCGGCGCGTTCGGCAAAGCCGCCCCAGCCGCAGCCGATCTCCAGCACCGAGGGGCTGTCGCTCAGCCGCGAGAGGATGCGGTCGTACTTGCGGTCCTGTGCCTCGGGCAGTGCGGTGTCGCCTTCGCCCTCGGCGAACAGCGCGGAAGAGTAGGTCATCCCCGGATCGAGCCAGAGTTGATAGAACTCGTTGCCCACGTCGTAGTGCGCCTGAATGTTGCGCGACGAGCCTTTGAGGCTGTTGGCGCGCAGCACCCGGTCGATCATCCGGAACTTGAGCCGCGCGAGGGGGCCGGGCGTCACATAGCGTTCGAAGGCATCGAGATTGTCCAGCGCCAGCCGCAGCAGCCGTTCGGGCGAACTGCTGTGCCAGAGACCGGCGATATAGCTCTCGCCCATGGCGACCTCGCCGCGTGCGGCAAGCGCAGGCAGCACGGACCAGTCGAGGATATGCAGATCCGCCTCGGGCCCGGTGGTGCCGAAATGATGCCGCTCGCCCTCGGGCGTCAGCAGCGTGAGGCGGCCGTGCTCGATCTGTTCGAGCGTGGACAGAAAGCGGCGTTTCATCATCGCGGAGATGGGCAGGTTCATCGGCTGACCTCGTGATCGGGCGGTGCGGGGAGCTTGCGGTATTCGGCTCCCTTCAATTTTAAACGTAGTGCATTCCAGTAGATGAGCATAATCACCCGCATCGCGCCACCCGGGCGGCGCAGCGCGCTGCGCAGCAGGCGGGCCGATCCGGCGGGCGAGAAGTCACCGGACATTGTGGCCTTGAGGCCTTCCTTGCCGTCGATCTGGCGGATGCCGATCGCGGCGGCGGCCCCGGTGATCGAAAAGCGGAAGTGATAGCTGCCGCGCACATCCTGAAACGGTGAGACGTGAAAGACCTTGGTGGCGGTCAGCTCATCCTCGGGAGAGATCGGGGCAAAGGCGGCGTGATGGCACAGGTAGCTGTGGCGCTGACCGAAGGTGTTGCTCACCTCGGCGATCACCGCCAGCAGCCGGTCGCCGCGCAGGGCCAGCCAAAAGGAGACCGGGTTGAACCAATAGCCCAGAAAGCGCGGCTGCATCAGCAGTGCCACGCGCACGCCTTCGAGCCCCGCCGAAGCAAAGACGCGCCGCGCCCATGCGGCACCGGTGCCATCCTCGCGCGGGCCGCCATGGTCGCGATCATAAAGCGAAAAGAGGTTGAAGCGGTTGCGCGAGAACAGGCGCGGGGGGCGCACCGCATCGGGATCAAGCAGCAGATAGTCCACGCGATACACGAAGGCATGGCGGATGCCGCCGCGCCGCGCGTGGGTCACGCGGGCCGGAAGATGCAGCATCTCGCCCGCGCCCAATCTGTCTGATAGGCTTTCGCTCATGCGGCCACCGGCGCGGGCAGCATCTGCCGGGCGATGCGCACCGCGCTGGCAAAGCCATCCTCGTGGAACCCGTTGCGCAGCCACGCGCCCGCGTACCAGCTTCGGTTCTTGCCCTGCAGCGCGGCGATGCGGCTCTGCGCGTCCAGCGCGGCGGTGTCGAACACCGGGTGGCGGAAGGTGTTGCGGTCGTAGACCAACTCGTCGGGAATATCGCGCTGCGGATTGAGCGTGACGAACATCGGATCGCTGTCGGGAATGTTCTGCAGCCGGTTCATCCAATAGGTCACGCCGACGGGCTCATCGGGCGGGGTGCCCGGCTCGGTCCGGAACACCCACGAACTCCAGCACCGACGGCGCTGCGGCATCAGGCGAGTGTCGCGGTGCAGCACCGCATGGTTGTCCTGAAACTTCACCGCCCCCAGCGCGCGTTGCTCGGAACTGCTTGGCTCGGCGAGCAGCGACAGCGCCATGTCGGCGTGACAGGCAAAGACGACCTGATCGTACTGCTCGGGGGCATGGCCTTCAGTCATGACTGTGGCGTGTTTCTCGTCCCGCTCGACCTTCAACACCGGGGTGCCGGACCGCAGCGAGACCTGCCGCGCCTCGAGCGCCGCGGTCAGCCGCTCGACATAGCTGCGCGAGCCGCCTGAGACCGTCCACCACTGATGCTGGTTTCCGGCAGAGAGCAGCGCGTGGTTGCGCAGAAAGCGCATCAGCGCCTGCGCCGGAAAATCCCCGATCTTGGCCGAGGGCGTGGACCAGATCGCGCCGCAGATCGGATAGAGATAGCGGTCACGGAAAGCGGTCCCCAGCCCCAGCGCCTCGACCAGCCCGGCGATCGACAGATGCGGATGGCTCTCGGCCTTGGCCTCGGCGTGGCGGTTGAAGTGCAGGATGTCGCGGATCATCGCGTAAAAGCCGGGGCGTGCGATATTGCTGCGCTGGCCAAATAGCGCATTGCCTGAGCGCAGCGCATATTCCAGCCGCCCACCATCCAGCGAAACGCCAAAGCTCATGTCACTGCGCTCTACCGGCACGTCGAGATCGCGAAAGAGCGCGGTGAGATGAGGGTAGTTGGCGTAGTTGAAGACGATAAAGCCCGTATCCACCGGCTGATCACCGTAGAGCCCTGCCGTCACCGTGCGGGCATGGCCGCCAAGGCGCGGCGCGGCCTCATAAAGCGTCACGCGGCAGCGCTGCGACAAAAGCCATGCTGTGGCGAGGCCCGAGATGCCACCGCCGATCACGGCAACGCGCTGGGGAACTCCAAAAGACAGGTCAAGGGCCACGCAAACCTCCCGCGGACTTAGGTAAACTTGAATATGTTACGCACGGGTCTTTGAAATGGATCACCAAAGACTTGAGGCGAGGGGAATTTTTTGTGCGCGCCAAGAAGTGGTCGCCACCGTGCGCGCCGGCATTCGGGCGGTTGCATCGCCTTGGGTCGAAAAATTCGTGAAAAAATTCAGACCGGCGGTGATCCGGGTCGCATCCCGCAGCGTAACCCCTACATGTCTCTTGATGGCCGCCTCATATCGCATGACCTGTCCGATGCCTTCGATGCCGATGGCGTCGTGTCTGTTGCGGTGAGCGGCACGCCCAAAAAGGAGACCCGTGTGACGCCTACCGAGACCTCCGAACAGACGCGCTGGCTGTTGGCTGTGCGCGATCAGCGTGATCGCGAGGCGTTCGGGCGGCTGTTCGATTTCTTCGCGCCCCGGCTCAAAGCGATGTTGATGCGGGGCGGATTGCGGGATGGCAGCGCCGAGGATGTGGTGCAGGACGTAATGCTGTCGGTCTGGAACAAGGCCGCGCAATTCGATCCGCACCGCGCCGAAGCGTCGGCGTGGATTTATCGCATCGCCCGCAATCGCCAGATCGACCTCTACCGCCGCAAACCGCTGCCCGAGCCCGAACTGATGCAGGAGCCCGAGAGCGGCGAGCCCGACGCGCCGCAGATCCTCGCGCTTGAACAGGAATCGCAACAGTTGCGCGACGCGCTGGAGAAGCTCAGTCCCGAGCAAACCGAGGCGCTGCGTCATGCATATATGGAAGAGCTGCCCCACAGCGAGATCAGCCGGATCACCGGCCTGCCGCTGGGGACGATCAAATCACGTATCCGCCTCGGGCTCGACCGCCTGCGGCGTGACCTCACTGACCTGAGACCGCAATGAGCAAGATCACCCATCATATCCCCGAGGAGATGCTTCGCGCCTATGCCGCCGGGACGCTGCCGCAGCCTTTCGCGGTGGTGATCGCGGCGCATATCTCGCTGTGCGATGACTGCCGCAGCATTGTCGAAGCCGAAGCCGCCGTGGGCGGCGCTCTGCTTGACGGGCTCGCGCCCGCCGATGTGTCGAGCGACGCCCGCGCCCGTCTTTTTGCCGCGCTTGACGCGACGCCGACGCCGACACCGCCGCAGCGCGGGTCCGGTATCTTTCCCGCCCCCGTCATGGAGGCGCTTAAAGGGCAGCCGCCGCGTTGGAAGATGCTGGGCGGGGGCATCCGCCAGCAGATCCTCAGCGCCGACGAGGAGGGCTCGCTGCGCCTGCTTTACATCCCGCGCGGCCGCGCCGTTCCCGAGCACGGCCACCACGGGCTGGAACTGACGCTGGTGCTGCAGGGCAGCTTTTCGGACAGCGAGGGCCGTTTTGCCGTTGGCGATGTCGAGGTGGCGCAGGACGATGTGGACCACCAGCCGATGGCCGGGGACGAGGCGCCTTGCATCTGCCTTGCCGCGACCGACGCGCCGCTGCGGTTCCACGCGATGATCCCACGGCTGCTGCAGCCGCTGTTCCGTATCTAGGTAGGGATGAGCATGTCCAACTCCTTCGACGGCAAACGCATCTGGATCATCGGCGCCAGCTCCGGCATCGGCGCGGCGCTGGCGCATGAGCTTGCCGGGCAGGGGGCACAGCTGGTGCTTTCTGCCCGCGACGAGGATGCACTGCGCAAGCTGGCGGAGGAGTGCAGCGGCGCCGAGGCGCTGCCGCTCGACCTTGCCGAGCCCGACACGCTGGACGCTGCCGTGGCGCAACTGGGCCAGAGCCTTGACGCGATGGTCTGCACCGCCGCGCTCTACGATCCGGCGCGGGTCGTCGATCTGGACCGCGAGAAGACCGCCAAGCTGGTGCAGGTCAATGTGACCGGCACGCTGCTGGTGGCGCAGAGCGCGCCGAAAGTGCTCAAAGAGGGCGGGCAACTGGTGCTCTTTGGCTCGGTCGCGGGCTATGTGGGGCTGCCGAAGGGACAGGCCTATTCTGCGACGAAGGCCGCGATCATCAACCTTGCCGAGACGCTGAGGATCGAACTGGCCCCGGCGATTGACGTTCGGCTTGTCTGCCCCGGCTTCGTGCGCACCCGTCTCACCGACAAGAACGATTTCAACATGCCCGCGATGATCGAGCCCGAAGAGGCTGCGCGCGACATCGCAAAGGGCATGGCAGGGCGTGGCTTCGAGATCCATTTCCCGAAGCGGTTTACCTATGTGCTGAAGCTTTTGCGTGTCCTGCCCTATCCGCTGGCGCTGCAACTCACGGAACGCCTCGCGGGCTGAAGCCCTCCCGGTTCTCCCCCCAACGGGAGGGCTTCAGTTTATTTCCCGAAGACCGCCGAGATCACCGCGACGCCGATCCAAGCCGAGACGCCGGTCAGCACGCCACCCCAGAGGCAGTCGGCGATCACCTGCTCCCAGCTCCAGTCGGCAAGCGTGGCGAAATTGGTCATCTCATAGGTGCCGTAGCACATGAGCCCGAGCAGCGCGCCGGTCCAGAGTGCTTGCAGCGGTGCCCCGTCGCGCAGAGCGGGCAGCGAGACGAAGAACAGCACACCGACGACATAGGCAAGATAGAAGCCCGCAGCCGGGCCAAGGCGCAACGGCTCTGCCAGAAGGTGGCCGACGTGACGCTCGAACACCGGGCGGATCAGGTAACGCAGCCCGAGCATGTCGAGCCCGAGGAACACGGCCGCGGTCACGGCGTAGAGGATGAGCGTCTGCATGTGGGGTCCTTTTGCGCTGTATCCCTTTGATACGCGGCGGCACCCGGAACGGATCACCACAAAACGTGGCGGCATCCTGCAAAAGCCGCGCGGGGGCGGTTGACCGGGCCGATCGGTTGCAATATCTCTCCGCCCACTACGCGGGCGTTGTGTAGTGGTAAGACCTTAGCCTTCCAAGCTAATGACGCGGGTTCGATTCCCGCCGCCCGCTCCATCCCCTCCCCCGGAAATTGAATGTATCGGCCCGTCTTTCGGCTGTCGTCGTGTCTTTGCGTCGCGCGCGTCGCTTGACGGGGGGCGCCTGCAGGCCCAATACCGTGCTGCAGACAAAGGAGGGGCCATGGCCCACGGAAACCCGGCTGCCACCGTGCAGGACGATCGTGAGAAATCCCGTAAACTCGGCTCTCTGGCCGCCCTGTGGCCGTTCATGCAGCCCTATCGGGGGCTGATGATCGCCGCGATCCTTGCGCTGATCGCCACCGCCACCGTATCGCTGACGCTGCCGCTGGCCGTGCGCCGCGTGGTCGACAATTTCGGCGTCGAGGATGGCGCGCTGCTGGACCGCTACTTCATGGCGGCGCTCGGGATCGCCGCGCTTTTGGCGATTGGCACCGCGCTGCGTTACGGGCTGGTCACGCGGCTGGGAGAGCGCGTGGTGGCCGATATCCGCAAGGCTGTCTTTGCCCGCGTCATCAGCCTCTCGCCCGCCTTCTACGAAAAGGTCATGACCGGTGAGGTGCTCAGCCGGATTACCACCGACACCACGCTGATCTTGTCGGTGATCGGTTCGTCGGTGTCGATCGCCCTGCGCAACCTGCTGCTCTTTGCGGGCGGGCTGACGCTGATGCTGTTCACTTCGGCCAAGCTCACCGGGATGGTGCTGCTGATCGTGCCGGTGGTGATCGTGCCGATCCTCACGCTCGGCCGCCGCCTGCGCAAACTCAGCCGCGAGAACCAGGACTGGATCGCCGCGTCGTCGGGGAATGCCGCCGAGGCGCTGTCGGCGGTGCAGACGGTGCAGAGCTACACCCACGAAGCCATCAGCCGCGAGGCTTTCGCCGAGGTCACCGAAAAGAGCTTTGACGCCGCCCGCCGCCGTGTCTGGACCCGTTCTTTGATGACCGCGATCGTGATCTTTTTGGTGTTCACCGGGGTCGTCGGCGTGCTCTGGGCCGGGGCCATCGATGTGCGCGCCGGGCAGATGAGCGCCGGGGCACTGGTGCAATTTGTCATCTACTCGGTGATGGTCGCCGGTGCCGTGGCGGCGCTGTCCGAGATTTTCGGCGAGTTGCAGCGCGCCGCCGGCGCGACAGAGCGGTTGGTGGAGCTTCTGCAGGCCGAGGATACGGTGAACGAGCCGGCACAGCCTCTGCCCGTGCCCTCGACCGTGCGCGGAGAGATCACCTTTGACAGCGTCGATTTCACCTATCCGGCGCGTCCCGGCATCAAGGCGCTCGACGGCATCGATCTGGCCATCAAACCGGGTGAGACGGTGGCGCTCGTCGGTCCCTCGGGCGCTGGCAAGACCACCATCGTGCAATTGATCCAGCGGTTCTACGATCCCGATGGCGGGCGTGTGCTGCTCGACGGTGTGCCGGTGGACGCGATGAGCCGCAATGCCTTCCGCCAGCATATCGCGCTGGTGCCGCAAGACCCGGTGATCTTCGCCGCCTCGGCGCGCGACAACATCCGCTTCGGGCGTCCCGATGCCTCGGATGCCGAGGTCGAGGCGGCGGCCCGTGCCGCTGCGGCGCATGATTTCCTAACGGGGCTTCCCGACGGCTATGACACGTGGCTGGGCGAGCGCGGCGTGATGCTTTCCGGTGGGCAGAAGCAGCGCGTGGCCATCGCGCGCGCCATCCTGCGCGACGCGCCGGTGCTGCTGCTCGACGAGGCGACCTCTGCGCTGGATGCCGAAAGCGAGCGGGCCGTGCAGCAGGCGGTGGATACGCTGGCCGATGGGCGCACCACCATCATTGTCGCGCACAGGCTGTCCACGGTGAAGAAGGCCGACCGGATCGTCGTCATGGATCAAGGCCGGATCGTCGCGCAGGGCGCGCATGATGCGCTGGTGGCCGAGGGCGGGCTTTATGCGCGGCTGGCGCGGCTGCAGTTCACCGACGGGGTTGCCGCCGAGTAATCTTGCCGAGGCGTTACTGCGGGCTATGCCACTTGGGGGAGCCGTGCTATGGGCGCAGCCCTTGCGGGAAGGGGAAATTCTTCCCACGCTTGAAACTGGTGTTCCGGCGTTTCGCGCCGGCACCGCGAGGGGAGGAGGGTAATGGTGATGCAATTCGTCACGCCAGCCGATCGCGATGCGATCGAGGCCGAGAAACCGTGGTCCGAGCGGACCCTGCCGGAAACGCTGCACGCCTGCCTCGCGCAGACCGCAGAGCGTTTTGCGGACCGTCCGGCGATGAGTTTCCAGCTGCAGTCCGGTCCCAAAGACCCGGCGACGACCCTCACATGGTCGCAACTGCTGGAGCGGAGCAATCAGGCGGCCAACCTCTTTCGCAGCTTGGACATCCGCGAGACCGATGTCGTCGCCATGGTGCTGCCCAACTGCCCCGAGGCGCTGGTGACATTGCTGGGCGGGGCCACTGCCGGGATCGTCGCGCCAATCAACCCGCTGCTTGAGCCTGAACAGATCGCCGCGATCCTGCGCGAGACCGGGGCGCGGGTTGTCGTCACGCTCAAATCCTTCCCCAAGACCGATATCGCGCAGAAGCTGGCCGAGGCCTGCCGCCATGCGCCGCGGGTGGTCACCGTGCTCGAGGTGGATCTCAACCGCTACCTCACCGCGCCGAAGCGCTGGCTGGTGCCGCTGCTGCGCCCCAAGCTGCTCAACATCCATCACGCCGACATTCGCTGCTTTCACGAGGAGATGCGGCGCCAGTCGACAGAGCTTACCTTCGTTCCGGCCACAGGGGATCGGGTCAGCGCCTATTTCCACACCGGCGGCACCACGGGCATGCCCAAGGTCGCGCAGCACAAGCTGTCGGGGATGCTCTACAACGGTTGGCTCGGCTCGCGCCTGCTGTTCCGCGAGACCGACAACGTGATGTGCCCGCTGCCGCTGTTCCATGTCTTCGCCTCTGAGGTGGTGGTGATGTCGGCGATCGCCTCGGGCGCGCATATGGTGCTGCCGACGCCTGCGGGCTACCGCGGCGAGGGGGTGTTCGACAATTTCTGGAAGCTTTGCGCGCGCTGGAAGATCACCTTCATCATCACCGTGCCCACCGCCGTCTCTGCGCTGATGCAGCGCAAGGTGGACGCGGATATCTCGACCGTCGAATACGCCTTCTCGGGGTCGGCCCCGATGCCGCCGGAACTCTTCAAGCGCTTTGAAAGCGCCGCGGGGGTGACGATCTGCGAAGGCTACGGGCTGACCGAAGCGACCTGTCTTGTCTCGGTGAATCCGCCGAAAGGGGTGAAGAAGGTCGGATCGGTCGGCTTTGCGCTGCCCTACACGAAGGTCAAGATCGTGCAGCAGACCGACGCCGGGCCGCGCGAATGTGGCGTCGACGAAATCGGCGAGATCTGCGTCTCCAACCCCGGTGTCATCCCGGGCGGGACTTACACGGAAACGGAGCGCAACGAGGGCCTCTATCACGACGGCGTTTACCTGCGGACCGGCGATTTGGGGCGGCTCGATGCAGAGGGCTATCTTTGGATCACCGGGCGCGCCAAGGACATCATCATCCGCGGCGGGCACAATATCGACCCCGCCGAGATCGAAGACGCGCTGATGCGCCATCCCGCGGTCGCGGTGGCTGCCGCGATTGGCGAGCCGAATGATCACGCGGGCGAGCTTCCCTGCGCCTATGTGGAACTGGTGGCGGGGGCGGAGGTCACCGAAGAGGACCTTCTGGCCCATGCGCGGGTGCACATCCACGAGCGTGCCGCTTGGCCCAAATATCTGGAAATCCTGCCCGAACTGCCCAAGACCGGGGTCGGCAAGGTGTTCAAGCCCGAGTTGCGAAAGCAGGCGATCACCCGCGTCTATGACGCGGCGCTAGAGCGGGACGGGGTGTCGGCGCGCGTCGCCTATGTCGAGGATGATCGCCGCCGCGGTCTGGTCGCGCGGCTAGAGCGCAATGGGGCAAATGAGGCGGCGGTGACGCAATGCCTTGGCCATTACGCGCGTCCGTGGGATTGGCAGGAGGAAGAGGCGGAGGGCTGAACCAAAGCGCTCCGCCCGGCGTTCAGCAGTCGCTTTTCGCGCAGAAAATCTCGTAGAGCAGCCCGATCACCCGCGCGGTGTCTTCGGTGGCGAGGCTGTAGTAGATCGTCTTGCCTTCGCGGCGCGTGTTCACGAGCCCTTCCTCGCGCAGACGCGCGAGCATCTGGCTCACCGCGGCCTGACGCATTCCGAGCAGAGATTTCGAGTTCGCCCACCGAGCGCTCTCCCGAACCGAGGTGGCACAGGATCATAAGTCGGCCCTCGTGGGCCAGCGTCTTGAGGAAAGCCGCGGCGTTGCGCGCGTTGTCTGCCATTTCCTCGGGCGGGGGGCTGAGCGTGTCTTCGGTCACCTGTCTTAGGCCTCTTTAAGATAACAATGAGAATATAGGGCAACCGCCGCAGAAAACGAGTGTGCGGCGGGCCGGAACCTAGCTTGAGCGGGAAAACCGTCTGGCGGGTTGATTTCTCGTACTGCGAATGCCCAAGTCTCGCAAGCTTTGCGCGGCGATTACTCTCCCAAAGGTGGTGCTTTGCCAGCTGTTTCGGCAAACGCATGTGCCCGCCGCATGGCCGCGCCGCAGGCCAGCAGGAGTTGCGGCAGGCTCAGGCTTTCCAGATGGCGCTGCACTGGTGCAGGTCGTGCGTTTTCCGGGGCTTGCTGACCGAGCGCGGTTGAGAGTGCACCGACATGGATGGCGAGCGCTGCGAGCGGGGCATCGCCCGGGGTGCCCGCCGCAAGCGTCTGCACGAGCCGTGCGCCCCAGTCCGCGAGGTCACGCAGAGGCCG
Source organism: Salipiger sp. ABN3_019 (assembly GCF_056158605.1). Taxonomy (NCBI): domain Bacteria; kingdom Pseudomonadati; phylum Pseudomonadota; class Alphaproteobacteria; order Rhodobacterales; family Roseobacteraceae; genus Salipiger; species Salipiger sp. ABN3_019. The sequence continues at coordinate 1,048,769 of NZ_JBSWTP010000009.1, forward strand.
CCGGTCCGCGCCCCAGCCCTGCGCGCCGAGGTTGAGCGCCTCGGCAAGCGCGGGCCGCAGAATTTCCGCGTTCTCACCACTCAAGCTGACGCAGAGCAGGGCGTCCCGCAGCGCCGGGAGTTCCGCCCGTAGGTCCTGCGTGCCATCAAGCCCGTCGAGGCTGGTTTCGAACTGCGCCAGAACCTGCCGCAGACGCAGCGCCAGCGCGCAATCCTGCAGGTCCTCGGGGCGTGCGCCCTGTCCAAGATATTGCGCGTAGTCGGGGGCCTGCATCAGCGAGGCAAAGGCCCCGAGCAGCGGCGGCACCACGCTGCCACAAGCGGCGGTGGCCTGTGCCAGCCCGCCGGGATCGATCTGCAGCTCGAGCGCCGCGCGATGGATTGCCTTGGCGGCGGTCTCGGGGATCAGCCCGGCTTCGCCCTGCACCTTCGCCAGCGTCCCGGCGACGATCATCAGTGCGCGGATCTCGGCGCTGTCGGAGAAGAGTTTCGCAAGCTCTCCGGCTGGAAAGAGGCGGTGCAGATGGGTGCTGTCGAAAGGCGTGGCGGACATGGGTCAGCTCCGGGCGATACGGTCCAGAAGAGCGGCGAGGCCGTCAGGGTCGGACAGGAAGGGCGAATGCGCGCTGCTCATGTCGTAGACGTCCTCTCTTGGCAAGACCGACGCCATGGAACGCTGGTGATCGGGCGGCACCGCGACGTCCTGCGCGCAGACGATGTAGCTGCGCGGCACCTGCTCGACGCGGCCCGTCAGTGTGACGGGCTGTTTCTGGGTGAGGATCGGCTGCGGCGTCAGATGGCGGGCCGCGCGTTTCACCAGGGCCTCGGGGCAGTCGTGGTAGAATTTCTCGCGGATCATCGCGGGGTCGAAGTGGAAGGTCACGCCGCCTTCGTCGCGACGGATCGCCTCGTTCAGCGGCTGGTCCGGCCACGCGCGGCTGAGGCTGGTGACGCTGTCGCCATCTCCGGGCAGGAAGGCGCAGAGATAGACGAGGCGGGCGAAAAGCTCGGGGAGCAGATCGGCGGCCTTCGTGGCGGGAACGCCGGACATGGAATGGGCGACGACAATCGTCGGTTGGCCGATCTCGCGCAGAGTTGCGGCGATCGCGTCCACATAGCTCTGCAGGGTCACCTCTTGGCGCGGAGTGGTGTCTTCGCCGTGGCCGGGAAGGTCGATGGCGCGGGCCTCATGCCCCCGCTCCACCAGCGCCGGGATCACGTCGCGCCAGCACCATGCGCCATGCGACGCGCCGTGGATCAGCAGGAACTGTGCCATCAGATGCGCCCCCCGATGTGGCCTTGGGATTTCAGGAAGTCGCTGAGAACCTTCGCATATTCCGCGGGTTTCTCGACAAAGGGCAGATGCCCGGCGCCGCGGATCAGCGCAAATTGCGAGCCGGGGATGAGGTCGGTCGTCTCGCGCACCAGATCGGCGGGGGTGGAGCCGTCCTCGCTGGCGGCGATGCCGAGCACGGGGAGGCGGAGGCCGGAGGTGGGGGTGATGAAATCGGTGCCCGCGATGGCGGCGGCGCAACCCATATAGCCCTTGGCGGGTGTGCGGGTCAGCATGTTGTGCCACGGGCGGAACGCGGGGCTGGCGCGGAAGCGGCGGGTGAACCAGCGGTCCAGCACGGAATCCGCCACCGCCGTGACGCCGCGCTTTTCCACCTCGGCGATGCGGGCTTGCCAGATCTGGCGGGTGCCGATCTTGGCGGCGGTGTTCGAAAGGACCGCCGCGCGCACGAGATCATGGCGCTTTGCCGCGATCCCCTGTGCGACCATGCCGCCCAGCGAAAGGCCGAGAAAAACCGCGTCTTTGAAACCGGTTAGCTCCATCAGGCGTTCGGCGTCGCGGACCAGAGCGCCCATGGAATAGGGCGGCTTTGGACAGTCCGAGAGGCCATGTCCGCGCATGTCATAACGCAGGATGCGCAGGCCCTCGGGCAGATGCGGCAGCAGCGGATCCCAGAGCCGCAGATCGGTGCCGAGGGCGTTCGCCAGCACCAGCGGCGCGCCGGTCTCGGGGCCGTCGATCCGGTAGTGCAGGCGGATGTCGCCGAGGTCTGCGATCTGCATGTGAAGGCCCTTTCAGATGGTCGCGGCGACCCTATCGAAGGGCATCGCCGGAGGGAAGGGAACCGGCCCGGAGAGGGGGGCACAATGCATGCACATCCCATGCACAATCCATGCATACGCGCGCCATGCATGGGCGAGGGTGCGGCACCAGATTGACTCGGGGGCGCGCGCCCTGCTAGCAGGCGCGCCTCAGCAGCACGCAGCATCACTCAGGACCACTCGGGGGCAGACATGGCACGCAAAAAGGGTCGGGACATTTCCGGTTGGCTGATCGTCGACAAACCGGCCGGCATGACGTCCACCTCGGTGGTCAACAAAGTGCGCTGGGCGCTGGCGGCGAAGAAGGCCGGGCACGCGGGCACGCTCGATCCCGAAGCGACCGGCGTTCTGGCCGTGGCGCTGGGGGAGGCGACGAAAACCGTGCCCTATATCACCGACGCGATGAAGGCCTACCGCTTCACCGTGCGTCTGGGGCAGGCGACCAACACCGATGACGCCGAGGGCGAGATCCTGCGCGAGAGCGCCGAGCGCCCCTCGGATGAGGAGATCAAGGAAGCGCTGCACCAGTTCGTCGGCGACATCCAGCAGGTGCCGCCGCAGTTCTCGGCGGTGAAGGTGGATGGCGAGCGCGCCTATAAGCGTGCCCGTGACGGCGAGGAGATGGAGCTTTCCGCGCGTCCGCTCTGGGTGGAGTTGCTGATCATGCTGTCGCGCCCCGATGCGGATCACGTCGAGCTGGAGATGGTCTGCGGCAAGGGCGGCTACGTGCGCTCGATCGCCCGCGATCTGGGCGAGGCGCTGGGATGCTTCGGCCATGTGCTGTGGCTGCGCCGCGAGTGGTCGGGCCCGTTCGAGGCTAAGGACGGCATTTCGGTCGAAGAGATCGACGCGCTGGCCAAGACGCCCGAACTCGATGCCAAGCTGCTGCCGACCGAGGTAGGGCTGGCTGATCTGCCCGAGCTGCGCTGCACGCCCGAGGGCGCCGCAAAGCTGCGCAACGGCAACCCCGGCATGGTGATCCCCGGCGAGGCCGACTACGGCGACGAAGCCTGGGCCTCTTTCGAGGGCAAGCCGGTCGCGGTCGGCATCTTCAAGGCGGGCGAGCTGCATCCGAGCCGGGTGTTCAACCTGACCTGAGCCCGCTGACCCTCAGCTCAGCATCTTCAGCCAGCGCGTCAGCGCGTTGAGCGATGCGGGCTCGTCTAGAAAGGGCACATGGCCACGGCCGGGGATCTCGGCGGCGATCATGTCGGGGCGGCGGCGCTTCATTTCCGCAAAGGTCTCAGCCGTCAGCAGCGTCGAGCCATCGCCGCGCAGCGCGCAGAGCGGCAGGCCCTTCAGCGCGTCGAACAGCGGCCAGAGGTCGGCCACCGGCTGCGCCCCGGCCTCGAGCACCGCGTCGCGCAGGCGCGGGTCATACTGGATTTGCAGACCTTCCGGCGTCTCGCGGTAGAACTTGCGCACCTCGTCCATCCAGCGCCCCGGCGGCACGTCCTTGAAGGCGGTCATGCCCTGCGCCATCTGCGCCGCGGCCTCGTCGTAGCTTTTCCAGCCGGGGTTTCTGCCGATGTAATCCTTGATCACCGCCAGCCCTTCGCTGCCGATGTCGGGGCCGATGTCGTTGAGCGCGATCCCCAAAAGCCGGTCCTTCACCATGGCGGCCAGCAGCATGGCGATGAGCCCGCCGCGCGAGGTGCCGAGGATCGCCGCCTGCTTCAGCCCGAGGTGATCGAGCAGTTCCACCGCGTCGCGCCCCTCGATGGGGATGGTGTAGCTGGCGTGATCGGTCCAGTCCGACTGCCCCCGGCCACGGTAGTCCATGCGGATCATCCGCACTTTGGCGGGATCGAGATGCGGCGCGAGATAATCGAAGTCGCGCCCGTCGCGGGTCAGCCCGGCGAGGCAGAGCAGCGGCAGGCCGTGGCCCTCGTCGGTGTAATGGATCGATAGACCGTCGGAGGTGGTGAATTCGGGCATCACAGAAGCTCCGGGATTGTGGTGAGGTCGGGCAGGACATGGTGCGGGCGGCCGGGAAGGCAATCCATCGGCTCGCCGGCGCGGTTCACCCATGCGGTCACAAAGCCGTAGGCGGCGGCCCCGGCGGCGTCCCAGCCGTTGGACGAGACAAAGAGCACCTGCGCGGGATCGGTGCCAAAGTGTGTGCCGATAAGGTCGTAGACCGGGCGCGCGGGTTTGAAGATGCCCACCTCCTCGACCGAGAGCACGGCGTCCAGATGCTGGGCGATGCCCGCGCTGGAGACGGCCCCGTCCAGCATGTCGGGGCTGCCGTTGGAGAGGATGGCGCAGCCGAGGCCGCGCGCCTTGAGGCTGGCCAGAAGCTGCGGCACCTCGGGGTAGGCGGGCAGCTGCCAGTAGAGGCCGAGCAGGGTTTCGCGCAGCTCGGGATCCTCGAGCCCATGACGGGCCATCGCCCAGTCGAGCCCATCCTGCGTCACCTGCCAGAAACTACAGTGATCCCCGGTGATCGCGCGCAGCCAGCTGTATTCCAGCTGCTTGCGGCGCCAGTCGGCAGAGAGCGCGGGCCAGAGCGCGGCGAGCCGGTCCTGTCCCGGCGCCTCGGCGGCGGTGCGGGCGGCGCCTGCGACATCGAAGAGCGTGCCATAGGCGTCGAAGACGCAGGTGGTGATCTTTGCCGGTGTCATCTTTGCCTGAGTCATCATTTCCGGTGCCATGGGTGTCGTGCTCCTCCTCGCAATCCGGCGCAGGGTGGCATGGGTGCGGAGCTGTCGAAAGGGCGAATTTTCCGCCGCTTTGGGGCTGCTGCGGGCGGTTTGGACATCCTCTTTGCAATCCCGGGGCAGGATGCTTAGGTTAGAGGGGAGAGCAAACGAGCACCCGCTGCGACAGGCGGCCTCGTCCCATCCACAGAACTTTCCCAAAAGATCGGAGACACCCCATGACGCAGGTCAAGACCGGCGACACCGTTCGTATTCATTACACCGGCACGCTCAACGACGGCACCACCTTTGATTCCAGCGCAGGCCGTGACCCGCTGGAGTTCGAAGTGGGCTCGGGCCAGATCATTCCCGGCCTCGACAAGGCGATGCCCGGCATGACCGTCGGCGAGAAGAAGACCGTCGAGGTCACCTCGGATGAAGCCTACGGCCCGATGCAGCCCGAGGCGCGCCAGACCGTGCCGCGCACCGAGATCCCCGACAACATCCCGCTCGATCTGGGCACCCCGCTGCAGGTGCAGACCCCCACCGGTCAGGTGGTGCAGGTGACCGTGGCGGAAGTGACCGAGACCGAGGTCACGCTCGACGCCAACCACCCGCTGGCGGGCAAGGATCTGACCTTCGCCATCGAGCTGGTCGAGATTGCCTGATCAGGCTTGATCTCTCGGGGCTGCGGCTTCGGTAGAATTGAGAGCGGCGCGGGGTGACCCGCGCCGTTTTCTTTTGCCTGCTGCCCCGTGTTTGCTGTTTGGTGCCGGGGCGGGTGGGCGCCTTCACTCCAGCGTCAGGATCGTCTGACCGGTGGTCTTGCGGGCCTCGAGCGCGCGATGCGCTTCGGCGACGTCCTCCAGCGGGAAGCGCTGGTCGATGCGGATCTTCACCGCGCCCGACGAGACCTTGCCCATCAGCATCGCCGCCATCTCCTGACAGGCGGCGGGGTCGGCGATATGCGCGAAGAGGGTGGGGCGCGTCACTTTCAGCGAGCCCTTCTGCGCGAGGATGCCGAGGTTGAACGCCTCGACCGGGCCCGAGGCATTGCCGAAGGAGATCATCATGCCGAGCGGCTTCAGGCAGTCGAGCGAGCCCATGAAGGTCGAGGCGCCGATGGAATCCATCACCACGTCGACGCCCTTGCCATCGGTCAGCTCGCGGGTGCGGGCGGTGAAATCCTCGGTGCTGTAGTTGATGCAGGCGTCGGCGCCGTGATCGAGTGCCAGCTGGCATTTGGCGTCCGACCCGGCGGTGCCGATCAGGCGGATGCCCTCGGATTTCGCCCATTGGCAGGCGATGAGGCCAACCCCGCCGGCGGCGGCGTGGAAGAGCACCGTGTCGCCCTTCTTGAGCGGGGTGGTGCGGTGGAAGAGATACTGAACCGTCAGCCCCTTCAGCATCATCGCCGCGCCTTCTTCGAAGGAAATCTCGTCGGGCAGCTTGCAGACCTGCGCCGCCGACATCACCCGCGCCTCGGTATAGGCGCCCGGAGGGGCGGCGGCATAGGCGGCGCGGTCACCGGGGGCGAGATGGGTGACGCCTTCGCCCACCGCCTCGATCACGCCCGAGGCTTCCATGCCGAGCGCATGCGGCAGGTCCAGCGGGTAGAGGCCAGAGCGCTGATAGCAGTCGATGAAGTTGAGGCCGCAGGCCTTGTGGCGGATCAGGATCTGGCCGGGGCCGGGCTCGCCGATGGGCCAGTCCGCCAGCTTCAGCGCTTCGGGGCCGCCGTTTTCCTCGATGATGACGGTGCGGGCTGTTGCGGTCATCGGGGTCTCCTCCTTGATGGCTTTGCGGCAGACCCTGCGACGGGGGCGAGGCGGGCGCAAGAGGGGGCTGTTGCGGGTGTCGCAGGCTCGTGATGCGCAGAGGGGCCTTTTCGTGCTAGTCTTGGTCCACACACGCGCGGCCGATCCGTCCGGCCCTCGGCGCGTGCCATGGCCGGACCTGTGATTGGCGCACCGCGCGACGCCAAGGGAGGAGGCTCATGGCACAGACACCTCATACAATCGGAAACCCGCTCAGCTGGGCTGCGCAGCAGCTGTCGGCGGCGGGCTCGCATGTTTCCGCCTCGACGCGGGAGTTGGGCATGGATCATGCCCATACGCCGCGCCGGGTGCGGACCATGGCGATGTCGGACATCTCCAACTCGCTGCGCGCCGGGTGGGAGGACTTCAAGGCCTGCCGCAGCGACGTGCTGTTCATCGTGCTTATCTACCCCGTGATGGGGCTCTTGCTGATGGGCATGGCGTTTCATCAAGCGCTGCTGCCGCTGCTGTTTCCCATGGCGGCGGGCTTTGCGCTGATCGGGCCGATGGCGGCGGTCGGGCTTTATGAAATGAGCCGCAAGCGCGAGATGGGGCTGGAGGCCACGTGGCGCGACGCCTTCTCGGTGCTCAGCTCGCCCGCCTTCGGCGCGATGCTGGTGATGGGGCTCTATCTGATCGCGCTCTTTTGCGCGTGGATGCTGGTGGCGCATTTCATCCATCTGGCGACCATGGGGCCCGCGGTTCACCAAAGCCTCGGGGCCTTCCTGTCGGATGTGTTCAGCACCGCGGGCGGCTGGTGGATGATCGTGCTGGGCTGCGGCGTGGGCTTTGTGTTCGCGCTGGTGGCGCTGGCGGTCTCGGTGGTGTCGTTCCAGTTGCTGTTGCACCGGCACGTGGGCGCGCCGGTGGCGGTGATGACCTCGGTGCATGTGCTGCAGAAGAACCCGCGCGTGGTGCTGTGCTGGGGCGCGGTGGTCGCGGTGCTGCTGGTGCTGGGCTCGCTGCCGCTGCTGCTGGGGCTGATGGTGGTGCTGCCGCTGCTGGGCCACGCCAGCTGGCACTTCTACCGCCGCGCGGTGGCGTGATCGGGGGCCGGGCGAAGCACTGACACGCCCGGAATCAAGGCGAAGCCGCCGGGCGAGCGCCTGCCCGTCCGGGCGGGCTGGCGCTTTTGGGTCGTTGCTAGACGATCTAAGGTAGTCCGGGCTTGGCTGGGACTAAGCGTTGACCTCACTCGTTGCTGCGCCAGCCGTCGCACCGAAGGTGCGCCGATCATAGTGGCACGCCGTGAGGCGTGACGGGCAGGCGCGCGCCCGGCGTATGTAGCGCTTGGATCAGGCGATCTTGCTTCGATCAGGCGACCTTAAGGACGATCTTGCCGATGTGGGTCGAGCCTTCCATGCGGGCGTGGGCATCGCAGGCCTGCGCGAGCGGGAAATCGGAGTCCATCACCGGCGCGACGCGGCCCGCCTCCAAAAGCGGCCAGACATGGGTGCGCAATGCGTCCGCGATGCGCGCCTTGGCCAGATCGCTCTGCGGGCGCAGGGTAGAGCCGGTGATGGTCAACCGCCGCATCATCACCTGCGCGAAGTTCAGCTCGGCCTTGGGCCCTTGCAGGAAGGCGATCTGCACAAGGCGGCCCTCATCAGCCAGCGCCTTGACGCTGCGCGTGATGTAGTCGCCGCCGACCATGTCGAGGATCAGATTGGCACCACCTTCGCTGCGCAGCACCTCGACGAAATCCTCTTCGCGATAGTTGATCGCCCGCTCGGCCCCGAGCTTTTCGCAGGCGGCGCATTTGTCGGCCGAGCCCGCGGTGGCGAAGACCCGCGCGCCGAAGGCGCTGGCAAGCTGGATCGCGGTGGTGCCGATGCCCGAGGAGCCGCCGTGCACAAGGAAGCGCTCGCCCGCCTGCAGCGCGCCGCGCTGGAAGACATTGCTCCAGACCGTAAAGAAGGTCTCGGGCAGGCAGGCCGCCTCGCGCAGCCCCATGCCCGCCGGGACGGGCAGGCAATGCGCGGCGGGCGTGGCGACATATTCAGCGTAGCCGCCGCCGGGCAACAGGGCGCAGACCTCATCACCCACGGCGGGCCAGTTGACGCCGGGGCCGGTGGCCACCACCTCGCCGGAACATTCGAGGCCGGGCAGGTCCGAGGCGCCGGGGGGCGGCGCGTAGCTGCCCGCGCGTTGCAGCGCGTCGGGGCGATTGACCCCGGCATAGGCCACGCGGATCACCACCTGCCCATGGGCAGGGGAGGGGACGGGGCGCTCTGTCAGGCGCAGCACCTCGGGGCCGCCGGGCTGCGAGATCTCCACGGCGCGCATTGTCTCGGTCATGTCTTGTCCTGTCTTGCTGTCGTCCGGCGGGGGAGCGGCGCTTAGCGCGGCGCGGTCCAGCCGCCGGGCAGGCCGTTGCGGATGTTGCGCGGCGGGCGGACCTTGCCGAGCATCTTTTCCGAGCTGGCAAAGACCTTGCCCAGCACCGGGGTGGCGCGGACCTTGGCCTTGGTCTTCTCGAAGCGCATCACATCCTCGATCCGGCGGTCGAGGAATTCCCACGTGGCGTGATTGTCGAGCGAATCATCGCCCAGCCAGTAGAGCACCGTCGAGGAATAGACCGCGCTCAGCGTGGCGCGTTTCGTGTACCAGTTGAAATCGCGGTCGGTGTCGCCCAGTTCCGTCCAGATGCGATCGGAGGTGCCCCAGATCAGCTTGGCACCATCGGCGGCATACATCGGCAGCGCAAAGAGCGTGGTGCCGCGGCGCACCGCCTCGCGGTCGTCCACCGCCTCGATCCGCGTGCGCACGGCGAGCGCGACACGGTCGCGGAAGCGCATCTCGGATTGGTCAATCTCCTTGAGGCGCTGGGACATAGCCTCGTCGCCGCGCCGGTGGAAGGCGATCGCCATGTCCACCGCGCCGCGCGGGTAGAGCCCGCGGGCCACCACCGGGTCCACCCCGGCATCGCTTGCCGCCGCGCGGAAGGTCGTCTCGGACCAGCCGTCGAAGGCGACATGGTTCAGCGCCGCATCAAGCAGGCGCCCGGCAATATCTTCACTCATGGGGCCTCTCCTTTGACTTAATGGGTAGGAGTTTAGACAAGATTGGCAAGCCTTGCTATAGACCGGCTTCCTGCAATTTCCTTGCAACTCAAACTTAGAAAGGTGGTGAAAACCACATGCAGGTTAGTGTTCGCGACAACAACGTCGATCAGGCGCTCCGCGCCCTGAAGAAGAAGCTGCAGCGCGAAGGCGTTTTCCGCGAAATGAAGCTCCGGCAGCATTTCGAGAAACCGTCCGAGAAGAAAGCTCGCGAGAAAGCCGAAGCCATCCGCCGCGCCCGCAAGCTGGCGCGCAAGAAGGCTCAGCGCGAAGGTCTCCTCTAAGGTTCGCCTTTGAGATCTTGCTCGTGAGGTCAGCCAGCTGACCTTCCGACACAGAAGAAATTGACGACCCCCGGGGCCTGGCCTTCGGGGGTTTGTCGTTTCTGGCATGTGGCTTTCGGGGCAGGGGGCTTTGAGGCTCCTTGCGGCGCGCAAAAAGAAACCCCGGGAACGTCCCGGGGTTTTCTTTTGTTCGTGAGATGTGGCGGCGCCTTAGCTCGGCCCGATCATGAAGCAGGTGACCTGCCGGGCCTGCAGACGGCGGCAGGCAAGATCGGCGGTCTCGCGCGAGAGCCCCATGAAGTTGGCGTCAAAGCCGCTGGAGCGGTCGACCACCTTGCGCAGCGAGCCGTCGAGCGTGGCGGTCTCCATCAGCGCGGTTTTCAGCAGAATTTTCTCGGCGGCATAGCGGCTGGGATAGCGGCCCACGTTGATGCCCCAGTGGCGCCCGCCCGAGGTCGACACGCGGGTGACGACCTCCTGCGTGTCGGGCTCTGCGATGGCGGCGGTCTCAAGGCTCACCGGCTCGGAGGCGCTGGCCAAAAGCATCTGCTGCGGGCGGCGCATCGGCTTGATCGAGGCGTCGGGCGCAATGCCGGTGTCGCCCTCTGCGATGGCGATGGCGGCTTCGACGGCAGCGGTTTCGGCGGCGGGCTGGTCGACCTTCGCGACGTCGATCTTTTCGGGGGCGACGGCCACCGGCGGCTCGACCTTGGCGACTTGTACGCTTTCCAGCACGTTGGCGATGTCATCCTCGACCCCGGCCACCAGCGGCGCGACATCGGTGCCGCTTACACCGGGACGCAGCTTGGGACGCAGGCTTTTGGGGACGGCGGCGGCGGCGACGCGGATCGACTTGCCGCGCAGGCCCGAATCATTGGGGTCGGCATCGGCCACCATCATGTCATTGCCGATACGGCCCATATAGGCCGGCTTGGCCGGGCGGCGCAGCGCGACGTTGGTCTTGGCGCGCTTGAAGCCGAGGTTCAGAAGCTCGGCGCTTTTGGCGTTGCGCGCGGCGGTGGAGGTGCCGCCGAAGACCACGGAAATGATCCGCTCGCGTCCGCGCTCGGCGGAGGCGACGAGGTTGAAGCCCGCGGCGCGGGTGTAGCCGGTCTTGATGCCGTCGGCGCCTTGGTAGGCGGCAAGGAAGCGGCGGTTGGTGTTGGCCACTTCGCGCATGCCGGCATCGGTCGTGCGGCGCGAGAAGAGGTTATAATATTCGGGATAATCGTAGAGGATGTGCCGGCCCATGATCGCCATGTCGTGGGCGGTGGAGAGATGGCCCTCGGTGGTCAGGCCATGGGCGTTTTTGTAGGTGGTGCGGGTCATCCCCAGCGCCTTGGCCGTGCGGTTCATCCGGCGGGCGAAGGCGGCTTCCGACCCTTCGATGGCCTCGCCGATGGCGGTGGCGGCGTCATTGGCCGACTTCACGGCGGCGGCGCGGATCAGGTAGCGAAGTTTGATCTTTTGCCCGGAGCGCAGGCCCAGTTTCGAGGGCGGCTCTGCTGCGGCATTGCGCGAGATGGTCACCACGGTGTCGAGGCTGATCTCGCCATGCTCCACCGCCTCGAAGGCGATGTAGAGCGTCATCATCTTGGTCAGCGAGGCGGGGTGTAGCCGGGTTTCGGCGTTCTCCGAAAACAGGATTTCGCCTGATCTCGCATCCATCACCAGCGCTGCGTAGGGTGCAGCCCAAGCGCCCAGCGGGGCCACCAAGGTGAGCCAGATGAGTGTAAAAATATACAGGCCTGCTCGGCCCGGTCGCTTCATGCGCCGTCCCGTCACGATACTCGCCTCTTCTGCCTCTCGCCCCGGTTTTCCGGTGGCCAACTGTTCTAGTTTGGGGAAACGCTAGCACGGGATGCTTAAAAAATAAAGCCTGCAGTGCCTTGATTTTCCGCAATTTTCCTGAATGTGATTTCCCATATATTGCGTTCTATCAGGCAGTTGGCCGCTAGAGAGGCGATTAAGGCAAAATTGTGCAAACTTATTCAGCCAATCGCGTCGACCAATTGTGCCAGCGCGCCCAAATGGGGAATCTCTCGAAATCTTGGGTGGTCGAGGCGGTCATCATGCTCGAGGCTCCACGCCAGGTCCTGCGGCACGAAGACACCCCAGCTGCCCGCGCGGATCGCCGGGTTCACGTCGGATTTGAGCGAATTGCCCACCATCATCGCGGCCTCCGGCCCGCCGGGGCAGGCGGCGAAGATGCGGGCGTAGGTCTGCGGCTGCTTGTCCGAGACGATCTCGACCCGATCGAACATCTCGCCCAAGCCCGATTGCGCCAGCTTGCGCTCCTGATGCAGCAGATCGCCCTTGGTGATCAGCACGAGGTGGTGATCGGGGGCCAGCGCCTCGACCGCGTCCTGCGCGTGCGGCAGCAGCTCGATCGGATGGGCCAGCATGTCCTGACCGTACGCGAGGATTTGCCCGATGACCGTGCCGGGCACGCGGCCCTCGGTCACTTCCACCGCGGTCTCGATCATCGACAGAACGAAGCCCTTCACCCCAAAGCCATAGTGGCCGATGTTGCGCTTCTCGGCCTCCAGCAGCCGGGCGTCGAGGTGGTCTCGCGCCACGTGATCGGCCAGAAGATCGGCGAATTGCTCCTGCGTGAGATTGAAGAAGCGTTCGTTGTGCCAGAGCGTATCGTCGGCATCGAATGCGATTGTTTGCAGTTTCCTGTCCATAATGACGCCTCTTGGGGCCGCGGGTCTTTCCTCCGGGGCTGCTTGGATTTATATAGACCCTTCAAAGCCGGAACCGCAAAGCACACGCAAAGCAAAAGCGTCCTTGAGATGATCCAATCCGTCACGGCCCATAAAACCCGCATGACCGACCCGAACGACCCTCGCGATGGTGAGGGCGGCGCTGATGTCGTGCTCGAAACCAAGCCGAAAACCAAACGCCCGCCGCTCTATAAGGTGCTGCTGCTGAACGACGACTACACGCCGATGGAGTTTGTCGTGCATGTGCTCGAGCGGTTCTTCGGCATGACCCACGCGCAGGCGTTCGAAGTGATGCTGACCGTCCATAAAAAGGGCGTCGCCGTCGTTGGCGTGTTCAGCCACGAGATCGCCGAGACCAAAGTGGGTCAGGTGATGGATTTCGCCCGGCGCCACCAGCATCCGCTGCAATGCACCATGGAAAAGGAGTGATCCGCCCGATCCGGCGGCTCGACCATGTCTGATACCCGATTGAGTTTCGCGCTTGAGGGAGGTCTCGACCTGCCCTCCGAAGGGCGCATCCTGCTGCTCGGCGCGCCCGGCGATTTCGACGCCAGCGCCCTGCCGCGTGAGCGCTGCACGGTTGTGCAGCGGTCTGCCCCCGATTTCGCCGCTTGGGAGCGCCGTGGTTGGGATGTCGCCACCGCCCCCGAGGGAGAGTTCGCTGCCGCCATCGTCTTTCTGCCGCGCGCCCGCGACCGCGCCGAGACGTGGATCGCCGAGGCCTGCGCCGCCGCCAAGGGTGGTCTGGTGGTTGTCGACGGCCAGAAGATCGACGGCATCGACACCGCGCTGAAGGCTGTCCGCAAGCGCACCGAGGTGACCGGTCAGGTCTCCAAGGCGCATGGCAAGAGCTTCTGGTTCGCCGCCACCGACGCGCTCGCCGATTGGGCGCGCGGTCCGGCGCAGCTTGACGGCGGCCAATGGACGGCGCCGGGCGTGTTCTCGGCCGATGGGCCGGACCCGGCGAGCGAGGCGCTGCTGGCCGCGCTGCCGCAGAAACTGGGCACCAATGTCGCCGATCTGGGCGCGGGCTGGGGTGGTCTGGCGAATGGCATCCTCACGCGCGAGAAGAGCGGCACGCTGCATCTGGTCGAGGCCGATCTGGTCGCGCTCGATTGCGCGCGTCGCAATGTCACCGACCCGCGCGCGCAGTTCCACTGGGCCGACGCGCTGAACTGGACGCCGCCCGCGCTGCTGGATGCGGTGGTGATGAACCCGCCGTTCCACACCAACCGGCGCAAGGCCGAGCCCTCGCTGGGGCAGGCGTTCATCGACGCGGCGGCGCGGATGCTGAAACCTTCGGGGCAGCTGTGGCTGGTGGCCAACCGGCATCTGCCCTATGAGACTCGCCTTGCTGAACGCTTCCGCAATTCCGACGAAATCGCTGGGGATGCGCGGTTCAAGATCCTACATGCCTCTCGCCCGGGGCGCTGATCGCGGCTAGCGTGGCGCAAACATCCAAGGGATTCCCATGAGTTTTTCCATCGAAGGCAAGACTGCCATCGTCACCGGTGCCGCCAATGGCGTGGGCCTCGCAATCGCGCGGCACTTCGCGGCGCGCGGCGCCAACGTCATGTTCGCCGACATGGACGAGGGCCGTCTGGCCAAGGAATGCGGCAAGTCCGAAGAAGACAGCACCATGCGGTACTTCGCCGGTGATCTGCGCGAAAAGCTGACGCTGGCCAACCTGCTGTCGGCGACGCTCGACGCCTATGACCGGGTGGATATTCTGGTGAACGGCGCGCGGCAGATCCTGCCCACCAATGTGCTCGACTGCGAGGATGCATCGCTTGAGACCATGCTGGGGCAGAACCTCGTGCCCGCCATGCGCCTGAGCCAGATCGTCGCCAAGCGGATGGTCAAGCAGGCCGAGGGCAACGAGGAAGAGCGCTGCGCCGGGACGATCGTCAATATCTCGTCGATCGCCGCCTGCCGCACCAACCCGCATCTGCTGGGCTATTCGGTGTCGGTCGCCGCGCTCGATCAGCTGACCCGCTCGATGGCGGTCTCGCTGGCCGAACAGCGCATCCGGGTGAATTCGGTGGCCTTCGGCTCGCTGATGTCATCGAGCCTGAAGAACATCCTCAAGGAGCATCCCGGCTACCGCGAGGAGATCGAAAAGCACACGCCCGCAGGCCGCATCGCCGGGCCGGGCGAGGTCTGCGAAGCGGTGCAGTTCCTTGCGTCCGAGGCCTCGGGCTTTATGACCGGCCAGATCATGACGGTCGACGGTGGCCGTACGCTGATCGACCCGGTCGGCGCGCCGATGCACTGAGCTGGGCAGGGGGGACGACATGACCGACGTGTTCGACGAGCGCAAAACACGCGCCTCGCATTGGTTCCGCACGCTGCGCGACGAGATCGTGGACGCTTTCGAGGGGCTGGAGGACAGCCATGCCTCGGGGCCGCTTTCGGATCACACGGCGGGCCGCTTCACCGTGACGCCGACCACCCGCACCGCCGATGATGGCAGCGACGCGGGCGGCGGGCTGATGAGCGTGATGCGCGGGGGCCGGGTGTTCGAGAAGGTCGGGGTCAACGTCTCGACGGTCTACGGCACGCTGGGCGAGGCGGCGCAGAAATCCATGGCGGCGCGCGGCGTGCCCGGCATCGAGGCCGACCCGCGCTTCTGGGCCTCGGGGATCAGCCTTGTCGCGCATATGCAGAACCCGCATGCGCCCGCGGTGCATATGAACACCCGCATGTTCTGGACCCCCGGCGCGTGGTGGTTCGGCGGCGGCTCGGATCTCAACCCCTGCCTCGAGTATGGCGAGGACACGGCACATTTCCACGCCACCCAGAAAGAGCACCTCGCTCCGCATGGCGAGACGCTTTACCCCGAGCTGAAGGCCTGGGCGGACGAGTATTTCTACATCCCGCACCGCAAGCGCGCGCGGGGCGTCGGCGGCATCTTCATGGACGACCGCAACACTGGCGACTGGGAGGCGGATTTCGCCCTCACACAAGACATTGGCCGGGCGTTCCTGCCCGCCTATCTGCCGCTGGTGGAGAAGCGCCGGGGGATGGATTTCGGCGAGGCGGAAAAAGACGCGCAGCTTGTGCATCGCGGGCTCTATGCCGAATACAACCTCGTTTACGACCGGGGCACCAAGTTCGGCCTCGCCACCGGCCATGATCCCGACGCGGTGCTGATGAGCCTGCCGCCGCTGGCGAAATGGGTCTGAGCTGAGCCTCAGGCGGGCGCGCTGGCGCGCCGCCCGCCCATCAGCATCTCGGTGGTCATGCCGCCGATCCACATGCAAAACAGCGCAAGCCACGCGGTCCCGGCGAAGATCGAGCCGCCGGTGACCCCCGCGCCGATGGCGCAGCCGCCCGCCAGCATCCCGCCAAAGCCCATCAGCGCGGCGCCGATCATCGCGTTGCGCAGCGGGGTGGGGCCTTCGAAGCCCTGAAGCTTCAACTCCCGCCCCCAAGCGGCGGCGATCAAGGCGCCCGCAAAGACCCCGGCGATCAGCCCGACGTCGAAATCCACCACTGCCGGACGCTCGAGAAAGACCATCAGCGTATGCGCCGAGGGGCCGGTGAAAGTGGCGCTTTCCACCTGCACGGGCTCGAAGGCGACATTCGACAGCGCGAAGGTCAGCACCCACCCCAGCGCCACGGCAAAGCCGACGCCGGAGGCAAAGACCAGACGCGGCAGGCCGATGCGGTTGCGCCGCGCCAGTTCCAGCGCCAGAAGCGCGATGGCGAGGCCGAGGATCAGCCCAGAGGCGCGCGGCAGATGCAGCGCCAAGAGCAGATCCATATTGCGCCCGCCCTCGGTAATCCAGAGCGCGGCGAGCCGGTCGCGCCACGGCGACAGGATCCCCGAGAGCGACATCTGCGCCACCACCGCGAAGATCAGCCCCGAGATCACCGAACGCAGGTTGCCGGTCGCGGCGAGCACCAAGAGCCGCCCCGAGCAGCCATTGGCCAGCACCATGCCCGCGCCGAACATCAGCCCGCCGATGATCGCGCCCGACCAGCTTCCGGGCACCGCCATCATGCGGGCATTGGCGGCGTCGAACAGGCCCACAAGCTGCGCGCCCTGCACCCAGACCAGCGCGGTCGAGAAGGTCAGCAGCCAGACGCTCAGCTTGTCGCCCATGCTGCCGCGGGCAAATTCGACCACCGCCGCGCGCAGGCAGAAGCGCGAGCGCTGCGCGGCGATGCCAAAGACCGTGCCGGTGATCAGGCCGAAGAACGCGGCGGTCGGGCCTTCGCCGATAGCATCGACAAGTGCGACGAGTTCCATGGCTGTCCTCCTCTTCGGGGTGCCATCAAATCGCATGCGTGGAATGTGATTGCCTTGATCCAGATCACCGCGCGCCGCCTGATCACCGCGCTGTCTGACTGCGACATCACGGTCGCTTTCTGGCGCGACGCCCGCGCGCGCTTGGCGGAGGGTCGCGCATGTGCCCCTTTGCGGAGTGTCCGACATGACCACCGTTCTGCAAGATATGCTCGTCACCGCGGCCCTCTCGGGCATTCCGGTTGTCGCCAACGCCGACCACGCGCCGCTTGAGGGTGGCGAGGATCCCGCCTTCGGGACGGTCCGCTGGCGCACGCTCTTCTGCGCGGATCGCACCGCCACCGCGGGGATGGTCATGGGCATCGCCGAGTTCGGCGCGCTTGGCACGCTGAAGCCCCATCGTCATGGACCGGCCGAGATGTATTTCGGCCTTGGCGGCTCGGGCATCGTCACCATCGACGGCACCGCCCATGAGATCGGCCCGAACGTGGCGCTTTTCATCCCGGCGGATGCCGAGCACGGCATCGTGGCGGGGACCGAGGGGCTGCGCTTTCTCTATGTGTTCCCGCGCGATCGCTTCTCGGAGGTCGAGTACCGCTTCTCGGAAAGCTGACGGGCGGGCCGGTTGCCTCTCGCCAAGCTGCGGGAAAGTGCTTATCGCAGGGTTATGACCCGTATCGTGCCCTTGGGGCAGGCCCGGGAGTTGCCGCTCTGGCGGCGCCCGGTGACGCTGCTTTTCCTCATGGCGATTGCCATGCCGCTCAGCTTTGCCACTTGGTCGGCGCTGCTGAACAATTTCGTCATCGAGGCGGCGCAGTTCGATGGCTCCGACATCGGCTGGCTGCACACGGTGCGCGAAATTCCGGGGTTCCTCGCCATTGGGGTGATCCTCGTGCTGATGCTGATGCGCGAGCAGGTTCTGGCGCTGCTGGCCCTGACGCTGCTGGGCGTGGCGACGGCGGTGACGGCGTGGTTTCCCAGCATGGGCGGCCTGCTGATCGTCACGCTGCTGAGTTCCATCGGCTTTCACTACTATGAGACGGTCAACCAGTCGCTGCAGCTGCAATGGCTGCCGAAGGACCGCGCGCCGCAGATGCTGGGCTGGCTGCTGGCCGCGGCCTCGGGGGCGACGCTGATCGCCTATGTGGCCATCGTCATGACGTGGGAAGCCTTCGATCTTTCGTACAACTTCGTCTACATGGTCTCGGGCGGGCTGACGCTGGTGATCACCCTTTACTGCGCGCTGGCCTTTCCGCAGTTCGAAAGCCCGAACCCGCAGCGCAAATCCTTCGTCCTGCGCCGCCGCTACTGGCTTTATTACGCGCTGCAGTTCATGTCGGGCGCGCGGCGGCAGATCTTCGTGGTCTTCGCGGGGTTCATGATGGTCGAGCGCTTTGGCTTTGCCGTGCATGAGGTGACGGCGCTTTACCTGATCAACCTTTGCGCCAATATGGCGCTCGCCCCGATGCTGGGCAAAGCGGTGCACCGCTTTGGCGAGCGGCGGGTGCTGCTGTTTGAATACGCCGGGCTGGTGCTGGTGTTTCTGGCCTATGGCGGGCTCTACTGGTTTCACTGGGGCGTGGTGCTGGCCTCGGTCCTTTATGTGATCGACCATATCTTCTTTGCTCTCGCGCTGGCGCTGAAGACCTATTTCCAGAAGATCGCCGATCCCGGCGACATCGCGCCCACCGCCGCCGTGGCCTTCACCATCAACCACATCGCGGCGGTCTTCCTGCCGTTCGCGCTGGGATATCTTTGGATGATCTCGCCCGGCGCGGTGTTCGGGCTGGCGGCGGGGATGGCGCTTGTGTCGCTGTCGCTGGCGCTGATGATCCCGCGCCACCCCAGCCCGGGCTATGAGACCATCTTTGCCCCGCGCCTGCCGCCGCAGCCCGCCGAGTGAGCTGCCAAAGCGCCCGCCAACCCTGCACGGCAAGGCTGGCGCTGCAGCGGCAAACGCGCTATCGGGCAGGCCAACCCTGAACGGAGAGCATCACATGGCCAAGACCTGGACCGCCTTCACCAAGCTGAGCGACAAGACCGCTGCCGAGGCCCTGGGCGAGGCCATCGAAGATCTTGAACCCGAACCCACGGGTGTTGGCGTTTTCGAGATCGAAGACGGCAGTGGTACATGGGAAGTGGGCGGCTATTTCCTCGAACCGCCGAGCGATGTCGAACTGGCGCTGCTGTCGGCGGCCTATGGCGCCGCGCCCTTCGTGGTGTCGGAAGTGCCGGATCAGGATTGGGTCGACAAGGTGCGCCGCGAGCTGACCCCGGTCGAGGCCGGGCGCTTCTTCGTCTACGGCTCGCATGACGCGGACAAAATCCCCGAAGGCGCCGAGCCGCTGCTGATCGAGGCTGCGATGGCCTTTGGCACCGGCCACCACGGCACCACGCTGGGCTGCCTGCGCGCGCTCGACCGGCTGTCGAACGAGGGTATGGTTGGCCAAAATGTGGCCGATATCGGCTGCGGCACCGCCGTTCTGGGCATGGCCGCCGCGCGGATTTGGCCCAATCCGGTGATCGTGTCGGACATCGACGAGGTCGCGGTGGAAGTGGCCGAGGCCAACGTGCGCGCCAACCACCTGACCGGCAAGGTGATCTGCGTCGAAGCCGCCGGTTTCGGCCACCCCGAGCTTGCCGCGCGCGCGCCCTATGATCTGGTGTTCGCCAATATCCTCAAGCAGCCGCTGATTGATCTGGCGCCCGATATGTCGGCGCATCTGGCACCGGGCGGGCGTGCGATCCTCTCGGGCATCCTGATCCGTCAGGCCGATGAAGTGATTGCAGCCTATGCCGCTGCAGGCGTCGATCTGGTGTGCCGTGACGAGATCGGCGAATGGGTGACCCTGACCCTGCGCAAGCCTTCGTGAACGAAAAGCGGCGTAATCGCCGCTTTTTAGCCTAAATTTTGCCTCGCTTTGAGAGCAAATACGCCACGTATTTGTTTGTTTAGAGGGGTTCCGCGGTATGGAAAGCGCTCTCAAGAGTTTCGAGCGTCGTCAGCGTGCGGTTGCGCAAAAGCACCGGAAGCTGGCACAGGGCTATGTCACCAAGATCAATCGCAACGGGGTGTTCGAGCACCGGCCGATCCGGCGCATTTCGCCGGTGCGTCTGCGCGGGCTGCTGCTGACGATCCTTGGGTTTCTGGTTTTCAAAGGCGTGATGCTCGCCAATCTCGGCTCGGAGAATTACGCCGAGCATCTGGCGCATCTGTCCGACGGCAGCTTTGCCGACAAGCTGGGAGCATGGGTGCTGGGGGTTGATCCGATCACGCTGTGGATCGGCATCGGGCTGCAGGCTCTGCTGGGCTAAAACGCCGACAAGAGGTGGCGGTCCTTGGGGCCGCTTGCGCATATCCTGCACATAGGAAAGGCCGCCGTCCCGTTCAGGACCGCGGCCTTTGCGCTTGATAAATCATGTTATCAGCGGCGACGTGCGATGGCAGCGATGTCGCCACGGGTCAGGCCGATATCGTCAAGCTCACGGTCGGTCAGAGCTTCGAGGCTCTTGCGGGTCAGACGTGCGTCGTTCCACTCGGCGACGATGCCGAAGAGGGTTGCGAAGAGGCCAGCCGAACGCGGGGTTTCGTCGGCGACGGGAGCGAAGCCGGAAACGAAGACGTTGCCGATACGGCCTGCGAGGCCAGCGGCGCCGGATGCGTCGCGCGAGTAGTCATAGACAGCCATAGGTCAGTGTCCTTGTCATGAAGTTTTTAAAGTGCCTGAAATCTAATCGCCAGATAGATCCGGTAAGCAGCTGCCACAAGCAGTGAAAAACGCATGGGTGGGCTGCAGTTTTCACATAGCAAGCAAATTGAGCGAAAGACCTGAAAATTAGCCTATTTTCTGGGCTGATTGCGGCGTGTTCCGACGCCAAACTGTCGTCTTTTGACCTCTGCCGTGGCGCGGCGGACGCAACTGCTCTGCGCGCGGGCAAATGCACAGGGGCGAGGGCTTGGCGGATGTTCGCGTTTCGTGCTAACTGCGTGGTAGAAAAACAACAACGGGCAGTGATGGAATGCGGGTCATCGGAATCGATCCGGGCCTTCGGCACCTCGGCTGGGGGGTGATCGAGGCCGACGGGAGCCGTTTGCGGCATGTCGCTAACGGCACATGCGATTCGGGGCCGGGCACATTGGCGGCGCGTCTGCTCACCCTGCACGAGCAATTGACCGATGTTCTGCATCGCTGGCAGCCAGAGATCGCGGCGGTGGAACAGACCTTCGTGAACCGCGACGGCGCTGGCACGCTCAAGCTCGGTCAGGCGCGCGGCATCGCCATGCTGGTGCCCGCGCAATTCGGGCTGGAGATCGGCGAATACGCCCCCAACACGGTAAAGAAAACGGTGGTCGGCGTCGGCCATGCGGATAAGACACAGGTCGATCACATGGTGAAGATGCAGCTGCCGGGCGTGGTCATCCACGGTCCCGACGCGGCGGACGCGCTGGCCATCGCGATCTGCCACGCGCATCATCAGGGCGCGCAGAGAATGAAGGTGAAAGCATGATCGGACGGATCGCCGGACGGGTGGACTACAAGGGCGATGATCACGCGCTGATCGACGTGCGCGGCGTGGGCTATGTGGTCTATTGCTCGGATAGGGTGCTGGCGACGCTGGCGCCGGGCGAGGCGGCGGCGCTCTATACCGACCTTTTGGTGCGCGAAGATCTGCTGCAGCTCTATGGCTTTCCCACGCTGGTGGAAAAGGAATGGTTCCGCCTGCTGATGTCGGTGCAGGGCGTGGGGGCGAAGGCCTCGCTGGCGATCCTCGGCGCGCTGGGGCCGGACGGCGTGAGCCGCGCCATCGCGCTTGGCGACTGGACGGCGATCAAGGCGGCCAAGGGCATTGGCCCCAAAACCGCGCAACGGGTGATCAACGAACTCAAGGACAAGGCGCCGATGGTCATGGCCATGGGCGCGGGGCAGGTGGCCTCTGCCGATGACGTGGTGATCGAGGATGATCCCGCGTCGTCCCCCGCCGCCGCCGCGCCGCGCAAGGCGCCTGCCGCACGGCCCAATGCCTCGGCGCAATCCGAGGCGCTCTCTGCGCTGAGCAACCTTGGCTATGGCCCGAGCGAGGCCGCCTCGGCGGTGGCGCAGGCGGCGGGCGAGGACCCGGAGGCGGAGACCTCCGCGCTCATCCGCGCCGCGCTGCGGCTGCTGGCGCCGAAAGGGTAAGCGATGGTCGACAGCGATCCCACCCTGCGCCCCGAGCCGCTGCCCGAGGACGAGGGCCGTGCGCTGCGCCCGCAAATGCTGGGCGATTTCATCGGTCAGGCCGAGGCGCGCGCCAACCTGCGGGTGTTCATCCAGTCGGCGCGGGCACGCGGCGAGTCGATGGACCACACGCTGTTTCACGGGCCACCGGGCCTTGGCAAGACGACGCTGGCGCAGATCATGGCGCGCGAGCTTGGGGTGGGCTTTCGCATGACCTCCGGCCCGGTCCTGGCCAAGGCCGGTGATCTGGCGGCGATCCTCACCAATCTCGAGGCCCGGGACGTGCTGTTCATCGACGAAATTCACCGCCTCAACCCGGCGGTGGAAGAGGTGCTCTACCCGGCGATGGAGGATTATGAGCTTGACCTGGTGATCGGCGAGGGGCCTGCGGCGCGCACGGTGCGGATCGAGTTGCAGCCCTTCACGCTGGTTGGGGCGACCACGCGGCTTGGTCTGCTGACCACGCCGCTGCGCGACCGTTTCGGCATCCCGACCCGGCTGCAGTTCTATACCGAGGACGAGCTGAACGAGATCGTCAGCCGCAACGCGGTCAAGCTGGGTGTGCGGGCCGAGCCCGAAGGCGCGCGCGAGATCGCCCGCCGCGCCCGCGGCACGCCGCGGATCGCCGGGCGGCTGCTGCGCCGGGTGGTGGATTTCGCCGTGGTCGAGGGCAATGGCATCGTGACCCGCGAACTGGCGGATGGGGCGTTGACGCGGCTTGGGGTGGATCAGCTGGGCCTTGATGGCGCCGACCGGCGGTATCTGACGCTGATGGCTGAGAATTATTCCGGCGGGCCGGTGGGGATCGAGACGCTCTCGGCGGCGCTTTCGGAAAGCCGCGACGCGCTGGAAGAGGTGATCGAGCCCTATCTGCTGCAGCAGGGTCTGATCCAGCGCACGCCGCGCGGGCGGATGCTGGCGCAGCGGGCGTGGGATCACCTCGGGCTGCCGGTGCCGCGGCCACAGGTTCCGGGGCAGGGCACGCTCTTCGACGGCTGATCCCGGGCCTGACTTAAGCGAGTGTCTTGCGCGGGCGCGCCCGGCGTGGCAGGTGGAGCGCCGCGTGGCGGGCGCCGCGCTATGCGTATTTGCCAAAGAGAAGAAGGGGCGAGCCATGGACGCGGCGGAGGTCGAAGCGCTGTTTACCCGCGAAGACGGGAGCTATCTTTGCGCGCGCTGGGGGCGGCCGCTGGTGCCGATCGTGTTCGGCGTCGAGGATGCGACGCTGTCGGTGGTGAAGGGCGCCTTCGAGGCGGTCTGCGCCATGTCGGGCCATAAGATGGCCGAGCATGATCCCGAGCTTGGGGCCAACGTCATGGTGTTTTTCTTCCGCGACTGGGCCGAGCTGCTGGAGTTGCCGGACCTTGGGCGGATGATCGACGGGCTGCCCGAGATGGTCGAACGCTTGCAGCAGAGCGGGGCCAACCAGTACCGGGTGTTTCGCTTTGACGAGAGCGGCGCGATCAAGGCGGCCTTTGTGTTCCTGTGCATGGACGGCGCGCTGGCGGCGCAGCCGGCCGAGGATCTGGCGCTGGCGCAGGTGGCGCAGGTGATGCTGACATGGGGCAATGGCGCCTTTGCCGCGCGCTCGCCGCTGGGGCGGCTCGAGGATGGGCGCGTGGTGCTGCGCCCGGAGATCGGCGCGCTGATCCGCGCCGCCTATGATCCGGTGATGCCGGTGGCGGCGCAGGACAGCAGCCACGCGCTGCGACTGGCGGCGCGGATCGCCCTAGGCTGAGACGCCCGAGACCTGCCGCGCGATCTCGCGCAGGTGGCGCAGGTCGGTGCCGCAGCAGCCGCCCAGAACGCGCAGCCCGGGATGGCTGCGCTGCAACTCGGCCAGCTGCGCGCCAAGCTCTTCGGGATCGCCGTCGTCGAGCGTGTCGCAGGCGTCCAGTTCCGCGTGGCTCTGGCGCGAGGCATTGGCGACGATGCCCGCCAGATGCGCCTCCCATTCGCCGCCGTCAAACGCATTGGCGATATGGCCGGGGTGGGCGCAATTCACCATGATCGCCTCTGGGTCTGTCGCGCCGGCGAGGCGCTGCACGGCCTCTGACAGCAAAGTGCCATCGGCGAGGCGTCCGTCGGTTTCCACGGTGAAGGCGATGAGCGCGGAGATGCCTGCCTCGGCGGCGGCTTTGGCGATGCCGATCGCCTCTCCGGCGGCACCCAGCGTGTAGGCGCTGATCATGTCGGCACCGGCCTCGGCGGCGGCACGGATTTGCGGCCCGTGATAGCTGGCGGAGGCATCTGCTGCAGCCATGCCCGGTTGATAACCGTCGCCCTGCGGGCCGATCTGCACGCTGATGCGCGTCGCCACATCGAGATGACGCGCGGCCATCTCGCGCAGGAGTGCCACCGCCTCTTGGGTGACACGTGTGAGGTCTTCGGGGGCATAGCCCAGCGGTGCGGCGCGGTCGGGGTTGGCCATCCAAGTGGGCGTGTCGAGGATCATCCCGGCGCCGGTCTCACGCCCGATGGCGATCAGCGCCTCGGCATAGCCGCGCAGTCGGGCGCGGCCCTCGGTCTCGTCGATCATCGGAAAGGCGGCGAAATGCGGCAGCTCGACGCCGTGGTTGAAGATCAGGTCGGTCTCCATCCCGGTCCAGGCGATCCATGTGCGGTCGGGGGTGAGTGTCATCGCGCTGGTCCTCCCTAAAGCCCGGGGCGATGACCGCAGTGTAGCATGGAGGTGGATGGGTTGTCGCAGCGAGCGTTCCAGGGGAGGCGGCAAAGGCAAAAGGCCGCCCTGCGGGGGGCGGCCTTTGATTGTCGGGATGGGCGATGGATCAGGCCCTGGCGCCGACCATGCCGACGATCTCATAGGTCTGCTGCAGGATCGGATCGGCGATCTTGCGGGCGCGTTCGGCACCGCCTGCGAGGATCGCGTCGATCTGCGCCGGATCCTGCATCAGCCGGGCCATCTCGGTGGAGATCGGCGCCAGCTTGTCGACCGCCAGATCCACCAGCATCGGCTTGAACTCCGAGAACTGCTTGCCACCGGCCATGGTCAGCACCTCTTCGACGCTTTGCCCGGCGAGGGCGGCGTAGATGTTGACGAGGTTGCGCGCCTCGGGGCGGCCGTCGAGGCCCTTCACCTCCGACGGAAGCCCGTCGGGATCAGTCTTGGCCTTGCGGATTTTCTTGGCGATGGCGTCGGCGTCATCGGTCATATTGATGCGCGAGGCGTCCGAGGGATCGGATTTCGACATCTTCTTGGACCCGTCGCGCAGGCTCATGACGCGGGTGGCCGCGCCTTCGATCACCGGCTCGGTCATCGGGAAGAACTCGGTGCCGTAGTCGTGGTTGAACTTCGCCGCGATGTCACGGGTCAGCTCGACGTGCTGTTTCTGGTCCTCGCCCACGGGCACATGCGTGGCGTGGTAGAGCAGGATGTCGGCGGCCATCAGCGCGGGATAGGCGTAAAGCCCCAGCGAGGCCTTCTCGGCGTTCTTGCCAGCCTTGTCCTTGAACTGGGTCATCCGGTTCATCCAGCCAAGCCGCGCGACGCAGTTGAAGATCCAGCCCAGCTGGGCGTGGCCGGGAACCTGGCTTTGGTTGAAGAGGATGGATTTGTCGGGATCGAGCCCGGCGGCAAGATAGCCCGCGGTCAGCTCGCGGGTCTGCTTGCGCAGCGCCTCGGGATCCTGCCAGACGGTGATCGCATGCATGTCGACAACGCAGTAGATCGTCTCGATCCCGCTGTCCTGCATGTCGACGAAACGCTTGATTGCACCAAGGTAATTGCCCAGCGTCAGCCCACCCGAGGGCTGAATGCCGGAAAACACACGCGGCGTGAAAGCGGAATTGATGTCGCCCGCGTCGGACATGGGCTTCCTCCGTCTGGAAATTCGGTCTGGGCTGGCTTACCCATGGCCCGACATGCCGTCAAGAAAGAGGCCACCATGGCGCACCAGCATAATGTCTCGCCGTTCAATTCGCTGCCGCCCGTGATCGTCGGGCTGGCCGTGGTCATCGTGGGGGTCGAGGCGGCCTTCTCGCTCGGCGCGCGCGGTCTCGTCGGCGGGCCCGGCGCCGTGGGCTGGCGGCTTGATGCGCTGCAACGCTTCGCCTTCTCGGGCGAGATCTGGCACTGGATGCTGTCGACCGGGCAGTTTCCGGCGCAGCATGTGATCCGCTTCTTCAGCTATCCCTTCGTGCATGCGAGCTTTAGCCATGCCCTGTTTGCCGCTGTCATGCTGCTGGCGCTTGGCAAGATGGTCGGCGAGGCGCTGGGAAGCTGGCGCACGCTGGCGATCCTTGCGGCGTCGAGCCTTGGCGGCGCGTTGGCCTATGGTTTCGTCAGCACGCCGGTGCCGCTGATCGGGGCGTTCCCGCCGGTCTACGGGTTGATTGGCGGCTTCACCTACCTGCTGTGGCTGCGGCTTGGCCAACTGGGCGCGCAGCAGGCGCGGGCCTTTTCGCTGATCGGCATCCTGCTGGGAATTCAGTTGCTGTTCGGCCTTCTGTTCGGCGGCAGCCTTGATTGGGTGGCCGACCTTGGCGGCTTTGCCTCGGGCTTTCTGCTGACCGTGGTTCTGGTGCCCGGTGGCTGGGCGCGGCTGCGCCAGCGCCTGCGGCAGCGCCGCTGATCAGAACATATCGGCGGGCAGCACCGGCAGGGATTTGGCGAACTTGCGCCCCTCCGCCTGAGGGTAGGGCAGCACAAATCCCTCGCGGTCCTGCGGCGGATGCGCGGCATTGGCGAGCGCCGCCTGCCGCCACGTGCGGGCGCTCACCCGGTCATGGCCGTTGAGGTGGTCGCCCAGCCACGTCGAGGCCAGACGCCTTTGGAGGTCTTCCACCGCGTCCGAGCGGCGGAACATCACCGAGGCCTCGGTGTCCCAGCGCAGCGACCGGCCATTGAGATTGGCCGAGCCCACGAGGCCGACGCGGTCATCCACCAGCGTGACCTTGGAGTGTACGTAGATCGGGCCGGATCCCAGCAGATCGGGAATATCCTCAGGCGACTCGCTGTGCTGCCCCGGCGAGACAAAGGCGGCACGGTCTCCGAAGGCTTTCGACACGCGGTCCACCGCCTCGGTCTGCAGGGCGTGGCCGTGGCGCGTGTCCCAGCCGTCGTTGCCCTCATAGAGCACCCGGTCGGGGAAGGAGGGCATCAGCACCACCAGTTGCAGCTCACCGCTGCGCTCACCGGCTTTGGCCAGCGCTTCGGCCACGGGGCGATGGCGCAGGAACTGCGTCTCGATGTAGATATAGCGCTGCGCCTCTCCGATCATGCCGATCACGGCCTTTTCGTGCTCGATGATCGAGGCGCGGGGCGAGAGCCGGGCAGGCCCGCTGCAGGGCGCCGAGAATGTGCGCACCACCCGCAGATCGGCGGGCGCTTGCGGTTTCTTGGCGGTGTCGAACCGCTCGGTGCGTCCGGTCAGGCAGGGCGTGTCGCAATCCAGCGCGGCGTTCCAGCATTCGCCGAAATGATGGCGCAGCGCGGCGGCGAAATCGGCATCATCCACCCGCATCGACACGTCGTGCCACGTCTCGTCGGCGGGGCGGTCATGCTCGGGGGTGTCGAAACGGCGCTCGTTGATGTCGAGCCCGCCGATCACCGCGGCCTTGCCGTCAGCCACCGCGAATTTCTGGTGGATGGTCACCGGACGCAAGGCGACCGCGCCCTTCAGCACGGTGCGCTGCACGGGGGTGAGGGTGGCCTCCTCTTCCTGCCGCAGCTTCTCCATGTGCCGCGCGATGGGGCCGCGCATGGCCATGCGCCACAGCCAGCCGGCGTTCTGCCCGTGCGGCGCGCAGAGGATCTGCGCGTCCTCGCCCTGCAGCCGCTCGGCAAAGGCGCTGGCGGAGCGCCATGCGTTGCGGTGCAGCGTGGAGGTGAAGACCGGGTCGAAATCGGAGATGATCATCCGCAGTTTCACGCCGCGCCGCGCCACATCCGCCAGCAGATCGGCCCAGTTTTCCAGACCCTTGGCGCGGAGTTCGGGGGTGCGTAACTTGGTGCGGGGATCGAGGATGCGAAAGCTCATCACGAGCTCTTCTTGCGCGTCATTGCACAGCTGCTCGAGGGCGGGGAAACCCTCGGCGGCGGTGATCAGCGGTGTCAGCGTCATGTACTAGCCCTTGCGGCGGAAAGCGGTGCGGAACTCGGACAGACGGAATGCCCCGACCGCCTGCCCGGCAATCCCGTAAGAGAGGATTCCGACAAGGATCAGGCCAACAAGGGCAAGGCTCCGCCAGTAGCTTCGTTCAAGGAACGGCCCAAGCGCCAACATGGTTCCCCAAAGAACACCGCCCATGATGACAGAGGCAAGACAGATGCGCAGAATTCTGGTGCGGAAGCGTGTGTCGAACCGCGCCACGTCGCCCAATTTGCGCCCGCCCCACGCCAATTGCGCCACCATTGTCCACGCCGCGCAGGTGGTGGCGATGGCGGGGGCGTACCAGCCCAGAACCGGCGCGAGACCGATGGCGAGGACCGCGTTCACCGCCATTGACCACAGCGCGTAGCGGAAGGGGGTGCGCGTGTCTTCGCGGGCAAAGAACAGTGGCTGCAGCACTTTTTGCAGCACGAAGGCGGGCAGGCCGAGGCCGTAGATGGCGACGGCAAAGGCGATGGCCTGCGCGTCGGCCATCGATGTGGCGCCGCGCTGGAACAGCACCGCGACGATGGGCAGAGGCGCCACCACCAGCGCCACGGCGGCGGGCACGGTCAGTGCCAGAGACAGCTCTCCCGCCCGCGAAAATGCATGGCGCGCGCCGGATTCGTCCTGTGCTTTCAGGCGTCTGGAGAGATCGGGCAGCAGCACGATGCCGACCGCGATGCCGACCACGCCCAGCGGAAGCTGGTAGAGCCGGTCGGCGGCATAGAGCCAGCCCACGGCCTTTTCGAAGTTCGAGGCGACCTGCTGGCCGACCAGAAGGTTCACCTGCATCACCCCACCCGCAAGGGCTGCGGGCACGGCAACGCGGACCAGCCGTTTCATGTCGGCGTTCCAGCGCGGGCGGCCGGGGCGCAGCTTGATCCCGGCGCGCTCTGCGGCCACCCAGACAAGCACCAACTGAGCCACGCCAGCAAGCGGGATCGTCCAGACAAGCCATTGGATTATATCGCCATTCAGGTACTGACCGGCGAGCATGGCAAGGATCACGAAGACGTTCAGAAGGACCGGGGCTGCGGCGGCGGCGGCGAAATGGCCGGTGGCGTTGAGGGCGCCCGAGAAGAGGGCGGCGAGCGAGATGAAGAAGATATAGGGAAAGACGATACGGCCAAAGCCGACCGTCATGTCGAACCGGGCGTCGGCGGCGAAGCCTCCGGCGGTGGCCCAGACCAGCGCGGGCATGAAGATCAGCGCCAGCGCCGAGAGCAGCAAAAGCACGAAAGCAAGGCCGTTCATCGCTTGGCTGGCGAACTTCAGCGGGTCTTCCTCGCCCTCGTATTTCTTTGAAAAGATTGGCACAAACGCGGCGTTGAACGCGCCTTCGGCAAAGAAGCGGCGGAACATATTGGGCAGGCGGAAGGCGGCCACAAAGGCATCCATCACCGGGCCGGGGCCAATATAGGCGAGAATGAAAATCTCGCGCGCAACGCCAAGGACGCGGCTGGCCAGCGTCCAGAAGCCGACCGTGAGGATGCCCGAGATCAGGCGGATGGGTTTCATTTTGAGCGCCCTTCGAGATGTTCGCAGGGGCCAGAGGTAGACCATCGGCGACGCCCGAGGAAGGGGGCACAATCCATGCACATCCCATGCACAAACCATGCATACGCGGGGGCTTGCCGAGGGGGTGGGCGGCGCGACAGCCGAGATGCGGATTGTCCGCGAATGAAAAGTCGAGTTGAATTCTTCTCGACTTCGACACATGGCTTTCGGGTCAACGCGGCGGCAGCGCCGCGCCGGCCAATCGAGAGAGTGCCGTCATGAGCTTCATCTATTTCATCAACGGGCTGGTCTGCGTCTTCTTCGCGGCGCTGATGGGGGTGGTGGCGATCCTGTTTCCCGAGACCGCTGGCGTCTTTGGCATCTCGGCGGCGCTGGTCGGCATGGTGGGCGTCGGTGTGAGCCTCTCGACATGGTCGGAGTTTCTCGACCTGAACCGGCTGCACACCTTCCTGCTGACCTCTTCGGTCTGGGTGACCGCCGCCGTCGCCGGGGCGGTGCCGCTGTGGCAATGGGGTCTGTCGCCGGTGGATGCGGTGTTCGAGGCGATGTCGGGGATCACCACGACCGGCTCGACGGTGATGAGCGGGCTAGATGACACGCCGCATGGCATCATCCTGTGGCGGGCGCTGCTGCAGGCGGTGGGCGGCGTGGGCTTCATCGTCACCGGCATCGCCATGTTGCCGATGCTGCAGGTGGGCGGGATGCAGCTGTTTCGCACCGAAAGCTCGGACAAGGGCGAGAAGGAGTTGCGCAGCGCCGCCTCTTTCGCCTCGGCCACGCTGGGCATCTATCTGGCGCTGATGGCGGTCTGCGGCTTTCTCTACCTCGTGGGCGGCATGGGGCCTTTCGATGCGCTGACCCATGCGATGACCACGCTCTCGACCGGCGGCTATTCGGGCTATGACGCCTCTTTCGGGCATTTCACCAGCCCGTTCCTGCAGTGGACGGGGACGATCTTTATGCTGCTGGGGGCGTTGCCCTTTGCCTGGTATGTGCGTGTGGTGCACCGCGGCGCGCTGCGCAGCGAGCAGGTGGAGGGGCTGATCAAAGGGCTGGTCGTGGTGATCGCGGTGCTGAGCCTCTGGCTGGTGATCGCCAAGGGCTGGGGGCCGTTCGAGGCCGCCACCGCAGTGGCGTTCAACGTGGTCTCGGTGGTCACCACCACTGGCTATGCCACCACCGATTACACGCTTTGGGGACCGTTTGCCGCCGTCGCCTTCTTTTTGCTGACCGCGGCGGGGGGCTGCACCGGTTCGACCTCGGGCGGGGCCAAGGCGATGCGCTGGCTACTCTTCGTGCGGGCGCTGCGGGCCAAGATGCAGATGATCCGCGCGCCGCATGCGGTTGTGGCGATCCGCTACGAGGGCAGGCGCGTCGACGAGGACACGATGCGAAGCGTCATCGTCTTTATGATGTTCTACGGGCTGACCTTTGGCGGTTTCACCATCGTGCTGGATTTCTTTGGGCTGGATTTCTCGACCTCGGCCAGCGCCGCGCTGACCGCTTTGGCCAACGTCGGGCCGGGCGTGGGGCCGATCATCGGACCGGCGGGGAATTTCGCCACGCTGAGCGATCCGGTGAAGCTGATCCTTGCCTTTGCCATGTACCTTGGGCGCCTGGAGATGATCACCGTCTATGTGCTGCTGACGCCGCTGTTCTGGCGCGAAGTGGGTGACCTGCGCCGGGGGTGATCCGCTAGGCTCCGCCGCCGCATTCTCCTTAGGGTAGAAATTCTCTCTGTGTTACCTTGCCTTGTGCCACGTCAAGGTGAGGGTGTTGTCTTGGCCTAGCGTGCGGGCGTGAGATATTTGCAGGAGGGATTTTTGATGCGGACGACAGTTGGCAGCGCGGCGCTTTTGCTCGCCGCGGCGCTGGTGCCGGGCCTTAGCGCGGCGCAGGAGAGTGCCGATACGATTTATTCCGGCGGCCCGATCCTGACCATCGACGATGCGAATCCAAGCGCCGAAGCGGTGGCGGTGCTGGATGGCAAGATCGTCGCGGTGGGCAGCATGGAGGAGGTCTCGGCGCTGAAGGGCGAGGCCACGCAGATGTTCGAACTGGGCGGTCGGGCGATGCTGCCGGGGTTTGTCGACAGCCACGGGCATGTGGTGCTGGGCGGCATTCAGGCGCTTTCGGCCAATATGCTGGCGCCGCCCGACGGCGATGTGACCGATATCGCCAGCCTGCAGCAAGGGCTGCGCGACTGGACCGAGAAAAACCGCGAGGCGGTGGCGGCGGTGAACCTGATCATCGGCTTTGGCTATGACAACGCGCAATTGGCCGAGTTGCGCCATCCCACGCGCGACGATCTGGATGCGGTGTCCACCGAGGTGCCGATCCTGATCATCCATCAGTCGGGCCATCTGGGCGTGGCGAACTCCAAGGCGCTCGAGATCGCCGGGATCACCGAGGCATCGGAAAACCCTCCGGGCGGGGTGATCCGGCGCGGCGCGGATGGGCGGCCCAATGGCGTGCTCGAGGAATACGCCTTCTTTGGCACGTTGGTGCCGCTGCTGGGGCAGCTGGGGCCGGAGGGGTTCAAGAGCTTCGCCAAGGCCGGGGCCGAGATGTGGGCCAGCTTTGGCTATACCACCGGGCAGGAGGGCCGCTCGAGCGCGGGCAATGTCGAGGCGCTGCGAGCGGTGGATGCGGCGGGAGAGCTGCCGATCGACGTGGTGGCCTTTCCCGATGTGCTGGAGGCGCGGGATTTCATCGAGGCCAACGCGTCGCAAGAGTATGATGGCCACGTGCGTGTCGGCGGCTGCAAGCTGACCATCGACGGCTCGCCGCAGGGGTTCACCGCGCTGCGCGACCGGCCCTATTACGATCCGGTCGGGGATTACCCGCCGGGCTACAAGGGCTATGCGGCGATCACCGAGGCGCAGGTGAACGACGCGGTGGATTGGTGCTTTGGCCACGACTACCAGATCCTCACCCATGCCAACGGTGAGGGCGCGTCGGACATGCTGATCGCGGCGATTGGCGCGGCGGAAGAGAAATACGGGGCGCCGACCAACCGCCCGGTGCTGGTGCACGGCCAGTTCCTGCGTGAGGATCAGGTGGACAGCATCCAGAAGCTGGGCATCTTCCCCTCGCTCTTTCCCATGCACACCTATTATTGGGGCGATTGGCACCGCGATCATACCGTGGGGCCGGTGAATGCCGAGAATATCTCGCCAACCGGCTGGGTGCGGCAGCGCGGGATGATGTTCGGCTCGCATCACGATGCGCCGGTGGCCTTTCCCGACAGCATGCGGATCCTCTCGGCCACGGTGACGCGGCGCACGCGCTCGGGCGACATCCTTGGCCCGTCGCAGCGGGTGAGCGTGATGGAGGCGTTGAAGGCGCTGACCATCTGGCCCGCGTGGCAGCATTTCGAAGAGGACAGCAAGGGCTCGATCGAAGTGGGCAAGCGGGCGGATTTCGTGATCCTGTCGGACGACCCGATGGCGGTGGACCCCGAGACGCTGGCCGAGATCGACGTGCTGGCGACGATCAAGGACGGCGCTGTGGTCTATGAGGCCGCAGAAGGTGAGCAGAAGACCGAGCTGCGCGGCCCTTTCCTTGGCGATCCGGTTCTGGCGCACCGGGTGCTGCACGCGATGAACCAAGCGATTGGGGTGGAGCGCCCGGTGGCCTGCATGCTTGCGGCGGAAGACTGTCGGCGGTTGTTCGGGGTCTTCGTGGCGCCGATGTAGGCGGGGGTGTAGGCGGGGGCGTGCACCCTTCCACCTGACAGGCAAAAGGCGCGGAGGGTCTCCGCGCCTTTTTTCGTGTTTCCTAGAGGTGGGCCAGATCAGGCCGAGGCATGCGCCCTGCCGCGGTTGCCACCGCCGCCACCGCCACTGCGACGGCCGCGGCCCCCGCGCGAGCGGCGTGCGCCGCCGGGCTTGCCCGCGGATTTGCCGCCACCGGGACGGCCCTGACCGCCGCCATTGCCGCCGCGCCCACGGCGCTGGCCGCCAGCGGGCTCTGCCGGGCGCTCGCCGCCGAGCGTGGTGATCTGCTGGCCGATCAGCTTTTCGATGCCGCGCAGATCGCCCATCTCTTCGACGCCGCAGAAGCTGACGGCGCGGCCATCACGACCGGCGCGCGCGGTGCGGCCGATGCGGTGCACGTAGTTGTCGGCCACATTCGGCAGGTCGAAGTTGTAGACGTGGCGCACGTCGGGGATGTCGATGCCGCGGGCCGCCACATCGGTGGCCACCAGCACGCGCATCTCGCCCTTGCGGAAGGCGTCGAGCGCGCGGTTGCGCTGGCCCTGGCTCTTGTTGCCGTGGATCGCGCCGACGGCGAAACCGGCCTGGTCGAGCTTGCGCGAGAGTTTCTCGGCGCCGTGCTTGGTGCGGCAGAAGACCAGCGCCAGCTCGTCGCGGTGATCATCGAGCAGCCCGGTGAGGGTCTCGATCCGCTTGGGGGTTTCGACGAAGATCACCGATTGCTCGATCTTGTCGGCGGTCTTGCCCGGAGGGGCGACCTCGATGCGCACCGGATCGTTGAGGTAGGCACTGGCGATCTCGTTCATCTGCTTGGGCATAGTGGCCGAGAACAGCAGCGTCTGGCGCTGGCTGGGCAGATCGCGGGCGATGCGGCGCAGCGCGTGGATGAAGCCGAGGTCGAGCATCTGGTCGGCTTCGTCGAGCACGAAGTGGCTGACTTGGTCGAGCTTCAGCGCGCCGCGGTCCATCAGGTCGATGAGACGGCCCGGCGTGGCGATGAGCAGATGCGTGCCCTTTTCCAGCTTGCGCGACTGCACGTTGATCGAGTTGCCGCCGACGACCAGCGTTAGGCGCAGGTGCGCGTCTTTCAGCACCGACGACAGCGTGTCGTGGATCTGCGCGGCCAGTTCGCGGGTCGGGGCAAGGATCAGCGCCTGCGCCGATTTCGGGGCGCAGCGCTTGTTGGTGCCAAGCAGCGCGTCGGCGATGGGCAGGCCGAAGGCAAAGGTCTTGCCGGTGCCGG
This sequence comes from Salipiger sp. ABN3_019, assembly GCF_056158605.1. Taxonomy (NCBI): domain Bacteria; kingdom Pseudomonadati; phylum Pseudomonadota; class Alphaproteobacteria; order Rhodobacterales; family Roseobacteraceae; genus Salipiger; species Salipiger sp. ABN3_019. The sequence goes on from NZ_JBSWTP010000009.1 coordinate 1,083,478, forward strand.
TCTGGGCGAGGCCCATCACGTCGCGGCCAGCCATCGCCTCGGGGATGGCGCGCTGCTGGATCGGGGTGGGGTCCGTCAGGTTCTGATCGGCAAGGCGCGCGAGGAGGGCGGGGCGGAGCCCCAGCGTGTCGAATGTCATGAATGTCCTTTCGGGAGGGCCGTCTGAGGGCCGCTGTCCCATGGAGGTATGAGAGGAGGAGGCGTCTCTGGCACAAAGGGAGGCGGCGAGAGGCGCAAAGAACGTGTCGGGCTGCGACGGGAGGGGTTGCGATCGGACCGGGGGCCGGATTGCCCCGCTGCGGCGATCGCGAGAGCCCCTTCGCGACATCAGGCCCTGAAGGTCAGGACACCCAACGCGGGAAAACTGGCATCGCAGGCACGGAGCCTTGGGCCCCGGCCGGTAAGGAACCGGCGATCACGAGGGGCTAAATGGGGCCAATCGGCGGGAAAGTCAATGCTGGCGATGACGAGGGGTCATGCGCGGCAGATCGGCGACGAACGGCGCGCGGAATGCATGACACGATATTGGCCGTTGCAATTTCCGCCGCAACAGCGCATCTACAGCGCGCTACTGAATTTCGTTTCCTGATTCCTCCACGGCTCAGCATTCGACGTTGAGACGCCAAGTCGCTGCGCTTTGTGGGCGACACAGATAGAGGAATACAACCATGGCAACTGGTACCGTCAAGTGGTTCAACACCACCAAAGGCTTCGGCTTCATCGCACCCGATGGCGGCTCGAAAGACGTTTTCGTGCACATCTCGGCTGTTGAGCGTTCGGGCCTCACCAGCCTCGCCGACAACCAGAAAGTTTCGTTCGACATCGAAGCAGGCCGTGACGGCCGCGAGTTGGCGGTGAACCTGGAACTGGTGTAAGCCGGTTTAGGCAGGGTTTTAGCCTTGCCAAGAGTTTCGAAAGAGCGGGCCTTTGGGTCCGCTCTTTTGCTTTTGGGGGTGGCTTGTTTGCCCGGATTTGCCCGGAACAAGCGCGCAGCGCGCCGGGCGAGCGCCTGCCCGTCCCGGCGGGCTGGCGCTTTGTCACCGCTAAACAGCGTTCGGGCCTCCTGCGGAGATGGCCAAGATAAAGCGCGCATGCCGCAGGTTGGCAGCGCCATCCCACGGGCAGGCGCTCGCCCGGCGCGCCCCGCTCACACCCCCGCGCGCTGGGCGCCTGCGGCAATGGCGGCGCGGAGCTTGCGTTCGAGCATCTTCTGCTTGGAGGGGGTGAAGTACTTCAGCCCGAACATGTCCTTCACGTAGAAGGTGTCGACCACCTGCTCGCCGTAGGTCGCGATGACCGCCGAGACGATGTAGACATGGCTTTCGGACAGGGTGCGCGTCAGATCGTAGAGCAGCCCCGGACGGTCGCGCGTGTCGACCTCGATAATCGTATAGATATCCGAGCCCTCGTTGTCGAAACTGATCGAGGTGGGCACTTTGAAGGCCTGCTCGCGTTTCTTCAGCGGGCCACGGGATTCGATCGCCTCGCGCGGTTTGACCTCGCCCATCAGCGTCTTGCGGATCATCTCGCGCAGGCGGGGCAGGCGGGCCTCGTCGTAGGGCGTGCCGTCGGCATCCTGAATCCAGAATGCGGCTGTGGCGTAGCCATCCTTGGAGGTGAAGGTGCGCGCGTCCACGACGTTGGCGCCGACCAGCGACAGCGCCCCGGCGAGCCGGGCGAAGATCCCCGGATGATCCTGCAGGGCAAAGCAGGCGCGGGTGGCGTCGCGGTCCTCGTCGGGGTGGATGTCGATCTTGATCTCGTCATCCTGAATGTCCTGCAGCATGCGGGCAAAGACCTCATGCGCGGTGACATGCAGCCCCTGCCAGTACGCCTCGTAGTGGCGGCTGGTCTCGGTGCGCAGGTCCTTGGCTTCCCACGTGGCGAGCGCCTCGCGCAGGGCCTTCTTGGCCTCGGCGCCGCGGTTCTCGCGGTTGAGCGCCTCCATGCCGTCCTCGAGCCCGCGGCGGGTCTGCCGGTAGAGCGCGCGCAGCAGTGCCGCCTTCCAGTTGTTCCACACGTCCGGGCCGACGCCGCGGATGTCGCAGACGGTGAGCACGGTCAGCAGATCGAGCCGCTCGCGCGTTTGCACCGCCTTGGCGAAATCGCGCACGGTGCGCGGATCGGCGATGTCGCGTTTCTGCGCCATGTCGGACATCAGCAGGTGATAGCGCACCAGCCATTCTACCGTCGCGCTTTCCTGCTTGGTGAGCCCGAGGCGCGGCGCGACCTTGCGGGCGATCTGCGCGCCCAGCACGGCGTGATCCTCGTCGCGGCCTTTGCCGATGTCATGCAGCAGAAGCGCGGTGTAGAGCACCTTGCGGTTCAGCCCCTCGCGCAGGATCTCGGACGAGACCGGCAGATCCTCGACCATCTCGCCATGCTCGATGTGCGACAGGTTGCCGATGCACTGGATGGTGTGCTCGTCCACCGTGTAGCTGTGGTACATGTTGAACTGCATCATCGCCACGATCGGTTCGAACTCGGGGATGAAGGCGGCGAGCACGCCAAGCTCGTTCATCCGCCGCAGCGAGCGCTCGGGATTGCCGTGCTTGAGCAGCAGATCCATGAAGATGCGCTGCGCCTCGCGGTCATTGCGCATCTCGTCGTCGATGAGATGCAGGTTGGCCTTCACCAGACGCATGGCGTCGGGATGCAGCAAGAGGCCGGTGCGCAGCCCTTCCTCGAAAAAGCGCAGGATGTTGATCTTGTCCGACAGGAAGGCGACCGGATCGACGATGGCGAGGCGGTTGTGCACCACCTCATAGCCGTCCTTCACATTGGGCCCGCGCTTGAACATGCGCAGCAGCAGCGGCGCGTCCTTTTGCTGCTCGGCCTCCAGCGAGGTGAGGAAGATGCGGGTGATGTCGCCCACCGAGGTGGCGTGGCGGAAGTAATCCTGCATGAACCATTCCACCGCGCGGCGTCCGCCACGGTCGGTGTAGCCCATGCGCTCGGCCACTTCGACCTGCATGTCGAAGGTCAACTGCTCGACCGCGCGGTTCGAGGCGAGATGCATGTGGCACCGGGTGGCCCAGAGGAACTCTTCGGCCTTGTAGAAGGTGCGGTATTCCTCGGGGCTGAACACGCCGAGCCGCACCAGATCTTCGGTGTCGTCGGTGTGGTGGATGTATTTGGTGATCCAGTAGAGCGACTGCAGGTCGCGCAGCCCGCCCTTGCCCTCTTTGACGTTGGGCTCGACCACATAGCGCAGACCTTGCTTGCGGTGCCGCGCGTCGCGCTCTTCGAGCTTGGCGGCGACGAAGGCGCGCTCGGTGCCCTTGAACAGATCGTCCCAGAGGCGCTGTTCCAGCTCGTCCGCCAGGGTCTTCTCGCCGGTCAGATAGCGATGCTCGAGCATGGCGGTGCGGATGGTGAAATCCTCGCCGCCGAGCCGCAGGCAGTCTTTCACCGTGCGCGAGGCATGGCCGACCTTCAGCTTCAGATCCCACAGCATGTAGAGCATCGACTCGATGACGCTCTCGGCCCAGGGGGTGATCTTATGCGGGGTCAGGAACAGCAGGTCGACGTCCGAGAAGGGCGCCATCTCGCCGCGCCCATAGCCGCCCACCGCCAGCACCGACAGCCGCTCGCCCTTGGTGGGGTTGGGGTTGCGGTGCAGATATTCCGTGGCGACGTCAAAGCAGATGCGGACCATGCCATCGGTGACCCATGTGTAGGCATGGGTGACGGGGAAGGCATTGTGCGGCTGCTCGGCAAACAGCCGGGCGATGGTGGCGCGGCTCTCGTCGCGGGCGGCGGAGAGGAGTTTCACCACCGCGGAGCGGACAGCGCCTTCGCCGCCCTCTTCGGGGAGAGCGGCGAAGACCCGGGCCCGCAGGCCCGCGATGTCGAAGATCTCGGTGGCCGGGGCGATCAGATCGTCTGGCAGATCGCCTGGCAGACCACCCGTCAGATCATCGTGTGTTTCAGAAACCGGCGCCTGAGAAACTGGAGGGGGCAGGGTCAAGAATTGTTACCTGGCTGTTCTGGATGGTTGCGACGGCGAGCCCACGCTCGTTGGTGCCGTCCGATTTCAGCCTGAATACACCGCCCGTGCCTTGGAAACCAGCGGACTGGGTGAGGGCGCGGCCGGTGAGGGCGTCACTGCGGCCCTGTTCCACCAATGCGCCCACCGCGGCGATGCCGTCGAAGGCAAGACCGGCGAGCGGGTGCGGCTCGGCGCCATAGGCGGCGCGGTAGCGGGCGTTGAAATTGCGCTGCATGTTCTGATCGGGCATGGCGAACCACGCCCCCTCGGCGCCGGGGTAGCTGTAGAGCTGCGGCGCCACATCCCAGCGGGTCAGGCCGATGTACTGGGTGGTGGCCGGGTTCACGCCGGACTCGGGCATGATCTGCAGCAGCAGCGGCATGGCGGCATTGGTCGCATCCGAGGTGATGAACACCGATTGCGCGCCGGAGCTGCCGATGATGTTGCCCATCTGCTGCGCGGTGTTGGTCACCCCTTCGACGCTGAGCGGATAGGGCTGCTCTGCCACCACCGAAACGCCATTGCGCGCGGCGGCCTGACCGATGGCGGTGCGGCCAAACTCGCCCGGCACATCCTGCGAATAGAGCACGGCGACCGAATTGATGCCGCGGCGGGTGCCGTAGCCCATCAGCCGGTCGGCGGTGTTGGTGAAGGTCGGCCCGAGGATGAAGAGGTTGCCGCCGGCGATGGAAGCGTTGTTGGAGAAGGACAGCACGTTGACGCCCTCGTCGGCCACCACCTTGGAGGCCTCGACGGCGGTCTCGCCGCGCAGCGGGCCAAGGATGATGCGTGCGCCTTCGTCGACCGCTCGCTGGGCCTGCGACGCGGCCTGCGCGGGCAGGCCAGCGGTGTCATAGACCGCCAGATCGACCTGCGCGCCGCCAAGATCGGCGATGGCCAGTCGGGCGGCGTTTTCCAGATCGCGCGCCACGGCGGCGGCGGCGGGATCGGACTGCGGCACCAGCAGCGCCACGCGCACCGTCTCGCCGGGGTTGATGCTGGGACCGCCGCTGCTGGCGGAGCTCAGATCGGTCATCGTCGAGACGTCACAGGCGCCGAGCAGCGCGGCAGTCGCGAGCACGGTCATCGGGCGCAGCGCCTTGCGGGCGCGGGCGAAAACGGCGAACATTGGTGGCTGGCTCCCTCGTTGACGCGCATGGCGTAATTCACCATGAGCATTTGAGGGCAATCATAGAGCAGCAAAGGACCGGGTCCAGTGATGAATCCCGAAAGAAGCGGTTTGGCGCCGGGTTTATACCTCGTGTCGACGCCGATCGGAAACGCCCGCGACATCACCCTGCGCGCGCTCGACACGCTGCGCGACGCGGATGTGCTCGCGGCGGAAGATACGCGCAGTCTCAAGCGGTTGATGGAAATCCACGGCATTCCGCTGGGCGAGCGCCCCTGCCTCGCCTACCATGATCACAATGGCGGCAAGATGCGGCCGCGGCTGCTGGCGATGCTGGCCGAGGGCAAATCGCTGGCCTATGCCTCCGAAGCGGGCACGCCGATGATCTCGGACCCGGGCTTCGATCTGGCGCGCGCGGCACGGGCCGAGGGGATCGCGGTGACGGCGGCGCCGGGCGCCGCGGCGGTGATCACCGCGCTGACCGTCGCGGGACTGCCCACCGACCGGTTCCTCTTTGCGGGCTTTTTGCCCAACGCCAAGGGCGCCCGCCGCAATGCGCTGGCGGCGCTGAAGCAGGAGAAGGCGACGCTGGCCTTTTACGAATCCCCCAAGCGGCTCGGGGCGATGCTCGCCGATGCGGCGCTGGCGCTTGGCGGCAGCCGGCCTGCGGCGGTCTGCCGGGAACTGACCAAGAAGTTCGAAGAGGTGCGCGAGGGCACGCTGGAGGAGCTTGCCGAGGCCTATGCCGAGACTCCGCCGAAGGGCGAGATCGTGGTGCTGATCGGCAAGGGGGATTCGGAAAAAATTAGCGACTCTGTTCTAGAAGAAGAGCTGAAGGCGGTGCTGGGCGAGATGTCGGTGCGGGATGCGGCGGACCATGTGGCGCAGAAACATGGGATCGCGCGGCGACCGGTCTACCAGCTTGCTTTGACGCTTTCGAAGGATGCCGAATAGCGACGGGTTGGCAGGGCTGTGTCGGGGCGAAATCGGTCGGGTACGGCAGGATAAATTCGGGGTGTGAATGTCACTGCATGCGTCTCAGATGGAATTCGACTTTGCCGCCCCGGTGGTGCCCCGCGCGGCGCGCGCTGTGGCGGATGGTGCCCGCCTTGCGCCTGCAGAGGCGCGCAGGCGTCGCACCCGCGGCGAGGTCAGCTATCATGCGGGTCTGGCGGCGGAGGATCAGGTGGCGCGTCACTTCGAGCGCCGGGGCTATCCGCTGCTGCGTCGGCGCTGGCGCGGCCGGAGCGGCGAGATCGACCTGATCTTTGGCGATGGCGAGGGTTTCGTCTTTGTCGAGGTGAAGGCCAGTTGGAGTTTCGATCAGGCGCTCGAGCATCTGCGCTGGCCGCAAATCCGGCGCCTGCAAAAAGCTGCTGAGGAATTCGTCGGCACGCAGCCCCGCGGCGCGCTGAGCGATATGCGCTTCGATGTGGCTTTGCTCAATCGGCATGGCATGCTGCGGGTCATTGAAAATGCCATCGGGCCGTGAGCAGCGTCTTGCGGCGTCTCTGTCGTGCCGGAGGTGTCGTTGAGATTGAGAGCATTGGGCAGCCGATGGGGCGGGCGTTGAGGCCAAGCCGGACCGGGCTGGCATTGCGCCTCGGGCGTGGCTGCGCCATGTATGGCGAAAGTCACGCGCGGAGACCGCCATGAAAATTGCCTTTCAGATGGACCCGATCGGGTCCGTGAACATCAATGCCGACAGCACTTTCCGCCTTGCCGAAGAGGCGCAGGCGCGTGGGCACGAGCTGTTCTATTACGGGCCGGATGACCTTGCTTACGAAGAAGGCAGGATCACCGCGCGCGGCCATTGGATGACGGTGCAGCGCGTTGCCGAGCAGCCGGCGGTGCTGGGCCCGAAAGAGGCTGTCGATCTGGCGGATGTGGATGTGGTCTGGCTGCGGCAGGACCCGCCGTTCGACATGCATTACATCACCACCACGCATCTGCTCGACCGTCTCGCGCCGGGGACGCTGGTGGTCAATGATCCGTTCTGGGTGCGCAACTTTCCCGAAAAGCTGCTGGTGCTCAACTTCCCCGAACTGACCCCGCCGACCACGATTGCGCGTGATCTGGGGACGATCAAGGCCTTCAAAGAGCGGCATGGCGACGTGATCCTCAAACCGCTCTACGGCAACGGCGGCGCGGGGGTGTTCCGCCTCGATCAGAACGACCGCAACCTCAGCTCGCTGCATGAGCTGTTCACCGGATTTTCGCGCGAGCCGCTCATCGTGCAGAAATATCTTCCGGCTGTGAGCAAGGGCGACAAGCGGGTCATCCTCGTCGATGGCGAGCCGGTGGGGGCGATCAACCGCGTTCCGGCGGCGGGCGAGGTGCGCTCGAACATGCATGTGGGCGGCCGGCCCGAGAAGGTCGAACTGACCGAGCGCGATCGCGAGATTTGCGCCACCATCGGCCCGGTGCTGAAGGAAAAGGGGCAGGTCTTCGTCGGGATCGACGTGATCGGAGACTGGCTGACCGAGATCAATGTGACCTCGCCCACCGGTATCCAAGAGCTTGAGCGCTTCGACGGCATCAATGTCGCCGCCAAGGTCTGGGAGGCGATCGAGGCCAAATGCGGCTGATCGGAACGGCCTAAGGCGGCCCGCCAATTCGGCGCGTCTTGGTGGAGGCTACGAGATGAGCCTGCAACTCGAGGCGCTCAATTTGGGATTGCGGCTGGTCGCCAAGCGGCGGTTGGCAAGGACGCTGGGCCCCGAGCAGGCCGAGCACGATCTCGCCGCTCATGCCTCGCGGCTGATGCGGCAACCGCCGCTGCTGCTGCACCTGCGACGTCCGGGCGGGCTGCATTGGATCAGCGCGGGGCCCTGCGCGCCTCGGCGGGTGATCCTTTATTTACATGGCGGCGGGTATATCTCCGGCAGCCCGCGCACCCATCAGGGGGTGATGGCGCGGCTGTCGAAACTTTCCGGCGTCGAGGTCTGCGCGCCCGAATATCCTTTGGCCCAGCATGCGCCGTTTCCCGCCGCCTTCGAGGCCGCCTGCGCCGCATGGACGCGGCTGGAACGGCTTGGCTATGGGCCGGGGCAGATCGCTCTGGCCGGAGATTCGGCGGGCGGCGGGCTGGCGCTTTGCCTGCTTGCGCATCTCTGCGCGCAAGGCAGCGCTCCGGCGGGGGCGGTGGTCTTTTCGCCCTGGACCGATTTGGCGATGACCGGCGCGAGCCTGACGCGCAATGCGGCGCGCGATCCCTTCTTGCCGGCGCGGCGCATCGGGGAACTGGTCGAGATCGTCGCAGGAGGCGCTGCGCGGCAGGACCCGCGGATGTCGCCGCTTTATGGCGCGTTTCCCGGCTGCCCGCCGGTGCGTCTGTGCTGGTCGGAGGCGGAGATCCTTGCCGACGACGGCAGCCGCATGGCCGCCCGGCTGCGCGCGGAAGGTGCGCCGGTCGAGGTCGAGACCCATCCCGCCGCCCCGCACGCATGGCCGGTGTTCGACGGCTGGCTGCCCGAGGCGCGCGCCACGCTGCGCCGCGCGGCAGCGTTCGTTCAGGGCGTGCTGCGCGAGACCAGCCGGTAGCTCAACGCCTCGGCCACATGCGGGCGGCGGATCGCGTCTGTGCCTTCTAGGTCGGCGAGGGTGCGCGACACCCGCAGCACCCGGTGATAGCCGCGCATCGACAGGCCGAAACGCTCTGCGGCCCGCAAAAGCAGCGCGCGCCCCTCGGCGTCGGGGGCGGCGACCTCGTCGAGCAGCCGTCCGTCGACATCCGCATTGGTGCGCAGCCTCGGGTGCCCGGCATAGCGCGCGGTCTGACGGGCGCGGGCGGCGGTGACACGCGCGGCGATCGTGGCGCTGTCCTCGCCGCCGGGCGGCAGGGCCATTTCTTCGATGGTCACCGGCGGCACCTCGAGCCGAAGATCGAAGCGGTCCATCAGCGGGCCGGAGATGCGTCCGAGATAATCCTCGGAGCAGAGCGGCGCGCGTGAGCAGGCCCGGGCCGGATCGCCGGCGTGGCCGCATTTGCACGGGTTGGCCGCAGCGACGAGCAGGAAGCGGCAGGGGTAGGTGACATGGGCATTGGCGCGCGAGACGGTGATCTCGCCGGTCTCGAGCGGCTGGCGCAGCCCGTCGAGCACGTTGCGCGGGAACTCGGGCAGCTCGTCCATGAACAGCACCCCATTGTGCGCAAGGCTGATTTGCCCGGGGCGCGCGCCACGTCCGCCGCCGGTGAGCGCGGCCATCGAGGCGGTGTGATGCGGCTGCTGGAACGGACGCACCATCGAAAGCCGTCCCTCTGAAAGCTCCCCGGCCAGCGAGCGGATCATCGCGGTCTCGAGCGCTTCGGTGGCGCTGAGCGGCGGCATCAGGCCGGGCAGGCGTCGCGCGAGCATGGATTTTCCAGTACCGGGCGGGCCGGTGAACAGCAGGTGGTGACGCCCGGCGGCCGCGATTTCGAGCCCGCGTTTGGCCCGCTCCTGCCCGCTGACGTCGCGCAGGTCTGGGCCGGGGGCGGCGGTTTCGGCAGCGCCGGGGCGTGCGGGCTCCAGCGGACCGGCGCCGGTGAAATGGCGGATCGCTTCCGAGAGGCTGGCGGCGGCAAGCACGCGGCAGGCCTCCACCCAAGCAGCCTCGGGGCCGCAGGCTGCCGGGCAGAGCAGGCTGCGTTGCTCTGCGGCGGCGGTCAGGGCGGCGGGCAGCGCCCCCGGCACGGCGACCAGCGCGCCATCGAGGCTGAGCTCGCCGAGGGCGACAGCGGTGGCGAGCTCATCGGCAGGGATCACCTCGAGCGCGGCGAGCAGACCGAGCGCGATGGGCAGATCGAAATGCGAGCCCTCTTTCGGCAGATCGGCAGGCGAGAGGTTCACGGTGATGCGTTTGGACGGCAGAGCGATGGCGAGCGCCTGCAGCGCCGCGCGGATCCGCTCGCGCGCCTCGGACACGGCCTTATCCGGCAGGCCGACGATGGCAAACCCCGGCACGCCGGGGGTGACCGCGCATTGAACCTCGACGGTGCGCGCCTCGACCCCGTCGAAGGCGACGGTATAGGCGCAGGCCGCCATGGCATCCCCCCCTCGCTGGCCGCTCGCTGATACGGAGAGCTTGTCGGATCAGATGTTTAGGTTTGGTTAAGCACGATCACTTCTGGAGCGCTCCCGCGCGGAGGATCGCCGGTTTGGCGGTGGAAACCCGCCCGCCCCGTGATTTTTTCTGCGACCCAGCTAAGTGCAATGGAACGGCGGAGGAAACAGCCCCCGCCCATACCTATGAAGCCTTGGGGTTCGCGCGCGATTCCAATGCTTTGATGGGCTGCTTCTTGCCCTTGCGTCATCGCGGGGCCAAAGGACGCAGCGCCCCCGTGTGACGTCCCTGACCCGCTGAATCCGGTGGTTCGGAGGTGCGGATCTTCGCTCGTGCAATTTTCTCGGAAACCAAATGCCGGGACGCGACGTTACTACACCAAAGAGAAACGGAAGGCTGGCGCCGCCGGCCGAACCCAACGGGGGCCTCTCATGGCATTGGACACCAGCTTTAACGACCAAACTCTCTCGCGTCGCGCTATGAAAGCGGAACTGCTTGATGCCGAGACGGAATTGCGGCTCGCCTATGCTTGGCGAGACCAGCGCGACGAGCAGGCCCTGCACCGGTTGATCAACGCCTATATGCGGCTCGCGATCTCGATGGCGGCGAAATTCAAGCGCTACGGCGCGCCGATGAACGATCTGGTTCAGGAAGCGGGCCTTGGCCTGATGAAAGCCGCCGACAAGTTTGACCCCGACCGCGGCGTCCGTTTCTCGACTTACGCGGTCTGGTGGATCAAGGCCTCGATCCAAGACTACGTGATGCGCAACTGGTCGATGGTGCGCACCGGCTCCACCTCTTCCCAAAAATCGCTGTTCTTCAACATGCGCCGCGTTCAGGCCCGGCTCGAGCGCGAGGCGACCGCGCGCGGCGAAGCGGTGGATCGCGTGAAGCTGCGCGAGATGATCGCCACCGAGATCGGCGTGCCGCTGCATGACGTCGAGATGATGGAAGGCCGCCTGTCGGGGTCTGACTACTCGCTCAACGCCACGCAAAGCACCGATGAGGATGGCCGCGAGTGGATCGACACGCTGGAAGACGAGGGCGAGCAAAGCTCGATGCTCGTCGAAGGCAAGCTCGACAATGCGCAACTGCGCGAATGGCTGGTGTCGGCGCTTACTTCGCTGAATGATCGCGAAAGGTTCATCGTCCGCGAGCGCAAGCTGCGTGACGAGAGCCGGACGCTGGAAAGCCTTGGTCAGGAACTGGGTTTGTCGAAAGAGCGGGTGCGCCAGCTTGAGGCTGCGGCCTTCGCGAAGATGCGCAAGTCGCTTGAAGGGCAATCGCAAGAGGTGCAACACTTCCTCGCATGATGCGAGCCTTAACCCTCCCGGCCTTACTGGCCCTTTCATTGCCTGCGCCGCTCTTGGCGCAGGAGACGCCCGGGACGGGCGACCTGTCCGCCCTCACCGGGGCGGACGTCGTATTTCTGGGTGAAATTCACGACAACCCGGCCCACCATGCGCGTCAGGCCGAACTGGTTGCAGAGATCCAGGCGGTGGCTCTGGTGTTCGAGATGCTGACCGCGGAACAGGCCGCGCAGGTGACGCCCGATTTGATGCGCGACGAAGCGGCGCTGCAATCGGCTCTGGCGTGGAACGACAGCGGCTGGCCGGATTTTTCCATGTACTACCCGATCTTTGCGGCGGCGCCCGAGGCGGCGGTCTTTGGCGCGGAACTGCCGCGCGAGGAAGCGCGCGCGGTGCGGGAGCGCGATCTGGCCGAGGTGTTCGGGCCGAGTGCGGGCTTTTATGGGCTCGACGAGCCGCTTGAGCGGGACGAGCAGGCGGCACGGCAGCAGATGCAGATGGCCGCCCATTGCGACGCCCTGCCGATCGAGATGCTGCCGATGATGGTCGACATCCAGCGTCTGCGTGATGCGCGGCTGGCCGAGACCGCGCTCAGTGCCTATGCCGACCTTGGCGGCCCGGTGGTGGTGATCACCGGCAATGGTCACGCGCGCCGCGACTGGGGTGCCCCGGCGCTGGTGGAGCGCGCGGCGGGCGAGGTCACGGTGGCTGCGCTTGGACAGGGGGAAACCTCTGGCGATGCCGAGGGCACGCATGCGCCCGATGGCAGCTTCGATCTTGTCGAGGACGCGGCCCCGGCAGAGCGCGACGATCCCTGCAAAGACTTCCAGATGCCGCAGAGCAACTGAGCCGCGTTGTGATGAGGTGGCGCGGGCGGATTGAGTTTTCCCGGCGCGGCCTCTAACACTTGGGGCCGAAAGCGGGGCAGGCGGCCCCGATGGGCGAGGGGCGCGGCAGCATGCTTTCCGGCAAGCGGATACTTCTGATCATCGGCGGCGGTATCGCGGCCTATAAGTCGCTGGAACTGATCCGGCGCCTGCGCGAGCGCGGCGCCTCGGTGACGCCGGTGATGACGCGGGCGGCGGAAGAGTTCGTCACGCCGCTCTCGGTCTCGGCGCTGGCGGGGGAGGAGGTCCACCGCGATCTCTTCGACCTTACCAAGGAAGCCGAGATGGGCCATATCCAGCTCAGCCGCGTGGCCGATCTGGTGGTGGTCTCTCCGGCGACGGCGGACCTTATGGCGAAGATGGCGCAGGGCATGGCCGGCGATCTTGCCTCGACGCTGCTGCTGGCCACCGACACGCCGGTGCTGATCGCGCCCGCGATGAATGTGCGCATGTGGCAGCATCCCGCCACGCAGCGCAATCTTGGGCTGCTGCAGGGCGACGGGGCGCGCGTGGTCGGCCCCAATGATGGCGACATGGCCTGCGGCGAGTTCGGACCGGGGCGGCTGGCCGAGCCGATGGAAATCCTCGCGGCGATTGACGCGGCGCTGTCGGATGGCCCGCTGAAGGGACGCCGGGTGCTGGTCACCTCCGGCCCCACCCATGAGCCGATCGACCCAGTGCGCTACATCGCCAACCGTTCCTCGGGCGCGCAGGGGACGGCGATTGCCGAGGCGCTGCGTGATCTCGGGGCCGAGGTGGTCTTTGTCACCGGTCCCGCCGATGCGCCGCGCCCCGCGGGCGTCGAAGTGATCGAAGTGGAGACCGCGCGCGAAATGCGGGCGGCGGTGCTGGCTGCGCTCCCCGCCGATGCCGCGATCTTTGCCGCCGCCGTGGCCGACTGGCGCATGGCGACGGAGACCAACTCGAAGATCAAGAAACAGGCGGGCAAACTGCCCGCGCTGGAGTTCGCCGAAAACCCCGACATCCTCGCCGAGGTCTCGCAGATGACCGAGGGACGGCCCGGGCTGGTGGTGGGCTTCGCCGCCGAGACCGACGACGTGATCGCGAATGCCACCGCCAAACGCGCCCGCAAGGGCTGTGACTGGATCGTCGCGAATGACGTCTCTCCGGCGACCGGCATCATGGGCGGCAGCGAGAACGCCGTGGTGCTGATTTCCGAAGATAGCGCCGAGGATTGGCCGCGCATGGGCAAGCGGGAGGTGGCGGCGCGGCTGGCAGAGCGAATTGCCGGGGCGCTGGCGGGCTGAGCTGAAGACTGGCCTGAGCGCGGGCCTGAGCGCGGGCCGGAGGCGGCAGATTTGCGTATTTTGGGAACAATGAAGGTGCTGGCCCGGGAGCGGGCAGCGCCGCGACAAGGAAAGGATGAGCCGTGGTTTCTGTGGCGATGATGTGGGACGAGGGCGCGGACCGGGAACTGGGGCTGCCGCACTATGCCAGCTCCGGGGCGGCGGGCGCGGACCTGCGGGCGAATTTCCCCGACCGGGGCGAGGTCGTGCTGGCACCGGGCGCGCGCGCGCTCATTCCAACGGGGCTGCGCATGGCGATCCCCGAGGGCTTTGAGGTGCAGATCCGCCCGCGCTCGGGTCTGGCGCTGAAGCATGGCATCACCCTGCCGAACACGCCGGGCACCATCGACAGCGACTATCGCGGCCCGCTTGGGGTGATCGTGATGAACGCCGGGCAGGAGAGCTTTACCGTGGCCCATGGCGAGCGCATCGCGCAGATGATCGTGGCCCCGGTGGTGCAGAGCGCTTTTGAGCTGGTCGAAAGCCTGCCGGAGACGGTGCGCGGCGAGGGCGGCTTCGGCTCGACAGGCACGCGCTGATGCTGCTGGTGCTGGGCATCGGCGCGGCGATCTGGGGGCTCGGGTATCTGCTCGGCGCCTCCAAAACGGCGCGGCTCTACATGCTGGGGCTGCTCTATGTGATCGTGTTGATGATCCAGGTTGCCCTGCCCGAGGGCCACGGTCTGCGGCAGCTGACTGGCGGCAGCCCGGCGCTCTGGCTGATCCTTGGCGGTTTCGTGGCGCTGGGACTGGTCTATGCGCTGGTGCTGCGCCGGGTGAAGGCGCGGGCGCAGGCGGGCGAGGCGGCGCGGGCCGCCGAGGTGCCCGCCAAGCCCGGTCGCATGTCGGACACCGAGCTCGAGCGCTATGCCCGCCATATCGTGCTGCGCGAACTGGGCGGGCCGGGGCAGAAGAAACTGCGCGAGGCCAAAGTGCTGGTGGTCGGCGCCGGCGGGCTCGGGGCGCCGGCACTGCAGTATCTCGCGGCGGCGGGTGTGGGCACGATCGGAGTGATCGACGATGATCTTGTCGAGAACGCCAACCTGCAACGGCAGGTGATCCACACCGACGCGCGCATCGGCATGCCCAAGGTGTTCTCCGCGCAGGCGGCGATGGAGGCGCAGAACCCGCATGTGACGGTGAAACCCTATCACCGCCGCATGGATCCCGGCATCGCCGAGGATCTCATTGCCGACTACGATCTGATCCTCGATGGCACCGACGACACGGACACGCGCTATTTGGTGAACCGCGTGGCGGCGGCGCAGGGCAAGCCGCTGGTCTCGGGCGCGCTCAGCCAATGGGAGGGGCAGATCTCGGTCTTCGATCCGGCCCATGGCGCGCCCTGTTATCAATGCGTCTTTCCGGTGGCCGCGGCGCCGGGGCTGGCGCCCTCCTGCGCGCAGGCCGGGGTTCTGGGGCCGCTGCCGGGCGTCATCGGCGCGATGATGGCGGTAGAGACGGTGAAGCTGCTGGCCGGGGCCGGACAGCCCCTGCGCGGCGAGATGCTGATCTATGACGCGCTCTGGGGCGAGACCCGCAAGATCGCCGTGAAGCCGCGCAGCGATTGCCCGGTCTGCGGCGGCGGCAGCTGACCCCACGGCGGGCGCGGCGCGCCGGTCTTGCCAAGGGCAGGGCGCGCGCCATACTGGCGCCACACCAAATTCCCGAGAGGTTTCCCGATGCTTAAGACCCATGCCGTCCCTGCGCTTGCCCCTGCGTTTGCCTCGGCGCTTGCCGCTGCGCTGCTTGCCGCCACGCCGCTTCTGGCGCAGGACCTGCCCGATCTTCAGGGCCGCGAGGTGGTGGTGGTCACCGAGAACGCCTATCCGCCGCTGCAATTCGTCGACCCCAAAAGCGGCGAAGCGATCGGCTGGGAATATGACGCCATGGCCGAGATCGCCACGCGGCTGAACATGAGCGTCGCATATGAGAACATCTCTTGGGATGCGATGATCCCGGCGGTGAGCGAGGGGCAGTTCGACATCGGCATGACCGGCATCACCATCCGCGAGGACCGCGCCGAGATGGTGGATTTCTCCGAAGCCTACATGCGCTCGGAAATGGTCATGCTGGTGCGCGGCGACGAGGATCGCTTTGACGATGCCGCCTCCTTTGCTGCCAATGAAGACCTGCTGATGGGCGCGCAGCCGGGCACCACGCCCTTCTACGTCGGCGTCTACGATGTGCTTGATGGCGATGAGCAGACCCCGCGCATCACCCTTTTCGAAACCTTCGGCGCCAGCGTGCAGGCGCTGCGCGTGGGCGATATCGATCTGGTGCTGACCGATGGCACCGCGGGTGAGGGCTATGTGGCCCCCTCGGAGGGCGCGCTGAAGATCGTCGGCGAGAAGCTCGGGACCGAGGATTTCGGCTTCATCTTCCCCAAGGGCTCGGACCTCGTGGCGCCGGTGAATGCGGCCATTGAGGCGATGCGCGCCGATGGCACGCTGGAGGCGCTGAACAAGACATGGTTCCTCGACTACAAGATGGGCGAATGAGCCCGGCCCGCGCTGCATGAAACCGCAGGCGAAGAAAGACTTTCCCTGGTGGCTGCTGGCCACCGGGGTGCTGGGCATGCTGGCCTATGGCGCGGTGCTGACCAGCGAGGGGCAGGCGCAGGTGCTGCAAACGCTGCTGAAGGGCGTGCAGATCACCCTGTTCGTCACGCTGGTGGGCTTTGCGCTGGCCTCGCTGATCGGCATGGGCGTAGCGCTGATGTCGCTCTCGGGCAGCCTTGTGCTGCGGCAGATCGCGCGGTTCTACACGGAAATCCTGCGCGGCATCCCGATCCTCGTGCTGCTGCTCTACGTTGCTTTCGTGCTGGCGCCGGGGTTGGTGGCGGGCTGGAACTGGCTGGCGGGGCAGCTCGGGATCGAGCCGATCCGGGTGCGAGATTTCTCGTTGCTCTGGCGGGCGATCCTTGCGCTGACCATAGGCTATTCGGCCTTCATCGCCGAGGTGTTCCGCGCCGGGCTGCTGTCGGTGGACGAAGGGCAGATCGAGGCCGCCGAGGCGCTCGGGCTGAGCCGCTTTCAGGTGTTCCGGCTGATCGTGCTGCCGCAGGCGATCCGCACCATCCTGCCGCCGCTGGGCAATGATTTTGTCGCCATGGTCAAGGACAGCTCGCTGGTCTCGGTGCTGGGGGTTCTGGACGTGACGCAACTGGGCAAAGTCACCGCGGCGGGCAACTTTCGCTATTTCGAGACCTACAATGTGGTGGCGCTGATCTATCTGACGCTGACCATTTCCCTGTCGCTGCTGCTGCGGCACCTCGAGGCGCGGCTGCGCGAACGGCCCTGAGCGCGGCGCCGGTGACACGTGCCGGAGCCTCCGGCGGGGATATTTTGATCTAGACGAAGGCGCGCGCGGTGCCCCGTTTTCATCTTTCCGAAAATACTCCCGCCGGAGGCATCCGCCAGCCCCATTGAAGGCGGCGGGCGAAGGTCATAGCTTCGCTGCAAAAGGAGTCTGCATATGACCAACCCGTTGCTTGCCGAATGGCACACGCCCTTCGGCCTCGCCCCCTTCGACCGTATCTCCGACGCGGATTTCGCCCCGGCCTTTGACGAGGCACTGGCGGCGCATCTTTCCGAGATCGAGGCGATCGCCGACAATGCCGAGGCACCCAGCTTTGCCAATACCATCGAGGCGATGGAGGGCGCGGGCGAGGCGCTCGACAAGGTGCTGTCGGTGTTCTTCTCGGTGGCGGGCGCGGACAGCAACGCGGCGCGGCAGGCGCTGCAGCGGGAGTTCTCGCCCAAGTTGGCGGCGCATAGCTCGGCGATCT
The DNA here is from genome assembly GCF_056158605.1 of Salipiger sp. ABN3_019. Lineage (NCBI taxonomy): Bacteria > Pseudomonadati > Pseudomonadota > Alphaproteobacteria > Rhodobacterales > Roseobacteraceae > Salipiger > Salipiger sp. ABN3_019. Next base: position 1,100,937 of record NZ_JBSWTP010000009.1, read on the forward strand.
ACTCGAATGCGGCGCTGTTTGGCCGGGTGCGGGACCTCTGGGCGCAGCGCGATACGCTGGGGCTCACGGACGAGGAAGCGCGGGTGCTGATGCTCACCCACCGCGGGTTCGTGCGCGCCGGGGCCGCACTCACCGGGGCCGAGGCGGAGCGGATGAAAGAGGTGAAGTCGCGGCTTGCGGTGCTCGGCACCGAGTTCACCCAGAACCTGCTGAAGGACGAGGCCGACTGGGTGATGCCGCTCACCGAGGAAGACCTCGAAGGGCTGCCCGAGTTTGTCGTCGATGGCGCGCGGTCGGCAGGCGAGGCGGGCGGGCATGACGGGCCGGTGATCACGCTGTCGCGCTCGCTCATCGTGCCGTTCCTGCAGTTCTCGCCCCGGCGCGACCTGCGCGAGACAGCGTGGCGGGCTTGGACCTCGCGCGGCGAGAACGGCGGGGCGACCGACAACCGTGGCATCGCCGCCGAGGTGCTGAAACTGCGCGAAGAGCGCGCGGCGCTGCTGGGCTATCCCGATTTCGCCTCCTACAAGCTCGAGACCGAGATGGCGGGCAGCCCCGAGCGGGTGCGCGAACTCTTGATGCAGGTCTGGCAGCCCGCCCGCGCCGCGGCGATGGCCGATCAGGCGCAGATGGAAGAGATGCTGCGCGAGGATGGGATCAACGATGATTTCCGGGCGTGGGACTGGCGCTACTATGCCGAGAGGCGGCGCCGCGCGCTGCATGATCTCGATGAGGCGGAACTGAAGCCCTACCTGCAGCTGGAGCGGATGATCGAGGCGGCCTTCACCTGCGCCAACCGCCTGTTCGGGCTGGAGTTCCGCGCGCTGGATCAGCCGCTTTACCACCCCGACTGCCGGGCGTGGGAGGTCACGCGGAATGGCGAGCATCTGGCGGTGTTCATCGGGGATTACTTCGCCCGCGCTTCGAAACGGTCGGGCGCGTGGTGTTCGGCGATGCAAAGCCAAGCCAAGCGGCCGGTCACGAAAGCGCCCATCGTGATCAACGTCTGCAACTTCGCCAAGCCATCCAAGGGCAAGCCGGCGCTGCTCTCCTACGATGACGCGCGCACGCTGTTCCACGAGTTCGGCCACGCGCTGCACCAGATGCTGTCGGATGTGGAGTTCGGCTCGGTCTCGGGCACCTCGGTGGCGCGCGACTTCGTGGAACTGCCGAGCCAGCTTTACGAGCACTGGCTGGAGGTGCCGGAGGTGCTGGCCGAGTTTGCCACCCATGCCGAGACCGGAGAGGCGATGCCCAAGGCGCTGCTCGACAAGGTGCTGGCGGCGGCGACCTTCGACATGGGCTTCCAGACGGTGGAATATGTCGCCTCGGCGCTGGTCGATCTGGAGTTCCATTCCGGCAAGGCCGCCGATGATCCCATGGCGAAACAGGCGCAGGTGCTGGAAAACATCGGCATGCCCTCGGCGATCACCATGCGCCATGCCACGCCGCATTTCGCCCATGTCTTCGCGGGCGACGGCTATTCCTCGGGCTATTATAGCTACATGTGGTCCGAGGTGATGGACGCCGACGCTTTTGCCGCTTTCGAGGAAGCGGGCGGCGCCTTCGATCCCAAGACCGCCGCGAAGCTCGAAGAGTTCATCCTGTCGAAGGGCGGCTCGGTCGAGGCGGAAGAGCTTTACACGGCGTTCCGCGGGCGCATGCCCGGGGTCGAGGCGCTGCTCAAAGGGCGCGGGCTGGCGGCCTAGAAGGCCTCGCGGGTGAGGGTGAACCCCTCATCCGCCAGCAGGTTCAGAACCCCTTCGGAGCCGCCCAGATGCGCGGCGCCGAAGGCGGCCACCACCGGCTCCTCGCTCTGCTCGGCAGCCTCCAGCAGCACCGGGATCCACGCCTGGTTGCGGGCGACCAGCAGCTGCGCCTCGGTTTCATCCATCATCTTGTCGACCTCGGCGGGGGCCTCGGGCAGGGCCCGGCGGGCGATCAGCCGCGAGATCACCAGCGTGTCGGCATGGGCCTCTTCGAAATAGGCGGCGAACATGGTGGCGAACTGGTCTTCGGCGGTTTTCGTGTCGAGGATGCCGGTGCGCAGCATTTCGAGCTGTTCCTCGATCGGCTCGGCGTTGAACAGGCGGAACACCGTGTCATAGCTTTCGAGCGCGCGGGTCGGCACGCCCGCACCCTCGGCCAGATCCTCGAGCCGCTTGTCGAGCCCGGTCTTGCCCTGCAGCTGCGCCATGGCACAGGGCGGCGTGGCGAGCATCATCGACAGGTACCAAGGCTGGAATTTCGCGGCGAGGATCGCCGGGATGCCGCGGTCGCGCGCCGCCTCGGCCAGCGCCTGCCATGTCTCTTCGGGCAGAAGGTCGGGCAGGCTGCTGTCTTTGAGCGTCAGCATCCCCGGATCTGCCGCCAGCGCCTGCTGCAGCTGGGTCTCATCGGCGCGGGTCATCTCCAGCAGCAGCGTTCCGGCGCTCTCGACCAGCGGCGCGAGGCGCTCCACCGGCCCGTCGAGACGCTGATCGCCAAGATGCATGGTGCCGATCAGATGGATCACCTCATCGCCGCGCGTGGCGCGCCAATGGTTCCCCGCCGGGAAAGGGATCTCGGCCAGCATCCGGCTGCGCTCGGCCTGTTCGGCCTCGGTGAGCGTGCCGCGCAGATCGCTGCCTTCGCAGGCGGCATGGAGCGCGGCGGGCGCGAGCATCAGGAGCAGGGCAATGAGCGGACGGAACATGCGGGGGCTACCTCACGGGGAACGCGGAACCGGGGCAGGCTAGGGCAGCGGCTTGCCAGCGGCAAGCGGCGGGGCGATGGTGGCGGCCATGTTGCGGGAAAGTGAACTCTATGCGCCGGTAAAGGCGCTTTTGGTCCGGCAGGGCTATGAGGTGAAGGGCGAGGTGGGCGCGGCCGACCTCGTGGCGGTGCGCGGTGACGAAGCGCCGGTGATCGTCGAACTGAAGCTGAAGATCACGCTGGCCCTTTTTCATCAGGCGCTGGCGCGGCTGCGGCTGTCCGATCTGGTCTATATCGCGGTGCCAAAACCCGGCGGGCGCACGGCGCGGCGGGCGCTGAAGGACAATCTGGCCATGTGCCGCCGGCTCGGGCTGGGGTTCATCACCGTCAAGGACGGGCGCGCCGAGGTGCATTGCGATCCGGGCCCCTATGCGCCGCGCAAGAGCAAGGCAGGGCAGGCCAAGCTGCTGCGCGAGTTCCGGCGGATCACCGGCGACCCCAACGACGGCGGTGCCACGCGGCATGGCATCGTCACCGGCTACCGGCAGGACGCGCTGCGCTGTGCGGCGTTCCTGATCGAGGCGGGCGAGAGCCGCGGCAGGGATGTGGCGGCGGCGACCGGGGTCAAAGTGGCGACGCGGCTGATGGCCGACAATCACTATGGCTGGTTCACCCGCGTGCGCGTGGGGGTCTACGATCTGACCGACGCGGGACGCGAGGGGCTGGTGCATTGGGCGGGCAGTTGGGAGGACGAGGCGGCGGAGTGACGCCTCTCCTCGGGCCGTCTGCTTAGGCCTCGCTTGGCGTGGCTTGCAGTTCTGCCTGTGCGGCGGCGGCGCGTTTCGCGCGCTTGGCCAGCACGCGCTCTCGGTAGAGCGTGTAGAGACCCGAGGCGATGATGATCCCGCAGCCGACGAAGGTCCAAAGATCGGGCAGATCGGCGAAGACGAGGAAGCCGTAGAGCGTGCTCCAGATGATCATCGTGTATTGCACCGGGGCCATCACCACGGCCTGACCGACGTCGAGCCCGCGGATGATCAGGAACTCGCCAAGGCCCGCCGTCGCGGCGATGATCAGGCACATGGCCCAGACGCCAAGGCTGGGCGGGGTCTGCCAGATGAAGACCAGCGGCACCGAGCACAGCAGGAACGAGGTGAGGGAGGTGTAGCTGACCGTCGTGGCGATGCTGTCCGCACCGCTGAGGTAACGCGACAGAAGCTGCCGGGCGGCAAAGAAGAGCGCCGCGATGAAGGCAAAGCCGATGGCCGGGTGAAAGACGCCCATGCCCGGTCGGATCACCACCAGCACCCCGATGAAGCCCGTGATCACCGCGGCCCAGCGGCGCGGCCCCACCGGCTCTTTGAGCAGGAGCGCGCCGAAGACGGTGACGATGAACGGCGCGGTGAAGGTCACCGCGGTGGCATCGGCCAGTCCGACAAACCGCAGCGACATGATGAAACAGGCGGCCGAGCTCAGAGCGATCACGCCTCGGAGCATCTGCAGGACCGGGTGCGGCGTGCGCAGGATATGGCTGCCGCGCATCATCAGCAGGACCATGACCCCGATGAACAGGCCCGACTGCCGGAACCAGATCACCTGCATCAGCGGCAGATGTTCGGTCAGCAATTTGGCCAGCATGTCGGTGATGCCGAAGCCGAAAAAGCCAAGCGCCATGAACAGGAAGCCACGGGTATTGTCGTGCGGCGGCTGCTGCAGCGGGGAGGGCGCCGAGATCGGCGCGTAGGGAATGGCCATGTGGGTCTCGATTCTGTGATCTCAGTCAGGTCACCACATTCGGCGGAGATATGCCATGGCCTGCGTGGCTTGCCTTGCGAGGGCGCCGGGCCGTGCACATGTCTCGGGCGCGGGTCGATACGCTCTGCCGGGTGTCATGAAATTTTCTCGGACGGGAGTGTTGACTCAAAACGTGGGCCTGCCTAGCTATGCGTCGTTAGCACTCCACAAGGGTGAGTGCTAATGGCTCTCGGGTCAGACGCCGTCTGGCTATCAGCGGGGGCCTACAGGGACAACCTTTGAGCTATGGAGACTCGAAGATGGCATTCAAACCGCTTCACGACCGCGTGCTGGTTCGCCGCGTTGAGAGCGACGAAAAGACCAAGGGCGGTCTGATCATCCCCGACAGCGCAAAAGAGAAGCCCGCTGAGGGCGTGATCGTTGCCTGCGGCGAAGGCGCCCGCAAGGATTCCGGCGAGCTCATCGCGATGGCCGTGAAATCCGGCGACCGCGTGCTGTTCGGCAAATGGTCCGGCACCGAAGTGTCGATCGACGGCGAAGAGCTGCTGATCATGAAGGAATCGGACATCCTCGGCATCACCGAGGCGGCCTGATCCGCTGATCGCTCCGGGCCTGCGGGCCCGATACGCCTGACCTCAATACAGATTTAGGAGAACTCGCAGATGTCTGCAAAGGACGTGAAGTTCGATACCGACGCCCGCTCGCGCATGCTGAAAGGCGTGAACATCCTCGCCGACGCGGTGAAGGTGACCCTCGGCCCGAAAGGCCGCAACGTTGTGCTCGACAAGTCGTTCGGCGCACCGCGCATCACCAAAGACGGTGTGTCCGTGGCCAAGGAAATCGAACTGGAAGACAAGTTCGAGAACATGGGCGCGCAGATGGTGAAGGAAGTCGCTTCCCGCACCAACGACGAAGCCGGTGACGGCACCACCACCGCGACCGTTCTGGCTCAGGCCATCGTGAAAGAGGGCGTCAAAGCCGTCTCCGCTGGCATGAACCCGATGGACCTCAAGCGCGGCATCGACCTGGCAACCGCCAAAGTCGTCGAAGCCATCAAGGCAGCTGCACGCCCGGTCAACGACAGCAACGAAGTTGCTCAGGTCGGCACCATCTCGGCGAACGGCGAAGCCGAAATCGGCCGTCAGATCGCAGACGCGATGCAGAAGGTCGGCAACGAGGGTGTCATCACCGTCGAAGAGAACAAAGGCCTCGAGACCGAGACCACCGTCGTTGAAGGCATGCAGTTCGACCGCGGCTACCTGTCGCCGTACTTCGTGACCAACGCCGACAAGATGATCGCGGAGCTCGACGACTGCATGATCCTGCTGCACGAGAAGAAACTCTCGTCGCTGCAGCCGCTGGTTCCGCTGCTCGAGCAGGTGATCCAGTCGCAGAAGCCGCTGCTGATCATTGCTGAAGACGTCGAAGGCGAAGCGCTGGCGACCCTCGTGGTCAACAAGCTGCGCGGCGGCCTGAAGATCGCAGCCGTGAAAGCACCGGGCTTCGGCGACCGTCGCAAGGCCATGCTGCAGGACATCGCGATCCTGACCGGCGGCCAGGTGATCTCGGAAGACCTCGGCATGAAGCTCGAGTCGGTGACCATGGACATGCTTGGCACCGCCAAGACCGTGAACATCACCAAAGACGAGACCACCATCGTCGACGGCCACGGTGAGAAAGCCGAGATCGAAGCGCGCGTCGCTCAGATCCGCACCCAGATCGAGGAAACCACCTCGGACTACGACCGCGAGAAGCTGCAGGAACGCGTTGCCAAACTGGCAGGCGGTGTTGCTGTCATCCGCGTCGGCGGTATGACCGAAGTGGAAGTGAAAGAGCGCAAGGACCGTGTGGACGACGCTCTGAACGCCACCCGCGCAGCCGTGCAGGAAGGCATCGTCGTCGGCGGCGGCACCGCTCTGGTGCAGGGCGCCAAGACCCTCGAAGGTCTGGTTGGCGAGAACTCCGACCAGAACGCCGGTATCGCCATCGTGCGTAAGGCTCTGGAAGCTCCGCTGCGCCAGATCGCCGAGAACGCCGGTGTCGACGGCTCGGTCGTCGCAGGCAAAGTGCGTGAATCGGAAGACCTGAAGTTCGGCTACAACGCTCAGACCGACGAATATGGCGACATGTTCTCGTTCGGCGTGATCGACCCCGCGAAGGTCGTGCGTACCGCACTGGAAGATGCAGCTTCGGTTGCTGGCCTGCTGATCACCACCGAAGCGATGGTGGCGGACAAGCCGCAAAAAGATGCGCCGGCCGGCGGCATGCCCGACATGGGCGGCATGGGCGGCATGGGCGGCATGATGTAATCTGCCGGTCCATTTGGACGTCTGCCTTCGGGCAGCAGGCGGGGGGCTTCGGCTCCCCGTTTTGCGTTTGATGCGCCCTTGGCGATGGGGCGTCTCGGCCAAGGGCGGTGGGCATTTCGGCGCATCGCCGCCTTCGCCATTTTCCTTTCGCGGCCAGCGCGCTAGGCTCCGGGTCGAGAACCGCGCAAGGAGATCTGCGATGAAACTGCTGCAGGCCGGACCGTCCCCCTTTGTCCGTAAGGTGCTGGTGACGCTGCATGAAACCGGCCAGTACGAGGATGTCGAGATGGTGCAGGTCACCGCCTCTCCGCTGACGCCTGATCCCGCGCTGGTCTCGGCCAACCCGGTGGGCAAGATCCCCGCTCTGGTGCGTGCCGACGGGCCGACGCTTTACGACAGCCGGGTGATCTGCCGCTTTCTCGATGCCCGCGCCGAGGCCGGGCTTTATCCTGAAAGCCGCATCTGGGACACGCTGACGCTTGAGGCCACTGGCGACGGGATCATGGATGCCGCCGTGCTGATCATCTACGAGGAACGCTTCCGCCCGCGTGAGCAGGTGTCGATGGAATGGATCGAAGGCCAGTGGAGCAAGGTGAGCCGCGCGCTCGACGCGCTCAATACGCGCTGGATGAGCCATCTCGCCGGGCGCGTGGACATGGGGCATATCTCGGTCGCCTGCGCGCTGGGGTATCTCGATTTCCGCCATGACGCCCGCAAGTGGCGCGTCGGGCGCGAGGCGCTGGCCGAATGGTATGACGCGTTTTCCCAGCGGTCCGCCATGCAGGCGACCGACCCGATGGCCGCCGAGGCCTGACCGCGCCAGCCTCGCCTGACCGTGCGCCCGGTGGCTGCCAAAGGGCTTGGGTTGCCAAAGGGCTTGCACGCGGGCGCGCTTGCGCTTAGCTGCCTGCACCCCCGAAATCCCAGCCAAGAGGGAGCCTCCCCATGCGGATGCGCGACACGTTCATCAAACCGATGCACCCCGAGGGACGCAAGTTCGTCGGCATCTTTGCCGCGATCACCGTGGTGCTTTTCCTGATCTGGGACCCGCTGGGCTGGATCGGCGTCGGCCTCACCGTCTGGTGCTATTACTTCTTCCGCGACCCCGAGCGCGTGGTGCCGCAGCGCCCCGGCCTGCTGGTCTCGCCCGCCGATGGCGTGGTGTCGCTGATCGAGCCCGCCGTGCCGCCGGCCGAGCTGGGCATGCCCGACGTGCCGCTGACCCGCGTGTCGGTCTTCATGTCGGTGTTCAACTGCCATGTGAACCGCACCCCGGCGACGGGCGAGATCGTCTCGGTGGCTTATCGCCCCGGCAAGTTCCTCAACGCCTCGCTCGACAAAGCCTCGGTGGACAACGAGCGCAATGCGCTGCGCATCCGCCTTGAAGACGGGCGCGAGATCGCCGTGGTGCAGATCGCCGGGCTTGTGGCGCGGCGTATCATGTGGTGGGTGAAGGAAGGCGACCGGCTGAACCGTGGCGATCGGTTTGGTCTTATTCGCTTCGGCTCGCGTCTGGACGTCTATCTGCCCGAGGGGGTGGAGCCGCAGGTTGCCATCGGCCAGACCATGATCGCGGGCGAGAGCGTCATTGCCGACCTTGGGGAGCCCCTGAATGAATGATCAGAAGCCGACAGAGGATCCGAAGGTCCGCGCCGCCGAGAAGGTGACGCTGATCCAACTGCTGCCGAACGTGCTGACCGTGGTGGCCATCTGCGCCGGTCTCACCGCGATCCGCTTCGGTCTGCAGGGGTCTTACGAACTGGCGGTGCAGCTGATCCTACTGGCGGCGGTGCTCGACGGGCTGGACGGACGTTTGGCGCGGGCGCTGAAGTCGGAGAGCGGCATGGGCGCCGAACTCGACAGCCTCGCCGATTTCCTCAACTTCGGCGTGGCGCCGGGGATGCTGCTGTACACTTGGGCGCTGGAAGACAGCCGCAGCTTCGGCTGGATCGCGGTGCTGGTGTTTGCGGTTTGCGCGGTGGTGCGCCTTGCGCGGTTCAACGTGATGCGCAAGTCCGAGGACAAGGATCACGACAACGCTTATTTCACCGGCGTGCCCTCTCCGGCGGGGGCGCTTCTGGCGATGCTGCCGATGTATCTGAGCTTCGGGCTCGGTGCCGGGCCGATGTTCCCCGATCTGGTGCTGGCGGGCTGGCTGGTGCTGGCCGGGCTGGCGATGATCAGCCGCGTGCCCACGTGGTCGTTCAAGACCACGCGCATCTCGCGCCAGAACGTCAAATACGTGCTGGTCGGTGTGGCATTTGTCGGCGCCGCGGTGCTGACCTACGCATGGATCACTCTCGCGCTCTTCTGTGCGGCCTATCTGGTGGCGGTGGTGATCATGCTTCCGAAGAAACGTATGCGCGGCAGCGCGCCCGACTGAGCGGGACTGAGCAGGGAGGCCAAGATGGCCACAGACGAAGAGTGGGTCTATGACGAGGCCAGCGGCGAGTGGAAGCCCGCCTCCGAGGTGGCTGCGGCTGCGGTGGTCGAGGTGCGTGACGCCGCGGGCAACCTGCTGGCCGATGGCGATCAGGTGGTGCTGGTCAAGGACTTGAAGGTGAAGGGCGCGGGGCAGACGCTGAAGCAGGGCACGGTGATCCGTTCGATCCGGCTCACCGAAAATCCCGAAGAGATCGACTGTCGCCACGACACGATCAAGGGTCTGGTCCTGCGCACCGAGTTCGTGAAGAAGCGCTAATGCGGCTCTTCCGGCCCCGGTGCCACCCCAAAGCAAAAGCGCTCCCCGAGGGGAGCGCTTTGTCGTTTCCGCGATGGCATGGCGCCGATCAGAACTTCATCGACAGGCCGACGTTCAGCGCATTGGTCTTGATGTCGGTCTTCAGCGTGCCGCCCTCGTCGAGATCGGCCTCGTTCCACGAGTAGGTGAACTGATACTCGCCGTAGACCGACCATGTGTCGTTGATCGGATAGCTCACGCCAGCAAGCAGGCGCGCGGCGGGGCCGGTGTACTGATACTCGAAGGTATCATCCGTGCCACCGGTGGTGGCCACTTCGACGTGCGGCACCGCAACACCAAGACCTGCACCGGCGAAGGGGGTCAGCTTGCCCCACTGCTCGGGCCAGCGGCGCATCGCGTTGACGGTCAGGATGTTGATGCCGTCGGTGAACTCCAGCGTCGAGAAGCCGGCATCGTCGCGGTCGTCCTCATTGGCATAGACCTTGGCGTGGGTGAATTCGAGCGCCCAGCCAAAGGTGTCGTTTTGCCACCAAGTGCCGCGCAGACCCCAGTAGGGGGGCATCTCGAAGGATTTGCCTTCCCAGCCGATCAGCTCGTCGAAATCGGCACCGGTGCCGGGATACTCGCCGGTGATGCGGCTGTGCGGCGCGGTTTGCCAGCCGGTATAGACCGAGGCTTCGAAGTCTTGCGCGAAGGCGGGTGCGGCGAGGCCGAGACCAAGCAGCGTGGTGGGCAGAATCAGGGCTTTCATGGCCTTGCCTCCATTTTGGGGAACATCTCTTAACTGGCTAATATCTTCCGCTGTGGCAGGGTTTCAACCGCGACACATCGGCACTCTGATGGATGTGACTGTTATGTTTGCTTTACGGACGATGGGCGGGCCGATAATACAGCCTATGGAAATGCTGCGTTCTTGCGCGGCCTTATCTGCGTGTCGGCCGGCCGCGAAACCGGCCTCTGAGGAATGGAGAAGACCCCGTGTCACAAGCAGAAGATCACGAAGGCACCAGAAGAGATTTTCTCTTCTATGCCACCGGCGGTGCCGGCGTAGTCGCCACTGGCGCGGCCGTCTGGCCGCTGGTCAACCAGATGAACCCGTCGGCGGACGTCCGTGCGTTGAGCACCATCCGTGTTGACGTGTCCGGGGTGGAGTCCGGCAGTCAGCTTACGGTCAAATGGCTCGGCAAACCGGTGTTCATCCGGCGCCGGACCGAAGCGGAAATTGAGGAAGCCCGCTCGGTCACCATGGACCAACTCGTCGATGCCGAAGCCAGGAACGAGAATATCGCCGCCGGTGCAGACGCCACTGACGAGAACCGCACCCTTGACGAGGCAGGGGAGTGGCTGGTCATGATGGGCGTGTGTACGCATCTGGGATGTGTGCCTCTGGGCAATGCGGGCGAGTATACTGCGGGCGGCGTCGGAGGCTGGTTCTGCCCCTGCCATGGTTCGCACTACGACACGGCCGGACGCATTCGCAAGGGCCCGGCGCCGCAGAACCTTCACGTTCCCGTGGCTTCCTTCGTGGAAGAAACCACGATCCTGCTGGGCTAAGGGGAGGCGCTCATGTCTGGAATTCCGCACGATCACTACGAACCGAAGACCGGCGGCGAACGCTGGGTGCACAAGCGCCTGCCCATCGTCGGTCTGCTTTACGACACCATCATGATCCCCACACCCAAGAATTTGAACTGGATGTGGATCTGGGGGATCATCCTGACCTTCTGTCTGGCGCTGCAGATCATCACCGGCATCGTGCTGGTGATGCATTACACGCCGCATGTGGACATGGCCTTCGCGTCGATCGAGCATATCATGCGCGACGTGAACGGCGGCTACATGCTGCGCTACCTGCACATGAACGGCGCGTCGCTGTTCTTTGTGGCGGTCTATGCGCATATCTTCCGCGGGCTCTACTACGGCTCGTACAAGGCCCCGCGCGAGATCACCTGGATCATCGGCATGCTGATCTACCTCGCGATGATGGGCACCGCCTTCATGGGCTACGTGCTGCCGTGGGGACAGATGTCCTTCTGGGGCGCGACGGTGATCACCGGCCTGTTCGGCGCGATCCCCTTCATCGGCGAGGCGATCCAGACTTGGCTTCTGGGTGGACCGGCGGTCGACAACGCCACGCTGAACCGCTTCTTCTCGCTGCACTACCTGCTGCCCTTCGTCATCGCGGCGCTGGTGGCGGTGCACATCTGGGCCTTCCACACCACCGGCAACAACAACCCCACGGGTGTTGAGGTTCGCCGCACCTCGAAGGCGGATGCCGAGAAGGACACCGTGCCGTTCTGGCCGTATTACGTGATCAAGGACCTCTTCGCTCTGGCGGTGATCCTTGCCGTGTTCTTCGCCATCGTCGGCTTCATGCCGAACTACCTTGGCCACCCCGACAACTACATCGAGGCCAACCCGCTGGCGACGCCCGCGCACATCGTGCCGGAATGGTACTTCCTGCCGTTCTACGCGATCCTGCGTGCCTTCACCTCGGAAGTCTGGGTCGTTCAGATCGCCTCCTTCATCACCGGCGGTATCGTCGATGCGAAGTTCTTCGGCGTGCTGGCGATGTTCGGTGCGATCATCGCGATGGCGCTGGCCCCCTGGCTCGACACCTCCTCGGTGCGCTCGGGCAAGTACCGCCCGCAGTTTAAGTGGTGGTTCTGGCTGCTGGTGATCGACTTCATCGCGCTGATGTGGCTTGGCGCCATGCCCGCGGAAGAGCCCTACGCCAGCTTCTCGCTGATCGGGGCGGCTTATTGGTTCGGCTATTTCTTCGTGATCCTGCCGCTTCTGGGCGTGATCGAGAAGCCGCTGCCGCAGCCCGCGACCATCGAGGAAGACTTCGAGGCGCATTACGGCAAGTCCTCGGACAAGGGCGCGACTTCGTCCGCCCCGGCCGAGTAAGAGAAAGGACCCAAGAGTCATGTTCAAGAAACTTGCCCTTTCCGCCGTCACGGCCCTAGGTCTGGCATCCGGCAGCGCCTTTGCTGCCGGTGAGGGTGGACACGTCGAGGACTTCTCGTTCTCCTTCGAAGGTCCCTTCGGCGCCTATGATCAGGCCCAGCTGCAGCGCGGTCTGCAGGTCTACACAGAGGTCTGCTCGGCCTGTCACGGCCTGCGCTACGTGCCGCTGCGCACTCTGGGCGACGAGGGTGGCCCCGGCCTGCCCGAAGATCAGGTGCGTGCCTATGCGGCGCAGAACTTCGAAGTGTTCGACGAAGAGCTGGACGACTACCGTCCGGCAATTCCCACCGACCACTTCCCGGTCAACGATGGCGTCGGCGCCCCCGACCTGTCGCTGATGGCCAAGGCGCGTGCAGGCTTCCACGGCCCGTACGGCACCGGCCTGTCGCAGCTCTTCAACGGCATGGGCGGCGCCGAATACATCGCCTCGCTGCTCACCGGCTACACCGGCGAGGAGAAGGTCGAGGCCGGCACCACCTTCTACGAGAACACCGCCTTCTCGACCGGCTGGATCGCCATGGCCCCGCCGTTGGTGGGCGAGGATGTGGAGTTTGCCGATGGTCACTCGAACGAGCTGCATCACGAGGCGCAGGACGTTGCGGCCTTCCTGATGTGGACCGCCGAGCCGAAGATGATGGCGCGCAAGCAGGCGGGCTTTGCCGGGGTGATCTTCCTGACGCTGCTGTCGGTGCTGCTCTATCTGACCAACAAGCGCATCTGGCGCCCGCTCAAGCACAAGGCGGAGTGATCTTCGCTTGATGTGAATGGAAAGGCTCCGCTGGCTGGCGGGGCCTTTTGCTTTGGGGCACTCGCTCGGCTCGCGCTGCGCTAAAGCCCGAGATAGGCCCGCAGCGCCTCTGGCGGGGCGTCGAACAATTCGTCCGTTTGCACCGGAGGATGCGCCACGCCATCCGCCACGAACACCGTCTCTTCGGCGAAGCGGCGGGCGTCCTGCGGGTCGTGGCTGACCAGCAGCACCAGCGCGCCCAGCTCGCCCGCCACCTCCTGCACCAGATCCAGCATCTGCGCCTTCAGCGCGGGCCCGAGCGCGGCGAAGGGCTCGTCCAGCGCGAGGATCGGCCGCGCCTGAAGCAGCACGCGCGCCAGCGCGGCACGGCTCTGCTGCCCGCCTGACAGCGCGCCGGGCTTGCGCGCCGCGAGCCCGCCGAGGCCGACGCGCTCCAGCGCTTCGTCGACCTTGCGGCGCTCGTCTGCGGTCAGCCGCCCGCCGCCGGGGCGCAGCGCCAGCCCCAGATTGCGCGCGAGGCTCAGGTGCGGGAAGAGGTTGTTCTCTTGAAAGAGCATGGCCACGGGGCGCTTGTCGGGCGGCGAGGCGGTGATGTCCTGGCCCTGCCAGAGCAGGCGGCCCGCCTTGGGCGCGAGGAACCCGGCAATCAGGTCAAGCAGCGTCGACTTGCCCGCGCCCGAGGGGCCGATGATTGCCACGCGCCGTGCGGGCGGCAGCGACAGGTCGGCCGAAAGGTTGTAGTCGCCCTCGGTGTAGCGCAGGGCCTCAAGTGTCAGCATTGGCGCGGCCTCCCCGGTCGCAGAGCCAGAAGGCCCCGAAGCTGAAAAGCAGCAGCAACAGCGCCGCGCCCGCTGCCGCTTGCATCTGGTAAGAGCCCATTAGTCGGTAGACCTGCAGCGGCAGCGTCGCGCGGTCGGGATCGGCGAACAGGGCGATGACGCCGAGATCGCCGATCGACAGCGCGGCGGTGAGCCCGGCGGCAAAGCCCAGCGGTCGGCGGAGCCGCGGCAGCAGCACAAGGCGCAGCCACGCGAGCGGGGTCAGCCCCAGCGCCTGCGCCAGCCGTGCGTAGTCGGTACGCACAGCTTCGGCTTCTGGCCGCAGGATGCGCAGCGCGAAGGGCAGGGCGACCAGCGCGTTCACCAAGGTGGTGACGGGCAGTGCCAGCGACAGCGGGTTGGCGAAGGGGCGGACGATCAGGAAGAGGCCGGTGCCCAGCACCAGCGGCGAGACGGCGATGCCCACGAGCCCCAGCCACTCGCCCCAGCGAGTGGATAGCGGCAGCGCCCAGAGCAGGCACAGGAGCGTCGAGGCCAGCGCCACGGTCAGTGAATTCCACGCTGCCTCCCAGCTGCTGGCGCCCAGTTGCAGCAGCCCGGGCAGGCCGCGCGCCACCACCATGCCGAGCGGCGTCAGCAGGAAGAGCGCGGCGAGGGCGATCCACGCGATGTCCGCCGCCCGGGAGAGCCCCGCACGCCCGTCCCAGCGGGTCACCATCCTGTCGAGTCCCGCACCAAAGCCGCCGCCGGTGCCAAGCCGCAGCGCCACCAGCCCCGCCGCCAGTGCCAGCGCCAGCTGGATCACCGAGAGCAGCGCCGCGCGGCCGAGGTCGAAATCAAAGCGCACCGCCTGATAGATCGCCAGCTCGACGGTGGTGGCGCGCGGGCCGCCGCCCAGCGTCAGCGCCACCGCAAAGCTCGACAGGCAGATCACGAAGATCACCGCGAAGGCCCCGGGCGCGATGCGCAGCACCATGGGCGCCTCGAGGGTGCGCAGCATCGCCCATGGCGAGAGCCCCAGCGAGGCGGCGAGGCGAAAGCGTTCGGCGGGGATCGCCAGCCAGCCCTGCAGCAGCAGCCGGGTCGCCAACGGCAGGTTGAAGAACACATGCGCCAGCACAACGCCATGCAGGCCGTAGATGCTGAAGCCGGGCAGTCCGACCGCCCGCAGCGCCGCGTTGACCATGCCGTTCTGGCCGAAGACCGCCAGCAGCCCCAGCACCGCCACGATCGTCGGCAGGATGAACGGCGCACCCAGAAGCGAGATCAGCAGCCCGCGCCCCGGAAAGCGCCGTCGTGCCAGCGCGCGGGCAACCGGGATCGCCAGCGCGACCGAGAACAGTGCCGAAAGACAGGCCTGCCAGAGTGTGAAGCGCAACGCCTGCCAGTCGCCGGGGCCAAGGCTGCCCCAGCCACCAGCCCGCGCCAGCACCGCCGCGACCGGGCCCAGCACCAGTGCCAGCACCAGCCCGCCCGCGGCAAGCGCCGCGATTATTGCGAGAGGCCGCGACGCCATGCCTCGATCGCCTCATCCCGCAGCGCGGCGGCCTCGTCCTCGGAGTAGAACAGCACCTTGCTTGGCAGTTCGAGCTCCTTGAACCCTTCGGGCCAGTCCTCATGCGGCAGGGCGGCGGGGAAGGACCAGTTGCCGGTCGCGATCATCTGCTGGAACTCGGGCGTCAGGATGAAATCCATGAAGTCCTGCGCCAGCTCCGGCTGATCGGTGGTGGCGACCTTTGCGGCCAGTTCGACCATGAAATAATTGCCCTCGGGGAAGATCAGCGCCTTCTTGGTGTGATCGTCCTCGGCGATGATGTGATAGGCGGGCGAGGTGGTGTAGCTCAGCACCATGTCGGCCTCGCCATCGGTGAAAAGGCCGTAGCTTTCCGACCAGCCCTTGGTGACGGTGAGGATCTTCGGCGCCAGCTTGCGCCATGCGTCCTCGGCCCCATCGCCAAACACCGCTTGGGCCCAGAGCGCCATCGCGAGGCCCGAGATCGAACTGCGCGGGTCCTGAATGACGATCTTCAGATCATCCGGCGCGTCGAGCAGCTCGGCAAAGCTGGTGGGCGGCTCGGACAGGCGGGTGGTGTCGTAGATGAAGGCCGTCTCGCCGTAGTTGTAGGGAAGGAAGGTGTCGTCGGTCCAGTCGATCGGCAGGGTGAGCGGCGAGAGGTCCACGCCATGCGGCGCGAAGAGGCCGCTTTCGCGGGCCTTCTTGGTCACATCGGTGTTGAGGCCAAAGACCACATCGGCCTCGGTCTGATCACCTTCGAGCAGCAGACGCGGCAGCAGGTCGCCGGGTTTGAACTGCAGATCGCAGCCGCAGCGCGCTTCGAACATCTCTTCGATCTTTGGGCCGGGGCCCCATTCCGAGACGACGTAATCGCCTGCGTAGACGGTCAGAACGGGCTCTTGCGCCAGCGCCGTGCTGGCAAAGAGACATCCCGCTGCAAAACTGATGGCCTTCATGGCATCCTCCAAATTTGCGGCGAGAGGGCAAGATGGGCCGGGGCGCGCGGGGCCTTGGGCCGTGACCTTCCCTCCGCCGGTGTTAACCGGGTCAGGTTCAACGGGTTCGCGTGGGTCGCATCTCAGCCGGCGCGGATCGCGCGGCACCCCGAGGTAGCGCAAGACCTAGCCGGGGGCGGGGCCTCTGACAAGGGAATTGCGCGCGGTGCCCCGCGTCGTCCAGTGTCGTCCGGTGTCGTCCCGTGTCGCTGTTTGTTGCGGAAATTCCTTGAGACAGGGGCCGCGCTGGCCTAACAGGCTTGGCGAGCAGACCCCGCGGCCCGACACAGGAGACATCCCCATGAGCCTCAACACTTTCGGCCATCTCTTCCGTGTGACCACATGGGGCGAAAGCCATGGCCCGGCGCTTGGCGCGACGGTGGATGGCTGCCCGCCGGGTGTGAAGATCGACGAGGCCGCGCTTCAGCACTGGATGGACCTGCGCAAGCCGGGCCAGAACAAATACACCACCCAGCGGCGCGAGCCCGACGCGGTGAAAATCCTCTCCGGCGTCTTCGAAGGGCAGACCACGGGCACGCCGGTGCAGCTGATGATCGAGAACACCGACCAGCGGTCCAAGGATTACTCCGAGATCGCGGCCAAGTTCCGCCCCGGGCACGCCGACATCACCTATCACCAGAAGTACGGCATCCGCGATTACCGCGGCGGCGGGCGTTCTTCGGCGCGCGAGACGGCGGCGCGGGTGGCTGCGGGCGGTCTGGCGCGGGCGGCGCTGGCCGAGCTGGCGCCGAGCGTGTCGATCACTGGCTACATGGTGCAGATGGGCCCGCAGGCGATCGACCGCTCGCGCTTTGACTGGGACGAGATCGCCCGCAACCCGTTCTGGTGCCCCGATGCCGAAACCGCCGAGGGCTGGGCGGATTATCTCGACGGCCTGCGCAAGTCCGGCGACAGCGTCGGCGCGGTGATCGAGGTGGTCGCGCGCGGCGTCCCCGCGGGGCTGGGCGCGCCGATTTACGGCAAGCTCGACACTGATCTGGCGGCGGCGATGATGTCGATCAACGCGGTGAAGGGTGTGGAAATCGGCGAAGGCATGGCTGCGGCGGCGCTGACCGGCTCTGCCAATGCCGACGAGATCACCATGGGGCCGGATGGGCCGGTATACAGTTCGAACCACGCGGGCGGCGTGCTGGGCGGGATTTCCACCGGCCAGGACGTGGTGGTGCGTTTCGCGGTGAAGCCGACGTCTTCGATCCTGACGCCGCGCAAGACGCTGACGGTGGACGGCGAGGAAACCGACATCGTCACCAAGGGCCGCCACGATCCCTGCGTCGGCATTCGCGCGGTGCCGGTAGGCGAGGCGATGATGGCCTGTGTCATCCTTGATCACCTCTTGCTGCACCGTGGTCAGATCGGCACCAATCGCGGTCAGATCGGCTGATCTGGGCGCCTCCGCCTCCGCCTCTGCCACTGCCACTGCCTCTGGCGCAGTCGCTTTTGCCTGTGGTGTCAGGCGGGCCACGCAGTTGAGGGACGGGGGCGTCAGAGCTGCTCAGCCCGGGCCGCGGAGACGCGCAAGAAGCCCCCGCGTTAGAACTCTTCCCAGCTTACGTCATCGCCCGCGACGGCGCGCTTCGGCGCGGGCTGGGATTGGGCAGCCGGAACCGAAGGCGGCGCAGGCTCGAAGCTTTCGATGGGCGCGGCCACTGGTGTGACATCTTGAGTTTCCGCAGCTTCGACGCCCATAAAGCGATTGAGCTGCGTGGAGAGGCGTTCCGCTTCGCTGCTGAGTTGGTCGCTTGCGGTGCTGGTCTCGCCGACCATCGCGGCGTTCTGTTGCGTGACCTTGTCCAGTTCGGCCACGCCCACGTTGATTTCCTGAAGTCCTGCCGCTTGCTCCTTGGCGGCGGTGGCAATCTCGGCGACCAGATCAGAAACCTCGCTGACATTGCGCACGATGTCCGAGAGCGCGGTGCCCGTCTGTTCCACCAATTGCCCGCCATCCTTCACCTGCTGCGAGCTGTTGGACACCAGCGCTTTGATCTCTCTCGCCAACTCCGAGGCGCGCTGTGCCAGAGAGCGGACCTCTGAGGCGACGACCGAGAAGCCTTTGCCCGACTCTCCGGCACGGGCCGCTTCGACGCCCGCGTTGAGCGCCAGAAGATTGGTCTGGAAGGCGATGTCGTCGATCACACCGATGATCTGGGTGATCTGGTCGGAAGAGGCGGCGATGGAGCCCATGGCCGTCAGCGCCTTTTCCATTACGGCGCCGCCTTCCTCGGCGCGGCGGCGTCCTTCGCCCACGCGGCGGTCGGCATCTTCGGCACGCTCTGCGGCGGCGCGTACGCTGGACGAGAGCTGCTCTAGTGCGGCGGCGGACTCCTCGAGCGTGGCGGCCTGTACCTCGGATCGACGGGACATTTCCCGCGACATGGAAGAGAGTTCCTGAGAGTTGCGCTGGACCGTGTCGGTGGAGGCGCGCAGCGAGGCGACAAGGCTGCTGATGCCCTGTGCAAGCGCATTGAAATTCTCGCACAGGCGCACGGCGCTGTCGCCCAAGAGACGCCAGTCGGTCGCGTCGAGCCTATGGTCCGTCTCGCCGCGGGTCAGCCCGCCCATGGCGTCACCAAGGGCGCTGAAAAGCGCGAGCCTCTGGTCGTTGGCGGCCTGTTCCTCGGCACGGTCGGCTTCGGCCTGCTGCAGGCGGTCGCGCAGCGCCTCGAGGTTGCGGGCGATGGACCCAGCCTCGTCGCCGCGGTCAAGCCCTTCGATCTCGGTCTCGAAGTCTTGCTGGGCAATGCGCTCGACGCTGCGGGCAGCGGTTTGGAAGGGGCGCGCGAGCAGTTTGCCAAAGACCACGACGCAGATCAGCGACAGGGTCACGGCGAGACCATTCGCGCCGATCAGCAGCAGGAAGCCTGTATCCATCGCGGTCCGCGCCATGCTGTCTGCTCGCTCGGCCTGCGTACGCAGCGCATCGCGCATCTCACTGATCTCTGTGCGCGCCTTGTCGAGCGCGGGAAGAAGGACGGTGCTGATATGGGTATCCCGCTCGAAAATGGTGAAGCCGGGGATGGTCAGCGTGTCGATCTGGGGCACCAGCGAGGTGGCGGTAGATGCCACCGTCTGCAGCCGCGTGAGCATCTCCGGTCGGCGCGCTTCGCGCAAATCCGGGGCGAGGAACGCGCTGCTGGAATCGTCGATAAGTGTTTGCAGTGACAAGAGATCGGCCCGCAAATCGTCCAGCGGTTCGGTGCCGCTGTGTTCGAAATGCAGAATCGCCGTGCCGGCATGATCGATCCGCCCCTGCGCCGCCATCAGCACCGAGGTCTGCCGCCTGAGATCATTGCCGAAATCGAGGCTGTCTGACATGCGCGCCTGAATGAGCCATGAGGCGATGGCGACCGCCAGTGTCAGGAACATGAAGGCTGATCCGAGGATCAGCAACTGTACGCGGATCGAAAACCTGCTCATCACCCATTCCCGTCAAGACATGGCGCGTCGCGCCGGACGGGTCTTCGCTATCAGCGTGGGGTAAACAAACTCTTCGAGATCGCGCGGATTGATGCGATTTTCCTGCAGCCAATGCGCGGGACCGGACGAAAAATGCCCCGCCGCGCAGAAGCGCAGGCGGGGCCAGGTCGTGCCTGCCGCAGCAGGCACCGGCGGTCGTCAAACCTTTATGGTATCTCGGAAACTCAGTTGGCTCGGTCGGCCATCTCGGCGCGGATTTGCTGCCGCAGCTCGTCGATCGGCACCAGTTTTCCCTCGCGCTTGAAGTGCCAGTAGGTCCAGCCGTTGCACGAGGGGGCCCCCTCGAGCTGGGCGCCGACCTGATGGATCGAGCCCTTCACGGTGTCGCCCACCAGCGTGCCGTCGGCACGGACCTTGGCGCTTTTGCCGGAGGAGGAGACCAGCAGTTCGCCGGGGCTGAGCATGCCGCGCTCGACCACTTGGCCGAAGGGCACACGCGGCTCGGCGCGCTTGGCGCGGGTCACTTCCAGCGAGGAGCGGTCGAACGGGCGGATGGCATCGATGCGCTGCTGCGCCACTTCGCGGTAGCTTTCCTCGCGCTCGATGCCGATGAAATCGCGGCCCAGCATTTTGGCCACAGCGCCGGTGGTGCCGGTGCCGAAGAACGGGTCGAGCACCACATCGCCGGGGTTGGTCGAGCCGACCAGCACGCGGTGCAGCAGCGAGGCGGGCTTCTGCGTCGGATGCGCCTTGTCGCCATTGGCGTCCTTGAGGCGTTCGCCACCGTTGCAGATCGGCAGAACCCAATCCGAGCGCATCTGAACGCCTTCGTTCAGCGCCTTCAGCGCCTCGTAGTTGAAGGTGTATTTGGCACCCTCGCTCTTCGACGCCCAGATCATCGTCTCATGGGCGTTGGTGAAGCGCTTGCCGCGGAAGTTCGGCATCGGGTTGGATTTGCGCCACACGACGTCGTTGAGGATCCAGTAGCCCTCGTCCTGCAGCGCCGCGCCGACGCGGAAGATGTTGTGGTAGGAGCCTATCACCCAGAGCGCGCCGTTGGGCTTCAGAAGCCGCTTGGCGGCCTTCAGCCACGCGCGGGTGAACCGGTCGTAGACGGCGAAACTGTCGAATTGATCCCAGTGATCGTCGACCGCGTCGACCCGCGAGTTGTCGGGGCGATGCAGATCGCCCTTCAGCTGCAGGTTGTACGGCGGATCGGCGAAGATGAGGTCCACCGACGCCTCCGGCAGGGCGTTCATCTGCTCGATGCAGTCGCCGGAAAGAATCGTGTTGAGTGGGAGCGCAGTTGCGCCCTTTGTCTTGGTCATCGCTGTCATTCTCTGCCTCTGCCCCGGCGCATTTTTGCGCTCTTGGATTGGGGATAAAATGCGGGAATGGCGAATCGGGGTCAATTTGTTTTTTTAAATCAGGACCTTACGTTTCCGTCTTGATACAAGATATTGTGTATGGGGGCGAAGGATCTTCTATGGTGTGGGGTCACACCGAAATCTCGGAGCGCCTGCATGTGGCTTTTTGAGCCGTACCCAGCGTTCGTTTCCCAGCCATAGCCCGGGTGGTGTTGCGCCAAGTCCCGCATCAGCGCGTCGCGCCATGTCTTGGCGATGATGGATGCGGCCGAGATACTCACAGACTTACCATCTCCCTTAACCACAGGGGTGGCGGGGCAGGGCAGATCGGTGGGCAGACGGTTGCCGTCGATCAGCAGATGGTCGGGTTTCTGGGGCAGGGCCGCGACGGCACGGCGCATGGCCAGATAGGTGGCCTGCAGGATGTTGATCTCGTCGATCTCCTCCACCGAGGCGACGCCGAGCCCTACCATGGCTTGTGCGCGGATGATCGGCTCCAGCGCTTCGCGGCGCTTGAGCGTGAGTTTCTTGGAGTCGTTCAGGCCAGCGGGGATCAGCGCAGGATCGAGGATCACAGCGGCGGCGACGACCGGGCCGGCGAGCGGGCCGCGGCCCACCTCGTCGACCCCGGCCACGCGCTTGCCTTCGGCCCAGAACGGCGATTCGAGGGAAGTGTCAGGTCCAGTCATGCCCCTGTTCTGCGCGCGCAGCGAGGGCGGGGCAATAGGCTAGCGGGCCTTGGGGTGGCTCGCCTCATAGACCTTCATCAGATGCACGCTGTCGACCGAGGTATAGGCCTGCGTGGTCGAGAGCGAGGCGTGGCCCAGAAGTTCCTGAATGGCCCGCAGATCGCCACCCGCAGAAAGCAGATGCGTGGCAAAGCTGTGGCGCATGGCGTGGGGGGTGGCGCTGGCGGGCAGGCCGAGCTGCATGCGGGCCTTTTCGGTGACCGCCTGAATGAGGCGCGGGTTCAGCTTGCCGCCCCGCGCGCCGCGGAACATCGGGCTCTCGGGCGTGATCTCGAAGGGACAGACCTGCAGGTAGGTCTCGACCGCGCGTCGGGCCACCGGGATTACCGGCACGATGCGTTCCTTGCCGCCCTTGCCGAGGATGCGCAGCAACTCGCCAAAGGGCCAGTCGGCGCCGGTCAGCCCCAGCGCCTCTGAGATGCGCAGCCCGCAACCGTAGAGCAGCGTGATCACCGCCGCGTCGCGGGCGCCGATCCAGCCTTGGCTGGCCTGCATCTCGACGGTGTCGATCATCGCGCGGGCGGCATCCTCGGTCAGCGGGCGCGGCAGTTTCTTCTGGAACTTCGGGGCGCGGGCGGAGAGTACGGCGGTGGGCTCGAACCCCTCGCGCTCGGCCAGCCAGCGGTAGAAGCTCTTTACCGCCGACAGCTTGCGCGCCATGGAGCGCGGCGCCGCGCCGCCTGCGTGCAGATGCGCCATGAAGGCGCGCATGTCGGGCGTGGTGACGCGGGCGAGGGGTTTCAGCCCCTGCGGCTCGGCGTGGTGGCGGGTGAGGAAGGTGATGAACTCCGCCACATCGGCGCGATAGGCGGTGATGGTGTTCTCTGACGCGTTCTTCAGCGCGCGGGCATGGTCCAGCCATCCCTCGAGCGCGTCCCGCGCAGCGGCTGTGATCGCGAGGCTCACGACAGCCAGCGGCGCATGGTGCGCTCGAAGACGCCGCCGAAGAAAGCCAGAAGATCGGTGCCTTGCTGCGGGGTGAACATATTGCTGTCTTCCGAGCCCATGACGAGCAGGCCGGGCAGGCGGCGCGGGCCGAAATCGAGCCGCAGACAGGCTTCGGAGCGGATCCAGTCGGCCTTGGGGCCATAGATGCGGCTGTCTCCGGCCCCAAGCTGGCGCAGAGTGACCTGCCGCAGCGGCGCGTCGGTGCGCTCGGTCAGATAGCTGGCGACAAAGCCCGGCTCGGCGAGCGACAGAACATCGCCAAGGCGGCTGACGGTGCGCGTGTCATCGGGGTGGCCGGTCTCCAGCACCAGCCGCATGACGTCGACGCGCAGGATCGCGGCGACCTCGCCGTTGAGATCGCGCAGGAAAGGTTCGAAATCCACCGGGTCCAGCATGCGCAGGATCGCGCGGTGGATCTGGTTGGTGCCCGCGAGATTCTCGTAGGCGGCGGCGATGACGCTGCGGTGGGTGTCTTCGAGGCGATCGAGCCGCGTCTCCAGCCGCTCCATCGCCAGCCCGCGCAGGTCGACGATATTGCTGCCCATGGCGCTCTCATTCGAGGCGATGAGCGCCTGCATCAGATCGCGGTCGTCGAGAATCATGTCGGGACGCGAGAGGAGCTGCTCGCGCAGCGTCTCGTCAATTCGGGGACTGCTCATGCCTGTTCCGGTCTATCCGTGCGGTGATCGGTGTTTTGCGGCAGAGCCTAACAGGTCCGCGATACGAATGCGCCCCCTTTTCTGGCGCTGCAGGCCGGTTTCCGCGCGCTGTGGCCACAGGATCGGCCTTCGAAGGGAAGGCTTTGGCGAAATGGGGTTTTCTGGCACACTGGCCCGGGCAGAGGAGGAGAGCCCATGCCCACGATCAGCCATCCAAGCCCCGCCCAGACGGTCATCACCACCTTCGAGACTAGCCCCGGCACCTGTCAGGATTTGCTCGAGGCGCTGGAAGAGGCCTATGCCGGGTTTATCTCGAAACAGGCCGGTTTCATCGGGGCGGGCCTGCATGTGAATGACGCGCAGACCCGGATCGCCAATTACTCGCAATGGGAGCGGCGCGAAGACTTTCAGGCCATGCTGCGCAGCGACGAGATGCGCGCGTGGAACCGGCGGTTCAACGACCTTTGCCGCAGCTTTGAGCCGGTGATGTACGAGGTGTCGGCGGTCTACTGACGCCGTCACCTCACACGTTCTGGCTCAGGCAGCGATGGTTCGTGTGTCGCTGCGGCGCTCGGTGACACGCAGGCGGTAGCCTTCGCCGCGGACCGTGTCGATGGTCAGCGCGCCTTCGAGCGAGGCGAGATGGGCGCGCAGGTTGCACATATAGACGTCGAACACCCGTGGCGCCGGTTCATTCTCGAAGCCGTAGACATGGCTCATCAGCTTCTCGCGCGTCGCAAGCCGTCCGGGTCGGAGCGCGAGAAATTCGAGGATCTCGTAGAGTTTGGGTGAGAGCGACAGAACGGCGGCACCCATATGGACGCGGCGCTTTTCAAGGTCGATCCGCAGCGGGCCGCAGTCGGAGACCGGCACCGAGATGCCATGCGCGCGCCGCGCCACGGCACCCAGGCGGGCGATGATCTCATCGGCTGGCGTATCCTCGGCGAGCACAGTGTCGGCGCCCCCCATGAGCCATGTGGCGATCTGCGCGCCATCGGCGCCGCGGGCGATCAGGGCGATCGGCACCTCGGGGTTCAACTCGCGCAGCCGGGTGAGCGTGGTCTGCTGGCGCAGCACGCCTGCGTCGATCAGCAGCAGGTCATGGGCGCCGATCCGGTGAAATTCCTCAATGTCCTCTGCGGCTTCGCAGCTGGTCAGCAGGGTGCCGGTCTGGGCCAGCGCGTGGCTGAGGCTCATCATTTTCCAAGTGGTTTCAGCAATCAGGTATCGCATGGGCGCGCTCCTCCAAGTGCCACCAGCGCGGTGCGGGCGGCAAATCCGTTCTGCAAGGCGAGGGTGACCGTTCTTTCGGGTCAGCCGGTGCTCGCTGCGGATCGATGCGGATCCAAGGAGGCCGGGCGCTCTCCGTCGCGACCCCGCTTGGTTGGCGTCAGGCTTCTGGAGAGGCGGCGCATACTGCAGCCCGGTAGTAGGGATAGGAGGCAATTGTGCCCGAAATGTGTTGGCATCAGGGGCAGCGCGAGATGATTTGTATCAAGGCGCTATACGTTTGAGGGGCGCAAGATCGCGGCAGGTCAGTAAAGGAGGCCTCGCATGTATAAGAACATTCTCGTGCCCATCGCGTTTGACAGCGACTCCAAATCGAAGAAGGCAATCGAGGTTGCCCGTGCTCTGGCATCGCCCGAAGCGCAGATCACCTTGCTGCACGTCATGGAGCATGTGCCGGGCTACGCGGCGACCTACATGCCGCCGGACTATCTGGTGCAATCCCGCGCAGCGGTGGAGAAAGAGCTGCAGGGCATGGCTGCCGAGCTGCCGAAAGGCAAAGGGCTGGTGGTCGAAGGGCATTCCGGTCGAACCATCCTCGAGTACGCCAAGGAGAACGGTCACGATCTGATCGTCATCGCCTCGCATCAGCCCGCGATGAGCGACTATCTCCTTGGCTCCACCGCGACGCTGGTGGTGCGCCATGCCCATTGTGCGGTACACGTGCTGCGGTAACGGCCCTGAAGGGCCCTTGATGACGAGGTCCCGTGCCCCGCAAGGACGATAGCCCCCCGAAGAGCATGCGCGATGCGCTGTCACTGGAAGAGCGTGACGGCCTGCCAGAGGCGCTGCGCGTGCTCTTGCACAGCTTGCCGCGCGAGACGTGGGAGCATCACCCGCAGTTTCATGGGCTGGTGTCCTTCTGGCTCGACCGGCATCTGATGTTCCGCCGGCTGATGGGCAGTCTGCGCCGCGACGCCGAGGCGGAGATGGATGCCAGAATGGAGATGGCCGCGCTGCAGGCGCGGCTGTCGCGTCAGGGCGGGATGCTGGTGCAGCAGTTGCACGGGCACCACGAGATCGAGGACACGCATTATTTTCCTGTGCTGCAGGGGTTCGATCCGCGGCTGCAGGCAGGGTTCGACATTCTGGACCGCGATCACCACGCGCTGGACGGGTTGATCGACGGCTTCATCGGTGCCGCGAACGGCGTGCTACAGGGCCAGCTCGAGACCGGCCGGTACAGAGACGAGCTTCTGCGGTTCGAGCGGTTGCTGTCGCGTCACCTCGAGGATGAGGAGGACCTGATCGTTCCGGTCATCCTGAAATACGGCGCAGGTCACCTGAGTTGAGCGTGGTGCCCGTCCAGCCCGCGATGTCGTAATAGTCGCGGTACCAGTCGACGAAGGCCTGCACCCCCTCACGAAGGCTGGTGCGCGGCCGGTAGCCGGTCAGCTCGTGCAGCAGCGAGGCATCGGCCCAAGTCGCGGGCACGTCTCCGGGCTGCATGTTCATCGGGTTGCGCATAGCCTGCAGGCCGGTGGCTTCTTCGATGGCCGAGATGAACTCGGACAGCGGGATGGCCTGCGAATTGCCGATGTTCACCACCCGCCACGGGGCCACGGGGGAGAGCGAGTCTCCGGCGGGCACGACACCTTCTTCCGGACGCTCGGGCACCACGTCGATGAGCAGCCGGATGCCCTGCACCAGATCGGTGACATAGGTGAAGTCGCGCATCATGTGACCGTGGTTGTAGACGTCGATCGGCTCGCCGTTGAGGATCGCCTTGGTGAACTTGAAGAGCGCCATGTCCGGGCGACCCCATGGGCCGTAGACCGTGAAAAAGCGAAACATCGTGGCTGGCAGGTCGTAGAGGTGGGCATAGCTGTGCGCCATGCATTCCGTCGCCTTCTTGGTGGCGGCGTAGAAGGACATCTGGTGATCAGTGCGGTCCGTCTCGGAGTAGGGCATCGTCTCGTTGGCGCCATAGACCGAGGAGGTGGAGGCCAGCAGCATATGAGCGGGCTTTGTGGCCCGCGCGGCTTCGAGCAGCTCAAAAGTGCCGCGCATGTTGCTGCAAAGGTAGCTGCGCGGGTCCGTCAAAGAGTGGCGGACACCAGCCTGCGCGGCCAGATGCACCACCACGTCGGGGCGTTCCCGTTCGAAGACCTCGCCTAAGAAGCCTTCGGATTCGATGGACTGGTTGATGACGCTGAACCCCGGCGACTGAAGCAACATCGCCTGCCGCCGCCGTTTGAGCCCCACATCGTAGTAGTCGGAGAGATTGTCGATGCCGATGACGCGAAACCCGTCTTCCAGCAGTCGTTGACAAAGGTGGTACCCAATGAAGCCTGAAGAGCCCGTGACCAAAGCGGTGCGCATCAATGAACTCCTACAAAAATGTATAAGACAATAAATGTAATATAGCATGTCTTGTGGCCTGGATGGTGCCAAAGCAAGATCTTTCTGTCTGGCGCCATGCCATTCGCACCGCGACGGCTGTTGCCGGCTCAATCCAGTGGCGACTTGCGAAAGCGCGACACGGCCTGTTTTGGCGGCCGCTGCGTCTTCGCAGCTGGCCTTGCTGCGGCTTGTCGGCGAGACTCTTGTTGATCGTTTGGTTTGCCCAGGCATTGGCGTGGCTTGGCCCATCGCGGTGTCGGGCAGGCGACTTTCGGCTAGCGGCTGCAACATCACTTAGCATTAAACTTGAGCATCCGCCGCGGCTATTCTGCCGCGCCCGCCGCGGCGGGTGGCTTGCCAACCTTCTTTTAGTTCTTTGTTTTAAAGGTAAAATAATCTTCAGATCGGCGATACTGAAGCGGGCCCGCTCCTGGCGTCACAAAGATTCCGAAGATTCGTAGGTTAACTCTTGGTTAAAGATAATTGGCAGACCTCTTTCGCTGAGCTATAGTCCGACTCATTGTAAAAAGGAGTTTTTAACGATGACGGATAAGACCACCCAAGGTGAGTCCCTGGAATCCCCGGGCCGCCGTGAGCTGCTGGGCAAGGCGGGCAAATACGCCGCCGTAACGCCGCTGGCAGTGACTGCACTTCTGTCCACCTCGATGAAGGCCGATGCCGGTGGCATCTTCCGTTCGGGCGGCATGAAGCACAAGCATAAGCACAAGATGAAGAAGAAGATGAAAAAGCACGGTGGTAAGTACCACTGAGCCGTCGAAGGCCGAATTCCCGGCCTTCTTTGTCTTATCCTCTTTAATCTGACGTATTTCGTTGAGTGAAAACCTTTTCGTCCTCCCCGCAGCAGGGGTCACGCTGGCTGAAGTGAACAGCCAGCATCTTCTCTTGGTCCCAGAGAAGGAACTTCTGTTTTCGGCCACTCCCCCAGTGGCAGAGGCTTGGGCCGGGTTCGAGCTCGGCGTTACGACCGTGCGACCGGATGCCGCCGACGTCCCAGACGGCGGCATCCTCAGCGATTTGTTGCAGATCGGCGCGCTTGAGGCGTTGTCCACCTCAGACGGTCCTGCACGGGTCGCTTGTTGCGAAACACTCGACCTGGCCGGGCTTTGTGTGGTGCTCGCCTTCGAGGACGCAGACCTGCGCGACGCACTCTTGCCGAGTTTCGCGCATCTCGCCACCGCGCCGCGGCGCGGTGACGACCATGTGGTGATCCAGCGCGATGCCAAAGATCATGCCGGACATATCGGCATCGGGCGACGCGATGAAGACATTGACTGGGTGGCTCCGCATGAGGCGGTGCCGCTGCTGAAGATCAAGATGACCGAGGTCCTCTTTGATCACACCGATCATGTGATGCTGCATGCGGCGCAGCTCGAAAGGGCTGGGCGCTGCCTTTTGCTGCTCGGTGATGCCGGAGCGGGGAAAAGCACCCTCGCGACGGCGCTGGAGCCTGCGGGGTTCCGGCTGCAGAGCGACGACATCGTGGTGATGTCGCAGACCGGGAAACTTGGCGCGCTGCCGTTTCCGGTGACGCTGAAAGAAGGGTCGTGGCGGCTGCTGGAGCATCGCCGCGATGAGATCGACGGTGCGGCGCAGCATCTCAGACCCGACGCGCTGAGCGTGCGTTACGTAGGGCTGACGGGAGACAGCAGCTGGATGAAGGCGGGCTGGATTCTGGTGCTGGACCGGCAGGAGAGCGGGCCAGCCTCGATCAGTGAGTTGAGCCTGTCCGACGTCTTTGGGGCGCTATTGCGCGCCGCGTGGTCAGGAGAAGACGCAATGTCGCCCGATGTGTTTGAGGCCATGGCGGCCTGTCTGCACGGTGCGAAGTTTGGGCGCCTGACCTATTCCGATTTGCCGCGCGCGCTCGAAGTGGTGTCGCGGTTCTGCGAAGAGTGACCTGATCGTACGGAGGTTGTGAGTTCTGAATTCAATTTGGTAAGTGATTTTGTCTAAGTGATTTTTTCATATTTTATTTCGAGCGCAATTTTTTCTGCGCGCGTAACGGCGTTAGCCTCCATTTTTATCGGTATTGGAGAAGGACATGAAAGCAGGCGCTCTGGCCTCCTCTCCCCTCGAAACGCTCGGCCGCATCCTTCAGGGAGACGTCGAGCAACTGAAGGAACGGGCTCCGAACTGGGCCGATCTCATCCGCACGGCGAACGACGAATTTGTCACCCCCGCCTTGTTTCACAGACTGCGCGAGGTCCCCGCAGGCGCCGCCGAGCCCGAGGCCATGGCCTATCTCGGCGAGATCGACACCCTCAACTGTCAGCGCAACCTCAGCCTCTGGGCACTAGTGTCCGAAATCACCGCGCTGCTCAATGGTGCCGGAATTGTCCCGACGCTGATCAAGGGCGCCAGTGAGATGGCGCTGCAGGAGGATCCTGCCAGCTTTTACCGGCTGATGATCGACGTCGACATGGTGGTCGAACGCCATGAGGCCGCCAAGGCGCAGAGCCTTCTGGCAGAGGCCGGGTTCGACTGCCTCGAAGACAGCGAATATGCGCATTCTCCGGGGTGTTTCTGGAAAGAAGGCTATGCCGGAACGCTCGATCTGCACGCTGGTCTGCAAGAGGACATCGCGCGGTTCCTTTCGGGCGACGACTGGCAGAGGCGGCGGATCCTTTGCGAGCGGGACGGGCTGCGGTTCTACATTCCTGACCCCTCTTTCCGGCTGCTGATCAACGTCAGCCACGACATGCTGCATCACTCCGGCCTTGCGCGCGGGGGCATTAGCCTGCGCTACCTTCTGCCGCTGCGCGAGCAACTGCTGGACGAGGCCGCGCTGGACTGGCCCTGGCTTTTGAAGCTGCGCCGCGACCGGCGGTTTCGCCTCGCCTTTGATCTGCAGATGCTGATGCTGCACAAGCTTTTCGGGATGCGGCGCACCTTCCCGTTCAAGATATCGCCGCTGACCGCTCTGCTGCATCGGCGGCGTCTTATGAAGGCGCGCTATCCGCGGCTCGGCGAGGCTGAGTGGGCGCTGGTGAAACCCATCTACACCCGAATGAAGCATCTCTGACCCACTGAGGCGATGCGCTCGTTTCTGCCTGTCCAATGCTCAAACTTTGGCGGCATTTGCCGAAACGGGCACCGCTTCGCGTTTCTTCTTTGAGCTGTGACTTTGTCGCAGTAGACCGTAAATATTGATTGTTCTTTGAGGATTACCCGAAATGAAAATTGCGATTATCGGCACCGGCTACGTGGGGCTTGTGTCTGGCGTCTGTTTTTCCGACTTCGGCCACGAGGTGGTTTGTGTGGACAAGGACCCGCGCAAGATCGAGATGCTGGAGCGCGGTGAGGTGCCGATCTACGAGCCGGGGCTCGATACGCTGATGGCCAAGAACGTCGAGGCCGGGCGGCTGTCGTTCACCCTCGATCTGAAATCGGCCATCGATGGCGCCGAAGCGGTGTTCATCGCCGTCGGCACGCCGACCCGTCGCGGCGATGGCCATGCCGATCTGACCTATGTGATGGCCGCCGCCGAAGAAATCGCCAAGACCGCCGATCATTACATCGTCGTGGTCACCAAATCGACCGTCCCCGTGGGGACGAACCGCAAGGTGCAGCAGGTGGTTGCAGCGGCGAACCCCGCGCTTGAGTTCGACGTCGCCTCCAACCCCGAGTTCCTGCGCGAGGGCGCGGCGATCGACGATTTTATGAAGCCCGACCGCGTGGTCGTCGGCGTCGAGACCGACCGCGCGGCGAAGGTCATGGAAGACATCTACCGCCCGCTCTACCTGCGTGATTTCCCGATCGTCACCACCGATCTCGAGAGCGCCGAGATGATCAAATACGCCGCCAACGCCTTCCTTGCGACGAAGATCACCTTCATCAACGAGATCGCCGCGCTCTGCGAAAAGGTCGGCGCGGACGTCAAAAGCGTGTCGAAGGGCATGGGGCTCGACGGGCGCATCGGCAATAAGTTCCTGCACGCGGGCCCCGGCTACGGTGGCTCGTGCTTCCCGAAAGATACCAAGGCGCTGGCCCGCATCGGGCAGGAATTCGCCTCGCCGATCTCCATCGTCGAGACGGTGATCAAGGTGAACGAGGACACCAAGCGGCGGATGACCGACAAGCTGCTCGACCTCTGCGACGGCAGCTTCAACGGCAAGAAGGTCGCCGTGCTGGGCGTCACCTTCAAGCCCAACACCGACGACATGCGCGACGCGCCGGCGCTGACCATCGTGCCGTCGCTGGTTGGCGGCGGGGCCTCGGTCTCGGTGGTCGATCCGCAGGGCAAGCGGGAAGGCGAGGCGCTGCTGCCGGGCGTGACCTGGGAGGAAGACCCCTATGCGGCGGCCGAGGGCGCCGACCTGCTGGTCATCCTGACCGAGTGGAACGAGTTCCGCGCGCTGGATCTGTCTGTGCTGGCAAAGAAGATGTCGACGCCGCGGATGGCGGACCTGCGCAACATCTACACCTACGAGGATGCGCTGGCCGCGGGCTTCAGCGATTACGAAAGCGTCGGGCGCGGCGATCCCGCGGGGGCCTGACCCCAGCCCAACATGAAAAGACCGGGCGGTGCAGGAAACGCACCGCCCGGCCTGAAGCTGCTCGACAGCTTTGCCTGGTTCAGCCCAGGACTGTGTCGCTCGGCATGAATTCGAGCGCGTCGATACGCAGGGGCTCGCTGCCGCCGTCGCCGTAGCCGGCAAGGACAAGCTCGTCGCCCGCGTCGATATCGACATTCTCGATCACATGACGGGTCAGCGTGGACTTGTTCGCGAGGTTGTCGCCAAGGTCGGCGTCCCAGTGCCACGCGTCCATCACTTCGCCGTTGACGCGGAATTCCAGATAGGAAACGCCATCGGTTTCGTCGAAGTAGTCGATGCCCACGTCGTAGGTGCCCGAGGTGCCCTCGAAGTCGGCGGAGGCTTCGGCATCTCCCGCCGCGCTAAGAACTTCGCCGCCGGACGCCGCCATCAGGCTGGCGACTTTGAAGCCTTTGCGCACATCAGCGTCGAAGACGAACTCCTCGGCTTCCATGAAGACCCACTCAGCGGTGTTGGCCACCGGCTGATCGACCTCTTCGGTGGTGTCCGTGGACCCCGTGGAGCCGGTGGACCCGAGGGTGCCGGTCATTTCGAGGCTGAGGCTGTCGATGCGCAGCGGTTCGCGTGCATCGTTGGTGCCCTGCAGGGTGACGGTGTCGCCCGCCTGCAGTTCCAGCCCTTCGATCAGCTTCGCGGTCTGCGTCGACGTGTCGGCATTGCTGCTGCCCAGCTTGGCATCCCAGTCCCAGCTTGCCACTTCCTCACCGTTGACCAGAACGCTGAGCGAGCTCACGCCATCGTTCTCGTCGAAGTAGTTCACGGTCAGGTCGTAGACGCCAGCATCCCCGTCGAAATCGAGGGACGCGGTCTGCGCCTCGTCGGTCTGGTTCTGGATCACGGCATTGCCCGAGGCAGGACCGATCTTCTTCACCGCGAAACCGTCGGACAGTTCGAGATCTTCGGCCTCATAGCTGATCACGGTGCCGATGGCGTCGCTGTTGCCAGTCTCGGTTTCAGTCTCAGTCTCGGTTCCGGTGCCGATTTCGGTGCCAGTGTCGAGATCGCTGTCGGTCTCGTCCGAGTTGAGCGTGCCGGTCATCTCGAGGCTGAGGCTGTCGATGCGCAGCGGTTCGCCGGAGTCGTTCACGCCCTGCAGCGACAGAACATCGCCCGCCTGCAGTTCCAGCCCGTCGATCAGCTTCGAGGTCTGCGTCGACGTGTCGGCGTTGCTGCTGCCAAGCTCCGCATCCCAATCCCAGCTTGTGACTTCCTCGCCGTTGATCAGGACACGCAGGGTGCTGACGCCATCGTTCTCGTCGAAGTAGGTCAGCGTGAGCGCGTAGACGCCCGCATCGCCGTCGAAGGCATAAGATGCGGTTTGGGCTTCGCCGGTGTTGTTCTGGATCACCGTGCCGCCCGATGCCGGACCGATGCTCTTTACGGCGAAGCCGTCGGAAAGCACGAGGTCTTCGGCCTCGAGGGTGATCACGGTGCCGATAGCTGCACTGCTGTTGCTGTCGGTCTCGCCGCCGGTTTCAGGAAGCAGGGTGGCCGTGTCGTCACCATCTTCCTCGGTCTCGGTTTCTGCGCTGGTGTCGCCGCCATCGGTGGTCTCATCGAACCCGTCGAGCAGGCCGTTGATGTAGTCCTCGATGTTGGCATAGCCGTCGCCGTCGGCGTCGAGTTGGGCATCGGCGGTCTTGGCGTCCGAGCCGATGATGTACTCGTAGAAATCCGGGATGCCGTCATCGTCGGTATCGGTCAGCGCCGCGGTCTGCGAGCCGTCGCCATAGCCGCCGACTTCGTCAGGCGAGTCGATGATCTTGCCGGTGTCGTTGAGCACGGTGTCGATGATGCGCTGGTCGATCTCGCTCAATTCGCCATCGATGCGTGCGCCGACGTTCGAAAGCACCCAATCAACCACGGCGCCCGAGGACAGAACTTCGGTCGTGGCCGGATCAAAGACGAAATCGCTGACGATCTCGCCGGTGTTGGAGCCGCCGATGTCACCGTCGTTGTCGAGCACATAGTAGGCGGCGCCGCCGTCATTCCCGATGAAGCGGATCGCTTCACGGCCGTCGGTGTCTTGACCTCTGATGAAGACGTTGCCGATCACATGCACGGTGGACGCTTCGGCAACGACAAGGCCTTCTTGGCCCCAGTTGTAGATGACGTTGTTGATGAACTCGATGTTCTTAGCGTCATCCTTCACGAGCGCGTTGCGGAACTGGTTGCTGGCAAACAGGTTGCCGATGATGCTGACATTCGAGCTCCCGTCACCAATCAGCATCCCCATGCTGTGGTCACCCTTGGGGTGAATCGAGTCCTGCAGGGCCTCGGCGACGATATTGTTCGAGATCGTGATATTGCTGGGCGCGCCCCAGGTCGAGGCGACCTCGTCGATCGACCAGGTCAGCGAGTTGCTATCGAGAATAACGTTTTCGACGGTCTCGCCCGACTTGCCGATGGAGACACCATCGCGGCTATCGGGGTCTTGCCCGTCGGTTTCATCACCCGGACGCACGGTCATGCCGCGGATGATCACGTTGCTGTCCACCACGCGCAGACGCGCGCCGGTGACCGTGATGCCACCCGGGGCCGTTTGGCCTGCCAAGGTTACATCACCGTTAATTTGGATTTGGCTTTCGAGGTCAATTTGTCCGCCAACTTCGAAAACTACAATGCGCGGATAATCCAAATCTTCCAGAGCCCAACGCAACGAACCTTCGCCGGAGTCGTTCAGATTTGTAACTTTAACAACTTCACCACCACGTCCCCCGGTCGCACTTGCTCCAAACCCTTGCGCCCCCTCAAACGCAAGGAGTTCCGAATTTTCTACTACCATGTGTACCTGTGTCCCGACTTTCTGTCTTATGTTGTGTGTGAGTGTCTTCTTGCGGTGCTGTTTGGATAGCTTCAGACGCCCCAAGACGCATCGCTCTTGAAAGTTTCCCCGTGGTTACTGAGTGAATTTCCGCCGACCCCCAGAGCGGGGTTTCCCGCTCAGATCGGGATTTCAGGTCGATCAAAGCGATCGATCAGGGGCTAAAAATGGCGGAATTCTGTCCAATTGCGGCGACCGTTCGCGCTGTGTCGGTACAGAGACAGTTGAGTTTGAATGTGTTTTGTACGTTAACGTTAAGTTAACCTGACGTAATGGACCCAAATTGATCAGAGGCTGGAAGACGCGGAAAAACGCCGGGAGCTACTTGCCTAAAATTTAGGCGCAGCTCCAGTTAGCCCTGTTCGGTGCCGTTGCGCTGCGGCATAATCGTCACAAGCGTCGCGTGCAGACGCGGTGGTGACGGTCATTTGAGGCCGAATTAACACCTCCGCCGGAGCCCACCCGCGGCGCGGATTTTTGAACACTAAAGTCTTTTTGTTTCTTATTCGTGGATTCCCATGCGACAGATCAGTCTACTCGCCTTGACGAAGTCGACAGGTGGCATTGCCCTCTACAACAAGCTTCTACTGACCGAACTCCGACGGATCGGGGTGCGATCTCATACGCTTTGCCTGTCTGAAAACGCCGAAGCCTATGCGGCTGATTTGGCCAAGCGGGGGCTGGGCGCAGAGCCGGTCGAGATGGCCCGCTACAGTATAGATCCGCGCGGAGACGCACGCGTGTTGCGCCGCGTCGTCTCGGCAAGCCGCGAGCACGCGGCGGATGTGATCGTCTGTCATGGCAGCAAATCCGGCTTTATCGGTCGCGCTGCGGGGCGGCTGACCGGGCGGCCGGTGGTCTATCGTCAGGCCTCGATGCCGTTCCAGCGCCGCGTGCAGGGGGCCAAGGCTCCGCTTTACTGGGCGCTCGACTTTGCCGCACGGGGGTTCGGCGGCCACATCGTGACGCTCACCGAATATGCCCGGCAGCAGACATTGGCCGCCAAGCTGATGTCGGCGGACCGGATCAGCGTGATCCGGACGGGCGTCGATGTGGCGCGCTTCAAACCCGCCCCAGATCGCGCAGCGGCACGCGCCGCGCTGGGGCTCGATCCGGATCGGCCCGTGGTCGGCTGGATGGGGCGGGTGGAGCCGCAGAAGGCCCCGCTCGACTATGTGCAGTCATTGCGCGACGTCGTGGCGCGCCACCCGCATGTGCAATTCGTCATGGCCGGCGAGGGTCGCATGGAGCGCGAGGTCGCGCAGGCGCTGTCCGCCGCAGGCCTGTCAGAACGCGTTAAGATGCTGGGGTGGCAGTCCGATCCGGTGCGCGCCCTGCAGGCCTTCGACGTCTATGTGCTCAGCTCGCACTGGGAGGGTCTGCCGATCACTCTGCTCGAAGCCATGGCCAGCGGGTGCTGCTGTATCTCGACCGATGTCGATGGCTGTTCGGATGCGCTTGAGGATGGGATCAGCGGCCAGCTGGTGAGCGCTGGCGACACGGGCGCACTCGGGCAAGCGTTGGAAGGCGTTCTGCAAGACCCCGACCTGCGCGAGCGATACGCCGAGGCTGGCAGGCACCGCGCGGTGACCCTGTTCGACAAGGAAACCATGGTGGCGAAATGGGTGGAGCTGCTGTCGAGCCTGACCGCAGGCACGGCCTCGCTTCCCGTCGCAGAGCAGGGGAAGACGGCGTCGGAGGGCGGACAATGATCGGCTCATCTTCCTCGCTGCCGCAAAAGCCCGGCGTTGCCGAGCCCGCTGCGGGGCAATCGCTGCGGATCTGCATGATCATCTCGTCCTATCATCCGATCGTGGGTGGGGCGGAAAAACAGGTGGCTCAGCTTGCGGGTCTGATGACCGCGCAGGGTCATAAGGTCTATATCCTGACGCGCCGCTATCCGGGCCTTGCAGCAAGCGAAACCATCGACGGTGTCGAAGTGCGCCGCATCGCGATGCGCAAGCCGGTCACAGGTGTGGGGTTCGTTCTGGGGGCGGCGCGCATGGTGCGCAAGTTGAACCCGGACGTCATCCATTGCCATTCGATGTTCACGCCCTCGCTGGCGGGGGCGCTCGGCAAACGTCTCACCGGCGCGCCGCTTCTGTCGAAGCCAATGTGCGGCGGCGAGGCCACCAAGATTGCACGAAAGCCCTTCGGGCGACGCCGCCTCGCGTATTTGGGCCGTGCGGTGGATCGCTTTCCAATGGTGAGCCACGAGATAGAAGCCGAACTGTCCAAGCTGGGCATTCCGGAAGGCAAGCTGCGCTTCATCCCCAATGGCGTCGATGGCGAGCGGTTCCGCCCGGCCCGCACGCAGGTCGAGAAGGACACGCTGCGCTTGCGCTTTGGTCTGCCGTCCGGGCCGCTGTTCCTCTTTGCCGGGCGGCTCGCGGCGCAGAAGCGCCTGCCGCTGCTGCTCGAGGCGTGGTCCGACATCCGCGAACGCATTCCGCAGGCGACGCTGGCGATCGCCGGGGCGAACCGCGTCTCGGGCGGCGGCTATCAGGCCACCTTCGGCAATGCGGATGAGATCCCCGAGGCGCTGATGCAGCAGCCCGGTGTGCGGATGCTGGGACATGTGGCCGACATGCCGAACCTGCTGCGCGCGGTGGATGTCTTTGTGCTGCCCTCGGCGCGCGAGGGTCTGTCGAATGCACTGCTCGAGGCCTGTGCCTCCGGGCTCGCCTGCGTCACCGCGCGCACCGGCGGCGCGATGGATTTCGTTGTTGATGGGGAGAATGGCATGCTCTTTGACGTCGACGACCGAGAGGCGCTTGGCGCCGCGCTCGAAGCGCTGGCGGCGGATCCGGACATGCGCGGTCGCCTCGGTGTGAATGCGCTGCGCACCGTCGCCCGCGACTACGACATTCGTCAGACCGCGCGCGCGCTGCTGGGTCAATACGCCGAGCTGGGCGCAGGTGCCCGCGCGAGCGGGGCAGGGGAGGCATGAGATGAGCGACAGTGCACCCATCTTCATCCTCGGCCTTCAGCGCGGGGGGACCAACCAATTGCTCAACGCGCTGCGCTCGCATCCCGATACCATCTGGCCCGACGGCGAGATGCACGAGGTGCTGCGCCCCAAGCCGGCGCTGCGCGGCACCACGGCAAAGACCCTCGCAGGCTATTTGCCCACTGCTCTGCGCAGCGGCGACATCATGAACCCGCGCCGGGCACCGGGACCATTGCGTCCGCGCGACCGGGCGTGGATCGCCCGAGAGCTGGCCCGTGCCACGGAACGGAACCTGCCCGAAGTGCGCCGCTTCAAGCGCGCGCTGGCCGCGCAGGGGCTTGGTCCGGCTGTCCCCTCGGGGCGCGCCCGCATGGTGCTGAAGGTGATGAACTACAACATCGGCCTCGCCACCGATCTGGACCGCATCTACCCCGGCGCCCGCTTCATTGGCCTCGTGCGCGATCCCTATGGCATCTGCGAGAGTATGATGGCCCGTGGTGGCAACCCCACCAAAATCCTCGAACTCTACCGCTATTTCGGCGAGACGCTGCTGCGGCTCGAACAGCGCGGGCTGCCGCTGAAGGTGGTGCGGCTGGAAGATATGGTTGGCGATTTCCGCCAATGCGTCGACGAGGTCTTCGACCTCTGCGATCTCGCTCCGAATGCGACGCAGGGCCTCTGCCTGCAAAGCAAGGAGCGGATCACCGATGCGGCTGGCCGGGTGATCGGCACCCGCAAGGTCGACACTTTCCATGCGTTCGACCACGTCAACCGCCACATGCGGGCCGATATCAACGACGCCGCCCGCGCCGAACTGGCCCCCGAGGTGGCGGGGCTGGTGCAGAAGAACTGCGCAGCGGTCATGGAGCGTTTCGGCTATCTGGCTCCCGCCGCTTTGGGCTGACCCGAGGTGCCGGAGCAAAGCCGCGCATCGCTTCGGAAACCTGCTTGACGGCACTCCGTAAGAAACTTATGGAGTGCCACACCCCCGGCGAGTTGGCGGAGTGGTGACGCAGCGGATTGCAAATCCGTGTACACCGGTTCGATTCCGGTACTCGCCTCCAAACACCCTCACACAGTTTGACACCACATAGCTTCGCGCTCGCGGAGGTTTTGGTGTGACTTGCGCCCCGCGAACCCTGCGCGTTGGGCGCGCAAGGAAACCCGCTTCCGCGATACATATTATGGTCAGCTTTTGGCGCCTAACGCCGAAACTGCCTGCTTCTTGAGCGCATTCATGCATGCAGGCCGGAAATGCGCGGATTTTTATTTTACCGTTTGGTCAAAAAATTCTTCATGGTGACAGCCCGGCGCGCAAGCCGGCCCACATCTGTCCGCACATGGAGGCACGCATGGAAATCGGGGTATTTCTTCCCATCGGCAACAACGGCTGGCTCATCTCCGAGACCGCGCCGCAGTACAAGCCGAGCTTCGAGCTGAACAAGGAGATCACGCTGAGCGCCGAGAAATACGGGCTCGATTTCGTGCTCACCATGATCAAGCTGCGCGGCTTTGGCGGCAAGACCGAGTTCTGGGACCACAACCTTGAGAGCTTCACGCTGATGGCCGGGCTCGCCGCCTGCACCAGCAAGATCAAGCTCTATGCCACCGCCGCCTCGCTGGTGATGCCGCCGGCGATCGTCGCGCGCATGGCCTCGACCATCAACTCGATCTCGGGCGGGCGCTTCGGGGTGAACCTCGTAACCGGCTGGCAAAAGCCCGAGTACAGCCAGATGGGCATGTGGCCGGGCGACGAGTTCTTCGGCACACGCTATAAGTATCTGGCGGAATACGCGCAGGTGCTGCGCGATCTGTGGGAGACCGGCAAGAGCGATCTCAAGGGCGAGTTCTTCCAGATGGACGACTGCCGCCTCAGCCCGCAGCCGCAGGCCGATATGAAGGTGATCTGCGCTGGCTCGTCCGATGCGGGCATGGCCTTCTCGGCGCAATACGCCGACTACAACTTCTGCTTCGGCAAGGGGGTGAACACGCCGCAGGCCTTCGCGCCCAATGCCGAGCGCCTGAAGGAAGCCACCGCCAAGACCGGGCGCGACGTGTCGACCTATGCGCTCTTCATGATCATCGCCGACGAGACCGACGAGAAGGCCCGCGCCAAGTGGGATCTCTACAAGGAAGGGGCCGACGAAGAGGCGCTGGCGTGGCTTGGCCTGCAGAGCGCGGCCGACACGAAATCGGGCGCCGACACCAATGTGCGGCAGATGTCCGATCCCGTCTCGGCGGTGAACATCAACATGGGCACGCTGGTGGGGTCCTATGAAACCGTCGCCAAGATGCTCGACGAAGTGGCAGAAGTGCCCGGCACCGGTGGCGTTCTGCTGACATTCGACGATTTCGTGCAGGGCGTCGAGGATTTCGGCTCCAAGATCCAGCCGCTCATGGCCTGCCGCAAGTCGGTTCAGGTCTCCGAACCCGCATGAGGCAGAAAATGGACGTTACAGCCCAACCCGAAAATTTCCCCTTCGATCCCGAGACCACCGCGCTGATCGTGGTGGACATGCAGAACGCCTATGCCACCAAGGGCGGCTACGTCGACCTTGCCGGTTTCGACGTGTCTGGCGCGCGCTCGTGCATCGAGAACATCTGCAAGGTCACCAAGGCCTGCCGCGACGCGGGCGTGCTGGTCACCTTCCTGCAGAACGGCTGGGACCCGGCCTATGTCGAGGCCGGTGGCCCGGACTCGCCCAACGTCAAGAAATCCAACGCCATCAAGACCATGAAGAAGCGCCCCGAGCTTTGGGGTCAGCTTCTGGCCAAGGGCGGCTGGGATTATGACATCATCGACGAGCTTGATCCGCAGGAGGGCGATCTGCTGATCCCCAAGCCGCGTTATTCGGGCTTTTTCAACTCCTACCTCGACAGCGCGCTGCGCTCGCGCGGGATCAAGACGCTGGTCTTCACCGGCATCGCCACCAACGTCTGCGTGGAAAGCTCGCTGCGCGATGCGTTCCATCTCGAGTACCACTGCCTGATGCTCGAGGATGCGACCAACCACCTCGGCCCGGACTTCATCCAGAAGGCCTCGGTCTACAACGTCGCCACCTTCTTCGGCTGGGTCGCCAAGACCGACGATTTCTGCGCCGCGCTTATCTCCAAGGAAGAAAAGGAACTCTCGAATGCCTAAGACTCCCGTGATCCCCGAAGGCACCGGCAAGCCGCTCGCACCCTATCTGCCGGGCGTGCTGGCCGACGGGGTGGTCTATGTGTCGGGCACATTGCCCTTCGACAAGGAGAACAACGTCGTACACGTGGGCGACGCGGCGGCGCAGACCAAGCATGTGCTCGAGACCATCAAGTCCGTCATCGAAAAGGCGGGTGGCACGATGGACGACGTGGTGATGAACCATATCTTCGTCACCGACTGGGCCAACTACGCGGCGGTGAACGAGGTCTATGCCACCTATTTCCCGGGCGACAAACCGGCGCGCTACTGCATCCAATGCGGCCTTGTGAAGCCCGACGCGCTGGTCGAGATCGCCACGGTCGCGGTCATCAAGTAATGGAATTCACCCATCTTAAGTGCGGGCGCGAGGGCGCCCGCACGCTTGTTTTGTGTTCGGGGCTCGGCGGGGCGCAGGGCTATTGGACGCCGCATCTGGACGCGCTGAAGCCACAGTTCGATCTTATCCTCTACGATCAGCGCGGCACCGGCGCGAACGCCTGCGATCTTGGCCCGACCAGTATCGCGGATATGGCCGACGAAGTGCTCGAGGTCTGCGACGCGGCCGGTGTCGATCGCTTCGATCTCATGGGGCACGCGCTCGGCGGGCTGGTCGGCTTCGATCTGGCCGCGCGCGCGCAACGCCGCGTCGAGCGGGTGGTGGCGATCAACGCCTGGCCCGAGATCGACGCCCATACCGCGCGCTGCTTCGACATCCGGTTGGCGACGCTGGCGGGGCAGGGGCTCGAGGCCTTTGCCGCATTGCAGATGAATTTCCTCTACCCGCCGTTCTGGATCGCCGCACATCCCGAAAAGATCGCCGCCGAAGAGGCCCATGCCGTGGCGCATTTCCAAGGCGCCGCCAATATCACGCACCGCATCGGCGCGCTGCGCGATTTCCGCCTGCCCGAAAAGCTCGACGGCAAGGGCATTCTGCTGGTCGCCAGCAAGGATGATGCGCTGGTGGATGTGGCGCAGTCCGAACGGCTCGCCGAGCGCCTGCCGGGCTGCAAGCTGGTGATCTTCACGCAAGGCGGACACGCCATGAACCTGACCAAGCGCGACGCGTTCGAGGCCGAGGTGCTGCCCTTCCTGACGGCGGAGTGATCCGAACCGTCATTGCGCGGCAATGGCTCTGCATCGATCACGCCAGCCCGTCCAGACGGGCTGGCGTCTTTCATGTCTGCGCTCGCCATGGCCGTGGTTGCGATCAGTGTGCCCGAATGCCGAAAATTTAGCGCGCTCGGGCGTTCCATCTCCCCGACCCGGGCGGAACAGCTGTACCCTCGCTGGACAAATCCGAAGGCGCCGCTCACCTTCCGCCTGACTTCAAGGAAAGGACTGCCCCCATGGCCCATGAGATGCTGAAACCTTCTGCCCCGGCGCCGCTGCGCAACGTGAATCTCGAAACTGATGAGATCCAGCAGGCACGCGTCGATCTGGCCGCAACGCTGCGTATGGCGGCGCACTACGGGCTCGAAGAAGGTATCTGCAATCACTTCTCGGCTGTGGTTCCGGGCCATCCCGACCTCTTCCTCGTCAACCGGCTCGGCGATGCCTTTGCCGAAGCCAAGGCCTCAAGCCTGCTGATCTGCGACTTCGACGGGCATGTGCTGCAGGGGGAAGGGGAGCCGGAGGCGACGGCCTTCTACATTCACGCCCGGCTGCACAAGCAGCACCCGCGCGTCGGTGCCGCCTTTCACACCCATATGCCCAATGCCACCGCCCTGACGATGATCGAGGGCGATCCGCTGGTCTGGGCAGGTCAGACCGCGCTGAAATTCTATGGCCGCACCGTGGTGGACGAGGATTACAACGGGCTCGCGCTCGACAATGACGAGGGCGACCGCATCGCCGCGGCCATGGGCGAGGCCGACGTGATCTTCATGCGCAACCATGGCGTCATGGTCTGCGCGCCCAATATCGCCGAAGCGTGGGACGATCTTTACTACCTCGAACGCGCCGCCGAGGTGCAGCTGAAGGCGATGAGCTCGGGCCGCCCGCTGATCCCGGTCTCGGAAGAGCTTGCGGAGAAAACCGCGAAGCTGATGCGCGAGGGCGATCCCGAAAGCGCGCGGATGCATCTTGAGAGCATCAAACGCCAGCTTGACGTCACCTCGCCGGGCTTCCGCGACTGACCTTCCGACGCGCTCAGCCGGCGACGATCACCTCGACGCCGGCGGCCTGCAGGGCCTCGGCCAGCGCGCCGGTCGGGGCCGCGTCGGTGACCAGCGCGTCGATCCGTTCGAGCCCGGCCACCTGCACCAGCGCGTTGACGCCGAACTTGCTCTGATCGGCCAGCACCACGCAGCGCGAGGCGCGCGCGGCATAGACCCGCTTGATCTCGGCATCCTCGATGCAGAAGTCGAAGATGCCGCCCTCGGTGATCGAGGACACGCCCAGAAACGCCACGTCGAACCACAGTTTGCCCGCCTGCTCCATCGTCACCGGGCCGACCAGTGACATGGCGGCGGGCCGCATCTTGCCGCCCAGCATGTAAACCTCGGCGCGCGTCTCCAGCGCCGCGACGCGCAGGTTGTTGCTGAAGATGCGCCGCGCCGGATCGCCAACCATCAGACGCGCCAGTTCCAGCACCGTCGTGCCGATATCGAGGGCCACCATCTCTTGCGGGCGGGCCAACGACAGGGCTTTGCGGGCGATGCGCGCCTTGGCCTCGGCATTCTCGCGCTGCCGATCGCTGAAGAAGGGCGCGGGCGCAGGGTCTGGCGGGCAGGTTTCGCTAAGGATGGCGCCGCCATGGGTGCGGCGCAGATCGCCGCGTTCTTCCAGATCGCTGAGGTCACGGCGCACGGTCATCTCGGAGACGCCGAACATCTCGGCGAGATCGGCAGAGGACATGAAGCCCTTTTCGCGGATCACCTGCGCGATGCGGTCCTTGCGCACCACGCCCATCATCCGGCCCAACGTCCGGGGCGAGGGTTTTTCTGCCGGGTGTTTGGTCCGGCGGGCGGGCGTTTCGGTGGTCATGGTCGGGTCAACGCCTTCAAGGCCGGGCGGGTTGCAGCCGCGGCAGGGCGCGCTCCTGATGGCGGGCGCTGCAGGCACGCGGCAGCACCGTTAAAACAAAGCTTAC
This sequence comes from Salipiger sp. ABN3_019, assembly GCF_056158605.1. Lineage (NCBI taxonomy): Bacteria > Pseudomonadati > Pseudomonadota > Alphaproteobacteria > Rhodobacterales > Roseobacteraceae > Salipiger > Salipiger sp. ABN3_019. The sequence goes on from NZ_JBSWTP010000009.1 coordinate 1,144,815, forward strand.
ACGAAGCCAGATAGTCGGACAAAAGATAACGTAAGGTTAATCGGGGTTATCGCAGGGCGAGGGCCGTTGCGCTTGTTGTTGCCTGCATATGCGACGCCACGTCCCTTTCCAAGCGCGAAGAAACCCCGTTACATGTCGCCATGACCCGCGCGCTTGCCCATCGTCTCATGCTGCTCGCCACCGTGTTGACGGTGGCCTTTGCGAGCGTCGTCTTCGCGGCCCGCATGGCGCCCGATGGCGCGCAGGAAGCCTCGCTTGAGAGCTATCTCGCCATGGGCGGGACGCTGGACGAGCTCTGCGACGGCGCAGGGGCGCATCACCACGCGCATCATTGTCCGGTCTGCCATCTGCTGCCCGAGGCTCCGCGCATTGCGTCGGATCGCCCGGCGCAGCGGATTGCCCGTGCGTTCAGCGCGTGTGTCCTGCGCGATCTGGCGACACGCCCGCAGCGCGGCGATCCGCATCGCTCACCCCGAGCACCCCCGGTCTTCATCTGATCGCGCGCCGCCCGTTCGGGGCGCGCCGAGCCAGATTTCCCTGATTTTGCGAGGCATGTCCTCGCCCCTGATCATGCGCAGGCAGCGGTGCGTCCGCGCGCGCAAGGAGACCGAAGATGAAGACCACCTTGATTGCCGCCCTTGGCCTTGCCGTTCTCGCAACCGGTGCCGCCCATGCCGAAGGCCAGATGACCCACCAGATGAAACAGCGCGAGATGTCCGCCACCGCGCCTGCGGAGGCGCGTTTCGAGCTTGGCGCGCTGGTGATCGAGAACCCGTTCTCGCGCGCCTCTCTGCCCAATCAGCCGGTTGGCGGAGGGTTTTTCACCGTCACCAACACCGGCACCGAGGATGACCGGCTGATCGCCGCGAGCGTCGCGCCCGAAATGGCGGATCATATGGAAATCCACGAGATGGCGATGGACGGGCAGGTAATGAAGATGCGCGAACTGCCCAAAGGTCTGCCCATCGCCGCTGGCGAGACAGTGCAACTCAAGCCCGGTGGCTACCACCTGATGCTCATGGGGCTGAAGCAGCCGCTGGTGGAGGGCGAGACCGTGGCGGTGACGCTGACCTTCGAAAAGGCGGGCAGCATCGAGGTTCCGCTGGCGATCGGCGCGCCCAACGCCAAGGGCGGTATGGGCCACGGCGGTCATGGTAAGATGAAGCACGGCGGGTGAGGGCTGCGGCATGACAAAATCGGGGATTTCCGCGATCCGTCTGGCGCTCTGGGGGCTGGTGCTGCTGGCCCTCGTCGTGCTGCTGTGGGTCCGTGTGCTTGCGCCGCGGCTCGAGCAGGACGTCACCGCCTCGCTCGGGCGGGGTGACTACCAACTGACAGCCACCGACGGCAGCGCCTTTACCGAAGACAGCCTGAAGGGCGCGCCCTCGGCGGTGTTCTTCGGCTTCACCCATTGCCCCGAGGTCTGCCCGACGACCTTGGGCGACATCGCCACATGGGAAGAGGGGCTGGGCAGTGACGCCGCTGCGCTGCGCGTCTTCTTCGTCACCGTCGATCCCGAGCGCGATACGGTCGAGCAGCTTCGGGACTATGTGTCATGGGTGCCCGAGGTGCGCGGGGTTTCGGGGGCGCGTGCGGAGATCGACAAGGCGCTCAAGGCGTTCCGCATCTACGCCCGGCGCGTGCCGCTCGACGATGGTGGCTACACGATGGACCATTCGGCCATGGTGCTATTGTTCGATGCGCGCGGCGATTACGCCGGGCTGATCAACTATCAAGAGGATTATGACCGGGCGCTCGGCAAGCTGCAGGCGCTGGTCGCGGGCAGCTGACGGCAGGGCCTTGCCGAAATCTTGCGCCGCCCCTTGCCGGATGGGGTGGCGCGCGCCACTCTTCACGTAAAGCACACAAGAGGCGGAGCGGGCAGATGGGCAGTACCAGACGGAATTTTCTTTTCACCGGCGGCGCGATGGCGCTGCTCGCGGGCTGTGGCGGCGGCGGGGGCGGCTACACCAGTGCCGATGCGCCGCTTGATCCGATGCTGCTGCCCCAGCCCAACCCCGGCTGGGATGCGTGGGTCGCCGCCTTCCGCGGCCGCGCGCAATCGCAGGGCATCTCTGGCGGCACGTTCGATGCGGCCTTCCGCTCTGCGGGCTTCCTGCCCGGCGTGATCGAGCGCGACCGCAGCCAGACAGAGTTCACCCGCACGCTCGAGGATTACCTCGCGATCACCGCAAGCGAGCAGAAGGTCTCGCAGGGCCGGGACGAGCTGCGCCGCAACATGGGCGTGCTGCGCGAGATCGAGGCGCGCTACGGTGTTCCGCCGCATGTGGTCTGCGCGGTCTGGGGGATGGAAAGCAGCTATGGCACCCGGCGCGGCAATATCCCGGTGATCTCGGCCTGTTCGACGCTGGCCTACGAAGGGCGGCGCGGCGCGTTCTTCGAGGCACAGACGCTGGCTGCCCTGCGCATCCTGCAGCGCGGCGACACCAGCCCTTCGCAGCTGACCGGCAGTTGGGCGGGGGCCATGGGCCATACGCAGTTCATCCCCACCACCTACCAAAGCTACGCGGTGGATTTCCGGGGCGACGGGCGGCGCGACATCTGGTCCGACGATCCGACGGACGGGCTGGCCTCCACCGCCAACTACCTGTCGCGCAGCGGCTGGCGGCGTGGCGAGCCTTGGGGTCTGGAAGTCGTGCTGCCTGCGGGCGGTGCCTCGATGGCGGGCGGCACGCGCAGCGGCGCGGGCTGGACTTCGGCGGGCGTACGCCCCGCACCCGGGGGCTCGATGCCGTCCGGCTCGGGCAAGCTCTTGCTGCCCGAGGGCGCGGCGGGTCCGGCGTTCCTCGTCTATCGCAACTTCAACGTCATCCTGCGCTACAACAACGCACAGAAATACGGGATCGGCGTGGGCCATCTGTCGGACCGTCTGCTGGGCGCGGGTCCGCTGCGCGGCGGCTTCCCGCCCGACCGCTATGGTCTGACCATCGACGACCGCCGTGAGTTGCAGCGGCGTCTCACCGGCGCGGGCTTTGACGCGGGCACGCCCGATGGGGTGCTGGGAAGCAAGACGGAGGCGGCAATCCAAGGCTATCAGGCGCGCAATGGGCTGCCGGTGACCGGCGAGCCCTCGCAGGCGCTGCTCGCCCGGCTGCGACGCGGGTGATCCGCGCCGCCTATGTGGGTCCGGACCCTTGCGTCAGACGGTTGCGGTGCCGCCGGTAAGCGCGGCTTTGATATCGCCGAGGGTCTTCTTCTCGGCCTCCGACACCGCCTCGCCGCCGAAACCGAGAAAGCCGCCTTCCTTCGCCGCTTCGGCGGTGCGGGTGGCGGTCTCGACAAGGAAATCTCCAAAGGCGGGGGCTTCTTCGGGGGCGCTCGTCTTGACCAATCCGAGGATCTCGGTCAGCCGCGCGACGGCGGCATCGGTGATCTCGGGCGGCTTCTTGCCCTTCACCAGCGCCTTGACCCCGTCCATCGCCGCCGAGCGGCCTTCCGAGGTCTTGTAAGCCTCGGCCACCTCCGCGGCGAGCGTGCCGGTGCCATCCTCGGTCGAGGCATCTTTCAGCGAGCCGGCCATGGCCGCGCTTTCCTGTACCGCGCCGATGAGACCGCCGGGATCGGCGGCGGTGATCGCGAGCCCCGCCAGCATCGGTGCCTCGAGAACCGCAGCCCAGTCGGTTTCGGTGAATTTTTCCTTGAGTGCCATGAGAGCCTCCGCTCAGTTGCAAAGTCGCGCGCCACGGTCGGACCGTGGTCGGGCGTGGCGCGGGCTCCAAAAACCGGCCCGCAGGGGTCTCAAATGATCCGCGCTGCCGAAAACGCTGCCGGACAATCCGGGGGGCAGGCGGGTGAGCCATCGGTGATGGTCTTCGGAGTGTATCGCAACCTAAACGTGCAATCTAGCCGCGCCGGGCTTTGGCCCGTCAAACGGCTGCCGGTGGTCGGTTTTCCGCCGACCTGCCTTGGTGACTGCGGGTGGAGGGGGCTTGGCCTAGACGACCTCGATCACGTCCTTGTCGATGGCCAGATGATAGCCCTTGCGCGCGATGTTGCGCACCAAAAGCTCGCTGACCATTTGGTTGCCCAGCCCATCGCGCAGCCGCTTGATGCGGGTGGCGCCCGCCGCCTCTTCGCAGTCGCTCGCATCGCGTCCCGAGATCACCGCTTCGATCTGCGCGCCGGTCAGCATCTCGTCGTCCATCCGCGCTTCGGCCAGCACCGACAGCGTCTCGATCATCGCCGCCGTCAGCTTGAAGCCCATGGTGTTGAGATAGACCATATTCTCTTCGCGGCTGATGATCAGCGAGCTAACCTGAATGCCCGAGCGCTCGATCTGCGCCATGCGGCGGTTCATTCCCGCCAGCATGACAAGGAACACCAAGGCCGCCACCAGCATCGCCGCGGCGAAAATCAGCAGCACGAAGATCACCATGCGATAGCTCGCCAGCGTGTCGGCAAAGGCGGTCCCCGACTGGGCAAGGATCTCCAGCAGCTTGACCTCGGCCTGCGCGGTCAGGTCCTGCTCGACAAAGATGCGCTCGACGCGGGCGTTGAAGGCGTTGCCATCGGGCAGGGTGAGCATCAACAGGCCGCCAGCGAGGGCCAGCAGCGCAATGATGGCGACGATCCCGAAGGTGACGATCCGCCCGCCGGTGCGGCGCGCGTCAGTAGCGGAGGTAGAAGTCACCGGCATTTTTCTTCTTCTTGTCCGAGGGCTCCTGTTCCGACAGGCCGACGATGCTCAGCAGCGTCCAGCCGTTCCGGTCGAGCCGGATTTCAAGCTGCGCGGCGGCGGTGTTCTTCGTCGGGCATTCGGGGGTGGGGAGCAGTGCGATCCCATACTGCAGACGCAGCGGGTCGTCCTGTTTTGCCTTGTACTCGGCATAGCAGTCAGCCTGCGCCGCCGAGGCGACGAAAGAGGCGAGAAGAGCAAGGGCAAGGAGCGGCGTTTTCATACCCAAAGACTGAGCGCGCCGCGGCGGCAATTCAATAGCCCCAGACGGATAGGCGGCGGATATCCGATAACATCGGAGGGATATTGCCTGTTTTGCCGGGTCGGACAGAGGCTTGGGTCAATCGCGGCATCTGCCGTGCTACCCCGCAGGTTCAACCCCGAAGGAGACAGCCCATGTCCAGGAAATTCATCGCCGCCATTCTTTCCGGCTCGCTTTTGGTCACCGGATTTTCCGCGGCCCCTGCGCGCGCCGCCGATGCGAAGGATGTGGCTAAAGTGCTGGGCACTGCTGCCGTCGTCTACATGATCGGCAGGGCGGTCAGCGAGGCCCGCGCCGATGCGCGTGATGACGACAGCAAGCCGCGCTACAAGGAACAGGCGCAGTTCCGTGGCTCCGACCCCAGCCCCTATCTGCCGCGTCCTTATCGTTTTGAGCAGACCAAGAACGACCGCCACTCGCCGGGTGCGAAGACGCAGGTCAAGGGCGTGTTGCCGGGGGCCTGCGCACGGCAGGTGCGCGGTGAGCGCGGCGAGGTGATGCTGCGGTCCTGCCTGCGCAGCGCGGCGGTGCGCACCGATGCGCTGCCGGATCGCTGCCGCAGCAAGGTGCGGGTCGGCAATGACCGCGAGCGGGCTTTCTCGGTGCAATGTCTCGAAAAGGCGGGCTGGCGCGTGGCTGGCAGCCGGTCCACGCGCGACCATGACCGCAACCGCGACTGGAACCGCGATTGGAAGCGGGACTGGCGGCACGACGGGCAGTACGGGGGGCGGCGCGACTGAGCGCACCGCCTGGGCCGAGGTCTCAGTGCATATCCTGCGGCAGCAGCAGGTTCAGCACGATCGACAGGCCCGCCGCCGGCAGAAGGCCGGATGTCAGCAGCACCTGCGCCGTCTGGGGCAGGTGCTGCAGCGCCGAAGGCTCGAGCTGCAGCCCAAAGCCGACCGACAGCGAGATCGCGAAGATCACCATGTTGCGGCGGTTCCAGACCACCTCCGAGAGCATGTTGACCCCCGCGGCGCAGACCATGCCGAACATCACGATCACCGCGCCGCCCAGCACGTTGATCGGCACGGTCGAGACCGCGGCGCCGACCTTGGGCACCAGCCCGCAGACGATCAGGAAGAGCGCGCCGATGGTCACCACGTGGCGGCTCATCACCCCGGTCATCGAAATGAGCCCGACGTTTTGGCTGAAGGACGTGTTGGGCAGCCCGCCGAAAACGCCTGCGATGGCCGAGCCGAGCCCGTCGGCAAAGGTCGCGCCGCCTACCTCGCGGTCGGTCGCTTCGCGCCCGGCGCCGCCCTTGGTGATGCCCGAGACGTCGCCCACGGTCTCGATCGCCGAGATGATCGCCATAAAGCACATGCCGATGATGATCGCGGCATTGAACTCGATGCCCCAGCGGAACGGCATGGGCAGTTCGAAGACCGGCGCATTGCCGACGCTGGCAAAGCTGACCTGCCCCATGAAGAAGGCGACGAGATAGCCCGCGACCAGCCCCACAAGCACCGCCGAGAGCGACAGCAGCCCTTGGGTGAAGAACTTCACGCAGAGCGTCACGATGATCACCACCAGCGCCGGGAGCCACATGGCGAGGCTGCCAAACTCCGGCGTGCCCAGCTTCGGCACACCGCCCGCCGCATATTGGATGCCGACCTTCAGCAGCGCGAGGCCGATCATCAGCACGATGAGCCCGGTGACCAGCGGCGGCAGCGCGTGGCGGATCTTGGTGACGATGAAGCCGAGCGAGAAGTGGAACAGCCCGCCGATCACGATACCGGTCATCAGCCCGGCCATGCCCGCAACGCCCTGTCCCGCCACCGCCGGGATCATCACCGGCAGGAAGGCGAAAGAGGTGCCCTGCACGATTGGCAGCCGCGCGCCCACCGGGCCGAAGCCGATCGACTGGAACAGCGTGGCGATCCCGGCAAACAGCATCACCATCTGGATCATGTAGATCATGTTGGGAAAGTCGGGGCTGTTCGAGCCGTAGCCGAAGCCCGCGGCCCCGGCGATGATGATCGCCGGGGTGACGTTCGAGGCGAACATCGCCAGCACGTGCTGCAGCCCCAGCGGCACGGCCTTGCCGAGCGGCGGCATGTAATTGGGATCGCTCAGCTGTTCGGGCGTGCCGATCGGGTGGCCCTTGGCGGCGGTTGCGTCAGTCATTCCATAGTCTCCCTCTTTCCAAGGTCATGAGATGACCCGCCGCCTCTGCCGGGCGTTTGCGCGGGGCGTTGGGGCGCGTCAGCCCCGGGTGATAAGCAGCGGCTCCTCCAGCCAGTGTTCTTCAAGGTTGGGCGTCTCGCCGATCCGGTCGACCACGGCGAAGAGCCCGGGCGCATGCAGCGGCGTCAGCACCCCGTGCCATGTGCCGCGGTGGAAGTTGATCCCCTGTCCGGGTGCCGCGAGGAAGGCGTGGATCGCCCCCGGTGCCGCGTTGCCGTCCGCGCCGGGCTCGGCCACGATCACCAGCCACTCGTTCTGATGCATGGGCAGGAAGGCCTGACTGCCCTCGGGGTGCCGCTCGACCAGGTCCAGCGTGTAGGGCAGGGCGCGCGGCTCGGCGTCGAAAAGGCTGATGCCCGCACGCCCACCGGGACCGAAGTCCATCTCGGCGCGGTCGTGATGCCGCCCGCACAGACCCTGATTGATGATCTTGTCGGGCGCGCCCTTGATCTCGAGCACCTCGCCAAACGGGGCAAAGGCCTCGGCGGTCAGCGGCTTGATGGTGATCTCTTTCATCGCGCCGCTCCCACCGGGGCCAGCGAGACGTGGCGGTTGACGTCCTTGTAGAGCAGGTAGCGAAAGCGCGCGCTGTCGTCGACGATGCAGGCTTGCGGGCAGAAGGCGCGCAGCCACATGAAATCGCCCGGGCCGACATCGACCCAGTCCTGATTGAGCAGGTAGCGCGCGTGTCCCTCCAGCACGTAAAGCCCGTGCTCCATCACATGGGTCTCGGCAAAGGGGATGCGTCCGCCCTTGCCGAAGGTGACGATATTGGCGTGAAAGTCGTGGCGGATGTCTTCGGGGTCGAAGAAGCACTGCGTGCCCCAAAGCTCTTCGCAACCCTTCATCCAGTTGACCGGCACCTCGTCGTCATGGGTGACGATCACCGGCGGCACCGACACACCGGGCGCCGCCTCCCAGCGCTTGCGGATCCAGTGAAACCTGCAGGGGGTCTCGGCAGCGTTCCACAGCGTCCAGCCCGAGCTCGGCGGCAGGTAGACCACATGGCCCGCGCGCAGATCAAAGGTCTCTCCGGCAACGCTCAGCCGCGCCGTGCCTTCGGTGATCAGCAGCGCCGCCTGGGCCTGCGGGTCGGGCTCGGGGGCGTCGCTGCCGCCGCCCGGGGCCAGTTCGACCGCATATTGCGCGAAGCTCTCGGCAAAGCCCGAGAGCGGCTTTGCGATGATCCAGGCGCGGGTCTGCTGCCAGCCGGGCAGCAGCGAGGTGACGATGTCGCGCATGGTGCCCGCCGGGATGAAGGCATAGGCGGTGGTGAAGACCGCCGCGCCATGCGGGTCATCCTCGCGCGGGGGCATGCCGGCTGGCGGAAAGGCGTAGGTTCGGGGCGGGGACATCACGCTCACAGCACCGCCTCCAGCCGCAGGCGCGCAATGCGCTCGACCTGCCGGCAGGCCTCGGCGAACTCGGTCTCTGTGTCATTGGCGATGCGCCGCTCGAAGGCAGCGAGGATGCCTGCCTTGTCATGGTCGCGCACCGCAATGATGAACGGAAACCCGTGCTTGTCCACATAGGCGGTGTTCAGCTCGGTGAACCGCGCCCGCTCGGCGTCGGTCAGCGCGTCGAGCCCGGCGCTGGCCTGTTCGGCGGTGCTGTCCTCGGTCAGGCGCTTGGCCTCGGCCAGCTTGCCGGCGAGGTCGGGATGGGCCTGCAGCACGCCCAGCCGTTCCGCGTGGCTGGCGGTGCGCAGCACACGGGCGAGCGCATTGGCCAGCCCCGCCGGACGGTCATGCGCCGCGCCCAGTTCCAGATCAAAGGCGCGCTCGGCGACCCAGGGCGAATGCTCGATGATGCCGCCGAAGGTGCCGACAAAGGTCTCGCGGTCCATGGTCGACGGGCGCGGGCCCTTCTTCGGCGGGTGGGTCTTGGCCCAATGCTCGGCGATCTCCAGCCGGGTCGGGGTCCAGACCCCCTCGAAGCCGCCGATATAGTCGAGGAAACGTTTGAGCCCGGCCATCTTGCCCGGGCGCCCGATGAGCCGGCAGTGCAGCCCCACCGACATCATCGCAGGCTTGCCCGCTTGGCCCTCGACGATGAGCGTGTCGAAGGCGTCCTTGAGGTAGGTGTAGAACATCTCGCCCTCGATCCAGCCGGGCGAGGTGGCGAAGCGCATGTCATTGGCCTCGAGCGTGTAGGGAATGATCAGCTGATCGCGGCCGTCCACCTCGAGCCAATAGGGCAGGTCGTCGTCATAGGTGTCGGAGACATAGTCGAATTGGCCGGTCTCGGCGACCAGACGCACGGTATTGGCGCTGCAGCGCCCGGTGTACCAGCCGCGCGGCGCCTCTCCGACGACCTCGCTGTGCAGGCGGATCGTCTCTGCGATGGCGGCGCGTTCCTCCTCCTCGGGCATGTCCTTGTGCTCGACCCACTTGAGCCCGTGCGAGGCGATCTCCCAGCCCGCGTCCTTCATCGCCTCGACCTGCTCGGGCGAGCGGGCGAGGGCCGTGGCGACGCCATAGATGGTCAGCGGGATGTCGTAGCCGGTGAAGAGGCGATGCAGCCGCCAGAACCCGGCACGGGCGCCGTACTCATAGATCGACTCCATGTTCCAGTGCCGCTGGCCGGGCCACATGGCGGCGCCAGCGATGTCCGACAGGAACGCCTCGGAGGCGGCATCGCCATGCAGGATGTTGTTCTCGCCACCCTCTTCGTAGTTGAGCACGAATTGCACGGCGATCTTCGCGCCGCCGGGCCATTTCGCGTCGGGGCGGTCGGGGCCGTGGCCAATCATATTGCGGGGATAGCGCTGCATCTGCCGGTCCTCTGGCATGGGTCTTTCTCCTGTCGATACTGGCGCGCCGGGCGGGGCGGAACCGCAAAGCGGCCGCTCTTCGCGCGCGTCTTGCCTCTTCTGTTAGCACCGCTGAAAAAAGGAGCAAGTTCTTGCGGCCTCCGCGGCGCCATCGCCCGGCCCCGCGCCTGCGGTGCCGCCGGAGCCTCCGGCGGGGATATTTTGGTCTAGACGAAGTCTGGTTCGCGGCGGTCTGCTGTCTTCGTCTAGATCCAAATATCCCGGGGGAGAGGCGCGCAGCGGCTCGGGGGCAGAGCCCCCTCTTTTTCGTTCTGGGGCAGAGGCCCTTTAGCGCGGCACCATATGGACAGAGCGCCCCTCAGACCCTATGTGCACCCATCATGGCCAAGCAGAAGTCCGACCCGAACTACAAGATCATCGCCGAGAACCGGCGCGCGCGCTTCGATTACGCGATCGAGGACGATATCGAATGCGGTATCGTGCTCACCGGCTCGGAGGTCAAAAGCCTGCGCGAGAACAGCTCCAACATCGCCGAGAGCTACGCCGCGGTGGAAGAGAGCGAGCTGTGGCTGGTGAACTCTTATATCGCGCCCTACACTCGCGCCATGTTCCCGCATGAGGAACGCCGCCGCCGCAAGCTGCTGGTCTCGAAGAAAGAGCTGGCCCGGCTGTGGAACGAGACCCAGCGCAAGGGCATGACGATCGTGCCGCTGGTCATGTATTTCAACCACAAGGGCGTGGTGAAGCTGAAGATCGGCATCGCCAAGGGCAAGAAGAACCACGACAAGCGCGAGACCGAGGCCAAGCGCGACTGGAACCGCCAGAAGCAGCGTCTGCTCAAGGAGCGTGGCTGAGACGCGGGAAGCCCAGCAACTCGCGGGGCCGGGCGGCTCAGGGTTGCCAGTCTGCGGCGAGCACCGTAGAGACGACACGATGCTGACTGCCCCGGGGAGAGGTGATGGCAAGTGACGATCCCAAGACGCTGGTGTCGACCGACTGGCTGGCGCGCCACCTGAAGGACCCGGACCTGCGCCTGCTCGATGCGAGCTGGTACCTGCCGGGCTCGGGCCGCGATCCGAAAGCCGAATATGAGGCCGCGCATATTCCCGGCGCGCGCTTCTTCGACATCGACGAGATTTCCGACCTGCGCTCGGAGCTGCCGCATATGGTGCCGCCGGTGGACAAATTCATGTCCCGGATGCGCGCCCTCGGCGTCGGCGATGGCCATCAGATCGTGGTCTACGATGGCGCGGGCCTGTTTTCCGCAGCCCGCGTGTGGTGGCTTTTCAAGCTGATGGGCCATGACGATACCGCCGTGCTCGACGGCGGTCTGCCGAAATGGCAGGCCGAGGGCCGCGAGATCGAGGATCTGCCGCCGATCATCCGCGACCGCCACATGATGGTGCGCCGCCAGAACCACCTGGTGAAGGATGTCACGCAGGTCTCTGCCGCCGCCAAGCTGCGCGATCACGAGATCATCGATGCCCGCGGCGCCGAGCGCTTTCGCGGCGCCGTGCCCGAGCCGCGGCCGGGTCTGCGCGCGGGGCACATCCCCGGATCGAAGAACGTGCCCTTCTCGGTGCTGCTGAACGGCGATCAGACGCTGAAGGCGCCCGATGCGCTGCGCGCCGCCTTCGAGGCCGCCGGGGTCGATCTGAGCAAACCCGCGATCACCACCTGCGGCTCGGGCGTCACCGCGGCGATCCTGAGCCTTGCCCTGACACGCATGGGAAAGACCGACCATGCCCTTTATGACGGGTCCTGGAGCGAGTGGGGGCAATTCCCCACGCTGCCCGTCGCCACCGGAGAGGACTGATGTTCGAGACTCTGAAAGAGCAACCCGCCGACAAGATCCTGATGCTGATGCAGGCCTACCGCGAAGACCCGCGGGAGCAGAAGATCGACCTCGGGGTCGGCGTCTACAAGGACGCCAGCGGCAACACGCCCGTCATGCACGCCATCAAGGCCGCAGAAAAGCAGCTCTGGGAGAGTGAGACCACCAAGGCCTATACCGGTCTGGCGGGCGATCCGGCTTTCTCGAACGCGATGATCGAGCTGGTGCTCGGCGATGCAGTCCCGCGTGAAACCGTGGCCGCGGCGGCGACGCCGGGCGGCACCGGCGCGGTGCGTCAGGGCTTTGACATGATCAAGCAGGCCAACCCCAAGGCCCGCGTCTTCGTGTCCGACCCGACCTGGCCGAACCACCTGTCGATCCTCAAGCACATGGGGCTCGAGATCGTCCCCTACCGCTATTTCGACAATGAGACCCGCGCCGTCGATTTCGTCGGCATGATCGCCGACCTGCATCAGGTGATGCCGGGCGACGTGGTGCTGCTGCACGGCTGCTGCCACAACCCCACCGGCGCCAACCTCAACCTCGCGCAGTGGAAGGCGGTCACCGACCTGCTGCTCGAGAAAGAGGGCACGCCGATGATCGACATCGCCTATCAGGGCTTTGGCGACGGGCTGGAAGAGGATGCGGCGGGCGTCCGTCTCGTGGCCTCCTCGGTGCCCGAGTGCCTGATCGCCGCCTCCTGCTCGAAGAACTTCGGCATCTACCGCGAGCGCACCGGCCTGCTGATGGCGGTGGCCAAGGATGCTGGCGCGCAGAAGCTGAACCAGAGCACGCTGAACTACCTCAACCGTCAGAACTATTCCTTCCCGCCGGATCACGGCGCGCGTCTGGTGTCGATGGTTCTGGCCGATCCCGAGCTGCGCGCCGATTGGGCGGCGGAGCTCGAAGCGGTGCGCCTGTCGATGCTGCGCCTGCGCGAGCAACTGGCGTCGGAACTGCAGCGCCTGTCGGGCTCGGACCGCTTCGGTTTCATCGCCCAGCACCGCGGCATGTTCTCGCGCCTCGGCGCCACACCCGAGCAGGTCGAGACCATGCGCCGCGACCATGGTGTCTACATGGTGGGCGACTCGCGTCTGAACATCGCGGGGCTCAACGAGACCACCGTGCCGATCCTCGCCGAGGCGATCATCAAATCCGGCGTCTGAGCGCGGGTACTCTGAAACGCGAGACGCGGGCCTTTTGGCCCGCGTTTTCATGTCTGCCTCAGCCGTGCACGGCGAGACTGTCCTGCGGCGCCTCGGCCCGGTCCTCCATGCCGTAATCGCGCAGCACATGGCACACCCGCAGCCGGTAGTCCGCGAAAATCCCCTCGCGCCCGGCCTTCTGCGCGCCGCGGTGCTCGGCCAGGCTGCGCCAGCGCGCCACCGCCGCTTCGTCTTCGAAAAAGCTGATCGACAAAAGCTTGCCGGGGTTGGTGAGGCTCTGGAAGCGCTCGACCGAGATGAACCCCTCGATCTCTTGGGCCATGGGGCGCATGGCGGCGGCGATGTCAAGATAGTCATCCTTGCGCCCCGCCGCGGGGATGACCTCGAAGATTATGGCGATCATGGTTCTGTCCTCCTTGCCTGCAGGTGTCGCCGCGGCGCCGGGAAATGGCAAGCGGCCGCGAGGCGGCAGCCTTTCGCCATGCGTATTTTTAAAGAGAAGAAGGGATGGGGCCTTGGCGGTGTCCCGCTTCTTCTCTTTCCAAATACGCATTGGTGCGGCGCGGCGGCTCCCGTGCTGCCGCAGGGTCAGCGCGGGGCGGCGGATTTACAGACCGCTGCCAAAGCCCTATGTCCCCCAGCAGTATCGGAGGTTTGCATGACGCAAAGTGACATCACGCCCCGCCGCGGGGTGGTCTACGTGGCCTGGGGGCGCGACCATGTCGATGTGGCGCGGCGCTCGGCGGCGAGCGTCAAGAAGCACAACCCGACGCTTGGCACCACGATCTGGTGCAAGGAAGGCGACGATGTCTCGGGCTTCGATCAGGCGATCTACATTCCCGAGGGTCTGAAGCGGCCCAAGGTCAACGTGCTGGGCGAGAGCCCCTATGACGAGACGCTGTTTCTCGACAACGACACGATCGTGCGGGCGGATCTGGGCAGTTTCTTCGACCTGCTGCGCAAATACGAGATTTGCGGCACGCAGGTGATCCTCTGGCATCGGCCCCGGCATCAGAAGCCGATCCGCGAGGACCTGCCCGAGACCTTCCCCGAGATCAACACCGGCGTGCTGCTCTATCGCAAGACGCCTGCCGTGCTGGCGCTCTTTGCCGATTGGGCCGAGAGTTTCGCGGCCTCCGGGATGAAGATCGACCAGCCGAGCTTTCGTGAGGCGCTGTGGCGCTCGGACGCGACGTTCTATGCCTTCACCCCGCAATTCAACAAGCGCGTCTTCGAGGCGTCGGAGCTGATCTGGTCCGACGCGCCGAAACCGCGCATCCTGCACCTTGAACTTTTGCGCCCGCAGAAGAACGGTTTTCTGCGCTGGCTGTCCAACCGTATCCGCTGACCCGGCCCGCTCCTGCGCCAGCTTGCCCGCAGGAGGGGCTCATGCGACCCTTCATCCCGGAGGATGTGATCCATGTCTGACACGATGACCCGAGACGAGACCCGCCTGCTGCCGCAGGTCCACGAGCCGCGCAACCCCGGCATGCCGCTCGATATGGACGTGGTCATGCGCTGCACCGCCAACCGCTCGGCGATCGAGCGCCGCGCCGCGACGCTGCCGGGCCGCCGCTCGGTGAAGAAGGACTATCAGGCGGCGTGGCTCGCGCGCGCCATCAGCTGCATCGACCTGACCACGCTGTCGGGCGACGACACGCCGGGCCGCGTGGCGCGGCTCTGCGCCAAGGCGCGCCAGCCGGTGCGGGCCGATCTCCTCGAGGCGCTGGGGCTCGAAGGGCTGACCACCGGCGCGGTCTGCGTTTACCACGACATGATCGCCCCCGCCGTCGCGGCGCTGGAGGGCACGGGCATTCCCGTGGCCGCGGTCTCCACCGGTTTCCCGGCGGGGCTGTCGCCCTTCCATCTGCGCGTCGCCGAGATCAGCGAGAGCGTGAAGGCGGGCGCGCGGGAGATCGACATCGTCATCTCACGCCGTCACGTGCTGACTGGCGACTGGCAGGCGCTCTATGACGAGATGCGCGCCTTCCGCGAGGCCTGCGGCGAGGCGCATGTGAAGGCGATCCTCGCCACCGGCGAGCTGGGCACGCTGCAGAACGTGGCGCGCGCCTCCATGGTCTGCATGATGGCCGGCGCCGATTTCATCAAGACCTCGACCGGCAAGGAAAGCGTCAACGCGACCCTGCCCGTGAGTCTCGTGATGATGCGGGCGATCCGCGAGTATTTCGAAGAGACCGGCTATCGCGTCGGATACAAGCCTGCGGGCGGGATTTCCAAGGCCAAGGATGCGGTGACTTATCTGGCGCTGGTCAAGGAAGAGCTGGGCGACCGCTGGCTGCAGCCCGACCTTTACCGCTTCGGGGCTTCTTCGCTGCTGGGCGACATCGAGCGCCAGCTGGAACACCACGTGACCGGGGCCTACTCGGCCTCCTGGCGCCACGCCACGAGCTGATGGCGCGTCTGCGTATTTGGAGAACAATGACATGGGCGTGAAAGAGATTTTCGAGAGCATGGACTACGGACCGGCCCCCGAGAGCGCCGCGGATGCGCTGACCTGGATTGTCGATCAGGGCTCGCGTTTTGGCTGCTATATCGACGGCGGCTTCACCAAGCCGGGCGCGACCTTCGAGAGCCGCAACCCCGCCACCGGCGAGGTGCTGGCCGAGGTCACCCAGGCCACGCAGGGCGATGTCGACGCGGCGGTGAAGGCCGCGCGCGCGGCGCAGCCGGGCTGGGCAAAGCTGGGCGGCAAGGGCCGGGCGCGCTTCCTCTATGCGCTGGCGCGGCTGCTGCAGAAACATGCGCGGCTGATGGCGGTGTTGGAGACGCTGGACAACGGCAAGCCGATCCGTGAGAGCCGGGATATCGATATCCCCTTGGCGGCGCGGCATTTTTACTACCACGCGGGCTGTGCGCAGCTGATGGAGGCGGAGATGTCGGGGCAGGAGCCTCTGGGCGTCTGCGGGCAGATCGTGCCGTGGAACTTCCCGCTGCTGATGCTGGCGTGGAAAGTGGCGCCGGCGCTGGCCATGGGCAATACGGTGGTGCTCAAACCCGCCGAATGGACCTCGCTGACCGCGCTGTGCTTTGCCGATCTGTGCCAGCAGGCCGGGCTGCCGAAGGGCGTTGTGAACATCGTCACCGGTGATGGCGCGGTAGGCGAGATGATCGTCGGCGCCGAGGTCGACAAGATCGCCTTCACCGGCTCCACCGAGGTGGGCCGCAAGATCCGCACCGCCACCGCGGGCAGCGGCAAATCCCTGACGCTCGAGTTGGGTGGCAAATCGGCCTATGTGGTGTTCGAGGACGCCGATCTTGACAGCGCGGTCGAGGGGCTGGTGGATGCGATCTGGTTCAATCAGGGGCAGGTGTGCTGCGCGGGCTCGCGCCTGCTGGTGCAGGAGGGCATCGCCGAGCGCTTCCACGAGAAGCTCAAGGCGCGGATGGACAAGCTGCGCATCGGCGATCCGCTCGACAAATGCATCGATATCGGCGCCATCGTCGACCCCGAGCAGAAGGCCCGGATCGAGGCGCTGATGGCCAAGGCGAGCGGCGAGGGCGAGGTCTACACCGGCTGCGCCGCGCCCGACGGCTGCTTCATCGCGCCGACGCTGGTGACGGGTCTCTCGCCCGCCTCGGTGCTGATGCAGGAAGAGATTTTCGGCCCGGTGCTGGTCTCGACCACCTTCCGCACGCCCTCCGAGGCGGTGCAGATCGCCAACAACACGCGCTATGGCCTCGCGGCCTCGGTCTGGTCGGAAAACATCAACACCGCGCTCGACGTGGCGCCAAAGCTCGAGGCCGGGGTGGTCTGGATCAACGGCAGCAATATGTTCGACGCTGCGGCGCCCTTCGGCGGGCTGCGCGAGAGCGGCTTTGGCCGCGAGGGTGGCTGGGAAGGTCTTGGCGCCTACACGCGGCCCGCGGGCAAGTCGAAGGCGCTGAAGAAGGTTGAATCCTTCGCCGGTGAGAGCGCCGAGCCGCAGGACGTGGACCGCACAGCCAAGCTCTACATCGGCGGCAAGCAGGCGCGGCCCGATGGGGGCTACGCGCAGAACATCTACGACAAGAAGGGCCGTCTGCTGGGGCAGGCGCCGATCTCGTCGCGCAAGGACATCCGCAACGCCGTCGAGGCGGCGCGGGGGGCTGCGGGCTGGTCGTCGGCCACGGCACACAACCGCGCGCAGGTGATCTATTTCATCGCCGAGAACCTGCAGGCGCGGGCTGGCGAGTTCGCGGCGCGGATCGACGCGATGACTGGCGGAAAGACCGGCGCGGCGGAGGTCGAGGCCTCGGTCGACCGGCTCTTCACCTATGCCGCTTGGGCCGATAAATACGAGGGTACGGTGAAGCCCGTCCCGCTGCGCGGCACCGCGCTGGCGCTGCGCAAGCCCACCGGTGTGATCGGTGCCTTCTGCCCGGACGAGGCGCCGCTGCTGGGGCTGGTGTCGGTCATGGCGCCCGCCATTGCCATGGGCAACCGCGTGGTGCTGGTCGCCTCCGAGCCCTTCCCGCTGGCGGCGACGGACTTTTATCAGGTGCTCGACACGTCGGACCTGCCGGGCGGGGTGGTCAACATCCTGACCGGTCCGCATGAAGACCTTGCATCGACCCTCGCCAGCCACATGGATGTGGAGGCGGTGTGGAGCTTCTCCTCGTCGGACCTGTCGAAAGCCATCGAGGCGGGCGCTGCGGGCAACCTCAAGCGCACATGGGTCAACGACGGCAAGGCGCGCGACTGGTCCGCGGCGGCGGCCGAGGGCGAGCCCTTCCTCGAGGCGGCGACCGAGGTGCAGACCGTCTGGATCCCTTGGGGCGCGTGACGCGCGCTGAGTCGGCTTGCGCGGGGCGCATGGCGCCCCGCCAATTCCGCTGATGATTCATCGTTGATTCAGGCGGCTGCCTTGTCTAAAGGGCTGTCCTTCGCCGCGGCGTTGAGAAAACGGCCCCGCGATGCTATCTTTAGAGCATGCCCTGCGCCGGGGTTACATTCGGCGCGCGCAACCAAGGAGGACACTGTCCTGTCTGTTACTGCCGATGCGGCTGGTGCCGCTGATGCGGGGATGCCCATGACGGCACTGCCCCATACCGAGGTCACGAGCGAGCAGATCCTTGCCGCCGTCCTCAAGTCTCTCGACGACAACAAGGCCGAGGAAGTCGTGCAGATCGACCTGCGCGGCAAGACCTCTGTCTGCGATCATATGGTGATCTGCTCGGGGCGCTCCTCGCGGCAGGTGGCCTCGATCGCCGAGAAGGTTGCCGAGGATCTGAAACACGAGCTGGGCGTCCTTGCCAAAACCGAGGGCGAAGAGACCGGTGACTGGGTGCTGATCGACTCGGGCGATGTGATCGTCCATGTGTTCCGCCCCGAAGTGCGCGAGTTCTACCAGCTCGAGAAGATGTGGATGCCGCTGGGCAAGGTGACCCAGAGCGCGACCTGATCCGGAGCGTTCATGCGCGTGCATCTCTGCGTCGTGGGCCGGCTTCGGTCTGGCCCCGAGCGCGACCTTATTGACGATTATCTCAAGCGGTTCGACCGCACCGGGCGGGCGCTTGGCCTCGGTCCGGTGAGCGTTTCGGAAGTCGAAGACCGCAAGGGCGGCGGAATGGCCGCCGAAGCCGTGCTGCTGCGCAAGGCGATCCCTTCGGGGGCCAAACTGTGTGTGCTGGATGAACGCGGCAAGCTGATGAGCTCCCCCGACTTCTCTCGGCAGGTCGCAGATTTCCGCGATCAGGGGGTGGGGGATCTGGCCTTCGTCATCGGCGGCGCGGATGGGATTGATCCGTCGCTACGGGCCGAGGCGGATATGGCGCTGTCTTTCGGGCAGATGGTCTGGCCGCATATGCTGGTTCGGGTGATGCTGTCGGAACAGCTCTACCGCGCAGCCTCGATTCTGGCCGGAAGTCCTTATCATCGCGTCTGAAGTCACTCTATCGGCGGGTTTTCGCCGTTAGGGCGACTCGACCTTGGCGGGAATCCGCGCGGACACAACCCGTTCGTTGCAAAGGCGGAAAACCCTGAATTAGCTGCAAGTTATCGCGCCGTCGCGCAGCTGTGAAGACGAGCGAGGTTGACGTGCCCATTATCTGTCCCTGCCGGCTCCCCCGCCGGTCCCGGGTAGGTCAACAGCCCCGGAGTTTCCCCGAACTCCGGGGCTCCCCATTTTCAGGGGAAGGATCAGGGGCAGGGGATCAGCTGTAGGCGTAGACCAGCAGGATGACCCCGAGGATCACGCGGTAGATCACATAGGGGGTGAAGCTGACCGACCGCAGCAGGCGCATCATCAGCGTCAGCGCAAGCAGGGCCGAGACGAAGGCGAAGGCGGCGGCAATGGCGCCATCCTTGGCAGCCTGCGCGTCGGCGGTGCCGATCACCTCTGCGCCCAACAGCACGCCAGAGGCGAAGATCGTGGGGATCGACATCAGCATCGAGATCTTGGCGGCGTCGTGCCGTGTATAGCCCATCTGCCGCGCGCCGGTGATGGTGATGCCCGACCGCGAGGTGCCGGGGATCAGCGCCACGGCTTGCCAGAGGCCCAGTTTGATCGCGTCGCCAAGGTTCCAGTCCTCTTCGGTCTTCATCTGCGGGCCCTTCTGGTCGGCCCACCACAGCACGATGCCAAAGACCAGCATCGTCCAGCCGATCACCGCGACCGAGCGCAGCATGTCTGAAAGGCCGGTGAGATTGAGGATCAGCCCGATCAGGATGACCGGCACCGTGGCGACCGCGAGCAGGAAGGCGAGCTTGGAGCCGGGAGTGTCGATCTTGCCGGTGAGCATCCGCGGCACACCCGCGAGACCGGTTTTCACGTCTGACCAGAAATACAGCACCACAGCAAAGAGCGTGCCTACATGGACGGCCACGTCGATGACCTGCCCCTGATCGTCCATGCCCGTGAGATTCGGCAGAAGAATCAGGTGACCGGAGGAGGAAATGGGGAGAAACTCGGTAATGCCCTGGATCAGGGCGAGGAGAATAAGTTGAGACAGGGGCATATACTCTGGTCTCCGCTGAAATAACCTCTTCCGCTATAGGCCCTTGGTTTTCAGGGGGAAAGAGCGAAATTGGTCCGGTTTCGGACCTATTTTTTGATCAAGAATGGGTGCACGAGACGCCTTCAGCCAAATTTTTATCAATATAGGTCAGCATGTCTGACTTTTATTCGGTTTCGACCTTCTGTAATGAAGCCCGACCGATTGATTTGCTTGGAGACAAGGCATCATGGCAAAGCAACCCATGCTGAAATTCGTGAAGATCGAGCGCGACATGCCCGAGAAGCGGGAGGCCAGTGTCCGCAGCCACGACTTCGACGAAATTTATGCTGAGTTCGCAAAGGCCAAGGCCGAGGAGCAGGCGAGCCGCTGCAGCCAATGCGGTGTGCCCTACTGCCAGTCGCACTGCCCTCTGCACAACAACATTCCCGACTGGCTGCGCCTCACCGCGACCGGCCGTCTGGAAGAAGCCTACGAGATCAGCCAGGCCACCAACACCTTCCCCGAGATCTGCGGTCGCATCTGCCCGCAGGACCGTCTGTGCGAAGGCAACTGCGTGATCGAGCAGTCTGGTCACGGTACCGTGACCATCGGCTCTGTCGAAAAATATATCACCGACACCGCGTGGGAGCAGGGCTGGGTGAAGCCCGCCGCGCCGGTTTCGGAACGTGACGAAAGCGTTGGCATCATCGGCGCGGGCCCCGGCGGCCTTGCGGCTGCCGACATGCTGCGCCGTGCGGGTGTGCAGGTCACCGTCTATGACCGCTACGACCGTGGCGGCGGCCTGCTGACCTACGGCATTCCGGGCTTCAAGCTTGAGAAAGACGTGGTGATGCGCCGCATCAAGCAGCTTGAGGACGGCGGCGTGCGCTTCGTCTACAACTGCAACGTCGGCGAGGACATGAGCTTTGACGAGATCCGCGATCAGCATGACGCGGTGATCATCGCCACCGGCGTCTACAAGTCGCGCGACCTGCGCGGTCCGGGCGCGGGTGCCAAGGGCATCGTCAAGGCGATCGACTATCTCACCGCCTCGAACCGCACCGCCAATTTCGGCGACACCGTGCCTGAGTATGAAAGCGGCGAGCTGAACGCCAAGGGCAAAAAGGTCGTGGTCATCGGCGGCGGTGACACCGCAATGGACTGCCTGCGCACCGCGATCCGTCAGGGCGCCGAAAGCGTGAAATGTCTCTATCGCCGTGACCGTGCCAACATGCCCGGCTCGCAGCGCGAGACCGCCAACGCCGAGGAAGAAGGCGTGCAGTTCGAATGGCTGACCGCGCCCAAGGGCTTCAAGGGTGACGCGTCTGTCGAGGCCGTGATGGTCCAGAAGATGCGCCTTGGCCTGCCTGATGCGACGGGCCGCCAGTCGCCCGAGGTGATCGAGGGTGCCGACTACGAAGAGCCCGCCGATCTGGTGATCAAGGCGCTTGGCTTCGAGCCGGAAGAACTGCCGACGCTGTGGGGCGCGCCCGAGCTGGAAGTGACCCGCTGGGGCACCATCAAAGCCGAGTTCACCTCTGGCCGCACCGGTCTTCCGGGCGTCTATGCGGTGGGTGACATCGTGCGTGGCGCAAGCCTCGTGGTCTGGGCGATCCGTGACGGCCGCGATTGCGCCGAACACGTGCTCAAGGACTTCGACAAGCTCGCGGCGATCGCCGCCGAGTAAGCCCTGCACAACCGATGCACATCCCATGCACAATCCATGCGCATGGGGCGTGCAGCCCCCGAAGAGAGCCGCAAAGAAAGGTCAGCCCTGCCGACCTTCGCCGAGAAAAGGATCGGAGCATGACGCAGAAGACCGGACATTGCCTCTGCGGCGCGGTGCGCTTCACCGTGACCGAGTTTGGCAATTTCGGCGTCTGCCATTGCGAGCAGTGCCGCCGCTGGGCCGGTTCCGCGCTGTTCGCGGTGAACGTGCCCGAGGCGGCGATTCAGATCGAGGGGGCCGAGGCGATCCGCAGCTTCCGCAGCTCGAGCTGGGCGTCGCGCCACTTCTGCGGCACCTGCGGTTCGGTGCTCTGGTACCGCTACGACAAGGGGGTCGACGGGGCAGGGGAGTACGAGGTCTGCCTCGGGCTTCTGGATGACGGCAACGGGTTCGAGATGAAGAGCGAAATCTTCTCGGACGAAAAGCCGGACAGCTGGACGCTTTCCGGGGGCCACCCGACATACACCCGCGTCGAGACGCTGAAGAAATTCGGCTCGGACGTCAGCGGCGCCTGAGCCGCAAGAGCTTGTCAGCGGCGCTTGAGCCGCAAGACTGACCCGCGGCGTTTGAGCCGCAACTTCATTCCGGCGCGGTCCCGCGCCATCTCATTCGGCGCCTCGCGCGCCAGCCACGTATCCCGGCCGCATCGCGGCCTTCCATGGAGGTGCTAAGCCATGACCACTTTCGACGCAAACTGGGTTGCCGCAGAGGAAGCCAAGCGCAAGTGGATGGAGGAGAACGGCCTGTTCCGCGAAGAGCATGAACACTCTTCCTGCGGTGTCGGCCTTGTTGTCTCCATCGACGGGAAGCCGTCGCGCAAGGTTGTCGAGGCGGGCATCACCGCGCTGAAGGCGATCTGGCACCGTGGCGCCGTGGACGCAGATGGCAAGACCGGCGACGGCGCGGGCATCCACGTGCAGATCCCCGTCAGCTTCTTCTACGATCAGATCGAGCGCACCGGCCACGCGCCGCGCAAGGGCGAGCTGATGGCCGTGGGGCAGGTGTTCCTGCCGCGTACCGATTTTGGCGCGCAAGAGACCTGCCGGACCATCGTCGAGACCGAAGTGCTGCGCATGGGTCATTACATCTACGGCTGGCGCCACGTGCCGGTGAGCGTCGAATGCCTTGGCGAGAAGGCCAATGCGACGCGCCCCGAAATCGAGCAGATCCTCATCTCCAACGCCAAGGGCGTGGACGAGGAAACCTTTGAGCGTGAGCTTTACGTCATCCGCCGCCGGATCGAGAAGGCCGCGGCTGCCGCAGGCATCAACGGGCTTTATATCGCGTCGCTGTCGTGCCGGTCGATCATCTACAAGGGCATGATGCTGGCCGAGCAGGTCGCCGTGTTCTACCCGGACCTGCAGGACGAGCGGTTCGAGTTTGCCTTCGCGATCTACCACCAGCGCTATTCCACCAACACCTTCCCGCAATGGTGGCTGGCGCAGCCCTTCCGGATGCTCGCCCACAACGGCGAGATCAACACCATCAAGGGCAACACCAACTGGATGAAGTCGCATGAGATCCGCATGGCCTCGGCGACCTTCGGAGAGATGGCCGAGGACATCAAGCCGATCATCGCGCATGGGGCGTCGGACTCCGCCGCGCTGGACGCGGTGTTCGAAGTGCTGGTCCGCGCCGGGCGCAACGCGCCGATGGCCAAGACCATGCTGATCCCCGAGGCGTGGTCGAAGCAGGCGGTGGAACTGCCGCAGGCGTGGCTCGACATGTATTCCTACGTCAACTCGGTGATGGAGCCGTGGGACGGCCCCGCCGCGCTGGCGATGACCGATGGCCGCTGGGTCTGCGGCGGTCTCGACCGCAACGGCCTGCGTCCGATGCGCTATGTCGTCACCGGCGACGGGCTGCTGATCGCGGGCTCCGAAGCGGGCATGGTGCCGGTCGACGAGTCGACCGTGCGCGAAAAGGGCGCGCTTGGCCCGGGCCAGCTGATCGCCGTCGACATGGAAGAGGGCAAGCTCTACCACGACACCGAGATCAAGGACCGTCTGGCCGCCAGCCAGCCCTTCGGCGAATGGGTCGGCAAGATCACCGAACTGGACGAGAGCCTTGGCAAAGTGGCCGAGAAGCCGCTGTTCACCGGTGGCGAGCTGCGCAAGCGTCAGATCGCGGCAGGCTACAGCATCGAGGAACTGGAGCAGTCGCTTTCGGCGATGGCCGAGGACGGCAAGGAAATGCTCGCCTCGATGGGCGACGACACGCCGTCTGCGGTTCTGTCCAAGAAGTACCGGCCGCTGAGCCACTTCTTCCGCCAGAACTTCAGCCAGGTGACCAACCCGCCGATCGACAGCCTGCGCGAATTCCGCGTGATGTCGCTGAAGACCCGCTTCGGCAACCTCAAGAACGTGCTCGATGAGAGCTCGGCGCAGACCGAGATCCTCGTTCTGGACACGCCCTTCGTGGCCAACGCGCAATTCGACGAGCTGACCCAGCACTTCAACGCCGGGCTGGTAGAGATCGACTGTACCTTCCCCGCCGGCGCCGGTGAGGGCGCGCTGCGTGACGGTCTGGCCCGCATTCGGGCCGAGGCCGAGGATGCCGTGCGCTCGGGTGGCGGCCACATCGTGCTGACCGATCATCATCAGGGCGAAGGCAAGGTCGCCATGCCGATGATCCTCGCCACATCGGCGGTGCACAGCTGGCTCACCAAGAAGGGCCTGCGGACGTTCTGCTCGCTGGGTGTGCGCTCGGCGGAATGTATCGACCCGCATTACTTCGCGGTTCTCGTCGGCTGCGGCGCGACCATCGTGAACCCCTATCTGGCCGAGGACAGCATCGCCGACCGTATCGAGCGCGGCCTGCTCGACGGCTCGCTGACCGAGAACGTCGCGCGCTATCGCGAGGCGATCGATCAGGGCCTGCTGAAGATCATGTCGAAGATGGGCATCTCGGTGATCTCGTCCTACCGCGGCGGTCTCAACTTCGAGGCCGTGGGTCTGTCGCGCGCCATGTGCGCCGAGTATTTCCCCGGCATGCTGTCGCGGATCTCGGGCATCGGTGTGCACGGCATCCAGCAGAAGGCGGAAGAGGTGCACGCGCTTGGCTTCAAAGGTGGCCGCGACGTGCTGCCGATCGGCGGTTTCTACAAGGCGCGCAAGTCGGGCGAGACCCACGCATGGGGTGCGCAGTCGATGCACCTGATGCAGGCGGCTTGCAACAAGTCGAGCTACGAGCTGTGGAAGACCTATTCCAAGGCGATGCGGGCCAACCCGCCGATCCACCTGCGCGACCTGCTGGACTTCAAGCCGATGGGCAATGCGATCCCGCTGGAAGAGGTGGAAAGCATCACCTCGATCCGCAAGCGCTTCGTCACCCCCGGCATGTCGCTCGGCGCGCTGTCGCCCGAGGCGCATAAGACGCTGAACGTCGCGATGAACCGCATCGGCGCCAAGTCCGACAGCGGCGAGGGCGGCGAGGATCCGGCACACTTCGTGCCCGAGCCCAACGGCGACAACCCCTCGGCGAAGATCAAGCAGGTGGCCTCGGGCCGGTTCGGCGTCACCGCCGAATACCTGAACCACTGCGAAGAGCTTGAGATCAAGGTCGCGCAGGGCGCCAAGCCCGGCGAGGGTGGCCAGCTGCCCGGCATGAAGGTCACCGAGCTGATCGCCAAGCTGCGCCATTCGACCAAGGGCGTGACGCTGATCTCGCCGCCGCCGCACCACGATATCTACTCGATCGAGGATCTGGCGCAGCTGATCTACGACCTCAAGCAGATCAACCCGCGCTGCAAGGTGACGGTGAAGCTGGTGGCCTCTTCGGGCGTCGGCACGATCGCTGCGGGCGTGGCGAAGGCCAAGGCCGACGTCATCCTGATCTCGGGCCACAACGGCGGCACCGGTGCCTCGCCGGCGACCTCGATCAAATACGCGGGTCTGCCGTGGGAGATGGGCCTCACCGAGGCGCATCAGGTGCTGGCGATGAACAAGCTGCGCGACCGCGTGACGCTGCGCACCGACGGTGGCCTGCGCACCGGGCGTGACATCGTCATGGCCGCGATGCTGGGCGCCGAGGAGTTCGGCATCGGCACCGCCGCGCTGATCGCCATGGGCTGCATCATGGTCCGCCAGTGTCAGTCGAACACCTGCCCGGTGGGCGTCTGTACGCAGGACCCGGAGCTGCGTGACAAGTTCACCGGCAACGCCGAGAAGGTGGTGAACCTGATCACCTTCTACGCCACCGAAGTGCGCGAGATCCTCGCCTCCATCGGTGCGCGCTCGCTGAACGACGTGATCGGCCGTGCCGACCTGCTGAGCCAGGTCAGCCGCGGGGCCGAGCATCTCGACGATCTCGACCTCAACCCGCTGCTGATCCGCGTGGATGGGGCCGACGACATCGTCTACGACCGCTCGAAGGGCCGCAATGTGGTGCCCGACACGCTCGACGCCGAGATCGTCCGCGACGGCAGCCGCTTCCTCGAAGACGGCGAGAAGATGCAGCTGTCCTACGCGGTGCAGAACACCCACCGCACCGTGGGCACGCGCACCTCGAGCCATATCGTCAGCAAGTTCGGCATGCGCAACGCGCTGCAGCCCGACCACCTGCACGTGAAGCTCACCGGCTCTGCCGGCCAGTCGCTGGGCGCCTTCGCGGCCCCGGGTCTGAAGCTGGAAGTGTCGGGCGATGCCAACGACTACGTGGGCAAGGGTCTGTCGGGCGGCACCATCGTGGTGCGTCCGCCGATGATGTCGCCGCTCACCGCGTCCGAGAACACGATCATCGGCAACACCGTGCTCTACGGTGCGACCGACGGCTATCTCTTCGCTGCGGGCAAGGCGGGCGAGCGTTTCGCGGTCCGCAACTCCGGCGCGAAAGTGGTGGTCGAAGGCTGCGGCACCAACGGCTGCGAGTATATGACCGGCGGTCTTGCGGTGATCCTCGGCCCGATCGGCGCCAACTTCGGCGCAGGCATGACCGGCGGCATGGCCTATCTCTACGATCCCGAAGGGCTGGCGCCCGACCTGATGAACATGGAGAGCCTGGTGACCTGCCCGGTGGCCGAAGAGCATTGGGAAGCGGAACTCAAGGGTATGGTCGAGCGCCATGCGCAAGAGACCGGCAGCCGCAAGGCGCTGGACATCCTGCAGAACTGGGTGACCGAGAAGGACAAGTTCCTGCAGGTCTGCCCGCGTGAGATGCTCGACAAGATCGCCCACCCGCTGGGCATCGAGCAGGACATGGCGGTTCCGGCGGAGTGATCCGCCACCGCCATCGCAAAGATCGCAGCGCCCGGGCCATAGGTCCGGGCGTTTGCCTTTGCTGGATGCGCGAGATGCTTTTCCACGCCCGCTGTGACGTGTAAGTCTGGCGCCATGGCGCGCGCAGCAAAAAACACCGCAGGCAAATCGAGAAAGACCGGCAAGTCTGGCAAACCCGCCAAGGCGGGGAAGGCCGCATCGCGGCCAAAGCCCCTCGGCGGGCTGGTGCGGCGCGCGGTACAGGCGGCGCTGCTGCTGGTGGCGCTGACCGTGCTGGCGGTGCTGAGCTACCGTTTCATCAACCCGCCCGGCACGTTCTACATGTGGAGCGAGGGCCGCAGGCTCGGCCAGCCCGCGGCCTATGATTGGGTCGATGCCGAGGATGTGGCGCCGGTGATGATGCGCGCGCTGGTCGCCGCCGAGGATGCGAATTTCTGCACCCATTGGGGTTTCGACATGCGGGCGATCCGCGCCGCCATCGCCGAGGGCGGCAACCGCGGCGCCTCGACGATCAGCCAGCAGGTGGTGAAGAACGCCTTCCTCTGGCAGGGGCGCAGCTGGCCGCGCAAGGCACTGGAGGCCTCGATCACCCCGCTGATGGAGGCGCTCTGGCCGAAGCGCCGGATCCTCGAGGTCTATATGAATGTGGCCGAGTTCGACGAGGGCGTCTTCGGCGTCGAGGCCGCCGCGCGGCACTACTTCGGTGTGGCGCCAGCCGATCTCAGCTCGACGCAGGCGGCCCGGCTGGCGGCGATCCTGCCCGACCCCAAGGACCGCTCGGCGTCGCGCCCGTCGAATTTCGTGCAGCGCCGCGCCGCGCAGATCCGCGACGGCGCCGCCACCATCGCCCGCGACGGCCGCGCGGCCTGTTTCGAATAAGCCGCGCCGGGTTTCGCGGCCCCGGGCTTCTTCTCTTTAAAAATACGCCGGGGGAGCCGCGCAAAGCGCGGCGGGGGCAGCGCCCCCGAAACCGCCTCCCAACCGGGGCCACATCCGGCCATCACCCGCCCGTGTCCTCATGCCCTGTTGAAACGCCGCCGCTTTCACGGCAAACAGGCGAAAGATTTCCCACAGCATTCGGAGCCGCAGTCTTATATGGCCAAGCTTTACCACGTGCCGCTTTCGCCGTTCTGCCGCAAGGTCCGCCTGAGCCTCGCAGAAAAGAAGATCGAATGTGAGCTGGTCGAAGAACGCTACTGGGAGCAGGACGCGGATTTCCTGCGCCGCAACCCGGCGGCCAAGGTCCCGGTGCTGCGCATCGACGGCAAGACCATGTCCGAAAGCGCCGCCATCTGCGAATGGCTCGAAGAGAAATATCCCGAGCCCGCGCTGCTGCCGCGTTCGCCCGATGCGCGCTATGAGGTGCGTCGCCTCGTCGGCTGGTTCGACGACAAGTTCCACAATGAGGTCACTTCGAAGCTGCTCTACGAGCGGGTGAACAAGAAGATCATGAAGACCGGCTTTCCCGACAGCAAGAACGTGAAGGCCGGGGCCAAGGCGATCAAATATCACCTCGACTACATGGCGTGGCTGCTCGATCACCGGCGCTGGCTGGCGGGGGACGTGATGACGCTGGCGGATTTCGCCGCCGCGGCGCATCTGTCGTCGCTCGACTATATCTCGGACGTGGATTGGAACCGCTCGGCGGCGGTGAAGGATTGGTACGCCAAGATCAAGTCGCGCCCGGCCTTCCGCTCGATCCTCGCCGATCAGATCCCCGGCTTCCCGCAGCCCGCGCATTACGCCGATCTCGACTTCTGAGGCCGGATTACCGAGGCTTGTTGGGGTGGGGGCTTGGAGGAGGGGGCGCTGCCCCCTCGGCGCTGGCGCGCCTCACCCCCGGGATATTTTCGCCAAGAGGAAGGGCGGACGCTTGGATGATCTGAAGGCACGGCTGCTGGCGGAGGCGGCGGAGGTGGGCTTTGCCGCCTGCCGCATCTGCCGCCCGTGGGATGTGCCGGGGGCAGCCGGGCGGCTGGCGGAGTTTCTCGAGGCGGGGCGCCACGGGCAGATGGGCTGGATGGCCGAGCGCACCCATTGGCGCGGCGATCCTTCGGCGCTCTGGCCCGAGGCGCGGTCGGTGATCATGCTGGCCGAGAACTACGGGCCGGAGCATGACCCGCGGGCGGTGCTGGAGTGCCCGGAGCAGGCGGCGATCTCGGTCTATGCGCAGAACCGCGATTATCATGACGTGGTGAAGAAGCGGCTGAAGCGGCTCGGGCGCTGGCTCATCGACGCGGCGGGGCGCGAGGGCGAGGCACCGCAGATCAAGGTCTTTGTCGACACCGCGCCGGTCATGGAAAAGCCGCTGGGGCAGGCGGCGGGATTGGGCTGGCAGGGCAAGCACACCAATCTTGTGAGCCGCGAGCTTGGCTCGTGGTTCTTTTTGGGCTCGATCTTCACCACGCTGGAGTTGCCCGCGGACCCTGCCGAGGGCGACCATTGCGGCTCGTGCCGGGCGTGTCTGGATGCCTGCCCGACGCAGGCCTTTCCCGCGCCCTATCAAATCGATGCGCGGCGCTGCATCTCTTACCTGACCATCGAGCATCACGGCCCGGTGGATGAAAACCTGCGCGCGCTCATGGGCAACCGCATCTACGGCTGCGACGATTGCCTTGCGGCCTGTCCGTGGAACAAATTCGCCGAGCGCGCGGCGGAGGTGAAATACCATGCCCGCGAAGACCTGCTGGCGCCGCCGCTGGCGGAGCTTGCGGCGCTGGACGATGCGGGGTTCCGGGCGCGCTTTTCCGGCTCGCCGATCAAGCGGATCGGGCGCGACCGCTTCGTGCGCAATGTGCTTTATGCCATCGGCAATTCCGGGCGGGGGGATCTGCGGGGCGCTGCGCTGGCGCTTTGCGACGATCCGGACGAGACCGTGCGCGACGCGGCGCGATGGGCGGCGATGCGGTTGCAGGGGCTCTGAGGGACCCGGAAGCGCCGGTGCCGAGGGATGGCACCGACGCCCACGAGGGTCTTGGTTCCGGAGGCTCTGACAGGATTGGTACGTGCCTCCTGCCGGGAAAGATGGGCAGCGGGGCGATACGGCGCAAGGAGCCTCACGGGATCGCGACACAGGGTGTTTGAGGAGAGGGTGATTTAAACGTGCCGGAACACGCGCGGGCACAAAAATCGGCCCCCCACGCCATGGGCCTGGAGGGCCGCCGGGCTCTCGAGGTAAGTCCCGGTGCCCGCGCCGAAGCGCGGATTTTTATGGTTCTGTTCAGTCCCGGTCGTCGACCAGCAGCTCGATGCTGTCGCTGCCTGCGTAGACCCCGATCACATCGTCCACGTCATAGCCTTCGGCGTCCAGCTGCGCGGTCAGCTCGTCATTTTCCGACATCAGCTCGCGCAGCGCCCGCAGTTGCGGCCCGGCCTCGGCCAGCGCGTCGTCCAGCGCCACGGCGCTTTCGTTGGCCTGCCCCTTGAGGCCGCTCAGCGGGTGGATGTTGAGGCGCGTGGCTTCGGTCACGGTTTCGGGGTCGGCCATCGCCAGATCGGCGTTGTGCAGCGAGGAGATCACCTGCCCGTAGCTCTGCGGCATATCGGCGTCGAGATCGGCGGTGGTGGTGGTTGCGGTCGGCGCGGTGTCGGTCACGCCCGAGCCGCTGGCGCCGGTGCTTTCGGTCATCTCATTGCTGGCGAGCGGTGCATCGCTCTGCGTTGCGGGGTCTTCGGTGCCGGAAGACTGCGCAAGGGCCGCGCCCGAGAGCGAGGCGGCGGTGAGAACGGCGAGGCCGAATTTCGAAGTGGAACGCAGGGTCATGGCGGTCTCCTAAGCATCCTTTGGTCGGTTGCGATGGCGCGTTTCACGGCGCCGTTCATGCAGATAATGCGCGAGGGCGGCGTTCGGATCCCTGCGGCCGCACTGCAGGCAGCAACCGGCGGGGGATTGCCGGAACCTATGGGGCCGGGGCGGCGGCGGAGCGCCGGTTCCGGCTGCCCTTACGGCAATGGGTGCCGTCAAGGCTCGACGCAGGGGCGGGCAGGAGGGCAGGCGGTCAGGCGCTTGTTCAGGGGGGCTTTGCATTGGCGGCAATGGGCCCCATCTTAGAGGCAAGACCACGAGCGGAGACATTCCATGGCGACCTATGAACGCAATCCCGACGTGATCGCGACGCTCGATCCCGAGCAGTATCGCATCACGCAGGAAAACGGCACCGAACGGCCGGGCACCGGCAAATATCTCGACAACAAGGAGCCGGGCATCTACGTCGATGTCGTCTCTGGCGAGCCGCTCTTTGCCTCGTCCGACAAATACGAAAGCGGCTGCGGCTGGCCAAGCTTCACCAAACCGATCGAGCCCGCGCATGTGGCCGAACTGCGTGACACCACCCACGGGATGATCCGCACCGAGGTGCGTTCGACCCATGGCGACTCGCACCTTGGGCATGTGTTCCCCGACGGACCGGTGGACCGCGGCGGGCTGCGCTATTGCATCAATTCGGCCTCGCTGCGCTTTGTGCATCGCGATGACATGGAGGCCGAGGGCTACGGCGCTTACCTGGATCAGGTGGAGGATGTGGCATGAGCTTGCAGCGCGCAGTTCTCGCAGGTGGGTGTTTCTGGGGCATGCAGGATCTGATCCGCAAGCTGCCGGGGGTGGCCGAAACCCGTGTTGGCTATACCGGGGGTGACGTGCCCAACGCCACTTACCGCAATCACGGCACCCATGCCGAAGGGATCGAGATCTGGTTCGATCCCGAGAAGACCACTTATCGCCGCCTGCTGGAGTTCTTCTTTCAGATCCACGACCCGACCACGCTAAACCGTCAGGGCAATGATCTGGGGATGAGCTATCGCTCGGCGATCTATTACGTCGATGAGGCGCAGAAGGCAGAGGCGCTGGAGACCATCGCTGACGTCGAGGCCTCTGGCATCTGGCCGGGCAAGGTGGTGACCGAGGTCGAGCCGGTGGGCGATTTCTGGGAGGCCGAGCCGGAGCATCAGGATTATCTTGTGCGCTATCCGGGCGGCTACACCTGCCACTTCCCGCGCCCCGATTGGGTGCTGCCGCGACGTGACGCCGCGGAATGAGCGTGCTGGTCGCGCTCTGCGGGGCCCGCGCCGCGGAACCTTTCGGGGAACCGCAGTGCGGGCGTTCGCGTTTGCCGGGTGACCATTTACCGAGGCTAACGACGAAGGACGGCGCAACATGAGCAGCAGCAGCGCGGTGCAGGATGCGCCCGTCGAGCAATCCTCGCGACCAGTGGGCGAGATCGTCGACCGGCTGCGGGACGCGGCCTCGGGTGATAAGGTTTCGCTGCGCGATCTGGTCGAAAGCTTCGGCGAAAGCTCGTTCCTGCCGGCGCTGATGGTGCCGGCGCTGCTGGTGGTTTCGCCGCTGTCGGGGATTCCGCTGTTCTCGACGTTCTGTGGGCTGCTGATCGCCTTCATCGCGGGGCAGATGCTGATCTCGCGGCGGTATCTGTGGCTGCCCGATTTCCTGATGAGCCGCAGTTTCGACGGCGCCAAGGCGCGCAAGGCGATGGACAAGCTGCGCAAGCTGAGCGACTGGCTCGACAAACATGCGAAACGGCGGCTGCGGGTGATGACCTCGGGGCCGATGCGCAAGGTGCTGCAGCTGATCTGCGTGCTCTGCGGGCTGGCGATGCCGTTTCTGGAATTGGTGCCCTTCTCGTCGTCGATCCTTGGCCTGACGGTGCTGTGCTTTGCCACGGCGATGCTGGTGCGGGATGGGCTCTTTGCGACGGTGGGCTGCGTCACGCTGGCGGCGGCGGTGCTGGTGCCGCTGATGGTCGCGGGCGTGATCTAAGGCGCGCGGAGGTTCTGTCGGGCGGCCCTGTCAGGCGGCCCCTTCAGGGGGCCGCGCCAAAGACGCTGATGATCAGCAGCGCGACCAGCGCGAGGGCGCAGAACAGGACCAGCGATTTCCATCCTCGGCTGCGCGGCTCGGGGTCTCGGGGCAGGGGCGTCGGGCGATCCCAAGCGCCCGCGTCGCCCGGTCCGGCGCGCACATCATGCGGGTGGGCGACGTCATGTTGATGCGTGCTGTCTTGCGTCTCTTGGCTCATCTCGGCCTCTCCTGACGGTGGCGCATGTGTGCCATGCTCTTGCGGGACCAACGTCGCTGCGGCGCAGCGGTTCCGAGGCGGCACGCTCAGGCCTCGGCGCGCGCCCAACCTTGCTCGCCGAAGTGATAGAGCCGCCGCTCGGCCTCGTCGAAATGGCCATGGCGGGCGACCATGCGGCAGATCTCGGCGCTGTGGCTCTGTAGATCGAGGATGGCGAAATCATTCTCCTGCCCGCGCCGCCGGGTCGACAGCCCCGTGCCCACATGCACCTGAAGCACCTGCGCGCCATGTTTGCGCGACAGGAACGGCTCTGTCCGCCAGCGATGCAGGT
Organism: Salipiger sp. ABN3_019; assembly: GCF_056158605.1. Lineage (NCBI taxonomy): Bacteria > Pseudomonadati > Pseudomonadota > Alphaproteobacteria > Rhodobacterales > Roseobacteraceae > Salipiger > Salipiger sp. ABN3_019. The sequence goes on from NZ_JBSWTP010000009.1 coordinate 1,177,980, forward strand.
GGCCCGACAGCACCAGATGCGCGCCGCATTCCGACAGCCGTTCAATCGCCTGATCGGCATCGCGCATCAGCGATTTGTCGACATCCGCGTCTTGCTCGAACGGGTGGTGGGCCAGCACCACGTTGAGCCCCTTGCTTTCCGAGAAGATGCGGCAGGCATTGCGCATCTGCAGCCAGCGGATCTTGCCGCGCTGCCAGCGGAAGCGGTCGACGGTGTTGAAGCCCACGACGGTCAGCCCCGGCAGCTGTTTCACCGGCATCATGTCTTCGGTGATGAACCGGCGGTAGCGGCGGTAGGGGCGAACGAAGCGCAGCCAGAGATTGTCGAGCGAGACGTCGTGGTTTCCGGGCACCGCCATCCAGGGCGCGCTCAGCTTGCGCAGAAACGCACGGGCCTCGCGGTACTGGCTGCGACGGGCGCGTTGGGTGAAATCGCCGGTGACTGCAACGAGGTCTGGCTTGGCGCGGTTGACCGCGCGCAGCAACGGATCAAGAAGCTCGGGCGCGTCGCGGCCAAAATGCAGGTCAGAGATGTGGATCAGTCGGGTCATGCCGCAGTTTGCTCGGTCGGGGTATTCTCACTGGGTGTATTCTCGGACGGGACCATGACGCGCAGCGGAGCCTCGCGGCGGCAAAAGCGGATCGGGGTCTCCATCAGTTCCTTTTCGCCATCGCGGGCGACCAGCGCGCGCGGGCGGTCGGTGTGCAGCGTGATGTCGCGCCCGGTGACAAAGCCGAACTCCTCGCCCTTCTGCGCCTTGCCCATGGCGAGGCGCACCGAGGCGCGGATCAGGTCCCAGCGGCTGCTGCCTTTGGAGGTGAAGAGCACGAAATCCCCGTCGCGGATCGCATCGCCGCCGTCGAGGTTGAACTGGTCAAGCTGATAGGCGCTGTTGGCCACGAAGGCGAGCGGCGTACGGATGCGGCTTTTGCGGCCATCCACGGTGACCTCCATGCGCAGCGGGTGGCGGAAGCCGGCGAGCGCGAGGATCACCGACCAATAGGCGGCGACGCGCGACCGGCCCCATCGCTGGTAGACACCCTCGCGCGTGCGCAGGATCAGCGGATAGATCCCAAGGCTGGCGTTGTTGAGGAACACCTCGCCGTTGACCTCGCCGAGGCTGATCTCGCGCAGGCGGCCCGTGGCCAGCACCGCGACGGCGCCTTCGGGCTCCTCTGGGATGTCGAGGCCCCGGGCGAAATAGTTGAACGTGCCCTGCGGGATCACCCCCATGGTCACACCGGCCTCATGGGCGGCGGTGGCGACCGCGCCGATGGTGCCGTCGCCGCCCGCGGCCACAAGGATGCCGCAGCCGCTGTTCGCGGCCTTGCGCGCGGTGTCGAGGATGGATTTCTCGGGGGTCAGACCGATCAGTTCAGCCTCCAGCCCGTAGCGCTCGAAAAGCGCGTTGAGCGTCTTCCGGCGGCTTTGCTTGTCGGGGTGGTCCCCGGAATGTTCGTTCAGAATCACACAGATCTTGCGTTGTTCCGGCACCGGCGCAGCCTCCATCGGGGTTCATCCGGTCAACGCGGCGGCCTTGGGCGCGGTTCCCGCGGCGCTGCGATCCCCGGTCAGCACGGCGCGACCCCCATGGCGATCAGCTCGGCCCCGGTGAGTGTGAGCGGGACCGGGCCCGCAAAGCGTGCGCGCGACAGGAACCAGCCGCGCAGCGGGGGCGGGTAGGTCTCTGCCATGCGGATGGACCAATGGTCGAAGCGATCGGCGCTCATCGTTCCGGCAAGATAGTGCGGGCCGTGAAAGCCGAACTGCGTTTGCGGCGAGACGCAGACGTTGCCCGCGCCAAGCAGAAGGGTGCAGGCCGAGTTGCAAAAGCGCCCGCGCAGTTCGACCCGCGCGCCTTGTGCGCGCAGCCGCTGCACCTGTCGCAGCCGCGGACGCAGCGGCCCACCGGCATCGTCGCGCACCACCACGCGGGTGTCCGGCGCGGCGCTGGCGATAGGGGCGGGCAGCACGGGATCGCGCCGTAGCACGAGGGCCGGGCCAAAATCCGGCGTCTGGTCCGCCGCCTGCAGACCGGTGCAGGGCGCGCTGAGGCAGAGCAGAGACGCCAGAAGGCAGCGTAGCAGGGATGGGCGTGACATGGGCAAGGGCAGCCTCGGCTTCGGCAGACTGCCGCAGCGATAGCCGTCAGGGCCTAAGGTTCGGTTTATCTGCCACGGCTGCCCATTTCTTACGCGCCATGCGCTTGCCGTGGATTGACGTTGCGGCGGCTTCTGCGCAGGTTGCCCAAATGACGCAGAGCACCTCCTCCAGCCCTTCCACACAGAAAAAGCGCGCTTCTTCCGAAGAGGATCGACTGCATCTGCGCTTTGTCGGTCTGCGCGGCTGGCTGCACGCGCTCTGGCGCACTTGGCAGCGCATGGACGAGCGCAACCTCGGCCTGATCGCCGCCGGTGTGGCCTTTTACGCTTTTCTGTCGATCTTTCCGGCGATGGCGGCAGTGATCGCGATCTGGGGCTATTGGGCCGATCCGATCGCGATTTCCGAGCAGATGGACCTGCTTACGGAAATGATCCCCGAGGTCGCCTATCAGCTGATCGACACGCAGATCACCCAGCTCATCTCGACCAACCGCTCGACGCTGCAATGGGCCTCGATCCTGTCGATCATACTGGCGATCTGGTCGGCGCGGGCCTCGGTTGCGGCGCTGATCCGCGGGCTGAACACGGTGACCGAGGCACCGCATCGGATGAACCCCGTGCGCCGGGTCGTCGTGGCTTACGGGATGACCGCGCTGCTGGTTCTGGTGGCGCTGCTGGCCTTCGCGGCGGTGGTGGTGATCCCCGTGGCGCTGGCCTTTGTCGGGCTGCCCACCTCGATCGAGATCGCGGTGGAAGGGGCGAAATGGATCGTGCTTTTGTGCGTGGTCTATCTCGCCGTGGCGCTGGTCTACCGCTTTGGCCCCAACAAGCGTCATTCGCGCATGCCCTGGCTGACACCGGGGGCGGCGATTGCGGTGATCGCATGGGCCTTCGGATCCTTCGCGCTGGCCAGCTATCTGCGCAATTTCGACCGGCTCAACGAGGTCTATGGCTCGCTTGGTGCGGTGGTCGCCCTGCTGCTGTGGTTCTACATCAGTGCGCTGGTGACCTTGCTGGGCGCGCAGCTCAACACCGAGCTTTTGCGGGTGCTCACGGCGCGCAAGGCAGCAGAAAAAGCAGCCGCCGAGAAGGGCGCAGAGGCTGCCCCCGAGACGCCGGACGCAGTTTCCGAAAAAAACTGAACTCTTTGCGGAACCTTTCTTTTCCCGGGGTGTTAGGGATGCAAGGACGCACGATCAGTCCTGTCCCTGTTCCCGGGCTGCCACCTGTCCCGACTTCCCTCATGTGGCCCGGGCCCTACCAAGGCTCCACCTTCCCCGGGTGGAGCCTTTTCTCTTGTCTCGGGGCCAAATTCTCAGGGCTGCCGGGCGCTGGCCAAGGCGGCGCCGCCAAGCGCGGCCTCCATATCGGCGATCGTCGCGATGATCGCGTCCTGACGCACGGTGGTGAACCCGTCCGACGCGCGGGACAGATCGTTGATGGTCACAAGCACGCTGGTCAGCACCAGCGAGAACACCATGGTGCGCCACGTCAGGCGGCGCCCCTGCAGCGCGGTGCGGTTGCCGAGGATGAAGACACCCGCCCCGGCCGAAAAGGCCAGAAGCCCCCAGATACCGACCGAGATCGACTTTGAGGCGGCGGCCACGCGGCGGCTGTGCGCGTCCAGCACTTCGGTCACGCCGCCCGCGACGAAGGTCTGCACGGGGCCGGGCACGTCCGGGGTCAGCGCAGCGGTGACCGCGGGCCAGAGTTTGGCCTGTGCCTCGGCGGAGCGGGCAAGCACCGCGTCGATCTGCGCGCGGGTGGCGCGGTGGCCCGCCGGGATGACCCGCGTGCGGGTGTACTCCAGCAGCGCCTCTTGCAGGGGGCGGCCCGCGCCCTCGGGCAGAAGATCGGCGCGCAGGAAGGCGGTGCCGAGTGCCGCGCCTTCCTCGACCACGGCGGCTGTACTGGCCTCGCGCCAGTTCAATGTGGCGCTGAAGGTGAAGCCAAGCAGAAGGCCGAGCAGCGCCAGCAGCGCACCAAGAGAGGCCTCGCCAGCGAGCGGAGCGCTGACATCGCCCGGTCCGTGGCGGCGCATCTCGAAACTGCCGAAACGAAAACCCGCGTAGGCGCAGGCGGGCAGGGCCAGCAAAAGAATGACGATGACCAGCCAGAACGGAATGGGATGTGCTGCAATGCTCACCGGATACACCCGACATAAATGGGGCCACGCAGGATATACGGTGGCCTCCGGCCGGGGGCGCGTCTCCTCCGCCGGACAATGATCTCTCATCCGGCGCTTTTCTCAAAGCATTCTTTGCACCTAGCCCTCCTGTCCCGCCCGCGCAGATGGCGCAGGCGGTCTCAACAGGGGGCGCTCAGTCGGGTGTGCGCCGCGCGCTCTGGGTCCGGCGGCCTTCGCCGAGGATGTTGAAGAGGTTGAGCACGATCACCGTGGTCGGGATGGCGACGATGCCGCCCAAGGGGCCCCAGAGCCAAAGCCAGAACACCAGCGACACGAAGATCATGAAGGGGTTGATCTGGATGTGCTTGCCGACGAGGCCGGGGGTGACGAACTGCGCTTCGCACATGTTGAGCGCGAGATAGATCGCCATGGGCGCAAAGCTCGTCAGCCCGTCAAAGGCCACCAGCCCGTTGAGCAGCAGCCCCGCCGCCATCGCCGCCGGCCCGACATAGAGCACGAAATTCAGCAGTGCCGCGGCGATGCCCCAGATCGGCGCGCCGGACATGCCAATGGCCATCAGCCCGCCGGTGACCGCGAAACCGAGGCCGATGTTGATCGCGGTGATCGTCGCGAAATAGCGCGAGACCGCGTTCTCGGCGGAACAGAAGCGATCCAGCATCACCGCCGTGGTGGTGGTGTCGCCGATGCGGCGCGACATCCAGTTGTAGATGTTCCAGCGCGTCAGCAGGAAAAAGAACAGCCCGCCGAAGAACACCAGCGCTTGCGCAACGATGACCGGCGCGAGGTAGAGCGCATCGCTGACCGTGGGCATGCCGCCCGCTTCGTCGCTCTTTTGCGTGGCCGCGCCAAGCGCCTGCTCCACCTCGTCGATCCCTCGGATGAGGTCGCGATATTCGAAGAGGAACTTGCGGATCTCGTATTTCACCGTGGGGATGCGGTCGATCGCCGAGGTCACATAGGGCTCGACCAGAAAGCCAAGCGCGGCCACCCCGAAAAAAATCAGCACAATGAGCGCGATGGCCACGAGGCCGCGCGGCAGGCCGAACTTGGCAAGCCGGTCCACCACCGGCGCGAAAATCACGCCGACGGTGATGGCCAGCAGAAGCGGTGCAAAGATGTCTTCGGCGAGTTTGAGGCCGACGAGCAGGGCGAGACCGGCGAGGATCGCTGCGCTGACTCGGAGAACGGGATCGTGGCTGGGCGCGCGATTCATGTAATGCAGGGTCTCGAATATGGGGTCATGCCCCTCAACCGCGAGGCGGTGATTTGGTTCCTCGCCCCGCGCGGTATCCTTTCATCTTTCACAAAATACTTCGGGGTCCGGGGCAGCGCCCCGGTCCACCGTCTGTGGCTCACTCCGCCGCGCGGGCCAGCGTGTAGCGGTTGGCGGGCTCCGAGATGCCGAGATTGCCGCGCAGAGTGCTGGCTTCATACTCGTCCCGGAACAGCCCACGGCGGCGCAGTTCGGGCACCACCAGCCGGGTGAAATCCTCCAGCGAGGAGGGCAGCGTGGGGAACATCAGGATGAAACCGTCGGCGGCGCGGGTCTCGAACCATTCCTGCATGAAATCGGCGATCTGCGTCGGCGTGCCGGTCAGCCCGTTGCCGGTGTGGCGGCGGGCATAATGCGTGATCAGCTCGCGCATCGTGTGGCCTTGGGTGACGAACTCCTTCAACTCGTCGAAAAGCGCCTTCGAGCCCTTGGCCTTTTCCGGCATCCGCTCCATCGGGAAGGGCTTGTCGAGATCGACGCCGCGCAGGTCCGCCTCGAGGAACTCCTGCAGCATCAGCAGCCCGACGTCAGGGTGCATCAGGTCCACCAGTTGCTGCTCTTTGGCTTTGGCCTCTTCCTCGGTCTCGCCGACGTTGATGACGATGCCGGGCATGATCTTCAGGTCGTCCTCATGCCGTCCGTATTTGGCCATCCGGCCCTTCACATTGGCATAGAAGGCGCGGTTCTTGTCGATGTTGGAGGCCAGCGAGAACACCATCTCGGCGGTGCGGGCGGCCAGTTCCATGCCGGGCTCCGACCCGCCCGCCTGCGCGATCACCGGGCGACCCTGCGGGGTGCGCGCAATGTTGAGCGGGCCGCGGACCTGGAAGTGCTTGCCGTGGTGGTTGAGCTCATGGAGCTTGTGCTGGTCGTGGTAGATGCCGCTGTCGCGGTCGAGCAGCAGCGCATCGGGCTCGTAGCTGTCCCACAGGCCGAAGACCACATCGACGAATTCCTCGCAGCGCTCGTAGCGCTCGGAATGCGGCGGCAGCCCCTCGCGGTTGTAGTTGTAGCCGGTCTCGTCATGGTCCGAAGTCACTACGTTCCAGCACATCCGCCCGCCCGACATATGGTCCGCCGAGGCGTAGAGCCGCGCGATGTTGTAGGGTTCATAGTAAGAGGTCGAGGCGGTGGCGACGAAGCCCAGCTTGTCGGTGTGCTGCGACAGCGCGGTGATCGCGGTGATCGGCTCGAAGCGGTTCATCTTGGTGGGCTGGCGGGCGAGGGCGGCGGGATCGCCGATGGCCGCGGCAGGGCTGTCGGCGAAGAACATGAAGTCCAGTTTTGCCGCCTCAGAGATCTGCGCGACCTTCTTCAGGTGCGACAGGTCGTTGGCGCCATGCACGTCGCTGCCCGGGTGCAGCCAAGCTGCCGGGTGGAAGCCGAAGGTATAGACGAACGTACCGAGTTTGAGCTGGTCGGGGCGCGACATGGGAAGTCCTCTGGCAAGCGAAAGATGCAGCGAGAATGTCGCTTGGCGGGGTTTTGGACAAGCGGGGCGGGGCTGCGCATTGGTTTAGTTTTTCTAAAGTGAAGAGGGTTGAGCGAGGCGCCTGTCCGCCCGTCTCGCGCGGTGCTTGCTTGTTGAGCACCTTGGTGCATGCGCCCTGCTTTTCCCAACGGCTCGATTGACAGGTGATTTATTGTATAGACATAAAGGCGCAACGACCGGGAGAATCGAGATGACAAAGCAACAGGTGCTGCGCGGCGGGACTCTGGTGACGCTGGAAGGGGAGAAGGGCTATGGGCTGCTCGAAGGCGGCGCTGTGGCCATCGACGGCGAGACCATCGCTTGGGTCGGGCCTATGGCCGACCTGCCCGAGGTCTATGCGGCTTGGCAGGTGACCGACCTCGAAGGGCGCCTCGTGACGCCCGCGCTCACCGACTGCCACACCCACCTCGTCTACGGCGGCTCGCGCGCCCGCGAGTTCGAGATGCGGCTTGAAGGCGCCAGCTACGAGGAGATCGCCCGCGCCGGAGGCGGCATCGCCTCGACCGTGCGCCACACCCGCGCGGCGGACGAGGGCGCGCTGATCGCGCAATCCCTGCCGCGGCTCGACGCGCTGCTGGCCGAAGGTGTGACCACGGTGGAGATCAAATCGGGCTACGGCCTCGACCGCGACACCGAGCTGCGCCTGCTGCGCGTCGCGCGCAAGCTGGCCGAGCTGCGTCCGGTGCATGTGGTGACCACCTTCCTTGGTGCCCACGCGCTGCCGCCCGAGTGGCAAGGGACCAAGGCCGAGTATATCGCGCAGATCTGCCTGCCCACCCTGCGCGCCGCTCATGCCGAGGGTCTGGTGGATGCGGTCGACGGTTTTTGCGAGGGCATTGCCTTTTCCGCCGCCGAGATGGAGCCGGTCTTTGCCGAGGCGCAGAAGCTCGGTCTGCCGGTCAAGCTGCACGCCGAGCAGCTGTCACATCAGGGCGGTATCCAGCTTGCGGCCAAATACGGCGCGCTTTCGGCCGATCATGTGGAATACGCCACCGAGGCCGACGCCGCGGCGATGGCAGAGGCGGGGATGGTCGCCGTGCTGCTGCCCGGCGCTTTCTACGCCATCCACGAGACGCAGGCGCCGCCCGTAGCGGCTTTCCGCAAGCAAAACGTGCCCATGGCGCTGTCGACCGACGCCAACCCCGGCACCTCGCCGCTGACCTCGCTGCTGCTGACCATGAACATGGGCTGCACGTTGTTCCGTATGACGCCGGAAGAGGCGCTGCGCGGGGTGACGGTGAACGCGGCCAAGGCGCTTGGCCTGACCGACCGGGGCCGCATTGCCGCCGGTCAGCGCGCCGATCTTTGTATCTGGAACACCGACAGCCCGGCAGAGCTGTCCTATCGCATCGGGTTCAACCCGCTTCACGCCCGAATCTTTGCCCGAAATCCTGGAGGCCACGCATGATCCTCACCCCCGGCGCCGCCACGCTGGCGCAGCTTGAACAGCTCTGGCGGACCGACGCGCCCGCCCGTCTCGATGACGCGGCGCGCCCGGCCATCGCCGCTTCGGCCAAGGTCGTCGCCGATGCCGCCGCCGGGTCGGAGGCGATCTATGGCGTCAACACCGGCTTCGGCAAGCTCGCCTCGATCAAGATCGCGCCCGAGGATACGGCAACGCTGCAGCGCAACCTGATCCTGTCGCATTGCTGTGGCGTCGGTGAGCCGCTGCCCCGCGCCACCACGCGCCTGATGATGGCGCTCAAGCTGCTGAGCCTCGGGCGCGGCGCGTCGGGCGTGCAGGTGCAGACGGTCGATCTGCTGGAGGCAATGCTCGAAAAGGGCGTGACCCCGGTGGTGCCCTGTCAGGGCTCGGTCGGCGCGTCGGGCGATCTGGCGCCGCTGGCGCATATGACCGCCGTGCTGCTTGGGGCAGGGCAGGCGGAGTTCGAGGGTGAGGTGCATCACGGCGCCGAAGCGCTGGTGAAGGCCGGGCTGGAGCCAGTGGTGCTGGGGCCGAAAGAGGGCCTCGCGCTGATCAACGGCACGCAGTTTTCCACCGCGCTGGCGCTGGTCGGGCTGTTCGAGGGCTGGCGCAATGCGCAGACCTCGATCGTCACCGCCAGCCTCACCACCGACGCGATCATGGGCTCTACCGCGCCCACCCGCGCCGAGATCCACACGCTGCGCGGCCACCGCGGGCAGATCGAGGTTGCCGCGGGCATCCGCGAGCTGATGGAGGGCTCGGAGATCCGCGAGAGCCACCGCGAGGGGGATACCCGCGTGCAGGATCCCTATTGCATCCGCTGTCAGCCGCAGGTGGCGGGCGCGGCGATTGACCTGCTGCGCTACGCCGCGACGACGCTGGAAATCGAGGCCAACGCGGTCACCGACAACCCGCTGGTGCTGGGGCCGGGCAACATCGTCTCGGGCGGCAATTTCCACGCCGAGCCGGTGGCCTTTGCCGCCGACCAGATCGCGCTGGCGCTGTCGGAGATCGGGGCCATCGCGCAGCGCCGCGTGGCGCTGATGGTGGACCCGGCGATGAACCACGATCTGCCGCCCTTCCTGACGCCCGCGCCGGGGCTGAACTCGGGCTATATGATCGCCGAGGTGACAACCGCCGCGCTGATGTCCGAGAACAAGCACCTCGCCAATCCCTGCTCGACCGACAGCACGCCGACCTCGGCCAACCAAGAAGACCATGTGTCGATGGCCGCCCATGGCGCGCGCCGCCTTGGTCTGATGAACCGCAACCTGTCGGTGATCCTTGGGGTCGAGGCGCTTTGCGCTGCGCAGGGCGTGGATTTCCGCGCGCCGCTGAAGACCTCGCACCGGCTGGCGCGGGTGGTCGCGAAGATTCGCACGCGCGTCGCGCCGCTGGAGAATGACCGCTACCTCGCGCCCGACCTCGAAGAAGGGGCCGCACTGGTGCGCTCGGGCGCGTTGCTGGCGGCTGCGGAGCTGGAGGAAGCGCTGTGAGAAACGAGCCCGTCACCGTCACGCGGGGCGACAGTCCCATCGTTCTGGGGCTGCCGCACACCGGCACCTATCTGCCCGACGAGATCTTTCGCAAGCTCACCCCGCGCGGGCAGGAACTGAGCGACACTGACTGGCACATCCACACGCTTTACGAAGGACTGCTGCCCGGTGCGACCATGGTGCGGGCCACCTTCCACCGCTATGTGATCGACGCCAACCGCCCGCCGGATGGCGCCAGCCTCTATCCCGGCCAGAACACCACGGGCCTTGTGCCGCTGACCGATTTCGACGGCACGCCGATCTGGCTCGAAGAGCCGGACGAGGCCGAGATTGCCGCCCGCCGCGACGCTTTTCACGCGCCCTATCATGCGGCGCTGATGGCCGAGATGGAGCGGGTGCGGGCGAAGCATGGCGTGGCGATCCTCTACGATTGCCACTCGATCCGCTCGCACATCCCGTTCCTGTTCGACGGCAAACTGCCCGATTTCAACATCGGCACCGCCGGGGGCACCACCTGCGCTCCCGCCATCGAGGCGGCGGTGGCCGAGGTCTGTGCCGCTGCCGAGGGCTACACCTCCACGCTCAATGGCCGCTTCAAGGGCGGCTGGACGACGCGCAACTACGGCCGCCCCGAAGAGGGGTTCCACGCCATCCAGATGGAACTGGCGCAGGACACCCATCTCGAGAGCGAGGTGGCCCCCTATGCCTATGACGAGACCAAGGCGGCGCGGCTGCGCGCCCCGCTTTCCGACCTGCTGCACCGGATCGAGGCGCTGGCGCCTTCGCTTGCCAAGTAATCCGGCCGATTAGAGGACACTGACATGACCAACCCCCGTCACAACCAGCGCGACGTCTATCCCGCCACCGGCACCGAGATCACCGCGAAAAGCTGGCTGACCGAAGCGCCGATGCGCATGCTGATGAACAACCTGCACCCCGATGTGGCCGAGAACCCGCACGAGCTGGTGGTCTATGGCGGCATTGGCCGCGCCGCCCGCACTTGGGACGACTTCGACCAGATCGTCGCGTCGCTGCAGAAGCTCGAAGAGGACGAGACGCTGCTGGTGCAATCGGGCAAGCCCGTGGGCGTGTTCCGCACCCATCCCGACGCGCCGCGCGTGCTGATCGCCAACTCCAACCTCGTGCCGCATTGGGCCAACTGGGATCACTTCAACGAGCTCGATAAGAAGGGTCTGGCGATGTACGGCCAGATGACCGCGGGCTCGTGGATCTACATCGGCGCGCAGGGCATCGTGCAGGGCACCTATGAGACCTTCGTCGAAGCGGGCCGCCAGCACTATGACGGCAACCTCAAGGGCAAGTGGATCCTGACCGGCGGCCTTGGCGGCATGGGCGGCGCGCAGCCGCTGGCGGCGGTGATGGCCGGGGCCTGCTGCCTTGCGGTGGAATGCGACGAGACCCGCGCCGACTTCCGCATCCGCACCCGCTATTGCGACGAGAAGACCCACTCGCTGGACGAGGCGCTCGCGATGATCGATCGCTGGACCAAGGCGGGCGAGGCCAAGTCGGTCGCACTGATCGCCAACGCCGCCGATGTCTTCCCCGAACTGGTGCGCCGCATGCAGGCGGGCGAGCCGATGCCCAATGGCCGCCCGGACATCGTGACCGACCAGACCTCGGCGCATGACCCGGTGCACGGCTACCTGCCCAAGGGCTGGAGCGTTGCCGAATGGCGCCAGAAGCAGGAGAGCGACCCCAAGGGCGTCGCCAAGGCCGCCAAAGCCTCGATGCGCGACCATGTCGCCGCGATGGTGGATTTCTGGAACGCCGGTGTGCCGACGCTGGATTACGGCAACAACATCCGCCAGATGGCGCTGGAAGAGGGGCTGGAGAACGCCTTTGCCTTCCCCGGTTTCGTTCCTGCCTATATTCGCCCGCTGTTCTGTCGCGGCGTCGGCCCGTTTCGCTGGGCGGCGCTCTCGGGCGATCCCGAGGACATCTACAAGACCGACCAGAAGGTGAAAGAGCTGATCGACGATCCGCATCTGCACAACTGGCTCGACATGGCGCGCGAGCGCATCGCGTTCCAGGGCCTGCCGGCACGCATCTGCTGGGTCGGCCTCGGGCTGCGCCACAAGCTGGGCCTCGCGTTCAACGAGATGGTCCGCAACGGCGAGCTGAAAGCGCCGATCGTCATTGGCCGCGACCACCTCGACAGCGGCTCGGTGGCTTCGCCGAACCGCGAGACCGAGGCGATGAAGGACGGCTCGGACGCGGTGTCCGACTGGCCGCTGCTCAACGCGTTGCTCAACACCGCCTCGGGCGCGACATGGGTGTCGCTGCACCACGGCGGCGGCGTCGGCATGGGCTTCTCGCAGCACTCCGGCATGGTGATCTGCTGCGACGGCACCGAGGCGGCGGACAAGCGTCTGGCGCGGGTGCTCTGGAATGACCCTGCGACAGGCGTTATGCGACATGCGGATGCGGGCTATGACATCGCTCTCGACTGCGCCCGCGAGCATCAACTCAACCTGCCGGGGATCCTGGGGTGACACAGCACGAGACCGCCTTCGCCGAACTAGACGCAGCCTTTCCGGGCCGGATCGAACGCAGCGAGGCGGTCCGCGCGCAGCATGGCGCAGGGGACAGCTGGCATCCGGCGGCCTTGCCCGACGCGGTGTTCATGGCGCAGAGCACGGAAGAGGTGGCGCAGGCGGTCAAGATCTGCGCCGCCCATGGCTGCCCCATCGTGCCCTTCGGCGCGGGCAGTTGCATCGAGGGGCAGGTGAACGCTACGCAAGGCGGGCTCTGCATCGACCTGTCGTCGATGGACAAGGTGCTGCGCGTCAGCCCCGAGGACATGGATTGCAGCGTGCAGGCGGGCCTCACCCGGCAGCGTCTGAACGAAGACCTTCGGGCGACGGGGCTCTTTCTGCCCATCGACATCGGTGCCCATGCCACGCTTGGCGGCATGGCCTCGACCCGCGCGTCGGGAACGATGACCGTGCGCCATGGCACTATGGCGGATCTGGTGATGGGGCTGACCGTGGTGCTGCCCGACGGGCAGATCGTCCGCACCGGCGGGCGGGCGCGGAAATCCTCTTCGGGCTATGACCTGACGCATCTCTTCATCGGCTCAGAGGGCACGCTGGGGATCATTACCGAGCTGACCCTGCGCCTGACCGGCATCCCCGAGGCGTCGAAAGCCGGGCTCTACAGTTTCGCCTCGATCGAGGCGGCGACGCAGACCGTGGTCGAGGCGCTGCAGTTCGGCCTGTGCCTGAACCGGATCGAGTTGATGGACACGCTGCAGGTCAAGGCGATCAACGCCTACAACAAGGTCTCGCTGCCCGAGCAGCCGACGCTGCTGGTCGATCTTGCCGGATCGCAAGGCCAAGTGGAGGCCGATCGCGACACCTTTGATGCGCTGGCCGGTGAGAATGGCGCCGAGGTGCATCCGGTGGACACGCCCGAGCAATACGCCAAGGCCTGGGCGCTGCGGCATTCGGCGCTTTACGCCGCGCGTGGACTGCGGCCCGGCTGCAGTTCGCTGTCGACGGATGTCTGCGTGCCGGTTTCCGAACTGCCGCGCATCCTGACAGAGATCGAGGCGGTGCTGGAGGCCGAGGGGATTGTCGCGCCGATGCATGGCCATGTAGGTGACGGCAATTTCCACCTCGTGATGCTGTTCGATCCCGAGAGCGCGGAAGAGAAGGCGCGGGTGCAGAAGGTGCACGGCCAATTGGTCGCGCGCGCCATCGAACTGGGTGGCACCGCCACCGGCGAACATGGCGTCGGGCTGGGCAAGAAGAGCTATATGGAGGCCGAACACGGTGCGGCGCTGGCGTTGATGAAAACGCTCAAGCGCGCGGTGGATCCGGCCAATCTGATGAACCCGGGCAAGATCTTCGATCTTTGAGGGCCGGTAACCAAAGGGCAGGTGCCTGATTTTTGGGCGCTTGCTCTTGCCTGTCACAAACCCGCGTGAGAAGGGCCAACGGCAGGGATTGACACAGGGGCTCAGCGTGGTCCCTTTTGTCTAGTCAAAATCGGAACCCAGCCCCCAAACTGGCCGGGACCGACAACAGGGAGACTACTGGATATGCGCAACAAAGTCATCTCCGCACTGGCGGGTGCCGCGCTTCTGATGGGTGGGGCCGTCGCGGCCCAAGCGCAGGACGCGCTGGCTCGCATCAAGGAAGCTGGCGTCATGAAGGTCGGCACCGAGACCGCCTTCGCCCCCTTCGATTACATCGACGCGGGCGATCACGTGGGCCTCAACATGGACGTTTTCGCCGCAATCGGTGAAGAACTGGGCGTCGAGATCGAATGGATCACCCTCGACTGGGCTGGCGTTCTGCCGGGTCTCGAAGCGGGTCAGTTCGACGTGGTCGCAGGCCCCGCAACCATCACCAAGGCACGTATGGAGCGCTACCGCTTCACTCCGCCGATCGCCGAGGCCACCGTCGCCCTGCTGAAATCGGCCAAGGATGATTCGATCACCAAGCCCGAGGACATCGCTGGCAAGACCATCGGTTCGGGCCACGCCACCGCGCAGCTCGCCCAGCTTGAAGAGTTCGGCGCGACGCTCGACCCGGCACCGGAAACCAAGGACTACGTCTCATTCAACGAGGCCTATGCCGACCTCGCCGCTGGCCGTATCGCTGGCGTCGCCAACTCGCTGCCGAACATCGCCTTCGTGGCGCAGCAGCGTCCCGAGGTCTTTGAAGTGGTCGCGCCCTTCGGCACCAAGACCTACTTCGGTTTCCCGGGCCTGAAGGACGACGACCACGCTTCGCTGATGGACGCCATCGACGCAGCTCTGCTGAAGATGAAGGCCGACGGCCGCCTCGCCGAGATGCAGCAGAAGTGGTTCGGCCAGACCTTCGAAACGCCCGACGCGGTGACCGAGCCCAACATCTAAGGCTTTCCCTGCCGGTCCGTGCTACGCGGGCCGGCCCTTTCGGCCTGACCGGCGGAGGGTCATCCGACCACCGCCGGTCTTTTTCAGCCGGTCTTTTTCAGCCGGTTTTCTTCACCCGCACCTGACGCCAAGCCCGAGGCCCTTCCCGGACAATGAGCTGGAAACTCTTCAACCTGCTGCTCGAAGCCTCGCTGATGACCATCTGGGTCAGTGCGCTGTCGATCGCGATTGGCCTTGCGCTGGCGATCCTGCTGTCGGCAGCGAACCTCTCGGGCATCCGCCCGCTGCAATGGTTCGCGAAATTCTTCATTTCCTTCTTCCGCGGCACGCCGCTGCTGGTGCAGCTGCTGCTGCTTTATAACCTGCTGCCGGTGATCGGGGTTCAGATACCCTCGATGGTGACCGCGGTGATCGGCCTGTCGATCTGTACCGCCGCCTATCAGGCCGAGAACCTGCGCGGCGGTTTCGAAGGCGTGCCCACCGGTCTGGTCGAAAGCGCCGACATGGCGGGCTTCACCAAGAGCCAGACCTTCTGGCACATCCGCGTGCCGATCGCGCTGCGGCTGACCCTGCCCGCACTGATCAACGAGGCGATCTTGATCCTCAAGGCGTCGTCGCTGGTCTCGGTGGTCGGGCTGATCGAGCTGACCCGCATGGCGCAGAACCTCGTGGCATCGACCTTCATGCCGCTTGAGATTTACGCCAGCGCCGGGCTCATCTACCTCGTCATCAACCTCGTGGTCGCCACCGCCGGCCGCCAGCTCGAACGTCGCCTTCCGGGCGTGGGAGGCAAGTGATGGGTTTTGATTTCAACGTCATCCTGTCGAAACAGGACGCGCTGATCTCTGGCATTGCGATGACGGTCTTCGTCTGGGTCGTCGGCACGCTGGCCGGTGCACTGCTGGGCTTCATCATCGCCACGGCGCGGCGCTACGGTGGCACGCTGATCGACAAGGCGCTGACCGTGCCGATCGAAGTGATCCGCGGCACGCCCTTTCTCGTGCAGCTCTTCCTGCTCTATTTCGGCGGCCCCTACATCGGCCTGTCGCTCGACGCGCTGCCCGCGGGTCTGATCGCGCTGAGCATCTACGGCTCGGCCTATTTCGCGGAGATCTTCCGCGCCGGTTACCAGTCGGTGCCGCCGGGCCATGTGGAGGCGGCGGAATGCCTTGGCTTCACGCGGATGCAGGTGATCCGCAACATCCTGCTGCCCGAGATGGCGCTGCTGGTGATCCCGCCGTCGGTGAACATGGCGATCATCCTGCTGAAGGAGACGGCGCTGCTGTCGCTCATCACGGTCCCCGAAATGACGATGACCGCCAGTGCCATCGGCTCGCAGGAATATGCCTTCGTCGAGGCAATGGTACTGATCGCGCTCGTCTACTGGGTGCTGGTCGAACTGGCGGGCCTGCTCGGGCGGCTCGCGGAAAAGAAACTCTCAAGATACAGGCTGGCCAAGGCATGAGCGACAACGCGATCTCCGTTCAGCATCTGGTGAAACGCTTCGGCACGACGACCGTGCTCGACGACATCTCGCTGGAAATCCCGCGCGGGCAGGTGTCCTGCCTGATCGGTCCCTCGGGCTCGGGCAAGTCGACGCTGCTGCGCTGCATGGCGTTCCTTGAAGAGGCCACCGACGGCTCGATCTTCATCGAAGGCAGCCCGCTCGGCTTCGTCTACGACGGCGCGGGCAAGCGCCAGCGTCAGAGCGCCAACGAGCTGCGCAAGGTGCGCTCGCAGATCGGCATGGTGTTCCAGCAGTTCAACCTCTGGCCGCATATGACCGCGCTCGGCAACGTGTCCGCCGCGCTGCGCCGGGTGCGCAAGATGAGCAAGGCCGAGGCCGAAGAGAAGGCCATGGTGCAACTGCGCAAGGTGGGGCTGGAGAACCGCGCCGGGCACTACCCCAGCCAGCTTTCCGGCGGCCAGCAGCAGCGCGTGGCCATCGCCCGCTCGCTGGCGCTGGAGCCGAAGATCATGCTGTTCGACGAGCCCACCTCGGCGCTCGACCCCGAGCTGACCGGCGAAGTCCTGAACGTGATGCGCAGCCTTGCCGCCGAGGGGATGACCATGGTCGTGGTGACCCATGAAATCGGCTTTGCCGCCACCGTGGGCAACCAGATCAGCTTCCTCGATCAGGGCAAGCTGCTGTTCACCGATGCGCCGTCGAAAGCGTTCGCCAAGCCGCGCCACCCGCGTCTTGAGCAGTTCCTCGACACCTATCTCGACCGCGGCGCCTCGACGCTGGTCTGAGGGAGGGGCGCGAATGATCAAGGAGGGCGCTTCCCGACAATCGCTGCACGAGCGCATTCGCAGCGATCTGGAGGGCAAGATCCTCTCCGGCGCGTGGCCCCCGGGCCACCGCGTGCCCACCGAGCAGGAGTTGCGGCTGGAGTACGGCTGTTCGCGGATGACCGTGAACAAGGTCATGACCCAGCTCGCCAACGCCGGGCTGGTGTTGCGGCGGCGCAAGACCGGCTCGATCGTCATGCCGCAGCAGAGCCAGAACGCGGTTCTGGAGATCAAGGACATCAAGGACGAGGTCACCGCGCAGGGGGCTGCCTACCGCCACGAGGTGGTGGCGCGGGTGCTGCGCGCGGCGAAGGCGACCGAGGCCGACGAGCTTGGGGTCGAGCCGGGCACGCAGGTGCTGGCGCTGACCTGTCTGCACTACGCCGACGAGGCACCGTTCTGCCTTGAGGACCGGGTGATCAATCTCGAAGTGGCGCCGGATGCCGAGGCCGAGAGCTTCACCGATCTGGCGCCCGGTGTCTGGCTGCTTCGCCACATCCCGTGGAGCGAGGCCGAGCACACGATCGCCGCGGTCGGCGCATCGGCGCGGGTGGCGGAACTGCTGGATTTGTCGACCGGCAGCCCCTGTCTGGTGATGGAGCGCCGGACTTGGCGGCAGGGCGAGACCGTGACCGAGGTGCGGCTGACCTATCCCGGTGCCGCCAACCGCCTAAGCGCCCGCTTCACGCCTTCGCTGCCCTGAGGCTCAGCGCGGTCGGGCCCCGTCGAGGAACAAGGCAATGGCGCGGTCACGGCGCGCGGCGCGCACCTCGGGGGTCGAGCAATAGCGCGCGGGGTCGAGCAGCTTGTGCAGACCATTGCCGAAAGCCATGTCCATCAACATCTCCGCCGCCGGCTCATAGCATTCGGGCTTTAGCGCCAGTTCGCCCGCTTCGGTGGCATCGGCCAGTTCGCGCGCGATATGGCGGCGCAGCGTCAGCGCGCCACTCTCAAGAATGCTGCACGCCAGTTTGGGGTAGGTGGGGGCCGAGGTGATCACCGCGCGCAGCAGTTCCAGCGGGGCGGCGTTGAGGCTGGGCTCTTCGTTCAGCGTGAGCAGATGGCGCAGGCGCTCTTCCAGCGGCGCACCGGCGTTTTCGCTGTCACGGCTGCGGAACAGCCGCGCCCCGATGCGCGCGAAACAGGCCCCCAGAAGTTCTTCGCGACTGTCGAACATCGTGTAGATCGTCCGTTTCGACATATGCACCTGCCGCGCGATCGCGGCGACCGAGACGTCTTCCAGCCCATGCTCGGCGATCATCTGGGTCGCCGTCGACAGCACCAGTTCCTCGCGGGTTTTCTGGTCCATCTGAACCGGGCGGCCACGGCGGCGCGGTGCGGACTCGTCGTCGGCGGGAGTGCTCGAATCGGTCATTGGTGTCCTTGGGTCACATCAGGCATTCTAAATCGTATCACTGGCACATCTGGGTGCTTTACAAAACGGATGCGTTTCCTTATCGCGATTCAGGACCTGCGCGCAAGACGCGCCTTCTTTTGTTTCCGGAGCCCTTCCATGTCGAACCGCCCCGCTTCCAGCCTGATGCGGCGTCTTGCCCTGCTTGGCGCTGTTTTCTTCGCGCCTGCCGTTTCCGCGCAGCAGCAAGGCGAAGCCCCGCCGCAGCCGGTCACGGTGGTGACCCTCGAGGCGCAGGACGTGACGCTGACCACGAAACTGCCGGGCCGTGTGCAGGCCTCGGGCGAGGCCGAAGTGCGTCCGCAGGTGGGCGGCATCATCGTCGAGCGCCTGTTTGACGAAGGCACGGACGTCAGCCGCGGCGACCCGCTCTACCGCATCGACCCGGCGACCTACGAGGCGGCCAAAGCATCCGCAGAAGCCAGCCTCGCGCAGGCTCAGGCTTCGGCGGCCTCTGCCGAGCGCGAGCTCAAGCGTCAGCAGGAACTGCGCGACCGCTCGGTCACCAGCCAGCAGACGCTGGATGATGCGTTGGCGGCGCGCGACGTTGCCGAGGCGGCGGTGAAGGTCGCCGAGGCGCAGCTTCTGTCGTCCAACATCGACCTCGAGCGCACCACGATCCGCGCGCCCCTGACCGGTGTCGTGGGCCTGTCGGACGCCACGCAGGGCGCGCTGGTCACCGCTGGTCAGTCGACCGCGCTGACCACCATCCGCGCGCTCGACACGGTGAATGTGGACGTGACGCAATCGGCTGCCGAGATGCTGCGCTGGCGCCGCTCGGGGCAGGCCGCCGCCGAAGAGAGCGAGGCACGGGTCAGCCTGCGCCTTGCCGATGGCGAGGTCTATGAGCACACCGGCCGTCTGGCCGCCGCCGAGCCGCATGTGAACGAGCAGACCGGCGTTGTCGTGCTGCGTCTGGAATTCCCCAACCCCGATCACTTCCTGCTGCCCGGCATGTATGTGCAGGTCGAACTGCCGCAGGGCAGCGTCAGCGATGCCGTTCTGGTGCCGCAGGAAGGCGTGACCCGCGACCGCCGCGGTCGCCCGGTCGCCATGGTGGTGAACGCCGACAACCAAGTGGAAAGCCGCCAGATCACCATCCAGCGTGATCTCGAGAACACATGGGTGGTGACCGAGGGGCTCGACGCCGGAGATCGCGTGATCGTCGCGGGCCTGCAAAAGATCGCCCCCGGCCAGACCGTGACCCCCGAGGAGCGCGACGCGACCGAAACCGCCGCCGCCGACCCCGGCGCGGCGACCGAGTGACCCCCGGACAAGGAGCCTTCTGATGGCACGTTTCTTCATTGACCGTCCGGTCTTTGCATGGGTCATTTCGATCCTGATCATGGGGATCGGGGTGCTCTCGATCCTCAACCTTCCCATCGCGCAATATCCCGAGATCGCGCCGCCGTCGGTGCGCATCAGCGCGCAATACCCGGGTGCCTCGGCCGAGACTGTCGCCAATACGGTGACGCAGATCGTCGAGCAGCAGATGACCGGCCTCGACGGCATGCGCTACATGACCTCCTCGTCGACTTCGGCGGGCACGGCCTCGATCACCCTGACCTTCGAGTCGGGCACCGATCCGGACGTGGCGCAGGTGCAGGTGCAGAACAAACTATCACAGGCCACCGCGCTGCTGCCCGAGACGGTGCAGCGGCAGGGCGTGACCGTCGAGAAGGCCTCGTCGTCCTTCATGATGGTGATTGGCCTCATCTCCAACGACGGCAAGATGGATCAGTCCGACCTGTCGGACTATCTGAACTCCAACCTCGTGGATGAATTCAGCCGCATCGAGGGTGTCGGCGGGGCGCAGGTGTTTGGTGCGCAATATGCGATGCGCATCTGGCTCGACCCGTCGAAACTCTCGGCCTTCGAGATGACCCCCTCGGATGTGGTGAGTGCCGTCTCGGCGCAGAACGCGCAGATCTCGGCGGGGGCGTTCGGCACGCTGCCCGCGCCCGAGGGTCAGCAACTCAACGCCACGATCACCGCGCAGTCGCTGCTGCGCACCCCCGAGGATTTCCGCAACATCGTGCTGCGCTCGGAAACCGACGGCGGCCTCGTGCTGCTGCAGGATGTGGCGCGGGTGGAAATCGGTGCCGAGAACTACTCGACCATCGCGCGCTATAACGGCAAGCCCTCCTCGGGCATGGCGCTGCAGCTTGCGTCGGGCGCCAACGCGCTTGATACGGCAGAGCGGGTGAAACAGCGGATCGAGGAATATTCCGAGTTCTTCCCCGAGGGCGTCAGCTACGTCATTCCCTATGACACCACCCCGTTCATCGAGATCTCGATCCACGAGGTGCAGAAGACGCTGATGGAAGCCATCGTGCTGGTGTTCTTCGTGATGCTGCTGTTCCTGCAGAACATCCGCGCCACGATCATTCCGACGCTGGCGGTGCCCGTGGTTATCCTCGGCACGTTCGCGATCCTCGCCATGGCGGGCTTCACCATCAACACGCTGACCATGCTGGCCATGGTGCTGGCCATCGGCCTGCTCGTCGACGACGCCATCGTGGTGGTGGAGAACGTCGAGCGGATCATGGAAGAAGAGGGCCTTGGCCCGCGCGAGGCGACCCGCAAGTCGATGGGCCAGATCACCGGCGCGCTCGTCGGTATCGCGCTGGTGCTGTCGGCGGTGTTCGTGCCGATGGCCTTCTTCGGCGGCTCCACCGGGATCATCTATCGGCAGTTCTCTATCACCATCGTTTCGGCCATGGGCCTTTCGGTGCTGGTCGCGCTGACGCTGACCCCGGCGCTCTGCGCCACCATCCTCAAGCCCAAGCACGGCCATGGGACCGCGCGCGGTCCTCTGGGATGGTTCAACAAGGGCTTTGACAAGCTGACCGGCGGCTACGCTGGCACCGTCGGGCATATCATCAAGCGTCCGCTGCGGATGCTGGTGGTCTATGGCGCGCTTGGCTACGGCATGGTGTTCCTGTTCAACAGCACGCCGACCGGCTTCCTGCCCGACGAAGACCAAGGCATCCTGATGACCCTGATCCAAGGCCCGACCGGTGCCACTGCCGAGCGTACGCTCGACGTGGTGGAACAGGTGCAAAGCCATTTCCTCGAGAATGAGGCGGAAGCGGTCAACTCGGTCTTTGGTGTGGTCGGCTTCTCCTTCGCGGGGCAGGGGCAGAACATGGGTCTGGCCTTTGTGCGGATGAAGGACTGGGAAGACCGGCCCTCGCCCGCGCAGAGCGTGCAGGCGGTGGCGGGCCGCGCCTTCCCGGCGTTCATGGGCATCCGCGACGCCATGGTCTTCCCGATCGTGCCGCCGGCGGTGATCGAACTGGGCAACGTCTCGGGCTTCGACTTCTACCTGCAGGCGCAGGGTGGTCAGACCCACGAACAGCTCCTCAACGCGCGCAACCAGATGCTGGGCATGGCGGCGCAGAGCGATCTGATCGCCTCGGCCCGTCCTTCGGGTCTGGAAGACGCGGCGCAGTTCAATCTCGACATCGACTGGCGTGCCGCCGGTGCGATGGGCGTGACCCCGACCAATGTCGGCAACACGCTGTCGATCGCGTGGGCAGGTCAGTATGTGAACGACTTCAACGACAACGGGCGGATCAAGCGCGTCTACGTGCAGGGCGAAGCCGACAGCCGCGCCACCCCCTCGGACCTCGAGAAGTGGCGGGTGCGCAACTCGAACGGTGATCTGGTGCCCTTCGCCAACTTCACCACCGAAGACTGGACCTATGGCCCGCAGGGTCTCAACCGCTACAACGGTGTGCCGGCGATGCAGATTCAGGGCTCGCCCGCGCCCGGTGTGACCACCGGTGAGGCGATGGCCGAGATCGAGCGTCTCGCCAGCCAGCTGCCGCCGGGCTACCAGATCGCCTGGACCGGTCTGTCGCTGGAAGAGCGCGACTCCGGCGGCTCGGCCCCGCTGCTCTATGGGTTGTCGCTGGCCGCGATCTTCCTTTGCCTCGCGGCGCTTTACGAGAGCTGGACCATTCCGTTCTCGGTGATGCTGGCAATGCCGATCGGCGTGCTCGGCACCATGGGCGCGGCTTATTGGTTCGGCTTCGAAAACGGCGTGTTCTTCCAGGTCGGCCTGCTGACCGTGATCGGCCTCACCGGCAAAAACGCCATTCTGATCGTGGAGTTCGCCCGCGAACGCTACGAAGAGCATGGCGAGCCATTGTTGGTTGCGGTGAAAGAGGCGGCGCGGCAGCGCTTCCGTCCGATCATCATGACCTCGCTGGCCTTCAGCCTTGGCGTGGTGCCGCTGGTGCTGTCCACCGGCGCGGGCGCTGGCGGGCGTCAGGCGGTGGGCTCGGCGGTGCTTGGCGGGACCATCACCGGCACCGTGCTGGGCGTGCTCTTCGTGCCGCTGTTCTTCGTCGTGGTGATGAAGGTCTTCGGTCGCAAGAAAGAGCGCGAACTGGCCGCGAAGCGCGCCGAAATGGCAAGCTGAGCGCAGCATCCTGCGAGACAAAGAGAGCGGGCCTTCGGGTCCGCTCTTTTGCATTTCGGAGGGAAAAGGCCTCGCAACGGGAGCCGGGCGCGCGCTGGCCCGTGGGATGGCGCAGCACTCTTGGTGGTCTGCATTTTATGTCTGCCAAATCCGAACGACCCCCGAACGGTTTTCACCGAAGACAAAGCGCCAGCCCGCCGGGACGGGCCAGCGCTCGCCCGGCGGCTTCGCCTTGTTTCCGTGCAGAGGGTGCGCGTGTGCAGATGGGCACTTTACCTTCCGCCTTTGCCCCGCAAAGCTGCACCCGTCTCAAATATAAGGCCCGTCTCCATGACCGATCACACGCTTGCCGCCACCCCGCAGACCGTCCACTGGGGCCGCTTCTGGTCCGACCTGCCGCCGGTGATGCATGTGGCGCCGGGCGACCGGGTGACCATCGAGACCTTTTCGGGCCGCCAAGAGGTGCTGCCCGCGGAGGGCTCGGGACTGACCGTGGCGCCGGCGCATCGCGACATCCTCGCTGCCGACATCAAGGGGCAGGCGCATCTGCTGACCGGGCCGGTGGCCATCGAGGGTGCCATGCCCGGCGACGTGCTGAAGGTAGAGATCGAGCGCATCGAACTGGGCGCCGACTGGGGGTTCAACGCCGTGCGCCCGGCGTCGGGAACGCTGCCGGGAGAATTTCCGGTCTCGTCATCCACCGTCACGCTCATCCCCATCGACCGCGAGGCGCGCACGGGCAAGCTGCCGTGGGGCGCGACCCTGCCGCTTGCGCCGTTCTTTGGGGTCATGGGCGTGGCGCCGCCGCGTGAGTGGGGCGAGCTGACCTCGATCCAGCCGCGCCTGCACGGGGGCAATATGGACCTCAAATTGCTGACCGAGGGCACCACGCTCTATCTGCCTATCCACACCGAGGGGGCGCTCTTTTCCTGCGGCGATGGTCACGGCTGTCAGGGCGATGGCGAGGTCTGCATCACCGCGCTGGAAACTTCTCTGACCGGCACATTCCGCTTCGATCTACTCAAGGGCGCCGGCGAGCGCATCGACCTGCCGCGGGCCGAGACCCCGACCGAGCTCATTTCGATGGGCTTCCACGCCAGTCTCGACACGGCGCTGCAGATCGCGCTGCGCCAGATGATCGCGATGATCCGCGAGCGCGTGGAGATCAGCGAGACCGAGGCCTATCAGCTGTGCTCTCTGGCGGCGGATTTCGCCATCACCCAGTCGGTGAATCAGGAAAAGGGCGTGCACGGTCGGCTGCGCAAGGCGCTGCTGCAGACCGGCTGAAGCTCAGGCGAGCGCCGCCTGCTGCTCGAGGCTGCGGGCAATGAGCTCGGGCGTTTCGGGCCAGTCGATGAAGGCGGGCAGCACCGGACCCTCAAAGCCCGCCTCGCTCAGCGCCTCGGGCACGTCTTCGAGCATATGCCCGGCGTTGAGCGCGAACTGCGGCAGGCAGATCGCCTGTCCCAGCCCCTCGGCCTGATCGCGCAGGAAGGGCGGCTCTTCCACATAGCCCGCGCGGGCCTCGGCAAAGCCGAGCGCGCCGTTGAGCGCGGCGGCGAAATCTCGGGCGCTCTCGGCGCTGGTGCGCGAGACTGCGCTGCCATGAGCGGCGACCAGAAGCGTGGTCTGCGCGGCCTCCCAGCCTTTCTCGGAGAGCGTGCGGCGCAGCGCCTGCGCGGCGCTTGTAACAAGACTGGCTTCGGTGCCGAACGGCTCGAGCACCCGCAGGCCCAAAGGCGCGGCGCGCTCGGCCAGAACCTTCTTGGTGAAATAGCCGCGCGCCATGAAATAGGGGTAGATCCACGGCGCGCCGAGATCGGCCACAGCCGCGTCGAAGGCGCCTTCCTTGGCCAGCGTCGCCCCGCCGATGCGCCAGCCGGGCAGGCGGGCGGCGACGCGGGCGGCAAGCTCGGTCAGCGCCGCCTCCTGCGGGTCGGGGTCGGAGGGGCTGCCATGGGCGACGATCAGCGCGGTTCGTGTCATGTGGCTCGGTCTTTTCACTGCTGCGGATGGCTTCGAACATAGGGCCGCAAGAGTTTTGGAAAACTCTTGCAAGCTCCTTCGAAGGAGCTTGGCCCCTAGTCGCGGAAGGCGCTTGCGAAAGGCTCGGGCAGGTCGAACTCCTCCAGCACCCGGGCGCGGCCTTCGGGCGACATCTTCAGCGCGGTCTTCTCGACGATGCGCTGCAGACCATCGGCGTCGCGGCCCTCGGCGAAGGGCGAGAAATACCACTTCAGGAAGGTGAAACAGATCACGTCCTCCAGCGCCTGCACCTCGGCGTCACGCTTGATGCCTTCCTTGCGCAGCAGCACGCCGATGCGCTCTTGTTCGGCGCTCGGGTAGCCCGCCTTGGACATCATGCCCGCCAGCCGCGCGCCGTGGCGGCGGCCCTGCTCCTTGCGCCAGGCGAAATAGCCGGGGCGGTCCATCGGATAGCTGTCGCGGGGCAGAAGCCAACGCTCCACATGCTGGCCGCGCGCCGCGATCTGCAGCACTTCCGACGCATCGGGAAACAGCCGCGCCAGTTCCGAGCTCATCCGTTCGCCATAGATCTGCGCCGCCGGGCGCCCGCCTTCTTGGGTCGGATCCTTGGCGTTCGCGGCGTCGATCTCGTCGAGGACGTCTTGCAGTGCGCTCATGATCGGGCTCCTTCGAAAATCTGCGATGCGCGGGGTGCGCGCGGTCAAAGTCGCATGGCCGTGCCACGGGCGCAACGCTTCGCACCTAGTGGGCGGCGGCAGAGTGACGCGCAGGGCCAAATGCGGTTGAAACCTATGCGCTGCATGTATCTCATTGAGCCGACGCGAATTTCGATGCGGAGCCGGCATGGCAAAATCCCCCGACACCGACCGGACCTGGGCCGAAGACCTGCTTGAGCCTGAGGCGCAGCGACGCCTGCGCAGCGCGGCGCGGCTTTCGGCCTTTGCGGCGGCGCTCTGGCTGCCGCAGGCGGCGGCGCTGTCTTGGGGCATTGCCGGCTGGGCCGAAGCAGCCCCGCTGTCGCGCACGCTTTGGGCGGCTCTGGCCTTTGCGCTCTTTGGGGTGCTCCGCGCGGGGATCGAGCGGCGTGCGGCGCGGCTGGCCTATGCCGCCGCCGACGAGACCATCCATGCGCGGCGGCAGGCACTTTTGGATCGCGAGGCACTGCGCAGCGGCGGCGCGTCGTCGGCTGCGCTGGCGGCGCTGCTGACCGAGAAGCTGGCGGTGCTGGGCCCTTGGATCACCCGCTACCGGCCCGCAATGGCGCGGGCGCGGCTGCTGCCGCTGCTGTATCTGGCGGTGATCCTGCCGATCTCTTGGGCGGCGGGGCTGGTGCTGCTGGTCGCCGGGCCGCTGATCCCGCTGTTCATGGCGCTGGTGGGGATGGCGGCCAAGGACGCCAGCGAAAAGCAGATGGTCGAGGTGGGCGCGATGAACACTTTGCTGATCGACCGCATCTCGGCCTTGCCCGATCTGCTGTTGCTCAACGCCGCCGAAGCCTCGCGCGCCGAGTTCGAGGCCCGCGCCGACGGGCTGCGCGAGCGGACCATGGCGGTGCTGCGCGTGGCCTTCTTGTCGTCGACGGTGCTCGAGCTCTTTTCGGCGCTGGGGGTGGCGATGGTGGCGGTCTACGTCGGCTTCTCGCTGCTCGGTGAGATCACCATCGGCACATGGGGGCTGTTCGGGCCACAGCTGACGCTGTTTCAGGGGCTGTTTCTGCTGCTGCTTGCCCCCGATTTCTTTCAGCCGCTGCGCGATCTGGCTGCGGCGTGGCATGACAAAGCCGCCGCCGAGGCGGTGGCGGAGGAACTGGCGCGGGTCGAGGCCGCGCCCGGCGTTGCCGTGCTCGGGCAGGGGGGCAGCGCCGCGCCGCTTGCCGGCCCGGCCTCGGTGGCGCTGCAAGGCGTGCGCGTGCAGCGCGGGGCGCAGGAGATCGCGCTGCCTGATATTGCGGTCGGTCCGGGGGCCTCGCTGGCGCTTTGCGGGCCAAGCGGGGTGGGCAAATCCACCGCGCTCGACCTTATCGCCGGGCTGCTGGTGCCGAGCGCCGGCGAGGTGCGGGTTGCTGGCCAACTCCTGAGCAGCGAGCGCGCCGACGCGTGGCGCGCGCGGCTCGCCTATGTGCCGCAGCAGGTGCATATCCCCGACACCACGCTGCGCGGTTTTCTCAGCGGCGCGCCGGAGGGCGATGTGCCGCCGGAGGCGCTGCGACGGGCAAGGGCCGAGCGGATCGTCGAGGCGCTGCCGGACGGGCTTGAGACGGTGCTTGGCGAGAGCGGTGCCGGGGTTTCGGGCGGCGAGGCGCGGCGGTTGCTGCTGGCGCGGGCGTTGATCCGCGGCGCCGATGTGATCCTTGCGGACGAGCCCACTGCCGATCTCGACGCGGCGACGGGGGCGGCGATCATTGAGGTGCTGCGCGATCTGGCCACTGAGGGCCGCACGGTGATCGTCGCGACGCACGACCCGGTGCTGGCCGAGGCGATGGCGCAGCGCATTGATCTGGAGGCGGGCGCATGCTGAAGCTCTGGAAGGTTCTGCGCCTGCTGTGGCGCGCGCATCCCTTTGCCATGTGGCGCGGCGCGCTGCTGGCGGTGCTGGTGCTGCTGATGGGCGCGGCGCTGCTCGGGCTGTCCGGTTGGTTCATCACCGCCACCGGGCTGGCGGGGATTGCCGGTATCGGCATCGCCTTTGACGTCTTCCGCCCCAGCGCCGGGGTGCGTGGGCTGGCATTGGGCCGTGCGGCGGCGCGCTACGGCGAGCGGCTCCTGACCCATGACGCCACGCTGCGCGCGCTGGCCTCGCTGCGGGTGACGCTGCTGCAGCGGCTCGAACGGTTCCCGGTGGCCGACCTGCGGCGGCTGCGCGGGGCTTCCGCGCTGACCCGGATCACCGCAGACGTGGACGCGCTCGACGGCGTGGTGCTGCGGTTGGCGTTGCCTGTGGCGGCGGCGCTGGTCACCCATGCGGCGGTGTTTCTCGGCCTCTGGGCGCTGACCTCGCATGCGGTCGCGATCTCGGTGGCGGCGGGCTATCTGCTGGGCGGCGGCGTGGTGCTCTGGCGGGTCGGGCGCGCGACGCTGGGTCTGTCGGCGCGGGCCGAGACCGCCTCGCAGGACCTGCGCCGCCGCGCCATCGGCCTGTTCCGGGGACGGCGCGAGGCGATCCTGCAGGGCGCGCTGCCGCGCTGGCGGGCGGGGCTCGACGCGGCAGAGACCGAGGCCCGGGGCGCGATGGACCGGCTCGATGCCATCGACACCGGGGCCGGTATGGTTCTGTCGGCGCTCGTGACGCTGGTGGTGGCGCTGGCCTTCGTGCTGGGCGGCTGGCTGGTGAGCGCCAGCGATCTCGATCCGGCGCTGGCGGCGATCGGCGTCTTCGTGGCGCTGGCGCTCGGCGAGACGCTCGTGCCGCTGCGCCGGGGCATGGCCGAGATCGGCCGGATGCGCGACGCTGCCGAGCGGGTGCTGGCCGAGCCGCCCGAGCGCGCGGCCCCGGCCCGTGCCGCCGCCGCAGAAGGGCCCGCGGATGTGGTGCTCAACCTACGGCATCTGTCGCTCGCACGGCCGGGCTGGAGCCGCCTGCTGCTGCATGATCTTTCATTCTCGCTGCGTCCCGGCGAGATGCTGGCGCTGCGCGGGGCCTCGGGCTTGGGCAAATCCACCTTGCTCGACGTGATCGCCGGACTGGAGCCAGTCACCGCCGGGGATGTGCTGCTGCTGGGGCGGCCGCTGGCGACATGGGCAGAGCCTGAATTGCGCGAGGTGATGACCCTCGTGCCGCAACGCGCGGCGTTGGTGTCGGGCACGGTTCTGGAGAACCTTGCGCTGGCGCGTCCCGGTTTGAGCGAGGCAGAGGCGATGGCCGCGCTCGGCGCTGTGCAGCTTGCTGAAACCATCGACGCGCGGGGCGGTTTGCGTTCACCTTTGGGTGAGGGCGGGGCCGGTTTGTCGGGCGGACAGGCAAGGCGGCTGGTGCTGGCGCGCGCGATTTTGCGCCGCCCAAAGCTGTTGCTGCTGGACGAGCCGACCGAGGGGCTCGATGGGCAGATGGCGCGGCAAGTCATTGCAGGCATAAGGAAATTCATGCCGGAGGCGGCGATCATCACGGCCTCGCATCGCAGCGCAGAGCTGGAAGCTGCTGATCATGTCATCGATCTGAAAAGATATATCCCAGAAATATGATGGACTTGATGCAGATCAAAACGCTGGCCCGTTCGCCGGGTGTAGCAGGGCACCGGAAAGGTGTCGCTTGGTCAAGAGTATCCGCCCACCTCGATTTTTAATGTGCAGGCCGAGAGGCAGGGGACCACACGCGTGATCACACGCCGCCCGGCCGCAAAACCTGAGGAGTACTGACATGGAGCTCGATGTTGTCGAGCTGTCGCGCCTGCAATTTGCAATGACGGCGCTCTATCACTTCCTCTTCGTGCCGCTGACGCTGGGTCTGTCGATCCTCGTGGCGATCATGGAGACGGTCTATGTGATGACAGGGCGTCCGATCTGGCGGCAGATGACGAAATTCTGGGGCACGCTGTTCGGGATCAACTTTGTTCTCGGCGTGGCCACGGGGATCACCATGGAATTCCAGTTCGGCATGAACTGGAGCTATTACAGCCACTACGTGGGCGACATCTTCGGCGCGCCGCTGGCGGTCGAGGGGCTGATGGCCTTCTTCCTCGAGGCCACTTTCGTCGGCCTCTTCTTCTTTGGCTGGGACCGGCTGTCGCGCGTGGCGCACTGTATCGTGGCATGGCTGGTGGCGATCGGCTCGAACTTTTCGGCGCTGTGGATCCTCATCGCCAACGGCTGGATGGTCAATCCGGTGGGCGCGGAGTTCAACCCCGAGACCATGCGCATGGAGATGACCAACTTCTTCGAGGTGGTCTTCAACGAGGTGGCGCAGGCGAAATTTGTGCACACCGTCTCGGCGGGCTACATCACCGCGTCGATCTTCGTGCTGGGCGTTTCGGCGTGGTACATGCTGAAAGGCCGCCATGT
Organism: Salipiger sp. ABN3_019; assembly: GCF_056158605.1. Classification (NCBI taxonomy): domain Bacteria; kingdom Pseudomonadati; phylum Pseudomonadota; class Alphaproteobacteria; order Rhodobacterales; family Roseobacteraceae; genus Salipiger; species Salipiger sp. ABN3_019. Next base: position 1,207,918 of record NZ_JBSWTP010000009.1, read on the forward strand.
GGAACTGGCGCGCCGGTCGATCTCGGTCGCCGCCTCCTTTGGCCTTGCCGCTTCGCTGTCGGTGGTCGTGCTGGGCGACGAGTTCGGCTACTCGGCCAGCCACACCCAGAAGATGAAACTCGCCGCGATCGAGGCCATGTGGGAGACCGAACCCGCGCCCGCGCCCTTCACCCTGATCGGCTTCCCGGATCAGGAAGCGCGCGAGACCCATTACGCGGTGCATATCCCGTGGGTCATGGGGCTGATCGGCACGCGCTCTCTGACGCAGGAAATCCCCGGCATCAACGAGTTGGTGGATGTATCCGAGGCGCGCATCCGGTCGGGCATCATTGCCTATGACGAGCTGATGACCATCCGCGAGCAGCGCGACGCCACCCCGGCGGACGTGCGCGCGAGCTTCGAGGCGCATTCGGCAGATCTGGGCTATGCGATGCTGCTCAAGCGCTATGTGGATGACCCGCGCGAGGCCACCGAGACGCAGATAAAGATGGCCGCGGATGACACCGTGCCCGGCGTCTTCCCGCTGTTCTGGTCGTTCCGTATCATGGTCGCGCTCGGCTTCTCCTTCATCGCGCTGACCGGCCTCTTCTTCGTGCTCAGCAACTTCCGGCGCGGCGCTTACCCGCGTTGGGCGCTGATGATCGCGGTGGCGTGGATCCCGATGCCGTGGATCGCCGCAGAGATGGGCTGGATCGTCGCCGAGTTTGGCCGTCAGCCGTGGACCGTGGACGGCATCCTGCCCACCGCGCTCTCGGCCTCCCACCTGAGCGTTGGCGATCTGCTGTTCACGCTGGCGGGCTTTGCGCTCTTCTACACCGTGCTCTTCATCGTCGAGATGGGGCTGATGCTGAAATACATCCGCAAGGGGCCGCAGGAAGACGTCGAAGAAACCGAGAAATGGATGGCGCGCCACGAGCACCGTCTGCGCACCCATGACGGCAAGGGTCCCTTTGCCGAAATGCCCGCGGAGTAATTGTCATGATTTTGCATGAGCTTATCAGCTTCGAAATCCTCCGGCTGATCTGGTGGGCGCTTCTGGGCGTGCTGCTGATCGGCTTTGCCCTCACCGACGGGTTCGACATGGGCGTCGGCGCGCTGCTGCCCTTCGTCGGGAAAACCGACACCGAGCGCCGCGTGGTGATCAACACCATCGGCCCGGTCTGGGAGGGCAACCAAGTTTGGTTCATCCTCGGCGGCGGCGCGATCTTCGCCGCATGGCCGCCGCTCTATGCGGTCAGCTTCTCGGGGTTCTACCTTGCGATGTTCGCGATCCTCGCGGCGCTGATCCTGCGCCCCGTGGGCTTCAAGTACCGCTCCAAGCGGGACAGCGCCAAATGGCGGAGCAGCTGGGACTGGGCGCTCTTTGTCGGCGGTGCGGCTCCGGCGCTGCTCTTTGGCGTGGCGGTGGGCAACATTCTGCTGGGCGTGCCCTTCCATCTGACCGAAGACCTGATGCCGATGTATGACGGCACCTTCTACGGCAAGTTCCTCGGGCTCCTGCGTCCCTTCGCATTGCTCTGCGGGGTGGTGTCGCTGTCCATGCTGATCATGCATGGCGCGGCGTGGCTGTCGGTGAAGACCCAAGGCATGATTGCCTTCCGCGCGCAGCGCATCGGCACCGTCGCAGGGCTGATCGCCGCGGCAGGCTACGCGCTGGCTGGCCTCTGGCTGGCCGTTGGCATCGACGGGTTCCACATCACGTCTCAGATCGTGACCGACGGCCCGTCCAACCCGCTCTTCAAGGATGTGCTGCACGAGGGCTCTTGGCTGATGGCCTATGTAGAGCGCCCGTGGATCATCGTCGCGCCGCTGCTCGGCTTTGCGGGCATTCTCATGGCGGTGCGCGGGCTGCGCGACGGGATGGAGGTCTCGACCCTGCTGTGGTCGAAGCTTGGCATCTTCGGGGTGATCGCCAGCGTCGGGCTGACCATGTTCCCCTTCATCCTGCCGTCGACGGTAGACCCGCGCAGCTCGCTGACGGTCTGGGACAGCTCGTCCTCGCATCTAACGCTCTTTGTGATGCTGGTCGCGACGGTGATCTTCCTGCCGCTGATCCTCGCCTACACGGCATGGGTCTACAAAGTGCTCTGGGGCAAAGTCACCGAAGACGACGTGACCAGCTCGCACAGCGCCTATTGAGAAAGGAGACAAGACCATGTGGTATTTTGCCTGGATGCTCGGCCTGCCGCTGGCGGCGCTCTTTGCGGTGCTGAACGCGATGTGGCTGGAACTGCGCGAGGATGCGCGGATGATCGAGGAGGCGGAGAACGGCGACGCGCGCTGATCTTCGAGACCTGATACGACAGGGCGGCTCCGGCGGGGCCGCCCTTTTTCATGCGCGTTCAGGCCGTCAGGCGGGCGGATTGCAAGCGGAGCTGCTGCCCTGTTTCACCCGCCCTGTCTCGTCTGTCTTGTGCCCCCGGATGGCGCAGAGATGGGCTTAGCCGCGCTACCTGTCCCCGACGCGCTCCCAGAAGGCCGATTTTCTCGCATGGGCTTTGCGCAGCGCTTCAAGATAGTCCGCGTGCGACAGATGACTGCCGTAGTCGAGGATCTCGGCATCCGCGGCAGCACAGTCCATCAGGTGCCGTGCGGCGTGGCCGTAACGCCCGGAGCGGGCCCTACCCAGCGCGAAGTCGATCATCGCGCGCCACAGCAGCACGGCGGCGAGCGGGTGAGACGGGGCGAGGGCCTCGGCGAGCGGGGTTAGGATCTCATAGGCGTCGCCGTCGATCTCCTCGCTGCGGGCTTCGATCAATTCAGCCGCCAGCGGCAGGTCGGGGGCCTGCAGGCAATAGGCCAGCGCCTTCTCGACCGGTTTGTAGGCGAGGACGATGCGGCGCGCTGCATCCTCGGCCTCGATGTCCTCGAAGTCGGGCAGGAGTTTCAGGTGGCGACGCAGCGCGTCGGGGCAGAGCCGCCGCTCGAAGCGGGACCAGAGCGCGGCGCGCAGGTCGTCCTTGCGGCCGAGCGCCTCAAGGCAGGCGAAATGCGCTGCGTCCAGTTCCGGCGTGTCGAACCACGGATCGCCGCTTTCGCCGGGCAGGGCGGCCTCGATCAGCCGCAGCGCGTCTTCGGGGCGACCCGCCGCCAGCAGCCGGGTCGCGGCGGAGGGAGCGATGGTGGAGTAGGCCAGCTGCTCGGGGCTGTATTGCGCGAGCCAGCTGTCCACGTCGCCCTCGGCATCGGCCACGTCCTGCAGGATCATCTCCGCCGTTCGGTTGCGCCCGGCAAGCGCGCGCGCGGCGCGGGCATCGCGGTCCGAGATGAAATCGTAGCGGGCGAGCTCGGCATCGGTCAGCGGCGCTTCGCAGGCCGCTTCGGCCAGCGCCTTGAGGCGGGACAGGCCCGCGTCCCCGAGCGCCTCCGCCAGCGCGGGAACGGCATGGTCAAAGGCGCCGTAGCCATCGTCCGCGATCGCCTCAAAGACGCTGTCGGCCAGCGCTTCGGGGTCTTTGCTGAGCTTGGGAGCCAATTCACTGATCGCCGCCATCGCCTCGCGCATGACATCGCCAATGGTGCCCCAGCTGTCGTCGGTGCGCTCATGGATGCCGGCAGCGAGCTGCAGCTGCGCCCAGAGCAGATCGAAGGCCGCGTCCGGTGCATCGGGCGCGATGCTGGTCTCGATGAGCGTCGTCAGTTCCGCCAGTTCCTGCGCCAGCTTCTTCTGCGCCTTGCGGGAGATGAAGCTGCGACCGCGGTGGATCGAGGCGAAGCGCTTGCGCACGTCGGCGGTGATCGCCTCGGGGCCCAGATCGGCGGAAAGCGCCATGCGGACCCGCCTCTGGCGTGCCGCGTCGCCCTTCACCGCCTCGAGCAGCAGGTCGGCCAGCGCGTCGGCACCCAGCTCAAGGAGGTTCTTCTTGTTCAGAGCCTTGCCTGCCGCCATCGGGATCCTCCTCGTATGCAATTGCCTTGCGCCGGATCATGCGCCCAGCCGCGCGCTTTGCAAGCATGCGCTAGATATGGAAAGGGCGCCCAATGGGCGCCCTACATGTAGTTCCCAGGAAAAACTTAGCCTTCCATGGGAAAAACTCAGGTGTCTCTTACAACGATCAGTGCGTCCAGACGGCGCGGCGGTCGACGGCGAAATTCTCGGCGTAGCCGCGGGCGCGGACGTTGGGCTTGCGCTTGTTGGGCTCGTTCACCTGCGCTTCAATGCCGTGCTCGGCGGCATAGGCAAGCGCGGCTTCCTTGCTGTCGAACTTCAGCCGCACTTGGCTTTGTGTGTCGGAAGAGGAGGTCCAGCCCATCAGCGGATCGACCTCGCGCGGCGAGGCGGGAAAGAACTCGAGATACCAGTCCTTGGTCTTTGCCTGGCCCGACGACATGGCCGTCTTGGCCGGCTGGAAAATCCGTGCGCGCATGAAATCCCTCCTGACGTTCTTTGGCGTTATCGGGAATTTATGCTGCCGGGGCAAGAGATCGCGGCGCGGCACTGCGTCAAATCTTCTCGACCCCTTGCGTCTTGCCTGCAGAAAGGGAACATTCCGTGAAAATGCCTTGCCCGCAGGCCCGAGTCCCCAACACCCGGTCCGGCACCCCTTGAAACCGCCGCGCCGCGCGACACGTTTTGCGGGCGCCCGGAGGTCCGTTCATGCCCTATGCCCATTCCGACAAGTCAGATGCCCTGATGCATTCCCCCGCGCCGGACGTCCGGACGCGGGAAAAGCTCGAGGGTGGCATCCGCTTTCGCATGCAGACCGAGTTCGCTCCGGCGGGCGACCAGCCCACGGCGATCGCAGAACTGGCGCAGGGGGTGAACGACGGCGAGCGCAGTCAGGTGCTGCTGGGCGCCACCGGTACCGGCAAGACCTTCACCATGGCCAAGATCATCGAGGAGACGCAGCGCCCGGCGATCATCCTCGCGCCCAACAAGACGCTGGCGGCGCAGCTCTACGGTGAGTTCAAAGGCTTCTTCCCGGACAACGCGGTCGAGTATTTCGTCTCTTATTACGACTACTACCAGCCCGAGGCCTATGTGGCGCGGTCGGACACCTACATCGAGAAAGAAAGCCAGATCAACGAGCAGATCGACCGGATGCGCCACTCGGCCACCCGTGCCCTGCTCGAGCGTGATGACGTGATCATCGTGGCCTCGGTGTCCTGTATCTACGGTATCGGTTCGGTCGAAACCTACGGCGCGATGACGCAGGATCTGCACGCGGGCCAAGAGTATGACCAGCGCAAGATCATGGCCGACCTCGTGGCGCAACAGTACAAGCGCAACGACGCGGGCTTCTCGCGCGGGGCGTTCCGGGTGCGCGGCGACAGTCTCGAGATCTGGCCCGCCCACCTTGAGGACCGGGCGTGGAAGCTGTCGTTCTTCGGCGAGGAACTGGAGAGCATCACCGAGTTCGACCCGCTCACCGGTGAGAAAACCGGCAGCTTTGATCGTATCCGTGTCTATGCGAACTCGCACTATGTGACGCCGAAGCCGACGATGCAGCAGGCGGTCATCCATATCAAAAAGGAGCTGCGCCAGCGGCTCGATCAATTGGTGGCCGAGGGCAAACTGCTGGAAGCGCAGCGGCTCGAGCAGCGCACCAATTTCGACATCGAGATGCTGGAGGCCACCGGAGTCTGCAATGGTATCGAGAACTACTCGCGCTATCTGACGGGGCGGGCGCCGGGCGAGCCGCCGCCCACGCTTTTCGAATTCATCCCTGACCATGCCATCGTCTTCGCCGATGAAAGCCACGTCTCGGTGCCGCAGATCGGGGCCATGTATAAGGGCGACTACCGGCGCAAATTCACGCTGGCCGAGCATGGCTTCCGCCTGCCGTCCTGCATGGACAACCGCCCCCTCAAGTTCGAGGAATGGGACGCCATGCGCCCGCAGTCGGTCTTTGTGTCGGCAACCCCGGCGAACTGGGAGATGGAGCAGGCGGGCGGCGTCTTTGCCGAGCAAGTCATTCGCCCGACGGGTCTGCTGGATCCGCAGGTCGAGATCCGTCCGGTGAAGATGCAGGTGGACGACCTATTGGACGAGATCCGCAAGGTGACCGCAGACGGCTATCGCACGCTTTGCACCGTGCTCACCAAGCGGATGGCTGAGGATCTGACCGAGTATCTGCACGAGCAGGGCATCAAGGTGCGCTACATGCACTCCGACATCGACACGATCGAGCGGATCGAGATCCTGCGCGACCTGCGGCTTGGGGCTTTCGACGTGCTGATCGGGATCAACCTGCTGCGCGAGGGGCTCGATATTCCCGAGTGCGGGCTGGTGGCCATTCTCGATGCGGACAAGGAAGGCTTCCTGCGTTCCGAGACCTCGCTGATCCAGACCATCGGCCGTGCCGCGCGGAACGCCGAGGGGCGGGTGATCATGTATGCCGACCGGGTCACCGGCTCGATGGAGCGGGCGCTGGCCGAGACCGAGCGCCGCCGCGAGAAGCAGATCGCCTACAACGAAGAGCATGGCATCACCCCGGCGACGGTGAAGAAGAACGTCGATGACATTCTGGCCGGGCTCTATCAGGGCGACGTGGACATGAACCGCGTCACCGCGAAGATCGATCCCAAGCAGCAGGGCTCGAACCTCGAAGCGGTGCTAGAGGGGCTGCGTGCCGAGATGCGCAAGGCCGCCGAGAACCTCGAGTTCGAGGAAGCGGCGCGTCTGCGGGACGAGGTGAAGCGGCTGGAGGCGGTGGATCTGGCCATTCACGACGACCCTCTGGCGCGGCAGTCGGCGGTAGAGGCGGCGTCGGAAGCGGCGGTGAACGCCAAGGGCCGGTCGACCGCCGGACGTCCGGGGCAGCGCGGCGGCAACGTGAAGCGGCGCAAGAGGTAGCGCCTCGCCCTTGCGTCCCAGCGCCGCATGAAAAAGCCCCTTCCGGCCGGTGCCGGAAGGGGCTTTCTTTTGAGGGCAGGGGGATAAGCGTTCTGAGCTTAGCCCTTGTCGTCTTCGGGCGGGGTCACCTCGATATCGGGCAGGGTCACCTCGGCTTCCTTGGTGTCCACCTCTACATCGACGTCCGGCACTTCGACGGTCTCTTCCTTGGTGCCAACGTCGATGCTGCCGACATCGGCCTCAACCTCGGGCATTTCGCCGCCTTCGACGGCAACATCCACGTCGGGCAGGGCGCCTTCGTCGGTGACGTCAAAGTCGATCATATAGGCACCAAAGCCGACAACGACAGCGGCCACGGCAACGGCGGCAATAACGGGTCCTTTACGCATAACTCTTCCCTTCCGTATGACTGTTTTTCTTGCGGCCAGCGCCGCAGTCTTCGGTAAAGGAACTGTGAGATTGTCAGCTTGGTTCCGGAAATATTTCCCGGAACCAATGTGTTGTCAGCCGCGTTAGCTCGGGTTTGCGCGCTAGGCGCTCAGCCGCAGAACACCCGCATGATCTGGCCGGTGCTGTCGGTCTCGATGTTGAGACGGTCGGGGCGGAAATCCATCGTCATCGGCTGACCGGGGCCGAGGATGCGCAGCTTGTCACCGGCAGTGAGGCCAAGCTCTTCCACCGGCTGACCGATGCGGGTCTGATAGACGGTGGCGCCGCAGGTGTCGTCCTCAGCCTTGGTCTCGGCCTCGCTACATGCGGCCAGAGCGGTACAAAGACCGGCGATCAGGGCAACGGGTTTCATCATGTCTCTTCTCCTGCGCGATGCGATCCGCTCATAGATAGGTCACGCGATGGTGTGGCTCAACTCTCCGTTGCGGCAAAGGTCGATCTCGACCGACGCAGGGAAGGGCGCTAGGCTGTTGATATGCGTATGTGGTTTCTCATACCCCTTGTGGCTCTTGCGGCCTGCGGCACGCCTTACGAGCGGTGCAACCGCGATGCGGCGGAGCCCTATCGCGATGCCTTGGACGAGCGCGCACGCATTGCCAAGGATCTGGCGCGCGGCTTCACCTATAGCACCGAGTGGGAGACCCGCATGCGCTGGGACGTCTGCGGTAGCTACAACGGCAGGCTGCGCTATTGCTGGCGGCGGGACACAGAGCCGGTGACGCGCCGGGTGCCGATCAATGCCGAGGCGCTGCGCAGCCGCGACGCCGAGATCGAGCAGCAGCTTCCGCAGTTGCGCCACGAGGCCGCGCAGGCACAGGCGATCTGCCGTCAGCGGTACCCTGCCGAGGTCGAGGCTGTGCCCAGCGACGGGTAGGGGGCCCAGCGAGAGGTTAAGGGGCCGCGCTGAGGGCGCCGCCCCCTATGGGCTCAGACGGGTTTCTTGCGCAGTTCGGGGTGCGCCTTCAGCACCAACCCGAAGATCACCAGCGCAACGCCGGTCGACAGCAGTTCGACCGACAGAAGCACGCCCAGCACCACCGCCGCCGAAGACGGGAAATTGGTGAAGATCATGATCGCAAGGATCACCGAGACCGCGCCGCTGATGATCATTGCCAGCTTGAACCGGCTGTCGGTCACCGAGAACGCGTAGATCACCTTGGTAATGCCGCTCACAAGGAACATGATTGCGGCCACCAGCGTCAGCGAGATCAGCCCTTCGAGCGGGTTCGCCAGAAAGCTGATGCCGAGCCAGAGGTAGATGATGGTCAGCAAGATGGCCACCAGCCGCTCGCGCATGCGGGTCACGCGGAAGATGCTGATCGCTTGGATCACGCCGAGGATGAGCAGGAACCAAGCCACCAAAGTCTGCGCCGTCACCGAGGCGGCGAAAGGGTTAAGAAGTGCGATGATCCCGCCGAGGATGCTCGCGATACCAATAACAATCCACCAGAGCCAATGAGACATTTTGCAAATCCTTGAGTGTCCTCCGACATACTGCGCCGGTGACAAGACGGTGCGCCGAGGCCCCGCCATCTGTCAACTCTCGGTTAACGCGACAAAGTTTCGCCGCCACTCGCCTGCCTGTGCCCTACCTTGTGGCGAAAGGAGCGGCTCAGCTTTGAGACTGCGGTCCAGCCGGCCCCGGCATGTCGCTCGTGTCGACGCGTTCGGCCAGCAGCAGTGCCAGCCAGCGTGTCGCCTCGAAGCTCGACAGCACGATGGTGAGGATCGAGGTCAGCGGCACGGCTAGGATCGCGCCGGGGATCCCCCATAGCGTCGTCCAGAGCGCCAGTGCCAGCAGCACCACGAAAGGGCTCAGGTTGAGCTGTCGCCCGATCAGTCGCGGCTCGATGATATTGCCGAGCGTGACCTGTACCGCGGTCAGCGCGGCGCAGAGCGCAACCGTCGTCCCGATCGAGGCGAATTGCGCCAGCGACAGCGCAACGGGAAACAGCACCGCCAGCAGCGAGCCGACGTAGGGGATGTAGTTCAGCACCCCGATCACCACGGCCCAGAACAGCGCGAAATCCACACCAAAAGCCCAGAGCACCCCATAAGATATCGTGCCGAGCACCACGTTGATCAGCGTCTTGTAGGCGAGGTAGCGGCTGATCTTCTCGTTGATCGCGCCCAATACGTGCAGCACGTTCTCTGTCTGCTCGGGGCTCTTGAGCGCGGCTGCAAGGCGGCGCTGGAAAGAGCCGCGCTCGACGGTGATGAAGGCGGCATAGATGATCACCAACAGCACCACCGAGCCGAGGTTGGTAAACCCGCCCAGCACCGCCAGGGACAGCGCGCGCAGGTTGATCTGCCCGAGCGTCTCGTCGCTGATCTTCTCCCACAGCGCGTCGCCTTCGAAATGGAATTGCACCGCAAGCCCTTCGACCATGCTGCGCAGGTTGTCTTCGTAGCGGGGGGCGACGGCGAGGATCTCGCGCACCGTGGCCGAGATCACCGCCGCCAGCACCAGCACCAGAGCGGCCACGGTGACCAGCAGCAGCAGGCGCAGCACGCGGTGCGGCAGCAGATGCAGCACCGGCACGCGGCGGATGCCCGCGGCAGCGGATTCCAGCAGATAGACGAGGATCGCAGCGGTGACGATGGGCAGCAGCACCACGCGCCCCAGCACAAGGATCGTCCCCAGCGCCAGCACGAAGACGGTCGCCAGAACGAGCGTCTGGAAGGTGATGTCTTTCATCGGTGGCATGGAGGTCCTTGGCGGGTCATCCCCGCAGTGGGACCGATCCCGCGGGGCATGTCAACGCACGCGGGATCACAGTTGCCCGCCGATCGGCAGCACCGCCAGAATGGGCACGGTGAGGGCACGGGTGCGCGACAGCACCGGCGCACTGCGATAAAGCCGCCAGCGATTGCCCTCGTCATGCTCGAGCCAGTCGAGGCCCCCCCGGTCATCGCGTCTCAGATGAAAGGCCGCCTCGGGCAGCATGGCCTTGAAGTTGCGCGCCGCCTGCGTGGCGAGGCGTGGCGACTCGACCAGAATGCCCATCTCGGAGTTGATGCGCACCGATCGCGGGTCCCAGTTGAACGACCCGATGAAGAGCTTCTGCTCATCCAGAACGAAGGCTTTGGCATGCAGCGCCGAGCGCGACAGCCCGAGCCCCGAGAGCGTCCGGTCGGGGCGCTCCTTCTCGGCGCGCAATTCCCAAAGGTCGACGCCTGCGTCCAGCAAATCGGGCCGCGAGCGGGTGTAATGGGCATAGACCGCAGGCACGTCGGTGGCGTCGAGCGAGTTGGTCAGCACCGTCACCTCGACGCCGCGCTCTTCCAGCCCGCGCAGCAGCGCCACGCCGCTGTCGCGGGGCACGAAATAGGCGGAAACCACAAGGAACTGATGCTCAAGCGCGGCGATATGCGGCAGCATGGCACCGCTGAGCGTGGCCTCGCGGGGCAGGTCTCCGGCGGCCTTCTCGGGCGGATCGGCGATCAGCGTCGCGCGCGCGGGTTCGAGCGGTCTGGGCGCGCGTTTGGTCTGCGCGATCCGCGCGGCAAGCGCCGCGCCATAGGGCGTGTTGCGGCTCTGCTCCGCGTGCAGCGCCAGACGGGCGCGGGTGGTTGCAAGGTCGGGATCATCTTCGCGGGTGGTGATCAGCGCCGAGGCTGGCACCGCGTAGGGGCTGTTCCAATAGCCGTCGAAACTCTTGCCGACCTCGCGGACGACCGGCCCTGCGGCGAGCAGGTCGAGGTCATCGTAGTTGGAATCCTCGCGCGCCGAGAAATACTCGTCGCCGATGTTGCGCCCGCCGACGATGGTGATCCGCCCGTCGAAACTCATCGACTTGTTGTGCATCCGCCGGTTGATGCGCCCGAACTCCAGCAGCGCCGACAGCGCCTTGCTGCGCGAGCGCAGGAACGGGTTGTAGAGCCGGATCTCGATATTGGGATGAGTTTCCAGCGCGCGGGTCGCGGCGTCATAGCCGCGCGTGTCCATATCGTCGAGCAGCAGGCGCACACGCACACCGCGATCTGCGGCGCGCAGCAGCGCATCGGCAAAGAGGCCGCCCGAAACGTCGTTGTGGAGCAGGTAGTACTGCGCGTCGATGCTGGTCTGCGCGAGGTCTGAAAGGGCGATGCGCAGCGCCAGCGCGTCGATGCCATTGCCGACGATCTGGACCCCCGACATGCCATCGGACCTGCCCTGCCAGCGCCGCGTCATCTGCGCCAGCGGCGCGGAGGCCGAACTGGGCTGCACCAAACTCATCTGTTTGGGAACCTGCGGCGGCGCGCTGGTGCAGGCCATAAGGCCAAGGCATGTCACGAGCAGAACGGGCAGGAACCGGAACATTTGCGGCCTCGCGTCTGTGATGGTGCGATTGTGCAGGGCAGGCTGGGCCAGAGGCGCCTTTGCGGCAAGTGCAAAGCTGGGTCACTGCCCGCTTCGGTGCGAAGGCGCGGCATTCGGGCCGCAGCGGCTCTGCGCACTCTTGCGTCAGTGCAACGTCAGCCGCGGGCCTGCCTTTCGAGGGCCGCTAGGCTCTGGGCAAGCCTGACGACTTGCGCTATCGCTGTCGCGCGCGGCCCCTTAGCTCAACTGGATAGAGCAGCTGACTTCTAATCAGCAGGTTGAGGGTTCGAGTCCTTCAGGGGTCGCCAGTTTTTCCCTCAGCATCATCCAAAAGCCAGCGGATAGAGCTGCAGAGGCCCGCAAACCTGCTGGAAATCAGGGCAGGGCGAGTCAGTTCGCGCCAATAAACCCATAGGTGTTTTGGAATTTGTGCTGTTTTCACGCTCCCAGCCCTAGGGAAGTAAAACAAAAATTAACATTTCACGACCGCGTCACTGCGAAATCTTGTGCCAATCACGCCTGCTTCACGCTGCGTCGGCAGATTTAGTTTACGTTTAGTAAAGCAAGAACGCCTGCACGGCGGAGCACCGAAGAGGGGATTTGCGATGATTGGGCAACTCGACACCGACAGAGAGCGTTTTCAAGTCATTGAGGGCGGTCGCGGCCCCAAGGGCGCGGTGCCACCCTGCGTGCAACTGCCACCGCCGCCGCAGCTGGGTTCGGCGGAACTGGCGGCGGAGATGGCCGAGCTTTATGCCATGATGCTGCTGCGCGATACGCCGTTCTCGGCGATGACCGACCCACATCACGCGATCTGGATTGATGGCCGCACCCGGTTCACCCTGCATGAACTTCTGTGCGAGATGCGCAGCCTCAGCTGGTACGATCATGAGCGGCGCACGGCCGCCCCCGGTGAGCCCGGCGCGCGGCGGCGCCAGCTTCGGCTGAACCGGGAAGGCCAGTTGACGCTTGCCAGCATGTACCGCGGGACGCTCGCTCCGGCGGCCCCCGGCGGGCAGCCGCTGTCGCTGTTTCACTGGATCGATCGCTGTGCGCCGGACCTTGTGGCAGAGCCCGGTGCCGCGCCGGATGCGGAGGCTCCGATGTCGGCATGGGTCGACTGGATCGGCGCGCAATCGGGGGCGGCGCTCGCTCTGGCAACTGCCGAGCCTTCGGCGATGTCGCCGCTTGTGACGCCGCGCGATCTGGCGTTCCGCATGCAGGACAGCCATCCTTGCCGCGTCTATTACAATGCCGCGCTGATGCTTCTTGCCCGAGGCAGCGAGTTCGATCCGGGGCTCGAGCCGCAGGGGAGCGAGGATCCGGTGAGCGCCCAGCGGCTTCTGTCGCTTATGGCGGAGGGGGCCGAACGGGCGTTCGAGGCCGCGATGCGGCTCCGGGGTCGCGATGATCGCAGCAGCCCGCCCGCCACGACGGCGGCGCGGCTGGCGTCGATCCTTGGCCGCGAGGAAATTCCGGCAGGCACCACGCCCGAGTTGCGCGGCGCGGCAGAAGATCTGCAGACCTATGCGCCGAACCTGCTGCACTGGGTGACCCGCTGGAACGCCGCACAGGCGCAGACGCGCCGGGCCAATGCGCCCTACATGCTGTCCGAGCTTGAGGTGGGCGGCCTGCGGCGGCACCCTTCCGACGCCGCGCTGCAGGTGGTGGTGGCCGGGGCGCTCTCGACGCTGTTTAAGGCACTTTTCAACACCCGTCCGGCGCCGCACCTGCGTATGGCGACCGATCCCGCGCCCGGCTTCGATCTGGCAGTGGAAGCGGATCAACTGGCTGCCGATGTCGCGCTGTCTGCCGCCGCGAGCGGGGCGCAGTTTCAGGCCGAGAGCCATCAGAACCTGCGCATTGGCGAGGCGTTGGCCCTGCAGGTGCTGCGCGGCTGGCTGGCGCAACTGCCGCAACGGGCCTCGATGGATCTGACCAACTTCGACGGTAAGCCGCTGCGGATCGAAAGCCACATCGGCCGCTTGGGTGCGCCGGAGGTGGCGCTGCGCCGTGACGGGCGCCCGGCGCGCTTTCCAATGGTGGCGGATCGTCCCAATGCGCATCTGGCGGTGATCTGAGCCCGGCTTGATGCCGATCAAGGTGGCGACCTTCTGGGCGGGGCAGTCTGGCCTCAGTCACAGGAGGTCGCCATGTTCATCGCCAGACCCAGAGCAGAGAGCCGCGCGGTTGCGCGCAGCCGTTCCCCGATCCATCCCTTTGCCATGACGTTGCCGCTGATCGCCGCCGCCCTGCTGTTGATGACGGGTGCGGTTGCCGCCGGGCCGCAAGACGCCGACGCGGGGCAGGCGCTATACGCCAAACATTGCGCCACCTGCCACGGCCTCGAAGGGCGGGGCGATGGGCCGATGGCGGGGGTGCTGATGATCAAGCCGGTGAACCTGAGCGAATTGAGCGCCGCCAATGGCGGGAGCTTTCCGCTCGAGCGGGTGGTGAAACGCATCGACGGGCGCGACCCTCTGGTCAGTCACGGGTCCCCGATGCCGGTCTATGGCGATTTCTTCAGCTATCGCACGGATGAGGTGAAGCTGCAGGATGATCTGGCGACGGCGCAACCGGTTGCCGACCTCGTGGCCTATCTCACCAGCCTGCAGCGCGCGGAATAGGCGCTCACCTGCCGTCACGAAAACTTCGTCAGCGGATGCTGGAACCGCACACTCTTCCCGCGGGTTTCTTTCCCATAAGCAACCTCAGGAGGACCGGTTATGAACTGGGACCAGATCGAAGGCAATTGGACGGAATTCAAAGGCAAGGCACGCGCGCAATGGGGCGAGCTGACCGATGACGAGGTGCAGCAGGCCAAAGGCGACCGTGAGCAGCTTGCCGGGCTGATTCAGAAGAAATACGGGATCGCCAAGGAAGAGGCCGAAAAGCAGGTCTCGGAGTGGCAGAACAACCTCTGACCGCAGCGAAAACCACGATCGGCGGGGCCATTCGGTCCCGCTTTTTGCTGCGTGGGCAGGGGCTTTCTGGCGCGCTCAGTGGCAGATGTTGCGCGTCTCGGCGCCTTTCCACGGGATGATCACATCGGCCTTGTCGAGTATCTCGTCGAGCCCGCCGATTGGCATCTCTTCAGAGATCATCGCGCGCAGGCGCGAGGTGCGCGGGGCGCTGGGGTCGAGCACTTGGCAGCAGACATATTCCTCGACGATGGCGCCCTGCTGCTCGTAACCGTGGCTGAGGAAGCTCGCATTGCCCTCGGGATCGAAGAGATAAGGGTCGGCTGAGACCTGATGCTCGGTGGCCGCCTTCAGCGGCGTATAGCCGGTGCGGGCGCGGTTCTGCCATTGCCAGACGTGGGTCATCTCATGGGCAAACAGCATCGCGCCGTAGAGGTTCAGGCGCTCGGGGTAGCTGGCCATATAGTCGTCGAGGTAGACATCCTCGCGGTAGAAGATGTGATTGAACAGGGTCAGCGCTGCCGGAGAGACGGTTACGGTTCCGCCTTTCGACGGCGGCCAGATGCGCTCCATACAGGTCAGGCGCGGACGCACGGGCCGCTCGAAAGTGACCGCCTTCGAGGCGAGACCGTCATGAAAGCGAACCTTGCCCGTATTGATCTGCGGGCCCTGCATGGCCTGCAGGAAGGCCACCTCATTGGGTGTCAGAGGGCGGCCGCAGGCGGCGAGGCCCAGCAGCAGGACGAGGCAGAGAAGGGACTGTGTGAGGCGGCGCATGACCAAAGACTGAGCCGCTTTTCGGCAAGTGTTCAAGGGGTTTGGCGCGCAACGGCGAAATTGCCCGGAGGCAGGCCCGAGATCTCGAGGATGAGTTTCTTCTTCACCGCCTCGGCGAAACTGTCCCGCGTCTCGGCGGTGACCACAAAGGCACCGATGCCGCCGATGATCTGCTCTTCATAAAGCGCCTCGAGCCCGCCATGCGCGCGACCGGGGTCATCAGGGCTGAGGATCGGCAGGGCGTTGATCGTGACGCCAGCCTCCAGCACTTTGGCGCGGGCTTCGGCGATCGGCGGGCCTGCCCAGTTGTTTGCGCTGTCGCCGGAGAAATCTATGACCCTGCGCCAGCCCTCGATGTCATTCTCCTCCATCTGCCGCAGCCCTTCCAGCAGCGCCGCACCGATGGCGTTGCGCCCGAAGGCCAGACGCGGCTCGTCCAGCAGGGCGGCGGCAAATCCTTGGGCCGCCTCGGGCCCGTCGATCAGCGTCCAATCCACCACCCGCGCCTGATTGGCGGCCCATTCCACGTAGGTCACCGCGATATGGCCGTAAGCTGTCCCGGCGATGACCGTCAAAACCTCGGGATCGGTGATCGCCGCGGCGTAGCCTTCGCGCTGAAACTGCAGTTCCTCCACAGAGATGGACCCGGAGGCATCCGCCAAGAGCACAAGTTCAAGGTCCGTGTCCTGCGCATGCGCCGGGGTGGAAAGGCAGGTCATGAAAGCTACGATCAACACCAGAGAACGCACAGGCATCTCCATGTAGAGGCAGGGATCGTGATAGGGTGCCATCTTGCATCCGCTCTGCCTAGCCTGACGTGGCCTCCGGGCGGTAACGCTATGATTGCGCTGCGGCTCGGGATGCGTCAGAGTCGGAGGACAGTCGATGGCACGTCAGAGGGGATGCGTACGCTGCCGCAGCACTAGGGGGGGCACTTCGTGGCTATCTCGGAGAAGTCGTTACTTGCTGCTGAACTTGCCCTCGGGCTCCTGCCACCGCAGGAGCAGGACGAGGGCATGCGTGCTGCTGCCAGTGACCCCGAACTCAGCGCCGAGATGGATTTCTGGGAGAGCCGTCTGATCGGCTTTGCCGGGCCCGTCGATGAGGTCGCCCCGCCGCCGCGGGTGTTCAACGCCATTCAAAACCGGCTTTTCGCCGAGGAAGAACCGCGCAGCTTCTGGCAGGAAATGCTTGCTCCGGAGAACCGTGGCTGGCTGATCCTTGCCGTCGCGGTCAAGCTGGGCGTGATCGCCCTGCTGGTTTACGCGCTCTTCTGAGCGGGCTGGGACGTCTCGCCGAGGGCGCGGCCAAGGGTCATCCAGATCGCAATCGCCGCGACCACGGTCGCCAGAAGCGCCACGAGCAGCAGGTCCAGCCGGCCGCTCACCCCGTCTTTCAGGGCGTAGAGCGCAATGGCAATCAGCGGGATATGGACCAGTACAAAGCTGGTGATCTGTAAGCGCAGAAGCATCGTTTTGGTCATGGCTCGCCGGTCATATCTGAGGTCTACACCCATAGGGTGAGACATCCGCCTTCGGAAAACAACAGATTTACACTCACATTTCGCAGCGTCGCGGACGCGGCGAGGCACATTCCCCCGCTTACACGTCCAGTTCTTCGACGAAACGGGCATTCTCTTGGATGTACTGGAAGCGCAGTTCGGGCTTCTTGCCCATCAGCCGCTCGACCAGATCGCCGGTTTCGCCGGGCTCGTCCTCGTCGATGGTGACGCGGATCAGCTTGCGGGTTGCCGGATCCATCGTCGTCTCTTTCAAGTCCTTGGCGTCCATTTCGCCCAGACCCTTGAAGCGCTGCACGTCGATCTTGCCCTTGCCGCCCAGACCCTTGGCCATCATCACATCTTTCTCGGCGTCGTCGGCCACATAGATGCGGCGCGCGCCCTGCGTCAGCCGGTAGAGCGGCGGGCAGGCGAGGTAGAGGTGGCCGCCGTCGATCAGCGGGCGCATCTGCGTGAAGAAGAAGGTCATCAGCAGCGATGCGATATGCGCGCCGTCGACGTCGGCGTCGGTCATGATGATGATCTTCTCGTAACGCAGATCGTCGATGTTGAACTTGGTGCCAAGGCCGACGCCAAGCGCTTCGCAAAGGTCGCGAATCTCGGCGTTCGAGCTGAGCTTGTTGGACGCCGCGCCCAGCACGTTGAGGATTTTACCCTTCAGCGGCAGCAGCGCCTGCGTCTCGCGGAAGCGCGCACCCTTGGCCGACCCGCCCGCCGAGTCGCCCTCGACGATGAACAGCTCGGTGCCCTCGCGGCTCTTCGCGGTACAATCGGTCAGCTTGCCCGGAAGGCGCAGTTTTTTGGTGGCCGATTTGCGGGCGGTCTCTTTTTCCTGACGGCGGCGCAGGCGCTCTTCGGCGCGCAGCACGAGGAAGTCGAGGATCGCGCCCGCCGATTTGGTGTCGGAGGCCAACCAGTTGTCGAAGTGGTCGCGCACCGCGCCTTCGACGAGGCGCTGCGCTTCGGTGGTGGCGAGGCGGTCCTTGGTCTGGCCAACGAATTCCGGCTCGCGGATGAAGCAGGACACCAGCGCGCAGCCGCCGGTCATCAGGTCATCGCGGGTGATCTGGCCCGCCTTCTTGTTGTTCACCAGCTCACCATAGGCGCGGATGCCCTTGAGGATCGCCGACCAGAAGCCCGCCTCATGGGTGCCGCCCTCGGGGGTGGGGACGGTGTTACAGTAGGACTGGATGAAGCCGTCGCGCGAGGGCGTCCAGTTGATCGCCCATTCCACCTTGCCCGGCGCGTTGAACTTCTCGCGGAAGTCGACGGTGCCTGAGAAGGGTTTGTCGGCGTAGGTGCTCGCCGTGCCCAGCGTCTCGGTCAGGTAATCGGCCAGACCGCCGGGGAAGTGGAAGGTCGCCTCCATCGGCGTGTCGCCATCCTCGATGGCGGACTTCCAGCGGATCTCGACGCCAGAAAAGAGATAGGCCTTGGAGCGCACCATCTTCAGCAGCCGCGACGGCTTGAAGCGGTGGTGGCCGAAGATCTCTTCGTCGGCATGGAAGGTGACGGTGGTGCCGCGGCGGTTGGGCGCGGCGCCGATCTTTTCTGCCGGGCCCTGCGGGATGCCGCGCGAGAAGCGTTGCTCGAACAGCTCCTTGTTGCGCGCCACCTGCACGACCATCGAGTCCGACAGCGCGTTCACCACCGAGGCGCCCACGCCGTGCAGGCCGCCCGAGGTCTCATAGGCGTCGCCCGAGAATTTGCCGCCCGCGTGCAGCGTGCAGAGGATCACCTCAAGCGCGGACTTGCCGGGAAACTTGGGGTGCGGGTCGATCGGGATGCCGCGGCCATTGTCGCGGATGGTGATCGAGTGATCCGCCAGAAGCTCCACCTCGATGCGGTTGGCGTGACCGGCCACCGCCTCGTCCATGGAGTTGTCGAGGATCTCCGCCACCATGTGGTGCAGCGCGCGCTCGTCGGTGCCGCCGATATACATGCCGGGGCGCTTGCGCACCGGTTCAAGCCCTTCGAGAACCTCGATCGAGGAGGCGTCGTAAGAGGCGGCTTCGGTCGCGGCGAGAAGATCGTCTGCCATGTGGTTGCTGCTCGTTCCCGGATTCTGATTGGACCCGAGTATGGCAGAGCGGAGAGAGCGGGAAAAGCCCCGCACCCCATCATCATGGGGATGACGCTGTGAATCAGGCCGGATCTTGTGGTTTGATGCTGGACCAATGGGCGCCCATGGCGACGATGCACGACGTGCCAGAGGCGTAGCTGATGACCATGGTCCAGTTGTCGCGCGCATCGAGCCAGAGCTCGACAACCTCGTCGGGGCTGCGCAGGCCGGTGGAAGCGAGGGACGCACCCTGCTGGCGTTTCAAACGCTTGGTCATATGCGCCGAGGGCTCGCACAGCGCGTCGGCGATGGGCGAGGCCGCCGCTGCAGGCTGGCTGCTCAGGCAAAACCCGCAGAGTGCGAGCCCGCAGAATGCGAGGGCCAAAGCAGCCGGGATGCAGGCGTCCCGGCGGGGAATCGAGAACATGCGCCACATGCAAAAGAGTGTAACGTCTTCATGACGAAATCCCTAACGCTGCGAAGGCGGCCCGCATAAGAAAACGCCCGGCCTCGGAAAGAGGCCGGGCGCGCGTCCAAAGCTTGGCAGCTTCAGACGTCCGCGATCAGAAGCGGTAGTTCAGCGAGACGTTGAACTGGGTGTTCTTCAGTTCCATCTCATCGGCGTCGAAGTCGGTGAACTCGTTGTAGGTGAGCTCGGTGCCGACGGTCCAGTTGTCGGTCAGGAAGGTCTCGGTGCCGATCCCTGCGAAGTAACCGTCGGAGTCGCCGCCGTCGATGTCGCCGCCGCTGGTGTAAGCGCGGGCGTAGCCGCCGGTGCCGTAGACCATGGTGTCGCCCATGTCGTAGCCGGCACGTGCGCCAACGCGCAGGATGCCGTCGAGATCGCCAGCCGCGCCGAGGTCAGCATCGCTCCAGTCGTACTGGACGCCACCACCCAGCACCCAGGTGCCGAAGTCGTAGTCATAGTAGGACTTCAGGCCGTAGGTCATCGCCTCGTCGTAGTCGTCGGGCGTGCCATCGGTGTCGAATGCGCCGTAGCCCAGCTGGATACCGCCGGAGAAGCCGGTCCAGTCACGCGCCGGTGCGACGGGCACGGGGGCCGGGGTCACGACGGGCTCGACGACGGTCGGCTCGAGGCTGCCGGCGAATGCGGGGACTGCAACTGCGCTGGCGAGGACTGCCGGGAGGGCGATTTTTGCGAATTTCATCTGGTCTGCTCCATATATTCTTTATGGTTCATCATGTGTTGTCCAAGCTCGCTCTGGAGCGTGTGACTGAGGGTACAACCAAACTTTCGGTCGGATTGATCCACACATGTTGGTCACATGAACGTGCTGTGGCGGAACCACCACGAAAATCGCCAGCGGGAAGGGGTCTCGGCCAAATGCAGCCGTCGCGTGAGCGGGGGATGGCAATTTTTGGCTTACGTTTGAAAGATTTCGGAACCCTTTGGTGAGGGGGTGACGCGTGGGAAATCTGCGCCGGAAAAACTCAGGCGGGCAAATTCAGAGGGCCGCGTGTGAGGGGGGCACAAGTGATGCACAGCGCATGCACATTCCATGCGCACGGCGCGCTGGGCTGGCGTTAACCATCCAGCGCAACAGTGGGAGGCAGACATTCACGCAGGAGCCCCCCATGCGACGCAAGCTGACCGAGATGACCAAGACCGAGCGGATGCACTTTCAGTACGCGGTGGACGCAATGGAGATGGTCGAGCGCGATCTGCTCGACCGCATGTGGGATCGCCGCGGCTGCCCGCCCGAGTGGCACGCGATCTGCCGCGAGACCGACCGGCGGGATCTGCGGCGCACGCGCTGCACCATCGCGCTGGACGCGGATGTGGTGAAATTCTTCAAGGCGCTGGGCCCGGGCTATCAGAGGCGGATCAACCGGGTGCTGCGCGCCTTCATGCACTACCGGCTGGCCAAAGTGCTCGACGGGCCGGACACATCAGACTTCATCATGCGCCCGGAACTGGTCGAAGAGCAGGCCCGGAAAGAGCGGACCCGCTGGGGCGACACGCAGAATGATATCGTGCGGACCGAGGTGGCACCGGACCCGACGCGGCATTTGAAGGGGTGACGCCGAAACGCGAATCTCGTGCTAGCACTCCAATGTTTGACGCAAAACTTCATCATAGTGCTTCAGGTTCCGCGCTAAGAAGTTACTTATCTTTTTGACAGTGCCTTGCCTCAGTGCATCCGCTGTTACGTTGCCGCGAAGGGCTTCTTCATACTCGTGGACCGATTGGACGTCTTCTGAACTCAGATGCTTGTATGTGCCGATTTTTGAGGTTTTCCGACCGATCCTGATCTTACCTGCGCTCACGCTCGCAAGTAAGGCTACGTAGATGCGCTCTCTCGTCTCTGCGTCTCCCGGTCCGAGTACGATCGAGAAGCGAAGGCGACCGTTGCTCCAATCCGCGAGCTCTAGAGCGATCAATGAGCCTGAAGCTACCCAATCGGGGCTGTCGCTGCGATAATTAGGAAGGTCTAGGCTCTGAACTCATTGAGTTTCAGAGCCAGTAGATGACGACTGCTGCGAGAGCGATGACAGAGAAGAATGTCGTGGGGCATCTGTCGTATCTGGTTGCGACACGCCGCCAGTCCTTGAGCCTGCCGAACATGATCTCGATCCGGTTGCGCCGTTTGTAGCGCCGCTTGTCGTATCTGACAGTCGCCTTGCGCTGTTTTCGGCCAGGTATGCAGGCGCGTATACCCTTGTCTTGCAGGGCTTCCCGGTACCAATCGGCGTCATAGCCCCGGTCCCCGAGCAGCCAGTCTACATCTGGCAGACCGCTCAACAGGGCCCGCGCCCCGATGTAATCGCTCACCTGCCCGGCAGACACGAAGAAGTTGAGCGGCCGGCCTTTGCTGTCGCAGATGGCATGCAGCTTGGTGTTCATGCCGCCCTTGGTGCGGCCAATCAGTCGGCCACGCCCCCTTTTTTCACGCCCAGGCTGGACGCGGTGCGATGTGCCTTGAGGTAGGTTGCGTCGATCATCACGGTCTTCTTCTCACCGTGTTCGGCGGCCAGCCCGGCCATCATCTGTGCGAAGATGCCCTTATCACTCCACCGCTTCCAGCGGTTGTAGAGTGTCTTGTGGGGACCATACTCTTTGGGCGCATCCCGCCAGCGTAACCCATTGCGGTTGATAAAGATAATCCCGCTCAACACGCGGCGATCATCGACGCGAGGCTTGCCGTGGGACTTCGGGAAGTAGGGCGCGAGGCGCGCCATCTGCACATCGCTCAGCCAAAAGAGATCAGACATGTCACCGCTCAGTTTTGGCGCGGTGAATCATCTCACGCAGCTGAAATCAATGGGTCCAGAGCCTAGCCACTCCTTGACATAGAAGCGCAAGATTCGCGTTGTCGATGTATCGGGAAGAATCGTTAGGCCGGTTTTAACGCTAAAATCTCGCGCAATATCGCTTGCGTTTTTCCGAATCCAGTCAATTATTTCAGCTTGGAGGTCGGGGCGATATTTATAGAGGGCTTCGAGCGCGTCCTTGTGTTTCCCCCATATCTTTCTTGAGAGTTGTGCCAGCTGTTCATCGTCCACGAGATTCCTCCTGATCATTGCGGAATATTTCCGATAGAGTCCTACAGCTTCCCCTGAGAGTTCGTGTAACTCGACTTCAGCGTCGAAGCGTGAAATCAAGTCCAGCAGGCTTATAGGGATCCAATTCTCTTTGTTTTTTTCTGAAGGCGGTGTTGCATCGAGGGTAAGGAAAACGAACACGTGGTCCCAGTCGTTGATTGGGTACTCCGCCAAGACTTGATTGCGGTACTTCTCAAGTTGGTTCTGGCTTTCAGCGGCATGTACCTTGAGTTCGACAGCAATGACTAATCCCTTTTGACCTTTCTTCCTGTTTGCCTGGGTGGCTTCGATCAGAAGGTCAATATTTGCGCGTTCACGGTACACCAACGCGCTGCTGTAGTCCGCGCAATGAATTTCCAGTGGATGTAGTGATGTTTGGTCGATTTGCGATTGTGCGTAGGCTTCTTGAAGTATTGATTTTAGGAAGTCATCTTTGAAAGGATGTGCGCGGTTTGGGTCAATAATGTAACTCAAAAAATGGGCGTGGCGGATTTCTTGATGGACCATCCCAATGGCTTCAAATGGACAAAAGTGAGAGATTGATCTCTCGAGCTCCCGGAAGAGTTCCGAACCTTCTCCGAAGAGTAAGTCCTCTATGAGCTTTTCGATATCAAGATTGGTCGGCTCAGGGTTTCCAGAAGATCTGTCCATACTATTCTCGACGCACCATTTATCCTAGTGGCCGAATTAAATTATCGGGCTGTCATGCGCTACGGAAAAGCGGTGTGAACACTAGTTTGGTGTGCTCCGTTGCCCTAGTGCATCGGACATGAGGTGAGGAATTTTTAGTACGACGGGCCGACTGTAGTATTTGTGGCTAGGTAGTCCTCACCAATTCCCGCACCACACACTGCGGCCCGTCTCCGCCCAATTCCTTCCGCCCCAACTCGCGCCACGCGGCCTCGTCGAATGCCGGGAAGAAGGCATCGGCCCCCTCGACCTCCAGATCGACCTCGGTGACCAGCAGGCGGTCGGCCTTGGGCAGCAGCCCCACGTAAACCGAGGTGCCGCCCATGCCGTAGACGCGGAAATAGCCCTCGGATTTTGCCAGATCCAGCGCCTCATCGAGCGAGGCGACGACGTGCTCGGTCAGCGAGCTGTCGCGTGAGACGACGATATTCAGGCGGTTCTTCAGCGGCTTGACCGGCAGGCTCTGCCATGTGCGGCGGCCCATGATGAGCGCGCCGCCGGAGGTCTCGCGCTGGAACATCCGCAGATCCTCGGGCTTGAACCACGGGATGTCATTGTCACGGCCAATAGCGCCATTGCGGGCGCGGGCGACGATCAGGGTCAGCATGGGCGGGCCTCAGACGGCCACCGGGGCCTTGATGGCCGGGGCGGGATCGTAGTTCTCGAAGATGAAATCCTCGAATTTGAAGTCGAAGAGCGAGGGCACGTCACGCGCGAGCTTCAGCGTCGGCAGCGGGCGCGGGTCGCGGGCGAGCTGCGTCTCTACCTGATCGAGATGGTTGAGGTAGATATGCGCGTCGCCGATCGAATGGATGAAATCGCCGGGCTCATAGCCGGTGACATGCGCCAGCATCACCGTGAGCAGCGCATAAGAGGCGATGTTGAACGGCACCCCAAGGAACATATCCGCCGAGCGCTGATAGAGCTGCAGGTGCAGCTTGCCGCCGATCACCCGCACTTGCCAGAGCGTGTGGCAGGGGGGCAGGGCCATCTCGCCGATCTCGCCGGGGTTCCACGCCGAGACGATGAGGCGGCGGCTGTCGGGGGTGGTCTTGATCATCTCGACCAGCTGCGCGATCTGGTCGACCTCGCCGAGCAGCACGCGGCTTGCGCCATCGTCGCCCATCTCTTCGCGGAGGGTGGGGAAGTGGCGCCACTGGTGGCCGTAGACCGGGCCGAGATCGCCGTTCTCATCGGCCCATTCGTCCCAGATCGAGACGCCATTGTCCTTGAGATACTTGATGTTGGTGTCGCCGGCGAGGAACCACAGCAGCTCGTGGATGATCGAGCGCAGGTGCAGCTTCTTGGTGGTGACCAGCGGGAAGCCCTCGGACAGCGGATAGCGGCACTGCATCCCGAAATACGAGATCGTGCCGGTGCCGGTACGGTCGGTCGAACGGGTGCCGAGATCGCGCACGGTGCGCAGGGCGTCGAGATACTGGCGCATGGGGCCTCCGGGCTGGTCGTGGTGCCCTTCGGAGATAGCGGATCACGGCGCGGAGGCAAAGCAGGTTTAGGGCGGTTGCGGCGAAAAAGCCCCAGATGTGGGGGTGAGGGGCGTCTGCGAGCCGAGATGCTGTGGCGGCAGAATAGCCTCACTTTGCTCAGAACCCGCGCCGGGCGGAAATCGCGCCGTTGAAAACGCGGCGCAGTTCACCTCAGTGTGATTGCAATCGAGCAGGTAATTGGCGTGCGGGAGGGTTTCATGGAGCGAATTTGGGCACTTGCGGCGATTGCCGCGCTCTTGGCTGGGTGTGGAGGAAGCAGCGGCGGCGGCGATGACGATTGTATCCGCGACAACCCTCTGCAGGAGTGTGAGACCACCGACGACGACAGCACCGATACGCCGGATGATGTCGATGCGACGGTGGCCAGCTTCAGCTTCGCCGACGACATGAGCAGCGTCACGGTGCAGATCAACGGGCTCGACACAACGCCGCTGGAGGCCGTCTATGAGCGCAATGACCGCATCACCGATGTGCTCGACATGGACGACTATGTGGCCTTCTCGATCCAAGAAGACCCGCTGGACCGTTTCTTTCTCGCGCTTGGCGGGATGAGCGCGGATGGCAGCGTCTCGGCGGCGGCGGTCGGCGATGGCGGCCAGTTCAACAAGGTGTTCCAAGACGGCTACTACAGCCGCGATGGCGATTTCGATCCGCCGGATTTCGACAATGCAACCAACCCCGAGCAGGGGCAGGTGAGCTACGCGGGCGATTACGCTGCGGTCACCAACCTCATCACCAAGGCGGGGGTGGACCTGCAGCCGGTTGGAACATTGCCTGACGACTACGATGACCTTGACGTTCCGGGCCAGCCCTTGCCGATGACCGGGGTGATCTTCCTCAACGTGAACTTTGCCGATGCGGCGGTGAACGGTCAGATCATGAACCGCGCGCTGATCGACATCCGCGGCTATGGCGGCGCGACCGAGGCTGGCAAGACCGGGATCACCGACGTCATCCTGACCGAGGGCACGATTGACGCCGACGGCGTGTTCAGCGGCACGGCAGAGGATCCGGACGAGAGTAGCATGGGCAGTTTTGCTGGCATCTTTGGCGGCGAGGACGCGGCCTATGTGGCTGGCACCACCGATCTGACATGGTCACTGACCGCGCCCTTCGGTGACGGCGACGAAACCTACGATATGGAAGAAGTCGGCATGTTCGTTCTGACGCAATGCGGCAAGAGCGGTGCGCGGGCGGATATCTGCGCGCTGGTCAATCCGTAAGGTCAGCCGATGCCTCTGCCGCGCCACGTCCTTGCGGCCGTCTGTCTGGCCGGTGCGTTGCTCGCGCCGGCCGTTCCTTTGACCGCCGCACCCGAGGCCGCTTCGGCGGCCGCCCCGTCCGAGGGCACTGTCATGACATTGTCGGCGGCGCAATTGCGGATCGCCGCGCTGCGTGCCGTGCAGCAGGGCCGTTTTGCGCTGGCGGCGGAGCTTGGCGCGCTGATGCTGCGGGTCGATCCCGAGGACGCCTATGGCCATTTCGTCATCGCGCAGGCGGAGCTGCGGGGCGGGGATACCGAGCAGGCCCGCCGCGCCGCGCGGCAGGCGCTGCGCTATGCCGAGACCGATGTGCAGAAACACGAGGCGGCGCGGGTCATCGCGGCAGCCTATGCGCGCGACGAGCGGTATTTCCTGTCGCAGATCTGGATGCGCCGGGCGCTGATGGTGGCGCCGAGCGAGGCGCTGGAGGCGCGGGCAGGGCGCGAGTTTCAGGCGCTGCGCGGCGCGTCCCGGCTGCGGCTGTCGGCCAATCTGGGCATCGCGCCTTCGTCGAACGTCAATGGCGGCGCCTCGGAAGAGATCAGCACGGTGGACGGGCTGCCGGTGGTCGGCATCCTCTCGCCCTCGGCGCAGGCGCTTGCGGGCACCGAGGCGCAGGGCGAACTGGCGCTGAGCTACGCAATCCAGCGCGATGCGCGGTCCGAAACCCGGCTGCGTGGCTTCAGCTCGGCCCGGCGGGTCTGGCTCACCCCCGGGGCGCAGGACAAGGCGCCGGATGTGGACAATGGCGATTTCGGGTCGTCGGCGCTGGAGTTCGGCGTGCAGCACCGGCGAAGGCTCGGCGAGAAGGGTCCGGTGCTGGGCGCAAGCGCCACGCTTGGCCGCGCATGGCAGGGCGGCGAGCGCGCCTATGATTATCGCCGTGCGGCCTTCAGCCTGATCCAGCCCGTGGGCACGCACAGCGCGCTGATCGCCGGGGTGTCGTGGCAGGGGCAGAGCGATGCGGACACCGAGTTCAACGACGTTCAGACCCGCGGCGCACAGCTGGGCCTGAGCCATGATTTCGGCGCGCCGGGCAAGGTGACGCTGATGCTGATGGGCGGCGAGGCCGAGTCGGACAATGGTCAGATCGCCCGCACCACGCGCGGCGCGCAGCTGGCCTATGCGCCTGCCGAAGCTTTGGGGCCGGTCGAGCTGGATCTGTCGCTGTCCGCCTACAAAAGCCACTATCCCGATTACAGCGTTCTGCTGCCGGTGCCGGGCGGGCGCGAAGACAAGACATTCCGCGCCGATGTCGACGTCGCGTTTACCAAGCTCGATTATGCTGGCTTCATGCCGGTGCTCAATATCAGCGGCGCGCGCTCGGACAGCAATGTGAGCCGGTTCGAAACGGAAACCCTGGCTTTCAGCCTCGGCTTCAAGTCGCGCTTCTGAATGTGAAGTCTCGACAAGCGGGCCGGGCCTGCTAGCCTATTGGTCCGGGCCAGTGGTCCGCGGCGCGGCGCGGCGCGCTGTGCCGGGGGGCCGGGGGGCGGGGTGCTGGATGCGCCTTGCTGGTCCCGCGACGGACCCGCCACAGAGCGCGGGCTGCGGCCACGATCCTTGGCCCAACTCGAAGAGCATACGATTAAGACGAAAGGGCAAGAAATGCCGATCCGCTATCTGCACACCATGGTTCGCGTGAAGGATCTCGATAAATCCATCGCCTTCTACGAACTGCTCGGCCTGAAAGAGCGCCGCCGGATCGAGAACGAGAAGGGCCGCTTCACGCTGGTCTTCCTCTGCCCGCCCGAGCAGGACGATGGCACCGCCGATGTCGAACTGACCTACAACTGGGATGGCGACGACGGGCTGCCGTCGGATTCGCGCCACTTTGGCCATCTGGCCTATTCGGTGCCCGATATCTACGCCGCCTGCCAGACGCTGATGGACGCGGGCGTGACGATCAACCGCCCGCCGCGCGACGGCCATATGGCCTTTGTGCGCTCGCCCGACAATGTGTCGATCGAGCTGCTGCAGCAGGGCGATGCGAAGGACCCCGCCGAACCTTGGGCGAGCATGCCCAACACCGGCCACTGGTGAGCCGAGCCGGTGGGGGTGCGTCTCTCTGCCGTTCTGAGTGTCGGGCTGAGCCTCGGGCTGAGTCTTGGGCTGGGCTTTTTGGGCACCGGCGCTCTGGCGCAGCAGACGCATTGCCGACTGGCGTTGCTGCTGGCGCTCGACGTCTCCTCTTCGGTGGATGACAGCGAGTACCGGCTGCAGAAAGAGGGATTGGCCGGCGCGCTGCGCGATCCCGACGTGCGGCGCGCGATCCTCGAGGGCGGCGGAACCGTCGCCCTTTCGGCCTATGAATGGAGCGGGCGCAACCAGTCGCAGCTTGTGATGGACTGGGTGATGCTGAGCGATGAGGCGTCGATCGACGCCGCGGTCGTCCGGCTGCTGAGCGCGCCGCGCAGTTACAACCGCTACCCCACGGCGATGGGCTATGCGCTGGGTTTCGGCGCGGGCATTCTGGAAACTGCGCCGGTCTGCGAGCGGCGGGTGATCGACGTTTCGGGCGATGGCATCACCAACGATGGCTTTCGCCCGCAGCAGGCCTACACGCATTTCCCCTTTGAGGGGGTGACGGTGAACGGGCTGGCGGTGATGGGCTCGGACCCGCGCGTGGTGGAATATTTCGAAGGCGAGGTGCGGCATGGGCCGGGCGCCTTTGTCGAGATCGCGGCGGGCTATGAGGATTTTCTTCGCGCGATGACGCGCAAGCTGTTTCGCGAGCTCAATGATATGATGGTGGGCGAATTGGTGCCCATGCCAGCGCTGCCGGGTCCCGTCGAGACGGAACTGCGCTAGGCCGCGCTTGGCGCGCAGGGGCCGCGACCCTATATCGGGCGCAAGAGCATCTGCGCGGAGTGTGATCCATGGGATATGCAAAGACGGCCCTGCTGATGGCCGCGATGACCGCCCTGTTCATGGGGCTGGGCTATCTGATCGGCGGCAGCACCGGCATGGTGATCGCGCTGATCTTTGCCGGCGGCATGAACGCCTTTTCGTGGTGGAACTCGGACAAGATGGTGCTGCGCATGCATGGCGCGCAGCCGCTGGCACCGGGCGACCGCTTTGGCCTGCATGAGATGGTGGCGCAGCTGTCGCGCAATGCGGGGCTGCCGGTGCCCAAGGTCTATCTGATGGACAACCCGCAGCCCAACGCCTTTGCCACCGGGCGTAACCCGCAGAATGCGGCGGTGGCGGTGACCACCGGGCTGATGCGCAGCCTCTCGCGTGAGGAGCTGGCCGGGGTAGTGGCGCATGAGCTGGCGCATATCCGCAACCGTGATACGGCGATCATGACGGTGACGGCGACGTTTGCCGGGGCGATCTCGATGCTGGCCAACTTCGCCTTTTTCTTTGGCGGCTCGCGCGACGAGAACCGCATGGGGCTGGTGGGCACGCTGGCGATGATGTTCCTTGCGCCGATGGCGGCGGGGCTTGTGCAGATGGCGATCAGCCGGACGCGGGAATATGCCGCCGACAAGGCGGGGGCCGAGATCTGCGGCAATCCGCTGTGGCTGGCCTCGGCGCTGGGGCAAATCCAGCGTGGGGCGGCGCGGATCGACAATCTGCGGGCCGAGGCGAACCCGGCCACGGCGCATATGTTCATCATCAACCCGCTGCATATGCACAAGCGCGACAACCTCTTTGCCACACACCCGGCGACCGAAAACCGGATCGCTGCGCTGAAGGATCTTGCGGCGCAGGGTGGTTTTGGTCAGGGCGGATCTCGTCAGAGCGCACATCCGCAGAGCAGCGCCGCGCGTGGGGCAGGATCGGCCGATTGGTCCGGCGCGGGTGCCGAGTTCGACGGGGAGGAGCCGAGCCGCCCGAGCGTTGCGGGGCGTCCGCGCCCGGTGCCGCGCAAACGGCGCGACCGCGACGAGGGGCCCTGGAGTTGATCTGGAGTTGATCGAGAGTTGATCGCGAGAGCTGACCGAACGCCGGGCCCCGTGCATCGAGGCTAGGAACCGCGCCTAGTAGATGTACCTGATCTGGTCGGTCCAGAACCGCTCCAGCCGGCGCAGGCCCGTGTTCACATCCTCCAGCCCTTCGAGATCGACGATCTGCCGCGCCTCCAGCCCTTCGGAGTGGCGGCGGAACAATTCGTCCACCAGATCGCGGATGTGACGGCCCTGATCTGTGAGCCGCACGCGCACCGAGCGGCGGTCGATCTCGCACCTCTGGTGGTGCATATAGCCCATCTCGACGAGTTTCTTGAGATTGTAGCTGACGTTCGAGCCCTGATAGTAGCCGCGCGATTTCAGCTCGCCCGCGGTGACCTCATTGTCGCCGATGTTGAAGAGCAGCAGCGCCTGCACCGCGTTGATCTCTAGGATGCCGACGCGCTCGAACTCGTCTTTGATCACGTCGAGCAGCAATCGGTGCAGCCGCTCGAGCAGCGATAGGGTTTCCAGATAGCCCGCCACAAAGCCCGTGACCGGCCGGTTGCCCAAGGAAGCGTGAATGCTCATGACCGTCTCCGCCAGTACCGAATGAGCAATGGTTCTGGCGGGAAAAGACCAAGAATGCGTTAAATCTAGTCAGATGTGCCGAAAAGCGCGAATGTCGCGCTTTCCGGCCCGGCACGATCCGCTTGCAGATCAGCCAGCGGAGGCGGCGCGCGCGATGTCGGCGATCAGCGGGCGCAACTCTTCGGGCGCGGGGCGCTGGCCGGAGATCCACTGATAGAGATCGGGGTCGTATTCTTCGAGCAGCGCCTCGAAAGCGTCGAGCTCTGCTGCGTTCATCTGGTCGAGCTTGGCGTCGCAGTAGCGCACCAGCAGGATATCCATTTCCTTGGTGCCGCGGCGCATCGAGCGCATCCGCAGCCGCTTGAGCCGATGCTCATGGGTTTCCCCGGTTGTCTGAGCCGTCATCTCACGCCCCTTCCTTCAAGAGCTTGCGCAGTTTCTTCTCGAGGCGGCCGAGACGTTCGCCCGCAGCGCGCATTTCGCCGCGCAGCGTGCGGAGTTCAAGCAGCGTTTCATCAAGGTCGGGTGAAATCTGCGGCTCTTCCTCGCCCGGGGCCGAAACCCCGTCGCCTTCGCCGGTAATCAGCCAGACCATCGGCACGTTGAGCAGCCCGGCCAGCATCTGCAGCCGGTTGGCGCGCGGCTCGGAGAGATCATTTTCCCATCCTTGCAGCGTCTTGAGCCGCACGCCGAGGCGTTTGGCCAGCGTCTCCTGCTCCATGCCGGCGGCTTCGCGGGCGGCGGCGAGGCGGTCGCCGAAGGTTGCGGCCTCGGGGCCGTACCAGTCGTTCTCGTCTTCCATGACATCTCCTGTCGCGACCTAGGGGAAGTCGCTTGAACGGTGTCGGGCCGCAGCCTATGACATGAGGCGCAGCAATACAAACGGTGGCATAATGTCCTTTCTTTCCGACACTCTCTCTCGCGTGAAACCTTCGCCGACCGTGGCGGTAACCCAGCTTGCCAACGAGCTGAAGGCCGCGGGCAAGGACGTTATCGGTCTTGGCTCGGGCGAGCCGGATTTCGACACGCCCAATCACATCAAGGCCGCCGCCATCGCCGCGCTCGACGCGGGCAAGACGAAATACACCGCGCCCGACGGCATCATCGAGCTGAAGCAGGCGATCTGTGCCAAATTCAAGCGCGACAACGGGCTGACCTACACGCCGTCGCAGATCTCGGTCAGCACCGGCGGCAAGCAGGTTCTGTTCAACGCTCTGCTGGCGACGCTGAACCCGGGCGACGAGGTGATCATCCCGGCGCCCTATTGGGTGAGCTACCCGGATATGGTCAAGCTGGGGCAGGGCGAGCCGGTGTTCATCGACGGCGCGCCCGAGCGTGGCTACAAGATCACCCCCGAGCAGCTTGACGCAGCGATCACGCCGAAGACCAAGTGGTTCCTGTTCAACTCGCCGTCTAACCCCTCGGGCGCGGGCTATTCGCGCGCCGAGCTGAAGGCGCTGACCGACGTGCTGATGAAGCACCCGCACGTCTGGGTGCTGTCCGACGACATGTATGAGCACCTCGCCTATGACGACTTCGAATTCTGCACCCCCGCAGAGGTGGAGCCGGCGCTTTACGAGCGCACCCTGACCGTCAACGGTGTGTCGAAGGCCTATGCGATGACCGGCTGGCGCATCGGCTATGCTGGCGGCCCGGAGCATCTGATTGCCGCGATGCGCAAGATCCAGTCGCAGAGCACCACCAACCCCTGCTCGATCAGCCAATGGGCGGCGGTCGAGGCGCTGAACGGGCCGCAGGAGTTCCTTGGCGAATGGGTCGAGGTCTTCAAGCGCCGCCGTGATCTGGTGGTGAACGCGCTCAACGCGGTGGACGGTATCGAATGCCCGACCCCCGAAGGCGCGTTCTACGTCTACCCGACGATCGACGGTCTGCTCGGCAAGACCTCGGCGGGCGGCACCAAAATCGAGAACGACGAGGCGTTTGCCAAGGCGCTGCTCGAAGAGCAGGGCGTCGCGGTGGTGTTCGGCGCGGCCTTCGGCCTGTCGCCGGCGTTCCGCATCTCTTACGCCACCTCGGATGAGGCGCTGACCGAGGCGTGCAAGCGCATCGCGGCCTTCTGCGAAGGGCTGAGCTGATGAACGGGGCGCTGCCGGACTTCTACTACCGGGTTCGCGACAACGGGGCCATGGTGTTCCGCGTGGACGGCGAGAACCGGCAGCGCCGCATCGAGATGGACCAGATCGCCGTGGTCAATCTCAACAAGGGCGAGATCAAGCCGCATGGCGAGCATGTGCTCTCGGATGAGGAGACCGCCGAGATCACCGCGTGGATGGAGGCGCGGCAGGCGCTTCTGGCGCGGCGGGCGCTCGACGACATTCACCGCACGGTGGATGGGCTCAACGTCACCGCGCAATGGGCACAGTCGAAGGCCAGCGATGATGACCTCGACGAGGTGACCGATGCGCTGCTGCTGGCGATGCACGACCTGCGCAGCGTGCTGGTGCGGCGGCGGGCGGACCGGATCCTCAAAGGCGCGGCCCAGAAGGACTGAGCCGGTGCCGCGGCTTGGCTACTCGCCGAACTGCGCGCAAATCCAGTCGAACACCTCGCGCACCTCGGCGGAGGGCGCGCGCGACAGCATCCTCACCATATAGCCGCGCGGGCTCTGCAACTCGACAGGCAGGGCAGGCACCAGCGTGCCGGCCTCGATCCGGCTGTCGGTCAGGCCGCGCCATCCCAGCGCGATGCCGAGGCCGCGTTCGGCGGATTGGATGACGTGATCGTAGCTGTTGAAACTGATGCGTTCGCCGCGTGTCTGCGCGCCGCCGGGATCAAGCTGCGACAGCCAACTGCTCCAGGTGAACCACGGCGCGTTGACCGCGGCGGTCAGCTCGATCAGCGGCAGCGCCCGTAGCTGGTCGGGGCGCGCGAGATCGGGGTGCTGCTCCAGAAAGGCGGGGCTGCAGACCGCCTGCACCCGCTCGGGAAAGAGGCAGCGCAGGGCCTCGGTGTCTTGCTGCCGGGTCTCCATCCGCACCATGAGATCGACCTCTGGGCCGGGGGCGCTGTCGGGCAGCTGCCGGGTCAGCAGCGAGATCCCGAGATCGGGAAAGGCGGCGCAGAGCGAGGGGAACACCGGCAGAAAGCGCAGCCCGGCGAAGGCCAGATCGGTCTCGATCACCACGGTACGGCGGCGCGCCGGGCGTTGCAGCCGGGCAAAGGCAGAGGCGGCCTCGCCAAGATGCGGCGCGATGGCATCATGCAGGTCCTGCCCGGCGCGGGTCAGGCTGACGCCGCGCCGCTCGCGGTGCAGCAGCGGTTGGCCCAAGGACTCCTCAAGCGCCTTCATGCGCTGGCTGAGCCGCGGCTGCGACAGGCCGGCAAGCTCCGCCGCGCGCGACAGCTGCCCAGTCTGCGCAACCAGAAGGAAGAGGCAGAGGTCGGCGCTGTAGCGGCTGAATGTGCTATAAGGATTGCCAATATCAGACATAAGCAGATTTCGCGGTTCATCGGGGCAAAAGTCAACTACTGTCTGGGAAACTTATATCACGACACCAAAGGCGATCGCGTCACGACCCTGGCCCATGCGGGACCGGGGGCGATCTGTGGCGATCACGGACCCGCCGGTCCGATCGCTTGCCGGGTGTCGCCACGTGACACGGAAAGGACTGCGCCCCGAATGAGCACTCAAGGCCGCCCCAATATCCTGATCTTCATGGTCGACCAGCTGAACGGCACGTTCTTTCCCGACGGTCCCGCCGACTGGCTGCACGCCCCGAACCTCAAGGCGCTGGCCGCGCGCTCGACCCGGTTTCGCAATGCCTATACCGCCTCGCCGCTCTGCGCGCCGGGACGGGCGAGCTATATGTCCGGCCAGTTGCCCTCGCGCACCGGGGTCTATGACAACGCCGCCGAGTTTGCCTCGTCGATCCCCACCTACGCGCACCATCTGCGCCGCGCGGGCTATCAGACCTGCCTGTCGGGCAAGATGCACTTTGTGGGCCCTGACCAGTTGCACGGCTTTGAAGAGCGGCTGACCACCGACATTTACCCGCCCGATTTCGGCTGGACGCCGGACTACCGCAAGCCGGGCGAGCGCATCGACTGGTGGTACCACAACATGGGCTCGGTCACCGGCTCGGGCGTCGCTGAGATCTCCAACCAGATGGAGTATGACGACGAGGTTGCCTATAACGCCACGCGCAAGGTTTACGACCTTGGCCGCGGCAAGGATGACCGCCCGTGGTGCCTGACGGTGAGCTTCACCCACCCGCATGATCCCTATGTGGCGCGGCGTAAGTATTGGGATCTCTACGAGGACTGCGAGCACCTCATGCCCGAGGTCGGGCCGATCCCCTATGAGGATCACGACCCGCATTCCAAGCGCATCTTCGACGCCAACGACTGGCGCAGCTTTAACATCACCGAAGAGGATGTGCGTCGCTCGCGCCGGGCTTATTTCGCCAATATCTCCTATCTCGACGACAAGATCGGCGAGGTCATGGAGGCGCTGCGCGGCACCCGGCAGGAAGACAACACGATCATTCTGCTGGTCTCGGACCACGGCGACATGCTGGGCAACCGTGGACTGTGGTTCAAGATGTCCTTCTTCGAGGGCTCGGCGCGGGTGCCGATGATGATCGCCGCGCCGCAGATGATGCCGGGGCGGGTCGACACGCCGGTGAGCAACATCGACGTTTGCCCGACGCTCTGCGATCTGGCG
This sequence comes from Salipiger sp. ABN3_019, assembly GCF_056158605.1. NCBI lineage: Bacteria > Pseudomonadati > Pseudomonadota > Alphaproteobacteria > Rhodobacterales > Roseobacteraceae > Salipiger > Salipiger sp. ABN3_019. The sequence continues at coordinate 1,242,938 of NZ_JBSWTP010000009.1, forward strand.
GGCGTGCCGATGGACGAGATCGCCCCGTGGACCGATGGCGAGAGCCTTGTGCCGCTGGGGCAGGGACGAGCGCGGGAGACGCCGGTGGCGATGGAATATGCCGCCGAAGCCTCTTACGCGCCGCTGGTCTGCCTGCGCGAAGGGCGCTGGAAATACACCCGCTGCGCGCTCGACCCCGATCAGCTGTTCGACCTCGAGGCCGACCCGCATGAGCTGACCAATCTCGCGGGCGATCCCGCGCACGCCGAGACGCTGGCGCATTTCAGCGCCATGGCCGATGCGCGCTGGGACCTCGACCGCTTCGACGCAGAGGTGCGCAAAAGCCAGGCGCAGCGCTGGATCGTCTACGAGGCGCTGCGTAACGGCTCGTATTTCCCGTGGGATTTCCAGCCGCTGCAGAAGGCGTCGGAACGCTACATGCGCAACCACATGGACCTCAACGTGGTCGAGGAAAACGCACGTTTCCCGCGCGGCGAATAAGCCGCGGCGAACAACCGGCGCGCGGCCCTCCCGCGCGCCCAACCCGGACGTTCAAAGGGCGCCACGACCGGGAGACATCAAAGCCCGCACAACAGGGACACATGCCGATGGCAAAGATTGAACCTCCCCTCTCAGATCTGCCGATCAAGACCGCCGACAAAGGCTTTTACAACGGCTTCTCGCTCGATGTGACCGTGACCTCCAAGCTCGCCGTGGGCGGGCTGGTGCTCTGGGCCGTCGCCTTTCCCGAGCAGGCTGGCGGCGTGCTTGGCGGGCTCAACACCTTCATCCTCGCCAACTTCGCCACGTGGTACATCTACGTGATGGCCTTCTTCGTGATCGTCTGCCTCGCGCTGGCGGCCTGGCCGGCGGCGGGCAAGCTGAAGCTGGGCCATGACGACGAGACACCGGAGTTCGACAACTTCTCGTGGTTCTCGATGATGTTCGGCGCAGGGATCGGCGTCGGCATGCTGACATGGGCGGTGGCAGAGCCGATCTACCACTTCCGCAACAACCCCGAAGTGATCCAGGGGCTGGCCGATGGCGAGAGCATGAACAACTTCATGAACGCCTATAAGTACAGCTACCTGCACTGGGGCTTCTCGGCGTGGTCCTCCTATGCCATCGCCGGGCTGGCGCTGGGGTATTTCACCTATCGCCGCGGGCTGCCGCTGACCATCCGCTCGTCGCTGACACCGCTCTTCGGCAAGGCGCTCTCTGGCCCGCTCGGCCACCTCGTCGACATCGTGGCGGTGATCGCCACCATCCTCGGCGTGGCGCAGACGCTGGGCTTTGGCGTCGAGCAGTTCGTCGCGGGCATGAGCAAGATCGGCATCGGCGACTGGCTGGTGACCGAAGAGGGCAACGCCTCCCCGGCGGGCATCGTCGTCGCACTGGTGGTGATCATGGGGGCCTCGACGCTCTCGGCGCTGTCGGGCGTTGGCAAGGGCATCAAATGGCTGTCGAACCTCAACATGGCGCTGTCGATCTTCCTGCTCGCCTTCCTGATGATCTTCGGCTCCACCTGGTTCGGCCTGCAGGCGCTGTTCATGGGCATGGTCGATTACATCATCGCGCTGCCGAAGATGCTGTTCACCGTCTACCGCCCCGATGGCACCGAGACCGGTGACGCGCTCTCGGGCTGGCAGGGCGCCTGGACGGTGTTCTACTGGGCATGGTGGGTGGCCTTCGCGCCCTTCGTCGGTCTGTTCCTCGCCCGCATCTCGCGCGGCCGCACGATCCGTGAGTTCGTGCTGGGCGCGATGATCGTGCCGTCGATCATGTGCTTCGTCTGGTTCTCCTTCGCGGGCGGCACGGCGATCGACATGGAGCTTTCGGGCCTTGCCGATGGCGCGATCTTCGCCTCCACCGATGGCGGCAAGATCTTCACCATGACCGGCATCATGCTGGGCGATGTGCTGGGCTGGGGCATGGCGGTGATCATCGTGATCCTGCTGATGACCTATCTCGTCACCTCGGCGGACTCGGCGGTGCTGATCGTCAACACGATCAACGCAGCGGGCGACGAAGGCCCGAAGGCGCGGCCCCACATCATCTTCTGGGGCGTCACGCTGGGGGTCGTCGTCGGGGCGCTGCTGCTGGTCGGCGGGCTGACCGCGATCCAGACCGCCATGGTCATCGGCGCGCTGCCCTTCTCGGTGGTGATGCTGCTGATGTGCTTTGGCCTGTTCAAGGCGATCTACCGCGACGGGCTGCGCGCCCGCCACGGGGTGCCTTCGGTCACTGTTGAGCTGCCGCCCGCGGAGTGATCCAGAGCGGCACGATGGGGAGCCGGCCGGTGCAGCGATGCGCCGGCCGGTTTCCTTTTGCGTGCGTTGGCTTTGTCCGATTGTCCGCAAAACGGGGCTAACGAGCGTACTTTGATCGGATTGTTTCCCCGTGCGCGGGCTGTTCGGTAAAATGCGGCGAAAGTTTGACTTGCCCTCCGCCGATGCTAGCCTGACCCTAAGGCAGTCCGAATTTTCCGTGTGTGAGGAAGAAGATGCGAGTTCTCAAGCTTTGTGCCGCGCTGGCGGCGGTGACGATTTCGGCGGGCGCGGCTTTGGCCGGCAGCCAAGGCTATCCGGGCGATATGTACCTTCCCGGTCAGGCGGGCTTTGCCGTCGGCGGCAGCGATCAGCCGCTCATCCAAGCCTATCCCGGCCCCAATATGTGCACCCAAGGCAAGCAGCCGGTGATCGCGGGCGGGCAGATCTGGTGCGACGTGCCCACCGGTGGCAGCTATTACAACCCGGCCAATTATGTGGCGCCGCGCGCCGTTGCGGTGCCCCTGCCGCGCGCCTATGCGCCGGTCGGCGAGAAGGGCGTCGCCTACCAATAACGGGCGGCACCGGGGAGGGCCGCAGATAGGGACTCTGAAGGGGCCCTTAGTGACTTGGCTTTTTCCGGCGAGCCGCGTATACGCGCGGCTTGAACCAATTCCGGGAACCATCGCCATGCAGGGCAGTGCCAACCTCAACATCATGATCAAGGCCGCGCGCAAGGCGGGCCGCTCGCTGGTCAAGGACTTTCGCGAGGTCGAAAACCTTCAGGTCTCGATGAAAGGGGCGGGCGATTTCGTGTCCCGCGCCGACATCGCCGCCGAGAAGATTCTCAAGGAAGAGCTTCTGGGCGCGCGCCCGACCTACGGCTGGCTGGGCGAAGAGGGCGGCGGTCAGGACGGCGAGGATCCGACCCGCCGCTGGATCGTCGATCCGCTGGATGGCACCACCAACTTCCTGCACGGGCTGCCGCATTGGGCGATCTCCATCGCGCTCGAGCACAAGGGCAAGATCGTCGCCGGTGTGGTCTTTGACCCGGCCAAGGACGAGATGTTCTACGCCGAGAAGGGCGCTGGCGCCTGGCTCAACGACTCGCGCCGCCTGCGGGTCTCGGGCCGTCACCGGATGATCGAGGCGATCTTCGCCACCGGCGTGCCCTTCGCCGCCAAGAAGACCCTGCCCGCCACGCTGAAGGACTTTGCCCGCCTGATGCCCGAATGCGCCGGTGTACGGCGCTGGGGCTCGGCGGCGCTCGATCTGGCCTATGTGGCCGCGGGCCGCTACGACGGCTACTGGGAGCGCGAGCTGAACATCTGGGACATCGCCGCGGGCTCGCTCATCGCGCTCGAAGCCGGGGCGATGGTCGAGGGCGTGCGCGAAGATCAGGACCCGATGGAAACCGGTTCGATCCTCTGCGCCAGCAACAACATCTTCGATCCCTTTGCCAAGGTGATCCGCGAAATCTGACGCCGCGCCGCGTATTTATCGGAACAATGAAAGGGGAGCCGCGCGGCTTCCCTTTTTCTTTGCGCTTCTTCTCTTTCCAAATACGCCCGCCGGAGGCGGTCCGGCACCTGCCGCCCGCTCAGCGGTCGGACGGATGGTTGACCCCATCGGTCCAGGGGATCTCGTATTGCGACGGGTTCACGCCGTCGATTGCGCCCATATTGACCCCATACTCATTGGGGTTCGAGCGGCGGCGGTGATACATGTAGATGCCGCAGACCGAGCAGAAATAATGTTGCGCGGTGTTGGTGCCGAATTGGTAGAGCGTCAGCCGATCCGCACCTTTCACCACCGTCACGCCATCCAGCGGGGCCGAGACTGCGGGCGCGCCGCGGCGGCGGCAGAAGGAGCAGTCGCAGCGGCGGGCGGTGTTCAGCCCATCGACCAGCGTCACCGACAGCTCGCAGGCACCGCAGTGGCAGGTGACCTTCACCGGGCCGCCTTTGAATGCGGGATCGTTCAGTGACGTGACCATGGGCCCTTCCTTCCGCTTCCATTGCTCCGGCGCCCGGCGCGCGGGACATGCGTCCGGCTCATAACATAGCGTGCCTCGGGGTGGGGAGGGGTGCCGTGGGTGCGGCTCCAGAAGGCAGGGCCGCCGCGCGCCAGCCAGACCGGCGCGATCATCGCGATGCCAGCGACGAAACCGCCCACATGCGCCCAATAGGCGACGCCGCCCTCGGCCCCGGCGCTGCCGATGCCGCTGAAGATCTGCATGCCGAACCACACCGCCAGCAACAGCCATGCGGGCACGGGCAGCACCTTGAAGATGATGATCAGGATGATGAGGATATCGACCCGCGCTTTGGGGAACATCAGCAGATAGGCGCCCATCACCCCGGCGATGGCGCCCGAGGCGCCGACGGTGGGCACGGTCGAGGTCGGATCGGCGACGAATTGCAGCAGCGCCGCCGCCACGCCCGCGGCGAGATAGAAGAGCAGATAGCGCATATGCCCCAGCGCATCCTCGATATTGTCGCCGAAGATGAACAGGAACAGCATGTTGCCCAGCAGGTGCATCAGCCCGCCATGCAGGAACATCGAGGTGAGGATGCCGCTGTAGCCATAGCCTTCGGCAATATGCGCCGGGAACAGTGCCCAGCGATCGAAGAAGGCGTTGAGCGCGCGCGGATCGCCGAAGAGCCCCCAATAGCTGAGAAAGATCGCCACATTGGCGAGGATCAGCCCGTAGGTGACATAGGGCGTGCGGCCCGAGGGGTTGTGATCGCGGATCGGAAACATCGCGCAAAGAGTGACGCGGCGGCGGGCGGCGTCAAGGGCGGATCTCAAGGGCGGGTCGTCGCGGACACCGGAGTGCGCAGGAAAAGGGCCGCCCCGAAGGGCGGCCCGCCGCTTTTACATATTGCCGCCGAGCAGCGCGGCATTGCCGCCCGAGGCGGTGGTGTCGATGCAGACGTGACGCTCGGCGCGGGCGTGGCCCTTGTCGGGCGCGCCGGTGATCAGCGTGAGGATCGGCCCTTCGCGTCCGGCAAGCGCCTGCCGGTAAGCACTGGCTGCACCGGCATCGCCCCACCAGAGCGCCGCAGAGATGCCGCTCAGCGTGGCCAGCGTCTCGGGGGCGACCTTGCCGTGCGCGGTGATCGCCACGCCGCCAAGCGCGCGGATCGCGTCGGCCTGCGCCTCGGCGGCCTCCTGACCGGGGCCCATGCAGAGCACCGGCTCGCGCGCCAGCGTCATGTACTGGTTCGCCTCACCGGTCGGGCCGGGCAGGTCGCGGCGCTCGGGCTGGGGCGCGCATCCGGCGGTCTTCAGCGCCTCCTCCAGCCGGGCGGCGACCTCATCAGTGCTCCAGGTGCCGCCCGCCATGGGCGCGGGATGCGCGCGGAAGCGGTCGACGTAGAGCGGCCCGCCCGCCTTCGGCCCGGTGCCCGAGAGCCCCTCGCCGCCGAAGGGCTGGCTGCCGACGATGGCGCCGATCTGGTTGCGGTTCACGTAGATATTGCCGGCGTGCACGCGCTCGGTGACGTGCTGCACCCGGTCGTCGATCCGCGTCTGCAGACCGAAGGTGAGGCCGTAGCCACGCGCGTTGATCGCGTCGATCACCTTGTCGAGCTCTTCCGAGCGGAAGGTGGCGACATGCAGCACCGGGCCGAAGATCTCACGCTCCAGATCGTCAATGCCCTTTACCTTGATGAGCGTCGGCGGCACGAAATACCCGGTTCCGGGCACGCTGATCTGTTTGATCAGGCGACCATCTGCCCGGGCGGCCTGCACATGAGCGTCGATGCCGTCCTGCGCCTCGGCGTCGATCACCGGGCCGAGGTCGGTCGAGAGGTGCCACGGGTCCGCCGGGTTGAGCGCGTCCATGGCACCCTTCAGCATCTCGATGAAATGCGGCGCGATGTCTTCCTGCACGTAGAGGCAACGCAGCGCCGAGCAGCGCTGGCCCGCCGACTGGAAGGCCGACTCGACGATCGCCTGCACGGCCTGTTCGGGCAGGGCGGTGCTGTCGACGATCATCGCGTTGAGCCCGCCGGTCTCGGCGATGAAGGGCGTGCCGGGAGCAAGATGCTTGGCGATGGACTTATGGATGATCTGCGCGGTCTCGGTGGAGCCGGTGAAGGCGACGCCGTTCACCGCCGGGTTCGAGGTGAGCGCCGCGCCCACGTCTCCGGCGCCGGGCAGCAGTTGCAGCGCGGTTTTCGGCACCCCGGCCTCGTGCAGAAGCTGGATGGCGCGATAGGCGATGAGCGGCGTCTGCTCGGCGGGTTTGGCAAGCACGGCGTTGCCTGCCGCAAGCGCGGCGCTGAGCTGGCCGGTGAAGATCGCCAGCGGGAAGTTCCACGGGCTGATGCAGGCAAAGACGCCCTGCGGCGCGGCACCTTCGGTGCGGGCCGCGTAGTAGCGCAGGAAGTCCACCGCCTCGCGCAGTTCGGCGATCGCATCAAGCTGGGTCTTGCCTGCCTCGCGGGCGAGCACGGCGAAGAACTCGCCGAAGTTGGCCTCGTAGAGATCGGCGGCCTTGTTCAGCACCGCGGCGCGCTCGGCGGGTGAGGCGTTCCACGGCTGCGCGGCGGTCGCAGCGGTGGCGACTGTCTCGGGGGTGGACCATGTGATCTCGCCGGTCTTTTGCAGGGTGGCGGGGTTCACCACGTCTTCGGTGGCGCCCACGGGCGCGTCACAGGCGAGCAGCGGGCCGGCCTGCCAGACATGGCTTGCGAAAGGCGCGCGCGCCGCCTCGATACGAGCGATGGTCGGGCGGTCGGTGAGATCGAAGCCCTCGGAGTTGGCGCGCTCGGGCTGGAACAGCTCTGGGCCGCGGGCGAGCGTGCGATCGTCTTTGGCCGCAAGAGGATCGGCGGCCACGGTTTCGGGCGCGACGCTCTCGTCGACGATCTGGTTCACGAAGGAACTGTTGGCGCCATTCTCCAGCAGGCGGCGGACGAGGTAGGCCAGCAGGTCGCGGTGCGCGCCGACGGGCGCGTAGATGCGGCAGCGGGTCTTTTCCTTGTCGTGGACAATCTCGTGCAGCCGCTCGCCCATGCCGTGTAGGCGCTGGAACTCAAAGCTGTCGCGGTCATCGCCGGCCATGTGCAGGATCGCCGCCACCGTGTGCGCGTTGTGTCCGGCGAACTGCGGATAGATGCGGTCGGTCATGCCCAGCAGCTTGCGGGCGTTGGCGATGTAGGAAATGTCGGTGTTGTGCTTGGCGGTGAACACCGGGAAATCGGTCAGGCCCATGACCTGCGCGCGCTTAATTTCCATGTCCCAATAGGCGCCTTTCACGAGGCGGACCATGATCTTGCGGTCGAGCCGCTGGGCGGTGGCATAGAGCCAGTCGAGCGTCTGGCTGGCGCGCTTGCCGTAGGCCTGCACCACCACGCCGAAACCGTCCCAGCCGTCGAGGCTGCGGGAGGCCAGCGCCGCTTCGATCACGTCGAGCGAGATGGCGAGGCGGTCCGCCTCTTCGGCGTCGATGTTGAGGCCGATCTTCGACTGGGCGGCCATTTCGCACAGCTCCACCAGACGCGGCACAAGCACGCGCATGACATCCGCGTGCTTGGCCTCTTCATAGCGCGGATAGAGCGCCGAGAGCTTGACCGAGATGCCGGGGTTGTCGCGCAGATCGTCCTTCTTGGCGGCTTTGCCGATGGCGCGGATCGCGTCGGCGTAGGCGGTGAAATAGCGCAGTGCGTCGGGCTCGGTGCGTGCGGCTTCGCCCAGCATGTCGTAGCTGTAGGTATAGCCCTTGGCCTCCTGCTGCGACCCACGCTTCATGGCGCTCTGGATGGTTTCGCCCAGCACGAATTGCGCGCCCATTTCCTTCATCGCGCGGCCCACGGCCTTGCGGATCACCGGCTCGCCCAGACGGCGCATAGCCGAGCGCAGGTGGCCGACGGGGCCGGGGCGCTGGTTCGGATCGAGCACCTTGCCGGTGAGCAGCAGCGCCCAGGTCGAGGCATTGACCAGCGGAGAGGTCGACCGGCCCATGTGCTTACCCCAGTCCGAGGGCGCGATCTTGTCCTCGATCAGCGCGTCGATGGTCTCGGCATCGGGCACACGCAGCAGCGCCTCGGCAAGGCACATCAGCGCGATGCCCTCGTCGGTCGAAAGCCCGTATTCGGCGAGGAAGACCTCCATCAGCCCCGGCTTGGCGCTGCCACGGATGGCGCGCACGAGGTCTGCGCCGCGAGCACCGATCTTGGCGCGGTCGGCCTCGCTCAGCGCGGCAAGCTCGCGCAGACGGGCAATGGTCAGAGCCTCATCGGCATAGGTGGCGGCATCCATTTCGGCGCGCAGGTCGTGCAGAGTGTCGTAGGGCATGGTTCTCTCCGGGCGTTTGCTCTAAGATACAGCAGGTCTGGCAGGCGAATTTCCTTAAAAGGGTACTTCTAGGGGGCGAGTGATCCGAAAATGATGGAAGTCACGATGCAAAACGTCACGGACGAATTCGATAGGTTCGACCGGGCGATTCTCACCACGCTGGCCGAGGAGGGGCGGCTGTCGATCACCGAACTGGCGCGGCGTATCGGGCTGTCGAAAAGCCCGACTCAGGCGCGTCTCCGGCGGCTTGAGGACCTTGGCGTAATCCGTGGCTATCGCGCCATTCTCGACCCGATCCAGCTTGGGCTCGATCATGTGGCCTTTGTCGAGGTGCGCATGTCCGACACGCGCGAAAGCTCCCTCGACGCCTTCAACGCGGCGGTGGCGGCGATTCCCGAGATCGAGCAGGTCCATCTGATTGCAGGAAATTTCGACTATCTTCTCAAGGTCCGCACCTCGGATATGCGCAGCTACCGGCGGGTTCTGGCCGAAAAGCTTTCCACCCTGCCGCATGTCTCGACCACATCGACCTATGTTGCGATGCAGGCAGTCAAAGAAGACGGGCTGGCCGAAATCTCTGGCTGAGCGGCGGCCCATAGCGGCAAAGGAGGACGTCCGATGCGAGGTTTGACGATCATGGCGCTGTGCCTTGTGGCGGGGCCGCTGGCGGCGCAGGAGCTTCCGGTGCAGGTGGAGCTTTCCTGCGACGAAGGGGTGGCGTCGCTGACTCTGCAGGGCGAAAGCGGCACGCTGCACTATAGTGGCGCGGAAATGCCCATGGCGCGGGTGCAGGCGGCCTCTGGCGTGAAGCTGGAGTCGATCGACGATCCGGAAACCTACGTCTGGACCAAGGGCGAGGACGCGATGATGCGCATCGCCGGGCAGGACATGAGCAATTGCACGGTCGCCGCGACATCCGAGGTGACCGGCACCCCCTGGGCCTTGGCCACGCTTGATGGCGCGCCGGTCACCGATCCGGCGCCCGAGATCAGCTTTGGCGAGGATGGCGCCCTGAGCGGCAGCGCCGGGTGCAACACGTTCACCGGCACTTGGGCGACGGAAGAGGGCATGCTGGAGATCGGCCCGCTTGCCACCACGCGGAAGGCCTGCGAGCCGGGCGTGATGGCGCAGGAAGATGCGTTTCTGGCGTTCATGGGCGCGCTGTCCGACCTGCGCTTCGGCCCGGAAGGAGAGCTTCAGTTGATTGCCGATGACGTCACGAGAGCGACCGCGACGCGCTGATCTGCTGCGTCGCGCCCTCTGGCCAAGCGTGCCGAAATCCGGCACAGAGGGCGCGGGCCCGCGTGGTGGAATGGTAGACACAGGGGACTTAAAATCCCTAGCCTTTATGGCGTGCCGGTTCGAGTCCGGCCGCGGGTACCACTGATCACTCCCAAAGCATTGTTTTGCATCGGCTTTTGTTGATGGACAGCCGAGGCGTAGCGCATTTAGGCGCGCGCCCGGACCTTTGGCCTCATACGAGGGCGGCAGCGCCTAGTTTGCTCGCCAATGTCCATCTGGTCCTCTGCGCCACGATCCGCCCGAGAGCTCCCCTTCTCTGAGGTTGCGCCAGCGCGCCGGTTGCACTGCCAGAGCCTCCTCCCTCGGCAATCTCCACGCGGGTCCGAAAAAGCTAACGACAGGCGCGCGAATTTGCCTATCGTGAGGCAATTGATTAATTTTCATGGAGTTGGCGGTGGAGTCACAAGCGATCCACCCATTGGCTCCGGAGCACATTCCAGGATATGTGGCCGGCGCGGATGGCAGTGATGTATTGTTCACGGCGATGGCGATCTTCGGGATCGTGCTGATCATCGGCCTTGGTGTTCTTTATCTGACGCTCCATTCGATCCCCGAGCGCATGGCGCATAAGGCGAGCCATCCGCAGTTGCAGATCGTCGGGATTCTCGCCCTGCTGGCGCTGTTCACCCACAACAACCTGTTCTGGGTCGCGGCGGTTCTGGTGGCGGGCTTTCAGTTTCCGGACATGCTCTCGCCGCTGCAGTCCATCGCCCGCTCCTTGGCAAAGCTGGCCGGGCGCCCCATCGACGAGAACGTTCCAGAGGGTGACGCCCCCCAGCCGGCCTTCCGCCATCATGACGGGGAGGGCTGAGCATGCTTGAAGCCATCCTTTGTTCGCTGGTCTCGCTCGTGCCGGACTACCTCTATCGCCGTTACGCGCAGGGCAAACGCTTTGGGCACGAACTGACGCTGTTTTCGGTCTGGTACGAGCTGCGCTGGGGGCTGACGCTGTGGATTTTCCTCACCGTCTCGCTGATCACCGTGCTGTTCTACTATCACCCCGCCAGCATCTCGGTGTCGTCCTACTTCCGCACGGTGACGATCCTGCCGCAGGTGAGCGGGCGGGTGTCGGAGATTTACGTCGAGAACAATGAGAGGGTGTCGGCGGGCGATCCGCTGGTGCGGCTCGACGGGCTGTCGCAGCAGGCGCAGGTGGATGCGGCGCAGGCGCTGCTGGCCGAGACCGAGGCTTCGGCGAAGCTGGCGCAGACCGATCTGGCGCAGGCCGACGCGGGCATCGCGCAGGCGCGCGCGGCCTTGGTTCAGGCGCAGGAAGAGTTGGCACGAAACGAGCAGCTGCGCGATCAGGGCTCGAGCGCGGTGCGGCTTGTGGAGATCGAGCGCTACGAGAATATCGTCGATCAGCGCGAGGCGCAGCTGCGGGCGGCCGAACTGCAGAAGGAAAGCGCGCAGCAGCAGATCGATGAGGTGCTGCCAGCCAAGCTCGAAAGCGCGCGGGCGCAATTGGCGCTGGCCAAGGCCGAGCTCGACAAGACGCTGATCTCTGCCGGGGTCGATGGGCGGATCGAGCAACTGGCCCTGCAGGTGGGAGATTTCATCAGTCCGCTGGCGCGGCCCGCGGGGATCTTCGTGCCGACTGAGGCCGGGAAGGAACGCTTTCAGGGCGCGTTCAACCAGATCGCTGCACAGGTGATCCACCCCGGCATGATCGGAGAGATGGGCTGCATGAGCAAACCCCTCGACATCATTCCGCTGGTGGTGACCGAGGTGCAGGACGTGATCCCCTCCGGACAGTTGCGTCCAACGGATCGGCTTGTCGATCCGCAGGACGACGTGCGACCGGGCAGCGTGCTGGTCTATCTCGAGCCGCTTTATTCCGATCAGCCCACCAATGTGCCACCGGGCAGCAGTTGCACCGTGATGCTCTATACCGACAACCACCACCGGCTCGAACATGAGGAGATGAGCACCGGCAAGCGCATCTTCCTGCATGTGGTGGACACGATTGGCGTCGTGCATGCGGCGGGGCTGCGGCTGCGGATGCTGTTCCTGCCGGTGCAGACGCTGGTGTTCTCGGGCGGCCACTGAGGCCACAGGACCCGGCGCGCGGTCAGGGCAGGTCAAGACAGGACAGGTCAGGTCAGGGCGGGGGCCTCGGTCTTTGCCTGCGGCAGGCTCTCGAGATGCGCCAGCACCTCGGCGAGCGGCATCACATCGGCATAGCGCCTGCCCATGTCGCCAAGGTTGGCGGCATGGGTCTGCGCATCGTGGTCGCCGCTGCACTCTTCGGGCAGGATCACCCGGAACCCATACGAGAAGGCGTCGATCACCGAGGCGCGGATGCAGCCCGAGGTCGCGCAGCCGGTGACGATCACCGTGTCGACGCCCTCTTGCGTGAAAAACTCGACACGCCGGTCTGGAAAAAGATCGAGGGCGCGCGCTTGATCACCAGCGTGTCATAGGCCGGATCGTGGATGCGCGGGTCGAGATCGCACCCCGGTGTGCCGAGGATCCAGTTCTCGACATCGGCGATCTTCCAGCGCAGCGCGTCGCGGGCAGAGCTGTAGCCGGTCACGCAGCTTGCCACCGGCAGCCCGGCCGCGCGAGCCGGGGCCAGCAGTCGCGCCGTGGCCTCCACCGCCGCGTCGATGCGGGCGCCGCCGCCCATCGGAAAGCTGGGGTCGGTGAGGCTGCGCTGAAAGTCCACCACAACGATGCCGCAGCGCCGACCAAAGCCGATCTTCGTGCTGTCGAAGCCCAGAGAGGCGTAGCGGCTGTGCGTGTCCATGGCGTGGGTCTCCTGCAAAAGTCCGTACAAATTGAGCGGCGCGACGGGACAGTGTCAACGGATGCGCTCGAGGTGGTCGCTGCGTGGCGTCGCGGCGAGGCTGCCTTGTCTAACGCGCGGGCAGGCGGGCTGTCGCGCGCCCAAAGAGCTAGTCGCTCAGGTGATGGCTTTTGCCGTAAGGTATGCGTTTGCTGCATATCCGGGCTGCGCGGCGGATCTCGGTCTGGAAGGGCGGAGCCAGACTTGCATAGATGGTGGGTAAGGCGCCCCGGCGCTGCGGCACGGGCGTGCGCCCCTTGCGGCGCGGCGGGTGGGGCGCGCAGCGGAGGAGCACAGATGAACACCCACGCCCGTATCGCCTTTCCCGATCTTCGCGCCAAGACCATGAGCGCCGAGGATGCCGCGGCGCTGATCCACGACGGTATGACCATTGGCATGAGCGGCTTCACCGGCTCGGGCTATCCAAAGTCCGTACCCACGGCACTGGCCGCGCGGATCGATGCCGCCCATGCCGCCGGGAACCCATTTCGCGTGAAGGTCTGGACCGGCGCGTCGACCGGCCCCGAACTCGACGGTGCATTGGCCCGGGCCTATGGCATCGAGTTCCGCATGCCCTACAACTCGGACCCGATCGCCCGAGAGCAGATCAACTCGGGCGAAATGAACTATGTGGACATGCACCTCAGTCAGGTGGCGCCGGTGGTCTGGGAAGGGTTCCTCGGCAAGCTCGACGTTGCGGTGGTCGAGATCTCGGGCATCACCGCCGATGGTGATCTGATCCCCTCCAGCTCGATCGGCAACAACAAGACGTGGCTCGATCAGGCCGAGAAGGTGATCCTAGAGGTGAACCGCTGGCAGAGCGACGCGCTGAACGGAATGCACGACATCTACTATGGCACCGCGCTGCCGCCGAACCGCGTGCCGATCCCGCTGGTGCGGCCCGACGACCGCATCGGCCAGCGCCATTTCCGCATCGACCCCGAGAAGGTGGTCGCCGTGGTCGAGACCGAGGCGCCGGACCGCAATCTGCCCTTCGCCGAGCCCGACGCGGTGGCCACAGCCATTGCCGGGCATCTGCTGGATTTCCTTGCCCATGAGGTGGCGCATGGCCGTCTGCCTGCGAACCTTCTGCCGCTGCAGTCGGGCGTGGGCAATGTCACCAACGCGGTGCTTTCGGGGCTGATGGACTCGCCCTACCACGATCTGACCGCCTACACCGAGGTGGTGCAGGACGGAATGCTCGACCTGCTGGACGCGGGCAAGCTGCGCATGGCTTCGGCCACGGCCTTCTCGCTTAGCCCAGATGCGGCGGAACGCTTCAACAATGATGCGATGCGCTACCGGGACAAACTGATCCTGCGCCCGCAGGAGATCTCGAACCATCCCGAACTGGTGCGCCGCCTGGGCTGTATCGCGATGAACGGGCTGATCGAGGCGGACATCTACGGCAACGTCAACTCGACGCATGTCATGGGCTCGCGCATCCAGAACGGCATCGGTGGCTCGGGGGATTTTGCCCGCAACGCCTATCTGTCAATCTTCATGACGCCTTCGACGGCGAAGGGCGGCAAGATCTCTGCCATCGTGCCGCAGGTGGCGCATGTGGACCACATCTCGCAGGATGTGCAGGTGATCGTCACAGAGCATGGTCTGGCCGATTTGCGCGGGCTGGCGCCGCGCCAGCGCGCCGGGGTGATCATCGACCGCTGCGCCCATCCCGACTACAAGCCGATGCTGCGCGACTACTATGCGCGGGCGCTGCAGGGCTCCTTTGGCAAGCACGCACCGACGCTGCTGAACGAGTCGCTGAGCTGGCATCAGCGGTTCGTCGAGACGGGGTCGATGAAGTAGGGCAGGCGCTGGCCCGGCGGCTTCGCCTTGTTCCGGGCCACTGGCGCTCGATGAAATGAAAAAAGCCCGGCCAATGGCCGGGCTTTTTCATCTCGAAAGAGGGCAGGGCCTCAGATGTTCTCGGCCTGCGGCATGCCGAGGATATGGAAGCCGCCGTCCACGTGCAGGATCTCGCCCGTGGTGCAGGCGCCCGCGTCGGAGACCAGATAGACGGCGGTACCGCCCACGGCCTCGAGCGTCGCGTTGGAGCGCAGCGGGGTGTTCTGCTCGGTGAACTTATAGGTCTTGCGCGCGCCGCCGATGGCCGCGCCTGCGAGGGTCTTCATCGGGCCGGGGGAGATCGCGTTCACGCGGATGCCCTCGGGGCCGAGGTCGTTCGCCAGATAACGGGTCGCCGATTCCAGCGCTGCCTTGGCCACGCCCATGACGTTGTAATTCGGCACGACCTTGATCGAGCCATCGTAGGTGAGCGTCAGCAGCGTGCCGCCGTTCGGGGTCATCAGCGGATGCGCGCGGCGGGCCACTTCGATGAACGAGTAGCAGGAGATGTCCATCGAGTTCTTGAAGTTCGAGCGGCTGGTGTTGAGGAACCGGCCGGTCAGCTCGGATTTGTCCGAGAACGCGATGGCGTGAACCACGAAGTCGATGGTCGGCCAGCGCGCGCCAAGCTGTTCGAAGGCGGCGTCGAGCGAGGCGTCGTCGGTGACGTCCACATCGACCATGAAATCCGACCCGACGCTCTGCGCCAGCGGCTCCAGCCGCTTGCCGAAAGCCTCGCCCTGATAGGTGAAGGCAAGCTCCGCCCCCGCCTCGTGCAGCGCCTTGGCGATGCCCCACGCGATGGAGCGGTCGTTCGCCACCCCCATGATCAGCCCGCGCTTGCCCTTGAGAAGCTCGCCCATGTCCGTCTCTCGCCTGTTATTCTTGATATTTGCTGAGCAGCATCGACCCGTTGGTGCCGCCGAAGCCGAAGGAGTTGGTCATCACCGTATCGAGACCTGCGTTCTCGACGAGGCTGGTGGCAATCTCTGCGGGTTTCAGCGCCGGGTCCAGCGTCTCGACGTTGATCGAAGGGGCGATGAAGTCGTTCTGCAACATCAGCAGACAATAGATCGCCTCTTGCGCGCCGGTGGCACCCTGGCTGTGACCGGTCATCGACTTGGTCGAGGAGACCAGCGGCGTGCTGCCATCGCCGAAGACGCGGCGCACCGCTTCGATCTCGCCCACGTCGCCGACCGGGGTCGAGGTGCCATGCGCGTTGATGTAGCCGACCTTGCGGTGCTCGGGCAGGGTCTGCAGTGCAAGCCGCATGGCGCGCTCGCCGCCCTCGCCCGAGGGGGCGACCATGTCATGGCCGTCGGAGGTGGCGGCATAGCCGGTCACTTCCGCGTAAATCTTGGCGCCGCGTGCCTTGGCGTGCTCCAGCTCTTCGAGCACGACGATGCCGCCGCCGGCCGAGATGACGAAACCGTCGCGGCCCGCGTCGAAGGCGCGCGAGGCCTTCTCGGGGGTGTCGTTGTACTTCGAGCTCATCGCGCCCATGGCGTCGAAGAGGCACGACAGGGTCCAGTCGAGCTCTTCCCCGCCGCCTGCGAACATCACGTCCTGCTTGCCCATCATGATCTGCTCGGCGGCGTTGCCGATACAGTGCAGCGAGGTCGAGCAGGCCGAGGTGATCGAGTAGTTGATGCCCTTGATCTTGAACGCGGTCGACAGGTTCGCCGAGATCGTCGAGCACATCGCTTTGGGCACCGCGAAGGGGCCGACGCGCTTGGTGCCGCCGGTCTTCAGAACGGTCTGATGCGCGGTCAGCAGCGCCGAGGTCGACGGGCCGCCCGACCCGGCGACGAGGCCGGTGCGCGGGTTGACCACATCCGACTCCTCAAGCCCGGCATCGGCGATGGCCTGCGTCATGGCGATATGGGCATAGGCCGCACCCGGACCCATGAAGCGCAGGGTGCGCTTGTCCACGTGCTCTGCCACATCCAGATCGACGGCACCGGCGATCTGGCTGCGGAACCCGTGCTCTTGCATCTGCGCGTTGGCGCTGATGCCCGAGCGGCCCGCCTTCAGCGAGGCGAGTACTTCTTCGGCGTTGTTGCCGATGGACGATACGATGCCCAGTCCGGTGACGACAACTCGACGCATGGGAACCCTCCCTCTCAGCTCTCGGAGAGAGCGACTTTCATGTCTTTGACTTGGTAGATGACTTCGCCATCTGCCTCGACGATGCCGTCAGCAACGCCCATGGTCAGGCGGCGGGTCTGCACGGCCTTGGTGAAATCGACCTTGTAGGTCAGCATCTTGCGATCCGGGCGCACCATGCCGGTCAGCTTCACCTCACCCACGCCGAGCGCGTAGCCGCGGCCCAGCCAGCCGCGCCAGCCAAGGTTGAAGCCGGTCAGCTGCCACAGGCCGTCGAGGCCGAGGCAGCCGGGCATGATCGGGTTGCCGGGGAAATGGCAGTCGAAGAACCACAGGTCCGGGGTGATGTCGAATTCCGCCACCACGTGGCCCTTGCCATGCAGGCCGCCGTCGCCGGAGATCTCGGTGATGCGGTCCATCATCAGCATGGGCGGCGCCGGAAGCTGGGCATTGCCCTCTCCGAAGAGCTCGCCGCGCGCGCATTTCAGAAGATCTTCCTTGCCGAAGCTGGTCGGATAGTCGGCCATGCAGGCGCGCCCCTTTGTCCTTTGTGTCAAGTTGCGCCCCCTCTATCACCGCGAAACCGCGCCATGCAAGCCTGCGCGTCGACGCGGCGCGTTGGGGGTCGCGCACTTGGCACGTAGGTTTTCCGTTTGAAATAGGGGGGGCTGGTCCTCTATATATGGCAGGCACAGACAGCCAAGCGGACCGACGAATGACATCCGAAGCCATCCAGAGAGGCAGTGACTGGTTGAACCAGGCAGGGCTCCGGCCCACGCGGCAGCGCGTTGCGCTGGCGGCGCTTCTCGTCGGCGACGGCAAGGATCGGCATGTCACCGCAGAGAGCCTCTTTGCCGCGGCGCAGTCGCAGGGCGAGAGCGTGTCGCTCGCCACGGTCTACAACACGCTGCGCGCCTTCTGCGAAGCGGGGCTGATTCAGGAAGTGACGGTCGACGGCAACCGCAGCTATTTCGACACCAACACCCATGACCACCCGCATTTCTTCTGGGAAGGCGAGGGGCATCTGACCGACGCGCCGTCGGAGGAACTGGTGATCTCGAAGCTGCCGCAAGCCCCCGAAGGCGCCGAGATCGCCTCGGTCGATGTGGTGATCCGCCTGCGCAAGAAGTGAGCGCGGCATCAATGAGGACGTAGGGGCGCTGCCCCTCTTGGCCTGCGGCCAATTCACCCCGGCGTACTTTTGAAGAGAAGAAGGTGGGAAGGGCGAAGCTTTGGGCGGGAACCTGGCGCCCGGCACGGGCGTTTTTCGGGCAACCGAGAAAGGAGGCCCATCATGAGCCGCAAGCTGACGCTGCAATCCATCGAGCCGCTGACCCACGACGTGCACCACCTGGTGTTCGACAAGCCGGAGGGGCTGGAGTTCACCCCCGGACAGGCCATCGACATGGCGCTCGACCGTGACGGCTGGCGCGAAGAGAAGCGCCCCTTCACCTTCACCTCGCTGCCCGGCGAAGGCACCCTTGAGTTCGTCATCAAATCCTATCCCGAAAGCGCCGATGGCCATGATGGGGTGACCGAGCGCATCGGCAAGATGCAGCCCGGCGATACGGTGCTGGTCGAGGAGCCTTGGGGCGCGATCGAAGACAAGGGGGATGGCGTTTTCATCGCCGGCGGTGCCGGGGTCACGCCCTTCATCGCCATCCTGCGCAAGAAGCTGGCCGAGAATGGCACGCTCGAGGGCAACGCGCTGGTGTTTTCCAACAAGACCGAGGCCGACATCATCCTGCGCGAAAGCTTCGAGCAGATGGCCGGGCTCGACACCCGTTTCATCGTCACCGACGAAGAGCAGAGCCCGCTGCACCGCGAAAAGATCGACGCGGATTTGCTTGCGGGCGTGGTCTCTGCCGATCGCGATGTCTGCTATGTCTGTGGGCCGGACCCGATGCTGGATGACATGGCCGCGGCGCTGAAGTCGATTGGCGTATCCGAAGACCGGATCGTCATGGAAGAGTTCGACTGACGCTCAGAACCACTGCCCCGGCTCCATCAGCCCCAGATCCAGCAGCTGCCGCGAGTGCCATTCGAAACGCGCCGAATTGTGCCAGCGGAAGCTTGCGATGTCGTGGCTGGAGCCGGGATTTCGTTTCAGCGCCTTGGCGGTGCGGAATGAGGCCAGCGCAGCGGTCAGGTTGTTGTGCCACGGACAGGCGTAGGTGTTGTATTCCTCATCCGAGAAGGTGTGATCCTCGCGCAGCACCAGCCCGCGCTTGGCACGGAAGAGGGCGATCCGGTCGATCTTGCGCCGCTCGGGCGGCACATGCTCCTCGTAGCGCCAGCGCAGCCCGCCGAAGAAATCCAGTTGCCGTTCCTTGGGCGCCCCGCCGCGCGGCACATCGCTGCGCGCCAGCGCATAATAGCCCGAGCGATCCAGCCACGCGTCGTCGAGCGACACCGCGTCCGGCGCGTGCTTCAGGTCTCCGGCATAAAGATCGACCACATAGGTGAGCATGGCATCGCGCCGCTCTTCGGTGTGGAAGGCAAGCATCTCGCCGACGCTGCGCGTCTCGCAGAACGGATAGAACAGGAACTCGGCGTTGTAGCAGTAGTGCATCCAGCGCCCCGGCGCGGCGGCAGCGACGCGGCTCACGGCGCGCTGCACGGCCCCGGGGTGATGCGGCTCGAAATCGATACGTGCGGTGCGTTCGGCGACATCCGGCGACAGCGTCAGATGCGGCGGCATGAACAGCAGCACCGGAGAAAAGCCAAGCTGCATCAGGTGGCGCGCGGTGGTGTTCACCTCGCTCTGATCCTCGCAGAAGATCATCCCCAGCGGGCGCTTGCCCGACCCGGTCACGCCCTGTTTCAGCGCCTCATTCAACCCGCTATACTGCATCCGCTCTTTGCCCGGCGTTTTTCGCGACAGTCGGGGAAAAGCGGATGCATTGCAAGTCGGGGCCTGTTTGCGGTATGCGCACGCCTTGAACCGCGGAACCGGAGTCGCCCTCATGTCCCAGCCCAAGAAGCTCTACATCAAGACCTATGGCTGTCAGATGAACGTCTACGACAGCGAGCGCATGGTCGAAGCGCTCGGCGGTCAGGGCTATGTGGAGACGCAGAGCCCCGATGACGCGGATATGATCCTGCTCAACACCTGCCACATTCGCGAAAAGGCCGCCGAGAAGGTCTATTCGGAACTGGGCCGCTACAAGGGGCTGAAGGCCGAGAAGCCTGACCTCAAGATCGGCGTTGCGGGCTGCGTGGCGCAGGCCGAGGGCGAAGAAATCATCCGCCGCCAGCCCATGGTTGATCTGGTGGTCGGCCCGCAGAGCTATCACCGCCTGCCGGAGATGGAGGCGAAGGCCGGGGCAGGGGTGAAGGCGCTCGACACCGATTTCCCCGAGGAAGACAAATTCGAGAAGCTGAAGTCGCGCCCCAAGGCAAAGCGTGGCCCGACCGCGTTTCTGACGGTGCAGGAAGGCTGCGACAAGTTCTGCGCCTTCTGCGTCGTGCCCTATACCCGCGGTGCCGAGGTGTCGCGTCCCGCCGAGCGGGTGATGGCCGAGGCGCGCGATCTGGTCGAGCGCGGCGTGCGCGAGATCACCCTGCTGGGGCAGAACGTCAACGCCTACCACGGTCACGACAAGGGGCTGGCCGGGATCATCCGCGATCTGGCGAAGATCGACGGGTTGGAGCGCATCCGCTTCACCACCTCGCATCCCAACGACATGGACGATGACCTGATCGCCGCCCATGGCGAGGTTGAAAAGCTGATGCCCTATCTGCACCTGCCGGTGCAGGCGGGGTCGGACAAGATCCTCAAGCGGATGAACCGCCAGCACACCGCCGAGAGCTATCTCAAGCTCATCGAGCGGCTGCGCGCCGCGCGCCCCGATCTGCATATGTCGGGCGATTTCATCGTCGGCTTCCCGGAAGAAACCGAGGCGGATTTTCAGGCCACGCTCGATCTTGTCGAGGCGGTGCAATACGGTTCGGCCTTCTCGTTCAAATATTCCGAGCGTCCCGGCACGCCGGCAGCCGAGCGCCCGCAGGTGCCCGAGGATGAAAAGGACGACCGTTTGCAGCGCCTGCAGGCGCTGCTCACCAAACAGCAGCGCGCGCTGCAGGATGCGATGGTCGGACGCGTGGTCGGGGTGCTTTTTGAGAAGCCGGGCCGCCTGCCGGGGCAGATGGGCGGCAAGTCCGACTACCTGCATGCGGTGCATGTGATGGGCGAGGGGCTGCAGCCGGGCGATTTGCGCCGGGTGCGCATCGTCGAGTCTGGCCCTAACTCGCTGAAGGGCGAATTGCTGTAAGCATCGCCCGCCCCCTCCGGCGCGGAAAATGCGGCGTATTTTTGTCACAGGGCCGGGGTAACTTGGCTGACTGACCTCAGATCCGCGACAGTTCGGCCTCAGGGCCCTCGGTGGTGTCACTGCGGACACAATATCTGGTGGTTTTCCCTTCACAGGCGAGAAATTGCTGATACTCTCGCGAACCGTAATAGGTTTGCGGGGGGAGGGCCGGATGTGCCGCCCCTCGTCTCATTGGGTATCAGATTGAAGGGGACAGAGGCTGTGGTGAAACGCTTTTCCAAGGCCCTTCGCGGCGTTCTGGGGGTGGCAGCTGTATCGGCGCTCGCCCTCACCGGGATCGCCGCCCCGGCGGCCTCGGCCGCGGAAGGTTACAACACTCCGGTGATCTCGACGCAGAACACCCGCACGATCCGTGGGCAGCAGTATATTCCGGGCATCTCGCTGTCGCCCGACGGCTGCGAGATCTGGGTCATGGACGACGGGGCCGAAGGCTATGCGGTCTCGCGCGTGACCCGTGACGGGCGTCCGGTCTGCCACGAGATCAACATCTGCGGCACGCTCAAGGCGGATCAGTATTTCGCCACCGACAGCTACAAGATCTATCCGCAGAGCCGCTACCGGCTCGAGGAGTTCTTCCGCGACTCGAAAGCCTTTGGCTACATCATCGTCGGCCACACCGACGCGCGGGCCAGCAATGCCTATAATGATCGCCTCAGCCTGAACCGTGCCAATTCGGTCGCGGCCGTGGCCAATGCCAGCGGCGCGCGGGTGATCGACGTGCGCGGCTATGGCGAGAATTATCCGGTGGCGAGCAACCGCACCGCCGAAGGCATGGCGAAGAACCGCCGCGTCGAAATCCTGTGCGTGCGCTGAGGGGGCTGGCAGAATGAACTTCGCAAAACTCGCCTTCGGGCTCCTCGCCGCTTCTGCGCTCGCCGCCTGTGACGTGCCGATCGGTCCGGACAAGAGCGCCGACCGCAACCTGATCGACCGCAACGATCTTTCGCAGATTCGCTGGGGCGTCTGGGTCGATCCCGACGGCTGCGACAACTGGATCGCCGACGACGGCGTCGAGGGCTATCTGGCCCGCCGTCTCGACAAATACGGCAAGCCGGTCTGTTCCGGCGTCGCCCCACCGACCGTGGCCACCGGCGACTTCAAGCAGGGCGCCACTTCGGTGATCGGAGACCCGCTCTGAGCGGCGCTCCCACATACCAATGCCAACGGCCGCGCGGTGCTCACCGCGCGGCCGTTTTGCTTCTTTCCTCCCGGTGCCGGGCCAAAGCTGCTTGACCTGAGCCCCCACGCCTTGGCACCATGAAGATGCACTCAAGCGCAGGAGACATGCGTGAACACAGGCATCCTGACCGAAGCCATCCTGGAATTCCCGGACAATCGCCTCCTCATCGATCTGTGCGGCGAATACGACCGAAACCTCACCGACATCGAGACCCGCACCGGCGTGCAGATTCTTCGCCGTGGCAACCAACTGGCGCTACACGGTCCGGCCGAAGCGCAGGACGCCGCGCGCGAGGTGCTTAACGCCCTCTACCAGCGGCTCGAACAGGGCCGCAGCGTCGGCCGCGGTGACATCGACCGCGAGTTCCGTCTCGCCCCCGAGGAGAGCGAGCCGGAAAGCCAGCTTGAGATGTTCTCGGGCGGCAAGGTCGAGATCAAGACCCGCAAGAAGCTCATCGAGCCGCGCACCGATGCGCAGAAGGCCTATGTGCGCGCGCTCTTCGAGCATGAGCTTGGCTTTGGCATCGGCCCGGCGGGCACCGGCAAGACCTATCTCGCGGTTGCCGTGGGCGTGAATCTCTTCATCACCGGACAGGTCGACAAGATCATCCTCAGCCGCCCGGCGGTCGAGGCGGGCGAGAAGCTCGGCTATCTGCCCGGCGACATGAAGGATAAGGTCGATCCCTACATGCAGCCGCTCTATGACGCGCTGAACGACTTCCTGCCCGGCAAGCAGCTGGCGAAGATGATGGAGGAAAAGACCATCGAGATCGCGCCGCTGGCCTTCATGCGCGGCCGCACGCTGGCCAATGCCTTCGTCGTGCTCGACGAGGCGCAGAACGCCACAACCATGCAGATGAAGATGTTCCTCACCCGTCTCGGCGAGGGCAGCCGCATGGTGATCACCGGTGACCGCAGTCAGGTTGACCTGCCGCGCGGCGTGCAGTCGGGTCTGCGTGACGCCGAGCGTCTGCTGAACCACATCCCCGACATCAGCTTCAATTATTTCACCGCAGCGGATGTGGTGCGCCACCCCCTTGTGGCCAAGATCATCGACGCCTACGACAAGGACGCGGAAAGCGGGGCCTGAACCGTCCCCTCTCTTCGTCTAGAGAAGAATATCCCGGGGGTCCGGGGGCAGCGCCCCCGGCCCTCAAGAGGCGTCACCCATGGCACAGCTCACCGACACCATCCTTGAAGACGACCGCTGGGAGGCGGCGGGCCTCGAGGATCTCGCCGAAACCGCGGCCCGCGCGGCGCTCGATCACCTCGGGCTTGATCCGGACGGCTTTGAGATCGCGGTTCTGGCCTGCGACGATGCCCGCATCGCCGAGTTGAACGCCGAATTCCGCGAAAAGCCCACGCCGACCAATGTGCTTTCATGGCCCTCCGAAGAGCGCGGCGCCGAGGCCGAGGGCGCGACCCCCGATCTGCCCGAGGCCGAAGCGGGGCCCTTCGCCACCGAGCTTGGTGATCTTGCCATCGCCTATGAGACCTGCGCGCGCGAGGCACAGGCGGCGGGCAAGCCCTTCGCCGAGCATGTGACCCATCTTGTCGTTCATGGAACCTTGCATCTTCTGGGCTATGATCACGTGCGCGACGGCGATGCGACGCTGATGGAAAATATTGAGACGGAAATACTTGGCAAAATGGGTATCGCGGACCCATATTCCTCTGACATCTGAGAGAAACAGGATCACAAGGACCGATGGGAGATAACGACAACTCGTCTAACGCAGCGCACAGCGCGCAGGAAAACGAGCAGATTGAACGGCCTCCGGGCTTTTTTAAGCGCATTTTCTCCAACCGTGCCAATGGCATGGACGAAGATGGCGATCCGGAGCAGGATATCTTGGCAGCCCATGAGCGGCCGACGCATGGCATGATGAACCTCCGCCGTATGCGCGTGGAGGATGTGGTGATTCCCAAGGCGGAAATCGTCGCCGTGCCAGACACCCTCACCCAGGACGAGCTTGTGGCGGTGTTCCGCGACAGCGGGATGACCCGCCTGCCGGTCTATTCCGGCACGCTCGATACGCCTGTGGGCATGGTGCACCTCAAGGATTTTGCCCTGCTGCACGGGTTCAACGGCCACGGCGAAGACTTCGACATGAAGAAGATGCTGCGCCCGCTGCTTTTTGTGCCGCCGTCGATGCCGCTGGGGGTTCTGCTCACCAAGATGCAGACCGAGCGTCGCCATATGGCTCTGGTGATCGACGAATACGGCGGGGTCGACGGGCTCGTGACCATCGAGGACCTGATCGAACAGGTGATCGGTGAGATCGAGGACGAGCACGACACCGCCGAGGGCCGCAACTTCTTCCGCGAGAAGGCGGGCAGCTGGCTGGCGCTGGCCAAAACGCCACTCGAAGAGTTCGAGGCCGAGACCGGGCTGGCGCTCACCGATCCCGAAGAGATCGACGAGGAAGAGATCGACACGCTGGGCGGGCTGGTCTTCATGCTGGCCGGGCATGTGCCCGCGCGCGGCGAGGTGATCCCCCATCCCGACGGCATCGATTTCGAGGTGGTCGACGCCGATCCGCGCCGCATCAAGCGGCTGCGGGTGCGTCCGCCGCTGCCCGAGGGCACGATTGCGACCCCCGCACCGGCGCTGCTGCCTCCGGCCAAGCCCGAGGCGCCGCAACAGGTGAATGGCAGCGAAGCAGGGGCCGGGCGTGGCTGACACGCGGGCTTCCGGAGCCGATGAGAGTAAACTGGGGCGGCGGCGTGATCCGGCGCCCCTTGGTTTGCGCGTGCTGACCGGTCGGACGCGGCTGATCCCGGCGCTGCTCTGCGGCGGGCTGATGGCTCTGGGGCAGGCGCCTTGGGACCTTTGGTATCTGGCGCTTGCCGGTCTGGTGCTCTCGATGGCGCTCTTTGCCCTGCAGCGCACGCCCCGCGCCGCGCTTGCGGTGGGCTGGGCCACGGGGACCGGCTATTTCGGCCTGGCGCTGAACTGGCTGACCGAACCCTTTCAAGTAGACGCGGCGACGACCGCGTGGATGGCGCCTTTCGCACTGGTGCTGATGGCCGCCGGGCTGGCGCTGTTCTGGGGCGTGGCCTTCTGGGGCGCTGCGCAGGCACCGCGCCGCCCGCTCTTTGCGCTGGTGGTGACATGGACGCTGGCAGAACTGCTGCGCGGCTTTGTCTTCACCGGCTTTCCGTGGGCGATGGTGGGCTACCTCTGGGAGCCGACCTCGGCCATTCAATGGGTCTCTGTGATCGGCTCTTACGGGCTCACCCTCGTGACGCTCGCCCTGGCGGCCTTGGCCGCGCGCGGGCTGCGTGGCGCGCTGGCATCTGCAGGCGCCGCTGCGGCCGTGCTGGCGGCTTTGCTGGTTGGGGGCGCGCAACTGCTGCCGCCGCTGCAGGATTTGGCGCAGCGGCCGGTGGTCCGGCTCGTCCAGCCCAACGCCGCGCAGACCCAGAAATGGAACCGCGATTATATCCCGCTCTTTTTCGAGCGGCAGGTGGATTACACCGCCGCTCCGGCCAAACAGGGCCTGCCGCGTCCCGATCTGATCGTCTGGCCCGAGACCGCCGTGCCGACGCTGCTGGAAAACGCCGAGGACGCGCTGCGGGTCATCACCGATGCGGCGCTGCCCGCGCGGGTGGTTCTGGGCATCCAGCGCAGCGAAGGGCTCGACTACTATAACTCGCTGGCGCTGATCTCTCAGGGGCCAAAGGTCGAGGCTGTCTACGACAAGCACCACCTCGTGCCCTTCGGCGAATATATGCCCTTCAAGTGGCTGTTCCGCCGCATCAATATCAGCGGTCTCGCCGCCCGTGCCGAGGGCGGATATGCCGCCGGGCCGGGGCCGGAACTGCTCGATCTTGGCGGGGCCATGGGCCACGCGCTGCCGCTGATCTGCTATGAGGCGGTGTTCCCGCAGGACCTGCGTGCCGCCGCGCGACCCGATCTGCTGCTGCAGATCACCAATGACGCGTGGTTCGGCAGCTTCTCGGGGCCGTACCAGCATCTCGCGCAGGCCCGCATCCGCACGATCGAGCAGGGGCTGCCGATGGTGCGCGCGGCCAATACCGGCGTCTCGGCGGTGATCGACGGGGCAGGGCGGGTGCTGGAGGAACTGCCGCTGAACGAGGCAGGCTTCCTTGACGCCCGCCTGCCGCCGCCGCTGCGCGTCACGCTCTACAGCCGCACCGGAGACCTGCCGCTTCTGGGGGTTCTGGCGCTGCTGATGCTCTGGGCCTTCTGGCCGCGTCGGCGCAATTTGGATTGACGCCGCTTTCTCAGGGGCGTAGCGAGAGGCTTCATATCCCTGTCACAACGGCTTCCTGGCGTGACAGCTGGTACCTAATGGAGCGCTTATGTCCCGACAGAACTATATCTTCACTTCGGAATCGGTCTCCGAAGGGCACCCCGACAAGGTGTGCGACCGGATTTCCGATGCGGTGCTTGACGCGCTGCTGGCAGAGGACCCGCTGGCGCGCGTCGCCTGCGAAACCTTCGCCACCACCAACCGCGTGGTGATCGGCGGCGAGATCGGTCTGACCGATCAGGACAAGCTGCACGATTACATGGCGCACATCCCTGACATCGTGCGGGCCTGCATCAAAGATATCGGCTACGAGCAGGACAAGTTCCACCACGAGACCGTCGAGATCACCAACCTGCTGCACGAGCAGTCGGCGCATATCGCGCAGGGTGTGACCGGCGGTGGCAACCGTGACGAGGGCGCGGGCGATCAGGGCATCATGTTCGGCTACGCCACGAACGAAACGCCGGAACTGATGCCGGCGCCGATCCTCTACTCGCACGCCATCCTCAAGCGGCTGGCCGAGGCGCGCAAAACCGGCGCCGAGCCGATGCTCGGACCGGACGCCAAGAGCCAGGTCACCGTCCGCTACAAGGATGGCAAGCCGGTGGGCGTGACGCAGATCGTGCTCTCGACCCAGCACAGCGACGAGGGGCAAAGCTCGGACGACATCCGCGCCATCGTCGAGCCCTACATCCGCAAGACCCTGCCCGAGGGCTGGATCTCGCCCGAGACCGAATGGTGGGTGAACCCCACCGGCAAGTTCGTCATCGGCGGACCTGACGGGGATGCGGGTCTGACGGGCCGCAAGATCATCGTCGACACCTATGGCGGGGCCGCCCCGCATGGCGGCGGTGCCT
The DNA here is from genome assembly GCF_056158605.1 of Salipiger sp. ABN3_019. NCBI lineage: Bacteria > Pseudomonadati > Pseudomonadota > Alphaproteobacteria > Rhodobacterales > Roseobacteraceae > Salipiger > Salipiger sp. ABN3_019. The sequence continues at coordinate 1,270,187 of NZ_JBSWTP010000009.1, forward strand.
TCTCGGGCAAGGACCCCAGCAAGGTCGACCGGTCTGCGGCTTATGCGGCGCGCTATCTGGCCAAGAACGTCGTGGCCGCCGGGCTCGCCGACCGCTGCACGGTGCAGCTGTCCTACGCCATCGGTGTGGCCAAGCCGCTGTCGATCTACGTCGACACCCATGGCACGGGCGATCTGGCCGCCGAGGCGATCGAGCGGGCGATCCCCAAGGTCATGGACCTGACGCCGCGCGGCATCCGGACCCATCTCGACCTCAACAAGCCGATCTACGAGCGCACCGCAGCTTATGGCCACTTTGGCCGCGCGCCCGATGCCGACGGCGGCTTCTCGTGGGAGCGCACCGATCTGGCAGAGGCGCTGAAGAGCGAGGTCTGAGGCCGGGCAAATCTCTTCGAAGAGATTTGCAAATTCGATACGTCGAATTTGGCTGTCACGCGACGGGCCGGTGGGAAACCTCCGGCCCGTTTCGCGGTCCGGCGCTGACCTATGGTCAATCCTCTCGCCGCATGCCATGGCAGCGCCATGGATTTATGGATCATCGTCACCCTCAGCGCGGCCTTCTTTCAGACCCTGCGCTTCATGCTGCACAAGGTGCTGAGCGGCGGCGCGCTCACCGCCACCAGTTCGACCTTCGCGCGCTTCGCCTATGCCGCGCCAGCGGCGGTGCTGGTGGTCGGCGGGTACCTCGTCGGAACCGGGCAGGGCTGGCCGGATCTGAGCCCGCTGTTCTGGGCCTATGCGCTTTTCGGCGCGCTTGGACAGGTCCTCGCCACGGTCTGTGTCGTGGCGCTGTTCCGGCAGCGCAACTTCGCCGTGGGCATCACCTTCAAGAAGACCGAGGTGATCCAGACCGCGCTGCTCGGCCTTTTGGTGCTGGGAGAGCATATCTCGGCTGCCGGTTGGGGTGCGATCCTGATCGGCCTCGTCGGGGTGCTGCTGCTGTCGGACACGCCGGGACCGGGCGGGCTGCTGCGCCGTATGGGCAGCCGGGCGGTGGCCTTGGGGCTGGCCTCGGGGATGTTCTTTGCGGTGTCGGGCGTGGGCTACCGCGGCGCTTCGCTGGAGATCGCCTCGGACGCGCCGTTCCTGCGCGCCGGTGTCACGCTGGTCTGCGTCGTGGTGTCTCAGGCCATCGGCATGGCGCTCTGGCTGCGGGTCTTCGAGCCGGGGCAGATCACCGCCGTCTGGGCGGCACGGCGCACGGCGCTCTGGCTCGGCCTCACCTCCATGGCCGGAAGCCTGTCGTGGTTCACCGCCTTCACCCTGCAGACCGCCGCCTATGTTCAGGCATTGGGGCAGGTCGAACTGGTGTTCTCGCTCATGGCCTCGGCGCTGTTCTTCAAGGAGCGCATCACGCGGCGCGAACTCACCGGCATCGGGTTTTTGTGCCTGTCGGTGCTGATCCTCGCGCTTGTGCTCTAAAGCGATGCTCCGGGTGGGCCATAACGCCGGGATCCGGGTTGCGCCCGTCCCGGCAGGCTGACATTTTCCGCGCCAGAAAAGGAGCCCGCCTCATGTCCTTCACCCTTGCCACCTGGAACATCAACTCGGTCCGCCTGCGCGAGCCCATCGTCCTCAAGCTGCTGGCCGAGGAAGGGCCGGACGTGCTGTGTTTGCAGGAGACCAAGAGCCCGGTGGAGAAAATCCCGCTCGAGCAATTCGCGGCGCTTGGCTATCACCACATCGTGGCGCGCGGGCAAAAGGGCTACAACGGCGTGGCGATCCTGTCGAAGCTGCCCATCGTCGATGCCGGCGACCGCGATTTCGCCGCGCTTGGCCATGCCCGCCACGTCTCGGCGACGCTGGAGAACGGCGTGACCATCCAGAACTTCTATGTGCCCGCAGGCGGCGACGAGCCCGACCGCGAGGTGAACGTGAAGTTCGGGCAAAAGCTCGACTACCTCACCGAGATGCGCGACTGGTTCCACGCCGAGGCACCGCAGAAATCCATCCTCGTGGGCGATCTCAACATCGCCCCGCGTGAGGACGACGTCTGGAGCCACAAGAAGCTGCTCAAAGTGGTCTCGCACACGCCCATCGAGGTCGAGCAACTGGCGCAGGTGCAGGACGCGGGCAAATGGGTCGACATCACCCGGCAGGACATCCCCGAGGGGCTGCTCTATTCGTGGTGGTCCTACCGCGCGCGCGACTGGGATGCGGCGGACAAGGGGCGGCGGCTCGATCACGTCTGGGCGACGCCGGATATCGCGAGTGCCGGACACGGCTCGCGGGTGCTGCGCATCGCGCGCGGCTGGGAGAAACCGTCGGATCACGCGCCGGTCTTCGCCACCTTCGATCTCTGAGGCGATCTCTGAGACCCAAGCGATAAATTTCCGTGCCCGGCTGCTGCAAGGCCGGGCACTTGCGGAACAATTCTCGATGCGCTCTGGTTGAGGCGGGCCGGTAGACACTCTCCGGCGCGCAACAGCGGAGAGCGCGCATGGGCTCCAACACCACGATTTTTGCCGTCGTTCTGGCGGTGCTCCTGCCGCTGGCGGTGGCCTACGCCGTCTGGCGCGCGGTCTCGACGGCGCGCACGCCGCAGGGCGCAGCGGCTTGGACCGTCTTCCTGCTGGCGGCGCCGTGGTTCGCGCTGCCGTCCTATCTCTTTTTCGGTCAGCACAAGCTCCGCGGCTACCGCATCACCCGCCGGAGCAGCCGCAGGGTGCGCCGCGAGCTTGATGCCTTCTGCGCGCATTACCCGCCCGACAACAGCGATCCGGCCCGTTACCACGCTTTCGAGAAGCTGGCGGCGATGCCGGTGGTCGGGGGCAACTCGGCCGATCTTCTGGTCGATGGCTCCGAGACCTTCGACGCTGTCTTTGCCGCCATCGACCGGGCGCATAACTACCTTCTGGTGCAGTTCTACACGATCGCCGACGATGATCTGGGCGACGAGCTGGCCGACCACATGATCGCCGCCGCGCAGCGCGGCGTCTCGGTGCGGCTGATCTTCGACGGTGTCGGCAGCTACGGTCTGCCCGGCGGCTATCTGACGCGGCTGCGCGAGGCGGGGGTGCAGGTGGTCGACCCAAAGAATGCGCCGGGGCCCACGTCGCGCTTTCAGATCAACTTCCGCAACCACCGCAAGACGGTGATCATCGACGGCCATGAGGGGTTTATCGGCGGTCACAACGTCAAGGACGACTACCTTGGCAAGAACCCCTCTTTCGGGCCGTGGCGCGACACGCATCTGCACCTGCGCGGCCCGATGGTGGCGCAGTTGCAACTGGTCTTTGCCGAAGACTGGCACTGGGCCACGCTGGAAAGCATCGGCGAAGAGCTCAACTGGCGCCCCGACCGCGCGCCCGAGGACCTGACCGGGCTGGTGCTGCCCACCGGACCCGCCGACGACATGGACACCGGCGCGATGTTCTTCATCTCCGCCATGGCCGAAGCGCGCGAACGGGTGTGGATCGCCTCGCCCTATTTCGTGCCGGACCAGGATGTGCTCTCGGCGCTGGTCTGCGCCGCGCTGCGCGGCTGCGACGTGAAGGTGCTGGTGCCCGACAGCATCGACCACTACCTGCCGTGGCTGGCCGCGCATGCGTTTTTCGACGAGGTGCGCGCCGCGGGCGTCGAGGTGCTGCGCTACAAGGGCGGCTTCGTGCATCAAAAGGTGGTGCTGGTTGATGATGATTTCGCGGCCGTCGGGTCGGCCAATCTGGATAACCGCTCGTTCCGGCTCAATTTCGAGACAATGGCACTGATTTTTGACCGGGGTTTCGCGCAGCGGGTGGCAAAGATGCTGGAGGCTGATTTCACCAGCGCCTACATCATGGAGAAGCCACTGAGCGAACACCCGCGCTGGATCCGTCTGGCCGCGCCTTTCGCCCGGCTGCTGGCGCCAATCCTCTGAGGAAGACCCGTATGAGTGCCCCGCTGAAGATCGCAAGCTACAACATCCGCAAGGCCATGGGGATCGACCGCCGCCGCGATCCGGCGCGCATCCTGCAGGTTCTGGGGCAGATCGACGCCGACGTTGTGGTGCTGCAGGAGGCCGACCTGCGGCTTGGTCCGCGCCCCGCGGCCATCCCGCGTTTTCTGATCGCGCAAGAGACCGACTATGAAGTGGTGCCGCTGGCGCGCAATGAGGTCAGCCTCGGCTGGCACGGCAATGCGATCTTTGTGCGCAGGGGGCTAGAGGTCACCCAGACCGCGCGCATCGAACTGCCGGGGCTAGAGCCGCGCGGCGCTGTCATGGCGCGGGTCGAGGGGGTGAACGTCGTGGGCGCTCACCTTGGGTTGCTGCGCCGCTACCGGCTCAAGCAGATGTCGGAAATTCGGGATCACCTGGGCGATCTGCGCGCCGAGGCGGCCATCTTCGGCGATTTCAACGAATGGTCCGACGTGCGCGGCTATGAGCCGTGGGAGCGCGACTTCACGCTGACCCTGCCGGGCCGCAGTTATCACGCCTCGCGACCCTTCGTCGCGCTCGATGGCGTGGCCTATGGCAGCAGCCTGACGCTGCATGCGGCCGGGGTCGAACAGTCGGGCGCTGCGCGGCGCGCCTCGGACCATCTTCCGATCTGGGCAGAGCTGACCCGCCACGCCTGAGCGGCGGCGGGCAGGGGGCCGCGCCCTTGCATCGCGCCCCCGCCTGCGCCATGTAACACGCCAAGCAAACCGCCGCAGCGGAGGACACAGCATGCTGGAACTGGGCAAGACCGAGGCCCCCAAGGCCGATCTCATCAAGGACGTCAGCGAAGCCGACTTCATGGCAGAGGTGATTGACGCCTCGCAGGAAGTGCCTGTCATCGTGGATTTCTGGGCGCCTTGGTGCGGCCCGTGCAAGCAGCTTGGACCGGCGCTGGAAGCCGCCGTCACCGAGGCCAAGGGCGCGGTGAAAATGGCCAAGGTCAACGTCGACGAGGCACAGATGATCGCCGGTCAGCTGCGCATCCAGTCGATCCCCACGGTCTATGCCTTCTACAAGGGCCAGCCGATCGACGGCTTTCAGGGCGCGCTGCCGCCGTCGGAACTGAAGAGCTTCATCGACCGCGTGGTGCAGGCCTCGGGCGGTGATGCGTCGGGCGGGCTCGATGAGGCGATCGCCACCGCAGAAGAGATGCTGGAGCAGGGCGCCGCTGCCGACGCCGCGCAGGTCTTTGCCGCGATCCTCGAAGAAGACCCGCAAAACGCCAAGGCCTATGCCGGTCTGGTGTCCTGCTATCTCGCGCTCGACGACCTCGATCAGGCCGAAGCCGTGCTCAATGGCGCGCCGGTCGAGATCTCCAAAGCGCCTGAGCTGGAAGCGGCCCATGCCAAGATCGAGCTTGCCAAACAGGCCAGCAACGCCGGCCCGGTCGCCGAACTGACCGCGAAGGTCGAGGCCGACCCGGCGGACCTGCAGGCCCGTTTCGATCTGGCGCAGGCGCTCTATGCCCATGGCGAGACCGAAGACGCGGTGACCCAGCTGCTGGAGCTTTTCCGCCGCGACCGCGAGTGGAACGACGGTGCCGCCAAGGCGCAGCTTTTCACCATCTTCGAGGCGCTGAAGCCGAACGATCCGGTTGTTCTCAACGGGCGTCGTAAACTTAGCTCGATGATATTTGCCTGAGCGCCGCGGCGCTCTAGCTCGCAGGTCATGGTGAGACGAACTGATCTCCCGGGGATGATCCCGGTTTTCCCGCTTCCCGGTGCCATGCTGCTGCCGCGCTCGCGCCTGCCGCTGCACATCTTCGAGCCGCGTTATCTGGCGATGCTGGATGACGCGCTGAAGACCGACACACGGCTGATTGGCATGGTGCAGCCGCTGGGCCACGACGAAAGTGAAACGCCCGCGCTGCAGCGCATCGGCTGCGCCGGGCGGATCACGCAGTTCTCGGAGACCGAGGACGGGCGCTATATGATCACCCTGTCGGGCCTGTCGCGCTTCCGTATCCAGAAAGAGGTGGAAGGGTTCACGCCCTACCGCCGCTGCGAGGTGGACTGGAACGGGTTCGAGCATGATCTCGACGCCCATGCCGACAGCGACGACAGCTTTGATCGCGGTGCCTTCCTGCGTCTGCTCGACCGCTATTTCGAAGCGCGCGGCCTGTCGGCGGATTGGGATACGCTCAAGGAAGCGGAAGACGAGCTGTTAATCAACTCGCTGTCGATGCTGCTGGATTTCGTGCCCGAGGAAAAGCAGGCGCTGCTTGAGGCGCCGCGGCTGGCGTCGCGACGCGAAACGCTTGTGACCCTGATCGAATTCGCCCTGCGTGGCGGTGAAGAGGACCTGATTCAATGAGTGAAACTTCCGCCGAAGAGACCTTTGTCTTCGACCGCCGCATGCTTGAGGCGCTGGTCTGCCCGGTGACCCATGGGGTGCTGGAATATGATGCCGAGCGGCAGGAACTGATCAGCAAGAACGCCGCGCTGGCCTTCCCGATCCGCGAGGGCATTCCGGTGATGCTGCTCGACGAGGCGCGGCGGCTCGACGGCTGAACGCATCAGATTGATGCGCGGCTCGCCAAGATAGCGAGGGGCCAGCCCCTCGCGCTCCCCGGCGTATTTGGAAAGAGAAGAAGGGGCGCGGTCCGGAGAGGGCCGCGCCTCTTTTGCGTCAGATGTCGAGCGCAAGGGCGCGGGCGAGGATCGCCGGATCGACATTGCCGCCCGAGACGGTGCAGATCACTGCGTCGCCTTCGATCTGCTGGGGCCGGAAGAGCGCCGAGGCCAGTGCCACCGCGCCGCCCGGTTCGGCGACGATCTTGAGGTGGCGCACGGCAAGTTGCATCGCCTTCAGCGCCTCTTCCTCGCTCACCGCCAGCCCGGGGCCGCAGAGCCGGTTGAGGATCGGGAAGGTGAGATCGCCGGGCTGCGGCGTGACGATCGCATCGCAGATGTTGCCCCCCATGGCGGCGTTGCGCTGGATTGCGCCCGCCGCCAGCGAGCGCTTCACGTCGTCGAAGCCCTCGGGCTCGGCGGGGCGCACGCGCAGGCCGGGGGCCTTCGCCTCCAGCGCCAGCGCGATGCCCGAGGTCAGACCGCCGCCACCGCAGCAGACGATGACGTCGGCTTTAGTCACGCCCGCCTCGGCAGCCTGTTCGGCGATCTCCAGCCCGCAGGTGCCTTGCCCGGCGATCACCTCGGGCTCGTCGAAGGGTTTGACCAGCGTCAGCCCGCGCTCGGCGGCGAGCTGCGCGCCAAGCACGTCGCGGTCTTCGGTCTCGCGGTCATAGGGCACCACCTCGGCGCCCAGCCCCTTGGTGCCCGCGACCTTCGCGGCGGGGGCATCGGCGGGCATGATGATCACCGCGGGAACGCCAAACCCCTTGGCGGCGGCGGCGATGCCTTGCGCGTGGTTGCCCGAGGAGAAGGCGATCACCCCTTTGGCACGCACCTGCGGATCGAGCGCCGAAAGCGCCGACCACGCGCCGCGGAACTTGAAGCTGCCGGTGTGCTGCAGGCACTCGGCCTTCACCAGCACGCGGCGACCGGCGATCTCGTCGAGAAACGGGGAGGAAAGCAGCGGCGTGCGGCGCGCGTGGCCCTTGAGCCGCGCGGCGGCGGCTTCGATCCGGGTGATGTCCATCTGGGGAATGTCCTTGCTGTCTCGGTCTTTGGCGGACCCTGAGCCGCGATGCGGAGCAAGTCAACGCCGCCGGTGAGCCGGGCGGGGACTTGTCCCGCGCCGCCAAGCGCGCCAGAAGGGCGCCGTGATCGAGCGGCGGCACGAAGAGAACGGCATGCGCTCGCGGGCGCTCTACTCGCCCTGCGAGGCCTATCGCTATGGGCTCGAGCGGGTCTGGGACCCGGCGCGTCCGGGCGGGCTGCTGCTGTGGATCATGCTCAACCCCTCGACCGCCGACGAGCGGCAGAACGATCCCACCATCGAGCGCTGCCAGCGCCGGGCGCAGGCGCTTGGCTTCGGCGGCATGCGGATCGCCAATCTCTTTGGCTATCGCGCCACCAAACCCGCCGATCTGCGCCGCGCGTCCGCCCCGGTGGGCGCGGAGAATGACGCGCTTTTGCTGCGCTGGCACGCCGAGGCGGGGCTGACGCTGGCGGGTTGGGGCGTGCATGGCGTCCATCTGGGACGCGGGGCGGAGATCGCGGGTGTGCTTTCGGGGGATCTGCATGTGCTTGGGCTGACCAAGGACGGCCATCCGCGTCACCCGCTTTACGTGTCCTACAGCCAGCAGCCGCAGATCTGGCAGCGGCCGCGTTAACCTTCGCAGGCGAATGCGCTTGGTTACCGCGCGGGGTGTCACTCAGACTTCCGGCTTCTCGCCTTGGGAGCTAAGGGATGCTGTTTCTGACCGGACTGATGGGCATGGCGCTGCTGGGCTCGCTGGCGATCTTCGCGTCGCCGGGCGGCGAGGACGCGGCAGAGAGCGGCGGCGATGACGCGGCCTCAGGGCCCGGAGACGGGGACGAGGAGGATGTGCCGCTGGACACCAGCCTGCTCGACCAAGTCAGCGCCAGTTTCGACACGGATTGGAACGCGGCGCAGAGTGATACGAGCCAAAGTGATACGAGCCAGAGTGATCCCGGCCAGAGTGATACGGGCCGTATCGACGCGGGAAGTGACGGGGCGGACATTCTGATTGGCACGCCGCTGACCGATCTTCTTGGGGGCGGTGCGGGCGAGGATGTGCTCGACGGGCGCGGCAGCGACGATGAACTGCTCGGCGGGGATGGCAACGATACGGTGCTGGGGGGCGAGGGCAATGACACGCTGCACGGCGATGCAGGCAGTGATGTGCTGCGCGGGGCGGAGGGGGATGATCTGCTCTTTGCCCATGACGGTGGCGGCGCGCTCGACGGGGGCGCGGGCGATGACGAGGCGCAGGGCGGGCTTGGCGCCGATCTGCTCCTAGGGGGCGCCGGGCAGGACGCGCTTTTGGGGCGCGAGGGCGATGACACGCTGATCGGTGGGAGCGGCGCCGATACGCTGTTTGGCGGCTGGGGCGATGACCTGCTGTCGGGTGTCGAGGTGGATGCCGGCGGGCACGATCAGGACGATGCGGATTTCCTCAACGGCGGCTCGGGCAGTGATACGCTCTGGATCGGCGCGGGCGATGTAGCGAGTGGCGGTGCCGGGGCGGACAGTTTCATCCTTGGCGATTGGAGTGCCGGGGAGGCGGCGGCCGAACTGGTGGATTTCGATCCGTCCGAGGACCAACTGATCGTGGTCTACGATGGTGCGGGCGGGGATGCGGATGCGCCGGAACTGGAGCTTCGTGAAAGCGCAGAGGTGGCGGGGATGACCGAGCTTGTGGTAGATGGCGAAGTGCTTGCGCATCTGCCCAGCGATGCTGTCCCGTCACTTGACAGTATCGCCCTGCTGAACGGTGGCGCGCCCGATCTTGCGGGGGCCTGACAAGGGGCCTGATCATAGAGGGCCTGAGCAACAGCGGCTCCGGCAACTTCGGGCTTTCCTTTTACGCTGAATTGCCCTATACGCCCGCATCCGGCCATGCGGGCCGGATTTCTCCACGGGCCCTGCTGGACGACATCCCGGCTTGTGCCATCCCTCTAACCCTGAAGGAGACCCCGATGTCGATCACCGTTGAAGAAAAGAACCGCCTGATGAAGGAATTCGCAACCAAAGAAGGCGACACCGGCTCGCCCGAAGTTCAGGTTGCTATCCTCACCAGCCGCATCTCGACCCTGACCGAGCACTTCAAGACCCACAAGAAGGACAACCACTCGCGTCGTGGCCTTCTGAAGCTCGTGGCTCAGCGCCGCAAGCTGCTGGACTACCTGAAGGGCAAGGAAGAGGCGCGTTACACCGCCCTGATCCAGCGCCTCGGCATCCGCCGCTGATCCGCTCCGGATACGGAATTCGCAGCGCCCGCTCCATTGGAGCGGGCGTTTTGCGTTTCCAGCGGGGACCATCCGTGCCACGCATCCACACCGAACGTACTTTTAGGGGCTATTTCACGGAACCCCTGACGCCCGCGAAGGAAAACCCGATGCGCGCCACTGGGTCATCGTCGGCCTGCAATGGCCCGTCCGGGCGGCCTCGCGCTTATTGCTTCCCAAAAGCCGGATTCTCATGTATGCGCCCCCCATCTGAGACGTGACGCCTTTGGCTCCCGGGCACATGCAAGAGGATAGGGAGCGGTGGCAATGGGGCCACCATGCAAACGGGAGACCCGGAGGGCCGGGAGTGCTCCCTTACAGGATACGCTACATGTTCAACGTAACGACGAAATCCATGCAGTGGGGCGAGGAAACCCTCACCCTCGAGACCGGGAAAGTCGCCCGCCAGGCAGATGGCACCGTCATCGCGACGCTCGGCGAGACCTCGGTCATGGCCAACGTGACCTTCGCGAAGGAACCGAAGCCGGGTCAGGATTTCTTCCCGCTGACCGTTCACTACCAAGAAAAATACTATGCCGCGGGCAAGGTGCCCGGTGGCTTCTTCAAGCGCGAGGCGCGTCCGACCGAGAAAGAGACGCTGACCGCACGCCTGATCGACCGTCCGATCCGTCCGCTCTTCGTCCCCGGCTTCAAGCATGAAGTGCTGGTGATGTGCACCGTGCTGTCGCACGATCTGGTCAACGACCCCGACGTCGTTGCGATGATCGCTGCCTCGGCCGCGCTGACCATCTCGGGCGTGCCCTTCATGGGCCCGATCGCAGGCTGCCGCGTCGGTTACACCGATGGCGAATACGTGCTGAACCCGACCGTCGATGACATGCAGGGGCTGCGCAACAACCCCGAGCAGCGTCTCGACCTCGTCGTCGCCGGCACCAAAGACGCCGTGATGATGGTGGAATCGGAAGCTTACGAGCTGACCGAGGAAGAGATGCTGGGCGCCGTGACCTTCGCGCACGAGCAGATCCAGCCGGTTGTCGACCTGATCATCGATCTGGCCGAATCCGCCGCGAAAGAGCCCTTCGACTTCCAGGCCCCGGATTACTCCGAGCTGTTCGAAGTGGTGAAGGGTCTGGGCGAAGCCAAGATGAAAGAAGCCTACGCGATCACCGACAAGCAGGCGCGCGTCGCCGCGGTGTCGGCCGCCAAGGAAGCGATCAAGGCAGAGCTGAGCGAAGAGCAGCTTGAAGACGCGAACCTCGGTTCGGCGATCAAGAAGCTCGAGTCGGTTGTGCTGCGCTCGGACGTGGTGAAGAACAAGCGCCGCATCGACGGTCGCGCCCTCGATCAGGTTCGCTCGATCGTGTCGGAAACCGGCGTTCTGCCGCGGACCCACGGCTCGTCGCTGTTCACCCGCGGTGAAACGCAGGCGCTGGTCGTGACCACGCTGGGCACCGGCGACGATGAGCAGATCATCGACGCGCTGCACGGCAACTTCCGCAGCAACTTCCTGCTGCACTACAACTTCCCGCCGTATTCGGTTGGTGAAGTGGGCCGCGTTGGCTCGCCGGGTCGCCGTGAGATCGGCCACGGCAAGCTGGCATGGCGCGCGCTGCAGGCCGTGCTGCCCGCACCGACCGACTTCCCCTACACCATTCGCGTGGTGTCGGAGATCACCGAATCCAACGGCTCGTCCTCGATGGCCTCCGTTTGCGGCGGCTCGCTGTCGATGATGGATGCGGGCGTTCCGCTGAAGGCGCCGGTGGCCGGTGTGGCCATGGGCCTCGTGCTGGAAGACGACGGTGAGTATGCGGTTCTGACCGACATCCTCGGCGACGAAGACCACCTCGGCGACATGGACTTCAAAGTCGCAGGCACCGAGAACGGCATCACCTCGCTGCAGATGGACATCAAGGTCGCGGGCATCACCCCCGAGATCATGAAGCAGGCTCTGTCGCAGGCGAAAGAAGGCCGGATGCACATCCTCGGCGAGATGGCCAAGGCTCTGACCGAAGCGGCAGAGTTCTCGGTTCACGCGCCGCGCATCGAGACCATGCAGATCCCGACCGACAAGATCCGTGAAGTGATCGGTTCGGGCGGCAAGGTGATCCGCGAGATCGTCGAAGTGTCGGGCGCCAAGGTCGACATCAACGACGATGGCGTGATCAAGATCGCCTCGGCCAACGGTGAAGCCATCCAGAAGGCCTATGACATGATCTACTCGATCGTGGCAGAGCCGGAAGAGGGCTCGATCTACAAAGGCAAGGTCGTGAAGATCGTCGATTTCGGCGCCTTCGTGAACTTCTTCGGCAAGCGCGACGGCCTCGTGCACGTCAGCCAGATCGAGAACCGCCGCCTGAACCATCCGTCGGATGTGCTGAAGGAAGGTCAGGAAGTCTACGTGAAGCTTCTGGGCTTCGACGATCGCGGCAAGGTGCGCCTCGCCATGAAGATGGTCGACCAAGAGACCGGCGAAGAGATCTCCGCTGAGAAGAAGGAAGAGACCGCGGAGTGATCCGCGGCCTCGGCCATTTCTGAAAACGCGAACGCCCCGGCCTTTCGGTCGGGGCGTTTTGCATTTGGCGGTGTCGTGCGGCTCAGTGCAGCAGGGCAGGGGTCCGCGCGTGGGTCGGGTCGAGCACCAGCGACGAGGTGCGGGTGCCGGCCCAGAAGCCTTCGAGGAAGCGTGAGGGGTCGGCCTTTTGCCGCATCTCTTCGGTCATCGCCAGCAGGCCGGTCACCTGATCCTGCGACCAGCTGAGCAGCATCCCCGGAGCGGAGATCGCCGAGATCGGCGCATCCATCAGCGCCACGGGCGGCTCGTCGCGGTGGAACGCGTCGATCGGGCACTCCAGCGAGGAGGTTCGCGTCTCGTCCCAGAGCGTCACCTCATCGAGGCGCAGGGCCTCGAAATAGGGCAGCAGCATTGGCTCGACCACCAGCGGCAGCCAGTCTTCCTCGGGCTTGTAGAGGCCTTCGTTGCGGCAGTGCCGGGCGATGCGCGAGATCAGCGTCACATCCGCTTCGGGCGGCTCCGCGCCAATGACCCAGAGCCAGACCATATGCGCAAAATGCTCGAAGTCCGCGACGCCGAGCGCCTGCGCCACCATGTCCCAGCGGATCGGCTGGCCGGTGGTCTTGATGATCTCGTCGAAGGCGTCGGGCGGCTGGTTGGGTTGGCCGTCGCCAAGGCTTTCGATCAGCGCCTCAAGCTCTTGCTGCGTGGTGGCCTCGCTGCGCAAAGGCCCCCAAGCGGCAGTATCCGGCGCAAAGCCGGGGACGCTGAAGAACGGGTTGAGCACGACGAAGACATGGTCGTAGTCGCGCATCCACCAATCCAGCAGCGGTGCGTTCATGCTCGGGTGTTCGAGGCGTCGGGGCGTGTCGGTCAAGCTCAGTCCTTTCCGGCAGGGGCGCCGGGCTTCTACCATCTGTTGCGGCAACGGCAAGCACCGCAGACAGGCCGGCGCGAAAAGCCGGGAATCTTCTGTCATGTTTCCGATTTGTTAACGATTATCCGCGCAGATCGGAAGGGCAAGCCGATCGGCCACCGCTCACGGAAGGGACGGACGGGGTTTGTGGGCGCTTCGGCTTCGCGGAGGGGATGCCGCAGCCGGAGCGCCAATTCCGGCAGGGATTACACGCCGCATGTATCACAAAGCCAGAGCGGCCCGGCAAGAAAGGCGGCATGCCGTCAGCGAGACGTCACGAGGGTTACAAACGAGGGTTACAGATGGGAACGCGCAGCGGCGGCGCTGCTTGTGATGAAAAAAGGCCGGGCACAAAGCCCGGCCAGGTCCAACAGGGAGGTGCATGTGATAACCCGCACATGCAACGGGAACTCTGTGTCTTTCGAGGAGGCCAGTCAGCCTCCTATCCGAAAGGCTAGGTCACCCTATCACCAAGTCCAGTGTCAACCAATGGGCGAGTGAGACGGGGTTGGCGGAAAACCGCGTGGACGTGACATTTCCGCCGATTTGTCAGGCAACCAGTCTGTATCCCCCGGATTCAGTGACCAAAATTCGAGCGTTCGAAGGATCGGGCTCGATTTTCTGGCGCAGGCGGTAAATGTGCGTCTCCAGCGTGTGGGTCGTCACACCGGCGTTATAGCCCCAAACCTCATGCAGCAGGATCTCGCGCGGCACCACGCCTTCGGTCGAGCGGTAGAGGAACTTGAGGATGTTCGTCTCTTTCTCGGTCAGGCGAATTTTCCGGTCGTCTTCGGTGACCAGCAGCTTCATCGAGGGTTTGAACGTGTAAGGCCCAACGGTGAACACCGCGTCCTCGGACTGTTCGTGCTGGCGCAGCTGCGCGCGGATGCGGGCCAGCAGCACCGGGAATTTGAAGGGTTTGGTCACATAGTCGTTGGCGCCCGCGTCGAGGCCAAGGATCGTGTCCGCATCGGTGTCATGGCCGGTCAGCATGAGGATCGGCGATTTGACCCCCTGCTTGCGCATCAGCTTGCACAGCTCGCGGCCATCGGTGTCGGGCAGGCCGACGTCGAGAATGAGAAGATCGTAGACCTGTTCCTTGGCGCGGGCCATTGCGGCGGCGCCGGTCTCGGCCTCGAACACCTCGAAATCCTCGGTCATGACCAATTGCTCGGCCAGCGCCTCGCGCAGGTCGTCGTCATCGTCCACCAGCAGGATATTCTTGATCTGGGCCATCTGCCTCTCCGTCTTCGTGTTGGTGGATCACATGTAACCGCAGCGGCGTACAGACAAGTTTTGCTGCAGCGATGTCACGCTCTCGTGTTGCGCGCGGGCTTTTGTTACAGGATTGAAGCTGCTTTGTTTCAGCGCCTTCCCGGGCGGGCCTGCCCGGGTGTACCCTCTGCCCGGCCCGCCGGGCCAAGACAGGAAGATGCAGATGACCCTCGCGCCCGATCTCGGAGAACTCCTCGCCCGCGCCCGCGCGGATCTGCGCATGGGCGTGCCGGTCGTCCTGCGCACGGCCAGCGGTGCCGGTGCGCTGGTGGTCGCGGCCGAGACAGTCTCGGCGGCGCGGCTGGCGGTGTTGCGCGCGCTGCCAGGGGACCTTGACCTGACCGTCACCGCGCGCCGCGCCGAGACACTGAAAGCGCGGGCCTATGATGGTGATCTGGCGCGGGTGATCCTGCCGCAGGACGCAGGTCTCGACTGGGTGCAGGCGATTGCCGATCCCGCCGATGACCTCGCCAAGCCGATGAAGGGCCCGCTCGCCACCCGCCGCGGCGGCGACACCGGGCTGCACCGGCTGGCGATCACCCTAGTGAAATCCTCGCGCCTGCTGCCCGCCGCGCTGATCCTGCCGCTGGACGACCCCGAGGGATTTGCGCAGGGCGAATGCCTGACCGTGGTCGAGGCCGACCCCGCCGGACCCTACATGCTGACGCTGGCGCGGCTAGACCACGTGGTCGCCGCCAAAGTGCCGCTGCGCGCGGCACAGAACGCCCGGCTGCACATCTTCCGCCCCGAGGATGGCTCGGACGAGCATTACGCCATCGAGATCGGCCGCCCGGACCGTTCGCTGCCGGTGCTGTCGCGGCTGCATTCGGCCTGTTTCACCGGTGATCTTCTGGGCTCGCTGAAATGCGACTGCGGCCCGCAACTTAATGCCGCGCTGGCGCAGATGGGGGCTGAGGGCTCGGGTGTGCTGCTTTACCTCAACCAAGAGGGCCGGGGCATCGGGCTGGCCAACAAGATGCGCGCCTACGCGCTGCAGGATCAGGGGTTCGACACGGTCGAGGCGAACCACCGCCTCGGCTTCGAGGATGACGAGCGCGACTTCCGGCTCGGAGCCGAGATCCTGCGCAAGATGGGCTTTGGCGCGGTGCGGCTGCTGACCAACAACCCCGCCAAGATGGCGATGATGGAGCGCTGCGGCATCACCGTCGCCGAGCGCGTGCCGCTGAAGGTGGGCGAGAACGCCTTCAACGAGCGCTACCTTGCCACCAAGGCCGCGAAATCGGGCCACCTGCTGTGAGCGTCTCTGACCTGCTGCTGACCCGCGCCGGGCTGCGGTTCGACGGGAGGCTCTGGCCCTGCGTCATCGGGCGCGGCGGCGTGCGTGCGGGCAAACGTGAGGGCGATGGCGCGACCCCGGTGGGGTTACATCGGATCGTCGCGATGCTCTATCGGCCCGACCGCATGGCGCAGCCCGCGCCTTGGGCGAGCCCCATAAGTCTGCGTGATCTGTGGTGCGACGATGTCGCCTCTCCGGCTTACAATCAGTTGGTCGAAGCGCCCTTCGCGCCCAGCCATGAAACCCTGCGCCGCGCCGATCCGCTTTATGATCTTGTGCTGATCACCGATTGGAACTGGCCCGAGGCGGAGCCCGGGCGCGGCTCGGCGATCTTCCTGCATCAGTGGCGGCGGCCGGGATATCCGACGGCCGGGTGCATCGGCTTTGATCCCAGCGATCTGCGGCGTATTGCGGCGCGGCTCAGGCCGGGGGCGCGGCTGGTTGTGCCCGAGGCGCTGGACGGGTGGCGCGTCGGCTGAGAGGTCAGCAGCGGGGGTTTCACACCCCCGCGCCCCCGTGGGATGTTTCCGTCTAGACGAAGCGCTCAGGCGCGCAGGCTTTGGGCCACGCCCTCGAGCAGGCCGAGGCATTGCGCCAACTGGCCGCGGGTGACGAACTCGTCGGGCTTATGCGCCTGTGCGATCTCGCCGGGGCCGCAGACCACCACCGACATGCCCATCTGCTGGAAGAGCCCCGCCTCGGTGCCGAAGGGCACGACGTCGGCGGAATTGCTGCCGGTGAGCCGGGAGATGAGGTCGCGCGCCTCATTGTCGGGCAGGGGCATCAGGCCCACCACCTCGCCGATCACCTCGGTGGTGATCTCGGCGTTCGGGTGCACGGCGCGCATCGCGGGCAGCAGCTCGTTCTCGACGCAATGGGCGAGCGCCTCTTTCACGAATTCGGCGTCGCCGGGCTGCACCGGGCGCATCTCCCAGTCGATCTCGGCCTTTCCGGGGATGACGTTATGCGCGGCGCCGCCCGCGAGACGCCCGACGTTCACGGTGGTCCACGGCGGATCGAAGCGGCTGCCCTGCGGCGCGCGCACCTTCAGCGCCTCGGCCAGTTCCATCAGCCGGTTGGTGTAGCGCAGCGCGTAGAGCACCGCATTGACGCCCCGATCCGGCGCCGAGCCATGGCCCTCGAGCCCGTGAAACCGGGTGGTATATTCGCAGCAGCCTTTGTGACCCTCGATCAGCCGCATCCCCGTTGGCTCGCCGATGATCGCCATGCGCGGCGCATAGCCGAGGCGCTGCAACTCGGGCACCAGCGCGCGGGCACCGAGGCAGCCGACCTCTTCGTCATGGGTGAAGCACAGGTGCAGCGGGCGCTTGAGCTGCATCTTCGAGACCGGTTCGGCCAGCGCCAGCGCGGCGGCGATGAAGCCCTTCATGTCGCAGGTGCCGCGGCCATAGAGGTGGTCCTGCCGCTCGACGAGGGTGAAAGGATCGCTGGCCCAGTCCTGATCGGTCACCGGCACCACGTCGGAATGACCCGACAGAACCACGCCGCCCGGCACATCGGGGCCGATGGTGGCAAAGAGATTGGCCTTGCCGCCGCCGGGATCACGGAAGATCTCGACCTTCGCGCCGAGGTGCTCGAGGAAATCGGCCAACATGGTGATCATCGCCAGATTGCTCTCGCTCGAGACGGTCGGGCAGGCGATCAGATGCGACAGATGCTCTTCGGTGGCGGCCAGCAGGCTGGCGGTGTCGCTGATCTGAGGCTCGGACGGGCGCAGGAACATGCGGCGGGGTCCTTCTTAATGGGCTTTGGCTTGCTGGGCGCGGCGCGCGTCCGCCATTGATGCCGCGCAATCGGCGCGGATGAAAGGGGGGCGGCGGGCTGAAACACGCCTCTGGCGCCGCGGTTCATGGCGGAGCGGCGCCGGATCTTCGTGCCTCGCAGGTTTCGACGGGGAATTCGGCGCCGCTGCCTCAGAAATGGGCGTTCGCGAGAGTCTTGAGCCGCATCTCGGGCAATTCTGCGCGCAAAATTGGCAATTTCGTCGGTTTGGACGGTTGGCTGACGCAGGGAAACGCTCGGACGATCGACCTGCGAGAGCTTTTTCGATGGCGAATTTGTACCGTGAAGCGCCGCATTTCTGCCCGGACGTCCTGCAGCGTGGCGAATCTCTTCGCGATTTCCGCTACACGGTTGCAACGCGGGACGCGACGCGGTTTTATCTTTCGCAAGACAGCGGAGAAAAATCCGCGGAACACACAACGGGGAGCCGGATTTGCCAGATACCGGAGCAAGCGACGCATTCGTCGCCTTCGAGCGCGTGCAGAAAAGCTATGATGGCGAGACACTTGTCGTCAAAGACCTGAACCTGAGCCTGCCTAAGGGCGAGTTCCTGACCATGCTGGGGCCGTCGGGCTCGGGCAAGACAACCTGCCTGATGATGCTGGCGGGTTTCGAGACAGCCACCCACGGCGAGATCAAGCTGGATGGCGTGTCGATCAACAACATCCCGCCGCACAAGCGCGGCATTGGGATGGTCTTCCAGAACTACGCGCTGTTCCCGCATATGACCGTCGCCGAGAACCTCAGCTTTCCGCTCGAGGTGCGCAAGATCGGCAAGTCGGACCGCGAGGCCAAGGTCAAGCACGCACTCGACATGGTCGAGATGGGGGCCTTCGGCGGCCGCCGCCCGGCGCAGCTTTCGGGCGGTCAGCAGCAGCGGATCGCGCTGGCGCGCGCGCTGGTGTTCGAGCCCGAGCTGGTGCTGATGGACGAGCCGCTCGGCGCGCTCGACAAGCAGCTGCGCGAGAAGATGCAGTTCGAGATCACCGATCTGGCGCACCGCCTCGGGATCACCGTGGTCTATGTGACCCACGACCAGACCGAGGCGCTGACCATGTCGGACCGCGTCGCCGTGTTCAACGACGGGCGCATCCAGCAGCTTGCGCCGCCGGACCAGCTTTATGAGCAGCCCGAGAACAGCTTCGTGGCGCAGTTCATTGGCGAGAACAACACGCTCGAAGGCACCATCGCCGAGATCAAGGGCGACAATTGCGTGGTCAAGCTCGATGGCGGCGAGGTGATCGACGCCAAGCCGGTCAATGTGACCAAAGTGGGCGAGCGCACCCGCGTGTCGATCCGCCCCGAGCGCGTCGAATACAACAAAGACCGTCTGCAGGAAGGCGCCCATACGCTCAAGGCCAAGGTGCTTGAGTTCATCTATATGGGCGACATCTTCCGCACCCGTCTGGAAGTGGCCGGCAACCGCGAGTTCGTCATCAAGACGCGCAACGCGCCGGACCAGGTGCGGCTGACGCCGGGCACCGAGATCGAGATCGGCTGGCTGCCCGAAGACTGCCGCGCGCTCGACGCCAACTGACGAGACTCTGCCCGCGCCGCCCCTCCGGCAGGGGCGGGCGGTGCGGACCGGAAAGGCTCTGGCGGGGTGCCCGTGCCGCAGAGCCGCAAGACAGAACGGGCATTTTAGGGAGTACCAGATGAAACTGACCAAGACCCTCCTGGCCACGACCGCGCTTACGGTTGCCGCTGGCGCCGTCTCCGCGCAGGACATGGCCGATGACATGACCCTCGTGTCGTGGGGCGGTGCCTATCAGACGAGCCAGATCAAGGCATATGCCGACCCCTACAAAGAGATGCACCCCGAGGTGAACATCTCTTGGGATGAGAGCTCGGCTGAGGCGGTCGCAAAGCTGCGCGCCATGAACGAAGCCGGCAACATCACCTGGGACCTCGTCGACGTCGTGGCCGCAGACGCCATCCGTCTCTGCGACGAAGGCCTGGCGATGGAATACGACCCCGAAGACCTGCTCGCCGAAGGCGACGACGGCTCCTCGGCCGAGGATGACTTTGGCGACATGATCGTGTCGGATTGCTTCATCCCGCAGATCGTCTATTCGACCACCTTCGGCTACCGCACCGACATGGTGCCCGAAGGCACCGAGCCGCCGTCCGACATCTGCTCGATCTTCGATCTCGAAGCCTACCCGGGCAAGCGCTCGCTCGAGAAGCGTCCGATCAACAACATGGAATGGGCGCTCTACTGCGACGGCGTGGCCAAGGATGAGATCTACGACGTTCTGGCAACCCCGGAAGGTCAGGATCAGGCCCTCGCCAAGCTCGACACCATCAAGGACGACGTGATCTGGTGGTCCGCCGGTGCCGACACCCCGCAGCTGCTGGCTGACGGCGAAGTCTTCATGGGCTCGACCTACAACGGCCGTCTCTTCTCGGTGATCGAGGAGCAGGACCAGCCGGTCGCCATGATGTGGGACATGCAGGTGTTCGACCTCGACGGCTGGATCATTCCCGAAGGTCTCGACGATGCCGCTCTGGCGCGCGTGAAGGACTTCGTGAAGTTCGCCACCGACACCCAGCGTCTGGCGGATCAGGCAGCCTACATCTCCTATGGTCCGGCGCGTGAATCCTCGGCTCCGCTGGTTGGCCAGCACGCCGAACTGGGCATCGACATGGCGCCGCACATGCCGACCGATCCGGAGAACGCCGCGAACACGCTGCTCTACAACTACGAGTTCTGGGCCGATTATCGCGACGACATCGACGCGAAGTTCCAGTCCTGGCTCGCGCAATAAGCGCAGTTGCATGATGGAGAGGGGCCGCGCGGCCCCTCTCTGCCAATAAAGATATAAAATCAAAGAATAACAGACCCGCAGGGGGTAGGATGACAGCTTCGACCGACGTCCCGGAGAAAGAAGCCAACGGGCCCATGCTGGCCGCCGACGGCACGCCGCTGAAAAAGAGCCTGTCGCGGGCCTTGCGCGTGCAGAAGATGCGGGCGCTGGCGCTGATCGCGCCGCTGCTGATCTTCGTTCTGGTCACCTTCATCGCACCGATCGGGGACATGCTGTTCCGCTCGGTCGAGAACCAGATCGTCTCGGACACGATGCCCAAAACGACGCAGGCACTGGCCGACTGGGATGGCACCGGACTGCCGTCCGATCAGGTGTTCGAAGACGCCTATTACGATCTTTTCGTCGCGGCGGAACGCAAGCTGCACACCCGTCTCGGCAGCCGTTTGAACTATGAGCAGACCGGCGCGTCCTCGCTGTTCCGCAAGTCGGGCCGCGGGCTCGACGATATCGGCGAGGTATATCAGGACCAGTTCGAAGACCTCGACGAGAACTGGGACGAGGCGCAGCCTTGGGCCGAAATGATGGGCTCGGACGACTGGCTGGAAAAGGAAGCCGCCTGGGAAAAGGGCGACCGCCTGCCGAAGTTCGCGCTGCGTGACGGCGTGGAAGACCTGCTGCCGCGCACCGCCGAGCAATACGAGATTTTCGCCAATTACACCCACCGCGAAGAGGGCGACTCGCTGCTCGAGGAAGAGCCTTGGTCGGCGGTGCATACCGCGCTCTACCAAGACCTCGCAGCCAATGATTACGCCAGCTATAGCGGTCCTCATGCGGATATGCTGAAGGCGGCCGACCAACTGGTCGCCAGCCCCGATTTCGAGACTGTCGGCTTCAAGGACGGCTTCGGCGAGATCGACAAGGACTGGTTGGAGCCGGAGATCTGGCGCACGCTGAAGCTCTACGCGCCGAAATACACGTCGGGGTATTTCCTCAACTCGGTGGATATGAAGCTGACGCCCGAGGGCGCCGAAGCCCGCCCCGAGAACGAACGCATCTACATCATGCTGTTCAAGCGCACGCTGTTCATGAGCCTCGTGATCACCTGCAGCTGTATCCTGCTGGGCTACCCGGTGGCCTACATCCTGTCGAACCTGCCGGCGCGCAAGGCGAACCTGCTGATGATCCTCGTGCTGCTGCCGTTCTGGACCTCGCTGCTGGTGCGGACCTCGGCGTGGAAGATCATGCTGCAGCAACAGGGCGTCATCAACGACGTGCTGGTGTGGATCGGGCTGGTCTCGGACGACGGGCGCCTGACGATGATCAACAACCAGTTCGGCACGATCGTGGCGATGACCCATATCCTGCTGCCGTTCATGATCCTGCCGATGTATTCGGTGATGTCGACGATCCCGCATTCCTATGTGCGCGCCTCGAAGTCGCTGGGTGCGACCGACTGGACGACGTTCTGGCGGGTCTACTTCCCGCAATCGGTGCCGGGCATCGGCGCGGGCTCGATCCTCGTGTTCATCCTGTCGATCGGCTACTACATCACCCCCGAGATCGTCGGTGGTACCACCGGTACCTTCATCTCGAACCGGATCGCCTACCATATCTCGACCTCGCTGAACTGGGGCCTCGCGGCCGCGCTCGGCTCGATCCTGCTGGCGGTGGTTCTGATCCTCTACTGGGCCTACGACCGTATCGTCGGCATCGACAACGTGAAGCTGGGGTAACGACATGAGTGCTGTCATTCTCACACCCGCCGTCAAGAAACCCCTCAACTTCACCCTCCCGGTGGTTGCCGCCGCCGGGGCCTTCGCCGGGGTTTTCATCGGCGCGGCTAACGGCTCGGTGCTGCTGGGCATCATCATCGTCGCGCTGGTGATGGCCGGCGTCGCCTATCTGGCGCTGCAGGTGCTGCCCAAGGAGCAAGAGAAGCTGGTGCGCTGGGGGCTGATCATCGTGCTGGCCGTGCTCGGCTTTGTCACGGGGGGCGTCTCGGGCGCGCTGGTCGGCGCGCTCTTTGGCTGGTTCTTCGGATGGTTCATCTACTGGATCGGCTATGGCCGCTACCGCGTGCCGCTGGTGCCCTATCTGACTGCGAACCAAGTGCTTTGGCACTACAGCTTCCGGGTGCTCTGCGGTGCGATCTTCGTGTTCCTGATCACGCCCATCCTCGTGATCATGCCGCTGTCGTTCAACTCGCAGGACTTCTTCACCTTCACCCCCGAGATGCTGCGCTTCGATCCGGCGGGCTACTCGCTGAAGCACTACCGTGACTTCTTCACCAACCCCGAGTGGACCAGCGCGGTGAAGAACTCGCTGATCATCGCGCCGCTGGCGACGATCATCTCGGTCAGCCTCGGCACGCTGGCGGCCATCGGTCTGTCCCAGAGCCATGTGCCCGGCAAGCGCGCGATCATGGCGATCCTGATCTCGCCGATGATCGTGCCGCTGATCATCTCGGCCACCGGCATGTATTTCTTCTACTCGAAGATCAACATCGTCGGCACGCTGACCGGTGTGGTGCTGGCGCATGCGGTGCTGGGCATTCCCTTCGTGATCATCACCGTCACCGCGACGCTTGTGGGCTTTGACCGCAGCCTCGTGCGGGCGGCGGCGAACATGGGGGCGAACCCGGTGACCACCTTCTTCAAGGTGCAGATGCCGCTGATCCTGCCCGGCGTGATCTCGGGCGGGCTGTTTGCCTTCATCACCTCTTTCGACGAGGTTGTGGTGGTGCTGTTCATCGGCTCGGCCGAATTGCAGACCCTGCCATGGCAGATGTTCACCGGCCTGCGTGAGCAGCTGTCGCCAACCATCCTCGCGGCTGCGACGGTCTTGGTGTCGATCTCGATCCTGCTTCTGGCGACTGTCGAGATGCTGCGCCGCCGGTCCGAGCGCCTGCGCGGCATGTCGCCGGGCTGAGGAACCTCACAGAGACAGAGCTTCGAAGAGCCGCGGAATTCCGCGGCTCTTCATCATTCGGAAACCCCGCATCGGTCATGCTGCGCAGAACGGTTGCAGTCCAACTCGCGTGGTTCCTATGTCCCAGCACGATTCCCAGCTCATCGCGCAGACGCGCAACAGCAATGTCGGCGAGGTGCCGTTTGAGCTGAAGGACCTGTTCTTCTCGCGCACCGACGGGCGCGGGGTGATCATCCACGGCAACAGCGTCTTCCGCAAAATCTCGGGCTACATGTGGGAGGAGTTGAAGGGCGCCCCGCATAAGGTGGTGCGCCATCCCGACATGCCCAAAGGCGTGTTCCAGCTCTATTGGGATAAGCTGAAGGCCGGGGATTACGTCGCCGCCTACGTCAAGAATAAGGCCAAGGACGGGCGCTATTACTGGGTGCTCGCCGTCGCCTGGCCGATCGAGGGCGGCTATATCTCGGTGCGGGTGAAGCCCTGCTGCGGCCTGCTCGAGAAGGTGAAAGAGATTTACGCAAAGCTGCGCGAGGGCGAGACCGAACAGGGCGTCAGCCCGGTGCGCAGCATGGAGCAGCTGATCACCCTGCTGGCTGAGGAAGGCTATACCTCCTACGAAGGTTTCATGACCGCCGCGCTGGCGCAGGAGCTGGAAGAGCGTTCGCGGCGCATGGGCGTGAAGCTGGGCCAGCGCCAGCAGCGCTTCATGACGATGGCGAAAACGATCCTGCAAATCCGCGAGGAAACCGACCGGATGACCGAGATCATCAAGGCGATCCGCACGGTGCCGATGAACATGCGTATCCTCGCCTCGCGGCTCGAAAACGCCGGCGGGCCGATCAGCGCGATCTCGGTGAACTACGGCTCGATGCTCGATGAGATGGCGGCTTGGGTGCGCGCCTTCGTCGAAGGGGAGGACAGCACCTACATGCGGATGCTGACCACGATCCAGCAGGGGCAGTTCCTCGTCTACGCTGGCAGCTTGCAGGCGGAAATGTCGGCCATCTTCCAAGAGGATGTGCGCCATGCCGCCGCCAAGGAGGATGTGATCCGCGATAAAGAGACGCTCATCGCCGAAGAGATCGCCTTCCAGAAGGCGGCCATCGACGCGCTGAAGGTGGTTGAGATCGAAGCGACCCGCCTAGGCCGTTCGGTGCTCGACATGAAGCGCTATGTCACGGGCCTCAGCTCTACCCGCATGATGTGCAAGATCGAAAGCGCGGCGCTCTCCGGCACGGGCGACTCGCTGGCGGGGATCGTCGATCAGCTGGATGCTGGGCAGGACGAGATCGAGGCGCGGCTGGCGCGGATTGTCGAGCTGAACACGGTGATCCAGTCCAACACCGCCATGCTGCGCGCGATGAGTTGAGACACTGGATGAGTTGAGACACTAAGGGGTGATACTGGAAGGGTTGAGACACAAACGGCCCGCGCGATGCGCGGGCCGTGGTCGGGATGCGAAACCCGGGGTGGGGCGCAGGGCCCCGGCTGGATCGCTCAGGAGCGGACCAGCTTTTCGTAGGTCTCGGCGATGTCGCGGGTCAGCGCGCCAACCTCAAAGGTGTAATCGCCGATCTGCCCAACCGGGGTGACCTCTGCGGCGGTGCCGGTCAGCCAGCACTGCTCGAAGCCTTCCATTTCTTCGGGCATGATGTGGCGTTCGTGCACGGTGATGCCCTTTTCCTTCAGCAGCTTGATCACCGTCTGGCGGGTCAGGCCGTTGAGGAAGCAGTCGGGCAGCGGCGTGTGCACTTCGCCGTCCTTGACGAAGAAGATGTTGGCGCCGGTCGCTTCGGCCACATACCCGCGGTAGTCCATGAACAGCGCGTCCGAGCAGCCCTTGGCTTCAGCCGCATGCTTGGAGGTGGTGCAGATCATGTAGAGGCCCGCGGCTTTGGCGTGGACCGGGATGGTCTCGGGGCTCGGGCGTTTCCATTTCGCGATGTCGAGCTTGGCGCCCTTCATCTTCGCGTCGCCATAGTAGTTGCCCCAGGCCCAGGCCGCGATGGCCAGCCGCACCGGGTTGCGTGCCGAGGCGACACCCATGTCCTGGCCCGCGCCGCGCCATGCGACGGCGCGCACATAGGCGTCGGTGAAACCATTGGCCTTCAGCACGGCATCCTTGGCGGCATCGATCTCTTCGGCGGTGTAGGGGATTTGCATATCCAGCTCACCGGCGGAGAAATGCAGGCGCTTCGAGTGCTCGTGGCCGAGGAAGATCTTGCCATTGTAGGCGCGCTCCCCTTCGAACACCGAGCTTGCATAATGCAGCGCGTGGGTCAGGACATGTACCTGAGCATCCCGCCAGTCCAGCATCTGGCCATCCATCCAGATCTTGCCGTCGCGATCGTCGAAAGCTCCGTCCATGGGTCATCTCCTTCAATTGGGCGCTTTGCATAAATTGCGTTTATTACGTCCGATCCGGGCATAAAGTTGCGCAAAAACTGCGACTCGCTAACAGTTCGCTATTGGAATGTCAACAACGCTGACTTAAAGTGCAGAAAACGAACTTTTGGGGGAGCGATGGCAGACGCGACGGCAAGTCAGGTTCAGGGCGGAGAATCCCTGCTCTATCTGACGGATGAGCAGCTCAGGCAGGGGATCGAGGCGATGTTCTTCGCCTATCGCGGGTTCACCGCCGATCCGGACCGCATTCTGCAAACGCTGAGCTACGGCCGCGCGCATCATCGCGCCATCCATTTCATTCATTGCGCGCCGGGCACCACGGTCAACAATCTTCTGGCCATTCTGGGGGTGACCAAACAGTCGCTGAACCGGGTGCTGCGGACCTTGGTCGAGGATGGTTTAGTGGAAAGCCGCGTTGGCCGCGCCGACAAACGCGAGCGGCACCTCTATCTGACCGAGGCCGGCGACGCGCTGGAAAAGCAGCTTTCCGATGCGCAGCGCGCGCGGATGCGCGCCGCTTACCGGCAGGTCGGCCCCGAGGCGGTGGCGGGCTTCAAGCAGGTGCTCGAGGCGATGATGGACCCCGAGATGCAGCGTCAGTACCAGAAGCTGCGGGAGAACCGCGGATGAGTGATCCCGACGCACATCTGCTGATCGTCGATGACGATGAGCGGATCCGCAGCCTTTTGCAGAAGTTCCTGATCCGCAACGGCTTTCTCGTGAGTGCCGCGCGCGATGCGGCGCATGCGCGGCGCATCATGGCCGGGCTCGATTTCGATCTCATCGTGCTGGATGTGATGATGCCGGGCGAGGATGGCATCAGCTTCACCCGCGCGATCCGCGCCGAACGGCAGACGCCGGTGCTGCTGCTGACCGCGCGCGGCGAGACCGAAGACCGCATTGCCGGGCTCGAGGCCGGGGCAGACGATTACCTTGCCAAGCCCTTCGAGCCGAAGGAACTTTTGCTGCGGATCAACGCCATCCTGCGGCGGATGCCGGAAACCATCGTGACCGATGCCGCCCAGCCCAAGCTGCTGACGCTCGGCCCCATCCGCTACGATATCGAGCGGGGCGAGATGTGGCGCGGTGACGATCTGGTGCGGCTGACCGCGACGGAAAGCCAGCTCATGCGCATCTTCTCGGCCAAGCCGGGGGAGGCGCTGAGCCGCACCAAGCTGGTCGAAGAACTGGGCCGCGACAAAGGGCAGGCGCAGGAACGCGCAGTGGATGTGCAGATCACCCGTCTGCGCCGCAAGATCGAGAGCGATCCGAAACAGCCGCGCTACCTGCAGACGGTGCGCGGCGCGGGCTACATGCTGGCGCCGGACTGACGCCCCTCTCTTTTGCTGGCCCCCTTGTTCTAACTGGGGAATCGCGGTCTCCTGCGGTGAATTTGCAACCGGAGGAGGGCTGCGATGGGCACCGCACTGATCACCCATGCCGACTGTCTTGACCACCTGACGCCAGAGGGCCACCCCGAACAGGTGGCCCGGCTAGATCACGTCCTGCACGGGCTGCAAGGGCTGGACCTGCTGCGCCTTGCCGCGCCGCGCTGCGAGGACCGCGACATCCTGCGCGCCCATCCGCAGCGCTACCTCGACCGTTTGGTCGCCGAGGTGCCTGGCACTGGGATGCACCGGCTCGATGAGGATACATGGCTTTCGCCACGTTCGATGGAGGCGGCGCGCCGCGCGGTCGGCGCTGCCGTGCGCGCGGTGGATGCGGTGATGGCGGGCGAGGCGCGCAATGCCTTCTGTGCCACCCGCCCGCCGGGGCACCATGCCGAGGCCGAGACGCCCATGGGCTTTTGTCTCGTCGGCAACGCCGCCATCGCCGCCAAACACGCGCTCGACCGGCATGGTCTCGATCGCGTGGCCGTGGTGGATTTCGACGTGCACCATGGCAATGGCACGCAGGCGCTGCTCTGGGACGAGCCGCGCGCGCTGCTGATCAGCTCGCAGCAATATCCGCTCTGGCCCGGCACCGGGGCCGCGGCCGAGCGCGGTGGTCACGACAATGTGCTCAATATCCCGCTGCCGCCGGGCAGCGGCGGGGCCGAGATGCGCGCCGCTTACGCCGAACAGACCTTCCCCCGGCTCGCGGCCTTCGAGCCGGAGCTGATCATCATTTCCGCGGGGTTTGACGCCCATGCCGACGATCCGCTGGCCGAGCTGAACTGGACGGAAGAAGACTTTCGCTGGATCACACAGCAGCTGTGCCGCGCCGCGCAGGGCAGCGCGCGGGGGCGGGTGGTCTCGGTTCTCGAAGGTGGCTATGATCTGCGCGCGCTCGCGGACTCGGCCCGGGCGCATGTACAAGAATTGATCGAGGCAGGCAGATGAGTGAGACCCCCGTCGCGGAGATGAGCTTTGAACAGGCAATGGGCGAGCTCGAGCAGGTGGTGACCCAGCTCGAGCGCGGCGAGGTGCCGCTGGAGGAGTTGATCACGCTCTACCAGCGCGGCAGCGAGCTGCGGAAACATTGCGAGGAAAAGCTCAAGGCGGCCGAGGAAAAGGTTGCCGCGATCACCCTCGACGCGAATGGCGAGCCCGCGGGTACCAAGCCTGTCGAAGGGCTCTGAGCCTCGATGTTTGCCGAATCCCTAGTCAGCGCCGCGGCGTCGGTCGCCGCGCATCTCGAGGCCGTTCTGGACGAGCATGACGCGCTGCCGGTGGTCGAGGCCATGGGTTATGCCACCCGCGGCGGCAAGGCGCTGCGCGGCTATCTGGTGCTCGAGAGCGCGCGGCTGCATGGCGTGCCCGAGGGCCATGCCATTTGGCCCGCCTGCGCCATCGAGGCAGTGCATGCCTATTCGCTGGTGCATGACGATCTGCCCTGCATGGACGACGATGATCTGCGCCGCGGCCTGCCCACGGTGCATCGCAAATGGGATGAGGCCACCGCGGTTCTGGCGGGCGACGCGCTGCAATCGCTCGGCTTCGAGCTGGTCAGCGATCCGCGCTGCCATCCCTCGGGCGAGGTGCGTGCCGATCTGGTGCTGTCGCTGGCCCGCGCGGCGGGCGCGCGTGGCATGGTGAAGGGGCAGGCGCTCGACATGGCCGCCGAACGCACCGATGTGCCGCTCGATCTGGCGCAGATCACCGCGCTGCAGGCCGGCAAGACCGGGGCGCTGATCCGCTGGTCCGCCGAGGCTGGCGCGCGACTGGCAGAGGTCGACCCGGCGCCGCTCTCGGCCTATGCCGACCGGCTGGGGCTGGCCTTCCAGATCGCCGATGACATTCTGGATGTCGAAGGCGATGCCGCGATGATGGGCAAGGCCGTCGGCAAGGACGCGGGCCGTGGCAAGGCCACTTTCGTGTCGCTGCTTGGGCTGGAGGCCGCCAAGCGCCGCGCGCAGGATCTGGTGGACGAGGCCTGTGACGCACTATCTCCCTATGCAGACCGGGCGGAAAACTTGCGGGCTGCAGCCCGCTTCGTTATCTCCCGCAGCAATTGACGCCAGAGGTGCACCCTATGTCCTCCCGCCCCGAAACGCCCGTTCTCGACCGCGTGGCAACTCCTGCCGATCTCAAGCGGCTTTCCGACGACGAGCTGCACCGGCTGGCGCATGAATTGCGCGCCGAAACCATTTCGGCTGTGTCCGAAACGGGCGGTCACCTTGGCGCGGGGCTGGGTGTGGTGGAGCTGACCGTGGCGCTGCACGCAGTCTTTGACACGCCGCGCGACAAGCTGATCTGGGACGTCTCGCACCAGTGCTATCCGCATAAGATCCTCACTGGGCGCCGCGACCGCATCCGCACGCTGCGCATGAAAGAGGGTCTTTCGGGCTTCGCCAAACGCTCCGAGAGCCCCTATGATCCCTTCGGCGCGGGCCACAGCTCGACCTCGATCAGCGCCGCGCTCGGCTTTGCGATGGCGCGCGAGCTGGGCGGCGCCTGCGAGACCGGCCTTGGCGATGCCATCGCGGTGATTGGCGATGGCTCGATGTCGGCGGGCATGGCCTATGAGGCGATGAACAACGCCGGGCATCTGGGCAAGCGGCTGATCGTCATCCTCAACGACAACGAGATGTCCATCGCGCCGCCCACCGGCGCCATGTCCTCCTATCTCAGCCGCCTCTATGCCGAGGCGCCGTTCCACGATCTCAAGGCCGCCGCCAAGGGCGCGGTGAGCCTGCTGCCGCCGCCGTTTCGGGAAGGGGCGAAACGCGCCAAGGAAATGCTCAAGAGCATGACCGTCGGCGGCACGCTGTTCGAAGAACTGGGCTTTTCCTATCTCGGCCCGATCGACGGCCACGACATGGACCAGCTGCTGCCGGTGCTGCGCGCGGTCAAGGCGCGCGCTGACGGGCCGATCCTGATCCACGTGCTGACCAAGAAGGGCAAGGGCTATGGCCCCGCCGAGCATTCCGCCGACCGCGGCCATGCCCGCGCCAAGTTCGATGTGGTCACCGGCGAGCAGAAAAAAGCGCCGTCCAACGCGCCCGCCTACACCAAGGTCTTTGCCAAGGAGCTGACGAGGCTCGCGGCGCAGGACCCCCGGGTCTGCGCGGTGACCGCCGCCATGCCCGATGGCACCGGCCTCGACCTGATGGCCGAGCGCTTCCCCGAGCGGGTGTTCGACGTGGGCATCGCCGAGCAGCATGGCGTCACCTTCGCCGCCGGCCTCGCCGCGGGCGGGATGAAGCCCTTCTGCGCCATGTATTCCACCTTCCTGCAGCGCGGCTACGATCAGGTGGTGCACGACGTGGCGATCCAGCGCCTGCCGGTGCGCTTCGCCATCGACCGTGCGGGCCTCGTGGGCGCCGATGGCGCCACCCATGCGGGCGCCTATGACATCGCCTTCATGGCCAACCTGCCGGGCATGGTGGTGATGGCCGCCGCCGATGAGGCGGAACTGGTGCATATGACCGCCACGGCGGCCGCGCATGACGAGGGCCCCATCGCCTTCCGCTACCCGCGCGGCGAAGGGGTTGGCGTCGAGATGCCCGAGACGCCCGAGATCCTTGCCATCGGCAAGGGCCGGATGATCCGCGAGGGCAAGACCGTGGCCATCCTCAGCTTCGGCACCCGCCTCGCCGAGGTGCTGAAGGCTTGCGAAAAGCTCGAAGCGCGCGGCATCTCGCCCACCGTCGCCGACGCCCGTTTCGCCAAGCCGCTCGACCGCGATCTGATCCTGCAACTGGCGCAGGACCACGAGGCGCTGATCACCATCGAAGAGGGCGCCGTGGGCGGTTTCGGCAGCCATGTGGCGCAGCTTCTGTCGGAGGAGGGAGTGTTCGATCACGGGCTGAAATTCCGCTCCATGGTGCTGCCCGACACGTTCATCGACCATTCGAGCCCGGCGGATATGTACGCCACGGCGGGTCTCAACGCCGAGCAGATCGAAGAAAAAATCCTCACCACCCTCGGCGTCGATGTGTTGAACAAGCGCGCCTGACCCCGCAAAGGTCCTTCTTCTCTTTAAGAATACGCCGGGGGAGTCCGCGCCAGCGGACGGGGGCAGCGCCCCCCAAACCCTGCAAGGGCCCGGCCATGCCTCGCATGTGCGGCGCGCACGCTCCCGTGTGAGCGCCGCCAAAGCCCTTGCCCCATGGCATCTGAGCCTTTATGGACCCGCCCACACCGGTCGCAGCCTACCCGGTCATCAAAACAAGGGTTAAACCATGAAGACTATCGTTATCTGCT
The DNA here is from genome assembly GCF_056158605.1 of Salipiger sp. ABN3_019. Taxonomy (NCBI): domain Bacteria; kingdom Pseudomonadati; phylum Pseudomonadota; class Alphaproteobacteria; order Rhodobacterales; family Roseobacteraceae; genus Salipiger; species Salipiger sp. ABN3_019. The sequence goes on from NZ_JBSWTP010000009.1 coordinate 1,301,495, forward strand.
CCGGCGGGCTGGATTCCGTCTCGCTCGCCCATATGGTCGCAGCACGGCACGAGCTCACCCGCCTTGTGTCCTTCGACTATGGCCAGCGCCATGCCAAGGAACTGGACTTCGCCAAGGCCGCCGCCGAACGCCTCGGCGTGCCGTTCCACCGCATCGACATGCGCACCATCGGCGCCGCGCTCACCGGCTCTGCGCTGACCTCCGACATCGACGTGCCCGACGGGCATTATGCCGAAGAGACCATGCGCATCACCGTGGTCCCGAACCGCAACGCCATCATGCTGGCCATCGCCTTCGGCGTCGCCGCGGCCAATGGCGACGAGGCGGTCGCCACCGCCGTGCATGGCGGGGATCATTTCATCTACCCCGACTGCCGCCCCGGCTTCACCCGCGCCTTTGAGACCATGCAGCGCCACGCGCTCGACGGCTACGCGGATGTGTCGCTCTACACGCCCTTCGTCGAGCGGACCAAGGCTGACATCGTCACCGAAGGCGCCAAGCACGGCACGCCCTTCGCGCAGACGTGGTCCTGCTACAAGGGCGGCGAGACGCATTGCGGGCGCTGCGGCACCTGCGTCGAGCGGCGTGAGGCCTTCCATCTGGCCGGCGTCACCGACCCCACAATCTACGCCGATCCGGATTTCTGGCAGCAGGCCATCGCAGCGCGGGAGGAGGCGTGATGTACCGCATCAGCAAGGAGTTTCACTTCTCCGCCTCGCACCAGCTGGTGCATCTGCCCGCAGAACACCAATGCGCCCGGATGCATGGGCACAATTACATCGTCGTGGTCGAACTGGTAGCGCGCGAGCTGAACGCCGACGGTTTTGTGCGCGACTATCACGAGCTGGCGCCGCTCAAGGCCTATATCGACGAAAGCTTCGATCACCGGCATCTCAACGATGTGCTGAACGTGGCCTCCACCGCCGAGAACCTCGCCCGGCATTTCTACGAGTGGTGCGCCGCGCGCTGGCCCGAGACCGCCTCGGTCAAGGTCAGCGAAACGCCGAAGACATGGGCCGAATACCGGCCTGCGCCGCTGGCGGCCTGACATGGGTCTGCGCATTGCCGAGATTTTCGGCCCGACGATCCAGGGCGAGGGCGCGCTGATCGGCGAGCCCACGGTTTTTGTCCGCGCCGGTGGCTGCGATTACCGCTGTAGCTGGTGCGACAGCCTGCACGCGGTGGACAGCGCCTTTCGCCACACGTGGGCGCCGATGAGCGACGCCGAGGTCTGGGCCGAGGTCACCCGCCTTTCGGGCGGGCGTCCGATCACCGTCTCGCTGAGCGGCGGCAACCCGGCGATTCAGGACTTCGGTCCGGTGATCGAGATGGGCCGGGCCGCGGGCTACCGCTTCGCCTGCGAAACGCAGGGCTCGGTGGCGCGGGGCTGGTTCGGGCGGCTCGACACGCTGGTGCTCAGCCCCAAGCCGCCCTCGAGCGGTGAGACGGTGGACTGGAGTGCCTTCGCGGACTGCGTGCAGGCGGGGCAGGGCGCGCGGCAAACCGTCATGAAGATCGTCATCTTCGACGAGGCTGACTATGCTTGGGCGAAGGACGCCCATGCCCGCCACCCCGACCTGTCGCTCTATCTGCAGCCCGGCAACCCCGAAGTCGACCCCGATGTGCCGGTCGATCCGCAAAGCCTCGCCGACCGCCTCCTGTGGCTCACCGAATGTGCCACCGCCGACGGCTGGTTCGCCCCCCGCATCCTGCCGCAGCTGCATGTGCTCCTTTGGGGCAACAAGCGCGGCGTCTGAATTTCCATTTCCGGAGATCCCGAAATGACCGACAGCATCTACAGCAACCTCAAGCAACTCGGCGGCGCCACGGTGCTGCCCGCCTCGCCCGAACAGGCGGAGCTCGAGCGGGTGCCCAACCCGCAGGCCGATGTGGCCTACAATGTGCGCTTCACCGCGCCGGAGTTCACCTCGCTTTGCCCGATGACCGGACAGCCCGATTTTGCGCATCTGGTGATCGACTATGTGCCGGGGCAATGGCTGGTGGAGAGCAAGGCGCTTAAGCTCTATCTCGGCGCGTTCCGCAACCACGGCGCCTTCCACGAGGATTGCACCATCTCTATCGCGCGGCGACTGGCGGAGTTTCTCGATCCGCAATGGCTGCGTATCGGCGGCTATTGGTATCCGCGCGGCGGCATCCCGATTGACGTCTTCTACCAGACCGGGCCGATGCCCGAGGGCGTGTGGATCCCCGATCAGGGCGTGCCGCCCTACCGCGGACGCGGCTAAGGGCGAGAGTGCCGGAGGGTGGGGGCGCTGCCCCCGCCCGCCTTTGGCGGACTCCCCCGGGATATTTGGGTCTAGACGAAGGCCTCAGCTTTCCTCTGCGAGCAGGGCGGCGAGGCCTTTTCGATAGTCCGGGTAGAGAAGCTCGATGCCCAGTTCCTGCTTGATGCGGTCGTTCCGGACGCGTTTGTTTTCCGCGTAGAAACTGCGTGCCATGGGGCTCATGTCGGCCTCGTCGAAAGGGACCGCGGGCGGCGGCGGCATGCCCAGCAGTTCGGCGGCGTGCAGCAGGACGTCTTCCGGCGGGGCCGGATCATCGTCGCAGAGATTGTAGATCGCGCCGGGGCGGGGCTGGCGGATCGACGCCTCGAGCACCTGCGCAATGTCCTCCACGTGGATGCGGCTGAACACTTGGCCCGGCTTGATGATGCGCCGCGCGGTGCCTTGCCTCACCTTCTCGAAGGGACCGCGCCCGGGACCGTAGATGCCCGCAAGGCGGAAGATGTGCAGCGGCAGCCCGTCGATGGCTTGCCATGCCTCCTCGGCCTGCTTGCGGGCCTTGCCGCGGGCGGTGCTGGGGGTCAGGGGCGTTGCCTCATCGACCCAGCCGCCACCGTGATCGCCATAGACGCCGGTGGTCGACAGGTAGCCGACCCAAGTGAGATCGGCAGCGCGCGCCTTGATCGCGGCGCCTATTTCGGCCAGAGCCGGATCGCCGCCGTCGCGCGGGCCAGCAGAGACGAGCACGTGGCTGGCCTCGGCCAGCGCGACCTCGAGCGCGGCGGCTTCCCACAGCACCGGCTCGACGCCCTGCGCCCGCAAGTCACCCGCCTTCGAGGGGTCGCGGTGGGTGCCGAGGATGCGCCAGCCCTGCGCCTGCAGGCGGCGTGAAAGGGCGCATGCGCAATAGCCATGGCCGAGGGTGAGAAGTGTTCCTGTCATGTGGCGCAAACTGGGGCGCGGCGCGCGGCTTGGCAAGGCCTGTCGGGCGGCCCGCCGGCCGGCAAGCTTTCGCCGAAGAGCGGCCGCGCCGCGACGGCAGGCGCTCTTGGCGATAGGCAGCGCTTTAAGATCGCGTTAATTAGTCACCGTCGTGAAACAGCCGGTATTCCCGCATGTCCCGAAAGACCGAAATGACCCGCCGCGCGACGGTGCTCGCGCTGCTTTTGTCGCCCTTGGCCGCCTGCTCTGCGCAGCAGGAAGAGGCTCAGCCGGTTCAGCGCTTCAACCCGCCGCTCTATCCCAATGAGACGCCAGAGTTGCGGGCCTCGATCAACCGCTGGGCGGATTACTACGAGGTGCCTCGCAAGCTGGTGCACCGGCTTGCCATCCGCGAGAGCACACATAATCCCGAGGCGCGCAACGGGCCCTATTACGGCCTGCTGCAGATCCTGCCCGCGACAGCGCGCAGCATGGGGTTCCGCGGTACGCCCAGCGATCTTTACAATGCCGACACCAACCTTCGCTATGGGGTGAAATACCTGCGCGGTGCTTGGCTGCTGTCTGATGGTAGTCAGGACCGGGCGATCGGCTGGTACGCGCGGGGCTATTATTACGAGGCCAAGCGGCGCGGCATGCTGGTCGAGACCGGGTTGCGGCCCGGCTGAGCCTCAGCCGCCGAGCAGCGCCAGAAGCTGCGCCTCGGCGCGGCGCAGCCCGGCGCGCTCTGGCGCCTTGTCGAGCCGCGGCGGCAGGCCGCTCTCGGCCAGCGCAATCACCTCGGGATGGATGTAGGAATTGCGCGCCACTGTGGGCGTGTTGGCAAGCCGCTCGGCGGCGGCTTCGGCCATGGTCTTGATGCTGATCGCCCTGCTGGTCTTCTCGGCGCGCTGCGCGGCCTCCAGCGCCGCGACGCTGCCGTTCCACGTGCGGAAGGTCTTGGCGGTGATCTGCGCGTCGCCGGTGCGCTCGGCCAGCCAGAGGTTGATCTCTTCAGAGCGCAGCGTGTGCGGCGTGCCCTCCTCATCCAGCCATGCAATCAACGCGCGCCCCGGCAGGTCGTCGAGGCGGGTCAGCGCGCGCTCGAGCGTCCGGTCCTTCAGCACCTTGCGCACGCGCTTGCCGCCTTTGCCGGGGAAATTCAGCCGCAGAGTGCCCCCGTCGAGCCGCAAATGCGTGCCGCGCAGGGTGGTGGCCCCATAGCTGCCGTTCTCTTTGGCGTAATCGGCATTGCCCACGCGCAGCCCGGCGCGGTCGAGCAACGCCAGCGTGGCGGCGAGGGCGAAGGCCTTGTCTCCGGGGTCGCGCTCGCGCAGTTGCGTGAGGATCGCCCGGCGCACCCCCGGCAGCGCGGCCCCGAATGTGGCGAGGTAACCGTATTTCCGCTCGGCCCGAAATGCCGTCCACTCGGGGTGGTAGCGGTATTGCTTGCGCGCGCGTGCGTCGCGTCCCGTGGCCTGAAGGTGGCCGTTGGCCTGCGGGCAGATCCAGACGTCCTCGTAGGCCGGGGGCACGGCGAGGGCGCCGATGCGCGCGCGCTCGGCGCTGTCGTCGATCCGGGTGCCATCGGGGGCGGTGTAGGAAAAGCCGCGGCCACAGCGCCTGCGGCGGATGCCGGGGCGGCTGTCGGGGTAATAGGTGAGGTCTGGCGTCGGGCTCATGCCTGCGAACGCCGGGCGCTGCGGCGCGGTTCCGGTGTGGGCGGTTCAGCCGGTCTTGAACCCGTCACATCTTCCTGCCACGCTGCCCGGCAAAATAGCGGAAGGAGCCGCAGATGCAGGACATGCAGGCGAAATTGCAGATCGTTTCCCCCGAGGCCCCGGGCCCCGAGCTTTTCGACAATGCCGAGGCGGCGGTCGAGCGGCTTTGTGCGCTCTATGCGCAGGCCGCGGAGTTCCTCAAGGAGCGGTTCCTGTCGTCGATGTCCGAGGGCCATCCCGGCGTGCGCTATCGGGCGTTCTATCCCGAGGTGCGGATTACCACGACGAGCTTTGCCAAGATCGACAGCCGCCTGAGCTTTGGTCACGTCTCGCAGCCCGGCACCCATGCCACGTCGATCACCCGGCCCGACCTGTTTCGGCATTACCTGAAACAGCAGATCGGCCTGCTGCTCGAAAACCACGGCGTGCCGGTGCAGATCGGCCTCTCGGAGACGCCGATGCCGGTGCATTTCGCGGTCGCCAATTATCCCGAACTGACGGTGCCGCAGGAAGGCGCGGGCAGCTTCATCCTGCGCGATGTCTTCGACGTGCCGGATTTGACCACCACCAATGACGACATCGTCAACGGCGTGGCGCGCCCGGCTGCTGATGGGGCGGAGCCGCTGGCGCCGTTCACCGCGCAGCGGGTGGATTACTCGCTGGCGCGGCTGGCGCATTACACCGCCACCGATCCGGCGCATTTCCAGAACCACGTGTTGTTCACCAACTACCAGTTCTACGTCAGCGAGTTTGAAGCCTACGCGCGGGCGCAACTGGCGGACCCTGAGAGTGGCTACACCTCTTTCGTGTCGACCGGAAATGTCGAGATCACTGATGCCGAGACCGAGATCCCGCTGACGGCGAAGATGCCGCAGATGCCGACCTACCATCTCAAGCGCAAGGACGGCTCGGGGATCACGCTGGTCAACATCGGGGTGGGGCCGTCGAACGCCAAGACCGCGACCGACCATATCGCGGTGCTGCGCCCGCATGCGTGGCTCATGGTCGGGCATTGCGCGGGGCTGCGCAACTCGCAGAGCCTTGGGGATTTCGTGCTGGCCCACGCCTATCTGCGCGAGGACAAGGTGCTCGACGACGATCTGCCGGTTTGGGTGCCGATCCCGGCGCTGGCCGAGATTCAGGTGGCGCTGGAGGATGCGGTCGAGGAAGAGACGCAGCTTTCCGGCTATGACCTAAAGCGGGTGATGCGCACCGGCACCGTCGCCTCGGTGGACAACCGCAACTGGGAACTGCGCGACCAGCGCGGCCCGGTGCAGCGGCTCAGCCAGAGCCGGGCTGTCGCACTCGACATGGAGAGCGCCACCATCGCGGCCAATGGGTTCCGCTTCCGCGTGCCCTACGGCACCTTGCTGTGCGTCAGCGACAAGCCCCTGCATGGCGAGTTGAAACTGCCGGGAATGGCGTCGGATTTCTATAAGACTCAGGTGGCGCGCCACCTGATGATCGGGATAAGAGCCATGGAACATCTCCGCTCAATGCCCCTTGAGAGGATCCATAGCCGCAAATTGCGTAGCTTCGACGAAACAGCCTTCCTCTGAACCGGCGTTTTCCAGCGCAAATAGCGTAGTTTTCGCTTGCAAAAAGCCACTATTCGTTGTGTTTCGACTCTACATAGAGTTAAGTGACCTCAATGGGGCCCAAGTACTCGGGCAGTTCAAGGAGACCATGAAATGGCGAAGCCGATGACCAAAACCCAACTCGTGGCCGCGCTGGCAGAAGAGATGGGCGCAGACAAGAAGACCGCGTCGACCGCTCTGGAAGCGATCACCGGCATCATCACCAAGGAAGTTGCAGACGGCGGTGCCGTGACCCTTCCGGGCGTTGGCAAAATCTACTGCCGTGAGCGTCCCGAGCGCATGGTGCGCAACCCCGCCACCGGCGAGCAGTTCAAGAAAGAAGCCGACAAAGTGGTCAAGATGACCATCGCGAAGGCGCTGAAGGACAGCGTCAACGGCTGATCCTTCCTGCTCGACTGAGCATCAGGGCCGCGAATTTCGCGGCCCTTTTTTATTGTTTTTCAGGTATTTAGAAGTCGTTGAGGCGGGTGATCTGCTGCCCGTCCGCCCCGAAATTCGCGGGCGAGAGCCAAGCCTCGAACCGGGCCTTCAGCTTGGGCCATTCGCTGTCGAGGATCGAGAACCACGCGGTGTCGCGGTTCCGCCCTTTGGTCACCACGGCTTGCCGGAAGGTACCCTCATAGGTGAACCCAAGCCGCTCGGCGGCCCTGCGCGACGGGGCGTTGAGCGCGTCGCATTTCCATTCGTAACGGCGATATCCAAGCTCATCGAAGGCGTTACGCATCATCAGATACATGGCTTCGGTGGCCGCTTCGCTGCGCTGCAGGGCCGGGCTGAAGTGGATATGACCCACTTCGATGACGCCATTGGCTGGGTCAATCCGCAGGTAGGAGGCGATTCCCACGGGCGCGCCATCGGCATCGCACAGCGTGTAGAACTGCGGATCGCGACTGGCGGCGCAGGTTTCGACCCATTTTTGTGCATCCTCCAGAGAGGTTAGCGGGCTGCCGGGCAGGTAGGTCCAGTTGCGACCGCTCTCGTCCTTGATGAGCGCCTCATAGAGCGCGGCGGCATGCTCGGGACGGGTGGGCTCGAGACGGACCGTGCGGCCCTGCAGGGGCTTGTGCGGAGGGAAGGGGCGGGGAAAAGAACCTTCGGCAGGCAGCCCGATGGGCTGCCCGTGTTCATTCATGCGATGGTCGGTCATTTCAGCCGAAGACCGTTCCGAGCGCGCCGTCCACGGCCTCGACGATCTGGTCGATGTCGTCCTTGGTGGCGATCAGCGCCGGGGCGAAGCACAGCGTGTTGTTGTAGCCGGGGATCGAGCGGTTGGTCATGCCGATGATGACGCCGCGCTTGCCCACCTCTGCCACGACGGCGGCGGTGCGCTTCTCGTCCATCGGCTCGCGGGTGCCGCGGTCGGTCACCAGCTCTGCACCAAGGAAGAGGCCCTTGCCGCGCGCCTCGCCAACGACGGCGTGCTTGTCCTTCAGCGCCTCGAGCTGGCCGAGCATATACTCACCCATGTTGGTGGTGTTCTCGAGCAGATTCTCGTCTTCGATGATGCGCATGTTCTCGAGCGCCGCAGCCGGGCCAGCGGTGCAACCACCGAAGGTCGAGATGTCGCGGAAGTAGTTCATCGGGTCCGAAGCATCATCCTTAAAGAGGTCGAAGACGCGCTCGGAGGTGACGCAGCAGGCGATGGCGGCATAGCCCGAGGCGACGCCTTTGGCCATGGTCACGAAATCGGGCTCGACGCCGTAATGCTGGTAGCCGAACCACGTGCCGGTGCGGCCCACGCCGCAGACCACCTCGTCGATGTGCAGCAGCACGTCGTACTTGCGGCAGATCTCCTGCACGCGCTGCCAGTAGCCCGCCGGGGGCACGATCACGCCGCCGCCCGCGGTCACCGGCTCGAGGCAGAGCGCGCCCACGGTGTCGGGGCCTTCGCGCAGGATCACCTCTTCGATGGCGTCGGCGGCGCGCTGGCCATAGGCCTCGCCCGACAGATCGCCCCAGCCCTGATCGCCAGCGCGGTACTCAAGGCAATGCGGCACCGACACGAAGCCGGGGGCAAAGGGGCCATACTGGGCGTTGCGCTCGAACTGGCCGCCTGCCGAGAGCGCGCCGATGGTGGTGCCGTGGTAGTCGCGCTCGCGGTAGAGGATCTTGTGTTTCTTGCCGCCGTAGCGCTTATGCGCGATCTGGCGGACCATCTTGAAGGCCTTCTCGTTCGCCTCGGACCCCGAGTTGGTGTAGTAGACGCGGCTCATGCCCGGCATCTTCTCGATCAGGCGCTCGGCAAACAGCGCGCCGGGGATCGAGCCCGCGGCCCCGGCGTAATAGTTCAGCTTCATCAGCTGCTCGGAGATCGCATCGACGATGCTCTTGCGGCCATAGCCCACGTTCACCGTCCAGACAGCGCCCGAAACCGCATCCAGTTGCTCGCGCCCGGTCTGGTCCCAGACGCGCATGCCCTTGCCCTCGACGATGATCTTGGGGTCGCTGGTCTCGAACTGCTTGTGCTGCATCAGGTGGTGCCAGACGTGGGCCTTGTCGGCCTCGACCACGTGGCTCAGGTCGTTCTGGGTGAGGGTGCCATCCATGGGGTGTCTCCTGACAAATCGGGCGCCGGAGCGGCGCGAAGAGGCGATGAACCGCGATGCGGGATGCTAGCACATGCGCCCGAAGTCCAGCGAAGTCTTAGTGCCAGATTTCACCCATGTGTAAGGCCAGTTCGCGCGAGTTAAGGCCAGTTGCCGCGAAGGGCCGAATTTATTGGGGAAATTCTCGCCTCTGGTGCCTGCGTTTTGAGCAGCGGCCTTGAGCGAACCAAGGGTCAGTGCTGCATATGCGGGCATTGCCCATTGATTGAGCGGAGGATTTCCGTTCGGATCGGGCCGAGCCGGTCGCCCCTTGGGGCGGGCCGAATAAATGCCTCGCGCAAACAGACGGGGCGGGACAACGGGAGAAACCAGATGACGATCAAGAAAAGTCTGCTTGGGGCGGCTGGGGCCGCGGCGCTGCTGGCTGGCGCTGCCAGTGCCGAGACCATCACCGTGGGCTATTTCCTCGAATGGCCGATGCCGTTCGAATACGCCAAGGCGATGGGCACCTATGAAGAGGAAATGGGTGTCGACATCAACTGGGTGAGCTTCGACACCGGCACCGCGATGTCCGCCGCCATGGCCTCGGGCGACGTGCAACTGTCGGTCAGCCAAGGCGTGCCGCCCTTCGTGGTCGCCGTCTCGGCAGGGCAGGACCTGCAGGCGCTCGACGTCGCGGTGAGCTACGCCGACAACGACAACTGCGTGGTGCGTTCCGATCTGGAGATCGACAAGGACAGCGCCGACGAGCTTGAAGGCAAGAAGGTCGCTGTGCCGCTGGGCACCGCCGCGCATTACGGCTTCCTGAAGCAGATGGACCACTTCGGTGTGCCGCTCGACAGCCTCGAGATCGTCGACATGGCGCCGCCGGATGGCGCGGCGGCCATCGCGCAGGGCTCGGTCGATATGGCCTGCGGCTGGGGCGGCTCGCTGCGCCGCATGCTCGAGCATGGCAACGTGCTGCTGACCGGCGCCGAGAAGGAAGACCTCGGCATCCTCGTGTTCGACGTGACCTCGGGCCCGGCGTCCTGGGTGGCCGAGAACTCTGATCTGGTGGCGTCTTTCCTGAAGGTGACCGCCGAGGCGAACGCCATGTGGGCAGATGAGGCCAACCACGCCGAAATGCTGCCGGTGATCGCCAAGGACGCGGGCATGGACGAGGACGCCACCGCCGAGACGCTGGCCACCTTCGTCTTCCCCGACGCCGAGACCCAGCTTTCCGACAAGTGGCTTGGCGGCGCCGCTGCCGAGTTCATGAAGGGTGTGGCGGATGTCTTTGTCGAGGCGGGCTCGATCGATGCCTCGCTCGACAGCTACGCCGAGCATGTGAACACCGGCCCGCTGTCCTCGGCGGGCTCGATGTAAGGCCCTCGGGCCTTTTGTCCCGGCGGTGGGGGGCTGCCGCCGGGACGCTCTTTACAGAAATACAAGACGGGGCATCTGCCCCAAACCGCAGCGACAGGCTGCGAAAGGCGGACCATGAGCGGATTATCCATCCAGAACCTGTCGATGCGCTTCGACCTGCCCAACGGCAGTTCGGTGCAGGCGCTGAAGGACGTGTCGCTGGAGCTCGCGCAGGGCGAGCTGTTGTCGGTGCTGGGGCCCTCGGGCTGCGGCAAGACCACGCTGCTCAACATCGTCGCGGGCTTCCTTGCGCCGACCGAGGGGAAGATCGTGCTCAATGGTCACGAGGTGCGCGGCCCCGCCGCCGAGCGCGGCATGGTGTTCCAGCAGGGCGCGCTTTTCGAATGGATGAACGTGCGCGACAACGTCAGCTTTGGCCCGCGTATGGCCGGGCAGCGCGAGCGGGATTATGGCGCCAACGTCGATCACCTGCTCGACGTGGTGGGCCTGCGCGACTTCAAGGAAAAGGCGGTCTACGAGCTTTCGGGCGGCATGCAGCAGCGCGTGGCGCTGGCCCGTTGCCTTGCCAATGATCCCGACGTGATCTTAATGGACGAGCCGCTGGGGGCGCTCGACGCGCTCACCCGCGAGAAGATGCAGAGCCTCGTGCTGAAGCTCTGGAAAGAGACCGGCAAGACGATCATCCTGATCACCCACTCGGTCGAAGAGGCGCTGCTGCTGGGCGAGCGCCTGCTGGTCATGGCGCCGCGTCCGGGTCGCATCCACCGCGAATACCGTCTGCCCTTTGCCGAGCTTGGCGCCGGGCAGGACCTGCGCGGTGTCAAGAAACACCCCGAGTTCGCCACCACGCGCGAAGAGATCCTGGGAATGATCTGGAACATGGAAGAAGAGATCATGGGCCGCAGCGAAGCGGGGGCCGCGTCATGATCGTCTTTGCCCTCTATATCGCCATCTTCGTGGTCAGCTGGCTGCTGGTGAAACTGCTGGTGCACCGCGCGCTCAACGATTTCACCGCCCGCAAGACCGTGACCTTCGGCGACGAGAGCGCCGTGCGCCCGAGCCGCATCGCCAGCGTGATCTCGATCCTGACCATCTTCCTGCTCTGGGGGGCGTTCACCGGCTCGACTTGGGTGCCGAAGTTCCTGCATGCGCCGGGGCCGTTCGTGGGCGATGCCACCTTCACCTACACCGCCGAAGCCGAGGGCGTGGCGCCCGATGACGCCACCGTTACCGTGCGCGTCTTCCCGGTGGGCGAGGAGAGCGAAGACCCCGAGGTCGACCCCGGCACCGGCTGGGCCAAGGATGATGCGGCCAGCGTCGGCGCGTGGCGCTCGGGGCTGGTGCGGGTGGATAAGAACGACGAGTACGGACGCGACGAGGGCCATACCATCGTGGCGGTCAACGGCACGCCCATCGCGCCGGGCGGAGAGGTCATGACCGAGTTCGGCCGCGTCGGCATGTCGCCCAAGGGCACGCTGAATTTCGAGCCCGCCAAGGGCTGGCAGATGGAGCCGATCTGGCTACCCGCGCCCGAGGCGGTGCTGTCTAGGCTTGTGGAGATCGCCCGCGACGGCTACCGCGACAGCACGCTTTGGGAGCACCTCGGCTGGTCGCTGTTCCGGGTGATCGCGGGCTTCTTCTTTGGTGCGCTGATCGGCATTCCGCTGGGCTACGCCATGGGGCTGTCGGACTGGTTCCGCGGCTGGTTCGACCCGATCGTCGAGTTCATGCGCCCGGTGCCGCCGCTGGCGCTGATCCCGCTGGTGATCATCTGGGCCGGTATCGGCGAGGCGGGCAAGATCATCCTGCTGTTCCTCGCAGCGCTCTGGATCATGGCGATCGCGGCGCGCTCTGGGGTGTCGGGGGTGAAGATCTCGAAGGTCCACGCGGCCTATTCGCTGGGCGCCAGCAAGGTGCAGATCCTGCGCCATGTGATCATCCCCAACTCGCTGCCTGACATCTTCACCGGCGCGCGGGTCGCCATGGGCGTCTGCTGGGGCACCGTGGTGGCCGCCGAACTGGTGGCTGCCGAAAAAGGCGCGGGGATGATGATCATGGTCGCCTCGAAGTTCCAGCTGACCGACATCGTGATCATGGGGATCATCCTGATCGGGGTGATCGGCTTTGGCATCGACATGCTGATGCGGCTGGCCGAGCGCAAGCTGGTGCCGTGGAAGGGCCGCGGCTGACGCGGCTTCCGCGCCGCTGAACGAGGGTAACTAACGAGGGGGCTGTCTGCCCCCTCGAACTCCCCCGAGGATATTTTCATCTAGACGAAGGGGCGCGCGCGGCGCCTCAGCCGATCAGCGCGGCAAGCTGCCCGTCGAGCCAGAGCCGCAGGCCGTCCAACGCCGCGACATATGGGTCGATCAGCGGCGCGAGCGCCGGGACGGCGCCGGTGATCACTGGCGCCAGCGCATAGATCAGCACCGCCAGCACCGCGAGGATCAGCATCAGACCGAAGCCGCGGGCAAAGTTGCTGCCCTGTTGCTCTTCCTCTTCGGCGTCGAGCGCGCGGCCCTGTGCCGTTTCCATCCGGCGCGGCTCGGTGGAGACGCGCAGGGTCTGGTTGACCTCTTCGATGTCCGGCAGCAGCTCACGCCGTGAGTTGGCGAGCGCGGGATGTTCGGGCTCGGGGGCGAAGGGGTCGTGGGCCGTCTCGGCAGCAGCCTCCTCCTCGGTGCCCGGGGCGGGGTCGATGTCCTCTGCGCCGCTCAGCGGCGCGTCGCCGCGGATGCGGGCCACATGCGTGCGTGCGTCGCGGGCGCGGCGGGCGGCCTCATCCTCCTCGGGCGCGCCGAGGCCAAGCTCGGGCTGGCTTTCCAGCGGATCGGCGTCAGTGCGGCGGCGCGCTTCGCGGGCGGCTTCCTGACGCAGCACCTCGGCCACCGACGGATCGAGGCCGCGGGCAGCGCGCGACGGCCGGCGCGGCACGGGAACCTCCTCGGAGGGCAGCGGCGGGTCGAGCACCGGCTCTGCGGCGCGTCCCTCGGGCTGCGGCGCGGAGCGATCTTCAACGTCATAGCCATCTCGCGCGGCGAGCGCGGCGCGCAGTTCGGCGGCAAATTCGTTGATCCCGGCGTGGTCGATCTCGGAATTGTCGACTTCCGCTGTGTCGCCCTCTGCCGCGTCCTCGGGCTCTTCATCGCGCTCCTCGCCCAAGTCCGCGGGCTCGGCGCTGTCGTCCAGAGCATCGTCGTAACTCGCGGGGGCGCTCTGCGTCTCGTCCGCCGACGCCTCCTCGGCGACCGGATCACCGGAAAGTTCACCGCCCAGATCATCACCCAGATCACCGGGCGCATCGTCGGGGTGGAGCTGAAACCAAGTGTGGCCGCAGTCGGAGCATTGCACGTCGCGACCACCGGTTGGGATCACGTCGACCGGCACCTCGTATTGCGCGCCGCAATTGGGGCAAATCAGCCGCATATTATCTTGAGCTTTCCATCTGTTCTGGCCACATCCCTTTGCTGACAATAGGTTGCCGTGGGCGAGCGCGAAAGCCAAATTTCCCGGGGAGCGGCGGATTGCAACTGCGTCGCGGCTCGGGCACAACAGGGCATCGTTTTTACCGGGGGCGCGCGGGCGTGATCGAACTGGACAATGTGGCCTACAGCTACGGCGGGGGCGAGCTGCTGAGCGGGCTCACGCTGCAGCTGGCACCCGGGTCGTTCCACTTTCTGACAGGGCCGTCGGGCGCCGGCAAGACCACGCTGCTGAAGCTCTGCTATGGCGCGCTTGTGCCCACCTCCGGCCATGCGCGGCTGTTTGGTGAGGACGTGCGGCGCATGGACCGCGACGCCATCGCGATGAGCCGCCGCCGCATCGGTGTGGTGCATCAGGACTGCCAGTTTCTCGACCATCTGTCGGTGGCGGAGAATGTCGCGCTGCCGCTGACCGTGGCGGGCGAGGGTGGTCCGGATCTGACGCAGAACCTCGTCGAGCTGATGACCTGGGTCGGGCTGAAGAGCCGCGCCGAGGCGCTGCCGCCAGAGCTGTCGGGCGGTGAGCGGCAGCGTGCTGCGCTGGCGCGCGCGGTGATCATGTCGCCCGAGGTGATCCTTGCCGACGAACCCACCGGCAACGTCGATTGGGAGATGTCGCAGCGTCTGCTGCGGCTGCTGGTGGAGCTGAACCGGATGGGCAAGACCATTCTCATCGCCACGCACGACCTTGGCCTGATCCGCTCGGCCAAGAGCCAGGTGCAGGCGCGGGTGCTGCGCATCTCGAACCGGCGGCTGCAGGCTGCGGGGGCCGATCTGTGAGGCTGGTGCGGGATTCCCTCGGGGCGCTGACCCATGGCGACAAAGGCGCGGACCGGGTCGTACCGCCAACCGGCTTCACCGCGCGGCTGACGCTGTTTGCCGCCGCCGCCATGGCGTTTCTGGCGGTCTTTGCGCTGGCGCTCTCGCTGGCGGCGGGGCGGCTGGCCGACAGCTGGGGCGAGGAACTGGCGCGCGCCTCCACCGTACGCATCTCGGCCCCGGCGGGGCAGCAGGCGCAGCAGACCGAGGCGGCGCTGCGGCTGCTGGCGCAGACGCCGGGCGTGGCCTCGGCGCGGGCGCTGAGCGAGGAAGAGCAGCAGGCGCTGCTCGAGCCGTGGTTCGGGCCTGATCTGCCGCTGGCCGATTTGCCGGTGCCGCAGTTGATCGAGGTGATCGAGGACGCCGAGGGCTATGAGCCCGCCGGTCTGCGCCTGCGCCTGCAGGCCGAAGTGCCCGGCGCGGTCCTGGATGACCACACCCGCTGGCGCCGCCCGCTGGTGGCGGCTGCGGGGCGGCTGCGGCTGCTGGGCGCGGTGTCGATCCTGCTGATCGCGGGCGCGGTGGCGGCAATGGTGACGCTGGCGGCCAATGCCGCGCTGGCCGCCAATGCGCAGGTGATCACCGTGTTGCGTCTGGTCGGCGCTACCGATGCCTATATCGCGCGCGCCTTCGTGCGCCGCTTCACCCTGCGGGCGCTTGGCGGCGCGGCGGTGGGCGCGGCGCTCGGCATTGGCGCGCTGCTGCTGATGCCCGCGAGCGATGAGACCGCGGGCTTTCTGACCGGCCTGTCCTTCGTCGGCTGGCACTGGGTGTTCCCGCTCTTGGTGCCCGTGCTGACGGCGGCAGTGGCCTTTGCCGCGACGGCGATCGCCGCGCGCCGGGTGCTTGGAGATTTGAGCTGATGGCCTACGCGCTGCAATGGATCCGCTCGCTGATATTCATCGGGCAAGCCTATTTCGCCATGGCGGTGATCGGTCTGCTGCTCTTTCCATGGGCGCTGTTTTCAAGCCGCGGTGCGCGCGTCGCCTGCGTCAGCTGGTGCCGCTGGGTGCGCTGGACGGCGGCGTGGATGGTCGGCCTCAAGAGCGAGGTTCGCGGCCCGATCCCGCAGGGCGAGCTGATCATCGCCGCCAAGCACCAGAGCTTTTTCGACATCATCTTGCTGTTCGGCGCGGTGCCCGCGGGCAAATTCGTGATGAAGCGCGAGCTTCTGTTCACCCCGGTCCTTGGCCAATACGCCACCCGCATCGGCTGCGTGCCGGTCAACCGTGGCAAGCGCGGGGCGGCGATCTCGAAGATGGTCGCGGATGTGAAGAAAAGCGCCGAAGAGCACCCCGGACAGCTGATCATCTACCCGCAGGGCACCCGCGTGCCGCCGGGGGTGAAACTGCCTTACAAGGTGGGCGCCGCGATCCTTTATGGTCAGAGCGGCGAGGCCTGCGTGCCGGTGGCGACCAATGTCGGCGTGTTCTGGCCCAAGCGCGGCATTTACCGCAAGCCCGGCACAGCGGTGGTGGAATTTCTGCCGGTGATCGAGCCGGGGATGCCGAACAAGGCGTTTCTCGCCAAGCTCGAAGCCGAGGTCGAGGCGGCCTCTGACCGTTTGCTGAAGGAGGCGGGATTTGCGCAGGATTGACACGATAGACGAGCTCGAGGCGCTTTACGGCGCGCCAGCGGGGGCGGCGCTCGACAAGGTGGTGCGGCGGATGACGCCGCTTTACCGGCGCTGGATCGAGGCGTCAAAGCTTTGCGTGCTGACAACCGTCGGCGCGAGCGGCACCGATGGCTCGCCGCGCGGCGACGATGGCCCGGTGGTGCTGGAGCTTGATCCCGGCACGCTGGCGATGCCCGACTGGCGCGGCAACAACCGGCTCAACTCGCTGCGCAACATCGTCGAGGACGGGCGCGTGTCGCTGATGTTCTTCGTCCCCGGCAGCACCAATGTGGTGCGGGTGAACGGCACCGCGTGGCTGACCGATGACGAGGGGATGCGCGGGCGCTTCGAAAAGAAGGGCCGGCTGCCCGCAACCGTGGCAATCATCGAGATTTCCGAGATTTACACCCAATGCGCCCGTGCGCTGATGCGGGCAGGCACATGGTCGGGCAAGGACGAAAGCGCCGATCTGCCGACCATCGGCCAGTTCCTCGCCGAAGCGACGCAGGGCGCCACCGACGGCGAAGCCTATGATCGCGAATGGCCTGCTCGGGCTGCCGCCACGCTCTGGTAGGCGCGGGGCGGCAGACAGGGCTCAGGGCACAGGGTTCAGCGCACTGGGCTTAAGGGACGAGGATCTTCATGGTGAAGCCGAAGGTGTCCTCGGGGCCATTGCCGTCGTCGTAGAAGTTATACTCGTAGCTCAGGCCGAACTGCACCGGCGTGGTGCCCATGGTGACCAGCTTGTTGAGCTGCACACCGAGCGGCAGGCTGACCCATTCCTCGGCGTCCCAGTCGTAGGTGATCGACATATCCGACGTGCCGACCGACCAGCCGTCAGCCATCGAGACGTTGACGATGGGCTGGATGATCGACAGGTCGACCGGATCGCGGTCGGCGTCTCCGCCCATGTCGATGATGTTCTGGTTGAACACGCCCCAGATGCCCCAGTTCGCCTGCGCCATGAAACCCGCCGCCGGACCAAGCCCCCAGCGTTCGGCGCTGAGGTCGTCGTCGCCGCTGGGAATGAGCGCAACGGCACCGACGCCAAAACGCCCCCAGCTTTGGTTGAACGTGGTCAGGTTGAAGACCGTCGCGTCGGAAAAGCCGGTGTTGTCGCTGGGACTGCTGGTCAGATAGGGCAGGGTCAGGCGGAAGATGTTGCTGGTGCCGCCGAGCTCATAGGGCACCGCCATGCGGAACTGCAGCTTATTGCCGTCTTCGTCGTCAAGCCCGTGATACTGCGACGTGTAGAAATTCTGGAACACATATGCAGTGAGCGAGGCTGTCGGGTCGCTGGCTGCTGTCGAGAGATCCTGATCGCCGCTTTGCGCAAAGGCAGCGGGCGCGGCCAAGATCAGGGCCAGTGCGGAGGTGAGGGCGAGTTTGGACATGAAATCGGTTCCCTGCTGAATGACCGGAAAAGATCGGGTCCGGGTGGCGCGAAATGGCGAGAAATAATCGTTCCTAGGTTGAGTTTACTCCCCGTTTTCACGATCCGGCAAGGACGCTGTGACGTCGCGGCAAACACAGGTTGAAACCGTGGCTTTCCGGTTCGCTTTCGGTTTCGCCTTCGGGCAGCCCAAAACAAAAGGCCCCCGAGCAGCGCTCGGGGGCCTTTGCATTCCTCAGGCGAGGCGATCAGGCGTGGATCGCGCCGTCGCCGCAGGCCAGCGCCGCTTCGCGCACCGCTTCCGAGAAGGTCGGGTGAGCGTGGCAGGTCAGCGCGACGTCCTCGGCGGAGGCGCCGAATTCCATCGCCACGCAGATCTCGTGAATCAGGTCACCTGCCGACGGGCCGATGATGTGGCAGCCGAGCACGCGGTCGGTTTCCTTGTCGACGATCAGCTTCACGAAGCCCTCGCCGGCAAACACGGCCTTGGCGCGGCCATTGCCCATGAAGGAGAACTTGCCGACCTTATAGGCGCGGCCTTCTTCCTTGAGCTGCTGCTCGGTCTTGCCGACCGTGGCGACCTCGGGGTGGGTGTAGATCACGCCCGGGATGACCTCGTAGTTCACATGACCCGCCTTGCCGGCGATGACCTCGGCGCAGGCCATGCCTTCGTCTTCGGCCTTATGGGCCAGCATCGGGCCTTCGATGGCGTCGCCGATGGCGTAGACGCCCTTCACGGCGGTCTGCCAGTGGCCGTCGGTCTCGATCTGGCCGCGCTTGGTCAGCTTCACGCCGAGCGCCTCGAGGCCGAGCCCGTCGGTGTAGGGCGCGCGGCCGGTGGCGCAGAGCACCACGTCGGCTTCGGTGGAATGCTCACTGTCGTCCTTGCGCAGCTTGTAGCTGACCGTGGCCTTGCCGCCCTTGGTCTCGACCTTGGAGACAGCCGCGCCCATGGTGAACTTCAGGCCCTGCTTCGACAGCATGCGCTGGAAGGTCTTCTGCACCTCGGCGTCCATGCCGGGGGTGATGGCGTCGAGGAATTCGATCACCTCGACCTCGGTGCCGAGGCGGGCGTAGACCGAGCCCATCTCGAGGCCGATCACGCCAGCGCCGATGACGACCATCTTCTTGGGAATCTTGCCAAGTTCCAGCGCGCCGGTGGAGGTGACGACGGTCTTTTCGTCGACCTCGACCTCTGCGCCCGGCACGGAAGCGGGCACCGAGCCGGTGGCGATGATGATGTTCTTGGCCTCGTGCACTTCGTCACCGACCTTGACCTTGCCGGCCTCGGGGATCGAGCCCCAGCCCTTGAGCCAGTCGACCTTGTTCTTCTTGAACAGGAACTCGATGCCCTTGGTGTTCTGGCCGATCACGTCGTCCTTATAGGCGAGCATCTGCTTCCAATCGACCTTGGGCGCGGCGCCCTTGAGGCCCATCTTGGCGAAGTTATGCTCTGCCTCATGCAGCTGGTGCGAGGCGTGCAGCAGCGCCTTGGAGGGGATGCAGCCCACGTTGAGGCAGGTGCCGCCGAGGGTCTCGCGGCCCTCCACGCAGGCGGTTTTCAGGCCGAGCTGGGCGCAGCGGATGGCGGCCACATAGCCGCCCGGGCCGGCGCCGATCACGATGACGTCGTATTGTGCCATTGGGGTCTCCTATCGGGTAATTCTGGGGGCACGGGGCATGCACATCGCATGCACAATCCATGCATATTCGAAAGCGGAGGGGACGGCGGGGGCGCTGCCCCCCGTCCACCTGCGGTGGACGTCCCCCGGGATATTTTTCTCTAGACGAAGAGCGGGGCGGGGCGCGGTCATAGCAGCGCTCCGAGCAGCATCAGCACGGTGGCCAGCAGGCCCACCGCCCAGATCAGCGAGCGCCACGGCGCCCAGCCGAAGAGATAGGCGGGGACATAGAGCACGCGGGCGACAAGATAGGTCAGCGCGCAGAGCGCGGAGCCGCTGCCGCCCTGATCGGAATAGGTCACCACCATCACCGCGATGGTGAAGAGGATCAGCCCTTCGAAATGGTTGTTCATGGCGCGCTGCGCGCGGGCCGCAAGGCCGGTAAGCTCGCGTCCCTCGTCGCGCGGCGAGACCGCGTAGGCGCGGCCGACCTGACGTTGCGCGAGCACGGAATAGAGCGCCATCTGCGCGACCTGCAGCAATGCGGCGAGGGTGAGTGCGAAAAGTTCGGGCGTCATCGGCGGCTCAGGCGGTGCTCAGGAAATGCGCTGCGGCGGGAGCGTGGCCGAGCGCCGCGTCCTGCTTGAGCCAGCTCTTGGCCTTGTCGATGTCGTTGACGGAGAAAAGCGCCCAATGCGCCGCGCTGTCCTCAAGCCAGAGCTGCAGCAGGGTGAGCCCGGCGTTGGCGCGGTTTTCCGCCTCGTCATCAAAGCGGGTGCGGTCGAAACTGTCGTAGCGGAGCAGGAGCTGCTGGCTCATCGGGACCTCCATCGCAGATATATCGGCGCTGTGGGTCCCGCCCGGGGATGCGAGGATCCGGAGATCCGGGCGGAACGAATGTCTTTCGGGGCGCGCCGCGTCCGGCGGGCGCCCCAAGCTGGATCAGAGATCCATCAGCAGGCGGCGCGGATCCTCGAGCGCTTCCTTGATGCGGACCAGGAAGGTCACGGCGCCCTTGCCGTCGACGATGCGGTGATCGTAGCTGAGCGCGAGGTACATCATCGGGCGGATCTTGATCTCGCCGTTGACGACCATCGGACGGTCCTGGATCTTGTGCATGCCGAGGATGCCCGACTGCGGGGGGTTGAGGATCGGCGAGGACATCAGCGAGCCGTAGACACCACCGTTGGAGATGGTGAAGGTGCCGCCCTGCATCTCGGCCATCGACAGCTTGCCGTCACGGGCGCGCTTGCCCTTCTCGGCGATCTCCAGCTCGATCTCGGCAAAGGACTTCTGGTCGACGTCGCGCAGCACCGGAACCACGAGGCCCTGCGGCGTGCCGGCGGCGATGCCCATGTGCACGAAGTTCTTGTAGACCACATCGGTGCCGTCGATCTCGGCGTTCACCTCGGGGACTTCTTTCAGCGCGTGCACGCAGGCCTTGGTGAAGAAGGACATGAAGCCGAGACGGGCGCCATGCTTCTTCTCGAAGAGGTCCTTGTACTGCGAACGCAGCGCCATCACCTCGGTCATGTCCACCTCGTTGTAGGTGGTCAGCATGGCCGCGGTGTTCTGCGCGTCCTTGAGGCGCTTGGCGATGGTCTGGCGCAGGCGGGTCATCTTGACGCGCTCTTCGCGGGCGGCGTCCTCTGCCGGGCTCGGGGCGCGCTTGGCCTGAGCCGGGGCGGCCGGAGCCGGTGCCGATTTGGCAGCCGAAAGCGCGGCGGAGACGTCATGCTTCATGACGCGGCCGTCTTTGCCCGAGCCCTGAACCTGATCGCGGCCGATGCCAGCCTCGGCCATGGCTTTCTTGGCCGCCGGGGCGTCCTCGATGTCCTTGGAGCCGTTGGCGTCGCCTGCGGGCGGCGTGTCGTACTGGGTGGTCTGCCCGGCGGTGGGATCGACAGCGCCCGAGGCGCCGCCGAGCACGGCGAGCTGGCCGCCGGCCTGAACGGTGGCGCCTTCCTCGGCGAGGATCGCGGTCAACGTGCCAGCGGCGGGCGCGGGAACCTCGACCGACACTTTGTCGGTTTCCAGCTCGCAGAGCATCTCGTCGGCGGCGACGCTGTCACCGACCTTCTTGAACCAGGTGGCGACGGTGGCCTCGGAGACCAACTCGCCCAGCGTGGGGACCATCACCTTGACCTCTTCGCCGCCGCCCGAGGCGGCGGGCGCCGCTTCGGCCTTGGCCGAGGGACGCTCTTCGACGGTGGTCGAGCCAGCTTCGCCAGCGGGGGCGACATTGGCCAGCAGGGCGTCCACGCCCACGGTGTCACCTTCCTTGGCGACGATGTCTTCGAGCACGCCAGCGACGGGCGAGGGGACCTCGACGGTCACCTTGTCGGTCTCGAGCTCGCAGAGCATCTCGTCAACGGCGACGGAATCGCCGGGTTTCTTGAACCAGGTGGCCACCGTGGCTTCGGTCACGGATTCGCCCAGCGTGGGGACGCGCACTTCGGTCGTCATCGCTTCATTTCCCTTCGATGGTCAGCGCTTCGTTCACAAGCGCCTCTTGCTGTGCCTTGTGCTGGCTGGCCAGACCCGTTGCGGGCGAGGCCGAGGTGGCGCGACCGACATAGACCGGCCGCTTGTGCGTGGCGTCGATACGCCCCAGCACCCATTCGATGTTGGGCTCGATGAAGGTCCAGGCGCCCTGGTTCTTGGGCTCTTCCTGACACCAGATCATCTCGGCGCCCTTGAAGCGTTCCAGCTCCTTGACCAGCGAGATCGCCGGGAAGGGGTAGAACTGCTCGATCCGCAGCAGGTAGACATCGTCGATGCCGCGGGCGTCGCGCTCTTCGAGCAGGTCGTAGTAGACCTTGCCCGAGCACATCACGACGCGCTTGATCTTGTCGTCGGCCACCAGCTTGGTGCTGCTCTCGCCCAACTCCGCGCTGTCCCAGAGGACGCGGTGGAACGAGGAGCCGGTGGTGAAGTCCTTGGCCTCGGAGACCGCCAGCTTGTGACGCAGAAGCGATTTCGGCGTCATCATGATCAGCGGCTTGCGGTAGCTGCGGTGCAGCTGGCGGCGCAGGATGTGGAAGTAGTTGGCCGGGGTCGAGACGTTGGCCACGATCCAGTTGTCCTGACCGCACATCTGCAGGAAGCGCTCGAGACGGGCCGAGGAGTGCTCGGGGCCCTGACCCTCGTAGCCATGCGGCAGCAGGCACACGAGGCCCGACATGCGCAGCCACTTGCTTTCGCCCGACGAGATGAACTGGTCGAACATGATCTGCGCGCCGTTGGCGAAGTCGCCGAACTGCGCTTCCCACAGCACGAGCGCGTTGGGCTCGGCCAGCGAGTAGCCATATTCGAAGCCCGAGACCGCATATTCCGACAGCGCGGAGTCGATGACCTCGTAACGGGCCTGACCTTCGCGGATGTTGTTGAGCGGGTAGTAACGGTCTTCGTTGTCTTGGTTGATCAGGCCCGAGTGGCGCTGCGAGAAGGTGCCGCGCGTGCTGTCTTGACCGGCAAGGCGCACCGGGTAGCCCTCGGTGAGCAGCGAGCCGAAGGCCAGCGCTTCGCCGGTCGCCCAGTCAAAGCCCTTGCCGCTTTCGAACATCTTCGAGCGGGCATCGAGGAAACGGCCCACGGTCTTGTGCAGCGGGAAGCCCTCGGGGACGGTGGTCAGACCGGTGCCGATCTCGGCGAGCGTCTCTTCCTTCAGGGCGGTTTCGCCGCGCTGGTAGTTGCCTTCCTTCTGCGCGTCGAGATGCGACCAACGGCCATCGAGCCAGTCGGCCTTGTTCGGCTTGTAGGTCTTGCCCGCCTCGAACTCTTCGTTGAGGTGCGACTGGAAGGCCGCCTTCATGTCTTCGATCTCGCCCTCGGGGATCAGCCCGTCCTTGACGAGGCGATCGGTGTAGAGCGTCAGCGTGGTCTTCTGCTGCTTGATCTTCTTGTACATGATCGGGTTGGTGAACATGGGCTCGTCGCCCTCGTTGTGACCAAACCGGCGGTAGCAGAAGATGTCGATGACCACGTCCTTGCCGAACTTCTGGCGGAACTCGGTCGCGACCTTGGCAGCGTGCACCACGGCTTCGGGATCGTCGCCGTTGACGTGGAAGATCGGCGCCTCGACCACCAGCGCGTTGTCGGTGGGGTAGGGCGAGGAGCGCGAGAAGTGCGGCGCGGTGGTGAAGCCGATCTGGTTGTTCACCACGACGTGGATGGTGCCGCCGGTGCGGTGGCCGCGCAGACCCGAAAGCGCGAAGCATTCGGCCACGACGCCCTGACCCGCGAAGGCCGCGTCGCCGTGCAGCAGCACCGGCAGAACCTGCGCGCGCTCGGTGTCGCCGAGCTGGTCCTGCTTGGCGCGGACCTTGCCCAGAACGACCGGGTTCACCGCCTCGAGGTGCGAGGGGTTGGCGGTCAGCGACAGGTGCACCTCGTTCTCGTCGAAGGTGCGGTCCGAGGAGGCGCCGAGGTGGTATTTCACGTCGCCCGAGCCATCAACGTCCTCGGGCTTGAACGAGCCGCCCTGGAATTCGTTGAAGATCGCGCGGTAGGGCTTTTGCAGCACGTTGGCGAGCACCGACAGGCGGCCGCGGTGCGGCATGCCGAAGACGATCTCTTTGATGCCGAGCGCGCCGCCGCGCTTGATGATCTGCTCGAGCGCCGGGATCAAGCTCTCGCCGCCGTCGAGGCCGAAGCGCTTGGTGCCCATGTATTTGACGTGCAGGAACTTCTCGAAGCCCTCTGCCTCGACCATCTTGTTGAGGATGGCGCGGCGCCCTTCACGGGTGAACTTCACTTCCTTGCCGTAGCCCTCGATCCGCTCTTTCAGCCATGCCGACTGCTCGGGGTCCGAGATGTGCATGTACTGCAGCGCGAAGGTGCCGCAATAGGTGCGCTTGAGCACGCCCATGATCTCGCGCATCGAGGCGACCTGCAGGCCGAGCACATTGTCGATGAAGATCGGGCGATCCATGTCGGCGTCGGTGAAGCCGTATGCCTTGGGGTCGAGCTCGGGGTGCGGCTCGCGGCCGTGCAGGCCCAGCGGATCGAGATCGGCGGCGAGGTGGCCGCGGATACGGTGCGCGCGGATGATCATCAGCGCACGGATCGAGTCGAGCACGGCGCGCTTGACCTGATCGTCGGTGACCTCGACGCCCTTTTCGGCGGCCTTGGCGGCGATCTTCTTGCCCGCGCCCTTTGCCTCGGCGGCGGGCACCATCGGCCATTCGCCGGTGATCGCGGCGGTCAGGTCGTCGTTCGGGGTCGGCGGCCAATCGGCACGCTCCCAGGACGCGCCTTTCGCCTCGGCCTTCACGCTGGTTTCGTCGTCGCCAAGTTGTTTGAAGAACTCGCTCCATGCCTCGTCGACCGCATTGGGGTCATCGGCATAGCGAGCATACATCTGTTCGAGATATTCCGCGTTCGCGCCCTGCATAAAGCTGAGGGCGTGGAACTGGTCATTCGAGCCTTGATCCGTCATCGCGCGCATTCCTTTCTGACCGATCGTTGAAGCAGCAGGAGAGGGGCCTTTGGGTAAAGGCCCCCGTCATGATGCTCCGGATGCTCTGCGGGCCGGAACCCTTGAGCGGAACTTTCGGGGGCGCAGGGCGGGCGGACCCGCCCTGCTGAGTGCTATTTAGCCCTTGATGGCTTTCATGACAGCCTCACCAAGCGTCGCCGGGCTGTCTGCCACGACGATACCTGCCGATTTCATCGCTTCGATCTTGTCCTCGGCGCCGCCTTTGCCACCGGCGACGATCGCGCCAGCGTGGCCCATGCGGCGGCCCGGAGGGGCCGTGCGGCCCGCGATGAAGCCAGCGGTCGGCTTCCAGCGGCCTTTTTTCTTCTGCTCCTTGAGGAACTCGGCGGCTTCTTCTTCGGCCGAGCCACCGATCTCACCGATCATGATGATGGATTCGGTTTCCGGATCGTCGAGGAACATGTCGAGCACGTCGATGTGTTCGGTGCCCTTGATGGGGTCGCCGCCGATGCCGACAGCCGACGACTGGCCGAGGCCCATGTCGGTGGTCTGCTTCACGGCTTCATAGGTGAGCGTGCCCGAGCGCGACACAACGCCGACCGAGCCACGCTTGTGGATGTGGCCGGGCATGATGCCGATCTTGCAGGCGTCCGGGGTGATGACACCCGGGCAGTTCGGGCCGATGAGACGCGACTTGCTGTCCACCAGCGCGCGCTTCACCTTCATCATGTCGAGCACCGGGATGCCCTCGGTGATGCAGATGATCAGCTCGATGCCGGCGTCGATCGCCTCGAGGATCGAAGTCCGCGGCGAAGGGCGGGGGCACGTAGATCACCGACGCGTTGGCTTCGGTCACGTGCTTGGCTTCGTGGACCGAGTTGAACACGGGCAGGCCGAGGTGCTCTTGGCCGCCTTTGCCGGGGGTCACGCCGCCGACCATCTTGGTGCCGTAGGCGATGGCCTGCTCGGTGTGGAAGGTGCCCTGCGAGCCGGTCAGGCCCTGACAGATGACTTTGGTATTTTCGTCAACGAGGACTGCCATTGTGGCGTTCTCCTGAATTGAATGTTTGGCGGCCGGGGGTGACCCCGTGCCAGAGGTTCTTCAAGATTTGGGACCGACGGTCACGGTGTAGATGCCGTTCGTGTAGGCTTGGTCCTGGCCCGTCTGGTTCGCCTGCTGCGTCAGGCGGTCAATGACCAGAGGATCGAAGGGGTCGGTGCTGCCAACCTCGAGGTGTGCCCCCGAGACATTGACGCAACTTCTGTGCCCTTCGGCCGTGGTCACCAACTGAGCACCCGGCTCGTGGCAGCCCAGAACCATGCCGCCTCCGTTCGTCTCGACCGCGCCGGTCTGGTAGAGATAAGCGTTATCTCCACCGACAATTGCTGCCTCGGAGGCAGGGCGGGATGCTTCGGAGCACCCGGCTGCCAGGAGGAGGAGGACGAACGAAAGCTTGCGCATGATCAGCCCTTGACCGCTTTCACGATCTTCTCGGCGCCGTCGGAGAGGTTGTCGGCGGCGATCACGTCGAGACCGGACTCGTTGATGATCTTCTTGCCGAGCTCCACGTTGGTGCCTTCGAGGCGGACGACGAGCGGAACCTGCAGGCCCACTTCCTTCACCGCGGCGATGACGCCCTCGGCGATCACGTCGCAGCGCATGATGCCGCCGAAGATGTTCACCAGGATGCCTTTGACGTTGTCGTCAGAGGTGATGATCTTGAACGCCTCGGTCACCTTCTCTTTGGTGGCGCCGCCACCCACGTCGAGGAAGTTGGCCGGTTCTGCGCCGTAGAGCTTGATGATGTCCATCGTGGCCATCGCGAGGCCCGCGCCGTTCACCATGCAGCCGATCTCACCATCCAGAGCGATGTAGTTGAGGTCGTACTTGGAGGCTTCGAGTTCCTTGGCGTCTTCCTCGGTCTCGTCGCGCAGGTTGGCGATGTCGGGCTGGCGGTACATGGCGTTGCCGTCGAAGCCGAGCTTCGCGTCGAGCACCTTGAGGCTGCCACCGGGCATGAGGATCAGCGGGTTGATCTCCAGCATCTCCATGTCCTTCTCGATGAAGGCCTTGTAGAGCTGGCCCATCAGCTTGACGCACTGCTTCATGGCAGCGCCTTCAAGGCCGAGAGCAAAGGCGACGCGGCGGCCGTGGAACGGCTGGTAGCCGGTGGCCGGGTCGACGGAGAAGGAGAGGATTTTCTCGGGGGTCGAGGCTGCGACCTCCTCGATGTCCATGCCGCCCTCGGTCGAGCAGACGAAGGAGACGCGGCTGGTCACGCGGTCGACGAGCAGGGCGAGATAGAGCTCGCGCTCGATGTCCGAACCGTCTTCGATGTAGATGCGGTTGACCTGCTTGCCGGCGGGGCCGGTCTGGTGGGTCACCAGCGTCTTGCCGAGCATCTTCTTGGCCTCTTCGGCCGCCTCTTCCACCGACTTGGCAAGACGGACGCCGCCCTTCTCACCAGCTTCGGCTTCCTTGAACGAGCCCTTGCCGCGGCCGCCGGCGTGGATCTGCGCCTTGACGACCCAGAGCGGACCGTCGAGCTCGCCTGCAGCGGTCTTGGCTTCGTTGGCGCTGAGCACGACACGGCCGTCCGAAACCGGGCAGCCGTATTCGCGCAGGAGCGCTTTCGCCTGATATTCATGGATGTTCATGGAAGACTCTTCCCGTCTTGCTGCGATTTCGGGGTGGGTATACGCCCGCATATCGCAGCACGCGAAGGGATTTTTGCCTTTCGGCGAAGATTTGCGAGATTTTTTCGCCGTTGTGATCACGCCCGGAAAAAGCGTGATCACAAATCTCGGGAATGTGGGATCCTGTTAGCGCCGTGCGTCGCGGGAATCAGCGCGGTGCCCGTTTGATGGGCAGGATAGCATGGCTGGCCACCCGGCGCGCGCTGGGAGGTCAAGCGCCAGCGAAGCGGCGGATCGTCGCGCTTTGACCGCGGATCGCGCTGTGAGGGGGCCGAACTGAGCGGCGCTGACGCACGTCGTTTGAGGAGAGGCGCAACGAAAAAGCCCCGGCACGCGAGCGCGCCGGGGCTTGGACTGTCTGCTCTGGCCCTTGGGCGGGCCGGATGGCTTATGCCAGAGAGCCGTCGATGCCTTTGCAGGCCTCGACGAGGCCCTTCACGGCTGCGACCGACTTGTCGAACATCTCTTGCTCTTCTTTGGTGAGCTTGATGTTGACGATCTTCTCGATGCCGCCAGCGCCGATCACGGTGGGCACGCCCACATACATGCCGTCGAGGCCGAACTCGCCTTCGCACATCGCCGCGCAGGGCAGGACGCGCTTCTGGTCTTTGAGGTAAGCTTCGGCCATCTCGATCGCCGAGGTTGCCGGTGCGTAGAAGGCCGAGCCGGTCTTCAGCAGGCCAACGATCTCTGCGCCGCCGTCACGGGTGCGCTGCACGATGGCGTCCAGCTTCTCCTGCGTGGTCCAGCCCATGTCGACCAGATCCGGCAGCGGGATGCCGGCAACGGTCGAGTAACGCACCGAGGGAACCATCGTGTCGCCGTGGCCGCCCAGAACGAAGGCGGTGACGTCTTTCATCGACACGTCGAATTCCACCGACAGGAAGTGGCGGAAGCGGGCCGAGTCGAGCACACCAGCCATGCCGCAGACCTTGTGCGCGGGCAGGCCCGAGAACTTCTGCAGCGCCCAGACCATCGCGTCGAGCGGGTTGGTGATGCAGATGACGAAAGCGTCGGGGGCGTTGTCGCGGATGCCTTCGCCGACCGATTTCATCACCTTGAGGTTGATGCCCAGCAGGTCGTCGCGGCTCATGCCCGGCTTGCGCGGAACGCCCGCGGTCACGATGCAGACGTCGGCGCCGGCGATGTCAGCGTAGTCCTGGGTGCCCTTGAGCTTGGCGTCGAAGCCTTCCGAGGGGCCCGACTCTGCGATGTCGAGGGCTTTGCCTTCGGGAGTGCCTTCCGAGATGTCGAAGAGCACGACGTCGCCGAGTTCCTTCAGGGCCGCGAGGTGTGCAAGCGTGCCGCCAATCTGTCCCGCGCCGATGAGGGCGATCTTGGGTCTGGCCATGGATCTGTTCTCCGCTCCATTTGTGAAGTCCGACGTTTGCGTAAGGTCTCTGCCGCCGGCGCGCAAGGGCGCTGCGCGGCAGCAATTTCATGCCGTCCCGCCTGACCACGCGGCATGGTTGCGATAAAGTCGTTAAATGTCAGTGAATTGGTGGATGTATGCCAGCGTATGCTTTTTGCCACAAAGCGGCTTTCCCATCGCCGTGATCGGGGCTGGCCGGGGGTGCAACTTGCCGCATTCACAGGCAGATGGGCGATTCTTTTTGTCAGATCGCCGGTGGGGTGGCTGGTCTGGTGGCTTGTCTGGTGACCGGGGTCATCCGCGGCCCATGCGGCGCGCCAGATGCTTCTCGAGCTGCACCAGCGCGTCATAGATCAGCACCGCGAACAGCCCGACGATCAGCCCGCCCTGCAGCACGAAGGCGGTGTT
This sequence comes from Salipiger sp. ABN3_019, assembly GCF_056158605.1. NCBI lineage: Bacteria > Pseudomonadati > Pseudomonadota > Alphaproteobacteria > Rhodobacterales > Roseobacteraceae > Salipiger > Salipiger sp. ABN3_019. The sequence goes on from NZ_JBSWTP010000009.1 coordinate 1,330,734, forward strand.
GCTGGTAAGCAGCCCGGCGATGATCACCTCGCCGAGGGTCCGCGCTGCCACGGTCGAGCCGATGGTGGCGGTGCCGAGGGCGATGACCACCGACAGGCGGATGCCCGCAAGGATCACCGGCGCGGCCAGCGGCAGTTCGACCTGCAGCAGCCGTTGCCGCCGGTCGAGCCCGATGCCGCGCGCCGCCTCCATGGTGGTGGGCGGCAGGGTCGAGAGCCCGGTCATGGCGTTCTCGAAGATCGGCAGCAGCCCATAGAGAAACAGCGCCACCAGCGTCGGCCCGGCGCCGAAGCCGAGCGCCGGGACCGCCAGCGCCAGCACCGCGACCGGCGGGAAGGTCTGGCCGACGTTGGTGATGGTGCGCGACAGCGGGCGGAAGGCCGCGCCCGCGGGGCGGGTGACGAGGATCGCCAGCGTCACCGCCACCAGCGTGGCCGCCAGCGAGGCGGCCGCGACAAGGCCAAGGTGGCTCAGCGAGAGCGACAGCAGCGAGCTGCGGGTGTAGATCACCGGGCCGTTTTCCGGCGCGAAAGGCGCAAAGACCGGCTCGAAGAGGCCGGGCTTCAGCACCAATGCCAGCAGCAGCAGAACGAGCGCTGCGCGCAGGATCAGCCCCGGTTTCACGCGTGCCGCTCCGCACGGGCCCGGATCGCCGCCAGCGTGACCCGGCCCGCGGGCTGGCCCTCACGTTCGACCGGCACCGCCTCGCGCCCGCTCCAGAGGCAGGCCGACAGCGCCTCGCGCAGGCTGGCTCCGGCGGGCAGGGGGCTGCCCTCGGCGGCGCCGTCCTCGGCCAGGTCGGCGGCGGGGATCAGCGACAGCAGCCGCATGGGCCGCTCGGCATCGCCCACCATATCGGCGACAAAGCGCGTGGCGGGGCTGGCAACGATCTCGTCGGGTGGGCCGTATTGCACCAGCTTGCCGCCATCCATCACCGCGACCCGGTCGCCGAGGCTGATCGCCTCGTCCATGTCGTGGGTCACCAGCATGATCGTCGAGCCGAGCTTGCGTTGGATGTCCTTGAGGTCGGCCTGCGCGCGGGTGCGGATGATCGGGTCGAGCGCGCCAAAGGGCTCGTCCATCAGCAGAAGATCGGGGCGCGAGGCCAGCGCGCGGGCGACGCCGACGCGCTGCTGCTGGCCGCCCGAAAGCTCGGCGGGGAAACGCTCGCGGAAGTCGGCGGGCTCCATGCCAAAGAGGGTGAGCAGCTCGTCGACCCGCGCTGCGGTCTTGTCCTTGGGCCAGCCCAGCAGATCGGGGACGGCGGCGATGTTGCGCGCGACCGAGTGGTGGGGAAAGAGCCCGTGGCCCTGAATGGCATAGCCGATGCGGCGGCGCAGGATATGGGGTTTGAGCGCGTGGGTGGGCTCGCCATTGATCCGGACCTCGCCGGAGGTGGGCTCGACCAGCCGGTTGATCATCCGCAGCAGCGTCGTCTTGCCCGAGCCGGAGGTGCCGACAATGGCGGTGATCGTGCCGGTCTCGACGGTCATCGAGACGGCATCGACGGCGCGGGTTTCGCCATAGGTCTTGGTGAGCTTGTCGATCTCGATCATGTGGGGCGCTCCGGGGTGCGGCGGGTGAGGTCCACGAGGATGTCCATGACGACGGCAGAGACGAGCGCCATCAGAACCGTGGGCAGGGCGCCCAGCAAGATGAGGTCCGTGGCGGTCTGGTTGAGGCCCTGAAAGACGAATGTGCCGTAGCCGCCGCCGCCGATCAGCCCGGCGATCACCGCCAGCCCGATGTTCTGCACCAGCACGATGCGCAACCCGGCAAGGATCACCGGCATGCCGAGCGGCAGTTCGACCTTCCACAGACGCTGGGCCGGGGTCATGCCCATGCCGCGCGCGGCCTCGGTGGCGGCGGGTGGCGCGGCGTCGAGCCCGGCTACGGTGTTCGAGACCACTGGCAGCAGCGAATACAGCACCAGCGCAAGGAACGCCGGGGCAAAGCCGATGCCCGCGATGCCGAGCGCCTGCGCGGCGGGAAAGCTGCTGCCGACCCATCCGAGGATCGGGATCATGATGCCGAACATGGCAAGCGAGGGGATGGTTTGCAGGAAGCTCAGCACGGGCAGCGTCGCGCCGCGCAGGCCGGGACGGCGGTGGCACAGGATGCCGAGCGGAAAGCCGATGGCGGCTGCGGCGGCCAGCGAGCCGAAGGCAAGGCCGGTGTGGCGGAGGGTGGCGGAGCGGAAGGCATCTCGGCGGCTGGCGTATTCCTGCGCGATCGACAGATCCGACAGCATGCCGGACCAGAGCACGGCGGCGAGCGCCGCCAGCAGCAGCACCAGCAGCCCGGCGCGGGCCTTGGGGCCGGGCTTCATCTGCGCCAGCGCGTCGGCCATCAGCAGCATAAGCGTGAGCAGCAGGCACCAGAACCCGGCGGCCGGCGAGACGCGGGCCAGATCTCCGGCATCGACCAGCAGCGCGCCAGCGCCGGTCGCGAGCAGCCAAAGCAGCCCGGCAAGGCCAAGCAGGCTTCCGCCAAAGCGGCGCAGCGGGGCGGAGGCGGGAAGGCCGAGCGCCAGACCGGCGGCCATCGCCAGCAGGCCGGGGAGCACATGCGAGAGCGGCGCGCTGTCCCAGAGCATCACCCCGTCGCCCGCGACGATGCGGTTGGCGCGCAGGGTCAGGAAGGGCAGGGCCAGCGCGGCCAGCCCCAGCCCCGCAAAGAGCACGCCGGGCGGAGACAGGCCCCGCCCGGCATCAGACATCTGCACGCTGCGGCCGAGGATCAGTCCAGCACCCCGGTTTGCGTGAGATAGTCACGCGCAACGGCCTCGGCAGGCTCGCCGCCGACCTGAATGCGGCCGTTGAGCTCTTGCAGGGTTTCCATGTCGAGCCCTTCGAAGATCGGGTTCAGCACCTCGGGGATGGAGGGGTATTCCTCGAGCACGGCGTCCCGCACGATGGGCGTGGGCTCATAGACCGGCTGCACGCCCTTGTCGTCTTCCATCACCTTTAGGCCGGTGGCGCCGACGCCGCCGTCGGTGCCATAGACCATCGCGGCATTCACGCCCGAGGTGCCGCGCGCGGCGGCTTGGATGGTGGCAGCGGTGTCGCCGCCCGACAGGATCACTGTCTGATCCTCGGACAGCTCGAAGCCATAGGTCGTCTGCATGGCGGGCAGAACGGCAGGGGAGGAGACAAACTCGGTGGAGGCGGCCAGCTTCACCTCGCCGCCATCCGCGATCCAAGCGCCGAAGTCAGACATGGTCGAGAGGCTGTTCTCTTCGGCGACCGGGCCGGTGACCGCGATGGCCCAAGTGTTGTTGGCAGGGGCAGAGCTGAGCCAGGTGATGCCGTTCTCGGCATCGAGTTCCTTGGCGCGGGCATGGGCTTTGTCTGCATCCTTCCAGACGTCACTGTCGGCCTCGTTGAAGAAGAAGGCGGCGTTGCCGGTGTACTCGGGGTAAATGTCGATCTGATCGGCGAGGATCGCCTCGCGCACCACTTGGGTGCCGCCCAATTGCAGGCGCCGCTCGACCGGCAGGCCCGCGTCCTCGAGCGCGAGGGCGATGACATTGCCGAGCAGCCCGCCCTCGGTGTCGATCTTCGAAGAGACTGTGATGTCGGCCTGTGCGGCACCTGCCAGAGCGGCGAGTGCGGCGGCAAGGCTGGTGGCGGTGAAAAATTTGTGGGTCAGCATGGCGCTTCCGGCTCCCTTTCCGTTGCGTCCCGTCGAGTATGACAGAGTTCTGCACAGAAACTAGGCGGCGGAGGCGGCGGGCCAAGGTGCGCGGCGAAATTGCCGCGCGGGGTAGGGATTGGCGGAGAAATTTGGGTCGTTGGGCGGGGGCAGGCTCGTTTTTTAGGGTCGCGTGTTCAGGCGTCGCTGTCCGTCGGAGGCAGCGGCTCGTGCAGCGCCTCGAAGGCGAGGCCGCTGGCAACGAGACAGGTGACGCCATCGGTGCCGGTGACCGTGATCGTCCAGCTGCCGGTTTCATCCGAGGCGAAAAGCTCCATCACCGCATTGTTGTTGCCAAGGCCGATGGACTGCCGCGTCTCGCCATAGGTGGCCGCGAGCCGGGCGACGATCTGATCGCGCGGGCCGCAGGCGGACTGGTCCGCAGCGGCGGGCAGGCCCAGCAAGAGCAGGAGGCCGGAAAGCGGGAGGCCAGAAAGCGGAAGGCGTCTGTCTAGGGTCATCTTGTTTCCCCTCATATCGTTCGAACGTATCGTGCGGACGGCGGGTGTGTTCGGTGGGCGCGTCGCCTCGGCGCGGGTTCAATGCCTTGTCTTCAAAGCCTGCGCGGCATGTCCAAAGGATTGGTTAAGCGACCGCGTCCGGTTAAAATTCTGGAGATTTAAACGTCTTCTGCGCTGCGGCATGATTGGGCTTGCAGTTTTTGAAAAAGAATTGCATCACTGGCGCAAGATTATTGCTTGATGGAGGAAGGCATGGATCTCGCGCTTCGGCCCTACCGCTCGGTTCTCTATATCCCCGGCTCGAAAGAGCGTGCGCTGGATAAGGCGCGCGGGCTGCCGGTGGATGCGATCATCTTCGATCTGGAAGACGCGGTGTCCCCGGCGGAAAAACCCGCCGCACGTGAGACGCTGGGCGCGGCGCTGGGCGCGGGGGGCTATGGCCTCCGGACGCGGATCGTGCGGATCAACGGGCTCGACACCGAATGGGGTGAGGCCGATGCCAAGGCCGCCGATGCCATGGACTGCGACGCGGTGCTGCTGCCGAAGGTCGAGGAGCCGGCGCAGCTCGATGCACTGGCAAAACTCACCGACAAGCCGCTCTGGGCGATGATGGAGACGCCGAAGGGCATGCTCAACGCGGCGGCCATCGGCGCGTATCCGCGGCTGGCGGGCATGGTCATGGGCACAAATGATCTGGCCAAGGAACTGAATGCGCGTTTCCGCGCGGACCGGCTGCCGATGCTCACCTCGCTGCAGCTGTGCCTGCTGGCCGCCAAGGCGAGCGGCTGCATCATCGTCGATGGCGTCTACAATGCCTTCAAGGACGACGCGGGGCTGAAGGGCGAATGCGCGCAGGGCCGCGATATGGGCTTTGACGGCAAGACGCTGATCCACCCGGCGCAGGTCGAGATCGCCAATGCCGCCTTTGCGCCCAGCGAGGGTGAGATCGAACTGGCGCAGCGGCAGATCGCCGCCTTCGAGGCCGCCGAGGCCGAGGGGCAGGGGGTTGCCGTCGTCGACGGCAAGATCGTCGAGAACCTGCATGTGGTCACGGCGAAATCCGTGCTGGCCAAAGCAGATGCCATTGCCGCCATGGGGGTATGAAGGCAGGGTCAAAGCAGGCTCGGCAATAGGAGATACCCATGCTGCTTTTGATTCTCGGCGTTGCGCTCTGGTGGGCGGCGCATCTGTTCAAACGCCTCGCCCCCGAGGCGCGTGCAAAGATGGGCGACAAGGGCAAGGGCGCGGTGGCGCTTGCGCTGCTGGTCAGCATCGTCCTGATGATCTTCGGCTACCGCATGGCCGACGGTGCCTTCTTCTACGGACGCACCCCGGCCACCGTGGGCATCAACAATCTGCTGATGCTGGCGGCGCTCTACTTCACCTCGCCGGGACCGAAAAAGGGCGCGCTCTTCTACAAGATGCGCCACCCGATGCTCACCGGGTTCCTGCTGTGGACCATCGCGCATCTGATGGTGAACGGCGACACGCCGTCCTTCGTGCTGTTCGGTGGCCTTGGCATCTGGGCGCTGGTCGAGATGAGCACGATCAACCGTGCCGAGCCTGAATGGGTGCCGCCCGCGAAAGGGCCGATCAAGAAAGACCTGATCTTCCTTGCTGCGAGCGTGGTGCTGCTCTTTGTCATCGGGGCGATCCACACCTGGCTCGGCTACCCCACCTTTGGTTAAAACTTCCGGAATACACGCATGAAAATCTATCGCTTTCTCTCCGAGGACGACACCTCGGCCTTCTGCCACAAGGTCTCCGAGGCGCTGAGCAAAGGCTGGGAACTGCACGGCAGCCCAACCTATGCCTTCGACAGCGCCAATGGCGTCATGCGCTGCGGTCAGGCCGTCACCAAGGAGATCGACACGCCCTATACGCCGGACATGAAACTGGGAGCGCAGTGATGGCCAAGACCAACCCCGGACGGTTCTTCGAGGATTACAGCATCGGGCAGGTCATCGACCACGCCGTGCCGCGCACCGTCTCGGGCGGGGAGAGGGCGCTTTATCACGCGCTCTACCCGGCCCGGCATGCGCTTTACTCCTCGGATGAGTTTGCCCGGAGCGTTGGTCTGCCCGCATCGCCGCTGGATGATCTGGCGGCCTTCCATATCGTCTTTGGCAAGACCGTGCCGGATGTCTCGCTCAACGCCGTGGCCAATCTTGGCTATGCCGAGGGGCGCTGGCTGAAGCCGGTCTATGCCGGAGACACGCTGCGGTCGTCGTCCGAGGTGATCGGGCTCAAGCAGAACTCGAACGGCAAGTCGGGGGTGGTCTATGTGCGCACCCGCGGCACCAACCAGCGCGGCGAGACCGTGCTGGACTATTGCCGCTGGGTGATGGTGCGCAAAAAGAACATGGGCGCCCCCGCGCCGGAGACGGTGCTGCCGGACCTCAAGACGGTGTTGGCCCCCGAAGATTCTGGTGATCCCAGAGGGGCTCGACTTCACGAATTACGATTTCACCCTCGCGGGCGAGCCGCACCGCTGGGGCGATTACGAGATCGGCGAGCAGATCGACCACGTCGATGGGGTGACCATCGAGGAGGCCGAGCACATGCTGGCGACGCGCCTGTGGCAGAACACCGCCAAGGTGCATTTCGACGCCACTTTCCGCGAGGACGGCAAGCGGCTGATCTATGGCGGGCATGTGATGTCCATGGCGCGGGCGCTGAGCTTCAACGGGCTGGCGAATGCGCAAATGATCGTCGGGCTCAACGGGGGCGCGCATGCAAACCCTTGTTTTGCGGGAGATACCATCAAGGTCTGGTCCGAGGTGCTGGACCGCGCCGAGACCGCCGCGCCGGGGGTCGGCGCGCTGCGGCTGCGGCTGGTCGCGACCAAGGGCGGGGCACCTTTCGCGCTGAGGGGCGAGGATGGAAAATACCGTCCCGAGGTGCTGCTGGACCTCGATTACTGGGCGCTGATCCCGCGCTGATCTGACGCATGGCGAATTGCGCGCAAGGCTCTGAGTCGGGCCGCTGCGGCGCAGAAATCCGACATAAATACTTAGGAATAAGGCGAGTCTCGCTTCTGCGGCTGTTAGCGCCGTAAATGTGATCACGCTTTTTCTCGTGTGATCACATATTCCGATCATTTTTTGGTTTTCGGCGGAAAAAACACCCCCAAGGGCTTTGGTGCCGCGTGACAGAGCAGGGCAAGAGGCGCTAGAACGCGCCCACAAGGGAACCGAAAAGGACAAGCCATGGCCGATGTGAACCGGGGCAGTCGCCCGCTTTCACCCTTCATGATCGGGCAGTACTACCGCCCCCAGATGACGTCGATCTCTTCCATCATGGTCAGGATCACCGGAATCGCGACATTCGGCTTTGCGTTTCTTGTGGTGTGCTGGCTGATCGCCGCAGCCTCCTCCCCCGAAGCTTTTGCCGTCGTCGATGGCATTCTGACCAGCTTCATCGGTGATCTGCTGATGCTGCTGGCGACTTGGGCAATCTGGTATCACATGCTGGGCCGTCTGCGTCACGTGATCTGGGATCTGGGCTACCTCATGGAAGTCGAGATCGCGACAAAGCTTGGATGGGGCATGTTCATCGGCGCCACCGTGCTGACCCTGCTGACCATCATCGTGGTGTAAGGAGAGACCCATGCGATTTCTGACCGACCGCAAACTTGCGCAGGGACTGGGCGCGGGTCACACCGGCACCCACCACCATTGGAACGCTATCATCACCTCGGCCGCGCTGGTGGTGCTTGTTCCGCTCTTCGTCATCACCTTCGGCCTCGCGCTTGGCAGCAGCCACGAGGACGTTCTGGCCTATTTCGCGCGCCCCTTCCCGGCGATCGTCACCGCGCTGACCGCCGTGGTCGTGATCCTGCACTGCAAGGGCGAGATCGACGAAGCCCTCATCGACTATGTCCACGGCACGACCGGCAAGCTGCTGCTTGTCGCGGTGCAGGCCCTGTCCTGGGCGATGATTGCGGGCGCGCTCTTCGCGCTGGTGAAACTGGCACTCTGACTTCGCGGCTCGAGGAAAAAAGAAAATGACAGCAGCTTACGAATACGAGACGCATGACTATGACGTCGTGGTCGTCGGTGCCGGCGGTGCCGGTCTGCGCGCGACCCTCGGCATGGCGGAGCAGGGCCTTCGCACCGCATGTATCTCCAAGGTGTTCCCGACCCGCTCGCACACCGTTGCGGCGCAGGGCGGCATTGCCGCCTCGCTGGCCAACATGGGCCCCGACAACTGGCAGTGGCACATGTACGACACGGTGAAAGGCTCCGACTGGCTCGGTGACACCGACGCCATGGAATACCTCGCCCGTTCGGCACCCGCCGCGGTCTATGAGCTCGAGCACTACGGCGTGCCGTTCTCGCGGACCGAAGAGGGCAAGATCTACCAGCGCCCGTTCGGCGGCCACACCACCGAGTTTGGTGAAGGCCCCGCCGTGCAGCGCACCTGCGCCGCCGCCGACCGGACCGGCCACGCGATCCTGCACACGCTCTACGGCCAGTCGCTGAAGAACAACGCAGAGTTCTACATCGAGTATTTCGCCATCGACCTGCTGATGGAAGACGGCGTCTGCAAGGGCGTGCTGTGCTGGAAGCTCGACGACGGCACCTTCCACGTGTTCAACGCCAAGACCGTGGTGCTCGCCACCGGCGGCTACGGTCGCGCCTACTTCTCGGCGACCTCGGCGCACACCTGCACCGGCGACGGCGGCGGCATGGTGGCCCGTGCGGGTCTGCCGCTGCAGGACATGGAATTCGTGCAGTTCCACCCCACCGGCATCTACGGCTCGGGCTGCCTGATCACCGAGGGGGCCCGCGGTGAAGGCGGTTACCTGACCAACAAGGACGGCGAGCGGTTCATGGAGCGTTATGCGCCCCAGTACAAAGACCTCGCGCCCCGCGACTATGTCTCGCGCTGCATGACCATGGAAATCCGCGAAGGCCGCGGCGTGGGCGAGCATGGCGATCACATCCACCTCAACCTCTCGCACCTGCCCAAAGAAGCGCTCGCCGAGCGTCTGCCGGGCATCTCCGAGAGCGCGAAGATCTTCGCCGGCGTGGACGTGACCAAAGAGCCGATCCCGGTTCTGCCGACCGTGCACTACAACATGGGTGGCATCCCGACCAACTACTGGGGCGAGGTGCTGAACCCGACCGCCGAGGATCCCAACGCCGTCGTGCCGGGCCTGATGGCCGTGGGCGAGGCCGGCTGTGCCTCGGTGCATGGGGCCAACCGTCTGGGCTCGAACTCGCTCATTGACCTCGTGGTCTTTGGCCGCGCCGCCGCGATCCGCGCCGGTGAGGTGATCGACCGCGCGTCCGCCGTGCCGACCGCGCCCAAGTCGCAGATCGACAAGGCGTTCGACCGCTTCGACAGCGTGCGCAACGCCTCGGGCGCGATCCCGACCGCCGAGCTGCGCCTCGAGATGCAGCGCACCATGCAGGCGGATGCGGCGGTGTTCCGTGCGTCCGACACGCTGAAGGACGGCAAGGTCAAGATGACCGAGATCGCCGGCAAGCTGGGCGACATCAAAGTCACCGACCGCTCGCTGATCTGGAACTCGGACCTGATGGAAAGCCTCGAGCTGACCAACCTGATGCCGAACGCCATCGCGACCATCGTCGGTGCCGAAGCGCGCCACGAAAGCCGCGGCGCCCACGCGCATGAGGACTTCGCCGAGCGTGACGACGAGAACTGGCGTGTGCACACGATCAGCCGCGTCGAAGGCAACAAGGTCGACCTGAGCTACCGCCCGGTGGTTCTGGACCCGCTCACCAAAGAAGAGCAGGGCGGCATCTCGCTGAAGAAGATCGCGCCGAAGGCACGGACGTTCTGATGCGGGCAGCCCTTGGCCTTGTTGTTGTGCTGGCGGCCTGTTCGGCCCAGACGCAGGACCAGATTGCGCGGCAAGCCGCGAAATCCACGGTCGCCCGCGTCGTGGCCGACAGGTACCCCGGTGTGCCGGTGGAACCGGCGCTGGACTGCGTGATCGACAATGCGTCCTCCACGCAGATCTATGCGCTGGCCGCCGACAGCGTCACAGGGCCCACGGCCAGCACCGTCGAAGTCGTTTCCGACATCGTCTCGAAACCCGAGACCCTGACCTGCTTGGCAGCCGAGGGGCTGCCGGCCCTCGTCCGATAGGAGAGAGACATGGTTCAATTTACACTTCCCAAGAACTCTAAAATCCGCACCGGCAAGACCTGGCCGAAGCCCGAGGGCGCGACCAATGTGCGGGCGTTCAAGATCTACCGCTGGAGCCCGGATGACGGTGAGAACCCGCGGGTCGACACCTATTTCCTCGACATGGACAAATGCGGTCCGATGGTCCTGGACGCTCTGATCAAGATCAAGAACGAGATCGACCCCACGCTGACCTTCCGCCGCTCGTGCCGGGAAGGCATCTGCGGGTCCTGCGCGATGAACATCGACGGGATCAACACGCTGGCCTGCATCTACGGCCTCGACGAGGTGAAGGGCGACGTGAAGATCTACCCGCTGCCGCACATGCCGGTGGTGAAAGACCTGATCCCCGACCTCACGCATTTCTACGCGCAGCACGCATCGATCATGCCGTGGCTGGAGACCAAGACTAACCGTCCGCAGAAAGAGTGGAAGCAGTCCATCGAGGACCGCAAAAAGCTCGACGGTCTTTATGAGTGCGTGATGTGCGCCTCCTGCTCGACCTCCTGCCCGAGCTACTGGTGGAACTCTGACCGCTACCTCGGCCCGGCCGCGCTGCTGCACGCTTACCGCTGGATCATCGACAGCCGCGATGAAGCCACCGGCGAGCGTCTCGACGAGCTTGAGGATCCGTTCAAGCTCTATCGCTGCCACACCATCATGAACTGCGCCAAGACCTGCCCGAAGGGTCTGAACCCGGCGAAGGCGATCGGCGAGATCAAGAAGATGATGCTGGAACGGCACGTCTGATCCGCAGCGATCGCACAAGATTTGGCGCCGCTCCCTTTGGGGGCGGCGCTTTGCTTTGGGTGGCGGGCTGTAGGTTTGCGCCCTACGTTTGCCCCGTACGCTTGCAGTGAGCGCAAGGCGCACATGCACGATAGGCGGGTGTGCTGCGGCGCAGAAAGACCTATTTAGGAGGGCAGACGGGAGGAGATCGTGAGATCAAGGATGAACGCAATGACCGCGACTGCTGCAAAGACCGAGACCGCCGCCCGTGAAGCCCTCGACGCGCTCGAGCAGGCCTTCGCCTACTACCAGCCCGAGCCCGCACTGGTGCACGCCTCTCAGAAGGACGCGACCGCCGATCTGGGCACGCTGGATTATTATCAGGCCGCCTGACCCGTCACCAGACTGGCCTCCGGCGGCTTTGCGCGCTAGCTCAAGGTTTATGCGCGCTTTGCACCCGACACGAATTTGCGAAAAGAGCCCCCGATGATCTTCGCGGGGCTCTTTCTCGTCGCGATCATCCTGCTGCTGGTGTTCAATTACCGGCACGGGGAGACGCGCAAATGCCGCTGGCGCGAACGGCGCAGCGCGGCAGACAGCCAATGGATTTGCGTCCAATGCGGCGCAACCACGCGCGGACCGCAGGGACAAACGCCAGAGCGCTGCTTTCGGACCGAAAGGCAGCCGGGCCCCGGTTCGCAGCGATAGTCCGCATCCTGAGATCGCCAATTTGCTTGGACAGCGCTTGCGATACGCAAGGCGCATCAGCGCTTGCCGATGGGGCTTTCGGCGGCTGTTTCGCGGTTAACCAAATCTGAACAAATCTACGCAATTGATGTGCGTAGGGGCGCCCAAGGCACAGCCCTGGCGCCGGAAGATGATTTCACCCGGTTCAATCCGACCCCGGGAGGCCATCATCGACCCTTCGCAAGATAGCGCACGCGGGAGGAATGGCTTTGGGCATGATCTTGGCGCCCAAAGGCTCACGACGCTGCAGGCTGGCCGGGCGATTGCTGCCATTGCGGTTGTCGCCTTTCATGCCCATGCGTTCTTTCTGCCGGGATGGGTCAAGCCGGGCGAGATCGTCAGCCCTGCGTTTGACATGGGATATGCCGGGGTCGACTTCTTCTTTGTGCTGAGCGGCTTTCTCATGTGGCTATTGCACCGGCGCGATATCGGCGACCGGTCTGCCGCCGGGCGGTTCATGCAAAAGCGGGCGCTGCGCATTTTGCCGTTTTACTGGTGCATCCTGTCCGGCCTCGCGCTGCTGATGCTCGCGGGCATTGGCGCGGAGAGGGTCTCGCCAGAGCAATTTCTCTACGCGCTATCGCTGGTCCCTCTGCCTGATGGCAGCCCCTTTATGCTCGAGCAGGCGTGGACATTGAGCCACGAGATGCTGTTCTACGCATTCTTTGCCTTGGTGATTTTCGCGCCGCGTCCCGGGGGGCTGATGTTTGCAGTCTGGCAGGCCGCGATTGTAATCGCGCTGCCGTTTGAAATCAGCGCCTATCCGGTCGACCTGCTGCTTGCGCCGCACAATCTGCTCTTTGCCTTTGGCATCTGCGCCGCATGGGGCTTTCGCCGGCTTGCCCTGATACCGGCGCTCGGCGTTCTGCTGGTCGGCATCGTCGGCTTTTTCGGTGTCGGGCTTCTGGAGGCCTATGGCGTTACGGCGATCCCTTCGGCTTTGCGCACGGGTCTGTTCGGTGCCTTCGCGGCGCTTGCAATCGCCGGGCTGGCGGCATGTGAATACGGGGGCAAGCTGCGCGCGGGGCGGTGGATGGTCTTTCTCGGCGACGCGTCCTACGCCATCTATCTCGTGCACGGCATCGCGCTGGCCATGACGGCGCGGGCGATGGGGGCTTTGGGGCTTGGTCAGGGGCTGACGCCCGGGCCGGCGCTGCTGGTGCTGGTGTGTGGCGGCGTACTGGCGGGCGTTCTGGCGCATCTGCTGGTGGAACGCCCGATGCTGCGCGCCCTTCGGCGCTTGCAGCCTCCGCGCAGCGCTGGGGCCGAGCGCATGGCAGAAGGCTGATCTGACGCGGCAGGAGGGCTTGCGCTGAGCGCGGCCAGAGGGCCATCTGGCGCAAAGGAGAGAGCCCATGACACAATCTTCCACCCAAGCCGCCACAAGCCCCGTCAGCGCGCCTGAGGACGCGGCAGCGCGCCGTGCGATCCCGCCGGTGGTCTGCTACCCCAATGAGACGCTGCCGGTGCCTGACATGGCGCTCTACGGCCAAGCGCTCGAACGGGCGGAACTGGTCGAGACCATCGTCGCCGCGCCGCGTGAGGCCTGCAGCTTCCGCGTCCCAGCAGGGGGCTTTTTCCGCGTGCGCTGTGTCGGCGCGCCGCAGGTCGGGGACCTCAACATCTGGAACGCCGAAGACCTCTCCGAGCGCTTCTATTCCGGCAAGACGCGCGCCTTGCACGGCACACATCTGACGGTGGGCGAGCGCATGTGGTCCTGCTTCCCCTATCTGCGCCCGATGGCGACGATCGTGCAGGACAGCCTTGGATGGTATGGCATCGATGAGTTCGGCGGCTCGGTGCATGATGTGATCGGCACGCGCTGCGATCCCCACACGCATCACCTGCTGAGCGGCGGTGGCCAGTATCACCATTGCTGCCATTCGAACCTGACGCGGGTGCTTGCGGCGGAGACCGGCATGTCCGCCGAAGAGGCCGCGCGCCATGTGCATGACGTGCTGAACGTCTTCATGTGCACCGGCTTCACCCGCGACACCGGTCAGTATTTCATGAAGGCCAGCCCGGTGCGCCCCGGCGATACGCTGACCTTCTTTGCCGAGATCAACCTGCTGGGCGCGATCAGCGCCTGCCCGGGCGGCGATTGCAGCGCCGAGCACAGCTCTGACACGGCGCTTTGCTCGCCGCTGGAGGTCGACATCCTCAAGGCGCCCGAGGACGCGCTGCGCGGCTGGCAGCCGCCCGCGCGCAACGGCTACGACGGCAGCCACGGTCTGTAACAGGGCAGGGGGGCGAGAAGACGAGCGGGGCTTCTGCCCCGCCCGGTGTCTCAGTCGAACGCCGCGTGGAGTGCGATTTCGACCATCTCCGCAAAAGAGCTTTGCCGGTCTTCTGCCGGCAGCGCCTCATGCGTCATCAGGTGGTCCGACACGGTCAGCACCGCAAGCGCGCGGACCCCATGCCGGGCGGCGAGGTTGTAAAGCTCGGCCGCCTCCATCTCCACGCCCAAGATCCCGTGACGGGTCATGATCTCGTTGAGATCGGGGCGTTCGTCATAGAACACGTCGGCAGAGTAGATGTTGCCGACATGGGTGTTGGCGCCCATGCGCTCTGCCGCATCGGCGGCGGCGCGCAACAGGCCGTAATCGGCGCAGGGCGCAAAGTTCAACTCGCGGAAGATACCACGCGAGGGGGTGGACAGGCTGCTGGCGCTCATCGCAAGGATGACGTCCCTCAGCGCGACCTTTTCCTGCATCGCGCCGCAGGAGCCGATCCGGATCAGGGTCTTTGCCCCGTAATCCCGGATCAACTCGTTGGCGTAGATAGACAGGCTGGGCATACCCATGCCGGAGCCATGTACGCTCACCCGGTTGCCTTTCCAGGTTCCGGTGTATCCGTACATGCCCCGCACCCGGTTCACGCATTCTGCGTTCTCAAGAAACGTCTGCGCGACCCATTCGGCGCGCAGCGGATCTCCGGGCATCAGGACGGTCTCGGCAATTTCGCCGGGCTTTGCTCCGATATGGACCGTCATCAGAGAGCGAGATCTTCGAGCGATTTGCCCTCGTCAAGCGCTTCGATCACCCAGTTGGGTTTGCGTCCACGGCCGGTCCATGTCTGGGCCGGGTCTGCCGGGTTGGCGTATTTCGGGGCGCCTTTGGAGCCCTTGGTGCCGCCCGCGGCGATGATTTCATCCAGCGAGTATCCGAATTCTTTGGCGATCTGCTCTGCTGCACGTTTGGCTTCGGCCTTGCGGCGTGCGTCAATCGTTACCAGAGCCTTTTCCACGTCCGCCTTGAGTTGCTTCAACTCATCTTTCGACAGGGTATCAAGGTCAATATTCACGTTCGTCTCCGTTTTCTGTGCCTATAAAATTTGGCAACCGGAGCATTTCTGCAAGTCTTAGCTTTGTGTCAATTGGATATTTTTTAGAAACAGGCAATGCGCTGCTCATCCTTTAGATGAACAGCGGCTATTTCTTGCAAGGTTTCGGATACGTTAAATGTTATTCCGCTGCAACACGCTTTGGGTCGGCTAACGCGACGATATCTTTCATGATCTCGTTGAGTTCAAAGTCTTTAGGCGTGTAAACGCGGGCGACGCCAAGGTCCGTCAAGCGGCGCGCATCCTCGTCTGGAATGATCCCACCTACCACAATTGGAATATGGCCCAGACCCTCGTCTTGCATCCGCTGCATCATATCCTCAATCAA
The DNA here is from genome assembly GCF_056158605.1 of Salipiger sp. ABN3_019. Lineage (NCBI taxonomy): Bacteria > Pseudomonadati > Pseudomonadota > Alphaproteobacteria > Rhodobacterales > Roseobacteraceae > Salipiger > Salipiger sp. ABN3_019. The sequence goes on from NZ_JBSWTP010000009.1 coordinate 1,346,193, forward strand.
CGGAATGTGACTTCCCGAGAGAATTGACAAGCCCACGACATGGGCGCCATTGCGCGCATGCTCGACAATCTGTTGCGGCGTTAGCCGAATACCCTCGTAATCGATTTCCATTCCGCAGTCCCGCGCCCGGAAGGCGATCTGCTCGGCACCGTTGGAATGGCCGTCGAGACCGGGCTTGCCGACAAGGAAGCGCAGACGGCGACCGAGGCGGTCGCTGACCGCATCCACGGCGGCGCGAATGTCCTCAAGCCCCTCTGTGCGGTTCGACACCGCCTTGGCCACACCGGTCGGGCCGCGGAATTCGCCGTGGACGGCGCGCATCTGCTGAGCCCATTCGCCGGTGGTGACGCCCGCTTTGGCGCAGGCGATCGAGGCGGGCATGATATTCTCGCCAGCGGCGGCGGCACGGCGCAGCTCGCTCAGCGCGCTGTCGACAGCGGCGGCATCGCGCGCCGCCCGCCAATCGTTCAGCCGGGCGATCTGCTGCGCTTCCACCGCCGGATCGACCACCATGATGCCGCCATCCTCACCCACCAGCGGCGAGGGCTCTCCTTCGGTCCAGCGATTGACGCCGACGACTACGGTCTCGTTCCGCTCGATCCGGCCCAGACGGTCGGCATTGGCATCCACCAGCCGCGACTTCATATAGTCGATCGCGCCAATGGCGCCGCCCATGGAGTCGATATTGGCCAGTTCGGCCCGCGCGCCGTTTTTCAGCGCCTCGACCTTGCGGTCGACCGCCGGATTGCCGTCGAAGAGATCGTCGAATTCCAGAAGATCGGTCTCATAGGCGAGGATCTGCTGCATCCGCATCGACCACTGCTGGTCCCAAGGCCGGGGTAGGCCAAGCGCTTCGTTCCACGCCGGAAGCTGCACGGCGCGGGCGCGGGCCTTCTTCGAAAGCGTCACCGCCAGCATCTCGATCAGGATACGGTAGACGTTGTTCTCGGGCTGCTGCTCGGTCAGGCCAAGCGAGTTCACCTGCACGCCATAGCGGAAGCGGCGGAATTTGGGATCCGCGACGCCGTAGCGCTCTTGCAGGATCTCGTCCCAGAGATCGACGAAGGCGCGCATCTTGCACATCTCGGTGACGAAACGGATGCCCGCGTTCACGAAGAAGCTGATACGGCCGCAGAGCGCCGGGAAATCCTCGGGCGGCACGCGCGGCTGCAGTTCATCAAGCACCGCGCAGGCGGTCGCCAGCGCAAAGGCCAGCTCCTGTTCGGGCGTCGCACCCGCTTCCTGCAGGTGGTAGGAACACACGTTCATCGGGTTCCACTTGGGCACATGGGTATAGCAGTATTCGGCCACATCCCCGATCATCTTCAGCGAGGGTTTTGGCGGGCAGATATAGGTGCCGCGGCTGAGGTATTCCTTGATCAGATCGTTCTGCACCGTGCCCTGCAGCTTCGCGACATCCGCGCCCTGTTCCTCGGCCACCGCGATATACAGCGACAGCAGCCAAGGTGCCGTGGCGTTGATCGTCATCGAGGTGTTCATCTGTTCGAGCGGGATCTGGTCGAACAGCGTGCGCATGTCGCCAAGGTGGCAGACCGGAACGCCGACCTTGCCGACCTCACCGCGCGCCAGCACGTGATCGCTGTCATAGCCGGTCTGGGTGGGCAGGTCGAAGGCCACCGAAAGGCCGGTCTGCCCGCGCGCGAGGTTCGACCGGTAAAGGGCGTTCGAGGCCTCGGCGGTGGAATGCCCGGCGTATGTCCGGATCAGCCAGGGCCGGTCGGGCTGGCGGCGGCTTGCAGTGTCGGTCATGTCGTCCTCCCATGGCGGCGCGAATCCAGATGGCAATCTTCTTGCGCAGTGATGTGGATATGAGAAATAAAATGTCTCGTCAATTCGCTGCGTCGCGGCGGTGACGCCGCGTCGCAACAACCGGGGGCTGGCGACCGGCGGAGCGCCCCATCCGTACAAGCATACATGGGCTTTGCGCGAAGGCGGTGAGAAAACATCAAAATCCACCGCGACATAAAATTACCGAAGAGAGATAACAGAAGTTGCAAAGTTGCGCGTCGATCTGTATCCCGGTGAGCAGAGACCCGCGATTCTGCACTGCAGCGCGGGGCAGGCTGGAGTGAGGAAGGAGGCCATGATGGCGCTGGACAGCAAGACCGAGATCGCGCCCTATGACGCGCCGGAGAAGGACCTTTATGAGATCGGCGAGATGCCACCCCTCGGCCATGTGCCGAAGCAGATGTACGCTTGGGCGATCCGCCGCGAGCGTCATGGCGAGCCCGATCAGTCGTTCCAGAAGGAGGTGGTCGACACGTGGGAGATCGACAGCGGCGAGGTGCTGGTTCTCGTGATGGCGGCGGGCGTCAACTATAATGGCGTCTGGGCCGGTCTCGGCGTGCCGATCAGCCCGTTTGACGGCCACAAGCAGCCCTATCATATCGCGGGCTCGGACGCGTCGGGCATCGTCTGGAAGGTGGGCGACAAGGTCACCCGCTGGAAGGTTGGCGACGAGGTGGTCATCCACTGCAATCAGGACGATGGCGACGACGAGGAGTGCAACGGCGGCGACCCGATGTTCTCGCCCAGCCAGCGCATCTGGGGCTATGAGACCCACGATGGCAGCTTCGCCCAGTTCACCCGCGTGCAGGCGCAGCAGCTGATGCCGCGCCCCAAGCACCTGACCTGGGAAGAGAGCGCCTGCTACACGCTGACGCTGGCCACCGCCTACCGGATGCTCTTTGGCCACCACCCGCATGAGCTCAAGCCCGGCCAGAACGTGCTGGTCTGGGGCGCATCCGGTGGTCTTGGATCCTATGCCATCCAGCTGATCAATACCGCGGGCGCCAATGCCATCGGGGTGATCTCGGACGAGGACAAGCGCGAGTTCGTCATGTCCATGGGCGCCAAGGGGGTGATCAACCGGCGCGACTTCAAGTGCTGGGGCCAGCTGCCCAGGGTCAACACGCCCGAATACAACGAATGGCTCGCCGAGGCGCGCAAGTTCGGTAAGGCGATCTGGGAGATCACCGGCAAGGGCGTCAGCGTCGACATGGTGTTCGAACATCCGGGCGAGGCGACCTTCCCGGTCTCGGCGCTGGTGTGCAAAAAGGGCGGCATGGTGGTGATCTGCGCGGGCACCTCGGGCTTCAACTGCACCTTCGACGTGCGGTATATGTGGATGCACCAGAAGCGCCTGCAGGGCTCGCATTTCGCCCATCTCAAGCAGGCCTCGGCGGCCAACAAGCTGATGATCGAGCGGCGGCTCGACCCCTGCATGTCCGAGGTCTTCGGCTGGGACGAGATCCCGGCGGCGCATATGAAGATGCTGCGCAACGAGCATAAGCCGGGCAATATGGCGGTGCTGGTTCAAGCCCCGCGCACCGGGCTGCGCACCTTCGAAGAGGCGCTCGCGGGCGGCTGAGCCCGTGCGGGGAGAGGGGGCGCTGCCCCCTCGGCGCGATGCGCCTCACCCCCGGCGTATTTGGAAAGAGAAGAAGGGACGGCGCGCGGCGCTGTCCCTTTTTGTGTCAGCTGGGGGAGGGCGGTCGGCGCAGGCCCTGAGATATGCTAGGGTGAGCATGTATTTTTCCGACTTTTCCGTTTTCCAAGACATTCGTTTCAGAGAATTTGGAGGAGGAAAGCATGACCCCTTGGGAAATTCATGGCGTCGAGCTGGCCAATTGCAATTGCGCGACCGGCTGCCCGTGCCAGTTCATGTCGCTGCCGACCCATGGCAATTGCGAGGCCGTGGCGGCCTTCGCGATCGACTCCGGCCATTTCGGCAGTGTCGATCTTTCCGGCACCAAGGCTGCGATGGTGGTGCAATGGCCCGGCCCGATCCACGAAGGCGAGGGCAAGATGCAGATCATCGTCGACGAGGCCGCCAGCCCCGAGCAGCGCGATGCGCTCTTCAAAATCATGACGGGCGAGGACACCGAAGAGATGGCCACCATGTGGTGGGTGTTTTCGGCGATGGCGCCGCATAAGCTCGAGACGCTGGTGAAGCCGATTTCCCTGTCGATGGATATGGCGGCGCGCAAGGGCAGCATTTCGGTGCCGGGGGTCTTTGAGACCGAGGCCGGGCCAATCACCAATCCGGTGACCGGGGCCGAGCACCGCGCCCGCATCGACCTGCCGCATGGGTTCGAATTCCGCGTTGCCGAGATCGGCAAGGGCACCACAAAGACCAGCGGCGAGATCAGGCTGAGCAACACCGCCGACAGTCACGTGCATATGGTCGAGATCCATATGACCGGGCAGGGGGTGCTCGACGCCGCCTGAGAGTTGGCGCGGCGACCTGTACCCTGAAGACCAGCCATCCGAAAGGTCCCGAGCGATGACCGATACCGGCCTCGCGGAGCGCCTGCTGCGGCGCGACCGCATGATCGTTGCCATGCTGCTGCTGGTGCTTTTCGTCCTGGCGGGGCTCTACACGCTTTTCGGCGTCGGCATGGAGATGAGCGCCATCGAAATGACCGGTATGGGCGGCGCTGAGCGGATGCCCGCGATGCCCGGCGACATGCCTTCGACGCGCGACATGCCCTCGACACGCGACATGCCCGGCATGAACGACATGTCCGGCGCCCTCGAAGGCGCAGGCGCGTCAGAGCCGCCGCCGATGCCGGGCCAGGGAATGGGCCAAGGAATGGTCGGGGGCATGGACAAGGGTATGGAGATGGGCGGCGCAGCGGGGCGCTGGTCCGTAAGTTATGCGCTGCTGGTCTTCCTCATGTGGTGGGTGATGATGATCGCCATGATGCTGCCCAGCGTGGCACCGGTGGTGCTGCTCTACGCGGCGCTGGGGCGCCGGGTCGCCGCCGCGCAGGCGGTGCCGCACAGGGCCGCCGCTTTCGTCGCGGGGTATCTGCTGATCTGGGGGGTGTTCAGCGCCATCGCCGCCTTTGCGCAATGGGCTCTGGAGCGGCAGGGCTTGGTGTCGATGATGACGCTGACGGGCAGCACCGCCGGCGCGCTGCTGCTGATCGCCGCTGGGGTGTTCCAGTTCACGCCGCTCAAGCAAAGCTGTCTGAGCCATTGCCGCGCCCCGGCTGAGTTTCTCACCACCCACCGCCGCCCCGGCGCTGTGGGGGCGCTGCGGATGGGGATATCGCATGGCACCTATTGCCTCGGCTGCTGCTGGTTCCTGATGGCGCTGCTCTTTGTTGGCGGGATCATGAACCTCTATTGGATCGTCGGGCTGGCGCTTTGGGTCGCGGCAGAGAAATACCTGCCGCGCGGCGATCTGGTCAGCAAGGCGGCCGGAGCGCTGCTGATCCTTTGGGGCGGCGCGGTGCTCGCGGGGGTGCTCTGAGGGCGGGGACGTCAGTCCATGCCCCTGAAGTCGCCCCACATAGGCGCGAGCTTTGCGCCGTTGCACCTTACCCGGAAGAGGCTCTGAAGACCTTATCCCCTGTCGGCAGGCGAGCCGGGCATTAGATCATAGGGATGTTTCCAGCCCGGCAGAGCCTCGATGCCGCTGAGCCAGCGGTCGATCTCGGGCCAATCGGCGCGGATGAAGCCGAAGGGCTCGGGGTAGAACAGGTAGCCGCAACAGCAGAAATCGGCATGGGTCGGCCCGGCACCAACGATCCAGTCGCGACCCGCAAGATGGGTGTTCAGCACGTCGTAGACGGCCTTCAGACGCCCCTGCATGAAAGAGATCACTTCCGAGGGGCGCTTTTCCGGCGGCAGGAAGTTCATCAAAAAGCGCGTCATCCCGGCCTGACTGCTGAGCTTATGATTGTCCCAGAACTGCCAGCGCAGCACCTCGCGGGCTTCTTCGGGGGTGGTGCCGCCGAAGCGCCCGGTCTTCTCGGTGATATAGCTCTGGATCACCCCCGACTGGCTGAGCTTCACATCGCCGTCGATCATCACCGGTGCTTCGCCCATCTCGTTGAGCTCGCTTCGGTACGTGCCGCCGCGGGTCTCGCCGGAAAAGAAATCCACCTTCACCGGCTGCCAGTCCAGCCCGGAGAGTTCCAGTGGCAGCGCCGCCTTATAGGCATTTCCGGATTCTCCGAAACAGTAGAGCTTGATGGTCATGCGTCGTCTCTTTCCGTTGGTCTGGTGGGGCGTGTCGGAGCGGGGGCTTCGCGCCCCCGCACCCCCGCGGGATATTTTCATCTAGACGAAGAGAACTTGTCTGCGCGGGCTAAGATGTTCTTAACCCTCAGTGCGTCAAGCTTGTTGTGCGGTACAGGCTGGGAAGCCGATGACCGCTCTAGGCGAAGCCTCGCCGCGCCGCTGCCGTGTGTTGACGCGGAAGCTTGTTGCGGCGAGGTGGACCGACTGCAGTCCCGGCTGTTGCGGACCCGATGTGCGGCTCTGTTGCTTCGTCTAGAGACAAATTTCCCACGGGGGTCCGGGGGTGTGAAACCCCCGGTTCCTTGCGGGGAGTAACTTGCGGGGAGTAAGCGGCGGGACGGAGCTTTCGCGGGAATGACACCAAGACCCTCGACACCATGGGCTTCATCGCTTGCGCGCCTCGAGCTCGGAATTGAACAGCCGCAGCCGATGCGCCAGCACCTCGCTGTCGGTGACACTGTCGAAGTTTTCAAAGAGGAACGACAGCGCCTCGCCCTCGTCGAGCCCGGCGGCAGCGGCGAAGCTGCGCAATCCACGGTAGCCGTCCTCGGTCATCGCCAGCGGCACTCGGCGGGTGAGGCGGAAGCGTTTCGGCATGGTCAGCTGTCCTTTCCGGAATGGGCATTTGGCCGTAGCGTTTCACCTCGCAGCCGCGGCGTCCAGCGGCAATGGGCATTGGCACCCGGAGGGTCTCGCGCCGGATCGAGGGGCATAGCCTGCAGGCGCGTGCGCCTGAGGGACGCGCGTGCGCTGGGACCGCGCGATGGGTGGTTACTGCCTCTTGGTGCTTGCAGGCGGTCGAGGCGCGGGTGGCGCGGGCGGCCCGCTATGCCAGAGGCAAACCTAAGCCAAATACAAAACCGCCCCGGTGGATCCGCAGCCCGTCGCAAGCGACGCACAGCAGATCCGCAGCCGGGGCGGTCATGGCGGGCATTGCGCCCTGATATGTCCCTGGCATCGGGTCTCCTCCTCCCGTCCGCCAAGGCCTGCCGTGATCCTTGCGGGATCAGCCGGCCTTGCGCTGTTCCATTTCCCCGAGCATCCGCTCTCCCCAGGCGAGCTGCTCTTTCAGCTCTTCGATCGCCATCGACAGGTCATCGCGCTGACGGATCATGTCGGCGAGACGTTGCTGGCCGATCTCGTGGCTGCGCGCGATCTGCGTGCGCTGCTGGTCGCCCTTGTCATAGAGCTCCAGAAGCTGGCGGATTTCCTCAAGGCTGAAACCAAAGCGCTTGCCGCGCAGGATCAGCTTGAGCCGGGCGCGGTCGCGCCGGGTGAACAGGCGTTTCTGTCCCTCACGGATGGGAAAGAGCAATTCTTTCTGCTCGTAGAAACGCAGGGTCCGCGGGGTCACCTCGAAGAGGTCGCACATTTCGCGGATGGTCAAAAGTTGGTCGTCACTCATGTCAGGTCTTCTACCTCACTTCGCGTCAAGATGACGGGTGACCTGCGCCTTTCATGACAATCCTACAACTGCCCCCTATCCTTTTGAGACCGGGACGCGGCGTCATTTTTGGATTTACGTAACTTCCTTACAGGTCACGCGACCGAAGCGGGAATTTTCTTTCTCTGGTTGAGAGGGGATTCAGCCATGCGAAGCCCGGAATGTGTCATCGGGCGAAACAGCCAAAGCGGTTCAGATCGCGCTGTTTACCTGATTTGGGTTATTCGCCGAGTTGCCGGGCCGTCAGATCCCGAAGCGCTTTGAGCTCGTCTATGGCCTCTTCGAGCTGCGCGCGCTGTTCTGTAAGCTGGGTTAACTGCCGGTCGGCCATCTCCACCCAAGTGCGCATTTGCGCCTCGGTACCCTCGCGTTCGTACATTTGCAGCCATTGCCGGATCTCTTCGAGCTGGAAGCCGAACTTGCGGCCGCGCAGGATCAGCGTCATTCGGGCGATCTCGCGGGCGCCATACCAGCGCGAGCGGCCCTCGCGCTCGGGGCTGAGCAATTCGATGTATTCGTAATAGCGCAAGGTTCGCGGCGTCACGTCGAAGCGCGCGCACATGTCCTTGAAGCTGAGAGGTGTCTCGCTCATGGGTCCTCCTGACGTACCGGAAAGGTAATGCGGCACTGCGGCGAGGGCAATGGCACCCGGTGGCAGCCAGCGGCACCCGGCACATGATCCACGCAGGGGGCGCCTTGCGATGGGCGGCGCGCCGCCGCATAAAGACGCAAGACGGAAAGGAATTCGGCATGTCCACCAAGCAAGAGCCGGGCGCGGAACCGGTCCGGGAACCGGCCCAGGATCTGACCCAGTCCGAGGCGCTGATCCAGCGTCTGCCGCAGGCGCGGGCGCTGGGGCTTCGCATCACCGCTCTGGGTGAGGGCCGCGCCGAGATCCACATGCCGTTTCACGCGCAGCTTGTGGGCGATCCCGAAACCGGGGTGATCCATGGCGGCGCGGTCTCGACCTTGATGGACACCTGCGGCGGTGCCGCGGTCATGGCGCATCCGCTGGTCGCGGGCGCCACGGCGACCATCAGCCTGCGCATCGACTATCTGCGTGCCGCGACGCCGGGGCAGGGGATCACCGCGCGCGCCGAATGCCACCATGTGACCCGCTCGGTCGCCTTTGTGCGCGCGCTGGCGCTGGACGAGGACGAAGACAACCCGGTCGCCATGGCCACCGGCACCTTCACCGTGCCGCAGCTGCGCGAGGCGCGCTCATGAGCCGGTCCCGTCCCGAACCCGTGCAGGTGGTCAAGCAGCGGCGCGACACCGCGCTGCGGGCGCTGGCGGGCGGCGTGCCCTATGTGAATTTTCTCGGCATCACCTTCGACCGTCGCGGCGACGAGCTGACCGGCGTGCTCAACTACGACGACAAGCTCATCGGCAACCCCGACCTTCCGGCGCTGCACGGCGGGGTGACCTCGGCCTTTCTCGAGGTGACCTCGATCATCACGCTGAGCTGGATGAGCCTGTGGGACGATGTCGAGTTCGGGGCGGCTCGATCTGGGCGATCTCGAAGAGGGGCGGCTGCCGCGCCTGCCCAAGACCATCGATTTCACCACCGATTACCTGCGTCCCGGCCTGCCGCGCGATGCCTATGCGCGCGCCCGGGTCACCCGCTCGGGGCGGCGCTACGCCTCGGTCCACGCCGAAGCGTGGCAGGACAACCGCGACCGGCCCATCGTGCAGGCGGTCGGGCATTTCCTGATGCCGTGGGACGAGGGCTGAGCGACGGCTGAGGGCGCATCGCGCCCGGGCCTTGGGTTGCGCTCGCTCTGCGCGGTCATGGCCCCTTCCGCCCGCCGCGCGCAGGTGCTAGCGATCCGCCATCATGACCGCTGAAGCCACGCCCAAGGCGCCCCCGCTGAGCCATTCCCGAGTGCTGCAGATCGCCGTGCCGATCCTGCTGTCGAATATCACCGTGCCGATCCTCGGGGCGGTGGACACAGCGGTGGTCGGGCAGATCCCGCAGCCCGAGCCGATCGCCGCCGTCGCCGTGGGCGCGGTGGTGCTGTCGTCGGTCTATTGGGTGTTCGGCTTTCTGCGCATGGGCACCGTCGGGCTGACCGCGCAGGCGCGGGGCGAGAATGACGCCTGCGAGGTCTCGGCGCTGCTGGCCCGCTCGCTGCTGATCGGCCTTGCGGGCGGGGTCCTGCTGATCGCGCTGCAAGCGCTGATCTTCCGCGGCGCCTTCGCGCTGTCGCCAGCCTCGGCAGAGGTCGAAGCCATGGCGCGCAGCTATATGCAGATCCGCATCTGGTCGGCCCCCGCCGCGGTGGCGATCTACGGGCTGACCGGCTGGCTGATCGCGCAGGAGCGGACGCGGGCGGTGCTGGCGCTGCAACTGGGCATGAACCTCGTCAATGTGGTGCTCGACGTCGCGCTGGTGCTTTGGGCGCATATGGGGGTGGAGGGCGTGGCCATCGCCACCTTCGCCGCCGAATGGACCGGGCTGGCGCTTGGCATCTGGCTGTGCCGCGACGGGTTTCTCGGCGCGGGCTGGCGCAATCGGGCGCGGGTCTTCGATCCGGCGCGCCTGCGTCACATGGCGGCGCTCAACGGCGACATTCTGCTGCGCTCGCTGATGCTGCAGGGCATTATGGTCTCGTTCATGTTCGTCGGCGCGCGCTTTGGCGATGTGACGCTGGCGGCCAATCAGGTGCTGATGCAGTTCCTGCTGATCACCACCTATGCGCTCGACGGCTTTGCCTTTGCCGCCGAGGCGCTGGTCGGGCAGGCGGTCGGCGCGCGCGATCTGGCGCGGCTGCGCCGCGGCGCGCAACTGGCGGCGATCTGGTGCAGCCTCGTTGCGCTGCTGCTCTCGGCGGTGTTCTGGGTCGGCGGGCCCGCGCTCGTCAGCCTGATGACCGTGGACCCGCAGGTGCGCAGCATGGCGCTGGCCTTCCTGCCGTGGATGGTGGCGACGCCGGTGCTGCAGATCATGGCCTTCATGTTCGACGGCATCTTCATCGGCGCGACGCGGGCCGGGGACATGCGCAATATGATGGCGGTCTCGACTCTGATCTACGCGGCGGTGCTAGTGCTGAGCCTCGGACCCATGGGCAACCACGGCCTGTGGCTGGCGTTTCAGGTCTCCTTCCTTGCGCGCGGGCTGACGCTGGCGCTGCGCTACCCGGCGCTGGAGCGGTCGGTGGCGGCAGGGGTGTAGAGAGGGGGCGCTGCCCCCTCGCCGCTGCGCGGCTCACCCCGGGCGTATTTTCAAAGAGAAGAAGGCCCCAGCGTGCGGACCAAGCGCGCGGGCAGGGCGCGCGGGGCAGATGCTCAGAGGCCCTCGTAGGCGCAGAGCGTGTGCACCGTCACGCCCATCGCTTCGAGCCGCTTGCGGCCACCGAGGTCGGGCAGATCGACGATGAAGGCGGCGGCGGTGACATTGCCGCCAAGCCGCTCGACCAGCGAGACCGCCGCCTCGGCGGTGCCGCCGGTGGCGATGAGATCATCGACCAGCAGCACCTGATCGCCCGGGGTGATTGCATGCTCGGAAAGTTCCACCGTCGCCTCGCCATACTCCAGCGCGTAGCTTTGCGAGATCACCGGCGGCGGCAGTTTGCCCGCCTTGCGCAGCGCGGCAAAGCCCACCGAAAGCTGATGCGCCACCGCGCCGCCGAGCAGGAAGCCGCGCGCTTCCGGGCCCAGAACCTTGTCGTATTTCTGCCCGGTGAAGGGCAGCGCGAGCTGATCCACCGCGAGGCGGAACCCCTGCGGATCGGCGCAGAGCGGCGTCACGTCGCGGAACAGGATGCCCGCATGCGGGTAATCGGGGATGGTGCGGATGTAGTCGGGAATGCTCTTGGGCGGTTTCATCGGTCGTCGGTTCCTGTCGGGCCTTAGGCGGCGCGGCGCAGCGTTGCGGTGAGCACTCCCATGGCGATCAGCGCCGCGCCCCCGGCGCGGGTGATCCATGCAAGCACGGCGGGGCGGTCGATCATCCGGCGCAGCCGGTCCGCGGCGAGGGCATAGGCCAGCACATTCAGCGCGGCAAGTGTCACGAAGGTGCTGATCAGCAAAGCAAACTGCGGCAAAAGCGCCGCGCCCGGGTCGACGAACTGCGGCACGAAGGCGATGAAGAAGGCGATGCTCTTGGGGTTGAGCGCGGTCACCGCGGCGGCATGGCGGAACACACCGCGGGCGGTGATCTCGGTGTGCGGCAGGCGCAGCCCGGCACCGGGGGCGGAGCGCAGCAGCTTGATCCCGAGCCAGACCAGATAGGCGGCGCCGAGCCATTTCAGCGCGGTGAAGAGCATCGCCGAGGTCAGCACCAGCGCGCCAAGCCCGGCCAGCGACAGCGACATGGCGGTGAAATCCCCCAGCGCCACGCCCGCCGCCGAGGCCAGCGCGACCGACCGGCCTTTGGACAGCGCGTAGCTGAGCACCAGCAGCACCGTCGGGCCGGGGATGAGCAGCAGCGCGGTCGAGGCCGCGACGAAGGTCAGCCAGAGATCAAAGCTCACAGCAGCCTCCCCGCGACTGCATCGAGCTTTGCCAGCGCCGCCGGATCGCACGCATCCGGCGCGGTGATCAGCGCATGCTCGAGCGCCCGGTCGCAGCCATGCGGGCAGGGCGCGCGCTCGGTGCCCAGCAGCGCGGGCAGGCGCGAGACCAGCGCGCGGGCCTTTTCGGCGTTACCATGCAGCACTTTGACGATGTCAGAGACCTGCACCGCGCCATGCTCTTCGTGCCAGCAGTCATAGTCGGTGACCATGGCGACCGAGGCGTAGCAAAGCTCGGCCTCACGGGCGAGTTTGGCCTCGGGCATATTGGTCATGCCGATGACATCCGCGCCCCATTGCGTGCGGTACATCCGCGACTCCGCCAGCGTGGAGAACTGCGGGCCTTCCATCGCCAGATAGGTGCCGCCGTCATGCACGGTGATCCCGGCGTCGATGGCGGCGGCCAGCGCATGGGCGCCGAGCCGCGCGCAGGTGGGATGGGCCAGCGAGACATGCGCCACGCAGCCGCTGCCGAAAAAGCTTTTGTCCCGCGCGAAGGTCCGGTCGATGAACTGATCGACGATGACGAAATCGCCCGGCGCCATCTCCTCGCGGAACGAGCCGCAGGCGGAGACAGAGATCACGTCGGTTACCCCCAGGCGCTTCAGCGCGTCGATATTGGCGCGATAGGGCACGCTGGTGGGCGACAGGCGGTGGCCGCGCCCGTGCCGCGGCAGGAACGCCATCTTCACGCCCGCCAGTGTGCCGGTCAGCACCTGATCCGACGGCGCGCCCCAAGGCGTCTCGACGGTGACCCAGGCGCGGTCTTCCAATGCGTCGAGGTCATAGACCCCCGAGCCGCCGATCACTCCGATCATCGTCTGCGTCATGCCTGCTCTCCTTTCGGGCGCAGCCTGCCTTGGCGGCGCGCGGAAGAAAAGGGGGCTCGGCTCAGGCGATGAGTTCGCGGGCGCCGCGGAACAGCAGGATCACCGAGAGCAGAAACAGAAAGCCCTGAATGATCCGCATATAGAGCGCCTCGGGCAGCCATGCGGTGAGCTTGCGGCCCGCTATGGTGCCAATGATCCCCGCCACCGCCAGCCCGGCGATCAGCCCCCAGTTCAGCCCGTCAAGCTGGCCGATGGCGTAATAGGCGGGCAGTTTCACCAGATTGCCCACGGCGAAGGAGATGGCGATGGTCCCGGCGAACTGCAGCTTGGGAAGCTGCTGCGGCAACAGGAAGGCCTGCGCGGGCGGTGCGCCGCTGTGGGTGATGAAGCTGGCGATGCCGGTGGTGGCGCCCCAGAACACGCCGGGGGCGACGCGGGGCTCGGCCTTTTCGCCGCTGCCGCGCGCGAACCATGTGCGCAGGCAGTACCAAAGGCCGATCGCGCCGGTGAAGAGCAGCAGCACGCTTTCGGGCGTGTAGGGGGTGATGAGCGTCGCGATGCCGACGCCGAGCACGATCGACGGGGTCAGTATGGCGAGGTTGCGCTTGGAGTAATTGTGCCGATAGAGCCAGACGCCGATCCAGTCGGTGACGATATAGACCGGCAGCAGCGTCGCCGCCGCCTTTACCGGGCTCATGAAGAGCGCCAGCATCGGCACCGCGATGGCGGCGGCAGAGGCCAGCCCGCCTTTCGACAGGCCGACGATCAGCGCGGCGATGACCAGCAGGAGGGTTTCGTTCACGGGATACTCCTTGACGCGACGTGACCTCCCTGCGGGGGCAACATGTGGCGCGGGCCGAGGATTGCCCGTTTGACGGGCTCACACTCGCGCGAGGCGCGAGATCCGCTGGCGCATCCGCATCATCCCTCGTTCATCTGGTGAAAAATCGCGCGCGCGGGTGGCGAAATGCGCCGAGGTGCCTTATGGGCAAGGCCGCGCGCAACAGTTTGAACGGATAGCTCTCCATGGCCAAAGCCCTCCTGGCGCGATACGCCAGCCGCATTTCGAAACCCGACCTGAGCCTCTCGCCGACCACGCGGCTCACCCCCGCCCAGATCCGCACCGATGTGCTCTCGGGGCTGACGGTGGCGCTGGCGCTGGTGCCCGAGGCGGTGGCTTTTGCCTTCGTCGCCGGGGTGCACCCGCTGGTCGGCCTTTATGCCGCCTTCCTTGTCGGTTTGATCACCGCAGTGCTCGGGGGCCGTCCGGGGATGATCTCGGGGGCCACCGGGGCGCTCGCTGTGGTCATGGTGGCACTGGTCGCCGATCACGGCATCGAATATCTCTTCGCGACCGTGGTGCTGATGGGGATCCTGCAGATCATCGCCGGGGCGCTGCATTGGGGCAAATTCATCCGTCTGGTGCCGCATCCGGTGATGCTCGGCTTCGTCAACGGGCTGGCCATCGTGATCTTCATGGCGCAGCTGACCCAGTTCAAGGTGCCGGGCACCGCGCAGCCCGGTGTGTCGCCCGGCGAATGGCTTTCGGGTCTGCAGCTTTGGACCATGCTGGCGCTTGTGGCGCTGACCATGGCGGTCATCTGGCTGCTGCCCAAGGTGACCAAGATCATTCCCGCGCCGCTGGCGGGCATCGCGGTGACCGCTGCCATCGTCATCGCCTTCGGCCTCGACGTGCCGCGGGTGGGGGATATGGCCTCGATCGAGGGCAGCTTCCCGCCGTTCCACATCCCGGCGGTGCCGCTTAATCTGGAGACGCTGCACATCATCCTGCCCTACGCGGTGATCCTTGCGGCGATCGGCCTGATCGAAAGCCTGCTGACGCTCAACCTCGTGGGCGAGATGACCGGCCAGCGCGGCGGCGCCAGCCAAGAGTGCATCGCGCAGGGCACCGCCAATGTGGTCACCGGCTTCTTCGGCGGCATGGGCGGCTGCGCGATGATCGGCCAGTCGATGATCAACGTGAACTCCGGCGGACGCACCCGCATCGCCGGCATCGTCGCGGCGCTGTTCCTGCTGTCCTTCATCCTCTTCGCCTCACCGCTGATCGAGATCATTCCGCTGGCGGCGCTTGTTGGCGTGATGTTCATGGTGGTGATCGGCACTTTCGCGTGGAATTCGCTGCGCATTCTGTTCCGCGTGCCGCTGACCGACGCGTTCGTCATCGTGCTGGTGACCGTGGTCACGGTCTTCGAAGACCTCGCGGTGGCGGTGGTCGTCGGTGTCATCGTCTCGGCGCTGGCCTATGCGTGGAACAACGCGCGGCGCATCCATGCCAAGAGCTACACCACGCCCGAGGGCGCGCGGGTCTATCAGATCCAGGGCCCGCTGTTCTTTGGCTCGACCGATGGCTTCGCCGAGATTTTCGATGTCGACGGCGACCCCAAGTCGGTGATCGTGGATTTTGCCGACAGCCGCGTGGTCGACCAGTCGGCGCTGCAGGCGATCGAGGCGCTGGCGGCGAAATACGAGGCCGCGGGCAAGAAGCTGCAGCTGCGTCATCTGTCGCGCGACTGCCACCGCCTGCTGACCAAGGCCGGGCATCTGGTGGTCGACAGTGATGACGATCCCGATTACGCGCTCGCCGCCGATTATCACGTGCGCA
Organism: Salipiger sp. ABN3_019; assembly: GCF_056158605.1. Lineage (NCBI taxonomy): Bacteria > Pseudomonadati > Pseudomonadota > Alphaproteobacteria > Rhodobacterales > Roseobacteraceae > Salipiger > Salipiger sp. ABN3_019. The sequence continues at coordinate 1,361,658 of NZ_JBSWTP010000009.1, forward strand.
CGGGCATCCTCGGCGGGCACTGAGCTCTGCAAGCCAAGCATGAAAAAGGGCGCCGCGAGAGATCGCGGCGCCCTTTGCTGTGTCGGGCAGGGGGTCTCAGTCTCCATATAGGGACAGGGGTCAGCTCAGCGGGCCGCAAGCCAAGCTCCCGGCAAAGCCAACCGCCAGCCTTTTATCTGACTCTGCTCCACGTCTGGCCGCGACAGATGCCGAAGACGCAGCCATAGACTTTGAGCCGATCGCCCGCGATCTCCATCTTGGAGGTATATGTCTTGTCGCGATCCGGCGCCCAGATACGCCCGGAGGCGTATTTGCCCGCGCCCTCGGGCTGCATGTCCCAGACGATCTGCCGCCCCACCGTGTCAGAGGGGATCGGCTTGCCGGTCGCGTCGAAGGCGCGGCTGAGCGTGCCGCAGATCTTGCTGCCGCAGGGCGCCATGGTGACGAAGCCGAAGTGCCCGTCGTCGCCGGGCTGGGTCTGCCATGTTCCCAGCACCGGATCGGCGGCGAGGGCAGGGGTGGCGGCGAGGGTCAGGATGCAGGCGATCTGTGCCAATCTGGGGATCATGGGCGTCTTCCGGGACATGGGACAGGACAAGAGCGCGGGCTCAGCTTTCGGCGGTGACGAAAAGGTCGGGCAACAGCGGCTCGCCGGGATCGACGGCATAGCCCGAGAAATCCGCGGTGCCCTCTTCGCGCAGCACCTCCTCGTCGATGAAGAAATTGCCGCTGCAGCTTTTCGCGGGGCGGGTGAGGATGGCATGGGCGGCATCGGCGACGATAAGCGGCGTGCGGCAGTTCTTGGGCTGGACAGCGCCGCCGAGCATGGCCAGCGCCGCCGTGTCGATGACCGTGCGGGGCCAGAGCGCGTTGGCGGCGATGCCAAGCGGGCGGAACTCTTCGGCCCAGCCGAGCACGCACAGGCTCATCCCCATCTTCGAGATCGTATAGGCCACATGCGGCCCGTACCACGCCGGGTCGAGCGAGGGCGGGGGCGAGAGCGTCAGGATATGCGGGTTCTGCGCTTGCTTCAGCGCGGGCAGGCAGGCGCGGGTGACCGCGAAAGTGCCACGCATATTGACCGACATCATCAGATCAAAGCGCTTCATCTCGGTCTCGGCAGTGGGCGTCAGAGAGATTGCGCTGGCGTTGTTGACCACGATGTCGATGCCGCCGAAGTGGTCCTCGGCCTTGCGCGCGGCCTCGGCCACAGCCGCGTCGTCACGGATGTCGAGCTGGAGGGGCAGGGCGCGCCCGCCCTGCGCCTCGACCTCTGCCGCGGCGTCCTCGATGGTGCCTGGCAGGCGGGGGTGCGGGGTGACGGTCTTTGCCGCCAGCACCACATTGGCCCCATCGCGCGCGGCGCGCAGCGCGATGGCCCGGCCGATGCCGCGGCTGCCGCCGCTGATGAAGAGTGTCTTGCCGCCGAGATCGGTCATCTGGCCCGTTCCTTCTTGATCTGGTCCACTCCGGGATAAAGCTCCGGGGCGCGAGCCCCGGAGCGGTGTTGCGTTCAGAATGCCGCCTCGTCGAGCGCCATGAGCGTCTCGCCACCGGCCATGATCTGCGACAGCAACGTGCCGGTCTGCGGCAGCATCCGCTCCATGTAGAAGCGCGCGGTCACTTGTTTGGTGGCGTAGAACCCATCCGGATCGCCGGTCTCGCGGCTCTGCGTCATCGCGGTCTCTGCCATGCGCGCCCAGAGATAGCCCATGGCGGTCAGGCCAAAGAGCCGCAGGTAATCCGTGGCCGCCGCCCCGGCTTCGTCCGGGTTGGCAAGCCCGCGCCGGGCGACGGTGGCCGAGGCGGTCTGCAGGCGGCCAAAGGCCTTGGCGAGCGGCGCGATATAGCGGGCCATCTCGGGGTTCTGCGCGTGCTGCTCGATATACTCCGACACCGGATGGAAGAACCGGCGCAGCAAGCGCCCGCCATTGGCCCCCAGCTTTCGGCCCACCAGATCGAGCGCCTGAATGCCATTCGTGCCCTCGTAGATCTGCGTGATGCGCGCGTCGCGGACGTATTGCTCCATACCGTGCTCGCGGATGTAGCCATGGCCGCCCAGCACCTGCATCCCGAGGTTGGCGTTCTCAAAGCCAAGATCGGTGAAGAGCGCCTTCACGATCGGCGTCATCAGCGCCACGAAATCCTCCGAGGTCTTGCGCACCTCCGGGTCGGGGTGATGGGTCTGCTTATCAAGCTCCTTGGCCACCCAGACCGCCATCGCACGGCAGCCTTCGGTCGCGGCCCGCTGCAGCAGCAGCATCCGGCGCACGTCGGGATGCACGATGATCGGATCGGCGGGCTTGTCGGGCGCTTTGGTGCCGGTCAGCGACCGCCCCTGCAGCCGCTCGCGCGCATAGGCGACCGAGCCCTGATAGGCGGCCTCGGCCAGCCCCAGCCCCTGACCGCCAACCGCAAGGCGTTCGTTGTTCATCATGGTGAACATCGCCTGCAGGCCCTTGTGCGGCGCGCCGACGAGCCAGCCCTGTGCACCGTCGAAATTCATCACGCAGGTCGACGAGGCCTTGATCCCCATCTTGTGTTCGATGCTCGAGCATTGCACGCCGTTGCGCGCGCCCGGCGCGCCCTCCGTGGTCGGCAGGAATTTCGGCACCAGAAACAGGCTGATCCCGCGCGACCCCTTGGGGGCATCCGGCAGCCGGGCCAGAACCAGATGGATGATGTTCTCGGTCAGGTCATGCTCGCCCGCCGAGATGAAAATCTTGGTCCCGGTGATGCAAAAGCTGCCATCTTCCTGCGGCAGCGCCTTGGTGCGCAAAAGCCCCAGATCGGTGCCGCAATGCGGCTCGGTCAGGCACATGGTGCCCGACCATGTGCCATCAACCAGCTTGGGCAGATACGTCTGCTTCAGCTCCTCCGAACCATGGCTGTGCAGCGCCAAGTATGCGCCGTGCGAGAGGCCGGGGTACATGCCGAACGACAGGTTCGCCGAGCAGATCATCTCGGTCACCAGCACGTCGGCGGCGGCGGGCAGCCCCTGTCCGCCATAGGCGGGATCGCAGGTCATCGCCGTCCAGCCGCCTTCGCGAAACTGGCGATAGGCCTCGGGGAAACCGGCGGGGGTGCGGACCACGCCGTTTTCCAGAGTGCAGCCTTCCTCGTCGCCGGAACGGTTGATCGGGTGCAGCACTTCGGCGCAGATCTTGCCGGCTTCTTCGAGGATCGGGTCGATCAGATCCGGGGTGAACTCTTCGAAACCCGGAAGCTCTGCCAGCTCGTCGCAGCCCAGCAGCTCGTGATAGACAAAGCGCATGTCGCGCAGGGGGGGGGTGTAATTGGCCATCGTCGCGATGTCCCTGTTCTGTGCGGCCCAAGGCCGGGGTTCAGTTCCGGAGCGGCTTGCCGGTCATCAGCATGGTTTCGATGCGGTCGAGCGTGCCGGGCCGTTTGACCAGCGTGAAAAACCGCTCGCGTTCGAGGGCCAGCAGGTCCGCATCGGTGAGGGTCTCGATCGGATCGGTGCCCCCGCCCGACAGCACCTCGGCCAGCGCGACCGAGACGATCTCGTCATAGGGGGTGGCCTTGCCCATCTTGCGGAATTGCTGCACCGCCATCTCCATGGCAACGAGGCCCGACGGGCCGGGCAGCGTGTACTCCCGCGTTTCGGGGGCGGCGTAGCCCTCGACCATGGCCAGCGCGCGTGCCTTGGCATCGGCCAGAAGCCGGGCGCGGTTCATGGTGATCCCGTCCTCGGGGCGCAGGAACAGAAGCTCCTTTGCCTCGGCGGCGGATTTCGCCACCGTCGCGGTGCTGAGGATCTCGAAGACCTTGGACGGAACCGGCATCGGCCCCTTGGGCAGACGTCCGAAGCGCTGCCAGCGGTGCAGCATCTCGGTGCAGCCGCCCCAGCCGGGGATCAGCCCCACGCCGACCTCGACAAGGCCGATGTAGCTTTCCGCATGGGCCTGCACCGCATCGCAATGCAGCAGCACCTCGCAGCCACCGCCAAGCGCCATGCCCGAGGGCGCGCCGACGACCGGGAAGGGGGCCGCGCGCATGTCCTGAAAGGTCTTTTGACCCAAGGCCACCAGCCCCTCGATCTGGTCCCACGCGGCGATATTGGCGGCAAAGAAGGCGAGGCCGAGGTTGGCGCCGACCGAGAAATTGGTGCCCTCGTTGTGGATCACCAGCGCCTTATACTCGGCCTCCACCAGCTTCAGCGTCTTGCCCAGAAGCGCCATGATCTGGTCGTCCATCGAATTCATCTTGGAGGTGAACTCGAAGCACAGAACGCCGTCCCCGATGTCCCAGACCGCGGCGGAGCCGTTCTTGAGCACCGGCTTTGCGCCGCGCTTGATGTCCGAAAGCAGCAGCACACCCTCGGGGCGCGTCACCGGATGGTAGGCACCGTCGAGGCCCAGCTGTTCGAGCTTGCCCGCCTCGACGCGGTAGAAGCTGCGCCCGCGCGCCAGCTGCAGGATCGGCGGCACCGTCTCGCCCTCGGCCTCGAGCCGTTCGGCCAGCCAGTCCGGGCCGATCTTGTCCATCAGCGCAAAGGGGCCGTCCTTCCAGCCATAGCCAAGGCACATGGCCTCGTCGATGTCGGCGATCGTATCGGCCACTTCGCCGGCCAGCCCGGCGGCATAGCGCAGCGTCGCGCCCATCACCTCGGCGGCATAGCGCCCCTCGGCGCTGTCATGCGCCATGAGCGCACGCGGGCTGCGCCCGGCCTCTTCCATGGCCTCGGATCGCGGCTTGCGCGCGGTCGCGTAATGCCCGCTCGACAGGTCGACCGCCTCTTTCACCTTGTTGCCGCCGTCGCGGTTCAGGCGATAGAAGCCGCCCTTGCCCTTCCGGCCGGTGTAGCCCTCGGCGATCATCTTCTGCACGACCGGCAGCGGGCGGTTGGCGGTGTGGAAGGCATCGCTCTGCGGCAGGGCGGCGGCGAGGCTCGCGTTCACATGCGGCATGAGGTCGAGCCCGACCAGATCGAGCAGCCCGAAAACGCCGGTCTTGGGAATGCCGAAGGGCTTGCCGATCAGCGCATCAGCCTGCTCCACCGGGATGCCGCGCTCGGCGGCCTCGATCACCGCTTTCTGCAGCCAGTAGACGCCGAGGCGGTTGCCGATGAAGCTTGGCGTGTCCTTGGCCCGGACCACCGTCTTGCCAAGCCGCCGGTCGGCGAAATCGGCGATCAGCTCTGCCGCATCGGCGCGGGTCGCGCCGCCGGTGACCAGTTCCATAAGCCGCATATAGCGGGGCGGGTTGAAGAAATGCGTGATCAGGAAGTCCTGCGCAAAGCTCTCGGGAAGCCCGCCCACCAGCGTCGTCAGCGGGATGGTCGAGGTGTTGGACGACACGATGCTGCCACGCTTCCGCGCGCCCTCGATCTTGCTATAGAGGTCTTGCTTGATGTCGAGCCGCTCGATCACCGCCTCGATGATCCAATCGGCCTCGGCAAGACGCTCCAGATCGTCCTCAAGGTTGCCGGTCTCCACCAGCCGTGCCGCCTTGCGCCCCATGAAGGGCGCCGGATCGGCCTTTTGCATCCGCGCCACGGCCCCTTCGGCCAGCGCGTTACGGCTGGCCGCACCCTCGGGCACGATGTCGAGCAGCAGCACCTTCACCCCGGCATTGGCCACATGCGCCGCAATCGCGGCCCCCATGACCCCGGCGCCGATAACGGCGACTTTTTCGATACCGGCCATCATGCGGCCTCCAGAATGGTGGCGATGCCCTGACCGCCGCCGATGCACTGCGTGGCCAGCGCGTAGCGACCGCCTTCGCGCTTCAGCAGGCTCGCCGCCTTGCCGACGATCCGCGCGCCAGTGGCCCCCAGCGGGTGGCCAAGCGCGATGGCGCCGCCGTCGAGATTGACCCGCGCCGGATCGAGGTCGAGATCGCGGATGCAGGCGATGGACTGGCTGGCGAAGGCCTCGTTGAGCTCGATCACGTCGAGATCGCTGGCGGAAAGCTCGGCGCGCTGCAGCGCCGCGCGGGTCGCGGCGACCGGGCCGATCCCCATGACGTCGGGCGCGCAGCCCTTCACCGCCACGGATTTCACATAGGCGATGATCGGCAGCCCCTGCGCTTCGGCAAAGCTGTCCGAGCACACCAGCAGCGCCGCGCAGCCATCGGTCAGCGGCGACGAGGTGCCCGCCGTCACCACACCTTCGGCGTCGAAGGCGGGCTTGAGATCGGCAAGACCCTGAAGCGTCGTCTCCGGACGCAGGCAGCCGTCGGTCTCGACCACACCATCGCGCCCGGTGATCGGCACGATCTCATCGGCAAACAGACCCTTCTGCAGCGCGGCGGCGGCCTTCTCCTGCGAGCGGAGGGCGAACTCTTCCTGCTCGGCCCGCGAGATCTGCCAGCGCCGGGCGACGTTCTCGGCGGTCTCGCCCATGCCCATATAGGCCTCGGGGTGGCTGCGGGCGAACTCGGGGTGGGGCATCGGGTTGAAGCCCATCATCGGCACCCGGCTCATATTCTCGACACCGGCGCAGACGAAGGCGTCTCCGGCACCCATGGCGATTGACCCGGCGGCCACATGCACCGAGGTCATCGACGAGCCGCAGAACCGGTTGATCGTCGCCGCGCCCACCGATTGCGGCAGCCCGCTCATCAGGCCCACGAGCCGGGCGAGGTTGAGGCCCTGCTCGCCTTCGGGGAAGGCACAGCCCAGCAGCAGATCCTCGATCCCCTCGGGGTCGACCCCGGTGCGGGCGACCAGCGCCCGGACCACCTGCGCGGCCATATCGTCGGGCCGGACCTTGGCCAGAGCGCCCTTGCGGGCCAGGGTGAAAGGCGAGCGCATGTAGCCCGCGACAACGACACGTGTCATCGGTAACTCTCCGGAGTTGCATGAGGAATTTGGAAGCGCGAAACCCTACGGGTTCCGTGGGTGTTCAGGACGTCCGCGCGGTCTTCGGCGCGGTTTCTGTCTCGTGGCGCTCGAGGGCGTCCAGCGACATCTGCTCGATCTCGCGCAGTTCCTTGAGCGTCACGCGCAATGTCTCGAACTGTTCGTCGAGTTCGTGGATGCGCTGACGGACCTTGGCCAAAAGCGCGTCGATCTGCTCGCGCTGGGTCGGGTCGGCGTCGTAGAGATCGAGATATTCCCGGATGTCCTTCAGCGTGAAGCCAAGCCGTTTCCCGCGCAGGATCAGGATCAGCCGCCCGCGATCCCGCGAGGTGTAGATCCGATTGGTGCCCACACGCTGCGGCAGTACGAGCCCCTGCTCCTCGTAGAAGCGGATGGTGCGCGGCGTCACGCCAAGCTCTTTCGAAAGTTCCGAGATCGAGTAGAGCTTGTCCATCTGAAACCTGGCGCAGCAAAGGGTTAGGCGAAAGCGCTGCCCGCACCTCACCAAAAATTCTACCACCGTGGAGCGGGCCGTGGATAGGCCTTTCCGCGCGCGTCATCTCGTTTACGTAGCTCATGACGCCACCGTGCCGCCGGATTGGGCGGTTTCGGCGCGCAGACGTTCGGCTTCGACAAGCTCTTTCTTGGACAGCTTGCCGACGAGGGTCTTGGGCAGGCTCTCGCAAATCTCGATCTGCTTGGGCATCTCGATGGGCGAGAGGTAATCCTTCAGGAAGCCGTGCAGCGCGTCTTCGGGCGCGTCGAGCGGCGTCTTCAGCACGACGAAGGCCTTGGGCGCGCTGCCGCGATAGTCGTCCGGCACGCCGATCACCACCGCCTCGGCGACCGCCGGATGCTGGTAGAGCGCTTCCTCGATGGCCCGAGGATAGACGTTGTAGCCGCTGCAAAGGATCATGTCCTTGATCCGGTCGACGATGAAGTAAAAGCCGTCCTCATCAACATATCCCACATCGCCGGTGCGCAGCGCACCTTCGATGAAGGTGTCGCGGGTGGCCTCGGGCTTGTTCCAATAGCCCTGCATGACCTGCGGGCCGCGAACGCAAAGCTCGCCCTTTTCATGCGGGCCGCAAATCCGGGTCGGATCGTCGAGGTCGCGGATCTCCACCTGGGTGTCCGCCAGCGGCCTGCCGATGGAGCCGTCGCGCGCGCTGCCGTCGAGCGGGTTGCAGCAGACCACCGGCGAGCTTTCCGAAAGCCCATAGCCTTCGCCGAGGCGGCAGCCGCTCAGCGTCTCGAACGCCCGGCGCACTTCGCCGGGCAGGGGGGCGCCGCCCGAGATGCAGCAGCGCAGCGAGGAAAGATTGGCCGCGCGCTTTTCCAGCGCATGGTTGATCGCGGTGTAGATGGTCGGCACGCCGGGAAACAGCGTCGGCTTCTGGCGCTCGATCACCTTGATGGTGCCATTGATGTCAAAACGCGGCACCAGAATGATCTCGGCGGCGATGCGGACGGCGAGGTTCATCGCCACCGTCATGCCGAAGACATGGAACAGCGGCAGCACCGCGAGCACGCGCTCTTCGCCCATTTTGGGGTCCGGCAGCCGCTGAAAGATTTGCTCGGCGTTGGCGACGATATTGGCGTGGGTCAGCATCGCGCCTTTGGACAGGCCCGTCGTGCCGCCGGTGTATTGCAGCGTCGCAAGATCGGTCTCGGGGGTGATCGGGGCCGCGCGCAGCGGGCCTTCGCTGCGGATCAGCTCCCGGAACCGCAGATGCCGCGCATCCTTGGGCACCCGCGCAAGATCGCGGCGTTTGAGCAGCGGGAACAGCAGGCCTTTGAGGGGCGGCAGCATTTCGGCCATCGGGCAGATCACCAGCCGCTTCAGCGACCCGCGCCCCAGTTGCGCCGCCACTTTGGGATAAATCCCGGCCAGATCGGTGGTCACCATGAGCGTGACGCCCGAGTCCTCGACCTGATGCTGCAATTCGCGCGGAGCGTAGAGCGGGTTGAAGTTCACCACCGTTCCGCCGGCTTTCAACACGGCGAAATAGCAGATGACGAAGGCGGGCACATTGGGCAGGCACAGTCCGACGCGGACGCCCTTGGTGACGCCCTGTTCGGCAAAGCCCGCTGCGGCGCGGTCGACCAGCGCGCCAAGCTCGCGATAGCTGTAGCGGCGCCCAAGGAAATGCATGGCCGGGCGGTCGCCATGCAGACGCACGGCCTCGTCGAGCAGCGCGGGTATGGGGCGGGCATAGGCGCCCGCAAGCGCCGTGGGATGCCGAGAGGGCGCAGGCGCAGCGCCAGCCTCTCCGGTCGGCATCAGTTCGTCAGGCGCGATGGCATTTGGACACATGAGCATGGGCTCCGGGTACAGGGCAGCAGGTCCGGCGCTCGCAGGGCGCGGACTTTGGGGGCATGTCTTGAGGTGCAAGACACGTCTCTATTCTGTGGATCGGCTGGCGCCTTCCGGGTCCCGCGCTGCGCCTCAAGTGCGCCTGCGCGGGGCCCGGCGGCGGCTCAGAACCGGTAGGTCAGGCTGGCGCTCAGGATATCGGCATGGCCTTCATAGGTGCCGTCGAGCGTCCCGAAGGCCGTCGTTTCCTCGATATCCGCTTCGTCGAAGAAGATACGCGTGTAGCCGACGTTGATCACCCGATCAGGAGCGAACTCATAGCTGTAGCCCAGCGACGCCCAGTAGCGGTCGGCATCGGGGATGCGCGCCGTTCTGTGCGAGTCCGGCACCGGGCTCTGATCGTAGGCGATGCCGAAGTGGATCGTGTGGTTCTCGCGCGGTTTGTAGTCGGCCCCCAGCGAGACGAACCAGGAATCGTGCCATTTCTCTTCGGTCACGCTGTCCGGGCGTCCATCGTCGAACTTCACGCGCAGTTCTTCGAAGGTCGACCAATTGGTCCACGACACATCGCCCATCACCGCCCATTGCGGGTTGATCTCGTGATAGCCGCCGATCGAGACGATGTCGGGCATGGTGACATCGGCCTCGGCATCCGAGCTGTTCAGCGCCGGCACCATCCCCGCGACCGCATCCGGCACGCCGGAGATTTTGGCCGTGCCTTCAAGCGTGTATTTCGCCTGCGAGCGGTAGCTCAGGCCGACGCGGGTTGTCGGCGAGACCTCGTAGAGCATGCCTAGCGTGAAGCCATAGCCCCAACCGTCGCCGGTCAGTTCGGATTTGCCGTCGCCAAGGCCAAGCGTGCTCAGGTTGAGCGCGTTCGACAGCGTCGCCTCGGCATGGCCGATCTGGATACCGGCGCCCAGCGACAGTTGCTCGGTCGCCTGCCATGCGATGCTCGGGGTCAGAACGAGGTTCTGAATCTCGCTGTCGATGGCGAAATAGCGGCCTTTCCAGTCGTCGTCATATTTCGTCGACAGACCGAAAGGCACGGTCAGCGAAATACCCGCCTTGACCGTCGGGCTGATGTCGAACAGCCCGTAAAACGCCGGCACGAACGTGCCTTCGCCGGCATTGCCACCGTTGCCGCCCGAGTATTGGAAGCCGGCCACGCCAGCATTGCCCGAAAACTCGATGGTCGGCGCGACATAGTTCAGATCGAACTGCGCCTGCGCCCCCGGAATACGCATCATCCCGGCGGGGTTGGTATAGATGGTCGAAAGATCGGTCGCCTTGGCGGTCGATCCGGAAAAGGCAGAGCCCACACCTTCGGCGCTCATTTCACGTAATTGGAACCCGGCTGCATGTGCCCGATCCGTTAATGGCAGTAACGCACATAGCGCTCCCGCCGCCACAATAGCGGAATGCTTCACGCATTCAGACATTGATCGCTCCTCCCTAAAAACGATCGGATTTCTGAAGTCCGTGGTTCTTGGTAGCGCTGCCTTACGAATGCGTCAACAAGTTTACGTAATGGGTACCCTTGGTCAACTTCGCGGCGCTTGGCGTCAGCGGGTGTACGCCTGTTGGCCCTGTGTATTCCCATGCCACAGCGCGGCACAAATCCATCGCCCGTTTCGGAATATTGCGGCAGCTGCCCTAACGTCCATGATAGCCCTGTGCTTCGGAGCCCTTTTGGGACTATCTCCGCCAAGTTCAGGAAATTCAGGAAGTTCAGGCCAGTGACGGAGCAAGCGATGGACCCGCGCAAACTAGAGATGACCGTGTTGATGACGCCCGACATGGCGAATTTCAGCGGCAAGGTGCACGGCGGGGCTTTGCTCAACCTGCTCGACCGCGTCGCCTTTTCCTGCGCCTCGCGGTTTTCCGGGCGCTACGCGGTGACGCTCTCGGTCGATCAGGTGACCTTCAAGCAGCCGATCAACGTGGGCGAGTTGGTCACCTTCCGCGCCAGCGTGAACCATGCCGGGCGCACTTCGATGGAGATCGGCATCCGCGTCGAGGCCGAGGATATCCGCAAGGGCACCCGCCGCCACACGAACTCTTGCTACTTCACCATGGTGGCGGTGGATGACGACGGCAAGCCGGCCGAGGTGCCGGATCTGAAGGTCGAAAACGAGCTGGAGAAAAAGCGCCACCACGCCGCCGGGATGCGCAAGAAACTGCGCCGCCAGTTCGAAGAGGAAATGCGCAAGGCCGCCGAAGGCGAGATCTGACGCTGCCTGTCCCCGCGGGGACGGGCTTCGCCCTGCGCCCTTTGCAGCGCCCTGCCGTTTCGGCGGGGCGTTTTCTTTTGCGCAGCCCGACCAGGGCCGCCTCAGGGGGCAGGGGCGGGCAATGTGTTGCCGCGGCGTAAGATCACAGTTGACGCAGCTTTGGTATACCATATACCGTTTGGCCAAGTGGAGGAGACTTGACCGTGGATGCAACCGTTCAGCGCGATCCCGCGCAGAAGCTGTCCGACCGTGCCCGCGACGCCATTCGTGACCAGATCATCGCCGGAGACCTGCCCATGGGGGCGGTGCTGCGCGAGAGCGAAATGGCGGCGACGCTCGGCATGTCGAAAATCCCGGTGCGCGAGGCACTGGTGCAGCTTGAATGCGAGGGGATGATCACCCTCAGCCCGAACCGCAGCCCGCGGGTGTTTGAGATGTCTCTGGACGATATCCGCAGCCTTGGTGAGCTGCGCGAAATGCTGGAGCTTGAGGCGCTGCGGCTGGCGATCGCGCGGCGGGCGCTGCCGCTTTCGGGGCGTCTGCGCGAGATCGCCGCGCGGATGCGCGACGCGCTCTCGGGGCAGGACGCACGCAGCTACAAGGCGCTCGACAATGAGTTTCACCACGCGATCTTTGCCGACTGCGGCAACGTCTATCTGGAAAAGACGCATCACATGCTGTCGTTCCGCATTCAGGCGCTGCGCAACAAGCTGAGCCGCGAGCCGGAACTCAACGAACGCTCCTTTGCCGAGCATGAGCAGCTGATCGACCTGATTGCCGCAGGCCAGACCGACGAGGCCGCGGCCCTGCTGCGCAGCCATATCCGCGACACCACGCAGAACTATCTTGCGCAGGAGGGGGCCAGCGCCGCGCCACGCCCGCCAGCGCGGGTGATGCAGGCGCAGATGGAGGGTTTTGCGGAGGCCGCCATGGAGGCTGCGGGCTGCGATGCCGAGACCCGCGCTGCGGTGATCCGCGCGCTGAGCCACGCTTCGGCGCTGGGGGTGGACACGCACGGCTATCGGTTGCTGCCGCATTACCTCGAAGGCTTCAGCAAGGGCCGCCTCAATCCCGCGCCGCAGCTGCGCTTCGTGTCCGAAAGCGCCGGGGCGGCGCTGCTCGATGGGAATGATGCCCATGGCGCGCGGGCCACCTATGCTGCTGTCGACAAGGCGATTGCGCTGGCCCGCGGCTCGGGTTCGGGGGCGGTGGCAATCCGCGGCAGCTCGCATTTCGGGGCGGCGGGGGCCTATGCCAAGGCCATCGCCGACGCCGGGCTGCTGGGGTTCTGCTTTTGCAACTCCGACAGTTTTGTCCGGCTCCACGGCGGCGCCGAGACCTTTCACGGCACCAACCCGATCTCTATGGCCGGACCGGCGGGGGAGGGGCAGGAGCCGTGGCTCTTTGACATGGCGACCAGTGCGATCCCCTTCAACAAGGTGCAGCTGAGCCGCGCTCTGGGGATCGAACTGCCTGCGGACACCGCCTCGAACGGGCGGGGCGAGAATGTCACCGACCCCGAGCAGGCCGCCATGCTGGCACCGCTCGGTGGCGAGTTCGGCTACAAGGGCGCGGGGCTTGCGGGCATTTCCGAGATCCTCAGCACCGCCCTGTCGGGCGCGCCGCTGAGCTTCGAACTGCCCGGCATGATTTCCGACGACATGGAAACGCCGCGGGGGCTTGGAGCCTTCGTCATGGCATTTGACCCGGCGGCGTTTGCCGGGCTCGACATCTTCACCGGCACCATCCGTCGCTACCGCGACGCTATTCGCGGCTCGAAAGCCGCGCAGGGCGCCGAGGTCATGGCGGCGGGCGACCGGGAGTGGGCCGAGGCCGCGCGGCGCAAGCTGCATGGCATGACGCTCGATCAGACCGCGGTCGAGGCGCTGGGGCGCTTCGCCGCCGAGAAAGGCATCCCGCCATTGGAGGTGGTGGGCGGCTGAAAGGGTCCGTGTCGCAAGCGGACCGACATTTTGGGAATTTAGGGAGGAGAACCAAATGACCCGGATCACCAAGACGGTGGCACTTCTGACGACCGCTGCGGCGGCCCTCACCGCGGCGCTGCCCGCAACCGCGCAGCAGGCCGAGCGCGTGCTCAAATTCGCGCATGTCTACGAGGCGTCCGAGCCCTATCACACCTGCGCCGTGGCGGCGAATGACGCGCTGATGGCGGCCACCGACAACCGCCTCGGCATCGAGGTCTTCCCGGCGTCGACGCTGGGCAAGGAGTCGGACATCAACGAGGGCCTCAGCCTTGGTACGGTCGACATCATCTACACCGGCCAGCTGTTCGCCGGGCGCTATTACGGCCCGCTGGCGATCGGCGGCGCGCCCTTCATGTTCCGCGACTACGACCATTGGGACGCTTTCCGCAATTCCGACCTCTTCTCGGAGCTGACCCAAGGCTATACCGACGCCACCGGCAACCATGTGACCTCGCTCACCTATTACGGGCTGCGCCATGTCACCTCGAACACGCCGATCACCGCCCCCGGCGACATGGACGGTCTGAAGATCCGCGTGCCCAATGCGCCGCTCTATATGATGTTCCCGAAAGCCACCGGCGCGAACCCGACGCCGATCGCCTTTGCCGAGGTCTATCTGGCGCTGCAGCAGGGCACGGTGGACGCGCAGGAGAACCCGCTGCCGACGATTCAGGCCAAGAAGTTCTATGAGGTGCAGTCCAACATCAACCTCACCGGCCACATCACCGACGCGCTGCTGACCATCGTCGGCGGGCCGACCTGGACCAGCATTTCCGAAGAGGATCAGGGCGCGCTCGAGACCGTGCTCGATGATGCGGCGGATTGCGCCACCGAGCAGGTGATCGACGCCGAGAACAGCCTGCAAGACTGGTTCACCGAGCAGGGCGTCACGGTCAACGACGTGGATCGCGGCCCGTTCATCGAAGCGGTGAAGGTCATGCACAACGGCGACATGGCGACCTGGGATCAGGAGACCTACGACCGCCTGCAGGCCATCGGCGGCTGATCCGATCCGATGCAAAGGCCCGGCCGGCAGCCGCCGGTCGGGCGCCCCTCATATTTCGAGGCGCTTTTGATGTATGACGACACAAAACCGGCAGAGCCCGGCCCCGAGGATCACAGCCTCCATCTCGCCGATGAGGATGCGGCCGAGATCGACCTGTCGGACATCCGCTGGCAGGATGCGCTGGTGCTGGGCCTGTTCTGGGTGCTGGCGCTGGTGGTCTTCCTGCAGTTCTTCACCCGCTATGTGCTGAACGACTCGCTGGGCTGGACCGAAGAGATCGCCCGTTACCTGCTGATCGGCGTGACCTTCGCCGGATCGGTCATGGCGGCGCGCAAGAACAGCCATATCGCGGTGGAATTCATCTACCGCTGGGCGCCGCGTCCGCTGCGGCGGGTGATGCAGGGGGTGATTGACCTGATCACCACAGGCTTTTTCGCCACGCTCGCCTATCTGTCGGGGCAGCTGGCCACGCGCACCGGCGGTATGATGGTCTCGATCGATGTGCCCAAGGCCTATGTCTACTGGTTCGTCGCGGTCTGTTTCGCCGGGATGGCGCTCTTTTCCGCGATCAACGGTCTGCGGCACCTGTCGAGCGGCACCAGCCGGCTCATCGATCCCGAAGCCCATGCGGACGACGTCCGCGCCATCGACTAGGATCCACCATGACCATCACACTTCTTTTCGTGCTGCTGCTGGTGCTCATCGTGCTGGGCGTGCCGGTGGCCATCGCGCTGGCGGGCGCGTCGCTCGCCTTCATCCTGTCGGGCACCGTGCCGCCCATGGTGGTGGCGCACCGAATGGTGAACGGGGTCGACAGCTTTCCGCTGCTTGCCGTGCCGTTCTTCATCCTTGCGGGCAACCTGATGAACACCGCCGGGATCACCGAGCGGATTTTCAACTTTGCGCTGGCGCTGGTCGGCTGGATGCGCGGCGGGCTCGGTCATGTGAACGTCGGCGCCTCGGTGATCTTCGCGGGCATGTCCGGCGCGGCGGTGGCCGACGCGGGCGGGCTTGGCGCCATCGAGATCAAGGCGATGCGCGACGCGGGCTATAAGACCGACTTCGCGGTCGGCATCACCGCGGCCTCCTCGACCATCGGGCCGATCATTCCGCCGTCGCTGCCGATGGTGATCTATGGCGTGGTGGCCGGGGCCTCGATCGGCCAGCTTTTCGCCGCGGGCTTCATTCCCGGCCTCGTTATGGCGGTGGCGCTGATGCTGATGGTGGCCTTCTTCGCCCGGCGTCGCGGCTTCCCGCGGGACCAGCCCTTCGCGATGAAGATCCTCGGCCACAGCTTCAAGCGCGCCTTCCTGTCGCTGATGACCCCGGTGATCATCGTCGGAGGCATCCTGTCGGGCGCCTTCACCCCGACCGAGGCCGCCGTGGCCGCCTGTGCCTATGCCATGTTCCTTGGCGCGGTGGTCTATCGCACGCTCACCCTGCGCCGGCTGATCCGCGTCAGCTACGACACGATCGAGACCACCTCGGTGGTGCTGCTGGTGGTTGGGGCGGCGTCGATCTTCGCGTGGATCCTCACCTCGAACCGGGTGCCCGAGATGGCGGCGAACCTGCTGCTTGGCGCGTCGGACAATCCGTGGGTGATCCTGCTGCTGATCAACCTGATCCTGCTGATCGTCGGCTGCTTCATGGAGACGGTGGCAGCGATCACAATCCTCGTGCCGGTGCTGCTGCCGGTGGCGGTGACGCTGGGCATCGATCCGGTGCATTTCGGCGTGGTGGTGGTGCTCAACCTGATGCTGGGGCTGCTGACGCCGCCGGTGGGCATGGTGCTCTACGTGCTGAGCCGGGTGGCCAACATCCCGTTCGAGCGGGCGCTGTCGGGCACCGCGCCGTTCCTGATCCCGCTGGTGATCGTGCTGCTGCTCGTCACCTTCGTGCCGGGCATCACCATGTGGCTGCCGACGCTGCTCTACCGCTGACAAAGCTGCGCGTCGCCCTGCGGGGCGGCGCGCCTTTCCTCCTTTCGCCTTACGTTGACAGGCTCACCGGCTGAAGTTTAGATATGAAGAGAATGTCCGGATATGAATATCACGAGTGATCAGACCCGGACCTTCCGTCAGCCCCAGCCGCCGAGGACCCAGATGAGCGTTCAACGTCACGGCCAGATCATCGCCGTCGATCCAGAGGGGATCGCCGAGTACAAGCGCCTGCATGCCGCCGCATGGCCGCAGGTTCTGGAGATGATTTCCGCCTGCAACATCCGCAATTACTCGATCTTTCTGAAGGAGCCGGAAAACCTGCTCTTTGCCTATTTCGAGTACGTCGGAAATGACTTCGACGCGGACATGGCGAAGATGGCCGCCGATCCGGTCACGCAGGACTGGTGGTCGAAATGCATGCCGCTGCAGCGCCCGCTCGAGACCCGTACAGAGGGCGAATGGTGGGCCGAGGCCGAGGAGGTCTTTCATCATGACTAAGCCCGGCAGCACCATGTTTGGCCCGTTTCTGCTGCTCAGCCCGGCGGACAATGTTCTGGTCGCCCGCGCGGCGGTGGAAGAGGGCAGTGCCGTGCCGCTCGAAGGCGGTGAGATCACGCTCTCTCGCCCGATCCCGCTGGCGCATAAGATCGCCCGCCACGACATCGCCGAGGGCGCGCGGATCCTGAAATACGGCATGCCCATCGGCATCGCGACCGAGGCGATCCCCGCCGGGGCGCATGTGCATGTGCACAACATCCGCTCGGCCTATACGCCGACCCATATGCTGCAGGACGCCGACGGTCTCTCGGCGGGGGTGGCGCAATGAACGGCTGGCTCAGACAGGACGGGCGCAAGGGCATCCGCAACACGGTCGTCGTCGCCTATCTGGTGGAATGCGCGCATTTCGTCGCCTCCAAGATCGTCGCGGGGTTTCCCGATGACGACGTGCAGCTGATCGGTTTTCCCGGCTGCTACCCCAATGAATACGCCGCCACGATGATGGAGCGCCTGTGCACCCATCCCAATGTGGGCGCGGTGCTTTTTGTCAGCTTGGGCTGCGAGAGCTTCGACAAGGTGCGCGCCTCGAAGGCGGTGGCGGACTCGGGCCGCCCGGTCAAGACGCTGGTGATCCAGAAGGCGGGGGGCACCGCCTCGACCGTTTCCATGGGCCGCGACTGGGTGCGCGGCGCGCTGGCGCAGGTGGCCGAGGTGCCGCAGGTGCCCATGGGCATGGACGAGCTGATCATCGGCACGGTCTGCGGCGGCTCCGATGGCACCTCGGGGATTTCGGGCAATCCGGCGGCGGGCAAGGCTTTTGACCTGCTGGTCGACGCGGGCGCGGCCTGCATCTTCGAAGAGACCGGCGAGCTTATCGGCTGCGAAGAGATCATGGCCGAGCGTGCCGCCACGCCGGAACTGGGCCAGCTGCTGCGCGAGAGCGTGCAGAAGGCCGAGCGCTATTATGCGACGCTGGGCTACGGCAGCTTTGCTGCAGGCAATGCGGCGGGCGGGCTTTCGACCATCGAAGAAAAGAGCCTTGGTGCCTATGTCAAATCCGGCGACAGCCCGATCGCAGGGCTGATCAAGCCCGGCGATGTGCCGCCGCGCGGCGGGCTCTATCTGATGGATGTGGTGCCCGACGGAGAGGTGCGTTTCGGCTTTCCCAACATTTCGGACAATGCCGAAATCGTCGAGATGATCGCCAGCGGCGCGCATCTGTCGCTCTTCGTCACCGGGCGCGGTTCGGTGGTCGGATCCGCCATTTCTCCGGTCATCAAGATCTGCGCCAACCCCGAGACTTTCAGAAACCTGTCTGATGACATGGACGTCAACGCCGGAGACATCATAGAAGGGAAGCGCAGCATCGAGCAGGTGGGGCGCGAGATTTTCGAACTTGTGGGCCGCGTGGCAGGCGGCGCGCAGACCAAGTCCGAGGCGCTGGGGCATCGGGAGTTCATCCTGACCTACAAGAGTTTCGAACCTATCGGGCCGGCCTGCCTGCCGGCCGCATGACGCAAAAGGAGGAGTCATGAATCTGCAGCAAAGACTGGCCGGAAAGCGTGCGGTGATCACCGCCGCCGGTCAGGGCATCGGTCGCGCGACGGCCGAGCGTTTCGCCGCCGAAGGCGCCGAGGTGATCGCCACCGACATCAATGACGCGGCGCTCGAAGAGCTTGGCAAGATCGACGGCATCACCGCCAAGAAGCTCAACGTGCTGGATGGCGAGGCGATCAAGGCCTTCGCCGCCGAGATCGGCACCATCAACGTGCTGTTCAACTGCGCCGGTATCGTGCACGCGGGCACCTTGCTCGAGGCAAGTGAGGACGAGTGGGATTTTGCCTTCGACCTCAACGCCAAGGCGCAGTTCCGCATGCTCCGCGCCTTCCTGCCGGGGATGCTGGAGAACGGCGGCGGCTCGATCATCAACATGTCGTCGGTAGCGGGGCCGATCACCGGGCCGGTCAACCGTCTGGTCTATTCGGCCTCCAAGGCCGCCGTCGTCGGCCTGACCAAAGGCGTGGCCGCCGATTATGTGACCAAGGGCATCCGCTGCAACGCCATCTGCCCGGGCACGGTCGACAGCCCCTCGCTGCACCAGCGTCTGCGCGACACCGGCGATTACGAGGGCGCGCTCAAGGCCTTCATCGGCCGCCAGCCGATGGGCCGGGTGGGCGATCCCAATGAGGTGGCCGCGCTGGTCGCCTATCTTGCATCCGACGAATCCGGTTTCACCACCGGTCAGGCGCACGTCATCGACGGCGGCTGGACCACTTAAGACCTTAGAAGGACCTCCTCATGAAATTCGCACGTTACGGCGCCCGCGGCGCCGAGAAACCCGCCCTGATCGACGCCGACGGCAACCTGCGTGACCTTTCGGCGCATGTCTCCGACCTCTCCGGCGATGTGCTGACCGACTTGGACAAGTTCAAGTCGATCGACCCGGCCTCGCTGCCGCTGGTCGAAGGCGAGCAGCGCTATGGCGCCTGCGTCGGCGGCACGCGCAAGTTCATCTGCATCGGCCTCAACTACGCCGACCACGCCGCCGAAAGCGGCATGGATGTGCCGCCCGAGCCGGTGATCTTCGCCAAATTCACCTCGGCGATCTGCGGCCCGAACGATCCGATCATTATCCCGCGCAATTCGGTCAAGACCGACTGGGAGGTCGAACTGGGCTTCGTCATCGGCAAGACCGCCAAATACGTCAAGGAAGAGGACGCGATGGATCACGTCGCGGGCTTTTGCCTGATCAACGACGTGTCCGAGCGCGAGTTTCAGGCCGAGCGCGCGGGCCAATGGGTGAAGGGCAAGTCGTCTGACAACTTCGGCCCGACCGGCCCGTGGCTGGTGACCCCGGACGAAGTGGGCGATTTCGACAACCTCGGCATGTGGCTCGAAGTGAACGGCGAGCGCGTGCAGGACGGCTCGACCGCGACGATGGTCTACCGCGTGCCCTTCCTCGTGTCTTACCTGTCGCAGTTCTTCACGCTCGAGCCGGGCGACATCATCTCCACCGGCACGCCTCCGGGCGTCGGCCTCGGCTTCAAGCCGCCGCGCTATCTGAAGGCCGGCGATACGGTGGAACTGGGCATCGAAAAGCTCGGCACCCAAAAGCAGATCTGCGTCGCTGACGACTGAGCATAGGCGGGCGGCCCCTCGGGGCTGCCGCCAGCAAGACGCTCGCTAAAAAACAAAAGCGCGGGGCAGGGCCTCGCGCTTTTTGTCTTTTCGGGAAATGCCGAAATTGGCTCAGTTCAGCTTATGGGGGTAGATGAAGCCGCTGACCGCATAGGGGCTGCCGAAGGTGCCCGGATTGCTCTCCAGCCGCACCTGCGACCAGTCGTTGTTCGGTGACACGTCCTGCACCGCCATCTTCAGCGAGACTTCGTTGCGGTGCCAATTGGCGTGATCGACCAGCACTTCGCGCGGCGAGACCACATCCGACACCACCGCCACATGGCCCATGGGGATCTTGCGCGAGGAACTGAAGGCCATCACCGCGCCGACCGCCGGCTGCTTGCCGCGGTTGTAGAGGTCCTTGGCCTGCCCCCACCACGTCTCGGCATTGCCGCGGATGTTGATGCCGCTGAGATTGCGCGCGTAGGGCACGCACCAGACGCGCTGGCCCTTCGACTGCAGGTCCGCCACTTCGCGCAGAGCGAGGTCTTGGCGGGACGGATCAAGCTGGATGTCGGAGAGACGCTGAACCTCGGGTTTCTGCGCGCAGGCAGCGGTCAGCATCAGAAGAAGTGCGCAGGCGAGCGGTAAGGCCCGCGCCTTCGGGGTGGCGTCTGTCACGCGCATATGTCCCTCGGTCTTTTTGTTGTCTGCTCAGCGCCACTGTTGCCGCGGCGGCCTCGTGCAGAATGGTAAACCGATTGTTTGTAACAAATCGAAGAAAATGTGATCACTTTGGAACCGGCGAAAATCCGCTCACCCGTTCTTTTTATGTTCCGCTTTGCAGCGCTCGCCTTGCCCTGATCTGATCAAGTCCTGACTAAAAACTGGGCAGATTGCGGTTGGAGGCGCGTCACGGGCGCGTGTCCAGGTGAGAGACGGGGCGAGAGACGCGGCGACACAAAGCCCGAGTCAGCCGCCCAAATCCTCCAATTCGCTGAGGTCCACCGCGATCAGCCCCAGCGCCTTTGCGGTCTCTAGCGACAGCTGCGCGCTCTCCAGCCCGCGCTCCTTTTGGTAGCGCGCCACCGCCTCGCGGGTGGCCCCATCCATCTCGCCGGTGATCGCGCCGTGGAAATAACCCCGCGCGTCCAGCGCCCGCTGCACCGAAGAGATGAACTCCGGCGTCATCTGCGCCGGGCAGGGCGCTTCGAACCGCATCTCGCCGCGCGGGCGCACCAGCTTGGGCACTTTGGTGCGGCGATAGACCGGCGGGCGGATCACCGTGCCATCCTCAGCGATTTCGGCCTGCACCACCTGCACCTCGCCGGTGACCTGCTCGTAGATCGCCGGCACATGCTCGCGCGCCCAGCAGGTGCCGTCCGGCGCGGTCTCGGTGGGCAGCGGCGCCTCAAGGGCGGAGCCTGCCTCCGGTGCGGGCGCGGCGCAGGCGGCAAGCAGCGCCAGAAGGGCGGGGGCCGCGCGGCGCGGAGGGATCGGGGGCATAGGCTCGGGTCTCACTGGAGGTCTTTTGCCGCAAACCCTAGCAAGCCGCCCAAGCGCGCGAAAGCCGGGCACGTCGCTTTGCGCCCAACCCGAGGTGCCCGCGCCACGGGCAGCGGGTGGCTCTGCATGTGTCTGCGCGGAATGTCGTGCCGAGGGCTCTGGACCCAAGCCCCGGCAGGACGCTACAACGCGCCGAACGAATGATGGAGACAAGGCCGATGGCGAAGATCACCTATATCGAGTTTGGCGGCACCGAGCATGTCGTCGAGGTTGCGACCGGCATGACCGTGATGGAAGGCGCCCGCGACAATGGCATCCCGGGCATCGAGGCCGATTGCGGCGGCGCCTGCGCCTGCTCGACCTGCCATGTGTATGTGCATCCCGACTGGGTCGAGAAGCTGCCCGCGAAGGATGACATGGAAGAAGACATGCTCGATTTCGCCTTCGAGCCCGATCCCTCGCGCTCGCGCCTGACCTGCCAGCTCAAGGTCACCGATGCGCTCGACGGGCTGGTCGTGCAGATGCCGGAAAAGCAGATCTGAGCCGCAGCTTCGGATCCCGGCGCGGCGGAAGCCGCGCCTTTGGTGCGGCGCTGGCCCTGCTATGGGGGCTGGCGCTGAGCCTCCCCCTTGGCGCGGCCCATGCGGCAGAGCGCCTGACCGCCGCCTATGCCGAACCCACGACGCGCTACGATCATGGCGTTCTGGGCGATGCGGTGGAATGGGGCGCGCTGCGCCTCGATGGGCCGCAGGGACCTGCGCTGATCCGCCTGCCGCAGCACCGCGTCTTCGAAGACATCGCGCCGCGGGTGATCGCCCTGCCCGAGGGCGGCTGGGCCGCGCTGGTGGTCGAAAGCGATCTCGCCAAGGGCGCGCGGCTGGCGCTCTACACGCCAAAGGGCCTGCGCGCCGCCACGCCTTTCATTGGCCAGAGCCACCGCTGGCTCGCGCCGCTTGGCGGCGGTGATCTCGACGGCGATGGCGCGCTCGAGCTGGCCTATGTGGACCGGCCGCATCTGGTCAAAACCCTGCGCGTCGTGCGCTACCTGCCGGGCGATCCGCAGCTGCGCGAAGTGGCGGCGCAGCCCGGCCTCAGCAATCACCGCATCGGCTGGAGCTTCATCGCCGGCGGCTTGCGCGACTGCGGTGCGGGCCCCGAGATGGTGCTCGCGGATGGCGGCTTCGACCGGCTCGTCGCGGCGCGGCTGCAGGGCGGGGCGATCGCGCTGCGCGATCTTGGCCCGTGGTCGCTGGACGCGTCTGAATTGGCGCTGCGCTGTCGCTGAGGGGGCAGCCGCGTATTTGCGGAACAATGAAAGCGTCCCGCGCCCGGCGCCGCCGCTTCTTCTCTTTCCAAATACGCCCGCCGGAGGCGTGCCGACCCGTGCCCCCGGGGCGCCGCCGGGGCAGCGCGCCGCGCCAAAAGGGGCTTTGCTTTCACGCCCGCGCGGCGTACCCATGGCGGCATGAGAACACTCTTTCTTGGGGACGTGATGGGCCGCGCCGGGCGCGCCGCCATCGCCGAGACCCTCCCGAAACTGCGCGACGACTGGAAGCTCGATTTCGTCGTGGTCAATGGCGAGAACGCCTCCAGCGGGACCGGCATCACCGGCGCCCATGCCAAGCTCCTGCTTGAAGCCGGGGCCGATGTGGTGACGCTGGGCGATCACGCCTTCGACCAGAAGGAAATGCTGACCTACATCGAGAGCGAGCCGCGCATCATCCGCCCGCTGAACTTTGCCAAGCAGGCGCCGGGGCGCGGTGCCGCGCTGTTCACCGACCGCCGCGGGCGCAAGGTGCTGGTGCTGCAGGTGCTCGGGCAGGTCTTCATGAAGCGCGCCTTCGCCGATCCTTTCTCGGCGGTGGATGAGGTGCTGCGGCGCCACCCGCTGGGCGGGCAGGCGCAGATGATCCTCGTGGACGTGCATTGCGAGGCGACCTCGGAGAAGATGGGTATGGGGCATTTCTGCGACGGGCGCGCCAGCCTCGTCGTCGGCACCCACACCCATGTGCCCACCGGCGATGCGCAGATCCTGCCCGGCGGCACCGGCTATCTGACCGACGCGGGCATGTGCGGCGACTACAATTCGGTCATCGGCATGGACAAGGCCGAGCCCATGCGCCGCTTCGTCACCGGCATGGGCAAGACCCGCTTCCAGCCCGCGCTTGGCGAGGCGACGCTGTCGGGCGTGGTGGTCGAGACCGATGACCGCACCGGCAAAGCCACCGCGGTGCATATGGTGCGCCAGGGCGGGCGGCTGGAGCAGGCCGGACCCTGATGCGCCGGGCCTGGCCCTTTTTCGCGCTGATCGCGGTGGGGGCGCTCTGGGGCGCGGGGCAGCCGTTCGCCAAGACCGCCGTGTCCGAAGGCTATCGCCATGTGGGCATCCTGTTCTGGCAGCTGGCGCTTGGCGCGCTGCTGCTGGGCGGGGTGACACTGGCGCGCGGGCAGAGCCTGCGCTTTGCGCGCGGCGATCTGCCGCTGCTGCTCTTCGTGGCGCTGGCGGGCACGGTGCTGCCCGGCATCTCGTCTTACACCGCGGCGGTGCATCTGCCCTCGGGGCTGATCTCGATCCTGCTCTCCGCCGTGCCGATGTTCGCCTTTCCCATGGCGCTGCTGTTCGGCAACGACCGCTTTTCGTGGCGGCGCCTTGCCGGTCTGACGCTGGGGCTGGGCGCGGTGTTGCTGCTGGTGCTGCCGCAGGCCAGCCTGCCCGAGCCGGGCATGGCGCGCTGGGTGCCGGTGGCGCTGATCTCGTCGCTGTTCTACGCGCTCGAAGGCAATGTGGTGGGCCGCTGGGGCATGCGCGGGCTCGATCCGGTGAAGCTGCTGGCCGGGGCCTCGGCGCTGGGGGCGATAATCGCCCTGCCGCTGGCGCTGATCACTGGCCAGTTCATCGACCCGCGCCCGCCGTGGGGCGCACCCGATCTGGCGATCCTCGCAGGCTCGGCGCTGCATGCGCTGGCCTATGCGGGCTATGTGGCGGTGGTCGCCGCGGCAGGCGCGGTGTTTGCGGTGCAGGTGGCCTATCTGGTAACCCTTTTCGGGCTTTGCTGGGCCATGCTCTTTCTTGGCGAGAGCTACACCGGGGCGATCTGGGGAGCGCTGCTCATGATGTTGGCAGGGATGGCGCTGGTTCAGCCGCGGCCTCGGGGCTTTCTTGTAAGCGCCGGAACAGACGTTAAGAATGGCGCCGAGCGCGCAGGTACAGGCAACATATCCGCATGACTATTTTTGAGCTGAGCCAGACCGCCCAGGCCTGGGTGACGATCGCCACGGTGCTGGCCATGTTCGTCCTGTTCATCCGCGAGACCTATCCCACCGAGGTTGTGGCCATCGGTGGCACCGCCTTCCTGCTGGCCACCGGCGTGCTGCCCTATCAGGACGCGCTGTCGGTGCTGTCGAACCCGGCGCCATGGACCATCGCGGCGATGTTCGTGGTGATGGGGGCGCTGGTGCGCACCGGGGCGCTTGATACATTCGCCACCTATGCTCAGGCGCAGGTGCAGCAGCGCCCGAAGAAGGCTATGGCGGTGATCATGGCGGTGGTGATCCTCGCCTCGGCCTTCATGAACAACACGCCGGTGGTGGTGCTCATGCTGCCGGTCTTCGTGCAGATCTCCAAATCGCTGGGGCTGCAACCCTCGAAACTGCTGATCCCGCTCAGCTATGCGGCGATCCTCGGCGGCACCACCACGCTCATCGGCACCTCGACCAACCTGCTGGTCGACGGTGTGGCGCGGGCGCAGGGGCTGGAGCCGTTCAGCATCTTCGAAGTGACGCCGCTGGCGATCATCCTCGTGGCGTGGGGGATGCTTTACCTGACCGTCGTGGGGCGCTTCCTGCTGCCCGACCGGCATTCGATGGCGGGGATGCTGTCGGACCGCTCGCGCATGAAGTTCTTCACCGAGGCGGTGATCCCGCCCGACAGCGATCTCGTGGGCCGTGAGGTGCTGGGGGTCAATCTTTTCAAGCGCGAGGGTGTGCGCCTTGTGGACGTGGTGCGCGGCGACGAGTTGCTGCGCCGCAACCTCGAGGGCGTCGAGCTGCAGGTCGGCGACCGGGTGGTGCTGCGCACGCAGATGACCGAGCTTCTGTCGCTGCAGCGCAACAAGTCGCTGCGCCGGGTCGACCAGCTGTCGGCGAAAGAGACCACCACGGTCGAGGTGCTGATCTCGCCGGGCTGCAAGATGGTGGGCCGCAGCCTTGGCGCACTGCGCCTGCGCCGCCGCTTCGGCGTCTACCCGCTGGCGGTGCACCGTCGGAACCAGAACATCGGCCGCAAGATCGACGAGCTTGTGGTGCGGGTCGGCGACACGCTGCTGCTTGAAGGCGCGCCCGAGGACATCAAACGCCTCGCCGAAGAAATGGCGCTGGTCGATGTCGCGCGCCCCTCGGCCCGGGCCTTCCGCCGCGGCCATGCGCCGGTGGCGATCGGCGCCATGGGCGGCATCGTGGTCTTGGCGGCGCTTGGCGTCGCGCCGATCCTCGCGCTGGCGGTGATCGCCGTGGCGGTGGTGCTGTTCACCCGCTGTATCGACAGCGACGAGGCGTTTTCCTTTGTCGAAGGCCAGCTCCTGGCGCTGGTCTTTGCCATGCTGGCCATTGGCGCGGCGCTGGAGGCCTCGGGGGCGGTGCAACTGATCGTCGGGGCCATCGCGCCGCTGCTCGAGACCTTGCCGGGGCCGCTGCTGATCTGGGCGGTGTTCCTGATGACCTCGGTGCTGACCGAGGCGGTGAGCAACAACGCCGTGGCCGTGGTGGTAACGCCGATCGCCATCGGCCTTGCGCATCATCTCGGGATCGACCCGCGTCCGCTGGTCGTGGCGGTGATGGTGGCGGCGTCCTGCAGCTTTGCCACGCCCATCGGCTATCAGACCAACACGCTGGTCTACGGCCCGGGCGGCTACCGCTTTTCGGACTTCCTGAAGGTCGGGGTGCCGCTGAACCTCACAATCGGCATTCTGACCGCGGCGCTGATCCCGCTCTTCTTCCCGCTCTGAGCCGGGGGCGCCCATCGCGGCGCCCGTCGCGGCGCACAACCCAGCAAAACAGGGCCAGCGGGCTTGCGGGGGCAGGGGGCTGTGCGGTATGAGACCGCGATATTCCACATTCACTACATAGACGAGGCAAGAGGTCCCCATGGCCGGCCACTCCAAATGGGCAAACATCCAGCACCGCAAGGGCCGTCAGGACGCGGTGCGCGCCAAGCTCTTCTCGAAATTCTCCAAAGAGATCACCATCGCCGCCAAGATGGGCGATCCCGATCCTGAAAAGAACCCGCGCCTGCGGCTTGCCGTCAAGGAAGCCAAGAGCCAGTCCATGCCCAAGGACAACATCGAGCGTGCCATCAAGAAGGCCATCGGTGGCGACGGCGAGGATTACGAAGAAATCCGTTACGAAGGCTACGGCCCGAACGGCGTGGCGGTGATCGTCGAGGCGATGACCGACAACCGCAACCGCACCGCCTCGAACGTGCGCTCGACCTTCACCAAGAACGGCGGCAACCTCGGCGAGACCGGCTCGGTTGCCTTCATGTTCGAGCGTAAGGGCGAGGTCATCTACAAGGCCGAGGCCGGTGACGCCGACACCATCATGATGGCCGCCATCGAGGCGGGTGCCGAGGATGTCGAAAGCGACGCGGAAGAGCATGTAATCTACTGCGCCGACACCGATCTCAACGAGGTGGCGACCGCGCTTGAGGCCGAGCTTGGCGAATCGGAATCCACCAAGCTGATCTGGAAGCCGACCACCACCACCGAGCTTGATCTCGACTCCATGCAGACGCTGATGAAGCTGGTTGATGCGCTGGAAGACGATGATGACGTGCAGCGCGTCACCACCAACTTCGAAGCCTCCGAAGAGGTCATGTCGCAGCTCTGAGCGCGACCGGAAACCAGACATGCGAAGGGCGGGAGATCACTCCCGCCCTTTCTCGTTGCGCGCCCCGGTCATGGAGCAGTGGCTCAGGCGTAGCTGATCGCCAGTTCGACGACGCCCTTGTCGCCCCCGGAATGGGTGGCGGTCAGCGCCAGATCAAGCTTGCCGAAGCCCAGATGCAGATGCGCCGCGTCGCGGCGGATATCGCGGGATTCCAGCTTGTCGGCGATGCGGTGCACGATCTCTTCCTCGTCGCGGGCAATCCCCTCGAAGGCCGCGCGCGGCATCACGTCGGCGTAAAGCTCGACCTGCGGCTCGCCGCTGGCAGAGGTGCAGCCCAGCAGCACGAAGAAGGCGATCAGCTCGCCCGCCATATCGTCGTGCAGGCTGCAGCTGAAGCCAAGCGCGGCGCCGGTGCCGCCGGTGTTCTCGATGGCGCCGCCGATGGCGCGATGCGCCCGCATACGCTCCGACAGGCTCGCGCCCTCGGCCCAGTCGCCAGCAAAGAGCGCGCTGCCCAGCCGGTGCCAGTCGAGGTCGGTGTCATTGGCGAGCACAAATTCGACCCGTTGCGCGGGATGTCCGGCCAGCAGATCGTCCAGATCGTGGCGCAGCGCGCTATAGGCGTCGAGGATGTGGTGGCCCGCGATCTCGACGGAAGGAAGATGCGGTGCGGAATTGGGGGTGGCTGTAGCAACAGCTCCAGTCATGGGAATGCTCCGGTGAAAAAAGAAAAAGTGGTCAAATACGCCCGCAAAGTTTGAAGGATTTTCGGGGCCTGTCCATGCGTGGTTTGTGCAAGCTGCCCTGGCGACAAGAAGACCTTGGGAAACTGTGCTTGCGAATTTACATTCTTTCGAATTTTCCCAGCGTTCTCAGGGTCCTGCCGGGCGCGATGTAAGCTGTCGTGCGGCGCAAGGATCGGCAAGATTTCGCAAGTGCAAAAATAAGGCAGGCAAACGGCCCTGAAAGTGCCCTCTCAAACGCCCACCCAAACGCTCTGTGGCCGGGCTTGCGTCCCTGCCGCCCGCGCGTCAGTTTGGCGCCAAGCAAAGACCCGCAAGACCAGCAATACCTCAGACGTCGGACGATCCATACACACCATGACCCAGACCCAATATCTCGACACGCCCCGCGCGCGCCTTGCCTATGTGCACACCCCCGGAGACGGGCCCACGGTGGTGTTCCTCTCGGGCTACAAGTCGGACATGGAAGGCACCAAGGCGGTGCATCTCGAGGCTTGGGCCAAGGCCCGTGGCCGCGCCTTCCTGCGGCTCGACTATTCCGGCCACGGCCAGTCTGGGGGCGCCTTCGAGGAGGGCTGTATCGGCGATTGGGCGGCGGATGCGCAGGCGGTGATCGCACATGCCACCTCCGGGCCGCTGATCCTTGTGGGCTCGTCCATGGGCGGCTGGATCGCCTGTCTCCTGAGCCAGCGGCTGGCGGATGTGCGCGGCTTTGTCGGCATCGCCGCCGCGCCGGATTTCTCGGAAGACAGTTTCTGGGCCGGGTTCTCCGAGGCGCAGCGCGCCGAGGTGATGGAACAAGGCGTGCTCTACCTGCCGTCGGACTATGGCGAGCCCTATGCGGTGACCCGCAAGCTGATCGAAGACGGACGCGAGAACCTCGTGCTGTGCAGCCCGCTGCCGATGCCCTGGCCGGTGCGGCTGGTGCAGGGCACGCAGGACGAGGCGGTGACCCGCGAGACCGCGCTGCGCCTGCTGGACCATATCGACAGCCCCGATCTGCGCCTGAGCTTGGTGAAGGGCGCCGACCACCGCTTTTCCGAGCCGGACAACCTTGCGCAGATCGAGGCCAGCATCATCGACGTCGGCGGCTGAGGAGGCCCGTGAGCCCATGACCCTGAAACCCATGACCCAAACGCCCATGCAACAGCGCATCAGCCTGATCACCCTTGCCGCCGCCGATCCCGAGGCGCTGGCGGAGTTCTATGACGCGCTGGGATGGCAGCGTATCGACGCCATGCCCGGCATGGTGGTCTATGACCTGCTGGGGCAGGCGGTGGGCATTTACGCCCGCGCCTCGCTGGCCGAGGACATGGGCGTGCCCGAAGAGGCGCTTGGCCATGGTGCCATGACGCTCGCGCATAACGTCGGCAGCGCCGAGGAGGTCGAGGCGCTGATGGCGCGGGCCGAGGCGGCGGGTGCCAAGGTGCTGCGCGCCGCGGGCAAGGTGCATTGGGGCGGTCACATTGGCTATTTCGCCGATCCCGAAGGCCACGTCTGGGAAATCGCCCACAATCCCTTCTCGCCGCTGCGCGCCGAGGATGGCGCCTTCCGCTGGCGCGGCTACTGAGGCGCGTTTCTCTGGCGGCAACTCTCTGACGGCCACTCTCCGGCGGCAACGCTTTCTTCACCGCTTTTCCGCAGGATGCGGCCAGCACGAAGGAGGCCGCATGCAGGGGTTCGATCAGCAATTTCGGGATTTCCCGGATTACCTGCGCAAGCTTGCCGCCCGAGTTTGGACCCGGCGCAGCCTTTATCTCGGCGCGGACGGCGGCTCAGACAGTGGCTCAAACGGCAGGGATGGGGACAGCGCGCGAGGGCTCGCGGCGCATTGGCACCCACAGGTGATCCTGCGCCGTCCGCAGGGCATTGGCTTTGGCCCCGAGGCGCTGCGCGCCGAGGTGCTGGAGCTCGCCTCTGCGCTGCCGGACCTCTCGGTCCAGACCGAGGATGTGCTCTGCTCCGGCGCGCCGAAAAGCGGGCTTCTGGGCGCGCAGCGGCTGCTCTTCAGCGCCACCCACGCGGGCGAGGGGGTGTTTGGCACCCCCAGCGGGCGGCGGCTGCGGTTCCGCGCGCTGGCCGAACTGCACGCCAAGGACAACCGCGTCGCCGATCTCTGGGCGGTGCGCGACACCGGCGCGCTGCTGCGCCAGCTTGGTCTGTCGGCGCGGGACTGGGCGCGCTTTCGCATCGCGGGCCATGACCCCGAGACGCAGCCCTTCCGCCCCGAGGTCGACGTGCAGGGTCCCTATAGCGCGCGGGGCAACGACAACCATTGGGGGCAGGGGTTCGCCGCGCTGCTGGCGCAGATGATGGATGGCGGCTTTTCCGGCGCAGCGGCGCAATATGATCCGGCGGCACGGCTCGACTGTCCGGGCGGGCAGGCGTTGCGCGGACCGCAGGGGGCCGAACGCTTCTGGCTTGGCCTGCGCGCGTGCTTTCCCTCGGCCCGGTTCGAGCTGCACCATTGCATCGGCGAAGAGGTGGCGCTGATGCCGCCGCGCGCCGCGCTGCGCTGGTCGCTCACCGGGCGGCACGAGGGCTGGGGCGCCTTCGGGCGGCCCACAGGGGCGCGGGTGCATGTCATGGGGCTCAGTCAGGCGGAGTTCGGACCGGGCGGGCTGCGCCGTGAATGGTCGCTCTACGACGAGGCGGCGGTCTGGATGCAGATCCACCTCGCCACAGGCCATGCCGAGGCACGGCAACCGGGGCTGGCGCTGGCCGGTTAGGCGCCCGGGATCCGCTGTCGATCACAGCCGCCAATCACAGGCGCCCGCGCAACAGGCCCGGCCCCTGCATCAGACACGGCATTCGCATCAGGCCTGACATGCGCATCAGCCCCCGCATGCGCAAAAGGGCCCTACATGCGACCGGCAAGTGCCCGCCTGCGCAGGAGTTTCCCGCTTTCACTGGGAATGGCCTCTCGCTACGCTATCTGGCGGTGCAGAGAGTGCCACACCGGGCGGCGAGTCGCGCCCCAAGGGGCTGGTGGCTACCGGTCGCATTACGCAGGTCGCATTACGCAGGCCGCAGGAAGAACAGGACGATTTGAAATGACGGACAAACGGCAGGTGCACCATGGCTGACACGCTGGTGCTGCTGCCCGAATCCATGTGTGACGCCCGCCTCTATGGGCCGCAGATCGCCGACCTTTCGCGCGAGATGGCGGTGATGGTCGCGCCGGTGCATCTTGGCGACCGCATCGAAGAGATCGCCTCGAGCCTGCTTGACGTGCTGCCGCGCCGAGTGGCGCTGGCGGGCAGCGGCTTTGGCGGCATGGTGGCGATGGAACTGCAGCGCCGCGCGCCCGACCGGGTGTCGCGCCTGATGCTGATCGGCAGCTCGCCCCTCGCCGACACGCCGCAACAGGCCACCGACCGCGAGGCGCTGGTGATCAAGGCCCGGTCCGGCAAGCTCGCCGAAGCAATGCGCAGCCTCATCCCCGAGGACAGCCTTGCCGACGGCCCCTATCGCGCCGAGATCATGGAGATGCTGCAGGAGATGGCCGAGGGCTTTGGCCCCGATGTCTTTGTGCGGCAGGCCCGCGCGTTGCAGCGGCGGCGCGACCAGCAGGCGGCGGTGCGCAAGCTGCGCATCCCCACCATGGTGCTCGCAGGGACGCAAGAATTCGCTCTATCCCGAAAAGCGCCAGAGCTTTCTGGCGGAACTGATCCCCGGCGCGGTGCTGCGGATGATTCCCGGCACCGGGCATCTGCCGATGCTCGAAGACCCCGACAGCGTCAGCGCCGCGATCCGCGAATGGCTGGCCCTGCCGCAGCCGCGCTGAGCCCGCCGTCGCCCACCACCCGCGCTTGACCGTGCGCGCTGCGCCGCCTATGAGCGCCGGGCGTGGAGGGCCGGGCGGCCGCTGCGGTGGGCAACCGCCGGAGAGGAAAGTCCGGACTCGCTGAAGCATCGGTGCCGGGTAATGCCCGGGCAGGGCAACCTGACGGAAAGCGCCACAGAGAACAGACCGCCGCCTTTCGGGGCGGTAAGGGTGAAACGGTGGAGTAAGAGACCACCGGGGGGCTGGCAACAGTCCCCGCATGGCAAGCCCCACCGGGAGCAATGCCAAATAGGGACCCCGCGCGGGGCATGATCCCTTCGGGGATATCGCCGCAGGGCCGCTTCAGCCCGAGGGGTCCGGGTTGGCAGCTTGAGCCGCGTGGCAACGCGCGGCCTAGAGGAATGGTCGCACAGGGGCGGGGCAACCCGCTCTGGACAAAATCCGGCTTATAGGCCCTCCACGCAAAGATTTCCGCGCCCGCTTGGCTGTGACCTTGGGGAAAATGCGCCTAGTCCGAGATTCTCGGGCCAAGAGCTGTTGACTCCGGGCCGCGGCTGAGTAAAAGGCGGGCTTCAAGAGATTTCACGGGCGGCGCTCGCCCCCGTTGCAGGAGAAGAAGAATGGCGAAGCCGACCACCATCAAGATCCGCCTGAACTCGACCGCCGGGACGGGCCATTTCTACGTGACCAAGAAGAACGCGCGCACGATGACCGAAAAAATGACCGTGCGTAAGTACGATCCGGTTGCGCGCAAGCACGTGGAATACAAGGAAGGCAAAATCAAGTAAGCCTTCCGGTTTCGGATCAACGAGAGCCGCACGGGGCAACCCGCGCGGCTCTTGTCGTTTCAGCCTCTGATATTTCTGGCCTCCCGCGGGTGGGGGCGTTGTGGCGCTTTGAGCGCCATTTCTTGTTTTGCTGGAATGGCTTGCGCCAAATGGTGTGCTTTGGTGGCCTTTGGTATACATCTAACGCATTGATTTGACTGCATAACGGGTCTTCCGTCTTGCGGGTTTTCCGGCTCGCGTCTTCGTGAAATTCTGCACTGCAGAAATCTTCCCGCGGGATGCCGAGGCGACCTGCGATCAGACAGACCGGCGCGCTGCGCCCAGACCCGAAAGATATCGCAATGATCAAATCCGCTCTTCTGGCCACGCTGGCCGCCGCGCTTCCCGTGCTCGCACAGGCCGAGGTTCTGACGCTCTCCGAGCCGATGGCCGGTGGCACGCTGCGCGAAGGCACCGTCGACATGTCGGTCTACACGCTGCCCAAAGGCGAGACCGCCAGCGAGGTCGTGGCCTTCTACACTGAACGCGCGGGCGCAGAGCCGCTGCGCCTTGCCATGCAGCTTGAGGATGGCGACAGCACCACCTTCGGCCTGCCGGGCATCTCGGGCGTGTCCTACCGCTTCGAGCGCACAGCAGGCGTGGTGACCGTCACCAGCGCGCCGACCAAGACCGAGCTTGCGCTGAACTGACCCTGTCCCGCGCCTGACTGCCAAGGCCGTCCCCGCGGGGACGGCCTTTTGCGTCTGTGGCGGGCTGCGTCCCCGCGGGTTTTTCCGCTGCGGCATCTCGCCAGCGGGCGAGAGCTCTGCTAGGGGCATCGCCGGAACGCGATGGAGAGCGGCGATGCAGGACGAGCGCGTAGTGCTGGAGGCGGGCCCGGACGGGCTGCCGGTGCTGTTCGAGCGCCCGCGCGAGCTTGTCACCGCCAGCACCCCGGCGGGCGCACAACTGGCGCTGGCGCGGCTCGAACAGGCCCGCGCCGCGGGGTTCTGGATCGCCGGATATGTCGCCTATGAGCTGGGATTCGCGCTGGAGCCCGCGCTGGCGGACCTCTGGCAGCCCGGCGCGCCCTTGCTGCATTTCGGCGTCTTCGATGCGCCCCGGCCAGTAGGTGCGGCGGCGGCGGAGGGACCGGCCCGCGTCACCGAGGTGACGCCGCTCTGGAGCCGCGCGCGCTATGCCGAGAGCTTTCACGCGGTGAAGGAAATGATCGCGGCCGGCGATCTCTATCAGGTCAATCTGACCATGCCGGTCGAGGTGAGCTTTGAGGGCACGCCAGAGGCGCTCTGGTCGGCGCTGCGCGCTTATCAGCCGGTGGGCCACGGCGGCTTTGCCCAGCTGGGCGAGGAGGTGATCCTGTCGCGCTCGCCCGAGCTGTTCTTCCGGCTTGCGGCCGACCGCCGGATCGAGGTGGCGCCGATGAAGGGCACCGCCCCGCGGGGCGCCACACCCGCCGAGGATGATGCGCTGCGCGACGCGCTGGGGCAGGATGAAAAGAACCGCGCCGAGAATGTGATGATCGTCGATCTGATGCGCAACGATCTGTCGCGGCTGGCGCGGCCCGGCTCGGTCAGAGTGCCCGAGCTCTTGAAGGTCGAGCGCTACGCCACGGTGCACCAGATGATCTCGCGCGTGGTGGCGGAACTCGACGCCGCGCCGACGCTGCCGGGGCTGATGCAGGCGCTCTTTCCGTGCGGCTCGATCACCGGCGCGCCGAAGATCGCCGCGATGCGGGCGATTCACGCGCTCGAGCGCTGGCGGCGTGGTGTTTACTGCGGCTCGCTGGGCTGGGCGGCGCCCGATGGCAGGGCAGAGTTCAACGTGGCGATCCGCACGCTGAATGTCACCGCGCCGGGGCGGGCGCTGATGGGGGTCGGCGGCGGCATCGTGCACGACAGCACCTGCGACGCGGAATATGAGGAGGCGCTGTGGAAAGCCCGTTTCGTGACCGGACTGATGATGGCCTGAGGCTGATCGAGACGCTGCGCTGGGAGCCCGGCAGCGGCGCCCTGCGGGGCGATCGGCATCTGGCGCGCTGCCTGCGCAGCTGCGCTGCGCTGGGGTTCGATGTGGCCCCCGAGGCTTTGACGGAGGCACTGGAGAGCTTCCACGCCGAGACGCGGCAGCGGCTGCGTCTGACGGTGGGGCGCGCGGGGGATGTTGAGATCACGTCGGCCCCGTTTGAGTTTGCCACCGTCCCCGCGGGGACAAAGGTGCAGCTGTGCGCCGCGCGGCTCGATCCTGAGGACGCGCTGCTGCGCCATAAAACGACGGCGCGCACGCTTTATGATGCGGCGCTGAAGGCGCGGCCCGAGGGCGTGGCGGAGATCCTGTTCCTCAACACCGAGGGCGCGCTTTGTGAGGGGGCTTACACAAACGTCTTTCTGGAGCGTGAAGACGGCGTGCGGGTGACCCCGGCGCTGTCATCCGGCCTTTTGCCGGGGATCCTGCGCGAGCAGCTTCTGGAGGAGGGGGCATTCGCCGAGGCCACGGTGCCCTTTGCGGATCTGCAAAAGGCCAAGCGGCTGTGGATCGGCAATTCGCTGCGCGGGCTGATGGCTGCCGAACTGCTGCCCGGAGAACTGCCGGACCCGCGCTGAGACGCCCGTCCGCTGCCCAAAGAAAAGCCCCGCCAAACCCTGGGGTCTGGCGGGGCCGGTAAGCCGGTGCTGGCGGTGCGATTACTCGCGGTTGCCAAGCAGCTGCAGCAGGAACATGAACATGTTGATGAAGTCCATGTAGAGGTTCAGCGCGCCGACGATGGCCGATTTCGCGAGCCACTCGCTGTCGCCGTGGGCGGCGTGCTGGAGGTAGGTGTTCTTGATGTTCTGGGTGTCATAGGCGGTGAGGCCCGCGAAGATCAGCACACCAAGGATCGAGATGGCGAAGTAGATCGCCGGCGAGCCGAGGAAGATGTTGATGATCGAAGCGACCAGAATGCCGATCACGCCCATGATCAGGAACGAACCCCAGCCGGAGATGTCCTTCTTGGTGGTGTAGCCCCAGAGCGACAGACCGGCGAAGGCGATCGCGGTGACCAGGAAGACCTGGGCGATCGAGAAGCCGGTGAAGGCCACGAAGATCCAGCTCAGCGACAGGCCCATCACCGCCGCGAAGGCGTAGAAGAACAGCTGCGCGCCAGCAGCGGAGAGGCGGTTGAGCGCCGCGCCGAAGGCAAAGACCATGATCAGCGGGGCGAACATGACGATCCAGCCGAGGATGTTCGGGCTCAGGGTTGCCGGGTCGCGGAACACGGCGAGCAGGTTGGGGCTGGTGCCCACGGCCCAGGCGACTGCGAAGGTCAGCAGCATGCCCACGGACATGGTCGCATAGACCTTGTTCATGTGCGCGCGGAGCCCCGCGTCAATCTGGGCCGCGCGTGCGCCGGCCGCGCCGTGGGTCCGGATTGTGTTGAAGTCTGCCATCGGGTCCTGTCCTCCGAGTTGAATATCTGCAGTCAAAAGATAACTGTTCTGCTCCGATATTGGCAGTCTGTATGTTGTTTTCAAGAAGAGCGATGCGCAAAAAGCGCTGTTTATGAACTAAAAATGCCCTCTCCGTGAGGTCCGCGCGGCGCGCGGCGGAGAGGGCAGGGCGGCCCGCCGGGGTGCCGGGCCGAAATCCGGGCTGAAATCACTGGACGACATCACTGGGCGACAAGGTTTTAAGTCAAATCGTTAAGGTTGCTGTGCCGGGGTCAGCCGCGCCAGTGGCTTGGGGCGTCCCAGAAGGCGCGGCCCGCTTCTCGCTCGGCCTCGCTGCGTGTGAGGCCGACGTCCTGCAGCAGGTGCGCGTCAAGCTGGGCGAGATGGCGGCGCTGGCGCGCAAGGCCGATGAGGCTCAGAAGGCGGGCGGGCAGCGTGGCGCGGCGGCGCGTGACGCGGGCACGGGCGAGGCCGCGGGGCAGGGATGCGGAGGGGGCGATATCACGGGGCATGAGGCTATCCTTCACATATCTTGATGCGTTGCGTTGTTTCCATGTTGCTGTGTGATCGGTTATGCTCTCGGGACGTCAATTCGTAAAACGAATGTTCCTGAAGGGATTTATCACGAGGGCTGATGTATGCGAAATCTCGACCTGACGACCCTGCGCTCGTTCGTGGCGGTGGCCGATGCTGGCGGCGTGACCCGCGCGGCGGGCTTTCTCAACCTGACGCAATCCGCGGTCTCGATGCAGCTCAAGCGGCTGGAGGAGATGCTGGGGCTGGCGCTGCTGGATCGCTCGGGGCGCGGCGTGGCGCTGACCCCCGCGGGCGAGCAATTGCTGAAATACGCCCGCCGCATGGTCGAGATGAACGACGAGATCTATGCGCGGCTGACCCGGCAGGACTGGGAGGGCGAGATCGTGCTGGGGGTGCCGCATGACATCGTCTACCCGGTGATCCCGCGCATCATGAAGCGCATGCAGCGCGATTACCCGCGGGTGCGGGTGCAGCTGATCAGCTCTTACACCGCCGATCTCAAGGACCAGTTCGCGCGGGGGGCGATCGACGTGATCCTCACCACCGAAAGCGAGCCGGGCGAGGGCGGCGAGGCGCTGCTGGAAGTGCCGCTGCGCTGGTTCGGCGCGCCCGATGGCACCGCGTGGCGCAGCAAGCCGCTGCGCATCGCCTTCTCGCGCCGCTGCGGGTTCCGGCCCGTCGCCATCGCACAGATGGAGCGCGAGGGGCTGGATTGGGAATTGGCGGTGGATTCCGAGATGGACCGGACTATCGAGGTTTCGGTGTCGGCCGACCTTGCGGTGACGCCGATCCTCGAAGGCCACGCGCCGCAGCATTTCGAGATGATCCCGCAGGGGGTGCTGCCCGACCTTGGGCTGCAGAAGATTCTGTCTCTACGGCTCGGGCGCCAAGCCGCAGATCATCGAGCCGTTGCAGGAGATGCTTCGGTCTGAGTTCTGCACCCTGCGCCGCCGTCCGGAGATGGCGGCGGAGTAAGGGCCGCTCGGTCAGCCGGGGATTTCGATGACCACCTTGCCGGTCGATTTGCGGCTGCGCAG
Organism: Salipiger sp. ABN3_019; assembly: GCF_056158605.1. NCBI lineage: Bacteria > Pseudomonadati > Pseudomonadota > Alphaproteobacteria > Rhodobacterales > Roseobacteraceae > Salipiger > Salipiger sp. ABN3_019. Next base: position 1,399,287 of record NZ_JBSWTP010000009.1, read on the forward strand.
CAGCTCGAGGCCCTCTGCCACCTGCGCCAGCGGCAGGACGTGGCTCACATGCGGATGCAGCTTGCCTTCGCCGTGCCATGCAAAAAGCTGCGCCAGCGAGCCGGTCAGCGCCTCGGGGCGGAAGGTCAGGTAGCCACCCCAGTAGAGGCCCATCACCGTCAGGTTCTTGACCAGAAGGTGATTGGCCTTGATCTGCGGCACCTCACCGCTGGCAAACCCGATGGTGAGCAGCCGCGCCTCGGGGTTGCAGGCGCGGAAAGCGGCGGTGAACTGCTCGCCGCCCACCGCGTCATAAACCACATCGGCCCCGCCAAGCGCCTTCACCTCGGCGCGGAGGTCAGCCTCGCGCGCGTCGATCAGATGGTCGGCCCCGGCGCGGCGCGCCACCTCGAGCTTTTCGGGGCCGCGGGCGCAGGCGATGACCGTTGCGCCCATGAGCTTGCCGATCTCGACGGCGGTCAGCCCGACACCGCCCGCTGCGCCGAGCACAAGTAGCGTTTCGCCGGGCTGCAGCCGGGCGCGGTGATCCAAGGCGAGGTGGCTGGTACCATAAGCAATCTGAAATCCGGCGGCTTCGGCGAAGCTCATCGTGTCCGGCAGATGCACCGCCCGGTGGGCATCGAACACGCCAAATTCCGCCAGACCGCCCTGACCGCCGAAAACCGCGACGCGCTCTCCGGGCTGGAAATCGGTCACATCAGGGCCTACAGCATCAATGGTTCCGGCGACCTCCATCCCAAGCACGAAGGGCGTCGGTGGCGTGTCCTGATACCGGCCCTCGATCATCAGCAGATCGGCGAAGTTGAGACCGCAGGCCGCGATCTTCAGGCGCAGCTGACCGGGGCCCGGATCTGGCCGGGGAATCTCTTGCAGATTCGGCTCCGCTCCGGGGCTCTGTTGGAGGTAAGCACGCATGAAATATCCCTTCGTATAGGTAACTACCCGTAATTCCTCGGCCCGCAGAAACCTTGTCAGAATTATGAAATTCCGTGAAGCGACCTTAAGTCATTGTTTGGATTTACAACCGACAAGTGCAACCCGTTAACCGCGCTCAGCGATAGGGCCGCAACTCCCTTGATTTGAAGAGCGGAACCGCGGTAGCTTCGGTTCGTCTTAAAGGTGTAGCTCCGGCCGCAGCTGTGAGCGGTTGGATTTTGTTAGTGCTCTGGGTTTGAGCAGGGCGAGTGAAAAGGAAAACACGATGACTCATCCCGTGGACGTTCATGTCGGGAAACGCATTCGTCACCGCCGCTGGCTTGTTGGCATGACCCAGCAGCAGCTCGCAGAACATGTGGGTATCAAGTTTCAGCAGATCCAAAAATACGAGACCGGTGCGAACCGCGTCAGCGCCTCCCGCCTGTGGGACATTGCCGATGCGCTCGAAGTGCCGGTGAGCTTCTTCTTCGAAGGCATCGAAAGCGAGCACGAGACCGAGGAAACCGCTGCGGCGGCCCCGGCGATGCCCGCCGACATTCTTGGCGACAAAGAAGCGCTCGATCTGGTCCGCTCCTACTACGCGATCCCCGAGAACCAGCGCCGCCGCCTGTTCGAACTGGCGCGCGTTCTTTCGGACGTCGCTTGAGCCTCGGCGCTCCCTGCGCTAGCTGATCCTTCGAGGAGCGCGCAGCAGGGGGCAGCCATGAGCGAGACGTTCGAGACGGGAACTTCCGGGACCGGTCCTTCAAGGGCCGAGACTTCCAAGACGGGGATTTCCGCAGCATTGGCAGACGAGCTCTGGCGCACCGCTGGCGAAATGGCCGAAGCGGCGCGCGCAGCGATCCTGCCGCATTTCCGCGCCGAGGGTCTTGGCGCGGACAACAAACTCTCCGAAGGCTTTGATCCGGTCACCGTGGCCGACCGCGCCGCCGAGCAGGCGATGCGCGAAGTGCTGGCCGCGCGCCGTCCCATGGATGCGATCCTTGGCGAGGAATACGGTCATGAGGCGGGCGACAGCGGGCTGACATGGGTGCTCGATCCGATCGACGGCACCCGCGGCTTTCTGTCCGGCACGCCCACATGGGGGGTGCTGATCGCGCTCTCCGACGCCACCGGCCCAGTTCTGGGCGTCATTGATCAGCCCTATACCGGCGAGCGTTTCGAAGGCGGGCTCGGCCGCGCTGAATGGTCGGGGCCGCTGGGCCAGCGCCCGCTTGCCGTGCGCCCGGCGCGGCCGCTGTCCGAGGCGATCCTCTTCACCACATTCCCCGAGGTTGGCACCGAGGCCGAAGGCGCGGCCTTCCGCCGGGTTGCCGCCGAGGCGCGGCTGACCCGCTATGGCATGGATTGCTACGCCTATGCGCTGCTGGCCGCCGGTCAGATCGATCTGGTGATCGAGGCGGGGCTGCAGGCCTATGACGTTCAGGCCCCGATCGCGGTGATCGAGGCCGCAGGCGGCGTGGTCACCGACTGGCAGGGCGGCAAGGCGCATGAGGGCGGGCAGGTTCTGGCCGCCGCCAATCCCGAGATCCACGCCGCGGCGCTGGCGCTGCTGCAGGGCTGAGCCGGGCAGGGAGCGGCGGAGCCCCCGGCACATTCTGGCGCATTCTTCGGTAAAACCCGAAACACCCTAAATCCGGGCGGTCTTTCCTTCGTCTGCCCGTAAGGGCAGGGTAGGGGCACCACCCGAGGAGCCCCCATATGAGCGAAATCCTGATCCGCAACGCGCGCACCGTCCTGACCATGGATGACGCGGGCACCGAGCTTTCGGATGCCGATATCCTGCTGCGTGACGGGGTGATCGCGGGCATCGGGCCGCGGCTGGAGACCACCGGCGAGGTGGTCGATGCGCGCGGCTGCGTGGTGACGCCCGGTCTGGTGAACACCCACCACCATCTCTACCAAGGTCTGACCAAGGCGGTGCCGGGCGGGCAGAATGCGCTGCTCTTTGGCTGGCTGCAGACGCTTTACCCGGTCTGGGAGCGCTTCGGCCCCGAGGAGTTCTATATCTCGGCGCAGGTCGGGCTGGCGGAACTGGCGCTCTCGGGCTGCACGATGAGCTCGGATCACCTCTATCTCTATCCCAATGGCGCGCGGCTCGATGACACGATCGCCGCGGCGCAGGACATCGGTCTGCGCTTCCACGCCACCCGCGGCAGCATGAGCATTGGCGTGTCGAACGGCGGGCTGCCGCCGGACTCGCTGGTCGAGGACGAGGGCGCCATCCTCGAAGATTGCATCCGGGTGATCGACGCATTTCACGACCCCTCGGAGGGCGCCATGGTGCGTGTCGGTGTCGCGCCCTGCTCGCCCTTCTCGGTGAGCCGCGAGCTGATGCGCGACAGCGCCATTCTTGCCCGCGACAAGGGGGTGATGATGCACACCCACCTTGCCGAGAACGACGAGGACGTGGCCTATTCGCTGGAGAAATTCGGCTGTCGTCCGGGGCAATACGCCGAGGATCTGGGCTGGACCGGCCCGGATGTCTGGCACGCCCATTGCGTGAAGCTCGACGGGCAGGAGATCGACCTGTTCGCCGCGACACGCACCGGCGTGGCGCATTGTCCCTGTTCCAACTGCCGCCTCGGTTCGGGCATCGCGCCAGTGCGCGGCATGCTGGATGCGGGGGTGAACGTGGGGCTGGGGGTCGACGGCTCGGCGAGCAACGACATGGCCAGCCTGATCGGCGAGGCGCGGCAGGCCATGCTGCTGCAGCGGGTGCAGAACGGTGCCGACGCGATGAGCGCCCGCGAGGCGCTGCGCGTGGCGACGCGCGGCGGCGCCGAGGTGCTGGGCCGCTTCGACTGCGGGCAGGTGGCCGTGGGCCTGCGCGCCGATCTGGCGCTGTGGGATGTGACCGGGCTGGAGAGTGCGGGCAGCTGGGATCCGGCGGCGCTGCTGCTGGCGGGGCCGCAGAAGGTGCGCCATCTGTTTGTGGAGGGGCGTCAGGTTGTGCGTGACGGGCAGATTGCAACCATAGACATTGTTGCTGCGTTGACACGTCATCAAGAAATGGCGCGTAGGCTGGCGGGGCTGGGCTGATCTCTTTTGTGGTCTGGCTATCCTTCAGCCGACGCCGCCTAGACCCGACGCCGCCTAGATCCGACACGACCGGAGCCCGACATGAGACGCCTCTTTTTGACCCGCCTCCTGCCGCTTGCGCTTTGCACCGCGCTTTCAGCCTGCGTGGTGGTGCCACTGCCGCAACAGGACAGCGGCGGTCAGCCCGCGCAATTCGTTGAAAATCCCAAGGGCGCGCAGCTGAACGCCCTGCGCCAGCGCAACGGTCTGGCACCGCTGAGTTATTCGCCGGTGCTGCAAAAGGTGGCGCGGCGCCATGCGCGCGACATGGCGCGGATGCAGAAGATGACCCACACCGGCAGCGACGGCAGCCAGATCGGCGACCGCATCCAGCGCACGGGCTATGATCTGCGGCGCGGGGCCGAAAATATCGCGGTCACCCGCCGCGGGCTCGACGGGGCGATGGAGATCTGGACCAACTCGCCGCCGCACCGGTCCAACATGCTGATGCGCGACGTCACCGAATACGGGCTGGCCCAAAGCGGCAATTACTGGGCAATGGTGGTGGCGCGCACCAAGTGAGGCGGCGGCGGTGACCCGCCTTGGGCCGCGCATCTGCCTTGCCGAAATCATCTGCCTTGCCGAAATGGTGCCATCGCGCCATTTACCGTGGGGACACGATGTTTCACGGAGTTTCCCATGCGCCTCACCCCTGTCGCCCTGAGCGTAACCATCGCCGCGCTGTCACTGAGCGCCTGCGTCGATGTGCGCAGCGCGCCGACCGCCAGTACCGCGCAGCCCGTCAGCCGCAGCACGGTTGAGCGCAACACGGTGCAGCGCAGTACTGTGCAGACGGTCGGCACCAGCGGCGGCCAGATCGAGGGGGCCAGCATCGTCGAATTGCGCCGCGCACCGGGGCAGGTGGTGCAAAGCTCGGGGTCCGAGGCGGCAGCCGCGCTCAACAGCTGGCGCCGTGCGCAGGGGCTCGCACCGCTGTCGCGCTCGGGGCAATTGCAGCGCGCCGCGCAGGCCCATTCGGACGACATGGCGCGGATGAACAAGATGAGCCACGTGGGCAGCGACGGCAGCCGCGTCGGCGCCCGGACCCGCGCGGCGGGCTATGATTATCGCGAGGTGGCCGAAAACGTCGCCATGACCCCGCTCGGCATCGACAGCGCCATGGAGCTTTGGGCGAAATCCCCCTCGCACCGCGCCGCCATGTCGCGCAGCGACCTGCGCGAGTTCGGTCTCGCGCAGAACGGCCGCTATTGGACGCTGGTCATGGGGCTGCGCAAGTAAATCGGTCTGCGCAAGTAACTGGAATTGCGCAAGTAACTGGCACGAGTGCCAGCTACGGCGTGCGCGCTCAGAGCGCGCGCTTTCCGGCCACATAGGTGGCGGTGATCGCGCGGTCGTCGCCCATCATGATGGTGGGAAAGAGCGCCTCCCAGATATCCTCGGCACTCACCGCGCGCTGGGCGATGGCGGGGGTGGAGGCCAGATCGAGCACGGTGAAATCCGCCTCCAGCCCCGGCGCGAGGTTGCCGATCCGGTCCTCGGCCATGAGCGCGATCGCCGAGCCCTGCGTCGCCAGCCACAGCAGCTCCGCCGGATGCAGCGGGCGGTGGCGCAGCTGCGCCACCTCATAGGCCGCCGCCATGGTGCGCAGCATGGAAAAGGACGAGCCGCCGCCGGTGTCGGTGGCGAGCCCGACGCGCATCCCGGCCTTGGTCAGCCCGTCCATGTCAAATAGCCCCGAGCCGATGAAAGTGTTCGAGGTCGGGCAATGCACCAGCGCCGCGTTCACCTCTTTCAGTCGCGCATGTTCCCGCGGCTCGAGATGGATGGCGTGGCCGTAAAGACCGCGCTCCCCCAGCAGCCCGTAGGCCTCGTAGGTGTCGAGATAGTCGCGCGCCTGCGGGTAGAGCGATTTGACCCAGGCGATCTCATCGGTCTGCTCGGACAGATGGGTCTGCATCAGCACCTCGGGATGCTCGGCCCAGAGCGCGCCGAGCGCCTGCAACTGCTCGGGCGTGGAGGTGGGCGAGAAGCGCGGGGTGATCACATATTCGGCGCGGCCCTTGCCGTGCCAACGCTCGAGCAGCGCCTTGCTGTCGTCATAGGCCGATTGCGCGCTGTCGCGCAGGAACTCGGGGGCGGTGTCGCGGTCCATGCAGGTCTTGCCTGCAAAGACCCGCATGCCGCGCGCCTCGGCAGCGCTGAACAGCGCCTCGACCGATGCGGGATGGATCGTGCAATAAGAGCAGACCGAGGTGGTGCCATGCGCCAGCAGAAGGTCGAGGTAGCGCCCGGCGATCTCATCGGCATAGGCGCGGTCTTCAAAGCGCGCCTCGGTGGGGAAGGTGTAGTGGTTCAGCCAGTCGATCAGCCGCTTGCCCCAGCTGGCGATCATCGGGGTCTGCGGGTAATGGGCGTGGGCATCGACAAATCCCGGCACGATCAGCGCCTTGCCATGATCCACCACCTGCGCCGCCGGATGCGCCGCGCGCAGCGCTTCGGCGCTGCCGATTTCGCGAATCACGCCACCCTCGACCAGCAGCGCCCCGGCGCTGTCATGGTGGGCCGCAGCGGGGCCTTCGCTGAAAGGCGAGGCGGTGAAGCTCAGGGTTTGACCAAGATGAAGCGTGCTTGCCATGCGGATCCTCGTGGATAGGGCCGCCCTAGGATGCGGAGGGCCGGGGTCAAGCGCAATGCGCCTCTGTTGCTCGTTCCCGCAATCCCCTAGAGTCTGCGCGAACGGCATTCAATGGGGCAGGGCATGACCGAAGAGACCGGAAACCCGGCGGCGGAAGAGACCCAGGACGACGACACCAACCCGCTCGAGCGCAAGGTGGTGTCCTCGATCCTCTACGCGGTGGACGTGGGCGACCGCGCGCAGCTCGTCGAGCTGATGGAGCCCTTGCACCCGGCTGACATCGCCGACCTTCTCGAACAGATCAACGCCTTCGACCGGCTGCGGCTGATCAAGCTCTACGATAAAGAGTTCGACGGCGACATCCTGTCGGAGCTCGACGAGTCGATCCGCGAAGAGGTGATCCGCGCGCTGAAGCCTGAGGTTCTGGCCGAGGCCGTGCGCGAGCTGGACAGCGACGATGTGGTCGACCTGCTCGAGGACCTCGAGGAAGACCAGCAGGCGGCGATCCTTGACGTGCTCGAGGACAGCGACCGGATCGCGGTCGAGAAATCGCTGACCTACCCGGAGTATTCCGCGGGCCGTCTGATGCAGCGCGAAGTGGTCATGGCGCCCGAATATTGGAACGTCGGCGAGGCCATCGATTACCTGCGCAGCACCGAGGATCTGCCCGAGCAGTTCTATCACATCATCCTGGTCGATCCGAAGCTGCGCCCGGTGGGCAATGTCACCCTGGGCAAGCTGATGGCCTCGCGCCGCGAGGTGCTGCTGAAGTCGCTGGTGGAAGAAACGTTCAATGTGATCCCGGTGACCCGCCCCGAGGCCGAGGTCGCCTATATGTTCAACCAGTACCACCTGATCTCGGCGCCGGTGGTGGACGAGAACGAGCGGCTGGTGGGTGTCATCACCATCGACGACGCGATGACCGTGCTCGACGAAGAGCACGAAGAAGACATCCTGCGCCTCGCCGGTGTCGGTGACGACAGCCATATCTCCGACAGCGTGCTGGAAACCACGCGCCAACGCCTGCCGTGGCTTGGCGTGAACCTGCTGACCGCGGTGCTGGCCTCGCTGGTGATCGCGCAGTTCGAAGAGACGATCGGCGCGCTGGTGGCGCTGGCGGTGCTGATGCCCATCGTGGCCTCCATGGGCGGCAACGCGGGCACCCAGTCGCTGACCGTTGCGGTGCGGGCGCTGGCGACGCGCGATCTGACCAGTTCCAACGTCTGGCGGGTCATCCGCCGGGAACTGATGGTCGGGCTGATCAATGGCGCGAGCTTTGCCGTGGTCATGGGGCTGCTGGAATACGTCTGGTTCGGCAGTCACATGCTGGCGCTGGTGATCGCCGCGGCGATGGTGATCAACCTCGTGGTGGCAGGGCTCGCAGGCATCGCGGTGCCGGTGGTGCTCGACAAGTTCAAGATCGACCCGGCGCTGGCCTCGGGCACATTCGTCACCACGGTGACCGATGTGGTGGGCTTCTTTGCCTTCCTCGGACTGGCGCAGGCGGTGCTGCTGTGAGCGCGGCGGGCTCTCTTGTGGAGGCCAAGCGCGCGGCGCGGGCCGCCGCCAGCGCGCGGCGCAAGGCCGCCCATGCCGCCGACAGTGGCGCCGGGGCAGGGCAGCTGAGCTCGGTTCTGGCGGGCTACCGCGGCGTGCCGCTGGCGGGCTATATGCCGATCCGCTCCGAGATCGACCCGATCCCGGCGATGGCCGAGGCGGCGGCGCATGGGCCCGTGGCGATCCCGGTGATCGACGATCTGCACCAGCCGCTGCGCTTTGCCCGTTGGGAGCCCGAGATGGCGCTGGTCGAGGGCCGTTTCGGCGCCGCGATCCCGGCAGATCCCGAGTTCATCACGCCCGAGATCCTCATCGTGCCGCTGCTGGCCTTCACCCGCGCGGGCCACCGGCTGGGCTATGGCGGCGGCTTTTATGACCGCACGCTGGCGCTGCTGCGCGCCGCGCGCCCGGCCTTCGCGCTTGGCTTTGCCTATGCCGAACAAGAGGCCGAGGACATCCCGCTCGAGCCCACCGACGCGCCGCTCGACATGATTGTCACGCCGGTGGAGGTGATTACGCCGCGATCAGCCTGAGTGCGGAGTGGCGACCTCGAGTTCACGGCTGCGCCGTGAGCGCCTGCGGCGCGCGTACTTTTAAAGAGAAGAAGGCCGGACGGTTGCGCCCTTATGGCTTCTTCTCTTTTCAAATACGCCGGGGGTGAGCCCGAAGGACGAGGGGGCAGCGCCCCCTCACGCCCTCAGAACAGGCTGCCCTGCTCAGGCTTTTTCTGCGCCGCTTTCTTGGCCTTGGCGGGCGTCGCCGCGCCGCCGCCGATCTTCATCCGACCGTCGGCAAATTCGATCTCCAGCCCGGCGGCTTCTTTGGCGGCGGCGGAGGTTGTCAGCACCTGCCCGCCCTCGCCGCGCACCACTGCGTAGCCGCGCGCCAGCGTGCCTTTGTAGCTCAGCGTCTGCAGCAGCCGCTCGAGCCCGTCGAGCTTGGCCCGCGGCTCCTCGACCCGACGCGCACCGGCATCTTCGAGCCGCTTGCCCAGAGCCTTGAGCCGGTCGCCGCCGAGGGCAATCTCGCGCTGGATAGGCCGGAGCGACAGCCGGTCGGCGCGGCGCCCCAGCGCCTCGGCCCTCGTCGCCATCATCCGCGTGAGCAGCCCGGGGCGCAGCGCCCCGGCAGGATGCGACAGCGCGAGACGGCGCCGGTCGACGCCGCGGATCAGCGCCTGCGGCAGCCGGTCGGCCAGCAGATCGAGCCGTTGGCGCGGCTGGTCGAGCAGCATCTCGGGGCGCGGCAGGCCGCGCGCCAGATCGCGCAGCCGCTGGCCGCGCACTTCCAGCCGGTGGGTTTGAGCCCGGGTCAGCCGCAGCTGCGCCTCGGCGGCACGGGCCAGCAGGTCCATCCGCACCGGCACGGCGATCTCGGCGGCGGCGGTGGGGGTGGGCGCGCGCTTGTCCGAGACGAAATCGATCAGCGTGGTGTCGGTCTCATGCCCCACGGCGGAGATCAGCGGGATCTGCGAGGCGGCGGCGGCGCGGGCCACGATCTCTTCGTTGAACCCCCAGAGATCCTCGACCGAGCCGCCGCCGCGCGCCACGATCAGCAGATCGGGCCGCGGCAGCGCGCCGCCGGGGGTGAGCGCGTTGAAGCCCTCAATGGCGCGGGCCACTTCCGGCGCGCAGTTTTTGCCCTGCACGGCGACCGGCCAGATCAGCACCTTGCGCGGGAAACGCTCGCGCAGGCGGTGCTGGATGTCGCGGATCACCGCCCCCGAGGGCGAGGTCACCACGCCGATGATCTCGGGCAGGAAGGGCAGCGGGCGCTTGCGTTCGGGGGCAAAGAGCCCCTCGGCCTGCAGCTGCGCCTTGCGCTTTTCCAGCATGGCCATCAGCGCGCCGAGCCCGGCAGGCCGCATGTCTTCGATGATGATCTGATAGCGCGACTGGCCGGGGTAAGTGGTCAGCCGTCCGGTGGCGATGACCTCCATGCCTTCCTCGGGCTGCATGTCGAGCTTGCTGGCGACACCGCGCCAGACGATCCCCGAGATCACCGATTTGTCGTCCTTGAGGTCAAGATAGAGATGCCCCGAGCGCGGGCGCGAGATTTGCCCCAGCTCGCCGCGCACGCGGACGAAGCCGAACTCGCCCTCGATCACCCGTTTGACCGCCCCCGAAAGCTCGGAAACGGTGAATTCCGGCGTATTGCCCTCGCCATCCCCCCCCGGGGTGCCCGCGGGGCCGTCGTCCTCGAAAAGATCCATGCTGCTCGTCCTGCTCGTCTTGGGCGCAGGGTAACGGCCCGCGAAGGCGAGGGAAAGCCCGTCGAAGGTGCCAGGCTCGACCGTCTCGCGGCGCTGAGGGCGGTGCGAGCCTGCCCTCACGTCTTGCCAGAACTCCCTGCCGCCGCTAGGACAGCCGCGATCCTCAAACAGCAGAGCGGTGCTCATGAATATCCTCATCCTCGGCGGCGGCGGTCGCGAACATGCCCTGGCCTGGGCGGTCATGCAGAACCCCAAGTGCGACAAGCTGATCGTCGCGCCGGGCAACGCCGGGATCGCGCAGATCGCCGAATGCGCCACGCTCGACATCGAGGACGGCGGCGCGGTGGCCGAGTTTGCGGGCGACAATGCCATCGATCTGGTGATCATCGGCCCCGAGGCACCGCTGGCCGCTGGCGTCGCCGACCGGCTGCGCGACGCGGGTCTGCTGGTTTTCGGCCCCAGTCAGGCCGCCGCACGGCTCGAGGCGTCGAAGAGCTTCACCAAGGAGATCTGCGACGCCGCCAAGGCGCCCACCGCGGGCTATGGTCACTTCACCGACGCGGAAAGCGCCAAGGCGCATGTGCGGGCCGAGGGCGCGCCGATCGTGGTCAAGGCTGACGGGCTGGCCGCGGGCAAGGGCGTGATCATCGCCGAGACCGTCGCGCAGGCCGAAGAGGCCATCGACGACATGTTTGGCGGCGCCTTTGGCGGCGCGGGCGCCGAAGTGGTGATCGAAGAGTTCATGACCGGCGAGGAAGCGTCTTACTTCGTGCTGGTCGATGGCACCGACGTGCTGCCCATCGGCACCGCGCAGGATCACAAGCGCGTCGGCGAAGGCGACACCGGCCCCAACACCGGCGGCATGGGCGCCTATTCCCCGGCTCCGGTGCTGTCCGACGCGGTGGCGCAAAAGGCGCTCAACGAGATCGTCAAGCCGACCATGGCCGAGATGGCCCGCCGCGGCACGCCCTATCAAGGCGTGCTCTACGTCGGGCTGATGATCGAGAACGGTCAGCCGCGGCTGGTGGAATACAACGTGCGCTTTGGCGATCCCGAATGTCAGGTGCTGATGATGCGGCTCGGCGCGCAGGCGCTCGACCTGATCCATGCCTGCGCCGAGGGCCGTCTGGCAGAAGCGCAGGTGACCTGGGCCGAAGACCACGCGATGACCGTGGTGATGGCCGCCGAGGGCTATCCCGGCAGCTACAAGAAGGGCACGGTGATCGGCGGGCTCGAGGGGCTCACCGAGGACAGCTTTACCCAGATGTTCCATGCGGGCACCGCCGAGAAGGACGGCGCGATTGTCGCCACCGGCGGGCGTGTGCTCAACGCCACCGCGCGCGGTACGACGCTGGCTGAGGCGCAGGCCCGCGCCTATGCGCTGGTGGATGCGGTCAAATGGCCCGAGGGCTTCTGTCGCCGCGATATCGGCTGGCGCGCGCTCTGAACCCAAGCAAGAGGGGGCGCTGCCCCCTCGCCGCTGCGCGGCTCACCCCCGGCGTCTTTGGCCCGGCGTATTTTCAAAGAGAAGCAGCGGCGGGGGTCAGGCGCCGACTTCGGGGCCGAGGCAGAGCATCGGCTCGTCGTTCTGCTGCGCCTCGTAGAGCACCGTGTTGCCGGGGTCGTTCTCGAACACCGCGCGCAGCCCGCTGCCCTCGCGGTAGAAACTCCAGCATTGCGGCATGGGCGCGTCCTCATAGACGAAGCAGATCATCTGCCCCTCCTGATACCAGCTGCCGTCCTTGCACTGACCGTCGAGAAAGGACCAGCGCACCTGCCTGTCCGGCAGATATTCCTCGACCCCATAGGCGGTGCCACCGCGCCCGAAGTAGAGCGTTTTGCCGGTGACATAGGCTTCGAACTCGGCGCCGGTCATGGGTTGGGCGGCGGCGAGCGGGCTGGCCAGCAGGGCGAGGAGGCATGCGAGACGGATCATGTCCGCAGCCTGCCAGAGCGCGGCGGCTGGGGAAAGGGTCGGGCGGCCGGTTCGGCTGGCCGCTGCCGAAGGCCGCGAGGGCGGCGGATTGCGGGGATGCGGCGGTGAAAATCGGAAATGTGTCAGGTAATGGCCGAGTTGATGGCGAAATTTCGGCGCGGTGATCGCTTTAGGGCAAGCCGTCTGCGCGCCTAGCGGTTCTTGTAGACCGCGCAGATACATCCCGATTGCCTCAGTTTTGCGCAAAGCTGCTGCGCCTCGCCGCGTCCGTCGCGCCCGAGGCGGGCCATCCAATAGCCGCCGCGGGGGCTGGCGCGGCTTTTCTGCCAGATCATTTCCGGGGTCTCTCCGCCCACCGCCGCGGCACAGGATTTGGCGCGGCGATTGAACTGCGAGAGCGCGCGGTCCTGCGTGGTGCCGAAGGCCATCTGCACGCCCCAAGGATGCAGCGGGGGTTTCGCCTCGGGGTATTTGGTCAGCTTGCGGTGGCGGGCCAGCTCGAAGCAGGCCTGCTGGAAGGGCATGTCGCCCTGCAGGCGGAAGTCGTGATCCTCGGGCGGCGTGTCGCGCCATGTCTCGGCGGCGAGCCCGGTGATGATGGCGACATAGTTGATTGTCTCCAGCGCCAGTCCGCCGGTGCGGGCGATCAGGCCGTCGGCGCGCGCCTCGCCGCCATTATAGGCCACCGCCGCGAGCCCCTGATTGCCGTAGTGCCGGGCCAACTCGCCAAGGTATTGCGCCGAATATTCCAGCGATTCTGCTGGGTTGTAGGGGTCCTTGATGCCGCGCAGCTTGGCGGTGGAGGGGATGAACTGCGCGATGCCCTGCGCGTTCGCCGGGCTGAGCGCATGCGGGTCGAACCGGCTTTCCTGCCACAGCAGCCGCGCGAAGAACCCCGGCGACAGACCGTTGCGGCGGGCGAAATGCTCGATCGCCTGACAGGTGTCATAGACTGTCTGCGAGGGCCTTATGCATTGCACCGGCCCGAAGGCCCCAGCCGAGCAGAGCGTGCCGGGTTCGGGCTGCCCGCGTTCGGCCCGCAGCGGCGCTGCGGCAAGGCAAAGCAGGAGAAGAAGCAGGGCGCGCCACATGGCCCCATCAACGCTGCGGGCGCGGCAAAGGTCAACTCACACTTTTATCCCGGCGCGGCGCGTATTAGGTGAAGGAAAAGGCAGCGAGAGGTCCAGCCATGTCCTTCTTCGGCAAGCTCAAGAACAAGCTTTTCAAATCCTCCTCGAAACTCGAGGAAGGGCTGGACGCGATCGTCCAAGAGGGTGGCTCGGAAGACGCCCCCGAAACGCCCGAAACTCCGCAAACGCCGGTTGTCCCCGAGACGCCCGCGCCGACCCCGCCGTCACCCGGCCCGGATGTGCCGCCGCCGGTGCCCGAGACGCCGCCCGCACCCGCGCCGGAGACCCCGCCCGCACCGCAGGAAGTGCCGCCCGAGCCCGAGCCCGAGGCGCCGCCGCCCGCCGATCCGCAGCCGGAGCCTCTGCCGGAACCAACACCTGCGCCGACACCTGTGCCCGAGACCCCCAAGGCGCCGCCGCCTGCCGACCCGCAGCCCGCGCCGCAAGAGGCCCCCGTTGTGCCGCCCGCCGATCCCGCTCCGGGGCCGGTGCCGCTGGAGGTGCCCGCGCCGCTGCAGGACCCCGAGGTGCCGCAGGCGCGCGGCGGTGGCCTGATTGGGCGGCTCTTCGGCAAGGGCACACCGGCGCAGCCGGTGGTGCGCCGGGCGCTTGATGATGAGATGCTCGAAAGCCTCGAGGAACTGCTCATCGCGTCTGACATGGGTGTCGACACCGCGCTACGGGTGACCGCGAATATCGCCGAGGGGCGCTATGGCAAGCGCGTCTCGACGCAGGAGATCAAGGAGCTTCTCTCTGCCGAGGTGGCGCGGATCATGGAGCCGGTGGCCAAGCCGCTGCCGCTTTACGCCAAGACGCCGCAGGTGGTGCTGGTGGTGGGGGTCAACGGCTCGGGCAAGACCACGACCATCGGCAAGCTCGCCAGCCAGTTCCGCGCCGCCGGCAAATCCGTGGTGATCGCCGCGGGCGATACTTTCCGTGCTGCTGCCGTCGAGCAGCTGCAGGTCTGGGGCGACCGCGCCGGGGTGCCGGTGCTGACCGCGCCCGAGGGCTCGGACCCGGCCAGCCTTGCCTTCGACGCGATGACCAAGGCGCAGGCCGAGGGCGCCGATCTGCTGATGATCGACACTGCGGGCCGCCTGCAGAACCGCGCGGACCTGATGGAGGAACTGGCCAAGATCGTCCGGGTTATCCGCAAGAAGGACCCCGATGCGCCGCACAATACGCTGCTGGTGCTGGACGCCACCACCGGGCAGAACGCGCTGCGGCAGGTGGAGATCTTCCAGCAGGTGGCGGATGTGTCGGGTCTGGTGATGACCAAGCTCGACGGCACCGCGCGCGGCGGTGTGCTGGTGGCGCTGGCCGATAAATTCGGCCTGCCGATCCATGCCATCGGCGTGGGCGAGCAGATCGACGATCTGCAGCCCTTCGATCCCGAGGAGTTCGCCGCAGCGCTCACCGGGCTCGCAAGGGACTAAGCGTCAAGCTTGCGGGCGGGGATCACTCCTCGCCCCAGCCCATGCGGTTTTCGACCAGCCGCAGCAGCGTCAGCACCGTCACCACAATCACCGTGGTCATCGCGGCGAGCGGCATCTGTCCGGCGCCGCAGCCCAGCCCGACCGCACCCGCCAGCCACAGCGAAGCGCCGGTGGTGATGTTGCGCACCTTGCCGCCCGAGGTGAAGATCAGCCCGGCTGCGAGAAAGGCAACGCCCGCGGTCACCGCCTCGATCATCCGCAGCGGATCGTTGCGCTGCTCGGAGGAGCCGCCGAAATCCATCGCCGCCAGCTCGCGCCCCAGCAATACGAAAAGGCAGGCGGCGACAGACACGAGGATATGGGTGCGCAGCCCCGCCGGTTTCTCGCGCCGCTCGCGTTCAAGCCCGATGCAGCCCGCCAGAACCACCGCCGCCATCAGCCGAGCAAAGGCCGCCGGGGCAGGGACCGCCGAGAAGGTGTGCCGGAATTCATTGAGGATTTCTTCGATCATGACGCCTCCTCCGCAGGTGGGGGATCAACGTCCCGTGCATCGGGGCGGTTCCGCCATTGAGAAGGCGGCACAGGGGCGCTATCTCTGCTGACGCACAAGGAGACCCGCATGGCCACCAAACAGATCAATCCCTTCCTCAAGACGGTGCTCGAGTTCGGGCCGGTGCTGGCCTTTTTCGTGGCCTACCTGCTGCTGAAGGACAACAGCTACCTCATCGGCGGGCGCGAGTATCAGGGCTTTGTGGTGGTCACCGCAGGGTTCATTCCGCTGATGCTGATCTGCACCGGGCTGCTGTGGAAGCTCACCGGGCATCTGTCGGCGATGCAGGTGGTCACGGCGGTGCTGATCGTGGTCTTTGGCGGCCTGTCGGTCTGGCTCAACGATGAGCGCTTCTTCAAGATGAAGCCGACGCTGATCTACCTGCTCTTCGGCTTTGCGCTGCTGATCGGCATCCTGCGCGGCGAGAGCTATCTGCGCAAGGTGATGGAGGGGCTGATGCCGCTGCAGGAAGAGGGCTGGATGATCCTCACCAAACGCATCTGCGCGTTCTTCTTCGGCCTCGCGCTGCTCAACGAGATCGTCTGGCGCACGATGAGCACCGAGAACTGGGTCTACTTCAAGACATTCGGGCTGACTGCGGCGGTCTTTGCCTTCTTCATGACCCAAGGCGGGCTGTTCAAGCGCTACGCGCTGGAGGCAGACAAGGACTGAGCGCTTTGTAGGCTGCGCAACGGATAGGGTGCCCGGAGCCGCTGGTTCCGGGTATTTTTATTGCGCGGCCAAAAGGGCCTGCGGCAAATGGCTGACCTTGGGGCATAATTTAGCGCGGGTTGCCTTGAAAACAGGGGTTTTGCGCTCGGGTGTGTCGCGCGCTATGCGCTAAACGCATAGCGGGGCTGACAAAATCACTCGGGGACTCGGGTTACACCCGCGGTCTGATTGCGTTAACCGATCCCATCCCGGAACAAAGCTGTTCCAAACGCAATGAAAGACGAAATAAAATGTCCCTCTCAGACGCAGCCTATGATGCGCCGCGCGCCGGGGCCACGCCGGCGCTGAACTCCCCGGCCAAGGTCCTGACGGCGAGCCTCGTCGGCACCACCATCGAATTCTTTGACTTCTACGTCTATGCGACCGCCGCGGTGCTGGTCTTCCCGACGCTGTTCTTCCCCAACAGCGATCCGATGACCGCGCTGCTGGCGAGCTTCGCCACCTTCTCCATCGCCTTCTTCGCACGTCCCTTCGGCGCGCTGGTCTTCGGCCACTTCGGCGACCGCATCGGCCGCAAGGCGACGCTGGTCGCGGCGCTGCTGACCATGGGCATCTCGACCGTGGTGATCGGCTTCCTGCCGAGCTACGAGAGCATCGGCGTGATCGCGCCCCTGCTGCTGGCGCTCTGCCGCTTCGGTCAGGGCTTCGGCCTTGGCGGCGAATGGGGCGGGGCGGTGCTCATGGCCACCGAGAACGCGCCCGAGGGCAAGAAGAACTGGTACGGCATGTTCCCGCAGCTTGGCGCGCCGCTGGGCCTGTTCCTGTCGTCGGGCCTGTTCTGGATCCTGCTGCACTTCATGAGCGAAGAGGCGCTGCTGAGCTGGGGCTGGCGGATTCCCTTCATCTCGTCGCTGCTGCTGATCGCCGTCGGCCTGTGGGTGCGCCTGTCGATCACCGAGACGCCGGACTTCCAGAAGGCCATCGACAATGAAGAGCGCGTCGCCGTGCCCGCGGTCGAGCTGTTCAAGAACCACAAGGTCTCGATCGTGCTCGGCACCTTCGTGGCGCTGGCGACCTTCGTGCTGTTCTACATCTGCACGGCGTATCTGCTGAGCTACAACGTCAAGGTCGTGAAGATCCCCTTCACCGACGCGCTGGCGATCCAGATCTGGGGCTCGGTTGTCTTCGGTGCCTTCATCCCGCTGGCCGGCAAGCTGGCCGAGCGCTTTGGCCGCCGTCAGATCCTGACGCTGACCACCGTGCTGATCGGCGTGTTCAGCTTCCTCGTGCCGGTGCTGATGGTCGAGAACGAGATGCGCATCATGGGCTTTGTGACGCTGGGCATGGCGCTGATGGGGATGACCTACGGCCTGATCGGCACCGCGCTGGCGGCCCCTTTCCCGACCCGCGTGCGCTACACCGGCTCGTCGATCACCTTCAACTTTGCGGGTATCTTCGGCGCCTCGCTCGCGCCCTATATCGCGACTTGGCTGCAGAGCAACTATGGCCTCGCCTATGTGGGCTACTACGTGCTCTTCGCCGCCGCGATCACCCTGCTGTGCATCTTCGCCAGCGGCAAGGGCAAGGTCTGAGGCAGATCGCCTTACGGATTGGAAAAGGGCGCCGGTTTTCCGGCGCCCTTTTTCGTTGCGGCAACCCGCCCGGAGTCAAGGCGAAGCCGCCGGGCGAGCGCCTGCCCGTCCCGGCGGGCTGGCGCTTAGCGACGCTTGCACTGTGCTCGGAGTTCGTGCGGAGGTGGCAGAGATAAAGCGCCTATGCCGAATGGCCGTGCGCCATCCCTCGGGCAGGCGCGCGCCCGTCTCGCGTCGCGTGATCTTTTAGGCAAAAGAAAAGGGCGCGACCCGCTCGGCCACGCCCTTTCATCTTTCTTCAAATACTCACTTCCGGCCGATCAGTCCTCGCGCGGCGGCTCCGCGTCCGGGTCTGCCTTGCCGACGCCCTTGAAGACGAACTTGAAGGGCAGCATCCACAGGAACCCGAGGAAGACGTAGACCAGAAACTCCAGCCAGATCGGCGGGCGGCCAAGCGCGTTGACCACGCTCACCGCCGCGACGATGTAGAGCGGTAGGCCCACCAGCAGGATCACCAGCGACCAGCGGCGGCGGGATTTGTAGCTGAGGGCCATGCCGCGCTCAGTCCGCGAAAGGGTCGGTGACGAGGATGGTGTCGTCGCGCTCGGGCGAGGTCGACAGCAGCGCCACCGGGCAGCCGATCAGCTCTTCGATGCGGCGCACGTATTTCACCGCCGCGCCGGGCAGATCGTTCCAGCTGCGCGCGCCTTCGGTCGACTCGGACCAGCCTTCCATCTCTTCGTAGATCGGCTTGCAGCGCAGCTGTTCTTCGGTGGCGATGGGCAGGTGGTCGAGCACTTCGCCATCAAGCTCGTAGCCGGTGCAGATCTTGATGGTCTCGAAACCATCGAGCACGTCGAGTTTGGTCAGCGAGATGCCGTTGACGCCCGAGGTCACGCAGGTCTGGCGCACCAGCACCGCGTCGAACCAGCCGCAGCGACGCTTGCGGCCGGTCACCGTGCCGAACTCGCGGCCCCGGGTGCCGAGACGGTTGCCGTCCTCGTCATCAAGTTCGGTCGGGAAGGGGCCTTCGCCGACGCGGGTGGTGTAGGCCTTCACGATGCCCAGCACGAAGTCGATCGAGCCCGGCCCGATGCCGGTGCCGGTGGCGGCCTGCCCGGCGATCACATTCGAGGAGGTCACGAAGGGGTAGGTGCCGAAGTCGATGTCCAGCAGCGCGCCCTGTGCGCCTTCGAAGAGGATGCGCTTGCCCGAGCGGCGCTGCTCGTTGAGCACTTTCCACACGGGGCCCGCATATTCGAGGATCTGCGGCGCGATCTCTTTCAGCTGAGCGATCAGACCGTCGCGGTCCACCGGCTCGAGGCCGAGGCCCCGGCGCAGTGCATCATGGTGCTGCAGCGCGCGGTCGACGCGGTGTTCCAGCGTCGCGGGATCGGCGAGATCGGCGACGCGCACCGAGCGGCGGCCCACCTTGTCTTCATAGGCCGGGCCGATGCCGCGACCGGTGGTGCCGATCTTGGTGCCCTTGGTGGCCGCTTCCTCGCGGGCGCGGTCGAGCTCGCCGTGGATCGGCAGGATCAGCGGCGTGTTCTCGGCGATCATCAGCGTCTCGGGGCTGATCTCGACGCCTTGCTCGCGGATCGTCGCGATCTCTTTCACCAGGTGCCACGGGTCGAGCACCACGCCATTGCCGATCACCGACAGCTTGCCGCCGCGCACCACGCCGGAGGGCAGGGCGTTCAGCTTGAACACCTTGCCGTCGATGACGAGCGTATGGCCTGCATTGTGGCCCCCTTGGAAGCGCGCGACCACGTCGGCCCGCTCCGAGAGCCAGTCCACGATCTTGCCCTTGCCTTCGTCGCCCCACTGGGCGCCCACGACGACCACGTTAGCCATTGCTCACCTGTCCTTTTGCCGGCGGTTCAAACGGGCTCCGTATAAATCCACGGGGCCGCGGGGGGAACCATCAAATTGGCGGTTGCGGCGGGTGGCGGAAAGAATCCGCGGCGATCCTTGATTGTGAGGGGCATGAGGGGGCGCTGCCCCCTCTTGGCCTGCGGCCAATTCACCCCCGGCGTATTTTGAAAGAGAAGAAGCGGGTGGGGCGGTCTTGGGGGCTTAGGAGGGGGATGGGTGTTCGCGGTCTGCCTCGGCGTTCTCGGCGGCCCAGGCGCCGGCGACCTCCACCGCCACCGGCGAACAGCTGGGCAGAACGTTGAGATAGCTTTCGGCCTCTTCTATTGGCAGAGGCGCGCGCTGTGTCATGCGATAGAGCGCGTAAAGGGCCAGCGCCACGAAGGTCGCGCTGAGCACCAGCCAAAAGGCGGCGGGGCCGGCGGCTTGCATCGCCCAGCCGGTGACCAGCGGGCCCGCGATCGCGCCGAGCCCGAAGGTGAAGACCAGCCCGCCCGAGGCGGCGGGCATGTCTTCGGCCGACAGCGCGTCATTGGTGAAGGCAAGCAGCAGCGCATAGAGCGGCGTGGTGACGCCGCCCGCGAGGAAGGCCGCAGCCAGCAGGGCGTGAAGGTTGCCGCCGGTGACCCATCCCAGCGCGCAGGCCGCCGCCCCGAGTACGGAGGTGCCGAAGATCAGCTTGCGCCGGTCCGTCAGGTCCGACAGCCAGCCGATCGGATATTGCAGCACCAGCGCGCCGGCAAAGAGCATGGCCACGAAGAGGGCGATCTGCCCGGCGCCGAGCCCGATCTGCGTGCCGAAGACCGCGCCCATGCCCGATTGCGTCGCATAGACGCTGCCGAGCAGGAATATCCCCACCGTGCCGAGCGGCGAGCCATTGAAAAGCGCGCGCAGCGGCATGGGCCGGGCGACCTCGACCGCGGGCACCGGGGTGACCGACAGAAGAATTGGCGCGAAAGAGACCGACACGAGGATCGACGCGCCGATGAACAGCGCCGAGGTGCCCGCATCGCCCAGCGACAGCAGCCCCTGCGCGCCGATAATGCCGAGGGTCTGCGCGATCATATAGGCCGAGAGCACCTTGCCGCGGGTCTCATTGCTTGCGGCGTGGTTGAGCCAGCTTTCGGCGGTGACATAGACGCCGGACATGCAAAAGCCGATGAGCATCCGCAGCAGCGTCCAGGCCCAGGGCTCGGCGATCAGCGGCAGAGCGATCAGCCCCGCCGACATGAAGCTGCCAAGCGCGGCGAACACCCGCACATGGCCGACCCGCCGAATGAGATCTGGCGTCACCCGCGCGCCGGACAGGAAGCCGATGAAATAGCCGGATGTGACGACCGCAAGCTCGGTGGCCGAAAACCCCTCGATCCCGCCGCGCAGGCCGATCAGGGTGAAATGCATGCCATTGCCCAGCATGATGAGCACGATCCCGAGCAGAAGTGCCCAGACGCTGGCCAAGACGTTGATCATGTATTTTGCTCCGGACCCGGGGCGCATAGGCCTCCGGGATCCGAGTGTTGCGCATCCTTGGGCGGCGCGTCACGCCTGCCGCGTCATGTCAGGAACGATTTGCGACAGGCGTGCGGTGCCGCGCATGGCAGCACTCAGGGAAGCAGGTGCAGCCAGGCCCAGGTGGTGATGATGCACATGCCGGTGGCCAGCAGCACCGAGGAGGCGGCGACGCGCTTGGCCCGTCCGTAGAGGTTGGCGAAGACATAGGCGTTCACCCCCGGTGCCACAGACGCGGTGACCACAGCCGAGCGGAAGGCGTCGGTGGGCAGCGCGAAGGCGGTGCCGAGGCTGTAGGTGATCAGCGGGTGCAGCCCGAGCGAGAGCGCGCAGACAAAGAGAATGGTGCGCAGATCGCCCTCGGGGCGGTAGCGGAAGAGCACGCCGCCAAGCGCGAAGAGCGCGCAGGGCAGGGCGGTGCGGGTGAGCAGCCCCAGCGCCTCGGTCACCGGATGCGGCAGCTCGACGTTCAGCAGGTTGAAGAGGATGCCGATGGTAATGCCGATGACCATCGGCGTGCGAAACAGCGAGCGGGTGATGGTGATCGGCAGCCGCCGCAGCTCGGTGCCGCGGGCGCGGGCGATCTCCATCGCGGTGATGCCGATGGCGTAGCAGAGCGGCGAGTGCATGGCGATGATCGCATAGTTGCCGTTCAGCGCGTCCTCGCCATAGGCCTGCTCGGTGATCGGCAGGCCGATCAGCAGCGAGTTCGAGAAGAGCCCGCAGAAGCCGATGACCACGCTGTCCTCCCAATCGCGCCCGAAGATGAAGCGCGCGCCCAGCATCGCCACGAAGAAGCAGGTGATCGCCCCGGCGTAGAAGGAAAACAGCAGATCGAAGCGGAAATATTCGCCAAGGTCGAGCTGCCACATGGCGCGGAACAGCAGGCAGGGCACGGCGATGGTCTGGGTGAAGCCCATGAGCCCGTCGATGGCGTTGTCGGTCAGCAGCTTGCGCCAGCTGGCGAGATAGCCCGCGCCAATGACGATGAAGACGGGGAGGATGACGTCGAGAAGGGCCTGCATGGGGGAGGAGCTTTCAGGGGATGCGCCGGGCGGCGCATGGCCACCGGCGGGCGTATTTGGGAAACAATGAAAGGGGCTTGGGGGGCGTGCCGCCCGGCAGGTCTGCGCAGCGCTTCTCCTCAGAGCGCATAGCGCAGCACCATGCCGTCATAGGCGGGGTTGATGTGGTCCGGGGTCTCGGCCTTCAGCGTGGCATAGTCGAGATCGATGTGCATGTTGGTCAGCACCGCGGCGCGCGGCTGTGCGCGGGCGATCCATTCCAGCGCCAGATCGAGATGGGCGTGGGTCGGATGCGGCTTGCGGCGCAGCGCGTCGATGATGAAGCATTCAAGGCCCGAAAGATGCGCCCAGGCCGCTTCGGGGAGGCGCACCACATCCGGCACATAGGCCAGATCGGCGATGCGGAAGCCGAGCGCGTCGATGCTGCCGTGGTCCACTTCGATCGGGGTCATCTCGATCGGCCCACCCGCGCCGTCGATGGCGAAGGGGCCGGTGATCGTGTGCAGATCGAAGATCGGTGGATAGGGACTGCCTTCGGGCTGCACGAAGGCATAGCCGAAGCGCGAGATCAGCTCGTTCTGCGTGGCGCCATCGGCCCAAACCGGCAGCCGGTCGCCGCGGTTGAAGACGATCTGCCGCAGATCGTCGAGCCCATTGGTGTGATCGGCGTGGGAATGCGTCCAGACCGCCGCATCGAGATGGCCGATGCCCGCGTCGAGCAATTGCGCGCGCATGTCGGGCGAGGTGTCGATCAGCACGCGGGTCGTGCCCTCGGGTCCGTCGCGCTCGACCAGCAGCGAGCAGCGGCGGCGGGTGTTCTTGGGGTTTGTCGGGTCGCAGTCGCCCCAATTGCCGCCAAGGCGCGGCACGCCGCCCGACGAGCCGCAGCCGAGAATGGTGAAACGCAGCTCGCCGCTCATGCAGCGCTCCAGCTTGCGGCCTTGGCGAAGAGGCGCTCGAAGTTGGCCTCGGTCGCGGCGGCAAACTCCTCGTAGCTGAGCCCGAAGGTCTCGGCGCCGACCTTGGCGGTGTGCACGCTATAGCCCGGCTCGTTGCGCTTACCGCGATAGGGCGGCGGCGCGAGATAGGGGCTGTCGGTCTCGACGAGGATACGCTCAAGCGGGGCGCTGGCGAAAATCTCGCGCAGCTCCTTGGACTTGGGGAAGGCGGCGATGCCGGACATCGACAGGTAAAAGCCGCAGTCCAGCGCCGCGCGCGCCAGATCCGCCGAGGAGCTGAAGCAATGCATGACGCAGGCGTAGGGCTTGGCGCGGTAGGCTTCGGTGAGGATGCGGGCCATGTCGTCATCGGCGGCGCGGGCGTGGATGATCAGCGGCAGGCCGGTTTCCTGCGCCGCCTCGATATGCACCTTGAGCGAGCTCTTCTGCACTTCGGCGCTGTCGGCGGTGTAGTGATAATCGAGCCCGGTTTCGCCAATGCCCACGAACTTCGGATGCTGCGCCAGCGCCACCAGCTCGTCGACGGTGGCCATGGGCTCTTCGGCGGCGCTCATCGGGTGGGTGCCCGCAGCGTAGAACACCGGATCATTGGCCTCTGCGATCGCGCGCACCTGCGGCTCGTTGCGCAGGCGGGTGCAGATGGTGACCATGCGATGCACGCCTGCCTCGAGCGCGCGGGCGATGATCTCGGGGCGTTCCTCGTCGAAGTCGGGGAAGTCGAGATGGCAGTGGCTGTCGGTAATACGGGGGGTTGTCATACGTCACGTCCTTTGCGCGCAGGTATCAGCCATGCGCCGGGCCGGGTCAAGGCGGGGCGGTGGCCTTGCGCCCGCGCATGCGGCACGCGGTGAGGGCGCGGGCAATTGCGCTGCAGAACGCGGCAGTTCGTGGGGTGGACTGACGGGCCGCTTATCGGCTGCGCAGCAGGCCCCGGCGCGCCAGCAGGCTGCGCAGCGCCATCGCCAGCGCCGCGGCGGTCAGCACCCCAAGGGCGTCGGCGGCCCAGTCGCCAAGCTCTGCGTCGCGCCCGACATAGGCCTGCACCACCTCGATCAGGCCGCCAAAGGCGATTGTGGCGGGGGCGAGCCACCACAGCCAGCGCGGGCGTAGCAGCGCGACCGGGGCGACGATGGCGCCAAAGCCGAGCGCGTGCTGCATCTTGTCGCCAAGCAGCGCATCCCCGGGCACCAGCTGCGGGCCGACGGTCAGAGTGGTGACGGTGAGGGCGAGCAGCGCGAAGAGCGCCGCAGTGGCGAGAGATGTGCGGTCCATGAGATCCCAAGACCACGTTCCGGGGCGAAATTCCAGAATGCGGCAGGGGTTGGCGGCACACGTTTGCGTCACGTGCTGCGCCAGAGGCAGATGCCGCGCGGGATGGCATGGGACGGGATGGAATGGGCGGCATGGGAAACCATGGGACGGGGTGTGGGCCCAGCCGGGATCGCGAGTCACGTGACCTGTGGTCCTGGGGGCTCAATTGCCAATTCATGGGGAAACCGGCGCCGATTCAGGGCTTGATGCGATCACGTGGACATGGGAAATGCTCACGAGATCGCAATTCCGGCCATTGTTGGAAATTTTTTTTGGGATTTTGTGGGGAATTTTTACTCACAGCCGCGTGACTATATTTAGCGTTGAGCTGGTTCCCGCTTACCACATGTTCGTGAAAACTGACCTAACGTCGCCCAAGATGTAGTTTTCCACAGGCTATGTGGACAACATGAAGGGGGTGTAGGCCGTAAATTCCTATTGCTTCCCATGCTTTCCCATGACATACCTTTAACCACGACGAAGGGACGGGATTAAGGGGCACCAAACGACCCCAGCAGAACATCCCAGAATAATAAAACGAGCAGGTTCATACAGGCACCCGCCCTTCGTCCACATGAAGAATCCAGCGCGTGAGCGAGCAGACATCCCCCCAGGTGGCACGCGCAGCTGGACTAGCCCGGAAAACGGGTCAAGGCGGCGGGTTGATCAGTGGCAGCAGATCAGCCCGCCGTATTTCGTTTCGGGGATTTGAGAGTAGGGACAGTGGGCCGCAGGCTTAGGTTCAGAGGCGAGAGCCGCAACAAGGTGGATGGCAAGGGTCGCGTGTCGATTCCGGCCTCTTTCCGCCGTGTGCTCGAAGCCGGTGATCCGGACTGGACCGAAGGGCTCAACCCGAACTTCGTGATCGTCTACGGCGATCACCGCCGCAAATACCTTGAATGCTACACGATCGAGGAGATGGAGGCCGTCGAGGACCGCATCTCGGACATGAAGCGCGGCTCGCAGAAGCGCCGCCTTCTGGAGCGTCTCTTCTCGACCCAATCCGTCACCACCAGCGTTGATGAAACCGGGCGCATCGTGCTTCCGGCCAAACTGCGTGCTAAGATCGGTCTCGAAGACTGGGCCTATTTCGCCTCCAACGTCGACACCTTCCAGATTTGGAAGCCCGAGACCTTCGAAGAGGACGAACTGGCCGGAACCGAGGAATTCCTCGACGAGATGCCCGCGGACTTCGATCCGCTGCAGCTGCTCGACGAAGACGACGAAACCGAGGAGGCCTGACCCATGGCGGCGCCCAAAGACCCCAACGCCGCTCCGCATGTACCCGTCCTGCTGCGGCCCCTGATCGAGGCGGTCGCGCCGGTGCGGGGCACTTGGGTTGACGGCACCTTCGGGGCAGGGGGCTATGCGCGGGGCCTGCTCGAAGCGGGCGCCGACAAGGTGATCGGCATAGACCGCGATCCGCTGGCGCATCAGATGGCCGCTGAATGGATCGGCCAGTACGAGGGCCGGCTGGAACTGGTCGAAGACAATTTCGCCAATATGGATGCCCATGCGCAGAACGTCGATGGCGTGGTGATGGATCTGGGCGTGTCGTCCATGCAGCTGGACCGTGCCGAGCGCGGCTTTTCCTTCCAGAAGGACGGGCCGCTCGACATGCGTATGGAGCAGGCGGGCGAGACCGCAGCCGATCTGGTGAAGCGGCTCGACGAGACGACGCTGGCGGACGTGCTTTACACTTTCGGCGAAGAGCGCGCCTCGCGCCGCATCGCCAAGGCCATCGTGCGTGAGCGCGCGGTCGAGCCGATCGAGACCACCGCGCGCCTGTCGTCCATCGTCGAGGCCTGCCTGCCGCGCCCCAAGCCCGGCCAGTCGCATCCGGCGACCCGCTCGTTTCAGGCGCTGCGCATCGCGGTCAACGATGAGTATGGCGCGCTGTGGCGCGGGCTCATGGCCGCCGAGCGCGCGCTGAAGCCCGGTGGCTTTCTGGCCGTCGTCACCTTCCATTCCGTCGAAGACCGCATGGTCAAACGCTTCCTGCAGGCCCGCGCGGGCCGTCTCAATTCGGTCAGCCGCTACGAGCCGCAGGTCGAGACCGAGGCGCCGCGCTTTGAACTGGTGACCCGCAAGGCCGTGGGGCCGGACGACGAAGAGCTTGCGGTCAACCCGCGCTCGCGGTCGGCGCGGCTGCGGGTGGGGCGGCGGACCGAGGCCGCGGCCGGAGATATCGAGTCTGGGGTGCTTTCCATGCCCCAGTTGAGAGGAAAGAGCTGATGCGCACGCTTCTCTATGTGACCACCTTCATGGCGGTGATCGGTCTGGCGTTCTGGGCCTATCACGAGAACTACAAGACGCAGGCCTCGCTGGACAACGTGCGCCAGCTGCAGCGCGACATCGGCGACGCCCGCGCGCGGCTGTCGATCCTGCGCGCCGAATGGGCCTATCTCAACCGTCCCGATCGGCTGCGCGACCTTGCCGATCTGAACTTCGAGCGGCTGGGCCTGTTGCCGATGCGTCCCGAGCAGTTCGGGCGCATTGATCAGGTGAACTACCCCGACAACCGCGCGCTGGTGTTCAACGACCTTGTGGACGTGACCAGCGCAGGTGCCGCCTCGGGGGCCTCGCGATGAACGGGCGCATCCCGCTTCGGCCTCTGGCCCGCGTTCTGGATGCGCGGCGTCGCGGCGAGAACCCGGATGCGATCGAGCGCGAGAACCTGCGGATCCGCCACGAGCAGATGCGCGACAAGGCGCGTGTGCGCGCCGAAGGCCGTCTTCTGGTGCTCGGGCTGGTGTTCTTCTGCGCCTTCGTGGTGATCGGCCTGCGCATGGGCATGCTGGCGCAATCCGAGGCCGAGGAGCCGCGGGCGCAGCTTCCGGGCTCCTCGATCATTGCCTCGCGTGCCGATATCGTCGACCGGCAGGGCCGGGTGCTGGCGACCAATATGGAAACCCATTCGCTTTACGCCCATCCGCATCAGATGATCGAGCCGCTGCGCGCCGCCGATGAGCTGATGAAGATCTTCCCCGATCTGAACCACGAGCGGCTGGTGAAGGATTTCACCAACGGCAAGCGCAAGTTCATGTGGGTGAAGAAGAAAATCAGCCCCGAGCAGATGCAGGCGGTGCATGACATCGGCGAGCCGGGCCTGCTGTTCGGCCCGCGCGAGATGCGGCTTTATCCCAATGGCAAGCTGGCCTCGCACATCCTTGGCGGTGCCAGCTTTGGGCGTGAGGGCGTGGCTTCGGCCGAGGTGATCGGCACCGCCGGGATCGAGCGCTTTTTCGATGACGAACTGCGCGATCCGGCCCGCGGCGGCGCGCCGCTGGAGCTGTCGATCGATCTGACCGTGCAGGCGGCGACCGAGCGGGTGCTGTCCTCGGGCATGAAGCTGATGAACGCCAAGGGCGCGGCCTCGGTGCTGCTGGACGTGCACACCGGCGAGATCATCGCCATGGCCTCGCTGCCCGATTTCGACCCCAACGACCGTCCGCGCCCGCCGGTGTCGGGCAGCCCCGCCGACAGCCCGCTGTTCAACCACGCGGTGCAGGGCGTCTACGAGCTTGGCTCGACCTTCAAGATCTTTGCCGCCGCGCAGGCGCTGGAACTGGGGCTGGTGAAGCCCGACACGGTGATCGACACTTCGCCGCCGATGAAGGTCAGCGGTTTCCGCATCGGCGAGTTCGAGGGCCACAACTACGGCAAGCAGACCGTCGAAGGCATCATTCAGCACAGCTCGAACCGTGGCACCGGCAAAATGGCGCTGGCGATTGGCCCGGAGCGGCAGCAGGACTTCCTGAAGCGTATGGGCTTTTTCGATGCGACCGGCGTCGAGTTGACCGAAGCGGCAGGCGGCAAACCGCTGCTGCCGGCGCGCTGGACCGAACTGAGCACGGTGACGATCTCTTATGGTCACGGTCTCTCGGCGTCGCCGCTGCACCTCGCGGCGGGCTATGCCGCCATCGCCAACGGTGGTCATAAGATCAGCCCGACGCTGCTCAAGCAGGATGGGCCGCATTATGGCCCGCAGGTGATGTCCGAGAAGGTGGCCAATGAGGCCGCGCATATGCTGCGCCTCGTGGTCACCGAGGGCACCGCCAGCTTTGCCGATGTGCCGGGATATAAGGTCGCGGGCAAGACCGGCACCGCCGACAAGCCCAAGGAGCGCGGCGGCGGTTATTACAAGGACAAGGTGATCGCCACCTTCAGCTCGATCTTCCCCGCCGACGATCCCAAATACGCGCTGGTGGTGACGCTCGATGAGCCGGTCGAGACCTCGGGCAGCCGTCCGCGCCGCTCGGCGGGCTGGACCGCTGTGCCGGTGGCCGCCGAGATGATCGGCAGGATCGCGCCGCTTCTGGGCTTGCGTCCGGAATACGATGTGCCAGAAGAGGAGGAGGTGACGCTGGTTCGGAACTGACCGGACCGCGCGCCTCTGGCCGGGTTCTGGCCATGCGTATTTTAAGAACGATGAAAGGGCCGTCATGAGCACCGTCTCTGAGGGAGGCAAGAGCCTCGGCGAGCTGGGGCTGACCGCACGCGGCGGTCGCGATGCAGAGGTGACGGGGGTCTCGGTCGACAGCCGGGACGTGCAGCCGGGGCATCTGTTTGCCGCATTGCCGGGCACCAAGGTGCACGGCGCGACGTTCATTCCCACCGCCTTGGCGCAGGGCGCCGCCGCCATTCTCACCGATGCCGAAGGCGCGGCGCTGGCCGCCGCGGCGCTGGCCGAAAGCGATGCCGCGCTGGTGATCGCCGCCGATCCGCGGCAGGCGCTCTCCTACGCTGCGGCGCTGTGGTTCGGCGCGCAGCCGCAGGTGATGGCCGCTGTCACCGGCACCAATGGCAAGACCTCGGTCGCGACCTTCCTGCGCCACATCTGGCAGGACCTTGGCTATCGCGCCATCAACCTCGGCACCACCGGCGTCGAGGGCGACTGGCAGGCGCCGCTCAAGCACACCACGCCCGAGCCGATCACCCTGCACCGCGCCCTGTCCGAAGCGGCGGCGGCGGGGGTCGATCATTGCGCCATGGAGGCCTCGAGCCACGGGCTGGACCAGCGCCGCCTTGATGGCGTGCAATTGGCGGCGGCGGGGTTCACCAATTTCACCCAGGATCACCTCGATTACCACGCGGATTTCGAAGAGTATTTTGCCGCCAAGGCCGGGCTTTTCGCGCGGGTTCTGCCGGATGACGGCATCGCGGTGATCAATATCGACGACCCGCGCGGCGTCGACATGATGGCCATCGCCCGCGCGCGCGGGCAGGAGGTCATTTCGGTTGGCGCGGCGGAAGGCTGCGATCTGCGCATCCTCGGCCAGCGGTTCCATGCCACCGGGCAGGACCTGCGGCTCGACTGGCGCGGCGCGGTGCAGCAGCTGCGGCTGGGGCTCATCGGCGGCTTTCAGGGGCAGAACGCGGCGCTGGCCGCCGGTCTGGCGCTGGCCTGCGGTGCCGAGGCAGAGCGGGTGTTTCCGGCGCTGGAACGGCTGGAGACCGTGCGCGGGCGCATGCAGCTTGCCGCGACGCGCGACAATGGCGCGGCGGTCTATGTGGATTTCGCCCATACGCCCGACGCGGTCTCGACGGCGCTGCAGGCGCTGCGTCCGCATGTGATGGGGCGGCTCGTCGCCATCGTCGGCGCGGGCGGTGACCGCGACCCGGGCAAACGCCCGCTGATGGGCGCGGCGGCGCATGAGTTCGCCGACATGGTGATCGTTTCGGACGACAACCCGCGCAGCGAGGACCCGGCGGCGATCCGCGCCGAGGTGCTGGACGGTGCGCCGGGCGCGCTGGAGGTCGGCGACCGCGCCGAGGCGATCCTGCGCGGCGTCGATGCGCTGGGGCCGGGGGACGCGCTGATGATCCTCGGCAAGGGCCATGAGACCGGGCAGATCGTCGGCGACACGATCTATCCTTTCGACGACGTGGAACAGGCAAGCGTGGCGGTGAACGCGCTGGACGGGAGAGGGCTGTGACGCTTTGGACGGCTGAAGAGGCCGCCGCCGCAACCGGCGGGCGGGCCATTGGCAACTGGAGCGTCAACGGCGTTTCGATCGACACCCGCACGCTGGAAAAGGGCGATCTCTTTGTCGCCCTGACCGCGGCGCGCGACGCGCATGACTTCGTGGCGCAGGCGCTGGAGAAAGGCGCGGGGGCCGCGCTCGTCAGCCGCATCCCCGAGGGCGTGCCCGCGGACGCGCCGCTGCTGATCGTCGACGATGTGCTGCCGGGGCTCGAGGCTCTGGGGCGCGCCGCGCGGGCCCGGACCCGGGCGCAGGTGGTGGCGGTGACCGGCTCGGTGGGCAAGACCTCGACCAAGGAGATGCTGCGCACCGTGCTGGGCGCACAGGGCACCGTCCATGCCGCCGAGAAGAGCTACAACAACCATTGGGGCGTGCCGCTGACGCTGGCGCGGATGCCCGCCGACGTGGATTTTGCCGTCATCGAGATCGGCATGAACCACCCCGGAGAGATCGCGCCGCTGAGCCGCATGGCACGGCCGCATGTGGCGATGATCACCATCGTTGCGCCCGCCCATCTTGCGGCATTTGAGAACCTCGAGGGCATCGCGCGCGAGAAGGCGGCGATCTTCGAGGGGCTGGAGCCCGGCGGCAGCGCCGTGGTCAACGGCGATCTCGAGGTCTCGCCGCTGCTGGTGGAGCTGGCCGAGGCCAGAGCCGCGCATGTGATCACCTTCGGCGAGGCGGCGGGCAATCACCACCGCGTCGAAGAGGTCACCGTGGGCGATGCCACCACCGTGGCGCAGGGCCGCGCGTGGCGCACCCATGTGCTCTACAAGGTCGGCGTGCCGGGGCGGCATTTCGCGGTCAACGGCATGGGCGTTCTGGCGGTGGTGCATGCCATGGGGCTCGACCGGGCGCTGGCGATCACCGCGTTGGGGCAGTGGGAGGCTGGCGCGGGACGGGGCCTGCGCGAGGTGATCACCCTCGACCCGGTGGAGACGCAGCTGACGCTGGAACTGATCGACGACGCCTATAACGCCAACCCCGCCTCGCTGGGCGCCTCGCTGGAGGTTCTGGCCGGCGCAAAGCCCAAGGACGGCGTGGGGCGGGTTACGCATGGTCGGCGCATCGCCTATCTCGGCGACATGAAAGAGCTGGGCACGCAGGAGCATGAGCTGCACCGCGCTTTGGCGGAACACCCCTCGATGGGCTGCATCGACCTCGTGCATTGCGTCGGGCCGCTGATGCGCGATCTGTGGCTGGCGCTGCCCGAGCACAAGCGCGGCCATTGGGCCGAGACCAGCACCGCCATGGCCGCGCGGGTGCGCCATGATCTCGACGCCGGCGATGTCGTGCTGGTGAAGGGCTCGCTCTCCATGGCGCTGGCGCGCGTGGTTGACGCGATCCGTAAAATGGGTCATGCGCCCGCCACTAGCTGACAAGAAGGACCGGGGCTCATGCTCTATTGGCTGACTGGATTGAGTGACGGCGGCGATGTCTTCAACCTCTTCCGCTACATCACTTTCCGGGCGGGCGGGGCGTTTCTTACCGCGCTGATCTTCGGGTTCCTCTTCGGTCGGCCGCTGATCGATGTGCTGCGCAAGCGGCAGGGCAAGGGCCAGCCAATCCGCACCGACGGGCCCGAGGGGCATTTCGTCAAGGCGGGCACGCCGACCATGGGAGGGCTGCTGATCGTCGGCGCGCTGCTGACCTCGACGCTGCTTTGGGCGCGGCTCGACAATGGCTTTGTCTGGATGGTGCTTTTCGTCACCATGGGCTACGCGGCGATCGGCTTTGCCGACGACTATGCCAAGGTGAAAAAGCAGAACACCGATGGCGTGTCGGGCAAGGTGCGGCTGGCCATCGGCTTTGGCATTGCGGCGGTGGCGGCGGCCTGGGCGGCATGGCTGCATCCGGCGGATCTGACCGGGCAACTGGCCTTCCCGGTGTTCAAGAACGCGCTGCTCGATCTTGGCTGGCTGTTCGTGCCCTTCGCGATGATCGTCATCGTCGGTGCCGCCAATGCGGTGAACCTGACCGACGGTCTCGACGGGCTTGCCATCATGCCGGTGATGATCGCGGGCGGCACGCTGGGCATCATCGCCTATGCGGTGGGCCGGACCGACTTCACCGAATATCTCGACGTGCACTATGTGCCCGGTACCGGCGAGATCCTGATCTTCACCGCCGCGCTGATCGGCGGCGGGCTCGGCTTCCTGTGGTACAACGCGCCGCCCGCAGCGGTCTTCATGGGCGACACCGGCTCGCTGGCTCTGGGCGGCGGGCTCGGCGCCATCGCCGTGGCCACCAAGCACGAGATCGTGCTGGCCATCGTCGGCGGTCTTTTCGTGGTCGAGGCGCTCTCGGTGATCATTCAGGTGCTCTACTTCAAGCGCACCGGCAAGCGGGTGTTCCTGATGGCGCCGATCCACCACCACTACGAGAAGAAGGGCTGGGCCGAGCCGCAGATCGTCATCCGGTTCTGGATCATCTCGCTGATCCTCGCGCTGATCGGGCTGGCGACGCTGAAGCTGCGCTGAGGCGGGGCAGGGGCAACGTCCTATCAAGGACGTTGCAAATCTCTTGCAAGAGATTTGTCCCGCACCGCCTGCTCTGGTGCGCGCCGCGCCGATGCGCTAGCCGTGAGGCACGAGCGTTTGCAGGCATGGGGACAATGGCATGATTCCGGTATCTGGCTTCGAGGAGCGCTGCGTTGCGGTGCTGGGTCTGGGGCGTTCGGGCCTGTCGGCGGCACGCGCGCTGCGCGAAGGCGGCGCTTCGGTGCTGGTCTGGGACGACAATGCCACCGCGCGCGAAACCGCCGAGGCGGAAGGTTTCGAGAGCCGCGATCTGGCACGACAGGGCGGCTTCGACGGTGTCGACTGGCTGGTGGTCTCGCCCGGCATTCCGCATCTCTACCCCGAGCCCAACCCGGTGATCGCCGCCGCCTGGGCTGCAGGCGTGCCGGTCGACAATGACATCGGGCTGTTTTTCCGCTCGCTCTCGGCCGCGGGCTCGGACTGGGACATGCACGACAGCCCGCCGCGGGTGATCGCGGTCACCGGCTCGAACGGCAAGTCCACCACCTCGGCGCTGATCCACCACATCCTGCAAAGCGCCGGGCGCGAGAGCCAACTGGCGGGCAACATCGGGCGCGGCGTTCTGGACATCGACCCGCCGGGCGATGGCGGCGTGGTGGTGCTGGAGCTGTCGAGCTATCAGACCGACCTTGCGCGCGCGCTGACGCCGGATGTGGCGGTGTTCACCAATCTCTCGCCCGACCATCTTGACCGCCACGGCGGCATGGGCGGCTATTTCGCCGCCAAGCGCCGGCTCTTCGCCGAAGGCGGCCCGGATCGCTGCGTGATCGGTGTCGACGAGGCCGAGGGGCAGTATCTGGCGAACCAGCTCTCGGAGGGGCCGACCGATGACCGGGTGATCCGGGTCTCGTCTGGGGCCAAGCTCTCGGGGCCGGGCTGGGTGGTCTATGCCCGCAAAGGGTTCCTCACCGAGTGGCGCAAGGGCCGTCAGGTGGCCTCGATCGATCTGCGCACGGTGAAAGGGTTGCCGGGGGCGCACAACCACCAGAACGCCTGCGCGGCCTATGCCGCCGTACGTGCGCTCGGCGTGGCGCCGCGGCAGGTCGAGGCGGCCTTCCACAGCTTTGAGGGGCTGCCGCATCGCAGCCAGATCGTTGCCGAGGCGGGCGGGGTCACCTATGTCAACGACAGCAAGGCGACCAATGTCGACGCGGCGGTGAAGGCGCTGCTGGCGTTCCAGAACATCCGCTGGATCTGCGGCGGGCTGATGAAGGAGGGCGGTCTTTCGGGGCTGGCGCCGGGGCTGGCCCATGTGACCAAAGCCTATGTGATCGGCCGCGAGGCGGCGAATTTCGCGCTGGGTCTGCCGGGGATCGAGGCCGAGATCTGCACCGATATGGCGACCGCCGTGGCGCGCGCCCGCGCCGAGGCGCAGCCCGGCGAGGTGGTGCTTCTGGCGCCTGCCGCAGCCAGCTTCGACCAATACGACAGTTTCGAAAAGCGCGGCGAGGATTTCGCCGCACGGGTGCGCGCCGCGCTTTAGGTCTTTTGCGGGGCGCTGCGCAGGCGGCTCAGATGGCCGCCCAGCAGCGCCTCCATGTGCACCGCGCCTAGCTGAGCGGGCATGCTCGGCAGCTTGAGGATGCGGGCGATGGCAAACCGGTGTGCGCCGCCGCTGGCGCGCAGCAAACTGCCGTCGCGGGCCACATGCAGCAGAATGCCGCCATGCTCGCGGCGGAAGTAATCCGGCAGTTCGGCGCGCGACAGCAGCCGCCCGCGCTGGCGGGTCTCTTCGAACACGCGGTCGAGCGCCGCATAGCGCGCGTCAAGCTCTTCGGCGGATCCGCAGTCGTCGGGGCGCTTGCCTTCGGAGATCTCGCGCATCAGTCGCGCGAAGAGCGGCGTGTCGCGCCACGGAACACCCTGCTCATAGTGCAGCACGCAGCTTTGCAGCTTGGTGTTCTTCGCGATCTCGCGGCGCTCGAGGTCCCAATCTCCGGGCACGATCATTCCGCTGTGCGGGCGGCGCAGATGCTGCGCGCCGCAATAGGTATATTCCACCTCCAGCGGATCGACGTGAATGAGCTCGTCCGAGAGCGGGGCGTCGCGCCCATAGCGCATCCGATTGAGCAGATCGCGCACGGCCTTGCGCGGCACCTGCGCGCGCAGGTCCCGAACCCAGTTCAGCGGGTGCAAAGTTGGATGGTCAGCGAAGGCCATGGGCACGCCCTGTGTAACAAGCGGAAGACAAGATGGAAGCAAAGCAGGGGTTTTTCAAGACCCAGCGTCAGCCAGCGGCGATGGATTGCCCGGCGGCGGCGCCCGAGGCCCAGGCCCATTGGAAGTTGTACCCGCCGAGCCAGCCGGTGACGTCCACCGCCTCGCCGATGAAATAGAGGCCCGCTTGGGTTTTCGAGCCCATGCTGCGGCTGTCGAGCCCATCGGTATCGACCCCGCCCAGCGTGACCTCGGCGGTGCGCCAGCCTTCTGAGCCGGAGGGGCGCAGCACCCATGCCTTTAGCGCCTCGGCCAGCGCCGCGGCGCGCTTGTCGGAAAGGTCGGCGAGATTGCCCGAAAGGTCGAGCTGATCCGCAAGATGGCCAACCAGCCGCTCGGGCAGGATCTGCCGCATCTCGGTGGTCAGCGCGCGTTTGCCCGCGCCCTTGCGCGCGGCGCGCAGATGCGCGGCGGGATCGAGGGCAGGGGAGAGATTGACGGTGATCTCCTCGCCCTCGTGCCAATAGCTCGACGCCTGCAGGATCGACGGCCCCGACAGGCCGCGATGGGTAAACAGCAGCGCCTCGTCGAAGCTGGTGCCGCCCGCCGTGACCCGCGCGGGCAGCGCAACCCCGGCAAGATCGGCGAAACGTCCTTCGGGGAAGGTCAGCGGCACGAGGCCGGGGCGGGGCGCGACCAGCGCGTGGCCGAACTGGCGTGCGATGTCATAGGCGAGCCCCGTCGCGCCCATCTTGGGGATCGACCGCCCGCCGGTGGCCACCACGAGGTTCCTTGCCCGGATCACCGTCTCACGGCCCTCGCGCTCGACCCGGGCGGTGTAGAGGCCATCGCCATAGGTCAGCTCACGCAGCGAGGTCTGCAGCCAGATATCGGCACCCGCGGCCTCCATCTCGCGCAGCAGCATGGCGACGATCTGTGTCGCCTTGCCGTCGCAGAAAAGCTGTCCGAGGGTCTTTTCATGCCATGCGATGCCGTGGCGCGAGACCAGTTCGATGAAATCCCACTGGCTGTAGCGTGCCAGTGCGGATTTGCAGAAATGCGGGTTCTGCGACAGGAAACGCGAGGGCTCGGTGCCGAGGTTGGTGAAATTGCAGCGCCCGCCGCCCGAGATGCGGATCTTCTCGCCCGGCGCGCGTGCGTGATCAATGACCAGCGTGCCGGGCCCGGCATGGGCGGCACACATCATGCCAGCCGCGCCGGCGCCGAGAATGAGCGTGTTGATCTCCATGCCGCCCTGAAACACCGGATCGCGCCGCGCTGCAAGAGCGGGCAGGGGGCCGATGCAGAGCACAGGAGGGCCGCCGCGTACTTCCCAAACGGCACGGCAGGTGCTAGCCTCGCGCTCAAGATCCGGGAAAACCCGGACGATCAGGCAAATTGAGCGGTACTCCCATGACGGAAATGGTCTACGGCGCGGTCTCCGTGCGCGATGGCGAACCTGTCCTGCCCAAATGGTGGCGGACGGTGGACAGATGGTCGCTGTCCTGCATTCTTATGCTTTTCGGGGTCGGCATCCTGCTGGGCCTTGCGGCCTCGCCGCCGCTGGCCGAGCGCAACGGCTTTGCGCCCTTTCATTACGTGCAGCGGCAGGCGCTGTTCGGCGGGCTGGCGCTGACGGCGATGTTCCTCACCTCGATGATGACGCCGGTGATGGTGCGCCGCGCGGCGGTGATCGGCTTTCTCTTCGCCTTCGCCTCGTTGCTGGCGCTGCCGTTCCTCGGCACCGACTTTGGCAAGGGCGCGGTGCGCTGGTACTCGCTGGGCTTTGCCAGCGTGCAGCCGTCGGAATTCCTCAAACCCGCCTTCGTGATCGTCGCCGCATGGCTGATGGCCGCAAGCCAAGAGATCGGCGGGCCTCCGGGCAAGCTGTGGTCCTTCGGCCTGATGTGCGCCATCGTCATCACCTTGGCATTGCAGCCCGATTTCGGTCAGGCCTGCCTTATCCTCTTTTCCTGGGGCGTGATGTGGTTCGTTGGCGGCGCGCCGATGTTCCTGTTGCTGTGTCTTGCCGGGCTGGTGGTTCTGGGCGGCACCTTTGCCTATAACAACTCCGAGCACTTCGCGCGCCGCATCGACGGTTTCCTGACGCCGGATGTCGATCCCAACACCCAGCTTGGCTATGCCACCAACGCCATCCGCGAGGGCGGGTTTTTCGGCGTCGGCGTGGGCGAGGGGCAGGTGAAATGGTCGCTGCCCGATGCGCATACCGACTTCATCATCGCGGTCGCGGCCGAGGAATACGGGCTGGTGCTGGTGATGGTGATCATCGCGCTTTACGCCACCGTGGTGGTGCGCTCGATGACCCGGCTGATGCGCGAGCGCGATCCGTTCATCCGGCTTGCCGGGACCGGGCTTGCCGCCATCTTCGGCGTGCAGGCGATGATCAACATGGGCGTTGCGGTGCGGCTGCTGCCCGCCAAGGGCATGACGCTGCCCTTCGTCAGCTACGGCGGCTCGTCGCTGATCGCGGGCGGCATCGCCGTGGGCATGCTGTTGGCCTTCACCCGCTCGCGTCCGCAGGGCGAGATCGGCGAGATCCTGCGTGCGCGCATGCGCTGAGCCATAGCGCGGGCTGCGGTGCTTTCCCGCCGCGGCCTGCTGCGATAAACGGGCGCGAAATCGTGGTGCCGCGCCCGAGTCAGAGTATCGGTAAAGCGTGGTGGTGAAGCAGAGGCAGCGGGGCGTCAGACCCCGCAGAGAGGTCGAGCATATGGCGGAACAAAGCAGGCGCCCCCTTCTGGTCATCGCGGCCGGCGGCACGGGCGGGCATATGTTCCCCGCGCAGGCGCTGGCCGAGATCATGCTGCGGCGTGGCTGGCGGGTGAAGCTCTCGACCGACGCGCGCGGCGCGCGCTATACCGGCGGCTTCCCTCACTCCACGGAAATCGAAGAGGTCAGTTCGGCCACCTTCGCGCGCGGCGGGATGATGTCGAAGATCACCGTGCCGCTGAAGGTCGGCCGGGGCATCCTGTCGATGGCGCGCCGGTTCCGCCGTGACCGCCCCAATGTGGTGGTGGGCTTTGGCGGCTACCCGTCGATCCCGGCGCTCGGCGCGGCGCGGCTGCTGAAGCTGCCCTCGATGATCCATGAACAAAACGGCGTGCTGGGCCGGGTGAACGAGATCTTCGCCAAGAAGGTCAACGCGGTCGCTTGCGGCACATGGCCGACCAAGCTGCCCGAAGGCGTCGAGGGCATTCCCGTCGGCAACCCGGTGCGCAGCGCCGTGCGCGAGCGGGCGGCGGCGGGCTATATCCCGCCGGGCGATTACCCGATGTCGCTGCTGGTGATCGGCGGCTCGCAGGGCGCGCGCATCCTGTCGGATGTGGTGCCCCCGGCAATCGAACGGCTGCCGATGGAGATCTTGCGGCACCTGCGCGTCAGCCATCAGGCGCGCGACGAGGACGGTGAGCGCGTCGCCAAATTCTACTACGAGCACGGCATCGACGCGGATGTGCAGCCCTTCTTCACCGATGTTCCGACGCGCATGTCCGAGGCGCAGCTGGTGATCTCGCGCTCGGGTGCCTCGTCGGTGGCGGATATCTCGGTGATCGGGCGGCCCTCGATCCTGATCCCCTACGCGGTGGCGGCGGGCGATCATCAGACGGTCAACGCGCAGGGGCTGGTGGATGCCGGTGCGGCGATCCGCATCCCGGAAAGCAAGCTCTCGGTCGAGGCGATGACCGAAGCCATGGCGGCGGTGCTGGCCAATGGCGAAGGCGCGGCGCAGATGGCCCGCGCGGCGCTGTCGGTCTCGCACCCGGATGCGGCGCTTGGTCTTGCGCAGATGGTTGAAGAACTTGCCGGTTTCGGAACAACCGACGAGTCCGAGCATTATGAAGAAGAACAATACCAAGAACAGGCGGGACAGCAGGAGGCCGGGCCAAGATGAAAGATGAAAGACTTCCCGAAGGAGGCGTGGCCATGAGCCCTGCAACCAAACTTCCGGGCGACGTTGGCCCGATCCATTTCGTCGGCATTGGCGGCATCGGCATGTCCGGCATCGCAGAGGTGCTGCTCAACCACGGCTACGCGGTGCAGGGGTCCGATCTCAAGTGCAGCAAGATCACCGAGCGGCTGGTCAATCTGGGTGCCGTGATCTTCGAAGGCCAGCACGCCGAGAACCTTGAAAACGCCGAGGTGGTGGTGATCTCTTCGGCGATCAAGCCGGGCAACCCCGAGCTTGACGAGGCGCGGCGGCGCGGCCTGCCGGTGGTGCGCCGGGCCGAGATGCTGGCCGAGCTGATGCGCCTCAAGTCCAACATCGCGGTCGCCGGAACCCACGGCAAGACCACGACCACGACCATGGTCGCCACGCTGCTCGACGCGGGCGGGCTCGACCCGACGGTGATCAACGGCGGCATCATCCACGCCTATGGCTCGAACGCGCGCGTGGGGCTGGGTGAATGGATGGTGGTGGAGGCCGACGAGAGCGACGGCACTTTCAACCGTCTGCCCGCGACCATCGCCATCGTCACCAACATCGACCCCGAGCACATGGAGCACTGGGGCTCGATCGAGAAGCTGCGCGACGGCTTCTACCAGTTCGTGTCGAACATTCCCTTCTATGGCCTCGCCGTGTGCTGCACCGACCACCCCGAGGTGCAGGCGCTGGTGGGCCGGGTGAGCGACCGCCGCGTGACCACCTATGGCTTCAACGCGCAGGCCGACGTGCGGGCGATCAACCTGCGCTATGAAAAGGGCGTGGCGCATTTCGATGTCGCTTTCCAGGTCGAGGACATGGTGATCGAGGGCTGCACCCTGCCGATGCCGGGCGATCACAACGTCTCGAACGCGCTGTCGGCTGTGGCCATTGCCCGCCATCTGGGCATGACCGCCGATGAGATCCGGGCTGCGCTGGCGGGCTTCGGCGGTGTGAACCGCCGCTTCACCCGCGTCGGCGAAGTGAATGGCGTGACGATCATCGACGATTACGGCCACCACCCGGTGGAGAT
This sequence comes from Salipiger sp. ABN3_019, assembly GCF_056158605.1. NCBI lineage: Bacteria > Pseudomonadati > Pseudomonadota > Alphaproteobacteria > Rhodobacterales > Roseobacteraceae > Salipiger > Salipiger sp. ABN3_019. Next base: position 1,439,321 of record NZ_JBSWTP010000009.1, read on the forward strand.
CGCCGCGGTGCTGAAGGCCGCGCGGCAGGCCTCGGAGGGCCGGGTCATCGCCGTGCACCAGCCGCACCGCTACTCGCGCCTGCATTCGCTGTTCGACGATTTCTGCACCTGCTTCAACGAGGCCGATGTGGTGGCCATCGCCGAGGTCTATGGCGCGGGCGAGGACCCGATCGTGGGTGCGACCCGCGACGATCTTGTCGCCGGGCTGATCCGCCACGGCCACCGTCATGCGCGCGCGATCATCAGCGAGGATGACCTCGAGCGGCTGGTGCGCGAGCAGGCGCGTCCGGGCGACATGGTGGTCTGCCTCGGCGCGGGCACGATCTCGACGTGGGCCAACAACCTGCCGGCACGGCTGGAGAAATGAGCAGGGCGCGCCCGTGACTTTGCTCTGGGCCATCGCGGGCGTGATCGTCCTGCTGGCGGCGGTGGCGGTGCTGGGAATCCTGCGCCGCCTCGTCTTTTTCTTTGCGCTGGCGTTCTTCGGACTGCTGGCGCTGCAGATCCACCACGACCCCTCGGGCAGCGCGGCGCTTATCGCCAGCACCGGCGGAGGGTTGCTGGTGGCATGGCCGGTGCGGCGGTTCCTGATGGGGATGCTGGTCTGAGGTGAGGCGGGCGAGCGCTGGCCCGTGGGGTGGCGCTGCTGCGTTTGTTGTGCGCGCTTTATGCCAGCCAAGTCCGACGAATATTGGAGCGCCGCGCCAGATGGGCAAAGCGCCAGCCCGCCGGGACGGGCCAGCGCTCGCCCGGCGGCTTCGCCTTGACCCCGGGCGGCCGCTAACCTCGCGGGTGGCTTGCGACCCACCGGAACCTGCGCCACTCTGGTCCGAGCTGCCGGAGATGCCGCATGACCCCATCGCTCTATCTTGCCTGCCTTTGGCTGGTGCTGGCCAATGTGCTGGCGATGATCCCCTCGCGCGACAACCACTGGACCCGCGCCTATGCTTTGATCGCGCTTGGGCTGCCGCTGCTGGGCTGGGTGTGGTGGCAGAACGGGGTCTGGGTGGCGCTGCTGGTGCTGCTTGCCGGGGCCAGCGTGCTGCGCTGGCCGGTGCTCTATCTCTGGCGCTGGCTGCGCGGGCGCATCGCCTGAGCCGCACGGGCTCTTTACCCTTGCGGCGGAACAGGTCAGAACGCTGCGCATGATTGATCAGCTTCCCCCCGTTCGCGGTCGCCTGACGACAGGCCGCCCGCTGTCCGAACTCACTTGGCTGCGCGTCGGCGGGCCTGCCGAGGTTCTGTTCCAGCCCGCCGATCTGGAGGACCTGCAGCAGTTCCTTGCGGCGCTGCCTGCGGATGTGCCGGTGTTCCCGATGGGCGTCGGCTCGAACCTCATCGTGCGCGACGGTGGTCTGCGCGGCGTGGTGATCCGGCTCGGACGCGGCTTCAACGGCACCGAGATCGAGGGCACGCGGGTTACCTCCGGCGCGGCCGCGCTGGATGCGCAGGTGGCCAAGCGCGCGGCAGCGGCGGGCGTCGATCTGACCTTCCTGCGCACCATCCCCGGCTCGATCGGCGGCGCGGTGCGGATGAACGCGGGCTGTTACGGCACCTATGTGGCCGACCATCTGGTGGAGATCAAAGCTGTGCTGCGCGACGGCGCGCTGGTGACGATTCCCGCCGCCGATCTGCGGCTGGAGTACCGCCAGTCGCAGCTGCCCGAGGGCGCGGTTGTGGTCGAAGCGGTGTTCGAGGGCGTGGCAGGCGAGCCTGATGAGCTGATGGCGCGGATGGAGGCGCAGGTCAAAAAGCGCGACGAGACCCAGCCCACCAAGGATCGCACCGCCGGTTCGACCTTCCGCAATCCGGCCGGCTTCAGCTCCACCGGCAAGGCCGATGACACCCATGATCTCAAGGCGTGGAAGGTGATCGACGAGGCCGGGATGCGCGGGGCGACGCGGGGCGGGGCGCAGATGAGCCCTATGCATTCCAACTTCCTTGTGAACACCGGCGAGGCAAGCGCCGCGGATCTTGAGGGTCTGGGTGAGGAAGTTCGAAAAAGGGTTTTCCAACACAGTGGTTTGCAGCTACAGTGGGAAATCATGCGGGTCGGCGATCCGCTGGAAAACGAGGGCGGCTAACGCCCCGGCACCCGTTCCCGGATCGGCGCAAAGCCCATCCATATAAGGCAGGCGGGATGCATCGAACGAGGCGGCAGTCTTCCCCGGAAATTCAGGGTCGCACGCCGTGGTAAATCCAACTCGCGGGCCGAATTGAGCGGTGCGCGAGATGCTCGACCGGGGCGAACCCCGGCGACACACATGACGGGGCGCAAAAGCCCCGCACAACGAGGCAGTTTTGGGGATGTCGAGCAGGGCAGCTCCCAAAGTGGCGGTATTGATGGGCGGACCCTCGGCTGAACGCGAGGTGTCGCTGAGTTCCGGTCAGGAATGCGCCGCCGCTTTGCGGGACGAGGGATTTGATGTGATCGAGATCGACGCGGGGCCTGATCTGGCCGCGCGGCTCAAGGATCTGTCTCCCGACGTCGTCTTCAACGCACTTCACGGTCGCTGGGGCGAGGATGGATGCGTGCAGGGCATGCTGGAGTGGCTCCGCATCCCCTATACGCACTCTGGTGTGCTGTCGTCCGCGCTGGCGATGGACAAGGAACGCTCCAAGCAGGTCTATCGCGCCGCCGGTCTGCCGGTGGTCGAAAGCGTGCTGGCGGATAAGGCCGAGGTCTGCGCCCGTCACGTGATGGCGCCGCCCTATGTGGTGAAGCCCTACAATGAGGGCAGCTCGGTTGGCGTCTATCTGGTGATGGATGGGGCCAACACGCCGCCGCAGCTGTCCGAAGAGATGCCGCAGACGGTGATGGTCGAGACCTATGCGCCGGGCCGCGAGCTGACCACCACGGTGCTGGGAGATCAGGCGCTGACCGTCACCGACATCATCACCGACGGCTGGTACGACTACGACGCCAAGTATAAGGCAGGCGGCTCGCGCCACGAGGTGCCCGCCGACGTGCCGCAGGAGATCTTTGATGCCTGCCTCGATTATGCCGTGCGCGCGCATAAGGCGCTTGGCTGCCGTGGCCTCAGCCGCACCGATTTCCGCTGGGACGAGAGCCGGGGCCTTGATGGGCTGGTGCTGCTCGAGACCAACACCCAGCCGGGCATGACGCCCACCTCGCTGGCGCCCGAACAGGCGCAGGCGTCGGGCATGTCCTTCGGCGCGCTCTGCCGCTGGATGGTGGAGGACGCCTCATGCGACAGGTAGGGGCCGCCCCCGCGCGGATGCCGCGCCCGCAGAAGTCTCGCCCGCAGCAGGTGCATCGCTCGGATCCGGCGCCGTCGCGGCTGAAGTACCGGCTCGAGCGGTTGATGCTGACGCCGCTCTTTCGCTTCACGCTGCACATCGGCATGCCGTTCCTGATCGGCGTTGGCGGGGCGGCGGCGTATTTCTCTGTCGACAGCAACCGCGAAGCCTTCGTCGGAGCCATCATGTCGGTGCGCGACCAGATCGAGGCACGGCCCGAGTTCCGCGTGAACCTCATGGCGATCGACGGGGCCAGCGACGGCGTTGCGGCGGATGTGCGCGAAATTCTGTCGCTCGACTTCCCGCTCAGCTCGTTCGATCTCGACCTCGACCAGATGCGCGAGATCATCACCGGCCTTGATGCGGTGAAATCCGCCAGCCTGCGGATCACGCAGGGCGGGGTGCTCGAGGTGAATGTGGTCGAACGTGTGCCGGTGGTGCTGTGGCGCGGGCTGCGCGGGCTGGAACTGCTCGACGAGGGCGGCGCGCTGGTGGGACCTGCCGGGCGCCGTGCGAGCCACGCCGATCTTCCGGTGATTGCTGGCACGGGCGCCGAAGCGCATGTGCCCGAGGCGCTGGACCTCTTTGCCGCCGCCGCACCGCTGGCCGGGCGGCTGCGCGGCCTCGAGCGGGTCGGGCTGCGGCGCTGGGATCTTGTTCTGGATAAGGGGCAGCGCGTTCTGCTGCCCGAAGAAGGCGCCGTTCAGGCGCTCGAAAGGGCCATGGCGATGGACGGCGCCGTGGACATGCTGTCGCGCGATATCGCGGCGGTCGATCTGCGCCTTGCGCAGCGTCCGACGCTGCGGCTGAACCATAGCGCGGCGGAAGAATACTGGCGGATCAAGTCCATCGAGACTGGGGAAAAACGATAATGTTCGAGCTATACGAGTCCCAGCGCGCGATGCGCAACATGCGCAAGGCAGCGATGCAGCGCGGCGTGGTGGCGGTTCTGGACGTGGGCAGCTCGAAGATCGCCTGCCTTGTGCTGCGGTTCGACGGCAGCGATCAGGGCGAAGACAGCGGCGTCGGCTCGCTGGCGGGGCAGGCCGGGTTCCGGGTGATCGGCGCAGCCACCACCCGCTCGCGCGGGGTGCGCTTCGGCGAGATCGCGGCGATGAACGAGACCGAGCGGGCGATCCGCACCGCGGTGCAGGCGGCGCAGAAGATGGCGGGCATCCGGGTCGACCACGTGATCGCCTGTTTCTCGGGCGCCGAGCCGCGCAGCTACGGGCTCGACGGCCATGTGAGCGTTGATGGCAGCACGGTGACCGAGCAGGACGTGGCGCGGGTGCTCTCGGCCTGCGACGTGCCCGAGGTTGGGCATGGCCGCGAGGTGATGCACGCGCAGCCGGTGAACTTCGCGCTGGACCACCGCTCGGGGCTGAGCGATCCGCGCGGGCAGATTGGCCGCGAACTGACCTGCGACATGCACATGCTGACGGTCAACGCGCAGGCGATCCAGAACCTCGCCCATTGCGTCAAACGCTGCGATCTGGAACTCGCGGGCATTGCCAGCTCGGCCTATGTGTCGGGCGTGGCGGCGCTGGTGGAAGACGAGCAGGAACTGGGCGCGGCCTGTATCGACATGGGGGGCGGCGCCACCGGCGTGTCGATCTTCATGAAGAAGCACATGATCTATGGCGATGCGGTGCCCATGGGCGGCGATCACGTCACCGGCGACATCTCCATGGGCCTGCAGATCCCCATGGCCATGGCCGAGCGGATCAAGACCTTTTACGGCGGCGTACATGCCACCGGGATGGATGATCGCGAGATGATCGAGATCTCGGGCGATACCGGCGATTGGCACCATGACCGGCGGCAGGTGAGCCGCGCTGAACTGATCGGTATCATGCGCCCGCGCGTCGAGGAGATCCTCGAAGAGGTGCGCGCCTGCCTCGATGCGGCGGGCTTCGAACATCTGCCGAGCCAGCAGATCGTGCTGACCGGCGCTGCGAGCCAGATCCCCGGCCTTGATGGGCTGGCGAGCCGCATCCTTGGCAGTCAGGTCCGGCTGGGCCGCCCGATGCGCGTGCACGGGCTGCCGCAGGCCGCCACCGGGCCGGGCTTTGCCTCGGCGGTGGGGATGTGCCTCTTTGCTGCCCATCCGCAGGACGAATGGTGGGACTTCGAGATCCCGGTCGAGCGTTACCCGGCCCGTTCGCTGATGCGCGCGGTGAAGTGGTTCCGCGAGAACTGGTAAGCGAGTGGGGGCAGGGCGGCTCGCGGGCCGCTCAAACCCTCGCGAGATTGCGGTTTTCTTGCGGTGTTCACGCAATATTCCCGGTGACGCCAATTCGGGCCGATGCTAATTTAGGAACATGATCCGCACGGAAGATGCGGGCAGGGGACGTCGAGCAGGCTTCCCAAGACACCAGAAAAGATTTGCCGTTGCTGGCCCATGGGGCAGTGGCGCTTTTCTACGTGTTGTGTTGCTGCTGATGCTTTCTGCAAAATTTGGTGCGTTGGGCGAAATCTCGCGCGCATAGTCAATCCTATAGCCATATTTCGTGGTAGATCTGTGTTTTTTACGTGACCCAGCCCTAGGATCTCGGTAAGAATTATCCCCAAGGCGCAGGACAGGCGCGAACCAAGTCATAAAACGACAGGCGGAACATCACATGGCACTCAATCTCTCGATGCCCGGTCAGGAAGAGCTGAAGCCCCGGATCACCGTATTCGGCGTCGGCGGAGCCGGTGGCAACGCAGTCAACAACATGATCACCAAGCAACTCGAAGGCGTGGACTTCGTGGTTGCCAACACCGACGCTCAGGCGCTGCAGCAGAGCATGGCGACCGCCAAGGTCCAACTCGGTGTGAAAGTGACCGAAGGCCTCGGCGCAGGCGCACGCCCCTCGGTCGGATCGGCCGCAGCCGAAGAGAGCATCGAGCAGATCGTCGATCACCTCGCAGGCGCGCATATGTGCTTCATCACCGCCGGTATGGGCGGCGGCACCGGCACCGGCGCAGCACCGATCATCGCGCAGGCCGCGCGTGAGCTGGGTGTTCTGACCGTCGGCGTCGTGACCAAGCCCTTCCAGTTCGAAGGCGCAAAACGCATGCGCCAAGCGGAAGAGGGCGTCGAGACGCTGCAGAAGATGGTCGACACGCTGATCATCATCCCCAACCAGAACCTGTTCCGTCTCGCCAACGAGAAGACCACCTTCACCGAGGCCTTCAGCCTTGCTGATGACGTGCTCTATCAGGGCGTGAAGGGTGTGACCGACCTGATGGTCCGTCCGGGCCTGATCAACCTCGACTTCGCCGACGTTCGCGCCGTGATGGATGAAATGGGCAAGGCGATGATGGGCACCGGCGAGGCCGACGGCGAAGATCGCTCGATCCAGGCCGCCGAGAAGGCAATCGCCAACCCGCTGCTCGACGAGATCAGCCTCAAGGGCGCCAAGGGCGTGCTCATCAACATCACCGGTGGCCACGACCTCACCCTGTTCGAACTCGACGAAGCGGCCAACCGCATCCGCGAGGAAGTGGATGCAGACGCCAACATCATCGTCGGCTCGACGCTGGATGACACGATGGAAGGCCGCATGCGCGTCTCCGTCGTCGCCACTGGCATCGATGCCTCGGCTGTGCAGCACGATATCCCGGTGCCGCGCCGCACCCTCGCGCAGCCGCTGGCCAACGCCGAAGAGCAGGCCCCGGCAGCAGAGGCCGCACCGGCTCCGGTTCAGCCCGCAGCGCAGCTGCCCGCCGCAACCGTGGCGCAGGCCGCTCCGACCGCTCCGCAGGCGCAGCAGTACGAAGAAGACGAGCCCTCGCTCTTCGGTGAGATGCCCGCCGCGCAGCAGACCTATCAGGAAGAAGATGTGGTCGAGACCGATGACGGTCTGCCGCCGCCCGCTTACCGTCCGCAGGCCGCGCAGCCGCAGCCGCAGCCCAGCACGCTGGAAGCCGCACCCGAGAGCTTCGTCGCGCCGCGCGCACCGCAGCCCGGCCAGCCTTCGGCAGACACGATGAAGCGCCTGCACGCAGCCGCCGCCCGCAACAACCGTCCGGGCCAGCCCGCCGCTCCGGCGCGTCCGCAGCAGCCGCAGCAGGCTCCGCGGCGCGCCGCCGAGCCGGAGCGTCCCCGCTTCGGGATCAACTCGCTGATCAACCGGATGACCGGCCACGGCCACGAGCAGCAGCCGCAGCAGGGCGCACCCAAAGCCGCCGCCCCGGCAGCGCCCCAGCCGCAACCGCAACCGCAGGCTCGCCGCCAGCCGCCGATGCAGGCGCAGCGTCCGGCCCCCGCTCCGGCGCCCGAAGAGGCCCCCGAGCAGGACCGGATTGAAATCCCGGCCTTCCTGCGGCGCCAGGCAAACTGATAAATTCAGCCCGCGCCCCCTCGCGCGGGCTGACATTTTAAGGCAAGGCACGTCGAAAAGCCCTCTCGCAAGAGAGGGTTTTTTGATTTTAAATCAGTAGGTTGTCGAAACATATCCACAACTGGGCGTGCATCCGCGCATTAGGAAACCCGCATGTTTCACTTCGTTGCAATACTTGATTTGAGAACGTGAGCGCTGGTGAGTATCTCCGTTTGCAACAAAGGCGCGCGCCAGTGGGGAGGGGCGCTCCAAGCAAAGGTGACCAAAGTGCAAACGACGATCCGCAGTGCAGTGAGCTTCCAGGGCGTGGGCCTTCATTCCGGCGCGCCTGTCCGGATGACCATTCGCCCGGCTTCTGCCGAGCACGGCATCTGGTTCAAACGCACCGACATCCTTCTGGGCGACGCGCTCGTTCCGGCCCGCTATGACGCGGTCGAGATCTCGCCGCTCTGCACCCTGATCAAAAACCGCGCCGGTGTCTCCGTCTCGACCATCGAGCATGTGATGGCGGCGCTGGCGGGCTGCGGCATCCACAACGCGCTGATCGAGATCGACGGCCCCGAAGTGCCGATCCTCGACGGGTCCGCCGCGCCCTTCGTCCGCGAGATTCTCGCCCGCGGTGTGCGCGAGCTGCGCGCGCCTGTGCGTGCCATCGAGATCCTGACCCCCGTCGAAGTGCAGACCGCTGCCGGCTGGGCCCGCCTGTCCCCGGCGCAGGGCACCACGATGGAGTTCCACATCGACTTCGCCGATGCGGCGATCGGCACGCAGGACAAGGTGATCAACCTCGCCAATGGCTCTTTCGTCCGCGAGCTCTGCGACAGCCGCACCTTCTGCCGTCAGTCCGACGTCGAGGCGATGCAGGCCAATGGCAAGGCGCTTGGCGGCACCTATGAAAACGCGGTTGTCGTCGATGGCGACAAGATCCTGTCGCCGGGTGGCCTGCGCCATGCCGACGAGGCCGTGCGCCACAAGATGCTGGACGCGCTTGGCGATCTTTATACCGCGGGCGTGCCGATCCTTGGCCATTACACCGGCTTCAAGGCGGGTCACGCGATCACCAACAAACTGCTGCACGCGCTCTTCGCCACGCCCGACGCATTCCGCATGACGGTCTGCGATTCGCGCATGGCCGCGCGGCTGCCCGGCGCCGGTGTCGAGCGCGACGAAATCCCCGCGGTTGCCTGACGGCGGCGCCGTGCTCAAATCGGCGTTAAGGCGTTTTGCCCCGGATTTTTCTGTGCTAGGACCGTGCCATGGCCCCGAAGCGGGCTCTGCAATGAATGTGAGGTAAGTCGGGCATGGCAGGCGGCAGATCGCGAAATGCGGTGATCGGAGCGGCTTTTTCCGCGATTCTCCTGGTCGGATGTTCGGCCCAGGAACAGCCCGGAATGGGTCCGGGCGGCGTCCCGATGGAGAACTTCACCGCCGAACAGATCTTCGAGCGCGGCGAATACGAAATGGACCGCAGCGACGCAGAGCGCGCCGCGTATTATTTCGGTGAAATCGAGCGTCTCTATCCTTATTCGGACTGGGCCAAGCGCGCCCTGATCATGCAGGCCTACGCCTATCACCGGGCGAAGGACTATGAGAACTCGCGCTCTTCGGCGCAGCGCTACATCGACTTCTACCCCAGCGACGAAGATGCCGCCTATGCTCAGTATCTGCTGGCGCTCTCCTATTACGACCAGATCGAGGAAGTGGGCCGCGATCAGGGGCTGACGTTCCAGGCGCTGCAGTCGCTGCGCACGGTGATCGAGCGCTATCCCGATACGGAATACGCGCGCTCTTCGATCCTCAAGTTCGACCTTGCCTTCGACCACCTCGCGGCGAAGGAAATGGAGATCGGGCGCTACTATCTCAAGCGTGAGAACTATGGCGCCGCGATCAGCCGTTTCCGCGTCGTGGTCGAGGATTTCCAGACCACCACGCATACCGCCGAGGCGCTGCACCGGCTGGTCGAGGCCTATCTGTCGCTGGGGCTGACGCAAGAAGCTCAGAGCGCAGGCGCGATCCTTGGCTACAACTACCGCGGCACGCCGTGGTACGAGGACAGCTACAAGCTGCTCACCGGGCGCGGGCTGGAACTGGAAGCGGCGGGCGACAGCTGGCTAGCACAGGTCTATCGTCAGATGGTCAAAGGGCAGTGGCTCTGAGGCTGTGGCTTTGGGGCTGCTAGCCCCTAGGGAGGACGGCGCGCCCGTCTGAATGGATGCTCCGAGCGCTTGAAATCCGCGATCTGCTCATCATCGACCGGCTGGACCTGAGTTTCCAGCCGGGGCTCAACGTGCTGACCGGCGAGACCGGCGCGGGCAAGTCAATTCTGCTCGACAGCCTCGGCTTTGTGCTGGGTTGGCGCGGGCGGGCCGAATTGGTGCGGGCCGGGGCCCAGCAGGGCGAGGTGACGGCGGTTTTCGAACTGGCCGAGGGCCATGCCGCGCGCGCGGTTCTGGAAGAGGCCGGTCTGCCGGTCTCGGGCGAGCTGATCCTGCGCCGGGTGAACACCGCCGACGGACGCAAGACCGGCTGGGTCAACGACCGCCGTGCCAGCGGCGAGGTGCTGCGGCGCCTGTCCGAGACGCTGGTTGAACTGCACGGCCAGCATGATGACCGCGGGCTACTCAACCCGTCGGGCCACCGCGATATTCTCGACAGCTATGCCGGGATCGGCGCTGAACTGGGGGCCGCCCGCGCCGCATGGATCGCGCAGCGGACCGCGCGCAAGGCGCTGAGCGATGCCGAGACCGCGCTCGAGGCGGTGCGCGCCGAGGAGGATTTCCTGCGCCACGCCACCGAGGAGCTGGACAAGCTGGCCCCGGAGGTCGGCGAAGAGGCCGAGCTCGACAGCCGCCGCCGCATGATGCAGGGCGCCGAGCGGGTGCGGGCCGATATTTCCCGCGCCAGTCAGGCGCTTGGCTATGAGGGTGCCGAGGGCGCCATGTCCGACGCGCTGCGCTGGCTGGAGGGTGCCTCGGAAGGTGCCGAGGGGCGGCTCGACGGCGCCATCGCCGCGCTGACCCGCGCGATGGCCGAGCTTGACGAGGCCTCGGGCGAGGTGGCCAGCACGCTCGACGCGCTGGAATTCGACCCGCGCACGCTGGAGGATACCGAAGAGCGGCTCTTCGCCATTCGCGGGCTCGCGCGCAAGCATCAGGTGCTGCCGGACGAGCTTGCCGGTCTGCGCGAGACGCTTTCGGCGCGGCTCTCGGCGCTCGACCATTCCGCCGAGGAGCTGGACGCGCTGAACGCCGAAGTTCGCCGGACGGAAAACGCCTATGACGCCGCCGCCACCGCGCTGAGCGAGGCGCGCAGCGCCGCCGCCGCGCGGCTCGACAAGGCCGTGGCCACGGAACTGGCACCGCTGAAGATGGAACGCGCGGTGTTCCGGACGGAAGTTTCCCGCGCCCCCGAAGGCCCCGAGGGCCGCGACGCTGTCGCCTTCACCGTCGCCACCAACCCCGGCGCGCCCTCCGGCCCGCTCAACAAGATCGCCTCTGGCGGCGAGCTGTCGCGGTTCCTGCTGGCGCTGAAAGTCTGCCTGTCGCAAGAGCAGGGCGGCGATGTGACGATGATCTTTGACGAGATCGACCGCGGCGTCGGCGGCGCCACCGCCGACGCGGTGGGGCGACGTCTCGCGGCGCTCGCCGCCGAGGGGCAGGTGCTCGTCGTCACCCATTCGCCGCAAGTCGCCGCGCTTGGCGCGCATCACTGGCGCGTGGCCAAACGGGTGGAGAATGACATCACCCTGTCGTCGGTCACCGCTCTGGCGGCGGATGAGCGCGAGGATGAGATCGCCCGCATGCTTTCGGGCGACACGGTCACCCCAGAGGCGCGGGCGGCAGCGCGGGCGCTGCTGATCGGCTGAGGCGCGCGCGGCGCTGCCGGATTTTGCGTATTTTTAAAGAGAAGAAGCAGGGGCCCGGCGCCTTTGCCCAACTCTTTGCGCGCAGGTCGTCCTTCTTCTCTTTCCAAATACGCACGGCCGACCTTAGCCGCGCGCGATGCGCCGGGGCAGGGCGCCGTGCCAAAGGAAAGGCCCGCCCGGGGATACCGGACGGGCCTTCTTTTTGTCGTGTCGCTTGGCTCAGCCCAGTTCGGCGAGGCGCGCCATGGCTTCTTTCAGCTTGGCCTCTTCCTCTTCGCGGGCGGCGAGGTTGTCGCGGGTTTCCTGCACCACCTCTTCCGGCGCGCTTTCGGCGAACTTGGGGTTCTTCAGACGGCCGCGCAGGCCTCCGAGTTCCTTGCCGAGCTTCTGCAGCGCCTTCTCGAGGCGGGCCTTTTCTTCGGCCACGTCGATGATCCCCGCCAGAGGAAGACCAAAGGTGCCGCCGCTGAGCGCCAGCGCGGCCGTGCCCTTGGGCATCTCCTCCACTTCGGTCAGCCCTTCGATGCGCGCGTAGCGCTTCACGAAAGCCTCGTTGGTCTCATAGGCGGCCTTGGCCTCAAGCGTCATGCCCTTGACCACGCAGGGCACATAGAGACCGGCGGGCACATGCATCTGCGCGCGCGCCGAGCGGATCGCCTCGATCATCCGGATCACCCAGTTGAGCTCGGCGTCGGCCTGCGCGTCGACCATCTCGGCGGCGCTATACGCGGGCCAGTCGGCGTGGATCAGCATCTTCGGCCGGTCGCGCTGCGCCCAGAGCTCTTCGGTGATGAAGGGCATGATCGGGTGCAGCAGGATCAGGCACTGGTCGAAGGCCCAGGCGTAGGTGGCGCGGGTTTCGGCCTTGGCGGCCTCGTCCTCGCCCTGGAACACCGGCTTGGTGAACTCGAGATACCAGTCGCAGAAGGTGCCCCAGACAAACCCATAGAGCGCCTGTGCCGCGTCGTTGAACCGATATTCCGCCAGCGCCGCGTCCACGGTTTCGCGGGTCTTGGCGATCTCGCCCTTGATCCAGCGGTTGAGCGGCAGGGTGGTCTCGGGCACGGCATCGCTGTGCGCCAGCTCGAACACGCCGTTCATCTGCGCGTAGGAGGCGGCGTTCCACAGTTTGGTGCCGAAGTTGCGGTAGCCGGCGATGCGCTGCTTGTCGAGCTTCAGCACGCCGCCCAGCGAGGCCATGGCGGCATTGGTGAAGCGCAGCGCGTCGGCGCCGAACTCGTCGATGATCTCCAGCGGGTCGACCACATTGCCGAGCGACTTGGACATTTTCTTGCCCTTGGCGTCGCGCACGAGCCCGTGCAGGTAGACGTCGTGGAAGGGGATCTCATCGACCACGGCGAGCTGCATCATCATCATCCGGGCGACCCAGAAGAACAGGATGTCCTGACCGGTGACCAGCACCGAGGTCGGGAAGTATTTCTGCAGCTCCGGCGTCTGCTCGGGCCAGCCGAGCGTGCCGATCGGCCACAGGCCCGACGAGAACCATGTGTCCAGAACGTCGGGATCGCGGAACACCGGGATCGCCTGCGGGCGGCGGCGCTGGTCGACACCGGTGAAATCGGTGCCCTGCTGCAGCAGCGCGGCGAGGTGATCCTCGGCGGCGGCGGCATCCTCGACGATCAGGAACTCGGCATCATCGCCGAAGACCGCCTTCATCTGCTCGATCGCCTCATCTTCCGAGGCGGCGCAGAACGAGCGCCATTCGTCGCCCATGCCCGGCGTGTGCCAGACCGGGATCTGGTGGCCCCACCACAGCTGGCGCGAGATGCACCAGGGCTCGATGTTTTCGAGCCAGTGGTAATAGGTCTTCTCGCCGCTCTCGGGCATGATCCGCACGCGGCCCTCGCGCACGGCGTCGAGCGCCGGGCCGACGATCTGCGCGGTGTCGACGAACCACTGATCGGTGAGCATCGGCTCGATCACCACTTTCGAGCGGTCGCCGAAGGGCTGCATGATCGGCTTGGCTTCGACCAGCGGCACCCATTGCTCGGGCTCATCCAGCGCCTCGCCGCCTTCCTCGGGGGCGGGCGGTGCCTTGGCCGCCGCCGCGCCGAGGCGCGGGTCGGTGGCCTCGGTCATCACCGCGAGACCTTCTTCGGTGATCTCGGCGATCACCGCCTCGCGGGCGGCGAAACGGTCGAGGCCGCGCAGGTGGTCGGGCACGAGGTTGAGCTTGTCGACCTCATGCTCGTCGAGCGACAGCTCGCCGCGGGCGACCTGCTGGGCGATCTCGGCGGCTTCGGCGTAGGGGTGGCCGTCCTCACGCATGGTCGCGCGGGTGTCCATCAGGCGATAGCAGGGGATGCCGCCGCGCTTGGCCACGCCGTAGTCGTTGAAGTCATGCGCGCCGGTGATCTTCACCGCGCCCGAGCCGAAGGTCGGGTCGGGATATTCATCCACGATGATCGGGATCAGGCGGCGGTGCTCTTTGGGCCCAACAGGGATCTCGCAGAGCTTGCCGACGATCGGTGCGTAACGCTCATCGGAAGGGTGCACCGCGACCGCGCCGTCACCCAGCATGGTCTCGGGGCGGGTGGTGGCGATGGAGATATAGTCACGCTCTTCGGTGAAGAGCACGTTCCCATCCTCGTCCTTCTCGACGTAGGTGTAGGTCTCGCCGCCCGCCAGCGGGTATTTGAAGTGCCACATGTGGCCGGGCACTTCGATGTTCTCGACCTCGAGGTCGGAAATCGCGGTCTCGAAATGCGGGTCCCAGTTCACCAGCCGCTTGCCGCGGTAGATCAGGCTCTTTTCGTACATATCGACGAAGACCTTGATCACCGCGTCGTGGAAGTTACCGTCCTCGCCCGCCGGGGCGCCCTCGGCGCCGGACATGGTGAAGGCGTTGCGCGACCAGTCGCAGGAGGCGCCGAGACGCTTGAGCTGGTTGATGATCGTGCCGCCAGACTGCTGCTTCCACTCCCAGACCTTCTCGAGGAAGGCCTCGCGGCCCATCTCGCGGCGGGTGGCGTTGTTCTTGTCCTTGGCCAGTTCGCGCTCGACGACCATCTGCGTGGCGATGCCCGCGTGGTCCTGCCCCGGCTGCCAGAGCGTGTCGAAGCCGCGCATCCGGTGCCAGCGCACGAGGATGTCCTGCAGCGTGTTGTTGAACGCGTGGCCCATGTGCAGCGAGCCGGTCACATTGGGCGGCGGGATCATGATGCTGAAGCTTTCATCGCGCGAGGCGTTGGCCCCGGCCTTGAAGGCTCCGCTGCTTTCCCATGCGTCGTAGATGCGCGCCTCGGCCTCGGCCGCGTTGAAGGTCTTTTCCATCGCCATGGCTGCGTTCCCATGCCTGCTTGTGCTGTTGTCCCGACCCTCCTACCCAAAGCCTTGGGAAAGGGAAAGCGCCCCGTGGCTTTGAGTGGCCCCGAGTGCCCTTGGCCGTGCCTTCGCGGGGGAAGCGCAGGGTGTGCGGGTGCGCCCTCAGCTGGCGGCGGCGGCGACCTCGGGGGCCACATGCCACGTGCCCGCACCGGGGCTGCAGAAGTCAGGCAGCGCGCCGGCCCCGTCCTCGCGCAGCAGCGCCTCGAGGAGCGGGTAGAGCTGTCCGCGGGCCTTGAGGGTCGCGGCGACGTTGTGGTTGTCCGACGGCACGGTGAAGCGGCGAATGTTCGGCGCTTTCGGGAAACGCTCGGCATGGGCCAGTTCGACCGGCAGGTCGGGGAAGATCAGCTCGTAGCGGCAAGCGCCGTCGAAGCTTCCCATCAAGGACGGTTGGCGCCACATGCTGATCTGCTCGGAATAGCGGGTCCAGCGGGTGTCGAACGGCGCGATCTCGGGGTGAACCGAATATTGCGGCGCCAGCGCGATACAGCGGGCGGCCCCCAGCGGGCGCGACATCTGCGCGGCCAGAAAGCCGCCCATGCTCAGCCCCAGCGTCGACACCTTGCGTCCTGCGCGATGCGGTGCGGTGAGCCGGGCCAGAAGCTCGGGGTCGAGCGCGTTGCCCCAGCTGCGGGTCTTGTCGAAGACGAAAAGCTGCGAACCCCAACCACCGGAGGAGAGCTTGCGGAACTCCTCGCTCTGCTGGTCGATGCCGGCAAGCCCATGGCCAACGCCCACGAAGGTCACAAGGCACTGCGGCCCGCTCCCCCTCGATACCACTGAACTTCATCGTCGCGTCGTCGTAGAGTATGGGGATCGCCGGATGATCAAGGATCGAGCCGGTCACCGGCAGCGCGCTTTGCTGTGTCTCTGTCGCGGTTTCGGCGGCAGCGGGCTTGGCTGCAGGCACGGCTTACTTAACGGCCACCACCTCCTGCTGCGCCTCGCGCTGCAGGTCCTCGAACCAGCCCTGGTTCTCTTCATACCCAAGCTGCTTTAGCACATCGTGCAGCACCGGAAAGCGGGTGAACTGGTCGATGATACGGGCGCGATGCTCGGGCTTGGCCCATTTGCGCTGGCGTTCGGTATCGACCTCGCGCACGCCGTTGAGCGCGCGCTGCAGGCGCTGGGGAATTTCGGCCTTGTGAAAATCGCTGAAGCGCCCGTCGAAGGTCAGCCCCAAACCCTCGGCCAGCATCTGCTGCACGGCCTCGGGGTCGCGCACGAGATCTTCGTATTTCAAAAAGAAGATGCCCTGCGGGAAAAGGCCCGATCCGCTGACGCGCATAGTGGCCTCATGCACCGGCAGAAAGCCGGGCGCGGTGAAGGCGGGCACGCGACCTTCGGGAACGAACCAGCAGTTGTCCGCAGCGACGAAGTAATCATCCGGGACCGCGCGGTGGCGGCTGGTCAGAATGTCACGCGGATCGCGCAGCATGCAGATCAGGTCGATCCGCTTGCGGCCCTGATTGGCGTGAAACAGCTTCGGTAGATCGAAGATGTCGAAGGGGCGCTTGGTGCACTGATTTCCGGGCAGGTGGATCACGCTGGCGGCAGGCACCTCGCGATCGAACATCCCGAAGCCCTGCAGCGTATTGCGCAGCATGTTGTAGAACAGGGTGCTGCCCGAGCGTCCCTGTCCTGCAATCACGAGAGTACGGTCCATTCCGCGGCCCTGTGGTAAGTGCCTGTCGGGTTGGTCTTGGGCGATCCGCCCGAAGGCGCGCGAGCAAGATGCGGGCAGAGCTCGCGCGTTCAATGAGCCGGCCAGCAGCGAAAGCTGATGCGACGGGTCTCGGGGCGCCATGCAAGCCGTTCCGGATGCAGCGCAAAATTTATAGCGAGGAAAAGAAAAACGGCGGTCTCAGGGAGGAGGAGAGAGACCGCCGTTTCCGTGTCACGAAAGCCCGAGGAGGAGGAGAAGAAGGGCTTCCGATCTGAGCGGACCCGCGAGGGTCCTATGGGGTGCGACGATCTCAGGGAGGAGGAGAGAGATCGCCGCTGCATCAAAGTCCCAGGGAGGAGGAGAGGGACTCCGAAGCTTCTGGACCGCATGCGGCCCTTTATGAGGTGCGGCGGTCTCAGGGAGGAGGAGAGAGACCGCCGCTGCATCGTTGCCCCAGGGAGGAGGAGAGGGGCTCCGAATAGGGTGGGCGCTGGGGCCCGGAAACTGGTGCGGCGATCTCAGGGAGGAGGAGAGAGATCGCCGCTGTATCGATGCCCCAGGGAGGAGGAGAGGGGCTGTCGATGTCTGGGGCCGGGCTATCGTCCGGTATCCCGTGTCTTTGTGGCGGTGACCTCAGGGAGGAGGAGAGAGGTCACCGCCGTAACGAACCGGCTCAGGGAGGAGGAGAGAGCCGGGACGTGTTCGAATTCTTACGCCTCGTAGGCGGCCTGATACGCGATCCGGCGGATCATCGAGCGGTGCAGCCCGAGATCGCTCAGTTCACGGTTGCTCAGCGAAGCCAGCTCGCTGAAGGTCTGTTTGTACAGGCGGCGGCGAGCGAGGGCGGTGCGGAGCGTGTCGAGGAGACCGCCGGTGCGGCCTTCGATGCGGGTGGTGTCGGTTGCGAATGCCATGTGCGTCTGTGCCCGTCTGGCTGAATGGTTGCGTCTGTCGTTTCTTGCCCCAATAGATGTGCCAATTGCTGCGGCTGCACAATCCCGCCCCGGTTCAATGCCGCTATGCGCAAAATGCATGGTGAAAACCACTTTGGAATGCGCATCTTCGCGGGGGAGTGCATAGAAATTAGGCGAGAAATGGACGCGCCTTGCGCGGAGCGCAAGATGACGAAAGGTCACCATGCGCTGAGGGAAAGGAAGTAACTATGACCCAATTGTCCGACGCTACCATGGCGTTGCTGAAAAGCTTCGATCTGCCCGGTGGCGGCAACCTCGTATCGCGGGACATGATTCGAGCGCTCAGCGTCGAAGGCGGCCATGTGCGCTTTGTCATCGAAGCGCCAAGCGCCGAGATCGCCCGCCAGATGGAAGGCTTCCGCGCGGTGGTCGAGGCGCAGGTGGCGCAATTGCCGGGGGCGGTCTCGGCGGCGGTGGTGCTCTCGGCCCCGACGCAGGCGCCGAAAGCGCCCTCGCTGAAGATGGGGGGCCACGCCAAACCGCAAGAGGGGCGCATGGCGCCGCCGGGGGTGAAGAAGCTGATCGCCATCGGCTCGGGCAAGGGCGGCGTGGGCAAATCCACCGTCTCGTCGAACCTCGCCGTGGCGCTGGCGCGCGCGGGCAAGAAGGTCGGCCTGCTGGATGCGGACATCCACGGCCCGTCGCAGCCGCGCATGTTCGGTGTCAGCAAGCGCCCGGCCTCGCCCGATGGCAAGACGATCATCCCGCTCGAGGCGCATGGCGTCACGCTCATGTCGATCGGCGTCATGCTGCCCGAGGACAAGGCGGTGGTCTGGCGCGGCCCGATGCTGATGGGCGCGCTGCAGCAAATGCTGATGCAGGTGGAGTGGGGCACGCTCGATGTGCTGCTCATCGACCTGCCGCCGGGCACCGGCGATGTGCAGCTCTCGCTGGGGCAGAAGTCGGAAGTGGATGGCGCCATCGTCGTCTCCACCCCGCAGGATGTGGCGCTGATCGACGCGAAGAAGGCGCTCGATGCGTTCGCCACGCTCAATGTGCCGGTGCTTGGGATGATCGAGAATATGTCGGTCTTCGTCTGCCCCGACTGCGGGCGCGAGAGCCATATCTTCGGCCAGGGCGGCGTCGCCGCGGAAGCGGCGCGGCTCAATCTGCCGGTGCTGGCGCAGCTGCCCATCGATCTCGACACCCGCCTCGCGGGCGACAGCGGCGCGCCGGTGGCACTGGGCGAGGGCGTGATGGCGCAGGCCTATGCAAAACTGGCGCAGGATCTGATCGACGCGGGCCAAGTCTGAGCCCCCGGTCCCGCTGCGGTCCCAAGCGCGGGGCGGCCCCAAACCGCCCCTTCTTCTCTTTGAAAATACGCCGGGGGAGTCGCGGCGCAGCCGCGGCGGGGGCAGCGCCCCCTCCTTCCCGGCCCCTCAGCCTGCCTTGCGCATCTGCAGCAGCAGATCGAGCACCAGCGCCGCGGGATCGACGTTCACCGCGCGGGCGTGGCGGGCGCGCTCTCCGGCGTCCTGCGCCAGCTGCGCCCAGGCCCGCCCGGCGCCCGGGTGCGGGGCGAGGCGCCGCAGCACCTCGGCCTCATTCGGCGCCGCCTCGGCGCGCGGCGGCATCCCGGTGACGCCGACACGGGCGAGCCGCGCCATCAGCCGGTCGGTCAGCGTCAGCATCAGATCGAGCCGCGCCTCGCGGCCCTTGCCCGCGGTGCTTTCGCCAAGCGCGATGGCGCGCGGGCGGTCGAGCCGGGGCAGGGTGCCCGCCAGCGACACCAGATCGGAATAGAGCTTCAGCCCGTCGAGGTTCAGCAGTCGCAGCGCCTCGCCCACCGAGCCCGCAGACAGTTCCGCCAGCGCCTCGGCTTCCTGCGGCGCCACCTGCGCCCCGGCCTGTTCGAGCGCGCGGGCCATATCCTCGGGCCCCAGCGGCGCCAGCCGCAGCTCGCGGCAGCGCGAGCGGATCGTCGGCAGCAGGCGCGAGGGCTGGTGGCTGATCATCAGCAGCACCGTATTGGCCGGCGGCTCTTCCAGCAGCTTGAGGATCGCATTGGCGGCGTTGGGGTTCATCTCGTCGGCGCTGTCGATGATCACCACCCGGCGCCCGCCATCGGCGGAGGAAAGCGAGAAGAAGCGTTTCAGCGCGCGCACCTCTTCAACGGTGATGATGCTGCGCAGCTTCTTGGTCTTGCTGTCCCAGCTGCGGCGCAGCAGGTGCAGGCGCGGCTCCGACAGCGCGTGGACGCGGTGCGCCACAGGGTGCTCTGGGTCGATCAGCAGATCACGCGGCGGTGGCGGCGCGCCGAAGAGCCCGTCCTCCTCCTGCTCGGGCGTCGCCAGCAGAAAGCGCGCGATTGTCCATGCCAGCGTCGCCTTGCCAAGCCCGCGCGGCCCGGTGATCAGCCAGCCATGGTGCAGCCGGCCCGAGGTGAATGCGGTTAGAAAATCCGCCTGCGCGCGATCCTGCCCGAACAGGCGGAAGGTCTCGCGCGGGTGCGGCGCGCCCTCGACGCGATCCGCCTCGGGGATATCCTCCTCGGCGCTCATGCGGAGAGATACGGCTCAAGTCGCGCGCGGATGTCGGCGGCAACATCCTCCTGCGCCCGGTTGCCGTCGATGACGATGAAACGCTCGGGGAACTCTTTGGCCAATGCCAGATAACCTGCGCGCATACGCTCTTGCAGTTCGACGCCGAAATCCTCGAAGCGTTCCTCTTCGGTGGCGCGAGCCTTGGCGCGGGCGAGCCCGGCGGCGGGATCCATGTCGATCAGGAAAGTGAGATCGGGCTCGGTGCCGATCATCAGCGTGTGCAGCGCGTCCACCTTACTGCGCAGATCGCCGCGCGACAGGCCCTGATACATGCGGCTGCTGTCGGCGAAACGGTCGCAGATCACCAGCTTGCCTGCGCCGAGGGCAGGGCGGATCAGACGCTCCAGATGATCGCGGCGCGCGGCGGTGAAAAGCAGCAGCTCGGTCTCGGCGGACCAACGGTCGGGATCGCCCTGCAGCACCAGCGCGCGGATCTCTTCGGCACCGGGCGAGCCGCCGGGCTCGCGGGTGAGAACCGCCTCGCGACCAGCACCAAGAAGCGCGGCATGTAAAAGCCGCGCCTGCGTGGATTTGCCCGAGCCGTCGATGCCCTCGAAGCTGATGAAGAGGCCGGACCTTGCGGTCTCGGCACCAT
Source organism: Salipiger sp. ABN3_019 (assembly GCF_056158605.1). Classification (NCBI taxonomy): domain Bacteria; kingdom Pseudomonadati; phylum Pseudomonadota; class Alphaproteobacteria; order Rhodobacterales; family Roseobacteraceae; genus Salipiger; species Salipiger sp. ABN3_019. The sequence goes on from NZ_JBSWTP010000009.1 coordinate 1,459,901, forward strand.
TGCTGCCGGTCACATCGCCTCCGCGGTGGTGGCGGGGGCCTGCAGACGCCCGATCAGATTGGTGCTGACCACCATCATGCGTTTGACGAAGCCGCCCGAGGGCACGTCTTCGGCGGCAAACAGCGGCACCCGGTGCTCGGGCAGACCTTCGGGCGTGATGATCAGCTCGGCGAGCTGCTGGCCCGCGGTGATCGGCGCCTGCAGCGGGCCGGTATAGACCACCTCGGCCCCAAGCTCGGTGCCCGGGGTCACGGGGATCAGCATTTCGATGTCGTCACGCGCCACCAGCCCGACGCTTTCCTGCGCGCCGAGGAACACGTCGGCGCGGGCCACTTCCTTGCCCTTCTCGATCAGTTTGCGTTCGGCGAACTGGCGAAAGGCCCAGTTGACGATCGACTCGCTCTCTTCGGCGCGGGCGCGCTCGCTGTCGAGCCCGGCAATGGCAAAGATCACCCGGCGGTCGCCCTGTTTGGCCGAGCCGACGAGGCCATAGCCCGCTTCTTGCGTGTGGCCGGTCTTGAGACCATCGGCGCCGATGTCGAGGCGCAGCAGCGGGTTGCGGTTGTGCACGTTCTGCGGCGCGCGGCCATCGAACTCGAAACGCCGCTCCGCGAAGATCGGGTAGAATTCGGGGAAGTCTTCGATGATGTGCCGCGCCAGCAGTACCAGATCACGCATCGACATGACGTGACCGTCGGCGGGCCAGCCCGAGGCATTGGCGAAATGCGAGCTGGTCATGCCCAGCTGTTGCGCGCGGCGGGTCATCAGATCGGCGAAACCGGCCTCGGTGCCATTCGGCGAGAGTGCCTCGGCGATCACCGCGCAGGCGTCATTGCCCGACAGCACGATGATGCCGCGCAGCAGGTCCTCGACCTTCACCCGGTCGGTGGTGTCGAGGAACATGGTCGAGCCGCCATAGGACATGGCATGCGACGATACCGGCAGGGTCTCGTCGAGCTTGAGCCGCCCGTCACGGATCGCCTCGAAGGCCATATAGAGCGTCATCAGTTTGGACATCGACGCCGGGGGTACCGATTTGTCCGCATCCTTGGCCATCAGCACGGTGCCGGTGGTGTAATCCAGCACAAAGGCGGTGCGGGCGCTGGTGTCAAACGCCTGCGCGCTGGTGGCGAGCAGCGCCGCCGTGGCGGCCCCGGCCAGCAGGCGACGCAGGGAAAGGCTCGAAAGGGGGCTCGTCGGGCGGCGCATGGGCGGCTCCTGTGCTTTGGCTCCGGTCTGGTCGTCGGATCGTCTGGTCAGTTCTTCACGGCGTAGGCATCCGAGAAACCGGTGCCCTTGATCTTGGTCAGCAGCGCATCAAGCTCGGCCTTGTCCTGCGCCGGGCCAACCAGCACGCGCCAGAAGGTCTTGCCCGAGCTGCTCTGCTTCTTGACCGTCGGCACCATGCCCGCCTGACGCATCGCGGTGGCGGTGTTCTCGGCGTTCTGCTCGATGCTGAAGATGCCGATCTGCACATAGGGGCGCGACAGCGAGGAGGCGGGCTTGGGCGCGGGTGCGGGCGCCGGGCTCGCGGCCTCGGTCGGCGCGGCGGTTGCGGCAGGGGCGGCGGCTGGCGCGGCTGCGGGCGCGGCCTCGATGGCTGCGGCTGCGCCGGCGGTCACCGGATCAAGCGTGGCTTCCTCGACCTCGGGCGTTTCCGACAGCGTGCTCGCTTCGACGCCGGCGGGGCCGGTGCCTTCCTCGGGCTGAGCGGGGCCTTCTTCGCGGCGCAGCGCCACCACGTTGAGGTTCACCGGCTCGCCCGCCAGCATGCCGATGGCGGCGGCGGCGTCGGACGACACCTGCAGGCGCGGGCCGGGGCTCATGCGTTCACGGCGGAACAGCGCGCCGATCACGAACTGGCCGTTCTTTTCGTTGCGGATGATCACCCGCTCGGGCTCGGTGACATCGGGATGCGCGACCCAGACACCGCCCAGCGAGGGGCGACCGTCCCAGAGGCCCGCCTCGGTGGTCTGAAAGACCTCAGGCGCCTCAATGTCACGCTCGACGGTGGCGGAGGTGCCAGAGGCTTCGGCGCCGCCGCTGCCCTCGGACTTGAGGAAGCCGGGCATCTGCGCGTCGCTGCAGGCGCTCAGGGCGACGGTGCCGAGCAGGGCCGCAAGGCTTGCCCAGCCCATGCCCCGGCTTGCACGCGATGTCGCGCCCGCTTTCGCCGGTTTCATGCTGTCATTATTAAGGATGCCGGTATTTATGCTGCCGGTGTTCCAACCCGCGGCCATCGGCCGCGCTGCATTGGCCTTACTCATAGGTGCCCCCTGTCGTCCCGCCTGTGTCGTCCGCCTGGCCGGTGGCGTCTGTCGCGCCTTGCCGGTGTCCCGTCGCCGGATGTCCCTTCGATATGCCGGAGGCCGTTCGATCACCGCCGCAAAGGCCCGGAGGGCGTCTGCCTTCGTGCCCGGAAAGGGCGGCTCGGGCGCAGCGGAGGCGAACCGGGCCATCCCGGTTTTCGCCGGATCGTAACGGGTGGCTGTGATCAAGAAAAGCCTTCAAAGCCGTGATCGGCGGATTTTCCCGGAAAGCCTGTTCTAGAATTGCGCAAGGCACGCTAGGTCGGTCGAACCGGAGGTTTGGCAGAGTGGTCGAATGCGGCGGTCTTGAAAACCGTTGGGCGTGAGAGCGTCCCCAGGGTTCGAATCCCTGAGCCTCCGCCATTTCACAAGATTTGGCAGCGTCGGTCGGCAATTTCCTCCCTATTGGTCAGGGCCGGGAGCTTGCGCGGGAGCTTTATGAGATGCGCTATCTCTTCGCGCATCCCCATTGGCTGGATGGCGCGGCGTTTGAGGCGGCGGTGCCGGAGTTCGTCAAGGCGCCCTTCAGCGAGGGTGTCGCCTCCCATCTGCCGGGCAGGTCCTGAGTAGGGCCGCGCCGCCGTGGGGGACGGCGGCGCGTAGGGCGGGGTCAGGCCTTGCCGCGCAGCATCTCTTCGACCAGCCGCTGCACCTGCAGCGCTTCGTGTGGGGTGGCCAGCCGGTGCGGCTTGCCCGCGACGCAGAGCAGCAGATCGTCAAGCTGCGCTCGCAGCGCCACGGCGCGCGGATCGGCAGGGGCGGGCGCAACCGGGGTGAAACCCGCGCCGGTGGAGACGGCTTCATCCGAGAAGTTCGAGACGCGATGGCTGGCCGCGCTGCCCTTCACGGTGAATTCCTGCCGGTCCTCCTGCGCGCCGCCGACGCTGGCGAGGATAGAGACGGGCAGCCCGCCTGCGTTTTCCAGACGCGCAAGCAGCGCGGTCTCGCAGAGCGCGGGATCGGCGGGGTAGGAGGGGCGTGCCCAGACCACCGACAGCGGGCCGAGGATGCGCTGGCTGAAGAACAGGAAATGCGACAGCACTTCGCGGGTCATGCCGCCCTCGTCGCGGAACCGCAGCCAGTCCGCCGCCGTCTGCCAGGCGCGCGGCCAAGCGGCATAGGTGACCACCATGTCGACGCCCACCAGATCGCCCATCTTGCCCGTTTGCGCGGCGGCGCAGATATTGGCCAGGGCCTCGCCAGCGGCCTGCGTGAAGTTCACCGCCGCGGGCACCCCGCTGGCCTCGAGCTTGGTGACGAGATCCTCGCTCGCGGGCACATCGACGCCGAGCGGCTTTTCAAGGAACACCGCCTGTCCCGCATCGGCGGCGGCGAGCGCATAGGCCATGCGCGGCACCGGCGGGCAGGCGAGATAGACCAGATCGGCACCTGCCATGGCCTCTTCGGCGGTGGCCGCGACGGTAACATCGGGGGCCATTTGCCGCGCCGCGTCACTGGCCTCGGCGGAGGGATCCCACATGGCGCTGACGGTATAGCCCTCGTGCAGCTGCATATGCTCGAGCATGCGCCGCCCCATGATCCCGAGGCCGATGATCGCCGTTTTCACTGCCATGGTGCTGTCCTTCTTCTGTGCGTGGCTGCCGTGCCGGTCCACCTTGGGCGGCGGCGTCTCTACCTCGCACGGGGATTCGGCCATGGGTAGGGGAGATCGGCGCATGACCAAGCGTCCGCCGCTCTGGCGATGCGGCACAAGTCATCGCCTCGGAACGAAATTTCAGGGCTGCGCGTCGTCCTCTGCCGCGTCGTCTGCATGGGTGTATTTGCGCCCGAAGGCGGTCAGCGCGCCGCGCAGACCGCGGCCCGCGCGGGACGTTTCCTTGAGGACGCCGCTGGTCTTGCCCTCGATGCGCAGGCGGTTGCGCTGGGTGTCGAGCGCCGGGCCGAGCAGGCTTTCGATGCGGGCGCGCAGCCGGTCGACGTTCCAGTCGGGTTCGGTGAGCACGACCGGGATGGTGTTGGCGGTGACGCGGGCGTCGGCGATGTCGGATTGCACCGCCATAACCACCTCTGTCACGCGCTCCATCGCCTGATCGTCCAGATGCCCCTCGGGCACGGGCCAGACGCTGAGCAGTTCATCAACGCAGGAGATCGCCACGACCACCGGGGGCATGCGCCGCCGCGGATCGCCGGAGACAAGGGCACGCAACTCGGCGATGGTGGCGCGGTCGATCTCGCGCGCGGGGCGGTTGGCGCGCACGGTCCAGATGATCAGATCGGCGCGCGCCAGTTCCGCAGCGACCTTGCTGGCCAGCTTGGCGGAGCCGTCGAGGCCGGGCATGTCGAGCAGCATGGTCTCGACCCCGTCGAATTCGGTGGGGTAGGTGCGGGCCTCGTCGGTGGTGGGGATCACATCGACCTCCGCCAGATCGCTGCCCATGAGCGCGTTGATCAGGCTCGACTTTCCCGCGCTGATCTGCCCGGCGACGGCGATGCGCAGCGGCATGTCGCTGGCGGCGAGGCGGGCGCGGTCGAGCTCGCTGGAGGCAAGCCCCAGATCGAGCAGTTCGGAATCCGAGAACTTGAGCCGCCCCGAGTAGAGCTCCACCGCCGCCGCCGCGACCTCTTCGAGCAGCAAGGCCTGCAGGATCGCGGTGCCCTCGCTGGTGACAAAGGACGAATGGCCCTCAGCGATGACCCCTTCGATCTCGCGCAGGATGGCGGTGGGCAGGGATTTGACCGCGCGGATCACCCGCCACGCGTTCCAGCCGTGCTTTTTCACCTTCATCGCCACATCGCGCCGGTCCCACAGCCAAAGCAGCGTGCCGACCGAGATGCTGTCGGAGAAGGGCACCTTGTCGCGGATGTCGGACCGCAGCCGCACCGCCACCCGGTCGATCAGCAAAAGCGCCTCGGGGACGGTGAAATCGAGCACGCCGCGCTCGCCCTTGCCCGAGGCGGCGGCGACGCGCTCGACCACCTCCTGCGCGATTGGCTGCAGATCGGCCCAGGGCAGGGCGGCAGAGGTCTTTTCGGCGATGAAGCCCTGCGCAGCCTTGAAGGCGGTGATCTCGCGCTCGCTCCACGACGGGTCGATCCTTGCATGCAGCTGATCGGGGCGGGGCGTGTCCTCGGCACCCTTGGAGCGCAGCCAGATGCGGATCAGTCGGATCGCCGCCACCAGCCCGCCCAGAGAGATCGAGGCGACGATAAACTCGATCAGCCAGCCGTGCTCGATCATCCACGCAAAGCCCGCGATCATCGCGGCGACAAAGGGCAGGGCCAGCGCCGCGACGGCGAGGAACCGGTCCCAGCGCAGCAGGGCGGGGCGCAGGCGCTCAGTCAGCTTCATCCGAAGACCTCTTGAACGCGCGCTGGTAGACCTTGCGCAGTTCCTCCTCGCTCGGCGGGCTGTCCTGCGCGGTGCGGAAAAGGAAATAGGCCGCCGCTCGGCCAAGCGCATAGGTGGTGGCAAAGCTGATCGCCCCGGCGGTGGCAGAACCGACGGTCTGGCCATAAACCGGGATCAGTTTTGCCAGCTCTCGCAGGCCGAAATTGGCGGCATAGCGCGCGCCGACGCTCAACCCCATGGTGCTGAGGAAGGCGGCACCAATCTTGCGGTCCCATTTCACCCCATAGCGCAAGCCCAGTTCGTGCAGCATCTTCATCTGGGTGACCGGCACCGCCACCATGCCCACAACCGGTGCGATGTCGCTGGTCAGCGCGACGCCCGCGTAGGAGAGCACGCAGCGCTTGTGCTTCTGGAACTCCAACTGCTCGGCATCGCTGGCGCGGGTCTTTTCCAGCAGCAGCCCGGCGGCGGGCAGCGCGTCGAGCAGATGATGCCGCAGCGCGTCGAGCCCGACGGTGTCGGTGGTCTCATTCGGGGCCAGCGACAGGCTCACACGCGGCAACTCGCGCCGGGCGGCGCGGGTCATCTGTGCGGCGATGGTGCGCTCGGCGCGCTCGCACGCCTCCGGGTCGGGGATAAGGTCTTTGCCGGTCAGCACGAGGATGGCGCGCATGTCCTTGTCGTGCGCAGCGATGTCGCCCAGAGCATCGGCCACCACGCCCTGCACCGGATCGTCGAGCCGGCACAGCACCAGCAGCACGTGGCTGCGGTTGCGGCAGGCCGCCAGATCGTCGGCGGGATCATAGCCCGCCTCGCCAAGACCGCGGGTGTCCAGAAACCGCACCAGAGGATCTTCGGGCGGGAAGTCGTAGCTGTGCGCAGAGCGCGTGCAGGGCTGGAAGCCATTGCCGATCTCGGCGTCCGATTGCTCGGTCAGGGCGCGCACCAGCGAGGATTTCCCGGCGGCCGTCTTGCCCAGCAGCCAGACCACGGGAAGCACGCGGTCCTTGCTCTGGTCTTTGGTCTGGCCTGTCGAGCGCCTGAGTATCTTGTTCAGCATCTTCCGTCCGTTCCGCGGCTCACCCGTTCCGCCTGCAAACGCAGGTTCCGCCAAAACGCCGCGCGGTTCAACATGGCGCTGCGGTGGCGGCCCCTTGGGCACGGCGCACCGGGCGTGCGGCTTATGCCTTTGGCGGGGCAAGGCCCTTTTTCCCTCCCTCCAAGATAGGTCGCGCGCCGCGCAGGCAAATTCCGCCCCGCTGCGCGGCAGATGGGGCGGACAGCCCCGTAACCCTGCGGCAGCCACGGGCAGGACCCTCAAGAAACTCTTGAGACGATTGGATTCGCGGGTAATTCTACTCATGGGAGAACGAGGGAGGAACTCTATGAAACTCAGAGCCGCGACGCTGGCGCTGCTGGCCAGTGCGTCCTATTGCTATGCCGATCAGACCGCCGAGGAGTGCAGCGCCCTGCGCGACACGGTGTTTCCGGGCGGATATGTCACCTCGGCGCGGGTGCAAAGCCCGGAGGGGCTGCCGCAATACTGCGAGGTGCGCGCCACCGCGCTGCCCGCGATCTCGATCGAGGTGCGGCTGCCGCTCTCGGGCTGGAACGGCAAGTTCTATCAGGCCGGCTGCGGCGGGTTCTGCGGCATCTTGGGCCGCGCCGATGGCGGCGAGTCCTGGGTCAACGCCATGCGTCCGGGGCTGGAGCGCGGCTATGCCACCGCCACCTCCGACAGTGGCCACTTCGCGCTGTCGGTCACCGAGGCCACATGGGCGCAGGACAACCCGAATGCCGAGCGCGACTGGGGCTGGCGGTCGATCGGCGAGACCAACCGCGTGGCGCAGGTGATGATCGACGCCTTCTATGGCGCCCCCTCGACGCAGGCGATCTTCCAGGGCTGCTCCACCGGCGGGCGCATGGCGCATGTGGCGGCGCAGCGCTATCCCGAGATGTTCGACGGCATCATCTCGGGCGCTCCGGCGATGGATTACACCGGGCTGGTGGGCACGGCGATGTCATGGGTGCTGCAGGCCAATACCGCGGCGGACGGCAGCCAGATCCTCGGGCCCGACGAGGCCGCGAAGATCGGTGAGGCGGTGCTGCAGCAATGCGACTCGACCGATGGTGCCGAGGATGGGCTGATCGCCGACCCGCGGGCCTGCGAGGTGGATTATTCCGGCCTTGGCCTTACCGAGCCGCAGCTTGAGACGCTGGCGAAATGGCGGCAGGGGCCGCGCGATGCGGCGGGTGAGCAGCTTTATCCCGGCGGCATTCCCGAAGGATCCGAGCCGTTCTGGTGGCTCTGGCTCACCGGCAACGCGGAGGGCGCGGGCAAGCTGGTCTCTGGCTTTGCGGGCGGCTTCACCCGGCATATGGCCTTTGCCGACGATCCCGGCACGGAGTATTCGCCGCTGGAGTTCGATTTCGAGGCAGACCCGCTGCGCATGACCGAGGCCGCGGCCGTCTACAATGGCGACAGCCCCGATCTGTCGGCCTTCCGCGAGGCAGGCGGCAAGATGATCGTCTATCACGGCTGGGCCGACGCCATCGTGACGCCTTACAAGACCGTCGAATGGTATGAGGCGGCCTCGGACGCGGCGGGCGGCGAGGCGACGCTGGCCGAGAGCGTGAAGCTCTTCATGGTGCCGGGGCTCGACCATTGCGGCATTCTGCCGGGGCCGGACGGGCTGAACTGGTCCTCGCTCGACCCGATGTCGCCGCTTGAGGCGTGGCTAAACGACGGCACCGCGCCCGATACGATCATGGCGCCGAAAGTCGAGTAAATGCTTGTGCCGCCCGCCGTGGCCCTTTGGTCTCGGCGGGCGGTCTTTTACCGGTTTGGGCGCCAGGATCGTATCGGGCGCCGGATGGGGTCAGTCTGCGCAGCTCTGCGCCGGTGCGACGGGCAGGGCGCAGGCCTTGGTGTCGCCGCCACAGCAGTCTTCGAGCAGGAACTGCACCAGCGCATCCACCGTACCAAAGTTCGGCGCGTAGAGGATTTCCTTCTGCCGCCGCGTCGCGGTGACCAGCCCCGCCCGTTTCAGGATCGAGAGGTGCCCCGAGAGGGTCGAGGGTTTGGCTTCCAGCCGCCGCGCGATCTCCAGCGCAGGCACGCCCTTTGGCCCGTCGCGCACCAACAGCCGGAACACCGCAAGGCGGGTTTCATGGGCAAGTGCGGCAAATGCGTCGATGGCGGCGTCTTGTTTCATATTTCGTCAATGCCCGAAATGACGAAGCTTGACAAGCGGCAGGTGTGTCCGTACCTCGATACTCAATTCGGAAATTCCCGAAATGAGGGCTGGGATGATAGCGACGCCGATAGCAACTGAGGTGGATTTCGATGCGCCGGGCAAGCAGCAGGGCTACCTGCGTGTCCCGCATTCGGTGCATCGCTCGGCCTATGGTTGGCTGCCCATTCCGATCACGGTGCTCCGCAACGGGGACGGACCGACGCTGGTGATCACCGCAGGCGTCCATGGCGATGAATACGAAGGTCAGATCGCGGTCGCCGAATTGGCGCGCGACCTGCAGCCCGAGGACATCCGGGGTCGTCTGATCCTTCTGCCGATGCTCAACTTTCCCGCCGCCGAGGCGGGCACACGGGTCTCGCCGCTCGATGGTGGCAATCTCAACAGGCTGTTTCCGGGGGACCCAAAGGGCAGCCCCAGTGAGATCATTGCCCATTGGCACGAGGAGGTGCTGATGCCGCTGGCCGACTATGCGGTCGATCTGCATTCCGGGGGCTCTTCGCTGCTCTATCCGGCAACCCTGCTGCGCGGGCCGGCGCATAGCCTGGAGGAGGCCGAGGCGCTGGCGCAGCTGCAGGAGGCCTTTGATCTGCCCTATGCCTGGGTCTTCACCTCCGGCGGTGGGCGCGACAGCACGGCAAGGACTGCCATGGGCGCCGCGAACCGAAAGGGTGTCGTCAACGTCATGGCAGAACTGGGCGGCGCTGGCGTGGTGACCCCTGACGTGCTGGCGCTCACCCGGCGGGGCCTGCGGCGCATCCTGCACAGCCTTGGCATGCTTCCGGGATACACAAAGGATGCGGCGCGGGGCACGCGCGAGCTCAATGCACTGGGCTCGGTCTACGCCTATGAGCCGGGCCTCTTCGAGCCGCTGAAAGACATCGGCGCGTCAGTCGCCGAAGGCGAGACAATCGCCCATATTCATCACCCAGAGACGCCGGGGCGCATGCCCACCGAGGTGGTCTCGCCTTTCACGGGGCTGGTGCTTTGCCTGCGGGCCATGGCGCAGGTGCGGCGGGGCGACGCGCTCTATCAGATCGCCAAGGAGGCCACGTCTGCATGAGAGTGCCGTTCACGCTTGAGGATGTCCGCCGCGCTGCCGAAGGGCTGAAGGACGTCGCGCTCCGCACGCCCGTGCTCGAGAACCCGGATGTGAACGCCATGCTGGGCGGGCGGCTCTTGCTCAAATGCGAGAACCTGCAGCGCACCGGTGCGTTCAAAATCCGCGGCGCCTATACCCGCATGCGGGGCCTCTCAGCCGAAGAAAGGGCGCGCGGCGCGGTGAGCTATTCCTCTGGCAACCACGCGCTCGGGCTCGCCAAGGCGGCGCAGCTGCTGGAGTCTTCGGCGGTCATCGTCATGCCCTCAGACGCGCCGCGCGCCAAGATCGACGCGGTGCGGGCCATGGGCGCCGAGATTGTGACCTACGACCGCGACACCGAAGCCAGCGCCGATGTGGTCGCGCGCGTGGTGGAACAGAGCGGACGGATCGAGGTACCTCCGAGCGCGCATCCACAGGTGCTGGCGGGGGCTGCGACCGCGGCGCTGGAGCTGTCGGAGCAGGCTGGGCCGCTTGATGCCGTGGTGATCCCTTGCGGTGGCGGCGGGCTGACAGCGGCCACCGCCGGTGTCATGGCCGAGGCGGCCCCGGGTTGCGCGGTCTATGCCGCCGAACCGATGCTCTTTGATGACACCAAACGCTCGCTCGAGGCGGGCGAACGTCTGGCCAATCCGGTCGGGCGCCGCACCATCTGCGACGCGATCATGACGCCGATCCCGGGCGCGCTGACCTTTGCCATCAATCGCGAACTGCTCGCGGGAGGCGTCACCGCTACCGACGATGAGGTGCGGGCCGCCATGCGCTTTGCCTTCACCCATTTCCGCATCGTCGCGGAGCCGGGCGCTGTGGTCGGTCTTGCGGCGATCCTGGCCGGGCGGGTGCCGGTCCAGGGGCGCTCTATTGCCACGGTCATCACCGGCGGCAACATTGACGCGCAGCGCTATGCCGCGCTGCTCGGGGAGGACCCGCTGGATGTATGATTTCGACACAGAGATCGACCGCCGCGCCGTGCCAGCGCTGAAGACCCATCGCATCGTGCTGGGCGAGGATGGCGCCAACCTCTTCCCGGGCGGCGTCGCCGACATGGATTTCCCTGCCGCGCCCTGCGTGCAGCGAGCCATCGCCGAACGTGCGGCGCATGGCATCTTTGGTTACGAGGCAGTCCCCGAGGGGTTGATGCCCGCGCTGACCGGCTGGCTGGCGCGCCGGCGCGGCTGGCATGTCGACCCCGCCCATATTCTGCGGGCACCGAATGTGCTCAATGCGCTGGCGATGGCTGTGAACGCCTTCACCGATCCCGGTGACGGCATTCTGATCCAACCGCCGGTCTTTTTCGATTTCGCCGACATCATCCGCGAAAACGGCAGGCGCATCGTCGAGAACCCGCTGCTGCTGCAAGGCGGGCGCTACGAGATGGATTTCGATGGTCTCGAAGCGGCCGCGCGTGATCCGGGCACGAAGCTGCTGCTTCTGTGCAACCCGCACAACCCGGTGGGACGTGTCTGGACCCGCGCCGAGCTGACCCGGCTGGGCGATATATGCCGCAGGCACGGCGTGCTGGTCGTCTCCGACGAAATCCATGCCGACATCACTTTGCCGGGGCATGGCTACATACCTTTCGCCTCCCTGTCCGAAGCGGATGCCGCGAACAGCGTCACCTGCCTGTCGCCCGCCAAGAGCTTCAATCTCGCCGCATGTTGCTCGGCCTTCACCGTGGTGCCCGACGCGGCGCGGCGCCGTGCGCTGCAGGCCGCCAATTCGGCGCTGACGGTGAACAAGAACAATGCCTTCGCCAATGTCGCCATGGAGGCGGCGTGGCGCGAGGGAGATGACTGGTTGGATGCGGCGCTGGATTATATCGCGGGAAACCTCGCGCTGGTGCGCGGCGCACTCGCGGGCAGCCCGGTCAAGCTGATCGAGCCCGAGGGCACCTTCCTGCTCTGGCTGGACTTCCGCGCGCTGGGGCTTTCGCCCGAGGCGTTGCACCTGTGGCTGCGACGGGAGGCTGGCTGGGCGATCACCCGCGGCGTCTCCTTCGGGCCGCAGGGCGCGGGCTTTGGCCGCCTGAACATCGCCTGCCCAAGACCAAGACTGTCACGGGCGCTGAAAAACCTGCGCCGCGCGCTGGCGCAGCGCGACATATCGACCAAAGAGAGCTGAGACATGACCGACACCGCAGCCCCCGCCCATGAACCGATGGGCCGTTTCGAACGCCTGCTGACCCTCTGGGTGGCGCTGGCTATGGTGGCGGGCATCGTCATCGGGCTGCTCGCGCCGGGGTTGGTGCAGGCCATCGCTGCAGCCGAGGTCGCCTCGATCAACCTCGTCGTCGCGGTGCTGATCTGGGCGATGGTCTATCCGATGATGGTGGGCGTGGACTTCGGCGCTGTCGCAGGGGTGGCGCGCCAGCCCAAGGGGCTGCTGGTGACGCTGGTGGTGAACTGGCTGATCAAACCCTTCACCATGGCGCTGCTTGCGGTGCTGTTCTTCGAGCATGTCTTCGCGCCTTGGATCGCCCCCGAGGACGCCGCGCAATATATCGCCGGGCTGATCCTGCTGGGTGCGGCCCCTTGCACGGCAATGGTCTTTGTCTGGTCGCAGCTGACGCGCGGCGATGCCACCTACACGCTGGTGCAGGTCTCGGTGAACGATCTGATCATGGTGGTGGCCTTTGCGCCCATCGTCGCCTTCCTGCTTGGCGTGACCGAGATCGCCGTACCGTGGAGCACGCTGGTGCTGGCCACCGTGCTCTATGTGGTGCTGCCGCTGCTGGCCGGGCTCGCGACGCGGCGGATGTTGGGCTCGCAGGAGGCGATCGACGCCTTCACCGCGAAGATCAAGCCGCTGTCGATGATCGGCCTCATTGCCACGGTCGCCATCCTGTTTGGCCTGCAGGGCGAGGTGATCCTCGCCAAGCCGCTGGTGATCGCGCTCATCGCCGTGCCGATCCTGATCCAGAGCTACGGTATCTTCGCGCTGGCCTATGGCGCGGCCTATGCGCTGAAGGTGCCGCACCGCATCGCCGCGCCCTGCGCGATGATCGGCACCTCGAACTTTTTCGAACTGGCGGTGGCCGTGGCGATCAGCCTCTTCGGCCTCAACTCCGGCGCGGCGCTTGCCACCGTGGTCGGCGTGCTGGTCGAAGTGCCGGTGATGCTCTCGCTGGTGGCATTCGCCAACCGCACCCGCGCGCGTTTCCCGAGCGCGCAATGACGATGACCAAGGATTCAGACATGGCCAACACGCCCAATATTTCCCAAGAGTGCTTCCGCCCGGTCGAGCCGGCGGCGCTGTTCCCCGCGACGCGCAGCACGCACAAACCGCGCATCCTCATCCTCTACGGCTCGCTGCGTGAGCGCAGCTTCTCACGCTTCACGGCGGAAGAGGCGGGGCGGCTGCTGGAGACATTCGGCGCCGAGGTGCGCATCTTCGATCCGCGCGATCTGCCACAGACCGACACCACCGGGCCCGATCACCCCAAGGTGGCCGAACTGCGCGATCTGGTCACGTGGTGCGAGGGCATGGTCTGGTCCTCGCCCGAGCGGCACGGGTCGATGACCTCGATCATGAAAGCGCAGATCGACTGGATTCCGCTCTCGCTGGGCTCGGTGCGCCCGACGCAGGGCAAGACGCTGGCGGTGATGCAGGTCTGCGGCGGCTCGCAATCGTTCAACACCGTCAACCAGTTGCGCATCCTCGGGCGCTGGATGCGGCTGCTGACCATCCCGAACCAATCCTCGGTCGCCAAGGCATGGGACGAGTTCGATGAGGCGGGACGGATGAAGCCCTCGCCCTATTACAACCGCATCGTCGACGTGATGGAGGAGCTGGTGAAATTCACCCTGCTGACCCGCGACATCAAAGAGCATCTCGTCGACCGCTATTCCGAACGGGTGGAGAGTCATGCCGAGCTGTCGGCGCGGGTGAACCAATCCAAGGCCGCCTCGGAATGACCCGTCGCGCCGGGCGCTCCAGCCTATGACACATCCGCAGGGTGGAGCTTTCGCGGGCGGATTGGCCCGTGTCGGCGGCGGCATTGACCGGGCGTGGCGGGCCGTGGGGATCGACCCCCACGGTTTCGCGCAGCAACAGCCGGAGCGAGCAGAACGGCTGGCAATCTGGCTGCTGGGGGTCGGCGCCACCGTGGGCTATGGCGCGCTCTATTACATCTTCGCCGCGCTGCTGCTCAGTTGGGAGAGCGTGCAGCCGTGGGGTGCCGAGGTCGGCAAGGGCTGGCTCACGCTCGCCTTCATGTGCGCAACGCTGACCGGCGCAGCCGTCTCGCCCTTTGCCGGGCGGATGGTGGACCGGGGCCGGGGGCGCTGGCTGCTGAGCGGCGGCATGGCGCTGGGGGCGCTGTCGCTGCTGCTGCTGGCGTCGGCGCAGAGCTACTGGGTGTTCCTGCTGGCATGGCTCGGCCTCGGCGTCGCCGAGGGCTGCTGCCTTTACGAGCCATGCTTTTCCTTCGTCACCCGCACCACTCATGAGCGCGCGCGGGCCAATATCACCCGCATCACGCTGGTGGCGGGCTTTGCCTCGACGCTGGCCTATCCCTCGGGCGCCTTTCTGGCCGAAGCCCTGGGCTGGCGCGGCGCGGTGCTGTGCTTTGCCGGGGCGGTGGTTCTGATCGGGCTGCCCGCGATGTTCGCGGGTGCGACGATGCTGGAATGCTGCCCCGAGGACGCCCACACCCCCGAGCGCCGGGCCGAAGACCGCGCGGCCTTTGTCGCGGCGCGTGCGCGCCCGGAATTCTGGCTGATCCTTATCGCCTTCTCGCTGATCGGGCTCGCCTATGCGCTGGTGCTGACCCATATCATGCCGATCCTCACAGACCGCGGGCTGAGCCTTGGACAGGCGGTTCTCGCGGCGTCGATGTTCGGGCCGATGCAGGTTGCCGGGCGCTTGGCGATGATGCTGGCGGGCCACCGGGCGTCGGGGCTGAAGGTGGCGGCGACCTCCTTTGGCGGCATCCTCTGTGCCATCGCTGTGCTGCTGTTCATCGTGCCCGCGGCGCCCTTGGCGGGGTTTGCCTTCGCGCTGCTCTTCGGCGCCAGCTTTGGCCTTGTCAGCATCCTCAAGCCGGTGGTCATGGCCGAAGTGCTGGGCCGCCGCGCCTTCGGCATGATCGCGGGGTTCATGGCGGTGCCGTTCCTGATCGTCGCCTCGGTGGCACCGCAGGCGGGGGCGCTGCTGTGGCGTGTTGGCGGCTACGATCTGGCGCTTGGCGTGGCGCTGGTGGCGGCGCTGCTGGCGCTTTTGGTGCTATTGGTCCTGATCCGGCGGTTGCGGCGCGGCTGGTGAGGCCTGTCAGGCCGCCAATTCGCGCCCCAAAAACTCCAGAAGCTCCTGCACCCGGCGCGCGCCATTGCCGCGCTGGGGCGAGACCGCGTAGAGGTTGGTCGCCTCGTCGGTGAACGCGTCCAATGCGGTCTCCAGCCGTCCGGCGGCCAGATCGTCGGCAATGTCAAAGCTGGATTTGTTGACCACCCCGGCACCGGCCACCGCCCATTCGCGCAGGGTCTGACCGTCGTTCACCTGCCGGTTGCCCATGATCCGAACACGGAACCGGCTGCCATTCTCGCGAAAGCCCCAATAGGCCTGCAGCCCGCTCGGCCCGCCCAGCACGAGGCAATTGTGCTGGGCCAACTCGCGCGGGTGGCTGGGTTTGCCGTGATGACGCCAATACTCGGGCGCGGCGCAGACGCATTTGCGCCCGCGCAGCAGCAGCCTTGCGCGCAGGTCCGAGTCCTGCAGCGGGCCGGTGCGGATGCCGATGTCGAACCCGCCTTCGACAAGATCGACCACCTGATCGCTGAGCAGCATCTGGATCGTCAGCCCCGGATGCAGCCGCATGAACCGGTCGACCAGCGGCGCCACCCGCTGCCGGCCGAAGTCATTGGTGGCGGTGAGCCGTATCTCGCCCGAGAGCGGCCCCTTGTCGGAAAAGCCGGTCATCACATCATCGACGTCCGACAGGATACGGCGGCATTCCCCCAAGAACCGCTCGCCCTCGGGGGTGAGCGAAAGCTGCCGCGTGGTGCGCAGCATCAGCTGGGTGCCGAACATATCCTCGAGCTGCTTGAGCCCATGGGTCACCGTCGACGGCGCGACCCCCCAGCTGCGCGCTACGGCAGAGAGGTTTCCGGCTTCGGCGATCGCCATGAAGAGCCGCATTTGGCGCAGCGTGTCCATTGTTCGATTTCCTCGAAAAGAGCTTTGGATGAAATGGCCATTTCATCCCTCAGTCGAATTCTATCTCTTGCAGAGCGGGTGACCAGACCCGCAAGCACAGAAGTTTCAGGAGGCTCCATGCCGCAACACCACGCGCTTGTCGCCGGCGGACTTGGCGTGATCGGACGCAATCTCGTGACCCATCTGGCCGACGAGCTTGGCTGGCAGGTCACCGCGATCTCGCGCCGGACGCCGGATTTCGACACCGCCGCCCGCTATGTCTCGACCGATCTGCGCGACGCCGAGGCAACCCGCGCCGCGCTCGCCGAGGCGGGCCCGTTCACCCACGTCTTCTACGCCGCCTATCAAGAGCATGACGACCCCGCCGAGCAGGTGAGCGCCAACCTCGAGATGCTGCGCAACTGCGTCAGCGCGGCGGCGGAGGTCTCACCCGAGTTGCAGCGCGTGCTGCTCTTTGAGGGGGCGAAATACTACGGCGCGCATCTTGGCGCGTTTCCCACCCCGGCGCATGAGGACGACCCGCGCGTCATGCCGCCGATGTTCTACTACGATCAGGAGGATTGGCTCACCGCCTACGCCGAGGGCAAGCCTTGGGAATACGTGGTGATGCGCCCCGACGTGGTCTGCGGCTTTGCCATCGGCAACCCGATGAACCTTGCCATGGTGATCGCGGTCTATGCCGCCATCTGCAAGGAACTGGGGATGCCGCTGCGCTTTCCCGGCTCGGCCACATGCTACGGCAAACTGGCGCAGCTCACCGATGCGGCGCAATTGGCCGAAGGCTCTGCATGGGCCGCGACCGAGGCACCGGCGGGCACCGCCTACAATCTCACCAACGGCGACATCTTCCGCTGGAGCCATCTGTGGAAGCGCGTCGCCGCGCATCTGGATATGGACCTCGCCGAGCCGATGCCGATCTCGCTCAGCGAGATGATGGCCGACAAGGGCCCGCTGTGGGAGGAGATGAAAGCCAAATACGGCCTCCTCGACGTGCCCTTCGAAAAGATCGCCGCATGGGGCTTTGGCGACTTCATCTTCAACTGCGAGTGGGACGTGATCTCCTCCACCACACGCATTCGTCAGGCCGGTTTCGGAACCGTCGTGGACAGTGAGGAGATGGTTCTGAGACTGATTGACGAATTCAAAGAACGAAAGGTAATCCCATGACCGACAAGAAAAATTTCCGCGGTGTCGAGCACATTGGCATCACCGTTCCGGCCTATGAGAACGCCGTCGCTTTCTTCGAGAAGGTCTTTGGCGCCGAGGTGCTCTACTCGCTGGTGACCAAAGCCGGTGATCCGCTCAGCGCCGAAGAGATCGGGTCCAAGAACGGCCTGCTGAAAGGCACCGCGATCGTGGCCGTCTCGATGCTGCGCTTCCACAATGGCCCCAACCTCGAGATCTTCGAGATCGACCGCCCGCGCGGCGAGGGCAAGGCCAGCATCTCGGACCTCGGCATCAGCCACTTCAGCGTCACCGTCGAGGACGTCGAGCAGGCCGCGCGTGATTTCGCCGCTGCCGGAGGCCAGATGCTGGAGGGGCCGTATGACCTTGGCGGTCAGGAAGAGGGGCCAGGCAATCGCGGCGTCTTCGGTCTCACGCCTTGGGGTCTGCTGATCGAGTTCGAACAGCTTCCCGCGCCGATGCACTACGATGGCTCGCCGGACGCCAAGCGCTGGCTGCCCGAGCCGCTGCACAGCAAAGAGGAGGCCTGAGATGAGCCTCAACGGCAAAACCGTTCTGGTGCTCGGCGGCTCGTCGGGCATCGGGTTCGGCGTCGCGAAGGCGGCGCAGGAGGCGGGCGCCAAGGTGACCATCGCCTCGCGCAGCCAAGAAAAGATCGACGCGGCGCTGGACCGGCTCGCGGCAGGCGCGGCGGGTGTGACGCTCGACACCGGCGATGCCGAGGCGCTGGAGCAATTCTTCGGCAAGAACGGGCCTTATGACCACATTTTCTGCTCGGCCTCCTCGACCAAGGTCGCGGCGGTGCGTGAGCTGCCGCTGGAGGACGCCTATGCCTCGTTCAACTCGAAGTTCTGGGGCGCTTACCGGCTGGCGCGCGCGGCGAAGATCCGTGACGGTGGCTCGCTGACCTTCACCTCGGGCTTTCTGTCGGTCCGGCCCAAACCCGGTGCCGCGATCCAAGGCGCGATCAACGCCGCGCTCGAAGGGCTTGCGCGCGGGCTGGCGCTGGAACTGGCGCCGGTGCGGGTCAACTGCGTCTCGCCCGGCCTGATCAAGACCGAGATGTACGACACGCTCGAAGGCGACGGGCGCAAGGCGATGTTCGACGGCGCGGCCGAGAAGCTGCCGGTGGGGCAGGTGGGTCTGCCCGAGCATATCGCCCTGCAGGCGCTCGCCTTCATGCAGAACCCCTATATGACCGGCTCCACCGTCTTTGTCGAAGGCGGCGGCGCGCTGGTCTGACAGATCAAAGGAGAGACGACATGCAAAAGAAATCCCTTGGCAGCACCGGCTTCGATATCTCGCCCATCGTCTTCGGCGGCAACGTTCTGGGCTGGACCACCGATGAGGCAGAGAGCTTTCGCGTGCTCGACGCTTTCATCGACCACGGCTTCGACACGATCGACACCGCCGACGTCTATTCGGCTTGGGTCGATGGTCACACGGGCGGCGAGTCCGAGACCGTGCTGGGCAAATGGTTCGCAGCGCGCCCCGGCATGCGCGACAAGGTGAAGATCTTCACCAAGGTCGGCTCCGACATGGGCGGCGAGGGCGAGAAGGGCCTTGGCGAGGCGTGGATTCTCAAGGCCGTGGACCGCTCGCTGGAGCGCATGCAGATCGAGACGATCGACTTATACTTCTCGCATTGGCCCGACCCGGAAACGCCGCATGAGGTGACGCTGGGCGCTTATGACAAGCTGCTGAAGTCCGGCAAGATCCGCGCCATCGGTGCCTCGAACTACGATGCCAAGCTGCTGGGCGATGCGCTGGCGGCCTCGAAGGACAAGGGGCTTCCCGCCTATCAGGTGATCCAGCCCGAATATAACCTCTTCGACCGCGGCGCCTTCGAGGGGCCATTGCAGACGCTCTGCACCGAGAACGATATCGGCGTGGTCACCTACTTCAGCCTCGCCGCCGGGTTCCTCAGCGGCAAATACCGCTCGGAGGCCGACCTCAAGGGCCGCCAGCGCGCCGGAATGGTCGAGAAATACCTCACTGAGCGCGGCATGAAGCTGCTCGACGTGCTCGAAGATGTGGCCAGCGCGCATGGCGCCAAGCCTGCCGAAGTGGCGCTGGCGTGGCTCATCCACCGCGAGGGCGTCACCGCGCCGATCGCCAGCGCGACCAGCGTCACGCAGGTCGAAAGCTTCGCCAAGGCGGCCTCGCTGAAGCTGTCGGAGGAGGACATGGCGCGGCTCACCGCAGCCTGAGCTTCAGAAACCCGCGCTGCCCCCTGATGCCTTCGTCTAGATGAAAATATCCCGGGGGAGCCCGCCACAGGCGGGCGGGGGCAGCGCCCCCAAACGGCCTTCCGCCGCGGTCCGCTCAGCGGGCCGCGGCACAGGCGTTTCAGCAATTCTCGCCGATGAGAATCTCGAACGGCAGCGAGGTCTGCACTTCCGCGCCCGACTTGCCGCCTTCCAGCAGGCGCACCATGGCGTGTACCGCCTCGCGGGCGATGGCCTCGCCGGGGTGCGACAGGATCATGTCGATCCGTCCCGAAACCAGCGCCGAGCGGGTGCGCTCGGTGAGTTCCGTACCGATCAGCAGCGGCGGGCGATCATGGCTGCGCAGCGCCTCTGCGGCCCCTTCAAGCCCGCCCCCGGCCAGCATGATGGCGGCAAGATCGGGATGCTCGTGCAGCAGCGCCGTCACCACCTGCTGCGCGCGCGTATCGCTTTCGTCGGTGCTGGGCGCTTCGAGGATGCTCAGGCCCGAGCCGGTCGCGCCTTGGATAAAGGCGCGGAAACTGGCGGCGTGGGATTGCTGGCACAGATAGCGCGGGTTGCCGGTCATCAGCGCGACCTTGCCGCCCTGCGGGCAGAAGCGCTGCACGAACCAGCCCGCTGAGCGTCCGAGTTGCCAGTCGTTGGAGCCGACAAAGCCGCGGCGGTGCTTGGACGAGATATCCGACAGCATCGCCACCACGGGAATGCCGCGCGCGTGGAGCTCCTCGACCGCCATATTGACTTGTGGATGGTCGATGCAGACGGCGGCGATGGCGTCGCATTTCTCGCCAAGTGCCAGCAGCGCCTCGGCGGTGCGTTCGGGGCAGGGGCCCGAGATATGCGAGAAGATCGCGCGGCCCTGCACGCTGGTCAGCCCGGCGATCTCGCGGCTGATCTGCTGGCTCATCAACTCATAGTACAGCCGCGAGCGGTCATTTAGCAGAAAGCCGAAGCTGCGGGCGGGCGCCTCGATGCCACGGCGGCTGCGGATCGAGCCGACGGCGTGAAAGCCGATGCGCTCTGCGGTGGCCAGCACATGTTCGACGGTGGCGGGCTTTACCTTGCCGCGTCCGCTGAGGATGCGGTCGATGGTAGAGACGCTGACATGCGCCTCGCGGGCAAGGTCGGAAATGGTGAGTTGCATGGACGGGGCGGCCTTTTGCGCAAACGATAGCAGGATCCCCTCCCTCGCGTCACCTTCTAGGGCAGGCATGGTGGGCATTGCAATCCCGTCGTACTGCTGAGGGAAAGACCCTCATCGTGACGTGATCTTTCTTTCATTTCGACGCGCCATGAGGGAAAGCCGGATCCGCGGCACACCTTTGCATACGGCTCCCTTGTGGCGCGCGCCGCGACCACATACCGCAGGGGCAGCCCCCGGCGGCGGCGGATTCCTCCCATATCCGATGTGCGCCGCCGGGAGCTTCACCCCGCGCGTTCCGGCCCCGGCGCGCCCGGCGACCTCCCATGGGGCCACGGCCACCTTTGTGGCCGGTCCAAGCCAGATATGTTGCCGCCGTCCGATCCAGTCGTAGCGGGCCGCCTTGCCTCGCCTGCGCGTGGCGGGTCTTTCCGGCCTTCTTCGTCCGGCCCGGACATCGGTACACAGCCAAGAGGTGTTCCGTATGAACCGAAGAGAAGCGCTGTTCTCGCTCGGCTCGATGGCCGCCGCAGGGGGGCTC
The DNA here is from genome assembly GCF_056158605.1 of Salipiger sp. ABN3_019. Taxonomy (NCBI): domain Bacteria; kingdom Pseudomonadati; phylum Pseudomonadota; class Alphaproteobacteria; order Rhodobacterales; family Roseobacteraceae; genus Salipiger; species Salipiger sp. ABN3_019. The sequence continues at coordinate 1,481,121 of NZ_JBSWTP010000009.1, forward strand.
GCCTCCCGCGCCGGTGCTGTCGAACTGCGTGGCGTGCCCAAGCCCACCGAGATGTCCGCCGACCACCTGCCGACTCCCGCCCGCACCGGCGGCGGCTTCCGGGTGCTGACCGAAGAGACCGACCAGAAGACCGTCAAGGCCGTCTTCGATCGTCTGATCCCCGCGGATGACTTCGGTCCCTCCGCCTCCGAAGCGGGGTGCCTCGAGTTCCTCGACGACCAGCTTTCCGGCGACTACGGCGCGGGCAAAGCGCTCTACCTGCAGACGCCGCTGCGCCCCGAGATCGAAGAAGAGATCATGGGCTCGCCGCAGTTCCTCGCCACCCCGCGCGAGCGCTACGAGACCGGCCTCAAGGCGCTCGAAGCCTACGCGCAGGAGAATGACCAAGCGGCGTTCCACGCGCTCTCGCCTGACCGGATCGACGAGATCCTGACCGGGCTGGAAGCGGGCGAGATCAGCCTCGGCGACGATGTCGACGGTCAGGCCTTTTTCGAGCTGATGCTGCAGAACGCGCGTGAAGGCTATCTGGCCGACCCGCTCTATGGCGGCAACCGCGACATGGCGGGCTGGAAGATGATCGGCTTCCCGGGCGCGCGCTACGACTACCGGCCCTATGTGGATCGGCGCAACGAGGACCTGGGCCTGACGCCCGTCAGCCTCATCCCGAACGACTAAGGCCAAGGAGACACCAACAATGGCAAATGAACGTCCCAAGGCCGACGTGGTGATCGTCGGTCTCGGCTGGGCCGGATCGGTCATGGCCGAAGAGCTGACCCGCGCGGGCCTCAACGTGGTCGCCATCGAGCGCGGCGCATGGCGCGACACGTCGACCGACTTCCCCCCCGCCGTCGACCCCGACGAGCTGCGCTGGCACACCCGCCGCGAGCTGCTGCAGCCGATGAGCGTGGAAACCACCACCTTCCGCAACAAGACCGGCCAGCAGGCCGCCCCGGTGCGCAACTGGAACGCCTTCCAGTTCGGCTGGAACGTCGGCGGCGCTGGCACCCACTGGGCCGGCATGTCCTGGCGCTTCCTGCCCTGGGATTTCGAGGTCGCGACGCAGACCGCCGAACGCTACGGCCAAGAGCGCCTCGACGGGCTGATGGGCGAGGGGCTGCAGCTGCAGGACTGGGGAGTCACCTACGAAGAGATGGCGCCCTATTACGATCGCTTCGAGCGCATCGCCGGCACCTCGGGCAAGGCGGGCAATCTCAACGGTGAGAAGATCAAGGGCGGCAACGTCTTCGAGGGCCCGCGCGAGCGCGAGTACCCGACGCCGCAGCTCAAGGACACCAACTGGATGTCCATGTACCGCGACACCACCGAGGGCATGGGCTACAACCCGTTCACCATCCCGGCGGGCAACATCAGCCAAGCCTATGTGAACCCGCTGGGCGTCACCATGGGGCCGTGCACCTACTGCGGCTTCTGCGACTTCCACGGCTGCGGCAACTTCTCCAAGTCGAGCCCGCAGGCCTGTATCCTGCCCGCTCTGATGCGCCGCCCGAACTTCACCGTGCTGACCGAGACCGAAGTGCTGCACGCGGTGAAGCACGAAGATGGCAAGACGGTGAAGGGCGTGAAGTTCATCACCCGTGAGGGCGAGGAAGGCTTCCAGCCCGCGGACGTGGTCTGCATCACCGCCTATCAGATGGACAACGTCCGCCTGATGCTGCTGTCGGGCATCGGCCAGCAATACGATCCGAGCACCGAGCGCGGCACCATCGGCCGTAACTACAGCTATCAGACCTGTTCGTCTGTCACCGGCTTCTTCTCGGGCGCCAAGATGAACCCGTTCATCGGCGGCGGCGCGCTTGGCGTGCAGATCGACGATTTCAACGGCGACAACTTCGACCACAGCGATCTCGACTTCATCGGCGGCGCTGGGATCATGGGCTATTCGACCAACGGTCGTCCGATCGCCAACATGAACGCCATCCGTCCGGGCAACAAGCGCTGGGGCTCGCAGTGGAAAGAGGCCTATGCCCGTGACTATCAGGAGGTGGCCAACATCTTCTGTCAGGGCACCTCGATGCCGACGCGCGACGCCTACCTGTCGCTCGATCCGACCTACAAGGACCGCCACGGCCAGCCGCTGCTGCGCCTGACCTTCGACTGGAACCGCAACGACAAGTCGATGATCGACTACACGACGCAGAAAGCCATCGAGATCATGCGCGAGGCGGGCGGCGAGGACATCATGGTCGACAATCAGGCCGAAGCCTCGTGGAACCCCTACAAGCAGCACAGCTCGCACACGATCGGCGGTCTGGTGATGGGCTCGAACCCCGCCACCTCGGCGCTGAACCCGTATCTACAGAGCTGGGATTGCCACAATGTGTTCTCGGTCGGCGCCTCTGCCTTCCCGAACAACGGCGGCTACAACCCGACGCTCACCGTGGGTGCGCTCGCGGTCCGCGCGGCGCGCGCGATCCACGAGACCTACATCAACAACCCCGGCCCGCTGGTGGAGGCATAACCCATGGCAAAATGGATCAAGATCGCAGGCGGCGTTGTCGTCGTCGCGGCCATCGGCGCCGGTGGTTGGGCCTGGAACTCGCTGAACACCTCGCGCTCCAATGTGGCCGACGACAGCGTCACGCTGGCCGAGTTCACCTCTGACGATGCCGAGGCTATCGAGCGTGGCGAGTATGTCATGCGGATGGGCGACTGCGCGGCCTGCCACACCCGCGAAGACGGCGAGTTCGCAGGCGGCTATCAGATCGCGACGCCTTTCGGCACGCTGGTCTCTTCGAACATCACGCCCGATGCCGAGACCGGCATCGGCGGGATGACCGAGAAGGACTTCTTCAACGCGATCCGTCAGGGCATCGGCCAGCATGGCATGCTCTACCCGGCGATGCCCTACACCGCCTACGCCAAGTTCACCGACGAAGACATGCATGACCTTTGGGCCTATATGTCGACGGTGGAGCCGATCTCGAACGACATCGACGAAAACGGCGGCATGCCGTTCCCGTTCAACATCCGTCTCGCCATGGCGGGCTGGGACATGCTGTTCTTCGACAACGAGGGCTTTGAGCCGGTCGCGTCGGAAAGCGATGATTGGAACCGCGGCAAATACATCGTCGACGGCGGTGGTCACTGCGCCGCCTGCCACAGCCCGCGCAACGCGCTGGGGGCCGAGGTGGCCAGCGCCTATCTGCAGGGTGGCAACATCGGCGATTGGTATGCGCCCGACCTGACCCAGAACCCGCATGTGGGTCTGGGCGGCAGCTCGGCCGAGGACATCGCGTCCTATCTCAAGACCGGCTCGGACGGCGTTGCGGTGGCGGCTGGCCCGATGGCCGAGGCCGTCGAGCACTCGCTGCAGTACCTGACCGACGAGGACGCGCTGGCGGTGGGCACTTATCTCACGGCGCTTCCGGCCTCCGATACGCCGGCTCCGGCGGCGGCAAGCCTTGGCGATGCTGATACCGCGCGGCTGGCGGATGTCTATGAGGTGAACTGCTCGGCCTGCCACGGTCTGCAGGGTGAGGGCATCAAGGGCATGGTCCCGGCCTTCGCTGGCAACCACGGCCTGCTGACCGACCCCACCAACATGATCCACGTGATGCTGAAGGGCGCCCGCGCGGCGCACAGCCACACGGCGGAGACGGCGGCGGGCATGCCCTCTTTCGCATGGAAGATGGACGACGAGGACATCGCCGAGATCCTCACCTATGTGCGCAACAGCTGGGGCAACGCCGGCGAAGCGGTCTCCGCGGGCAAGGTCGGCGAAATGCGCGAGCAGCTTGGCGCGCGCGAGCCGCTGTCGAACCCCGGTTCGTGATCGGTTGATCGCTTGAGACGCGAAGGGCCGCCCTAATGGGGCGGCCCTTTTTCGTTGTGGACCTCAGGCCAGGACCCTCGGGCCCGGGCGAGGTGGCGCGCGGCCACTGACCTGCACCCTCGCTGGCGCGGCCAGCAAAGATGCGCGAATGAGCCCAGATCGCCGGGGGTCTCAGAAACGGCGGCGCGGTTGCGGGTGCCCGGTCAGCGCCTCCCAGAAGGCGTCGGCGCGCTTTTCGAAGGTGGCGGCGTCGCGGGCGTCGCTCTGGTAGAAGGCGCCCTGCGCCACGCCCGGAGCGTATTCCTGTTCGACCCAGCCGCGTGGGTCGTCATGCGGGAATTTATAGCCCACATGGCCAAGGCTCTCGGCGCCCTTGTAATGCGCGTCGCGCAGATAGAGCGGCACCGCAGCGGGCGGCGCGCTGGTGACATGGCCGAGCGCCGCGCCGATGCCGCGCGTCACCGAACCCGATTTCGGCGCGCGCGCCACATGCAGCGCCGCATGGGCGAGGATAAGCTGGCACTCGGGATAGCCGATCTTCTCGACCGCCTGCGCGGCGGCCACGGCGGTCTGCAGCGCGGTATTGTCGGCAAGGCCCACGTCCTCGGAGGCGTGGATCATGATCCGCCGGGCGATGTAGCGCGGGTCTTCGCCGCCATGGATCAGCCGAGCCAGCCAATAGAGCGTCGCGTCGGGGTCCGAGCCACGCATGGATTTCACGAAGGCCGACACCACGTCGTAATGCTGATCGCCCGAGCGGTCGTGGTTGATCGCCGCCGCCTCATAGGCCTCGGCGATCATCTCGTCGCTGATGGTGACCGCGCCGTCATGTCCGACAGCCAAGCTTTCGAGTGTGGTCAGCGCGCGCCGCGCGTCGCCCCCCGAGCGCCCGGCGATGAGCCGCCGCTGCTCGGGCCGCAGGCTGACCTTGATGCCCTGCGCCGCTAGATGGTCGACGCCGCGCTGCACGACCTCTTCCATCTCTTCGATGCTCAGCGGTTCGAGCTTGAGGATGGTCGAGCGCGAGACCAGCGCGGGCGGCAGCGCGTGGTAAGGATTGCCGGTGGTGGCTCCGACGAAATCGGCGGTGCCTTCCTCGCAGATCGACAGCAGGTCGTCCGCCTGCGTGGCCGAGAAGCGGTGCACCTCGTCGACGAAGATCAGCAGCGGACGAATGCGCGCCTCATCGGCGATCTTGCGCAACTCCTTCACCCCGTCGCGGGTGGCGTGCAGCGGGCGGAACTCTTTGCCGAGCATATTGCCCACCGCGCGGGCGATGGTGGTCTTGCCGATGCCCGGCGGGCCGTAGAGGATCAGGCTGCCGAGCGCGTTCGCCGCGATCCGGCGGCGCAGGATAGAGCCCGGTTTCACAAGCTTGGGCTGGCCGATGATGTCGTCCAGCGTCTCGGGGCGCAGCGCAGCGGCCAGCGGGGTGCGGCCAAGCCGGGGGCCGGTGTCGAAAAGATCGCTCATGCTCAGGCCTCATCTGCGGGCATTGCTTGATGCGCTAGCAGATCAAGCGGGGGCGGGCAAATGCGGGCTGATCGGCATATCAATCTTGGTTGTAGCCTCTGTCCTTCGCACGCCGACCTGCTAGACATTTCCGCAACTTGGCGTGCGCGCAACGGTACGCCCTTTCTCGACGCCCATCCAAGGAGTGCCCGATGACCGATTATGTCTTTGCCCCGCAAGAAACCCCCAGTGTTGCCGTTGCAGGCAGCGAGGCGCGTTTTCCGCTGCGCCGCATCTTCTGCGTCGGGCGCAACTACGCCGAGCACGCGCGGGAAATGGGCCATGATCCCGACCGCGAGCCGCCGTTCTTCTTCGACAAGCCGATCGACACGATCGCCGAGGCCGGGGACGCCATTCCCTATCCGCCCGCGACCGCCGATCTGCACCACGAAGGCGAGTTGGTCGTCGCGCTGGGGCAGGGCGGTGTCGATATCTCCGAGGACAAGGCGCTGGAGTGTGTCTGGGGCTATGCCGCGGGCATCGACCTGACCCGCCGCGACGTGCAGGCCGAGGCCAAGAAGAAGGGCCGCCCGTGGACCATGGCCAAAGGGTTCGACTACGCCGCCGTTTGCGGTCCGGTGCACCCGGTGGCGCAGGTCGGCCATCTGGACAAGGGCACGCTGCGGCTGGCGGTGAACGGCGAAGAGCGGCAGAACGGCGATATGGCGCAGATGATCTGGTCGGTGCCCGAGGTGATCTCTTACCTCTCGGGGCTGGTCGAACTGAAGGCGGGGGACCTCATCTACACCGGCACACCCGCCGGGGTCAGCGCGCTGGAGCGCGGCGATACCTGTGTGGTCGAGATCGAGGGTCTGGCACCGCTGGAAATCAGCATCGGCTGAGCCGACCCCCGCAGGCCCGAAACGGCAAAGCGCCAGCCCGAGGGGCTGGCGCTTTTGTTTTGGTCTCTCTGCCCGCGGGCCGTGTCAGCGTCTGCGGAATTCCGTCCAGATGAACAGCGCCCAGGCGGCGATCACCATCAGGGCCAGACCGGCCCATGTGAGCGCGTAGCTCAGATGGGCATTGCGGAAGCTGACGACCGTCTGCCCGCCGCGCGGCCATGCCTGCGCGTCATCGCCCATGTCCTGATCGACGAAATAGGGCGCGGCCTTCTCGAAGCCTTTGGTCGAGGTGATCGAGCCGATGTCGCGGCGGTACCATTGGCCGTTCTCGGGGTCATTGTCGCGCGAGAAGAGCCAGCCCTCGCTTTCCGATATGCGCAGCAGGCCGGTGACCGTCTGTTCGCCCTCGGGCGCGTCGCGCGTGGCGGGGTCTTTCAGCCGCTCCGGCACCAGCCCGCGGTTGACCATCACCACGGTGCCGTCGTCGCGGCGCAGCGGGGTCAGGATCCAATATCCGGGGCCGAAGTCGGCGGGGGTGTAAATCTGTACTTCCTCATCGTTGAGGAAGGTGCCGCTCAGAGAGACATGCCGGTATTCGGCGCTCTCGGCGGTGATCCCGGCCCAGTCGTCCGGGCCGGGGGCGGGGACGGGCGCAGCATGGACGCGCGCCTCGACCCTCTCGATAAGGGCGACCTTCCAGTGCAGGCGCTGAACCTGCCAGATCGCCAGCGAGGTGAAACCGACGAGAGCCGCCAGCGCCACCAGCGTGACCGCAATGATGAGCGGCCAGCGGCGGCGCTGCACGCCGGGCTTATGCGCCGCCGCCGCGCCCATCAGTTGTGACCTTCGTGCGCGCCGGACATGCTTGCGCCCGGGGTGGCTTCGGAATCCATCACCATGTTGCCTTCGCTCATCGGCATCATGTTGGCGTTCATGTTGTGCATGACCCAGAGCGAGCCTGCCAGAACGATGCCGACGATGACCACCGCAAGAACGGTGGCCGCCATGGTCCAGCCGCCTTCATTGTCGCTCTTGAGGTGCAGGAAATACACCAGGTGAACGATGATCTGGATCGCGCCCAGGCCCATGATGATGCCGATCAGCCAGGTCCGCGACATGTCGCTTTCCATCATGACCAGCGCGAAGGGGATGACGCTGAGGATCACCGCTAGGGCAAAACCGGTCATCAGCGTGCGCATGGTGCCGTGCGATGCTTCGGAATGTGCGCTCATCAGATCAACCTCACCAGATAGACGAAGGAGAACACCCCGATCCAAACCAGATCGAGGAAGTGCCAGAACATGCTCAGCGTCGAGAGGCGCTGCATGTTGGCTGGGATCATGCCCTTCATGCGGATCTGGGCGATCAGCACGCAGAGCCAGATCAGGCCAGCGGTCACGTGCAGACCGTGGGTGCCGACCAGCAGGAAGAAGGCCGACAGGAAGCCCGAACGGTCAGGGCCCGCGCCGATGTGGATCAGGTGATGGAATTCGTAGACTTCCATCCCGATGAAGCCGAGGCCCAGCACGCCGGTGATCACCAGCCACAGGGTGGTGGCGTCCATGTCGTGCTTTTCCGCCTTCAGCATGGCAACGCCGAAGGTGACCGAGGAGAACAGCAGCAGCGCCGTCTCGATGGCCACGAAGCCCGGCTCGAACAGGTCTTTCGGACCCGGACCGCCGGCGAAGTTGTTGCCCAGCACCGCATAGGTCGCGAAGAGCGATGCGAAGATGATGCAGTCGCTCATCAGGTAGATCCAGAACCCGATGGGCGTGGGGCTCTCGTGGTGATGATCGGGGTGGTGGTCGGGGCCCGCAGGCCCCTCCACTCGTCCGGTCAGCGGAGTGTCAAGCATGGTCATGCTGCACCTCCCTTCGCTTCTTTCTCAGCGACGGTTGCCGCCGGGATCCAGTGATCCTGATTGTAGTTGAAGGTATGCGCGATGGTGGTCGCGATCATGCCGATGAACGAGATCGCGGCGAGCCACCAGATGTACCAGATCATCGCGAAACCGAAGACCAGAGCCATGGCGGCGACGATGACGCCGGTGGCCGTGTTATTCGGCATGTGGATGTCGTGGTAGCTGGTGGACCACTTGAAGCCGTCCTGCTTCATCTTCCAGAAGGCGTCGCGGCCGGTGACCACCACGTCCTGCGGGAAGTTGTAGTTTGCGGGCGGCGACTGGGTTGCCCAATCGAGGGTGCGCGCATCCCACGGGTCGTTGCCGCAGGCCAGTTCCTTGCGCCGCATGATCGACACGGCGAAGTTGATGAAGCCGCAGGCGATACCGATGGCGATCAGCACCGCGCCGAAGGCGGCGACGATGAAGTAGATCTGCCACGCCTGATCCATGTAGCTCTGCAGACGGCGGGTCACGCCCATCAGACCGAGCGCATAGAGCGGCATGAAGGCGAAGTAGAAGCCGATGCACCAGAACCAGAAGGTGCGGCGTCCCCATTTGTCGTCCAGCTTGAAGCCGAAGGCCTTGGGCCACCAGAAGGTGACGGCGGCATAGACCCCGAACACCACGCCGCCGATGATGACGTTGTGGAAGTGGGCGATGAGGAACAGCGTGTTGTGCAGTTGGAAGTCGACCGGCGGAACCGCCAGCAGAACACCGGTCATGCCGCCGATGGCGAAGGTCACGATGAAGCCGGTGGTCCAGAGCATCGGCACTTCGAAGCGCACGCGGCCCTTGTACATGGTGAACAGCCAGTTGAAGACCTTAACCCCGGTGGGCACCGCGATGATCATCGTGGTGATGCCGAAGAAGGTGTTCACATTGGCGCCGGAGCCCATGGTGAAGAAGTGGTGCAGCCACACGATGAAGGACAGCACCATGATGCAGGCGGTCGCCCAGACCATGGTCTTGTAGCCAAAGAGCGGCTTGCCCGAGAAGGTCTGCACGATTTCCGAGAACACGCCGAAGATCGGCAGGATCAGGATGTAAACCTCGGGGTGACCCCAGATCCAGATCAGGTTCACATACATCATGGCGTTGCCGCCAAGATCGTTGGTGAAGAAGTGGAAGCCGAGGTAACGGTCGAGCGTCAGCATGGTCAGCGTGGCGGTCAGCACGGGGAAGGCTGCCACGATGAGCACGTTGGTGCAGAGCGCGGTCCAGGTGAAGACCGGCATGTCGAAGAGCTTCATGCCCTTGGCGCGCATCTTGAAGATGGTTGCCAGCAGGTTCACGCCCGAAAGCGTCGTGCCCACACCGGCGATCTGCAGCGCCCAGAGGTAGTAGTCCACGCCCGGCCCGGTGGAGAAGGCCGATCCCGACAGCGGCGGGAAGGCCAGCCAGCCGACACGTGCGAACTCACCGATGAAGAGCGAGATGTTAACCAGCAGCGCGCCAGCCACAGTCATCCAGAACGAGAAGTTGTTCAGGAAGGGGAAGGCCACGTCGCGGGCACCGATCTGCGTCGGCATGACGTAGTTCATGATGCCGGTGATGAAGGCCATCGCCACGAAGAAGATCATGATCACGCCGTGGGCGGTGAAGACCTGATCGTAGTGGTGCGGGGGCAGGTAGCCCTCGGCGCCGCCAGCCGCCATGGCCTGCTGAGCGCGCATCATCAGCGCGTCGGCAAAGCCGCGGATGAACATGATGAAGCCAAGCACCATATACATGATGCCGATCTTCTTGTGGTCGACGCTGGTGATCCAGTCACGCCAGAGCGGACCCCAGAGCTTGAAGTAGGTCATCAGGACCAGCGCGACGAGGCCGCCCAGAACGATGGCCGAGAAGGTGCCGACAAGGATCGGCTCGTGGTACGGAATCCAGTCGAGAGTCAGCCGGCCGAAAATCGGCGACCAGGTCTCGGGGGCTTGGACATGCGCTTCAGTTGCCATGCTGCGCCTCTCCCTCGTGGGTGTTCATCGACAGCTTGTCGCTGTCATCGTGAGTGTCGTGCGCCGGTGCGGCAGGCTCGGACGGCGTGCCGATCAGGTTGCCGAAACCATCGACTGCACGCTGATCGTCATACTCGTACTTGTGCTTGTCGCCGATGCCAGCGAGGCCGCCGCCACCCTGTTCGTCCTGCATCATCATCTGATCCATGCAGACCTTGCCCTGCTCGACGCAGAGGCCGCGGATGCGGTCGAAGAGGCCGTCGTCGACAGCGCTGTAGTACTGCACGTCAGCATCCATCGTCGGCTTCTCGAGCTCGAGGTAGGCGTCGCGGGTCAGCGCGTCATCCGATGCGCGGGCTTTTTCGACCCACTGGTCGAAGTCCGCATCGCTCATCGCCTCGGTGTCGAAGTGCATTTCGGCAAAGCCCGGGCCGTTGTAGTGCGCGGCCTGACCGAAGAAGGTGCCTTCTTCGTCTGCGATGAGGTGCAGCTTCGTCTCCATGCCGGCCATGGTGTAGATCATGCCGCCGAGCGCGGGGACCGAGAAGGTGGTCATCACGGTCGAGGAGGTCAGGCGCAGGTTCAGCGGACGACCGGCGGGAACCGCCAGTTCGTTCACCGAGGCGACGCCCAGCTCGGGGTAGATGAACAGCCATTTCCAGTCGAGGGACACGACCTCAACTTCGAGCGGCTCGCCGATCTCGGTGCCGATTTCCGTCGCTTCGAGCGGACGGTACGGGTCGAGACGGTGGGTGTAGATGTAGGTGTAGACGCCAAGGATGGCGACGATGATGATCGGCACGCCCCACAGCACATACTCCAGACGGGTGGAGTGCGCCCAGTTGGGGGCGTAGTCGGATTGATCGGGGCGATCTGCGCGGTAGCGCAGCGGGAACCAGATGGCCATGAAAATGACCGGGATGATCACGATCAGCATGAGCAGGGTCGAAATGACCAGCAGATCACGCTGCTCGGCGGCCACCCAGCCCGACGGTGCAAGCACGTCGTACTGGCATGCCGACAGGCTCGCGACCGCTCCCAACAGGATCGGAATTTTGAACGATAGTCTCAAGTCAGCCTCGCAAGTCTTTCCGGGCTGACGGAGTGAGAGGAGGAGGCCAGCCCGGGAGAAGAGTTCGGGCGCACTCAGCACGGGCGCGTCCGGTAAAGGTGGCACGCGCGTAGAATGCTGCGAGCGCGAACCGAATAGGTCATTCCGTCGCACATATTTGCCGATCAGCTATCCGTGACGGAACGTGCGGCGCGGCGACTCGTTCACCGCGCGCGCTGGAAATAGACCGGGAAAGTGCGTACTTTCTAGCGAAAACATGCGGAAAGCCGCACGATTTTCTCGCCGCTGCAGCATCGCAGAACCGGCAGTTCCTTGCCGTCATCTGCAGCTTGCGAAGTTTCCGCCGGTAAAACTGACACAAAAAATTGAACAAGAGATGCCGCGACTTGCATGGTTTCGGCGGCGAAAGATGCACAAATGGGCTGCGGGTTCCCGCAAGTGTCGCGGGCTTACTGGCAAAGATTTGCCGGCGCTTGGCTGCCCTTTGGGAATGGTCTAAGCCAGCCTCAAGCGGACCGCAGCAGCAGGGCCGCATGACACAGATCCATGCCCACAGGAGCGCCTGCCTTGTCCGAAGCCCCCCAGATCACCGCCTTTGCCGCCGCACTGCAGCAATCTCACGCCTCCGGGCAGCGGTTCGCGCCCGAGACCGGCATGGCGCTGCCGCGTGACCGCGCCGAATGTCTTGCCGTGCAGCAGGCCGTCTCCGAGGCGCGCGGCGCGGTCGCAGGGTTCAAGGTCGGGGCCGGGAAGGGCGCGCTTGCGCCTACCGTGGCACCTATTGCGGCAGCCGATGTGGTGGCCACCGGCGGTGTGGCGAAAACCCGCGATCAGCTGGGCATCGAGCTGGAAGTGGGCTTCGAGCTTCTCAAGCCGCTGCCCGCCGCAGGCCTGCCCGAGCCGGTGCAAGAGTATTTCGCGCCGCGCGTGGTGATCGAACTGGTGGACACCCGCCTTGACGGCGAAGCGGCCTCCGATCCGGCGCTGAAGCTGGCGGATATGCAGATCAACGCGGGCATGGTGCTCGGTCCGCGACTCGAGGATTGGGACGGCAGCGATTTTGGCACCGTGGCGGCGTGGTGCGATGCGGGCGAGACGCGCCTGCTGGACGGCGAGGCGAATGTGCCCGGAGGCTCGGCGCTCGCCAACCTCGGGCTGCTCTGCGAGGTACTGGGCGATCACTGCGGCGGTCTGCAGCCGGGGCAGGTGGTGATCACCGGCTCGCTCTGTGGGCTGCCCTATTTCCCCGCCGGGACCGAGGTGTCGGGCCGTATCGAGGGGCTGGGCGAGGTTTCCGTGACGCTGGCCTGAGCAGGCCACGCGCCCAAGGCGACACCGAAAAAGGCCCGGCGATTGCCGGGCCTTTTGCTTTGGGGGGGTCTGCGTTCAGGCTGCGCTCAGCGCAGGTAGGTCATCGGATCGACGCTGTCGAACCCTTTGCGAACCTCGAAGTGCAGGAAGGCGGGATCGGCGGCGCGGACCGAGCCGATGGTCTGGCCACGGCTCACCGCATCGCCTTTCTTGACCTGCAGCCCGTCGAGATGGGTGTAGATCGACAGCAACTCGTCGGCGTGACGAATGACCACGATCTGCACGTTCTCGGTGTTGCGGGTGATCGCCGCGACGGTGCCGCTGGCTGCGGCCTTGACCGCGCTGCCCGCGGGGGCCGAGATGTCGATCCCCTCGTTCTTGCCCTTCGAATACTCGCGCACGATCGAGCCGTTCACTGGCATCGCCATCACCGCGTTGGAATTGGTCGCGGCGGCCTGCCCGATGTCGGCGACCGGCTTGGCGGGGGTGCTTGCGGCGCTGGCGGTCTGCACCGCGCGCGACGGCTCGTCCTGCGGCAGCGGCTGGCTGGCAGAGGGCGGCTGCGGCGTCGGCGAGCCGCTCCCCGGCGAGACGGTCACGCGCTCGGCGCGGGTGCCCTGTTCCTCGACCACGGGGATCAGCAGATACTGGCCTTCGCGCAGGGTGAAATTGGCGTCGAGCCCGTTCCATTCGCCCAGCGACTTCGGCGTCACGCCGTAGAGACGAGCGATGGTATAGGCGGTCTCGCCGCGCTGCACCTTGTGGCGGATCGGCTCGGTGCCTGTGGCCGCGGTGCTGCCGGTGGGCGCGGGGGCCAGCGTCGAGGAGGTGACGGTGGCGGCGCGCGACGGCGTCGTGGTGGGGGCGCTGTCGATGGCGTTTCCGGCCAGAGTGGCGATATCGACGTTGCCGCCGGTGGGCTCGGCCACGCGGCGCGGCAGGGCGAGCACCTCACCGTCGCGCAGCACGTCGTCCGCCTGCATGCCGTTGTAGCGCGCAAGCTCGCCCGCGGGCAGGCCGACGCGGCTGGCCACAGCGGCGACACTGTCGCCGCGGCGGGCCACGGCCACCTGATAGTTGGGGTAGGAGATCACGCCGCGGGCGTCGGGCGCGGGGCGGTCGGCGGTGCTGGCGGCGAGGGCCGCCTGCGAGGTGTCCACCGTGCCGCCCATGCGGCCGCGCATGTCATAGTCGAGCGGACCCGAGCAGGCCGCCAGCAGGGCGGCTGCGGCCAGCGGCCCGGCGATGCGGGCGGCGGAATTGCGGAGGCTGTCGTCCATCTGTCTCGATCCTCAACTGCGCCCCTTGTCCCGGGGCGTCTCGTAAATCTGCTTCGGGTGGCGGTCAGCTCTCTCTGGCCAGACCTTCCACCAGCGGCACGAAGCGCACGGGGCGCAGCTCGTCATAGTCAAAGCCCTGTTCCGTGCGCGTCACCCGGATGAGGTGTTGCACGGTGTCGGACTGCCCCACGGGCAAGACCATGATACCGCCAATCCGCAGCTGGGCCAAGAGCGGGCCGGGAGGGTCCTCGGCGGCGGCGGTCACCAGAATGCGATCAAAGGGTGCTTGGTCCTGCAGGCCAAAGCTGCCGTCGGCGGTGAATGCGGTGATGTTCGACAGATCGAGCGCGTCAAAGACCTTGCGCGCCTCGACGACCAGCCTGCGGTGGCGGTCCACGGTATAGACGCGCCGGGCCAGCTGGCTGAGGATCGCGGCCTGATAGCCAGAGCCGGTCCCCACTTCGAGCACCTTGTCGCGGTTCGACACGTTCAGCGCCTGCGTCATCAGCCCGACGACCGAGGGCTGCGAGATGGTCTGCCCGCAGGGAATGGGCAGCGGCATGTCCTCATAGGCGCGGTCGGTGAAGTAGCCCTTCACGAAGAGCCCGCGGTCGATCTTTTCCATCGCCTCGAGCACGAGGCTGTCGGTGACCCCGCGCGAGCGCAGGGCAAAGAGGAGCTGCATTTTGGCTTCTGCGTCGAAACTCATGCGAAGGCATCCTCCAGCCCCGCAAGTGCGTCATGGGCGGTGAGGTCGGCGCGCATGGGCGTGACCGAGATATAGCTTTCGAGGTTGGCGGCGGCATCGGTGCCCGCGGGCGCGGGCTGGCGCTGGTCGCCGCCCCGTATCCACAGGAAGCGCCGCCCTGAAGGCGACATATGCGGCTCTACCGCGTAATTGGTGCCAGCCCGGCGGCCCTGCGGCACGACGCGGGTGCCCAGAACTTCACCGGCGGGGCAGGGCGGAAAGTTGACGTTCCAGAACAGCCGGTAGTCGCCATCGGATTTGGTGCCCGAGGCAAGGATGCGGCGGACCACCTCGGCGCCATGGGTGGCAGCGCCTTCAAAGGGGTTTTCCAGCTCGCGGGTGCGCGGCCCGAGGTATTGCGACAGGGCGATCGACGGCAGCCCCTGCAGCGCGCCTTCCATGGCGCCACCAAGCGTGCCGGAATAGAGCGCGTTCTCTGCCGAGTTGTTGCCGCGGTTGACCCCCGAAAGCACCAGATCGGGCGGGCAGTCCTTCATCACGTCATGCAGACCGGCAAGCACGCAGTCGGCGGGGCTGCCCTCGGCGGCCCAGCTGCGCGGACCCATCTGCGCGATCATCATCGGATGGGTGTAGCTGATGCAATGGGCGACGCCGGATTGCTCGAAGGCCGGGGCGACGGTCCAGACCTCGCCCTCGGGCCCGGCAACCTCTTCGGCGATGGCCTGCAGAACGGCGAGGCCCGGAGCGTTGATGCCGTCGTCATTGGTGATGAGAATGCGCATGGATTGGGTCCCTGTTATGGGACTTGCATAGGGAATGGCCTGCGGCGGGGCAAGGCGCAGCGCAGCCGCAAAGCGGCGCTGATGCGATCCGGTCTCAGGTGTGTCTCAGAAGTAGCGACGCGCGCCTCTTGGCAAGGCAATGGGCGCAGGGCCGAGGGGCGCTGTGGAAGCGCCCGCTTAGGCCACTGGTCTCAGGTTCGACGGCTTAGAGAATGCCCAGTTCCGACAGCAGTCGCGCCGCTTCGGCATAGGGAGAGGCCAGCGCCTCCTTGTCCTCGCCGGGGTGAAAGCGCATGCGGGTGGTGGTGTTCATCGGCAGCGGCTGCACGATATCCACCTTCGGGCCGATCTTGGCGCTTTCCGCCTGCCAGCTGCGGGCCAGCGCGATCTGCGCGCCCTTGGTGGTGCCGTAAGAGCCGTAGAACTTCTCGCCCGCGTGGTCGTCTTCGAAGAACACCGCGCGTCCCGCCTCGCCCAGCAGCGGCGCCACGTAGGGGATCAGCACGCCGGTCGCCGTGAGGTTGGTGGCGATGGATTTTTCGAGATCCTTGGCGTCGAGATGGCTGGCCGGGGTCAGCGGCGCCGCGTGAACGGCGGTGTGCAGCCAAAGCGCCGCGCCGCCCCAGCGGTCCCAGATCGAGCGGCACAGCTGCGCCATGGCGTCGGTCTTGGTGATGTCCATCGGCGCCAGCGTGGCAGAGCCGCCGCGGGCCTTGATCCGGTCATCAAGATCTTCGAGCCCGCCGATCGTACGACCGACAGCGACCACGTGGTAGGCGGGTGCAAGGGCTTCGGCGAGGGCAAAACCCAGCCCGCGCGAGGCACCGGTGACAAGGGCGATCTGTTCACTCATGCCCGTTCTTTCTCTGCGCGGCGCGGGAATGTCAATTGCCGCGCGGGGTCATGCGGTTGCCCGCAAGCAGATGGCGGTCAGGGGATCTCGAGCCACTGCGCGGCACCGCCGCTGGAGAGGGCGATGCGGTCGGCGTCGATGGCGACCACTTTCTGGCGGCCGATGCGCGAGCCGACACCCACGATCACCACTCGCCCGCTGGCAAGGCGCACCAAGGCTCGCGGCGCGCGTCCGGCGCTGCGCACGCCGAGAAGGGCAAGGCCACGTGGCAGCGGCGCCTTGGTCGTCGCGTTGGACGCGACATTGGCTGGGGTGGAATTTGCCATGGCCTTCTCTCCTCTTTGAACTGCGGGGGATGCAGCCAATTAAAGAAGCTCGGCGGGCATAAAAAGGGGGACGTGTGGTCACGTCCCCGTGGGGTGCTTGTCACGTCGCGTCATATGCGAAAAACGGCTGGCGCCCCGGCGAAAGGGCTCGCAGCCGGCGCGTCATTCCGCCGCGGTCTTGAGCTTGAAGCCCTTCTCGATCATGTCCGCGGGCTCGACCGGGTATTCGCCCGAGAAGCACGCGTCGCAATACTGCGGGCACTTGTTGTTGCGGCCTTCCTCGCTGGCACCGACGGCGCGGTAAAGACCATCGAGCGAGATGAACTTGAGGCTGTCGACGCCCAGATGCTCGCGCATCTCTTCTTCCGACATGGTAGCGGCCAGCAGCTTTTCACGCTGCGGCGTGTCCACGCCATAGAAGCAGGGCCACGCGGTGGGCGGCGAGGCGATGCGGAAGTGCACCTCGGCGGCGCCCGCATCGAGGATCATCTCCTTGATCTTGCGTGAGGTGGTGCCGCGCACCACCGAGTTGTCGACGAGGATCACCCGCTTGCCCTGAATGAGCGCGCGGTTGACGTTGAGCTTCAGGCGCACGCCCATGTTGCGGATCTGCTCGGTCGGCTCGATGAAGGTCCGGCCCATGTACTGGTTGCGGATGATCCCCATGCCGTAGGGGATGCCGCTCTCATGGGCAAAGCCGATCGCCGCCGGGGTGCCGCTGTCGGGCACCGGGCAGACGAGGTCGGCCTCCACTGGCGCTTCACGGGCAAGCTCCACGCCGATCTGGCGGCGGGTCTCATAGACCGAGCGGCCACCGATGATCGAGTCGGGGCGCGAGAAATACACATGCTCGAAGATGCAGAACTTCGAGGGCTGCGGGCGGAACGGACGGCGGCTTTCGACCTTGCCGCCCGAGATCACGACCATCTCGCCCGGTTCGATCTCGCGCACGTATTCGGCGCCGATGATGTCGAGCGCGCAGGTCTCTGAGCTGAGCACATAGCCGTCGTCGCCGACCTTGCCGAGCACCAGCGGACGCACGCCCAGCGGGTCGCGCACACCGATCAGCTTGGTGCGGGTCATGGCGACCACCGAAAAGGCCCCCTCGACGCGGCGCAGCGCGTCTTCCATGCGGGCCGGGATGTCGCGTTGCAGCGAGCGGGCCATCAGGTGGATGATGCATTCGCTGTCCGACGAGCTTTGGAAGATCGAGCCGCGCTCGATCAGCTCGCGGCGCAGCGCGTCGGCATTGGTGATGTTGCCGTTGTGGGCGATGGCGGCACCACCCATGGAAAACTCACCAAAGAACGGCTGCACGTCGCGGATCGCCGCGCCTTTCGAGCCGGCGGTCGAGTAGCGGACGTGGCCGATGGCAAGCTGACCTGGCAGCGTTTCCATCAGCGAGGCGCGGGTGAAGTTGTCACGCACGTAGCCGAAGCGGCGGGCCGAGTTGAACCCGTGTTCGGGGGCGTAAGAGACGATCCCGCCGGCTTCCTGTCCCCGGTGCTGCAGCGCGTGCAGGCCGAGGGCGACGAAGTTCGCCGCGTCGGTGACCCCGTTGACCCCGAACACGCCGCACTCTTCGTGCAGCTTGTCGGCATCGACGGCGTCGAAATCAAAGGGATGAGCGGGGGGCATCTGGCGATCGGACAAGGGCAGCTCCGAATCCAATTAGGCTGGGGACAGCCCCCTCATACTGGCATGAAGGGCCTGTGTCACGGAAGCTTCGCATATGCACGCCGCGCCGCGGCAAGGCAAGGGCTGCGCTAACACTTGTGCGCGACTGCGTGATCGTAGCGTCAAGCGTGCCCCTTTCGCCACGCACGCCGTCAAGCAGGTGTCGGGGCAGCTGTCCGGGCGGGTGTCGGGGCAGGCCGCCGCGCAAGAAAAAGCCGCGCCCGAAAGCGCGGCCATGTTGATCATGTGGTCGTGTAGCCCTGATCCCAGCGCCGCCCCGCGAAGGGCCCGCGGCTCAGGCGTCGCTGCCTGCGGGTGCTTCGCAGATGCCCACCAGCTGCTCATACTGCAGGGTGATCCAGCCAAGCGCCGCCTCGGGGTTCTGCTCTTCGATGCGGTCGGTGAACTGCGAGAAGACCGCAGCCGAGCGCGAGTTGTCGACCATCGGGATGTCCTGCGAGGTGATCACCGTGTCGTAGACGAAGAAGGCGATCGCCACGAGGAGCACGCCGCGCGCCACGCCGAAGAGAAAACCAAGCCCCTGATCCAGCCCGCCGAGCGCCGAGCGCTGCACGAGGCTCGAGAACACCGGGGTGAAGAGCGAGACGATCACCAGCGCCAGTGCAAAGACCGCGGCAAAGGCCGCGATGATCGAAAGCTCGCAACTGTCTGCGAGGAAATCGCCCAGAACTGGGATTTCCTTGACCAGCGGCTGCACCTGCGGTGCGAAGATGAAGGCAAGGATCGCCGCGACGATCCAGCCGAGGATCGCCAGTGCCTCACGCACCAGCCCGCGCGAGTAGGCGAGCAGTGCCGACAGCACGATGACGAGCGCGACCACCCCGTCGATGATAGTGAATCCGTCCATGCGCCTCGCGCCCCTCGTCTTGTAAAATCTGATCGGTGCCGCGCCTTATCCGGCGCCGAACACCTCTCCCACCAGCGTGACCAGATCGGGCATCTGACTGAGCGACATGCCGCTCTTGCCCGTGGCCTTTCCGCCTTTTGGCAGGATCGCGTTGGAAAAACCAAGTTTTTGCGCCTCTTTCAACCTGTTTTCGGTCTGGCCGACCGGGCGCAGCGCGCCAGAGAGGCTGATTTCCCCGAAAACAACGGTTTCCGGGGGCACCGCAATATCCTCGCGAGCGGAAAGCAGCGCGGCCGCAACGGCAAGATCCGCCGCCGGCTCGTTGATCTTCATGCCGCCCGCGACGTTGAGATAGACGTC
The DNA here is from genome assembly GCF_056158605.1 of Salipiger sp. ABN3_019. Taxonomy (NCBI): domain Bacteria; kingdom Pseudomonadati; phylum Pseudomonadota; class Alphaproteobacteria; order Rhodobacterales; family Roseobacteraceae; genus Salipiger; species Salipiger sp. ABN3_019. The sequence goes on from NZ_JBSWTP010000009.1 coordinate 1,500,361, forward strand.
GAGCCCGGCAAAGGGGATGCCGCAGCGCGCTTCGAGCACCGCGAGGATCATCGCCAGCCGCCCGCCGTCCCAGCCGACCACCGAGCGCCGCGGCTGCGATTGCGGGGTGGGGGCGACCAGCGCCTGAAACTCCACCAGCACCGGGCGGGTGCCTTCGATGCCGGAAAACACCACCGAGCCGGGGGCCGGGGTGCCGCGCTCCGACAGGAACAGCGCCGAGGGGTTGAGCACCTCTGCAAGCCCGCCGCCGGTCATCTCGAAGACGCCGATTTCATCGGCCGGGCCGAAACGGTTCTTCACCGAGCGCAGGATGCGGAACTGGTGGCCACGTTCGCCTTCGAAATAGAGCACCGTGTCGACCATATGCTCCACCACCCGCGGCCCGGCGATCTGCCCATCCTTGGTGACATGGCCGACCATGATCACCGAAGTGCCATGGCGCTTGGCGAAGGTGGTCAGCTCATGCGCGGCAGCGCGCACCTGCGCCACCGATCCGGGCGCCGATGCGACATTGTCCACCCACATGGTCTGGATCGAGTCGACGATCACCAGCCCGGGCTTTTCAGCCTCCAGCGTGGTGAGAATGTCGCGCAGGTTGGTCTCGGCGGCCAGTTGCACCGGCGCTTCGGCCAGCCCCAGACGCTGGGCGCGCATGCGCACCTGCGCGCGCGCCTCTTCGCCCGAGGCGTAGATCACCTTTTGACCGGCGCGCGAGAAGGCTGCAGCGGCCTGCAGCAGCAGGGTGGATTTGCCGATGCCTGGATCGCCGCCCACCAGAATGGCCGAGCCCGGCACCAGCCCGCCGCCCAGCACCCGGTCAAGCTCGTCGATCTTCGACGCGGTGCGCGGCGGCGCGGCCTCGGTGGTGGCGAGATCCGAGAGCGCCACCTTGCGGCCCCGCGTTGCGCCAAGCGCCTTGCCCGAGGGGCCCTGCGACAGCGGCACCTCTTCGGTGATGGTGTTCCATTCTCCGCAGGCATCGCACCGCCCCGACCATTTCGAGGTGATATTGCCGCAGGACTGACAGACGAAATTCGGGGATGCTTTGGCCATGCGCGGTTTCTGCCCGCTTGCCGCGCCCGGCGCAAGCGCTGCCGCGCGCTCGATCACGTTGGGCCAAGCTCTTCTTCTCTTTGAAAATACGCCGGGGTGAATGCGGCGCAGCCGCAGAGGGGGCAGCGCCCCCTACTTTATTCGCGGCGTTGACGTGAGGGCCCATGATCCGGCGGGAGCATCGCCCCCACCGGCACAGATCATTCCGCTGCTCATTCCGCTGCGCGCGGCAGGGTCACGACGCGATCGGGCTGCGGGGCCTCGACCTCTTCGGGGGCAGGGCCGTCAAGGCTGACCGTCGCTTCGGGCAGGATCTCGGGCAGGATGTCCTCAAGCTCGTCCACCAGCCGCGCCAGCTGCGCCTGCGCGATCGACTCGTCAAGCTCCAGCCGCTCGTGCCAGCGCCGAATCTCGACGGCAGCGGCCTTGGCCTTCTCGATGCGCTGGTTGAAATCCTCGACCTCCTGCTGCCGTGCAATGAGAAAGTCCTTTGCGCGCTCGACGTTGCGGTCGGAATAGGTGCGGGCAAGATCGCGTGAGACATGGCTCATCTGCGCCGCCACCTCGAGCACCGAAGGCTCGAGCTCGGCCAGATCGGGATGATCGCGCAGATAGGCTATGCGCTCGCGCACCGAATCGAATTCGGACTGAAGCTTGAACGCCCCCTCCCGGTCGGCACGATGCGACATCGTATAGGCGCGGGCGATGTCGCGCATGCCGATCTGGAACGACCGGTGCGAGCGCTCCAGCGCCATCACATGCGCCGCATTGGGCAAAAAAGACATCAGGACGAGGGCAATGCCAGCAAGAGTGCATTGGACCCAGAGCCCCGCGTTCTCAACCGGTTGACCGCCGAGACTGAGATCAATCTCAAGCCAGGGCGCGAGCCCGGCCAGAGCGGCACCTGTCCAGATGAGTAGAGCAAGACCGACAACACCCACAGTGATGAATGCCAGCCTTTGCAGGATGTAGTGCAGGGCAAGACCTGCGTCGCGAAGTTGGGACACCATGCGGGGACTCCCAAGAAAAAGCCAAAGAATGAACCGTTTGTGATTAGAATAGGTCGAGTGTACCGAAAGGAGAGAAAAAAGTTAACTTTAATGAGATGTCGGGGTTCAGGGCGAACAATCCAAGTGGCAGAATTGCAATTGTTCCCAAAAAACTTTGCCGTTCAGGCCTCTAAAAGGCATGTTTCATGCAGTTCTTGCGAAGAAATTTAGCCTGAGTTTTTTTCTCGGATTGAATGCGAAAAATTTTCGGATTTTCTCACTCGGCGGCGTGTGAGGGCGCTTTGAGGAGCTTTTTGCGGCTCTCGCAGAGCCCGACCAGCAGCGACGCAAGCACGCAGAATGTGAAGAGATAGAGGCCCCAGCCGGTCTCGATCCGGCCCACGCCCATGCCCTTGATCAGCGTCACATAGACCGCCACCAGAAAGATGTCGGCCATCGCCAGCTTGCCCAAAGCGTTGATCAGCGGCAGATGCTTGCGGGGCAGGCGTCCGAATTGGATCAACGCCAGGCCGCCCAGTTTCAACATCGGCGCGACCAGCGCAAAGACCACCACCACCAGCGCAAGAAAGATGTCGCTGCGCCAGAGCGCCGCGATGCCCGACAGCACGCTAATTTCCGACAGGCTGAAGAGCGGCAGCAGCCCGGCCCGCATCAGCGGCGCGGTCCAAGCGATGGGGTAAAGGACGAAGAGCGCGAGATTGGCGTATTTCAGCATGGGCGACCGAGGGCTACGGGAAGACAGGTAAGACAGGGGGGCGCTGCCCCCGTCGCGCGTCGCGCGACTCCCCCGGCGTATTTGGAAAGAGAAGAAGGGCAGGAGGCGCGGCTCAGATGTAATGGGTGGCGAGCCAGAGGCCAAGGAGGGCGATGACCAGCAGCAGGTGCAGAGCATCGATCCAGCGCCAGCGGCGGCCGCCGAGACAGGCGCTGAGCGCGAGCGGGGCCGAGGCGATCAGCAGGGCGGGCAGCCCCTGACCGAAGGCCAGCGCGCGCGCCAGGGAGGGGTAGAGCGGATTTTGCGTGACTTGCAGCGCCGGCGCGAGCCCGGCGTAGAGCATCAGCGCAGCCATCAGCAGCGAGGGCAGGGCCGCAAGCTGCGCCGGGCCGCGGGCCCCCAGCGCGCGCAGCAGCGACAGAAGCGCCAAAACCGCGGGATAACCAAAGCTTTTCAGCAGGATGAAAGAGAGCAGCAGCGGCGTGGGTTCGAAAAGGCTCATCGCACGGCCTCAATTGGGCCGTCGGCGCGGCCATGGATGAATTGCTGCAGGTAAGGGTCTGTGGCACCGTCCATCTCGCCGACCGGCCCACTCCAGTGGATCGTGCCCGCATGCAGCATGGCGACCTGATCGGCGATGGCGCGCACCGAACTCATGTCATGGGTGATGGTCAGCGCGGTGGCGCCCATCTCGGTGACGATCTCGCGGATCAACGCGTTGATCACCCCGGCCATGATCGGATCGAGACCAGTGGTCGGCTCGTCGAAAAAGATGATCTCGGGGTCGGCGGCGATGGCGCGGGCGAGGCCGACGCGCTTTTGCATGCCGCCCGACAGTTCGGCGGGCAGGCGGTCGGTGACTTCGGGGCCGAGGCCGACGCGGGCGAGCTTGGCGATGGCGATCTCGCGCGCCTCTCGCCGCGGGCGGCGCTGCGGACCGCGCAGCAGGCGGAAGGCAACGTTCTGCCAGACCGGCAGCGAGTCGAAGAGCGCGGCGCCCTGAAACAGCATCCCGAAGCGCGGCATCAGCGTGTCGCGGGCACCCCGGGCCCCTTGGCTGACATCCTGCCCGTCCACCTCGATACGCCCGCTGTCGGGGGTGGTGAGGCCGAGGATGCATTTGAGCAGCACGGATTTGCCGGTGCCTGAGCCGCCGATGATCACCATCGAGCTACCCTTGGGCACAGTCAGGTCGACGCCGCGCAGCACGGGCGTTCCGTCAAAGCTCTTGTGCAGGTTCGTAAGGGTGATCATGCCGAGAAGAACACCCCCGTGAGCAAAAAGTTCGCCGCAAGGATGAGGATGGCCGCTGCTTCGACCGAAGATTTGGTGGCGCGCCCGACGCCCTGCGCGCCGCGGCCCGAATGCATGCCGTAGTAGCACCCCAGCAGCGCGGCAATGCCACCGAAGGCCGCGCCCTTGGCCAGCGAGGAAAGCACATCCAGCGGCTCGAGGAAATCGAGCGTGTTCTTGAGGTAGGCCACCGGGGTGAAGCCGAGCGAGCTTGTGGCCACCGCGTAGCCGCCGGCGATGCCGATGACATCGCCCACTGCGACCAGCAGCGGCACGGTCAGCAGCGCCGCCAGCAGGCGCGGCGCGGCGAGGTATTTCATCGGATCGGTGGAGAGGGTGACCAGCGCGTCGATCTGCTCGGTGACTTTCATCGTGGCGATCTCGGCGGCGATCGAAGAGGTCACGCGGGCGGCGATCATCAGCCCGACCAGCACCGGCCCCAATTCGCGCACCATGCCGATGGCGACGATCTGCGGCACCACCGCCTCGGCGTTGAAGCGCGCGCCACCGGAGTAAATCTGCAGCGCCAGCGCGCCACCGGTGAAGATCGCCGTCATGCCCACCACGGGCAGCGACAGCCAGCCGATGTGCAGCAGGGCCTGCAGAACCTCGCGGCCATAGAACGGCGGGCGCAGAATATGGCTGAGCGCCGAAAGCCCAAAGAGCGTCAGCCGCCCGGCAGAGGCCAGGCCGCGCAGCACCGCGCGGCCAAGCGCGCCGAGCGCTGCGATCACCGGCGCGGCGATGGCGGCGCCAAGGCTCATCCGCCGCGGTAGACCCGCGCGTAGCGGTTGCCGAGCGAGGTGAGGATCTCGTAGCCGATGGTGTCGATATGGCGCGCCAGATTGTCGACGGTCTGATGCGGGCCGAGCAGTTCCAGCGTTTCGGGCACCTGCTCGACGGCGGTCACATCGACGGTGATCAGGTCCATAGAGATGCGGCCCAGCAGCTTGCAGCGGGTCTCGCCAGCCCAGAGATAGGTCTTGGGCGCCAGCGCGCGGATCAGGCCGTCGGCATAACCGGCAGAGATCGTCGCGACCTTCATCGGCGAGCGCGCCACAAAGGCGTTGCCATAGCCCACCAACTCGCCGGTCTGCACCTCGCGGGTCTGGATCACCGGGATGTGCAGCGCGGCGACGCGATGCGCCTCTTTGAAGGGCAGCCCGCCATAGAGCCCGATACCGGGGCGGGTGACGTCGAAATGATAGTCCTTGCCCAGCAGGATGCCGCCCGTGGCCGACAGCGAGCGCGGCGCGTCGAGCCCCTCGGTCATTTCGCGGAAGTTGCGCAGCTGATGGGCGTTCATCCCGTGGTTCGGCTCGTCGGCACATGCGAGATGCGACATGATCAGTCGCGGCTTCTGCTTCATCGCCGTGTCGCGCAGGGCCAGCCACTCGTCGGCCTCGAGCCCCAGCCGGTTCATGCCGCTGTCGAGCTGGACGCCGAAGGGATGGCCGGGAAGGCTTTCGGCGTGGCGCAGCATCTGCTCGATGGAGTTGATCATCGGGGTCAGCGCCGCGTCGCGGATGAGCGCCGCATCGCCCGCCATATGGCCGCCGAAGACGTTGATCTCGGGACCCTGCCCAAGCGCCTTGCGCAAGTCCGCACCTTCCTCGCAGGTGGCGACGAAGAACCGCCGCGCGCCTTCGCGCGCCAGCATCGGCGCGACGCGATCAGCGCCGAGACCGTAGGAGTTTGCCTTGACCACGGCGCCGGTCTCGCAATCGGAGAGGGCGTCGAGGGTGCGCCAATTGGCGCGGATCGCATCGAGATCGATGGTGAGCTGTGCCTGTGCCATGGCGCGTTGATTGCCGCGCGGGCAGGGGGCGTCAAGAGGGAAAGCGCCGAAGTGGGGCGCGAGGCGGTCCTGCTGTGCGGGCAGGGCCTCTGGCGCGGGCAGGCAGGCGGAGCAGGCGGGCGGCAGGCAGGGGGGCGGGCCGCGGAGAGTGGGCGTGGCGAGCCAAGGCCCTGCGGGGGTTTCACACCCCCGCACCCCCGTGGGATATTATTGCCAAGAGGAAGAGGCGGACTTTAGAAGTTGTCGCCTTCGCCGTTCTGCCAAGGACGCACGAGGTTGCCGAAGCGGGTAAAGCGGCCCTCGAAGCTGAGTTCCACCGTGCCAATGGGGCCGTGACGCTGCTTGCCGATGATCACCTCGGCCTTGCCGTGCAGGCGCTCCATGCGTTCCTGCCAGGCGGCCATTTCGTCGAGCCGGTCATCCGAGGGCTTCTCGCGCTCCACGTAATATTCCTCGCGGAACACGAACATCACCACGTCGGCGTCCTGTTCGATCGAGCCCGATTCCCGCAGGTCCGACAGCTGCGGGCGTTTGTCGTCGCGGCTTTCCACCTGACGCGAGAGCTGCGACAGGGCGATCACCGGGATGTTGAGCTCCTTGGCGATGGCCTTGAGGCCCATGGAGATCTCGGCGATCTCGTTGACGCGGTTCTCGGCGGTGCCGCGCACCAGCTGCAGGTAGTCGACCATCAGCACGTCGAGGCCATGGGTCCGCTTCAGGCGCCGTGCGCGGGCGGCAAGCTGGGCGATCGGGATGGCGGGCGTGTCGTCGATGAACAGCGGGCAGGCCTCGAGGCTCTTTGCCGCGTCGACGAAGCGGCGGAACTCGGTTTCGGTCATGTCGCCGCGGCGGATCTGCTCGGAGGGCACTTCGGCGGCTTCCGACAGGATGCGCGCGGCCAGCTGCTCGGCGCTCATTTCGAGCGAGTAGAAGCCGACGACGCCGCCTTCGATGGCGCCTTCCGTGCCGTCGGGGCGGGTGCCCTTTTTGTAGGCCTTGGCGATGTTGAAGGCGATGTTGGTGGCCAGCGAGGTCTTACCCATCGAGGGGCGCCCGGCGAGGATCAGAAGGTCCGACGGGTGCAGACCGCCGAGTTTCTTGTCCATGTCGATAAGGCCGGTCGAGACGCCAGCCAGCCCGCCCTCGCGCTGATAGGCGGCGTTGGCCACGTTCACCGCATCGGTCACGGCGCGCAGGAACGACTGGAAGCCGCCCTCGGTCTGGCCCTGTTCGGCGAGCTTGTAGAGCGCCTGTTCGGCCTGCACGATCTGTTCGCGCGGCTCGGATTTCACGTCGACCTTGGTGGCGCGGGCCGAGATATCGCGGCCCAATCCGATGAGATCGCGGCGCACCGCCAGATCGTAGATCATCTGCGCGTAGTCGCGCACGGCAAAGCTCGAGACCGCGGCGCCGGCGAGGCGCGCCAGATAGGCCGGACCGCCCAGTTCCTTGAGGCCCTCGTCGTCTTCCATGAACGCCTTCAGCGTCACCGGGGACGCGAGGTTGTTCTTGGCGATCCGCGCTGCGGCGATCTCGAAGATGCGGCGGTGCACCGGGTCGTAGAAATGCTGCGGGCCGAGGATGGCCGCGACCCGGTCGTAGACATCGTTGTTGGTCAGGATCGCGCCCAGCAGTTGCTGCTCGGCCTCGATCGAATGCGGCATCGTGTCAGCCTGCTCGACCTCGACGCCCGTGGCGTTGAATACGCTGTGATCGTTCATGCCTGTCCCCTTGGCCCATGTCGCCATGGTCCGACGTCTTTTTGTCCCTTTGATGTCCCGCTGGCTCCCCCGAGTCCCGCAGGTTCAAGCGTCATAGCGCGCCGCGGGTCGCGGACCAATCTGGAAATCTCTGTGGACTATTTCGGGATAACCGGAAATGGGCCCGGCGCCCGGTTCTGCTCGTGAAGATATCGTAGCAGGATCGCGGGGTTTCGCAACATTTGGTGCGATGTGCCGGGCGAAGAGGAGGCCTCTTCGCCCGAAGAAAATGCGCTTATGCGCCGTTTTCCGCCTGCCATTTGCGCGGGTCTTCGAGGAAGGCCTCGACCGCCGCCAGCGTCGCGGGCTCGAAGCCGCCACGCTCTTTGGCCTCGGCCAGCACATCGTGCCAGGTGCAGAGGTAATGCAGCTCGACCCCGTGATCGCCGAGCGTCTTCGTGGTCTCGGGGAAGATGCCGTAATAGAAGATCACCGCGGTATGGGCGCAGGTGGCGCCGGTCTCACGGATCGCATCGACGAAGCTGAGCTTGGAGCCGCCATCGGTGGTCAGATCCTCGACCAGCAGCACGCGCTGGCCCTCGGTCATCTTGCCTTCGATGCGGGCGTTGCGGCCATAGCCTTTGGGCTTCTTGCGCACATAGGTCATCGGCAGCGCCATACGCTCGGCCACCAGCGCGGCAAAGGGGATGCCCGCGGTCTCGCCGCCGGCGATATTGTCGAAGGCTTCGAAGCCGGCGTTGCGCATGACGGTGACGGTCAGGAAATCCATCAGCGTCGAGCGGATGCGCGGGTGCGAGATCGGCGTCCGGCAATCGATGTAGACGGGCGAGGGCAGGCCCGAGGCCAGCTTGAAGGGCGCGTCGCCCATGAAATGCACCGCGCCAATCTCCCAGAGCATCCGGGCCGTCAGCCGGGCCATTTCTTCTTGCGAGGGATAGGACGAGGGGATCATGGGGCAGCTCCTTTGAAAACCGCGCCCGCCTTAGCGCGAAAGCGCGCGTTCGGGAAGGGCGCATTGCGCGCCGCGCCCCTGTTTCATTGTTCCGCAAATACGCCGGGGGTACGGGGGCAGCGCCCCCGTCGTGCACAGCACGACAAACCCAAGGTGACTGTGGGGGCAGGGCCCCCGTCGTGCACAGCACGACAAAGCAAAAGCGCATGCGGGGGCGTCGCCCCCGCTGGACTTAGTCCTCGACCCGCCAGTGCAGCGGCATACCGGGATCAAAGACGGTCACCGGTCCGGCGCCGGTCTCGATCTTGCCGGGGTAGGTGACGGGCGCGCCCTTGGTCAGGGTCACAACCTCTTCGCTCACCGGCAGACGGTAGAAGGCCGGGCCATTGCGCGAGGCGAAGGCCTCGAGCTTGTCCAGCGCGCCGTCCTGTTCAAAGACCTCGGCGAGGATCGACAGCGTATTGGTGGCGGTGAAGCAACCGGCGCAGCCGCAGGCGCTTTCCTTGGCCGGATCAGCATGGGGCGCGCTGTCGGTGCCGAGGAAGAAGCTGGCATCCCCCGACGTCGCAGCCTCGCGCAGGGCCAGCCGGTGCTCTTCGCGTTTGGCAACGGGCAGGCAGTAGTAGTGCGGCTTGATGCCACCGACGAGGATGTGGTTGCGGTTGATCACCAAGTGGTGCGTGGTGATCGTTGCGCCCAGATCGTCGCCACCGGCGCGGGCGTAATCGACGCCCTGCTTGGTGGTGATATGCTCCATGACCACGCGCAGACCGGGGGTGCTGCGGCGGATCGGATCGAGCACGCGGTCGATGAACACCGCCTCGCGGTCAAAGATGTCGATGTCGCCGTCCACCACTTCGCCGTGCACGCAGAGCGGGATGCCGCGCTCGGCCATCAGCTCAAGCACCGGACGAACCTTGTCGAAATCGCGCACGCCCGAGGCGGAGTTGGTGGTGGCGCCTGCGGGGTAGAGTTTCAGCGCGGTGATCAACCCGCTCTCATGCGCCGCCGCCACATCCGCCGGATCGGTGGTCTCGGTGAGGTAAAGCGTCATCAGCGGGGTGAAATCGCTGCCTTCGGGCAGGGCATTGAGGATGCGCTCGCGGTAGGCGGCGGCGTCATCTCCGGTCACCACCGGCGGCACGAGGTTGGGCATGATGATCGCCCGGCCGAAGTGGCGGGCGGATTCGGGGGCGATGCCGGCCAGCATCTCGCCATCGCGGAGGTGCAGGTGCCAGTCGTCGGGGCGGCGGATCGTGATCTGGGTCATGCGCGCGGAGTACCACGGCGCCGCGGTCTGGGCCAGATACCTTGCGCGGCCTTGCCGGTGCTTTGTGACACACCGAGTGCTTGGCGGAGTGCCTGGCAGAGCGCCTGGCGGAGCGGCAGGAGGGGGCGCTGCCCCCGTCCGCTGACGCGGACTCCCCCGGCGTATTTTGAAAGAGAAGAAGCGGGAGGTGGCAAGGGAGCTTCTTCTCTTTCCAAATACGCATGGCACGCCATGGCGGCCGGGCGCGACGCCATCGGGTGGGGCGCCGCGCCGGGTCTTCAAGGGTCTTCAGTTTCTTGTGGCGGTGAGTGCCACATCGACAGCGACCTCAAAGCTCAGCTGGTCGGGGTCGTTCATGCTGCCGCCGATCTCGTAGTTGCGACGGTCGAGCGTGGTGCTGCCCTGCATTGTGGCCGTGCCGTTCTCCAGCGTCAGATCGAAGGGCAGGGTGACCGGCACCTCAGCGCCTTTGAGGGTCAGCGTGCCTTGGGCCTCATAGCCGCTGTCAGCGCGCAGGATATCGGCGGTGAACGTGGCGGTGGGATGCTCTTCGGCGTTGAAGAAATCCGCGCCCATGGCCTGTTTGCTGACCGAGCCGAGGGTCAGCGTCGGGATGGCGATCTGCACGGTGACCTCGCCTGCCTTGCCCGGGGTCTCGCGCGGCTCGAAGGCGATCTGTGCGGTCCAATCGGCAAAGCTGCCCTCGATCTCCTTGCCCATCTGCACGAGGCTGATGGCAAGCGTGCCCTCGGTGACCTGCCAGTCGGACTGGGCCTCGGCCAGTTGCGGCGCGGCGGGGCTCTCTTCGGTGCTGAACATGCCCGCCGCCGCGCCGCCGCCGATCACCGCCACCCATGCGGCGAGGGCGAGGGCCACCGGGCGCAGCACCACATGCGACGCGCCATGACTGCCGCCCTCGGCGCCGCGCAGCATGCGCGCCAGCGTGCCGTCACGGTCGATCACCGCGTGTTTCAGCGCCCCGGCCACATGCAGCGCCAGCGCCGCCACCAGCAGCCATTGCGCCAGAAAGTGCACCGAGGCGGCGGTTTCGGCGACGCTGTCGGAATTTGGCACGAAAGGCAGGTCCTGACCGAAGGGCCAGAGGATCGGCGCAAAGCCCTCGGTGGCGGCATGTTCGATCCAGCCCGACAGCGGCACGATCACCAGCGCCGAGTAAAGCAGCCAGTGCACGCTTTCTGCCGCCAGCACTTCGGCGCGGCGCTCGGGGTGCAGCGGCGCGGGTTTGGTCTGGGTCAGCGCCCAGAGGATGCGGAACAGCGCGATGAAGAACAGCGCGACGCCGATGGTCTTATGCGCCGAGAAGAGCTGCGCTTTCACGGCGAGCTGCGCCTCGGTCTCCCACGGCGCGAAATGGGCGATCCAGCCCAGCGGGATCATGATCAGGATGCCGAGCGCGGTCAGCCAGTGCAGACTGCGCGTGACGGCGCCATAGGCGGTCTTGGTGTTGGCGAGGGACATCAGGGTCTCCGGGGCTCGGGAAGCGGGTTTGGGGCTCGGGAAGCGGTTTTCCGGAAGATCGGTCATGCCGCGGCGCCGCGCAATTTGCGCGGATGCACAGATCCCGTGCGCGCCGTTGGTTCAAGCCTCGTAGCTGTAGCCGAGCGCCGCCTCCAGCGGCAGATCAAGGCGGCTGCGCAGGAAGGCGAGGTCCGCCTCGGACAGATGCGCCGGGGTCTGCGGTCGCGGCTCGTCCACGGCGGGCAGGAAGCGGCTGCCGAGGCGTTTGTGCACCGGGCGGAAAGGACCCTCGGGCGCGGGCAGGCCGAGGCTGCCCCGAAGCGCCGTCAGGAAACCTTCTGGCGCGGCCTGCACCGCCTCCAGACGGCAAAAGAGCAGCGCGCCGCCGCGGTTGAAGAAGCTCAGCAGCCCCTGCAGCTTTGCGCGGCGCAGGGCAAAAAGATCGGGGAACGGGGCGCCAGTAAGCGGGTGGCGGTCGTGTTGCAGCGGCTGACCCACGCCCCCCAGCGCCGCGACCTGTGGGAAATAACGCGGCCGGTCGGCGATGGTGGCCCATTCGGCGCGCAGGAACTCGGAAAACGGCAGGCGCTGCATCGGCGCCGGGCAGTGCCACGGGCGCGCATGCATCGAGCGCGCCCAATCGGCGGCATTGCGTGTCACGCACAGGATCAGCACGTCCTGCGGGATGGCGGTCATCTGCGGGAAGCCGTGCTTCCAGCCCAGATCCTCTGTCGGGGTAAGAGGCGTGTTGCGACCGATCAGCCGTTTGAGGAAGTTGGTGCCGGAACTGCGCTCGCCAAACACCTGATAGCGGGTGATCGCGGGAGAACGGCGGGGGATGCTGGGCGTCTGCGGCGCGGGCAGATGGAACTGCCAGCCGGTGCTGCGGAACTCCTGCGTGATCATCTGGGCCTCGTGCTTTGCATGGCACGATAACGGCGGCGCGGTCGATTGGCGATTCTCTTTTTACCACAAGGCGCTATGCTCGGGCTTTACAGGGGCCGCCGGGGCGGCAAAGCGAGGAGACCGACATGCAGACCGTGGCCGCCGCCGTCACCATGGTGCGCGACGATAGGTTCTTTCTGGAGGCGTGGCTGCGCCATTACGGGCGTCTTTTGGGGCGTGAGAACTGCTATATCGTCAACCACGGACGCAGCGCTGATCTTGCCGAGTTGGCGCAGGGCTGCAACCTCATCGGCATTCCCGGCGATCCGCATCCGAACTTCGACATGAAGCGCTGGCGGCTGCTCAACGGTCTGGTGAACGGGCTGCGCAGCTACTACCGGCATGTGATCGTCGGCGATGTGGACGAGTTGGTGGTGCTGGACCCGGCAGAGGGCAATCTGTTGGATTTCCTCGCGCAGCAGCCCATCCGCCGGGTGCTGACGCCGGTGGGGCTGGAGGTGGTGCACCGGATCGACCGCGAACCGGCCGAACTGACAGACAGCATCCTTGGCCCGCGCCGCCACGTGCGGCTTGCGCCGCATTATTCCAAGCCCTGCGTGCTGTCGCTGGGCACGAAGATCGCGCGGGGCGGGCATTACACGCAGGCATCGAAACTGTTCACGCCGGAGCCGCTTTATCTTTTCCACCTAAAGTACTGCGATTTCGCGCAATATGTGGCGGCCATGGACCGGCGCAACGCGGTGACAGAGGCTGTGGGCGTGGGGGTGAAACAGGCGGCGATCGGGCGGCATTGGTTTGCCGAGGCGCGGGGCGAGGATCGGGCGCTGTTCGAAGGATTTGCCGAGCTGCCGATGCAAGAGGGGTTCGACTTCGCGCAGGTTCGGCGGCGCATGCATCGCAGTTGGGCGCCGCGCGGCGAGACGGGCTATTGGCAGTTCGACCGACCCGAGGATGCGCGGCAGTATTGTCTGCCCGACAGGTTCTTCGGCCTGTTCTGAGCCGCGCTCTGAGGGGTTCGTTAAATAGGTCGTGAGCGGTGGTCTTATCCGGGGCTATATTCCGGGTGGTCTTCTACGGGCCGGGGTCCCCCGGCGCGGTGGATCAGTTGCCCAGCGAGCTGAGGAAAGTGGTGCCGCTGAGCTCGAGGCCCGCCGGGCCGCGCACCGAGTTACCGGCGGCGAGCATCACATTGCGGGAGTTCTCATCAAGCAGGCCAAGGCCGGTTTCATAGACTTCGGCGGGCACTTGCGTCAGAACCACGGCGGCGACGATCCCGGTGACGAGGCTGAGCGAGTTGCCGCGCTCCCCGGCGCGACGGCCGACGCAGCGCAGCAGGTGCATGACCGCGACCACGCCGGAGACGGCGAGCAGCGCTGCGAGCATTCCAAAGACGTAGACGTGATATTCCTGCGGCAGGCTGCCCTGCGCGAGGCTGTCTGCGATCTGAGCTTGGTTGCGGGCGACGGCGATGACGATCCCGGCCCAGACAAACCCAACGAGACCTGAAAGGATCGGGCGCTTGGCGGCGCGCGCGGTGCTTGCCGCGCCGGCCTGATGCCCGAAGCGGGCGAATTTCGGATCGACGCGCTTCACGCGGGCGTCGAAATCGGCGTGGGTCATCTTGCGGATGGCGTAGGCTCTCATCAATTCCCAGCTCCTTCTGCCAAATTCGTGCCGGCTTTCTGCCGACCGGGGCGGTCGTGACGCTCCCGTTAGAATCGACGGTAGGAATGGATTGTGGCGAAATGTGGCGGCGAATATGGCTCGGACTGGATATCTTCTTGGCGAAATTGGCGATCCGTTCGCGCCGCTCACCTATCCCTTCGGATGGGTGCGTCAGAGAGCCGTAAAAATAAGGGCTTTGAGATGTGTCGCCTGTCTGACAAGGCATCACTAAAATTCTTGCAAACACGGGGGTTGGCAGGGCGAAAATTCGTCGCCCCGCCGAAAATATTACCTAAATCTTAAGCAGCATTGGCCATCGCATCGAGGATCCGGGCCCAGCTGCGAATCCCTTTGTGGAAGGATTCGAGGTCGTATTTCTCGTTCGGCGAGTGCAGCTGGTCGTCGTCCTTGCCCCAGCCCACCAACATCGCATCCATGTCGAGGATGTTCTGGAAGTAGCCAGCGATCGGGATCGAGCCGCCGCAGCCCGCATAAGCCGCCGGATCGTCCCATTCGTCGCCGAGCGCCTTGCGCGCCGCCTCAAAGCCGGGGTGGGTGGTGTTCATCTCGGACGCGGGCGAGCAGCTGTGGTCCTTCCATTCGACCGAGCAGTCGGACGGCACCTGCGCCTCGACCCAGGCGCGGAAGTTCTTGCGGATCGCCTGCGGGTCCTGCGTGCCAACGAGGCGGAAGCTGATCTTGGCCGAGGCTTCGGCGGGCAGCACGGTCTTGAAGCCCGCGCCGGTGTAACCGCCCCAGATGCCGTTGATCTCGGCGGTGGGGCGCGACCAGATCATCTCGATCGGCAGGTGATCCTTCTCGCCCGCCGGCTGCGACAGGCCGACGCCGCCAAGGAAGGCCGCATCGTCGAAGTTCAGCGATTTCCACTGATCGAGGATCTCGGGCGGCAGGTCAGGCACGCCTTCATAGATCTCGGGCACCTGAATCGTGCCGTTCTCATCGAAGAGCCCGCCGAGGATCTTGGTCAGCACGCGGATCGGGTTCATCGCGACGCCGCCATACATGCCCGAGTGCAGGTCCTTGTCGGCGGCCTTGATGGTCAGCTCTTCGCCGAGCAGCCCGCGCAGGCGGGTGATGATCGCCGGGGTCTTGGACTGGAACAGCCCGGTGTCGCAGATCAGCGCGATCTCGGCTTTCAGCTCTTCGGCGTTCTCCTTCATGAAGGGGATCAGCGAGGGCGAGCCGCTCTCTTCCTCGCCTTCAAAGAAGAAGGTGATCTTGCAGGGCAGGGAGCCATGCACGGCTTTCCACGCGCGGCAGGCCTCGATGAAGGTCATCAGCTGGCCCTTGTCGTCCGACGAGCCGCGGCCGCGGATGACTTTGCCCTTGGCGGTTTCCTCGATGGCCGGATCGAAGGGGTCGCGGTTCCAAAGGTTCAGCGGATCGACCGGCTGCACATCATAGTGGCCGTAGAACAGCACGTGCGGGCCCGGTCCGTCCACATGGCCCACAACCATCGGATGGCCGGGGGTGGGGCGCTTGCTGGCTTCGATGCCGATGCTGGCGAGATCGGCGACCAGCCAGTCGGCGGCCTTGTCGCAGGCGTCCTTATATTCGGGGTCGGTCGAGATCGAGGGGATTCGCAGCAGGTCCAGCAGACGATCGAGCGAGGCCGGAAGGTCGTCGTCGATTTTGCTGAGCACAGTGTCGAGAGACACGTTTTCTTGAGCCATGGGGCGCTCCTTCTTGAGAGTTGCGCGGAGCCTACCACCCGGCCCGGCACTGTCCAGAGCGCGCAGGTCCGGGGCGTTTCACGCCTCCAAGCGCAGAACGGGCGTTGAAAGCAAGGGGCAGTGGCGGGATTTCATGTGCCGCTGCGGGCGTTTCGCCGCGGCTGCTTTCGGGTCACAGGCTGCGCTGATGCGCGTCACGCGAACAGTATGGGAAACCCGACCTTGAAACATTACTCCGAAAGTCTTGATTCAAATCAAGGGCGCGACGCTTAGTCTCGTTCTAAAGCGTGGACATGGAGCGCCGTGGTCGGTATCCAATCCAAACCGTGAATGTGGCCCTGAGACCACATGGGCGCCGCGACAAACGCGGCCAACAATAGATGAAGGAAGGAGATACCGGTGGACTACACCGCGAAGCTCGACGAAGCCCTTGACCGCCTGCATGCCGAGGGCCGCTATCGCACCTTCATCGACATCGAACGCAAGAACGGCCGTTTCCCCCACGCGACGTGGCGCAAAGCGGACGGCAGCGAGATGCCGATCACCGTGTGGTGCGGGAACGATTACCTTGGGATGGGGCAGCACCCGGTTGTGCTGGCCGCGATGCACGAAGCCATCGACGCCACCGGCGCCGGGTCTGGCGGCACGCGCAACATCTCGGGCACCACGGTCTATCACAAGCGGCTCGAGGCTGAACTGGCCGACCTGCACCAGAAAGAGGCCGCGCTGGTCTTCTCCTCGGCCTATATCGCCAATGACGCGACGCTCTCGACGCTGCCGAAGCTGTTCCCTGGCCTGATCATCTATTCGGACGAGCTGAACCACGCCTCGATGATCGAGGGCATCAAGCGCAACGGCGGCGCCAAGCGCATCTTCCGCCACAATGACGTGCAGCACCTGCGCGAGTTGATGGAGGCGGATGATCCCGCCGCGCCGAAGCTGATCGCCTTTGAATCGGTCTACTCGATGGACGGCGACTTTGGCCCGATCGAGGCGCTTTGCGATCTCGCCGACGAGTTCGGCGCGCTGACCTATCTCGACGAGGTGCACGCGGTGGGCATGTACGGCCCGCGCGGCGGCGGTGTCGCCGAGCGCGACAACCTGCTGCACCGGCTCGACATCATCAATGGCACGCTGGGCAAGGCCTTTGGCGTCTTCGGCGGCTACATCGCGGCCTCGGCGAAGATGTGTGACGCGGTGCGCTCCTACGCGCCGGGCTTCATCTTCACCACCTCGATCCCGCCCGCTGTGGCGGCAGGGGCGGCGGCGTCCATCGCGCATCTCAAGCAGGATCAGGAGTTGCGCGAGCGGCACCAGACCCAAGCGAAGATCCTCAAGCTGCGGCTCAAAGGGCTTGGCATGCCGATCATCGATCACGGCTCGCACATCGTGCCGGTGATCGTCGGCAACCCGGTGCACACCAAGAAGCTGTCGGACATGCTGCTTGACGGTTTCGGCATCTATGTGCAGCCGATCAACTTCCCGACCGTGCCGCGCGGCACCGAGCGTCTGCGCTTCACCCCGTCGCCGGTGCATGGCCCTGACGAGATGGACAAGCTGGTGCGCGCCATGGACGAGCTTTGGTCGCATTGCGCGCTTAACCGTCAGGAACTCAGCGCCTGAGCGCGATCGCTTCCGGCGCTAACTCAACCAATGCGGTCCCTGCGGTTTCCTAAATCGCGGGGACTTGTTTTGTTCTGGCGTTGCCACAAGTTGATTGTGGAAAACCCACGCAGCCTGCGCAGATCAACGCCGATGTAACCCTGAAATTCTGTCATTTTAGTTGTTCTGTGCTAACCTACCATCAATAAAGGCCGCGACCCGAATCGCGAGCCCGTGATTTGGCAGGCGCAGTCTGGGACGGTGGAGCACAAGGCGGAACGCATGATAGGGCGTAATTCCCCTCGTATGTCTGATGAACAGCTCGACGCGGAGACAACTCCGCGGGGCTTCGATGATTTTACGTTGCAACTTGGTGATGTGATGCGCGGCGAACGCGCGACGATGGGCAAATCCCTGCTCGACGTGCAGCGGGAATTGCGCATCAAAGCCAGTTACATCGCCGCCATCGAGAACTGCGATCCCTCGGCGTTCGACACACCCGGCTTCATCGCTGGCTATGTGCGCTCTTACGCCCGTTACCTGAACATGGACCCGGACGAATGCTATCGCCTCTTCTGCGAAGAGAGCGGTTTTGCCGTCGCGCATGGCATGTCCGAAAAGGCCTCGACGATCCGCAAGGGAAAGGGCGATCTGCCCGCGCCGATGGCCCGTGACATCTTTGAACAGCCGCGCATGCCCTTCGTGCCTGCGGGTGACAGCTTCTTCTCGCGGATCGAGCCGGGCGCCATCGGCTCGCTGCTGGTGCTGGTCGCCCTGCTGGGCGGGATCGGCTACGGCGGCTTTGCGGTGCTGCGCGAAGTGCAGCGCGTGCAGGTTGCGCCGGTGGATCAGACCCCGCTGGTGCTGAGCGATCTCGACCCGGTGCAGGGTGCCGAGGAAATCACCGAAGACGCGGGCGGCGAAGACGTCGCCAGCGCCGAGGGGGCAGGGCCCTTCTCGCCGCCGTCGAACGAGGCGCTGGACCGGCTCTACCGGCCCAAGGCGCTGGACGTTCCGGTTCTGGTGGCCCGCGATGCGCCGATCTCCTCGCTCGATCCGTCGACCGTGGGCGCCTTCGCGCAGGCGTCGCGCAACCAGTTGCCGCAGGTCGATACCAATCCCGCCGATGCGGCGCTGCAGGTGGCCGGTCTCGCTGGCCCGGCGGCGCAGCAGCCCGGCGCCACCGCGCTGCCGCGTACGGTGCTGGACAGCAAGAGCGTGACGCTGCTTGCCGTGCGTCCCGCGTGGGTGCGCGTGCGCGGCGACAGCGGCAACGTGCTTTACGAGCGGGTGATGGAGCCCGGCGACACATGGACCGTGCCCGAGGGCCAGCAAAGCGCCAAGCTCACCGTTGGCGAGTCGGGCGCGCTCTATCTGGCGACCAACGGTCAGACCCTCGGCCCGCTCGGGCCGAAGGGGCAGGTGACCCGCGATGTGGAACTGGTGCCCGAAGTGGTGAGCGCCGCCTATCAGCCTGCTGAACCGCAGCAGGATGGCGATCTGCAGCGTGTGCTCGCCAAACTGAACGAGAGCATCGTGCCCGCCGCCGCGCCGCAGGTTCAGCTTGCGCAGGCCGGTGCCGAGGTCGCAACGCAGCCCGGCGCGCCCAAGGTGCTTCAGGACAGCGCGCCTGGTGTGACGATGATCGCCGTGCGCCCGGCATGGGTGCGCGTGCGCGCCGCCGATGGCTCGGTGATCTTCGAGAAGACCATGCGCGCCGGGGACACTTGGACCGCGCCTGCCACGCAGGACCCCGCCAGCCTGCGCGTCGGCAAGTCTGGGGCTGTCTACTTCGCGGTCAACGGCCAGACCTACGGTCCGGTCGGCGCTAGCGGTACGGTCACCAAGAACCTGCAGCTTTCGGTCGATAACCTCACCCGCGCCTATAAGGTCGCCGACATCAGCCGCGACGCCGATCTCGAGCGGGTGGTGGCCGAGCTTTCCAGCGACGTGCGGGCCGACTGAGCGCATCCGGCCCGCCACACGCTCACGCCATCGCGATCCTTTCCCTTGCGGACGAGGCAGGGCCCCTCTGGTTTCATGACGCCACGGGGGCTATGTTGGACATGAGTACAAATGACTGCCCTCAGGAGGGTCCTTCCGCATGAGCCACAACCCGATCCGCCCATGGCGCAGCATCGAGCGCCGCAAATCCCGGCAGATCATGGTGGGCAACGTGCCGGTGGGCGGGGATGCCCCGATCTCGGTGCAGACCATGACCAACACCGTCACCACCGACGTCAAGGCGACCATTGAACAGGTGCAGCGCGCCGCCGAGGCGGGCGCCGACATCGTTCGCGTCTCGGTGCCCGATGAGGCCAGCTCGAAGGCGCTGAAAGAGATCGTGCGTGAAAGCCCGGTGCCGATCGTCGCCGACATCCATTTCCACTACAAGCGCGGCATCGAAAGCGCCGAAGCTGGCGCCGCCTGCCTGCGCATCAACCCCGGCAACATCGGCAGCCCCGAGCGCGTGCGCGAAGTGATCGCCGCCGCGCGCGACCACGGCTGCTCTATGCGCATCGGGGTGAACGGCGGATCGCTCGAAAAGCATCTGCTCGAGAAATACGGCGAGCCGTGCCCCGAGGCGATGGTCGAATCCGCGCTCGATCACATCCGCATTCTGGAAGACAACGACTTCCACGAGTTCAAGATCAGCGTGAAAGCCTCGGACGTGTTCCTGTCGTCCGCCGCCTACATGGGGCTGGCGGAAGCCACCGACAAACCCATCCACCTCGGCATCACCGAGGCGGGCGGGCTGACCTCGGGCACCATCAAAAGCGCCATCGGCCTTGGCCAGCTGCTGTGGATGGGCATCGGCGACACGGTCCGTGTCTCGCTCTCGGCCGATCCGGTCGAAGAGGTGAAGGTCGGCTACGAAATCCTCAAATCCCTCGGCCTGCGCCACCGCGGCGTGAACATCATTTCCTGCCCGTCCTGCGCGCGTCAGGGCTTTGACGTGATCAAGACGGTGGAAACGCTCGAAGAGCGGCTGGAGCACATCAAGACCCCGATGAGCCTGTCGATCATCGGCTGCGTGGTGAACGGACCGGGCGAGGCGCTGATGACCGACGTCGGCTTTACCGGCGGCGGTGCGGGTTCGGGCATGGTCTATCTGGCGGGCAAGGCCAGCCACAAGATGTCCAACGAGCAAATGATCGACCACATCGTCGAAGAGGTCGAGAAGAAGGCCGCCCAGATCGAGGCCGACGAGGCCGCCAAAGCGCAGGCTGCGGAGTAGTCTCGTGCAGCGGGCGAGTGCACTCGAAGGGGTCATCCCGCCCGCCGGTCAACTGTTGGATTTCACCGCGTTGCGCAGTCTCGAGGGGCTGCGGCGCGCGCAAGGGCTGCTGAGCGTCGCGCTGATCAGCCTCGCCTCTCTGGCGATATGGGCTTTCATGGATGTGCCGATGATGCTGCCGTGGCTGGCGGGCATGATCGTGATCTTTGGCCTGCATTTCCTCGCCGTGACCACGCTTCCCGACACCGGCTATCGCCTGCGGTTGCTGCTGCCGGTGCTGACGCTGATCCTTTCGGGGCTGACCTATATCGCCGGGGGCATGATCCTGTGGATGCAGGGCGAGCCTGCGCTGTCGATCCTGTCGCTGATGTTCGTCTTCGTCGCGCTGCTGAACACGCTGTCTTACCGCGTGCACCTGCGGCTTTTGCTGGTGCTCGATCTGTCGCTGATGGCGGTGGGTATCCTTGCGCGGGCGGGTTGGCTTTGGCACGTCGATCCCGGCACCCCCGATACGGTGCTGATCAGCGCGGCGTTGGTGATCTGCTATGTCTACTTCTGCCGCGTCGCATGGAGTGCGCTGCGCACCCGCGAGGCGCTGGAGATTGCTGCAGGCGAGGCGCTGGCCAAAGCGCGGGGCCGGGCGCTGGAGCAACTCACCGGCGGCGTTGCGCATGATTTCAACAACCTGCTGACCGCCGTTCTGGGCAATCTGGAACTGGCGCGGCTGACCGGCAGCGCGGCAGAGCGTGACGAGTTGCTGGACGAGGCCGAGCGTGCGGCGCGGCGCGGGGCCGACCTGACCGGGCAGTTGCTGGCGACGGCCAGCCGCGCGCCGCTCAGCCCGCTGGCGGTGCTTCCGGCCAGTCAGGCGCGCGAGGTGCAGCGCCGCGCCCTTGCGGTGCTGGGGCCGGGCCACCGGCTGACGCTGAGCGTCGCGCCCGATCTGCCCGATGTGCATGTGGATGCGCCGCGGCTGCAGGCCTGCCTTCTGGAATTGGTCAAGAACGCCTGTGACGCGATGCCGACGGGTGGCACGCTTGAACTGGCGGTTCTGCGGCGTGGGCGGTCTGTCTGCTTTGAGCTGAGCGACAGTGGCCCCGGCATTGCCGCCGATCTGATGCCGCTGGTCTGCGAGCCCTATTTCACCACCAAGCCGGTGGGGCAGGGATCGGGGCTGGGGCTGGCGATGCTGCGCGGATTTGCAGAGCAGTCGGGCGGCAGCTTCGAGCTCGCGTCCGGGCGCGGCGGGCGCGGCACCTGCGCAAGGCTCTGTCTGCCGGTGCGGAGCGTGGAGGCTGGCGCAGAGGCCGCGGTGGAAAGGACGCCACAGGCCGGACGTGGGGTGCGGTCGGCGACCGGGGTCGCCGACGCGGCAGAGTAGGGCTCAGCCCTCGCTGCGGATCTGGTCGACGATCTGGCGCATCCCGTCGATCGGCACATAGCCGCGCAGCATCTGGTCGCCAAACACGAAGGTCGGCGTGCCGCTGATCTGCAGGCGCTGCGCCAGCTCATGAGTTTCCTTGATGCGGCGGTCGACCTCGGGATCGCTCATCTTGGCGAGAATGGCCTCACCATCCAGCCCAAGCGTGTCCGCCAGTTTCGACAGCACCGGCTCGCTCGGCTCCTGCTTGAGCGAGATCAGCGCGTCATGCATCTGCTTGTAGGCGTCCGGCCCCTCGACCAGCATGGTGGCCAGCGCAAAGCGCGACGAGGTCACGCTGTCCTGCCCGAGGATCGGGAATTCCTTGATGACGATGCGGATGTTGCCATCGCTTTGCACCAGCTGCTCGACCTCGGGGAAGGCCTTGCGGCAATAGCCGCAGCGGTAATCGGAAAACTCCACGATGGTCACGTCGCCGTCGGGGTTGCCTCCCACCCAGCTGTAGCCGTCATCGAAGAGCGCGCCAGCGTTGGCGGCGACGAGGTCTTCGTCGGCGGCGGCCTGTTGCTGCTGCTGCTTGGCTTCGAGCGCGCTCACCGCCTCCATGATCACTTCGGGGTTGTCGAGCAGATACTCCCGCACCTCGGCGCGGAAGGCCTCGCGCTGTTCGGGGGTGAGGTTCTCGAGGTCAAAGCTCTGGGCCGCCACGGGCTGCGCCATGAGCCCGGTGGCCACGGCCAGCGAGGCGGCGGCGCGGCGAAGGGCGGTGCGTCGGGTCGAAAGGGATTGCATCTTGTCTCCGTCGGTCAATTGCGCCCGCAGGGGGCGGTGTCAGCGTTTCCTTGCGGCGCGCTCGGATGCGTCTAGCACATCCTGCGCCCGGCGCCACGGGGCCGAGCCGCGTGGCAGTAAGTCCAATGCACGTTTTGCGTGAATGGCGGCGTCTTCCATCCGGTTCTGCAGCGCATAGCGCTGTGCCGTGGCCTCCGAGGCCATGCCGGTGTTGCCGGCGCGGGCGTAGGCCACCGAGATGTCGCGCAGGATGCGCGGATCGGCCCAGTCGCGACCGCGCGCGGCTTCCAACGTCTGCAGCGCCGGGGCGTATTGCTTTGACGCCAGTTGCGCCCGGCCCAGCCCGCCAAGGACCTGCGCGTTGCGCGGTGCCAAGCGCCGGGCCTGCTCGCCGACGCGGGCGGCCTCTTCGGGGCGGCGCGATTCCAGCAGGATCTGGCCCTTCAGGTCGCGATAGAAGGGATCATTGGAGCGCAGCGCGATGGCGCCGTCGATCGCCCGCAGAGCCCTGCCAAGATCGGACTGGCGGTGGCGGGCGACCGCCTCGCGCATCAGCGCGATGTCTTGGCTGCCGCTGCGGTCCAGCCGGTCCAGCGTCCAGCCCGGCGCGCGCAGGAAGGCGGTGAGCTTGCCGCGGGCACGCAGGAACCAATATTGCGCGGCGGGATCATCGGCTTCGGCCATCTTCGCGCCCGCCACCAGCGCCTCGAGGCTGCGGAAACGGTCGCGGGTCAGCGGATGGCTTTGCATATAGGGATCCTGCCGCCCGACGTTCAGCGCCTCTTGCCCGAGAAACAGCTCCTGCGCCTGCAGCGCGCCACGCGGGTCGATCCCGGCGGTGACCAGCGTGCGCACCGAGGCGATATCGGCCGAGCTTTCCTCGGCGCGGGTGTGGCCGAGAAAACTGCGCAGCGCCGAGCTTTGCGTTCCGATCAGCAGCCCGGCCGCGGCGTCGGCACTGCCCGAGGCGGCACCGGCGGCGACGGCCAGCACCATGCCCAGACCAGCGGCGTTGCGCGCCGCCCGCATATTGCCGAGCCGCCGGGTGATATGCCCGCCGGTGATATGCGCGGCCTCATGCGCCAGCACCGCCTGCAGCGCCTTGGCGCTCGGCAGTTTCATCAGCAGGCCGGAATTCACGAAGATATGGCTGGGGTCGGCGACGAAAGCGTTCAGCCGGTCGTCCTGCACGACCATCACCTGCACCTGTCCCGGGCTCAGCCCGGCGGCGCGCAGCACCGGCGCACTCAGCTGGCTCAGCGCGTGTTCGATGTCGGCGTCGCGCAAAAGCGTGGCGGCACGCGCAGAGGGCGCCACCAGCAGCAGGGCCAGGGCGCAGAGCGTTGCAACCAAGCGCAGCGTGGCGCGCGGCATTGACCCTCCCTTTGAAGCTTCGTACTCCGCCCGGAGGCGTCGTGCCGGGTCACCATGGGAGAGAGACATGCGAAACTCAAGCCGCGGGGCAGTTGATCCCTTCATCGTGATGGATGTGATGGAGCAGGCCCGCGCCGCCGAGGCGGCGGGCCGCCACATCATCCACATGGAAGTGGGCCAGCCCAGCTCGCCCGCGCCAGAGGCCGCCCGCAAGGCGCTGGCCGAGGCGATGGAAAGCGATGCGCTCGGCTACACCGTGGCGCTTGGCATTCCCGAACTGCGGGCGCGCATCGCGCGGCTATACGGCGAATGGTATGACGTCGATCTGAACCCCGAGCGGGTGGTGGTCACGCCGGGCTCTTCGGGCGGGTTCATCCTTGCCTTCTCGGCGCTTTTCGACGCGGGCGACCGGGTGGCGCTGGGGGCGCCGGGCTATCCGTCCTACCGGCAGATCCTCAAGGCGCTGGACCTGCGTCCGGTCGAAGTGCAGACCTCCGCCGAGAACCGCTATCAGCTGACCCCGCAGGACCTTGCCGGGGTGGGCTATGAGGGCGCCATGGTCGCCTCGCCCAGCAACCCCACCGGCACCATGCTGGGCAAGCCCGAACTGGCGGCGCTGGTCGATGCGGTGCAGGCGCGGGGCGCGTCGTTCCTGTCAGACGAGATTTACCACGGCATCGATTACGACAAGAAGCCGGTGACCGCGCTGCAGGTTTCCGACGATGTCTGCGTGATCAACTCCTTCTCGAAGTATTTCTCGATGACCGGCTGGCGGGTCGGCTGGCTGGTGGTCCCCGAGGCGCAGGTGCGGCAGTTCGAGCGGCTGGCGCAGAACCTTTTCATCTGCGCACCCAACGCCTCGCAGGTCGCGGCGCTCGCCGCGATGGACGCGACCGAGGAACTGCAGGCCAACCTTGCGGTCTACGCCAAGAACCGCACGCTGATGATGGAGGGGCTGCCCAAGGCGGGCTTTGACCGGATCGCGCCGCCCGATGGCGCCTTCTACGTCTATGCCGACGTCAGCCATCTGACCGATGACAGCCGCGCCTTTGCCGCCGAGATCCTCGAGAAAGCCGGTGTCGCCGTGACGCCGGGTCTCGATTTCGATCCGGCGCGCGGGGCGGGGACGCTGCGCTTTTCCTACGCGCGCGGCACGGCGGAGATCGAAGAGGGGCTGGCGCGGCTCAAGACCTTCATGGCAAGCCGGGGCTGAGCCGCACCAGCCTCGCCGCGCCGCAATGTGATCATCGCATCCGCCGCGAAGCAGGTGCGAATCCGGGCCGGGACTGCTAGGCTCTAGCCCAACCACAAAAAGACAGACAGGCGGATGAGCAGTATTTTCCGGATCATCGCGGCGGGCGTGTTCTGCGCCATGCTTGGCACCACGCCCGGCCCAAGCGGCGCGCAGGCGCAGAGCGCCGGGCTTGGCGGGCAGGCGCGTCTGCTGGACGGCGGCGCCGAGGATCATGGCCGCAGCGGTGCCGCGCTGACCCTCGATCTGAGCCAGGGCGTGCCGTGGCGCGCCTTCACCCTGACCGATCCGGCGCGGCTGGTGCTGGATTTCCGCGAGGTCGACTGGACCGGCGCGGATGCGGCGGCGATGGATCGCGCCGAGGCGGTAAGCGCGCTGCGGATGGGGCCGTTCCGCTCGGGCTGGTCGCGGCTGGTGGCCGAGCTGTCGCAGCCGATGATCATCGACAAGGCGGGGATGAAGGTCTCGGAAGAGACCGGCGCCGCGACGCTGCGCCTGACACTGGCCAAGGCGAGCGCCGCCGAGATGGCCGCGCACTCAGGGGTGCCGCGCGATCCGCGTTGGGACCTGCCGCCGGCCAAGGCCAAGGCCGCGCCGCTGCGCAACCCGGGCGCGCCGCTGCGCATCGTCCTCGATCCGGGGCACGGCGGCATTGATCCGGGCGCGCAGCGCGACGGCCACGCCGAGGCCGACCTGATGCTGACCTTCGCGCGCGATCTGCGCGACGTGTTGCGCCGCGCGGGCTACGAGGTGCTAATGACCCGCGATGCGGATGTCTTTGTCTCGCTCGAAGGGCGGGTGGCGCTGGCGCATGACGCACGCGCCGATCTCTTCATCTCGCTGCACGCTGACGCCATCGAACAGGGCATCGCCCATGGCGCCACGGTCTACACGCTGGCCGAGGATGCCTCGGATGCGGCTTCCGCCGCGCTGGCCGAGCGCCACGACCGCGACGACATTCTCGCCGGGCTCGATCTTTCGGGCTCCGACGACCGGGTCGCCAATGTGCTGATGGATCTGGCGCGGCTCGACAATGCGCCGCGCGGCAAGGCGCTGGCACGGCAGCTGGTGTCGGGCATCCGCAACGCGGTGGGGCAGGTGCACAAACGCCCGCTGCGACAGGCGGGCTTCTCGGTGCTCAAGGCCGCCGATATCCCCTCGGTGCTGATCGAAGTGGGGTTCCTGTCGACCGCCGAAGACCTAAATCATCTGCAGGATCCGGCATGGCGCGCGGGCATGGCGGCGGGGATCCGCGACGGCATCGACGCATGGGCGATCGAGGACGAAGCCTTGGCGCGGCTGCGGCGGCAATAGGCTGGCGGTATTAGGACGGCATCAGGCGGTGCGAATGGGCGGGTGAACGGCGCGCTCCGGCATGAGATCGCCGTTCCGGGCTGCCCTCTGGCAGCCTTGTGTTTTGACCTGAGCCCGCGCGTTGTATAATGGGGCTGCAATCCAAAGGGGCATTGCTTGTGACCAGGTTCATTCTCTCGTTCTTCGGGGCCATCTTCAGCGTCATCACTCTGGGAGTGATGGCGGTCGCGCTGTCTATTGGCGCGGTCTTCTGGATCTATGGCCGCGACCTGCCAAGCCATGAAAGCCTTGCGCAATACACGCCGCCGACGATCTCGCGCATCTACTCGCAAGAAGGTCAGATCATTGACGAGTTTGCGCAGGAGCGGCGGCTGTTCACCCCGGCCGATCAGATCCCCGATCTCGTCAAGGAAGCCTTCATCTCCGCCGAGGACAAGAACTTCTACGAGCACCACGGCTATGACGTGCGCGGCATCGCCGCCGCTGCCTTCGACGCGGTGCGCACCCGTGGCCGCGATGTGCGCGGCGCGTCGACCATCACCCAGCAGGTGATGAAGAACTTCCTGCTCTCCGGCGACCGCAAGATCGAGCGCAAGATCAAAGAGATCATCCTCGCCTCGCGCCTCGAAGAAACGCTGAGCAAGGACAAGATCCTCGAGCTCTATCTCAACGAGATTTTCCTCGGCCAGAACTCCTATGGCGTCACCGCCGCGGCGCAGACCTATTTCAACAAGAGCCTGTCCGAGCTTGCCCCGCATGAGGCGGCGATGCTCGCCTCGATGCCGAAAGCGCCGTCGGACTTTCACCCGGTGCGCAACAAGCAGCGCCTGCTCGACCGCCGCAACTACGTTCTGCGCGAGATGCGCGAGAACGGCTATATCGACACGGCCACCTATGAGACCGAGGTCAGCCAGCCGCTGCGCTCGGTGCAGAACGGCGATTTCGAGCCCTATCAGAAGTCGCTGCCGCCGCGCGACTATTTCACCGACGAGATCCGCCGCCAGCTGACCACCGAATTCGGCGAGGGCGAGTTCTTCTCGGGCGGCCTTTCGGTGCGCGCGACGCTCGACCCCGAGATGCAGGTGGAGGCGGCGCAGTCGCTGCGCATCGCGCTCGAGGATTACGACCGCAGCCTTGGCCGCTGGCGCGGCTCCGGCAAGACCATCCCCGAAGAGAGCCTCGGCTCGGAAGAGGACTGGCGGGCGGCGCTGGCGGCGGTGCCGATTGCGCGCGACATCGACCTCGAAAGCCAGTGGCTGCCGGCGGTGGTGCTGGAGGTGGGCGACAGCCAGATGCGCCTCGGCATCGAGGACACGCCGGACACGGCGGAACGCCCCTCGGTGGTGCCACGCGAAGACATCTCGTGGATCCGCGGCAGCTTTGCCGATAATTTCAAGCGCGGCGACGTGGTGCATGTGCGCGCCATGGTCACCGATCAGGATGGCACGTTCATCCGCTGGACGCTGCGGCAGGTGCCGCGCGTGCAGGGCGCCTTCATGGCGATGGACGTGAACACCGGCCGGGTGATCGCCATGCAGGGTGGCTTCAGCTACCAGAACTCGGTGTTCAACCGCGCCACGCAGGCGCTGCGCCAGCCCGGCTCCAGCTTCAAGCCCTTCGTCTACGCCGCGGCGCTGGACTCGGGGTTCTCGCCCTCCACGGTGATCATCGACGCCCCGATCGAGATCGACACGCCGCAGGGCGTCTGGCGGCCGAAGAACGCGTCGAACACCTACTACGGTCCGACGCCGCTACGCACTGGCATCGAGCAGTCGCGGAACCTGATGACCATCCGTCTCGCACAAGAGATCGGCATGGATACGGTGGGGCGCTACGCTGAAAAGTTCGGGGTCTATGACCACATGGGCCGGGTGCTGGCCAATGCGCTCGGGGCGGATGAGACCACGCTCTACAAGATGATCTCGGCCTATGCGATGTTCGCCAACGGCGGCGAGCGGGTCGAGCCGACGCTGGTCGACCGGGTGCAGGACCGCTATGGCCGCACGGTCTACAACCATGAGTATCAAAAGGGCAATGAGCGCAGCTGCCTTGATTGCGCCGACCCGAACCTGCCGCCGGGCCGTGGCCCGGACATCCGCAACAACCGCGACCGGATCATGGATGCGGTCACCGCCTATCAGCTTACCTCGATGATGCAGGGCGTGGTGCAGCGCGGCACCGCCTCGCGCACGGTCAACCTGCCGGTGCCCACGGCAGGCAAGACCGGCACCACCAACGATGCCAAGGACGTGTGGATGCTCGGCTTTACCTCGAACATCGTGGCGGGCTGCTACATCGGTTACGACACGCCGCGCCCGCTGGGCCGGGGCGCTTCGGGTGGCGGCATGTGCGGGCCGGTGTTCAACCGCTTCATGCTCAAGGCGGTCGAGAAATACGGCGGCGGTCAGTTCAAAGTGCCGCCTGCCTGTAACTTCCTCAACATGGACCGCTTCACCGGCGCGCGTCTGGGGCCGGATGCTTCGGGGCCGAACGTGGTGGCCGAATGTTTCCGCTCGGGCGAAGAGCCGCTCTTTGGCATCCAGCTCGATGGCGGCTGGGCGATGTCGGGCAATTTCGACATGATCCAACCCGACGGCTCGACCCGCCCGCGCGAGGTCACCACCTCCACAGGGCGCAAGGCGACGGTGGGCCCGAAGGCCTCCTTCGGCACACTCAGCTCGGGTGGCCTCTACTGAGCGACGCTACGGTTTAACGGGATCGACAAGGCGGAGGGGAACCCCTCCGCCTTTTCTTTTGCGAAAGGTCTGCGGGCGGGGGTGTGGAGGGGCGCTGCCCCTCTTGGCCTACGGCCAATTCACCCCGGCGTATTTTCAAAGAGAAGAAGAGGCTGGGCGCGGCTTTGGGGCGACAGGGTCTTCTTCTCTTTGAAAAATACGCATCTTCTGCAGTGCCGACTACGCAGCGCCGGGAGAGCGCGGGGCGCGCAAGAAAAGGGGCGGGAGGCCAATGCCTCCCGCCCCGGTAGCGGACCCTGCTGGTGCGCCGCTCAGCGGCCGCGGATGCGCGGGTCGAGCGCGTCGCGCAGGCCGTCGCCGAGGTAGTTCACCCCCAGCACGGTCAGCGAGATGGCGATGCCGGGCAGGATCACCCGCTCGGGGAAGTCTTCCATCCGCGCCACCGCATCGGCCAGCATCTTGCCCCAGGTCGGGAAGTCCGACGGAAAGCCCACACCGAGGAACGACAGGGCGCTCTCGGTGATGATCGCCGTGGCGAGGCCCAGCGTCGCCGAGACCATGATCGGCGAGAGCACGTTCGGCAGCAGGTGGCGCTTGATGATCTGGAACGGCTTGGTGCCGATCGAGCGCGCCGCCAGCACGAACTCGCGCTCTTTGAGCGCCAGCACGTCGCCGCGCACGATGCGCGCCGTGGGCATCCACGAGGTGATGCCGACCACGGTGACGATGAGGATGAACATGCCGCCCTCGGGGCCGAAGTTGGCGCGCAGCGGCTGGCGGAACAGCGTCACGGCCACCAGCAGCAGCGGCAGGATCGGCAGCGACAGGAACAGATCCGTCAGGCGCATCAACGGGCCGTCGAGCTTGCGGAAGTAGCCCGCCAGCACGCCAACGCCGGCACCGATCACCAGCGACAGGATCATCGCCGCCCAGCCCACGGCCATCGAGGCGCGCCCGCCCGCGATCAGCTGCGAGAGGTTGTCACGGCCC
The DNA here is from genome assembly GCF_056158605.1 of Salipiger sp. ABN3_019. Taxonomy (NCBI): domain Bacteria; kingdom Pseudomonadati; phylum Pseudomonadota; class Alphaproteobacteria; order Rhodobacterales; family Roseobacteraceae; genus Salipiger; species Salipiger sp. ABN3_019. Next base: position 1,530,556 of record NZ_JBSWTP010000009.1, read on the forward strand.
AGCTGGTCGCTGCCCAGCGGATGCGCCCAGCTGGTCTTGGCGGTGCTGTCCCAAAGCGCGGTGTAGACCGGGCGCATGTCCTTGGCGCGGATGTCCAGCGCCTGCGGATCGAGCGTCCACAGATAGGGGCCGATCAGCACACCCAGGGTGATGAAGATCAGGAAGAATCCCCCGATCATCGCGCCCTTGTGCTTGCGGAACTGGCTCCAGACGTCCTTCCACTTCGAACGCGGCGGCTTGTCCGGACCCTTGTCGCGCAGGGCCTCGATCGGGGCGGGGGATGCGGGAACGGGCTCAGTCATAGCGGATCCTCGGGTCGAGAAGGCCATAGAGGATGTCGGCGATCAGGTTGAAGGCCACGATCAGCACGGCAAAGATGAAGGTCAGCGTCATCACCATCGGCAGGTCGTTGGCGAAGAGCGCGGTGATCAGGAGCTGGCCGATGCCGTTCACCTTGAAGACGTTCTCGGTGATGATCGCGCCGCCGAAGATCGCCGGTACGCCAAGCGCGATTACGGTGATCACCGGGATCATCGAGTTGCGCAGCACGTGGATCATCACCACCACGGCCTCGGACAGGCCCTTGGCGCGGGCGGTGCGCACATAGTCCTGATTGAGGTTGTCGAGCATCGAGGCGCGCATGTAGCGCGACAGCTGCGCGGTGGTCTGCAGCGCCAGCACCATCACCGGCATGATCATCTGCAGGAGCTGGAACTTGAAGCTCTCCCAGTCATTCACAACGTGAGTGGTGTCGTAGATCGACGGGAACCAGCCAAGGTAGACCGAGAAGATCACGATCAGCAGCGGCCCGGTGAAGAACGGCGGGATCGAGAAGCCGACCATGGTGATGAACGTCCCGGCCTGGTCAAAGACCGAATACTGCCGGTAGGCCGAGTAGATGCCGATCGGCAGGGCGATCAGCACGCCGACCACATAGCTCAGGCCAACGACCCAGAGCGTCTGCGGGATGCGCTGCAGCACGATGTCCATCACCGGCGAGCGGGTCTGCCAGGAGATCACCCGCAGCTCACCCTGATAGAGATGCGTGTCGGGCAGCCAGCCGAGCAGCCATGTGTCGCGGGTCAGCCAGTCGATGAAAATCTTCGGCTCGGTCCAGAACACCTGCACCAGCCATTTCCAGTATTGCACCAGCGCCGGCTCGCCGACGCCAAGCGCCTCGCGCATCTTCTGCTTCACCTCGGGCGGCACCGTCAGCGGCACCTGCGCCATGGGGTCGCCCGGCGCAAGCTGCAGCAGCATGAAGATCACGAAGCTGATGAACAGCAGCGTCGGGACCGAAAGGACGAGGCGTCGGATCGCATAGGTCAGCATGTGCGGACCTCGCGGGCGAGGCGGCGGGCGCGTCCTTGCTGCGAATGCAGCGCGCGCGTCCGGCACCGGTCATGGATGCGGGCTGTGTGCGTCATGAATTCCGTGTCTTTGTTGTGGGGCCCGTGCGGCGGAACCGGCTGTCGCCGTGAGGCGGCAGCGGCCGCGTCAGTGAACCGGGGCAGAGTGCCGGGGTTCGGGTTCCGGAGAGGTGAGGTCACGGGCAGACCTTCCGAAAAAGGGCACGTCCCCGCGCCGGGCGGGGACGTGCGTGTCAGGGGATCAGCCTTCGGTGCGATACCAGTCGGCGGCGTTCCAGAGCTCGCTGTCCCAGGTGTTCAGGATGACACCGCCCAGCGTGTTGGAATGCGCCGACACGCGGCCACGGTCGACCAGCGGAACGATGGTCATCGTCTCTTTGGTGATGATGTCGTTCAGCTTCTTGGCCAGTTCGCCGCGCTTGTCCAGCTCGCCGGTCTGCGCCAGCTCGTCGAGCAGAGCATCATACTCCTCGTTGCAGAAGCGGTTGATGTTCTCACCCTGCCACTGCGAGGACGGCTTCGGCTCGTTGCCGCAGCGGTACATCTGCAGATAGGACTGCGGGTCGGTGCCGTCGAAGTTGTTCGCGTACATCTCGACGTCGGCATAGAACTTCTGGAAGGTGTCGGGCGAGCCCGGGTCACCGCCGAAGAACACCGAAGCGTCGACGTTGCGCAGTTCGGTTTCGACACCGATCTGGCGCCACCAATCCTTGATCAGGGCCTGGAAGTCCTGACGCACGGCATTGGTCGAGGTCTGGTAGAGCAGGCTCAGCTTCTCGCCGTCCTTCTCACGCACACCGTCGCCATCGCTGTCGGTCCAGCCCGCTTCTTCGAGCAGCGCCTTGGCGCCTTCGAGGTCCTGGGTCAGACATTCGGTGTTGTCCGAGGCGTAAAGCTCGGGCGCGGGCACGAGGTTACAGGTGGCGCGGCCAGCCTGACCATAGCCGATCTCGGTCAGCAAGTTGCGGTCGATGGCCATCGAGAGCGCCTTGCGGACTTTGAAGTCGGACAGGATCGGGTGCGGATGCGCGACGGTGGCGCGCTCGCCCTCGGGCAGGTCCGGCGACGGGTCGGTCATGTTCATCTCGAGACGTTCGACCAGGGTGCCGAAGGCCGAGACCGGGGTGCCAGCGCCGCCTTCAGCCATGGAGGCGAGGACGTCGGGGGCCAGCTGCAGGTTCCATGCGTAGTCGAACTCGCCGGTCTGCAGAACCGCGCGGGCCGCCAATTCCGCATCGCCGCCGCCCTTCAGCGTGACGGTGGCGAAAGCGGGCTTCGCGGGGTCACGGTAGTTGGGGTTTGCGGACAGCGAGATCACGTCGTTCGGCTTGAACTCGTCGACCACGAAGGGGCCGGTGCCGATCGGGTTGAAGTTGGCCTCGGTGCAGGTCGAGGCTGCCGCGCCCACGCAGTTCTCGAACTGCGCCTTTTGCAGGATCGGGGACTGGCCGCCCATGAACGGACCGTAGGGGTTCGGCATGGCCTTGTCGAAGCTCACCACCACGGTCAGATCGTCAGGGGTGTCGATCGCGGTGATGTGGTCGAACTTTGCCAGCTGCGCGCAGCCGCCTTCGGGGTTCATGCAGTAGTCGGCAGTGAATTTCACGTCAGCCGAGGTCACCGGCGAGCCGTCGGACCACAGCAGGCCCTCTTTCAGCTTCCAGGTAATCGACTTCAGGTCTTCCGCCACGCCGCCGTTTTCGACGGTGGGAATCTCTTCAGCCAGGAACGGGACCAGCGCGCCGGTCTCGGTGTAGCGGCCCAGCGGCTCGAGCACGAGCGACGAGGCTTCGATGTCCTTCGTGCCGCTCGACAGGTAGGGCGTCATGATCGACGGCGCCTGCCAATAGATGATGTTCACATGCCCGTCGGAGCCGCGCTCCGCCATTGCGGCGGGGGCCAGAGCAAAGCTGGCGGCAGCCCCGAGCAGGAGGGTCTTGAGTTTCATAGGTCACTCCCTGTTATCGACCTAAGACCATATTGGCCTTTCATCGACCGTTTGGTCTCTTCTTTGTATCAGCGGGAAAACCGTGAAACGCCGGACCCTTGGCCTCGGCGCTTGCACTCGTCTCATCCCGCTTGGGCCTCATCGAAACAGAACGCGCGCAAAATGCAAGCATTGCCTTGGGGTCAGGTGGGCCTTGGGTTTGACACTTTGACAAAGGTGCCTTTAGCGTTTGCACGGACCCATACGGAGAGGCCCTGATGCTGGACACCCCCATTGCGCGGATCGAACGCCTGCGCGTTGAATTCGAGACAAAAGACGGCCCGGTGGCCGGTGTCGAAGACGTAAGCTTCGAGATCAATGCGGGCGAAACCGTTTGCGTCGTTGGGGAATCCGGCTCGGGTAAGTCGGTCAGTTCGCTGTCTCTGATGCGGCTGATCGAGTTCGGCGGCGGCGAGATTGCCAACGGGCGCCTAATTTTTGATCGCAAGGACGGCGGCGAGACCGATCTCGCCAAGGCCAGCCAAGATGTGATGCGCGACATTCGCGGCAATGAGATCGGCATGATCTTCCAAGAGCCGATGACCGCGCTGAACCCGGTGTTCACCGTGGGCCGTCAGCTGACCGAGGGGCTGCGCGTTCACCGCGGGCTGAGCAAGGATGAGGCCGAGGCGCGGGCGTTGGAGCTGCTCAAGCAGGTGCGCATTCCCGAGCCCGAGCGGCGGCTGAAGCAATACCCGCACGAGCTGTCGGGCGGGATGCGGCAGCGCGTGGTGATCGCCATGGCGCTGGCCTGCAAGCCGCGCCTGCTGATCGCCGACGAGCCGACCACGGCGCTCGACGTGACCATTCAGGCCGAGATCCTCGCCCTGATGGACCGCCTCAAGCGCGAGACCGGCACGGCGGTGATGTTCATCACCCACGACATGGCGGTGGTGGCGCAGATGGCCGACCGCGTGGTGGTCATGTTCCGTGGCAACAAGGTGGAAGAGGGCACCGTCGAGGAGATCTTCGAGCGGCCCCAGCACCCCTATACGCAGGCGCTGCTGGCGGCGGTGCCGAAGCTGGGCGAGATGCGCGGCAAGGCGCTGCCCGAGCCGATGAAGCTGCTGGGCCGCGAGCAGGGCGAGATCAAACCGATCCCCGGCACCGACACGCCGCTGCTGGAAGTTGAGGGGCTGACCACGCGCTTTCCGGTGAAGGGCGGTTTCTTCCGCCAGACGGTGGCGAATGTGCATGCGGTCGAGGACGTCAGCTTTACCGTGAACAAGGGCCAGACGCTGAGCCTCGTGGGGGAATCGGGTTGCGGCAAGTCAACCTGCGGCCGCTCGATCCTGCGTCTGGTGGAGCCCGACAAGGGCCGTATCGTGCTCGACGGCGTTGATGTGATGGGGCTGGGGCCGAACATGCTGCGCGACGCGCGGCGCGAGATGCAGATGATCTTTCAGGATCCCTTCGCCTCGCTGAACCCCCAGATGAACCTTGCCGACCAAGTCGCTGAACCGATGCGCAATTACGGCTCTCACAAGGGCTCGGCAATGATGGACCGCGTGGCCATGCTGTTTGATCGTGTGGAACTGCCGCGCAGCTTCATGCGCCGCTTCCCGCATGAGCTTTCGGGCGGTCAACGACAGCGGATCGCCATTGCGCGTGCGCTGGCGCTCAACCCCAAGCTGATCGTGGCCGACGAGGCCGTGTCGGCGCTCGACGTATCGGTGCAGGCGCAGGTGGTCAATCTGATGATGGAACTGCAGGCCGAGCTTGGACTGTCCTATCTTTTCATCAGTCACGACATGGCGGTGGTCGAACGGGTCAGCCACAAAGTCGGGGTGATGTACCTTGGCCGGATCGTCGAAATCGGCCCCCGCGCGGCGGTTTTCGAGAACCCGCAGCACCCCTATACCAAGGCGCTGATGTCGGCGGTTCCGATCGCGGATCCGCGCCGCCGGAAGTCGGAAAAAGACCTCAATTTCAAGCCCATTCCCTCGCCCATTCACCCGGTTGGATACGAGCCAGAGACAAACGTGTATCAGCAGGTCGGGCACGATCATTTCGTGCTCACCTCTGCCAGCGGCTACTAAGGGTTGTGGCGACCCATACGGCGCTTCTCTGCCTAAAAGGAGAAAATTAGGGCTTGGAGGTGGATCTGTCGGCGTGTGATGATTATGCACGATCGGAACGAAGCACAGACACGAATTTGTGCCGGGCCCGAGAGCAGAAGGCAGAGACCAAGCGTGCAGACAGACGTCGCCAGCGGCAACACCGAAGGTGTCGGAACGACACTGAAACCCTTCCAGTTCCGGGGGCGGTTCCTGACCGCACTGGCGTTGCGCCTGAGCACGGCGCCGGACGCCCGGTTCTACGAGATGCTGGCGGACCGGCTGGAGAAGACACCGAACTTCTTCACCGACGCGCCGGTGATCATCGACCTTGAACAATCGCAGGCTGAGGTGAGCGCGGAGGCGCTGACCGAGCTTGTCGCCGACCTGCGCCGCCGTGACCTCGCGGTCTTTGGTATTCAGGGCGGCGGCGAGACCCTTAAAGAGGCGGCCGCAGGGCTGGGGCTGATCACCGTGACCGGCGGGCGGGATGCGCCGCTGCGCGGGGCGCTGCCCAGTTCCGAGCAGAAACGCCCGCAGCGGGTCATCCCCGAGCGCGCGCGCCCCGAGCCGACACCGGCACCGGAAGCGGCCCCCGAGCCGCAGCCCGCGCCGGAGCCGGTGCGCATGGCGCCGGAGAACAAGATCGTCACCATGCCGGTGCGTTCTGGCCAGACGGTGATCGCCGACAAGGGCGATCTGACGGTCGTGGGGCCGGTGAGTTCCGGCGCCGAGCTTTTTGCCGCCGGAAACATCCACGTCTATGGCCGCATGCGCGGTCGCGCCTTCGCGGGCATCGACGGGGACGAGAATGCCCGCATCTTCTGCCAGTCTCTCGATGCCGAGCTGCTGGCGATCGCCGGTCTTTACCGGACATCCGACAGCCTTGGCGCCGACGTGCGTCACAAGATGGTGCAGATTTACCTCGAGGACGAGCGGCTGATCGTTTCGCCGTTCGCCTGACCTCGACATTTAGACAGGAGCCGCCAGTGAGCAAAGTAATCGTTGTGACCTCGGGCAAGGGTGGCGTGGGCAAGACCACGTCCTCGGCTGCCATCAGCGCCGGTCTCGCGTCGCGCGGGCACCGTACCGTCGTGATCGACTTCGACGTGGGTCTGCGCAACCTCGACATGATCATGGGCTGCGAACGCCGCGTGGTGTTCGACTTCATCAACGTGATCCAGGGCGACGCCAAGCTGAATCAGGCGCTGATCCGCGACCGCCGGCTCGACAATCTCTACGTGCTGCCGACCTCGCAGACCCGCGACAAGGACGCGCTGACCCAAGAGGGCGTCGAGAAGGTGCTGAACGAGCTTCGCGAAGAGTTCGACTACATCATCTGCGACAGCCCGGCGGGCATCGAGCGCGGCGCGCAGCTGGCCATGTACTACGCCGACGAGGCGGTGGTGGTGACCAACCCCGAGGTCTCTTCGGTGCGCGACAGTGACCGGATGCTCGGCCTTCTGAGTTCGAAGACCGCCCGCGCCGAGCGCGGCGAGGAAGAGCAGATCAAGAGCCACCTGCTGCTTACCCGTTTCGACCCGAAACGCTCGGGTGAGGGCGAGATGATGTCGGTGGAGGATGTGCTGGAAATCCTCGCGATCCCGCTTCTGGGTGTGATCCCCGAAAGCCCCGCGGTGCTGCGCGCCTCGAACGTCGGTGTGCCGGTGACGCTGAACGAAAAGTCCCGCGCCGCCACCGCCTATGAGGAAGCCGTCGCGCGCCTCTGCGGAGAAGAGGTGGAGATGAAGATCGAAGGGGAGAAGGTTCCCAGCTTCATGTCGCGGCTCTTTGGGAGGAGCGCATGAAGGTTTTCGGCTTTACCTTCAACCGCAAGCCCAAGTCGTCGGCACAGGCCAAGGAGCGGCTGCAAATCCTTCTCGCGCATGAGCGCGGGTCGGGTCCGAAGGCCGAATTCCTGCCGCTGTTGCAGCGCGACATCCTCGAGGCGATCAAGCGGTATGTCGAGGTAAGCGACGACGCGGTCGGGATCCGGATGGATTCCGTCGGCGACGTCTCGAGCCTCGAGATCAACATCGAGCTGCCTGCGCAGGAAAAGAAAAAGGTCGCGGCAAAGGGCTGAGCCCTTTGCCGTTTGGCACGCTCGCGGCACCGGTCTTTAGGGACATGGCCCGCGCGGCTAAGGGGGCGCTGCCCCCGTCCGCCAAGGCGGACTCCCCCGGGATATTTTCGCCAAGAGGAAGCGGCGGACGTTTGGGCCTTGCTCCGCTCCGCGCTTTTCGGTAGCCGGGCGCCTTTCCACCGCGGAGGGTGTCATGGACAGTGCAGCATTTGCGTCGGGCGACGTTCTGGCGATCGACTTCGGAACCTCCAACTCGGCGGCAGCGATCATCGAGCAGGGCGCGGTGCGCCGCCTGCAGATCGAGGCGGGTAGCGAGACCCTTCCCACCGCCGTGTTCTTTCCCGCAGAGGGCGGCATGCTGATCGGCGCGGCGGCCTCTGAGGCGCTGATCGCTGGCGACGAAGGGCGCTATATGCGGGCGCTCAAGAGCGTGCTGGGCACGGCGCTTTTCCACGAAAAACGGTTGATCGGCGGCAAGCGGCGCACGCTGGCCGAGATCGTCACCGCCTTCTTGAAGGAAGTGAAGACGCGCGCCGAGGCCGAGGCCGGGCGGCGCTTCGACCGGGCGCTCTCGGGCCGGCCGGTGCATTTCCATTCCGCCGATCCCGAGCGCGACGCGCGCGCCGAGGAAGACCTGCGCGGCTGCTACAAGGCGGCGGGCTTCAAGCACGTGGAGATGATGTTCGAGCCCGAGGCGGCGGCGCTGGCCAGCGCGGTGGCCGAGGGCACCACCGGCACCGGGCTGATTGTCGATATCGGCGGCGGCACCTCGGATTTCACCGTCTTCCGCAGCGAGGGGACCGGCATCGCGATCACCGCCAGCCACGGCATCCGGCTGGGCGGCACGGATTTCGACCACGCGGTTTCGATGCGCCATGCCATGCCGCTGCTGGGGCTGGGCGGACAGTTGCGGCGTGACTTCGGCGGCGGGTTGCTGCCGGTGCCCAATGCGCTTTACGTCGACCTTTCCACATGGGCCAAGATCGCCTTTCTCTACAACCGCGACACCGAGCGGGCGGTGGAGGATCTGCTGCGCCATGCCGAAGCGCCCGAGCAGATGCAGCGCCTGAAGACGGTGATCGAGGACGAGCTGGGCCATGAGCTGGCCTTCGCGGTGGAGCGCGGCAAGATCGACGCCAACAGCGGCGCGGGGGCAGAGATCGCCATGGGGATGATCGCGCCGGGTCTGGCGGCGCGGGTCACGCCCGGCACGCTCAATGCGGCGCTGTCGGACATGCGCGAGGCGCTGCGCATGGCAATCTACGAGACGCTCATGCTGGCGCAGATCTCGCCCGCGCAGGTGGACAGCGTGGTGCTGGTCGGCGGCTCGAGCCTGATGGCGCTGGTGGGGGATGAGGCGCGGAGCGTCTGCCCGGGCGCGGTGCAGCGCCGATCGGAGGCGTTCACTGCGGTGGTCGACGGGCTGGCATGGGCCGCGGCGGGCCGGGGCGTCGCCCGCGCCTGAGGCTGCGCTGAAATAGGCCGCTTTGCGCAGCGCTTGGCTGGCGCGAGGCTGCGAATGCGCCCCGGCCCCCTTGTGGCTGGCGCGCAGGCGGGATTAGGTCGGCTCGGAAGACAGACCAAGGACGCCCCATGACCACCCGCCTTTCGCCGCGCGAGCTGCTGGAAAAGCTCGTCTCCTTTCCCACCGTCAGCACCGGCAGCAATCTCGACCTGATCGGCTGGACCGAAGACTATCTGGCCAGCCACGGCATCGACAGCCACCGCCACGCCAAACCCTCCGAGCCCGAGCTGAAGGCGGCGCTTTTCGCCCATGTGGGGCCGGAGACCGAGGGCGGCGTGGTGCTGTCGGGCCATACCGACGTGGTGCCGGTCGAGGGGCAGGCTTGGGACAGCGACCCTTGGATGCTGACCGAGCGCGAGGGGCGGCTCTACGGGCGCGGCGCCACCGATATGAAAGCCTTTGACGCGCTGGCGATCTGGGCGCTGGTCGAGGCCAAGCACCGGGGCGTGAGCCGGCCGCTGCAACTGGCGTTCAGCTATGACGAAGAGATCGGCTGCGAGGGGGCGATCGATCTGGTCGCGGCGATGCAGGGTGTCGTGCCCAAGGCCTCTGCGGTGATCGTCGGCGAGCCAACCATGCTGAAGCCTGTCACCGGCCACAAGGGCGGGCGCAGCTTCGAGATCCATGTGCATGGGGTCGAGGTGCACAGCTCGATCCTCGAGACCGGCGTGTCGGCGATCATGTGGGGTGCCAAGCTGATCGAGTGGTGCAACGAGGTGAACGCCGAATGTGCCGCCGCCGAGCCGGGCCCGGTGGCGCAGCTGTTCACCCCGCCGCACACCAATGTGCATGTGGGGCAAATCCGCGGCGGCACGGCGCAGAACATCACCGCCAAGGACTGCTGGTTCCCGCTTGGCTTCCGCGTGGTGCCGGGCGAAGACCCCGAGTATTGGACCGGCCGCATGATGGACAAGGTTGCCGAGCTGACCGCGCAGATGCAGGCGGTGCGGCCCGAGGCGTGGATCGAGGTCAAGGACGCCTTCAACCTGCCGCCCTTTGCGCCGACCGACGACAACCGCGCCGAGGAACTGGTGCGGCAGATCACCGGCGACAACGCCAAGCGCCACGTCAGCTATGGCACCGAAGCGAGCCACTTCCAGAACGGCGGCTATGATGTGGTGGTCTGCGGGCCGGGCGACATCGGCATCGCGCATCAGCCCAATGAATCCATCGCCGTCTCGCAGTTGCAGGCGGGGCAGGCCTTCATGGAGAAACTTCTGGAGCGACTGGCATGAGCGTGGTGTTTCCCTTCCGCGACGAGGGTCCGGTCGAGCATCAGGGCGCGCTGCCCGAAGCGGCTGATCTGGTGGTCATCGGTGGCGGCGTCATCGGCACCTGCACGGCGCTCTTTGCCAACCGCGCCGGGCTGAAGGTTGTACTGCTTGAAAAGGGCCGCATTGCCGCCGAGCAAAGCTCGCGCAACTGGGGCTGGATCCGCGTGCAGGGCCGGGACATGGCCGAGATCCCCGTGGCGCTCGAGGCGCAGCAACTCTGGCAGGAGCTCGACACGCTCTGCGAAGGACGGCTGGGAACGCGCACCGTGGGGGTAGGCTATCTCGCCAAGAGCGCATCCGAGATGGAGGCCTTTGCCAGCTGGCTCGAAGAGGCGAGGCCTTTGGGGGTCAGCTCCGAGCTGCTGGATGCCGAGGCCACCAAAGCGCAGCTTGGCGCGACCAACAGCCCGTGGGTCGGCATGCTGCACACGCCCACCGACATGAAGGGCGAGCCGTGGCAGGCGGTGCCAGAACTGGCGCGGCTTGCGGCCTCCGAAGGGGTGATCGTGCGCGAGCGCTGCGCCGTGCGCGGGATCGAGCGCAGTGCAGGCCGGGTGAGCGGCGTGGTCACCGAAGCCGGAACGATCCGCTGCGAGCGGGCGGTGCTGTCGGGCGGGGCGTGGTCGGGGCTGTTCCTCAAGCGGCATGGCGTGACCATCCCGCAGCTTTCGGTGCGCTCCACCGCCATGGCCACCGCGCCGCTGCCGCAACTGGTCAACAAGGCGGCGGTGGATGATGTGCTGGCCTTCCGCCCGCGTGCCGATGGGGGCTACACGCTGGCGCCTTCGGCCTTCTCCGAGCTCTTTCTCGGCCCCGATGCGGTGCGTCACGCGCGGCCCTATCTGACGCTGGCGCGGCAGGGCAGTTTCGACGTGCATTTCCGTGCCAAGGCGCCCGCGGGCTATCCCGACGCCTGGGGCACGCCGCGGAGCTGGCGCGACGACGAAGAGACCCCATTCGAGCGGATGCGCATCCTCTCGCCCGAGCCCAATGCCAGCAAGGTCGCCTCCACCCGCGCGCAGTTCGCGCAGCATTTCCCCGAGATGGGCGAGGTGCCGTTGCAGGCAAGCTGGGCGGGGATGATCGACGTGATGCCCGATGTGGTGCCGGTGGTGGATCACGTGGCGCAGATCCCGGGGCTGATCGTGGCGACCGGCATGTGCGGGCATGGCTTCGGCATCGGGCCGGGCTTTGGCCGCGTGGTCGCGGATATGGCGCAGGGCAGGGACCCGGGGCACGACCTCACACGCTTCCGCCTGTCGCGCTTTTCCGATGGCAGCAAACTGGTGCCCGGGCCGAACCTCTGAGGGTGGGCGTCCGGGGCGCGGGGCGCGTGTCTCGCGCGCTGCAAGGGCATCGCGCTTTTGTCTTCCCTCGGGTCATACGCCGCCGGAGCTTGCCACTGTCATGGCAGGGTGGCAGGCTCCGCGGCAAATATGATCAAACAACAGGGACCCATCCCCATGCCCGTCAAGAACCGCTTTGCAGAGCTGCAGTCCGAGATTACCGAATGGCGCCGCGATCTGCATGAGAACCCCGAGCTGCTGTTCGACACGCATCGCACCTCGGCGCTGGTGGCCGAAAAGCTGCAGGCCTTCGGCTGCGACGAGGTGGTCACCGGCATCGGGCGCACCGGCGTCGTGGGCGTGATCAAGGGCAAGGCGAGCGGTTCGGGCAAGGTCATCGGGTTGCGCGCCGATATGGATGCGCTGCCGATCCTCGAGGACACCGGGCTCGATTATGCTTCCAAGACCCCCGGCGCGATGCATGCCTGCGGTCATGACGGGCACACCGCCATGCTGCTGGGGGCGGCGAAATACCTCGCCGAGACGCGCAATTTCGACGGCACCGTGGTGGTGATCTTCCAGCCCGCCGAAGAGGGCGGCGGCGGCGGCAAAGAGATGTGCGACGACGGCATGATGGCACGCTGGGGCATTCAGGAAGTCTATGGCATGCACAATTGGCCGGGCGTGCCGGTGGGCCAGTTCGCCATCCGTCCCGGCGCCTTCTTCGCCGCCACTGACATCTTCGAGGTGACCGTGGAAGGCAAGGGCGGCCATGCTGCCAAGCCGCATGAGACCATCGACCCCACCGTCGCCTCGGCGCAGATCGTCACCGCGCTGCAGACGATTGCCAGCCGCAATGCCGACCCGGTGAGCCAGATCGTCGTCTCGGTGACCAGCTTCGAGACCTCATCGACCGCCTTCAACGTGATCCCGCAGCGGGTCACGATGCGCGGCACCGTGCGCACGCTGGCACCACTGAACCGCGATCTGGCCGAGACCCGGATTAACGACATCTGCACCGGCATGGCGGCGGCGCTCGGCTGCGCGGCAAAGGTGGACTACACGCGCAACTACCCGGTGATGGTCAATTCCGAGGAGCAGACCGAGTTCGCCGCCGATGTGGCCCGCGTCGTCTCCGGCGATTGTGCCGATGCGCCGCTGGTCATGGGCGGTGAGGATTTCGCCTTCATGCTCGAAGAGCGCCCCGGCGCCTATATCCTCGTCGGCAATGGCGACACGGCGGCGGTGCACCACCCGCAGTACAACTTCAACGACGAGGCCATCCCGGCGGGCTGCTCGTGGTGGGCCGAGATCGTCGAGCGCCGCATGCCGGCGGCTTGAGCTGACTGGGACGGGAGGGGGCGCTGCCCCCTCGCCGCTGCGCGGCTCACCCCCGGCGTATTTTCAAAGAGAAGAAGCCCGGGCGCAGCAGGCAGCGCGATTTTTCGTGCGGGTGCCCGGGCGGGCGCTGGCGCGGACCTCTGGCACGCAGGGTAACGGGGCGAGACGACAGGCATATTTCGGCGCTGGCGGATCTCGGCTTTGGCAGATTTGCGATTGCGGAGGCTTCCGCTTTGTTCTAAGACCCGCCGCAGGCACCCGTAGCTCAGCTGGATAGAGCGCTGCCCTCCGAAGGCAGAGGCCATAGGTTCGAATCCTATCGGGTGCGCCATTTCGCATTTATCCAGCTGAAACACCTCTAGGGTCAGGACTCGTTCTCTCTCAAAGCCAGAAGATCACGGTCGCAGCGAGTGCGATTGCTGAGAAGAAGGTTTGCGGGCAGCGGTCAAAACGGGTCGCAACCCTCCTCCCGTCCTTGAGCCTGCCGAACGTGATCTCGATCCGGTTGCGACGTTTGTATCTGCGCTTGTCATACCGGACGGGCGTCTTCCGTTTCTTCCGGCCCGGGATGCAAGGACGTATCTTCTTGTCCTGCAAGGCTTCTCTGAACCAATCGGCATCGTATCCACGATCTCCGAGCAGCCACTTCACGTTGGGCAACCCACTGATCAGGGCACGCGCCCCGATGTAGTCGCTGACGGGTCTGGCAGTCAGGAACAGGTCGATGGGTCGGCCCTGACTGTCGCAGATGGCGTGCAGCTTGGTATTCATGCCGCCTTTGGTTCGACCGATCAGACGACCGCGCCCCCCTTTTTGGCGACCATGCTGGTCGCCGTTCGATGGGCCTTGAGATATGTCGCGTCGATCATCACGGTCTTCTTTTCGCCGTGCTCAGCGGCCAGACCTGCCATTATCCGCGCGAAGACACCCCGTTCGTGGCCTCTCTCAAACCGCTGGCGTTTGGCCACTCACCTCCAACGCTTCCAGCGGTTGTAGAGCGTCTTGTGCGGGCCGTATTCCCTCGGCGCATCTCGCCACCGCAAGCCATTGCGATTGATGAAGATAATCCCGCTCAGGACACGCCGGTCATCAACCCTGGGCTTGCCGTGCGACTTGGGGAAGTAAGGCTCCAGACGCGCCATCTGCGCATCGCTCAACCTGAAAAGGTCAGACATGTTCACCGCTCGTTTTCGAATAGTGAATCACGCGCGCCCAACCAAATCAATGGGTCCCGACCCTAACGGCAGCCTCAGGGACGAACTGCTGGACGAGGAGCGCTTCGACAGGCAGGTCGAGGCGCTGCGAAAGCTGGATCTGTGGCACAACGACGACAACACGGTCAGGCCGCAACCGTCATCTTCTGGCTCTGAAAATCAATGAGTTTGGCGCGTAATCCGTTATGAGATGAGCCGACGAAAGGGCAGCTTTGGATGAACAAGGAGTACCCCAAGGAGAAAACTGATCACACAGGCCCAAGCCCATTGCCCAATGCTTCCAAGGTCGGTAGCGCGGCGCAGCGCCAGCAAAACGCCGCTATGAACAAGATAGATAGCGAGTGATAGCGGCCCAAGAAACCGCTCTACCTTTCCAAGCGATATTTGGATGTTAAGCGCGATTATGAAGACTGTCGGGGCAAGAATACTCATTGAGATCAGGTTGTCAGCTCTATTGGGTCTTACTGCAAAAAGTAAATTGCTTACGATCTCTAGAGCTAGAATCGCTCCCCCCAACAAGAGAAGCGGCACCGCATGTTCGCTCAAAGCCCCGTAAATCCTTTCACGGGTCGCAATTAAATATCCTATGCCGAGGTAAGGTAAAGCAAAAGTGAAAAATGATCTATTTAGTGCGCCCTCATTTATGGCTTCGAATGCAGCGCCCTCAGGGCCAAAAAAGTAGTAATATTGAAGTCCGAAGCCCAACATAAGTCCGAACACGATGATTGCTGGAATAAGGAGCTCCTGATTCCACTCAATCAATAGAAATAGCAGCAATGCAGCGAGCAATAGCGCAATCAAATACCAGAGATGATAGTGCCCGATTGCGATGACTTTTGCTAAATGGAGGCCCGGGTGATCTTTACCAATCATAGGTCTAAGCCAAATGGGTGAATATATAATCGTCCAACCAATATAAATTGTGAAAATTCGCGTCGCCCAGATCCTGAAGCGCCCTTTTTCGATCGTTCGCGCGAGAAAATACCCGCTAACAACAAAAAATAGTGGAACAGCTATCCGCAAGATACCTTGCGTTATCACAATGCTTGCATTTGGGCTGATCGACTTCAAGGGATCAGAATGCAGAGTGATGACAAGAAATGCGCCTAAGACGCGCAGGAGGTCGACGCATACAAGTCTATTGGATTTTTTTGGTAAATTATCCAGCTCTTCACCCAGAATCGAAAATGCGACCCAGTTTATTGATCAAGCAAGAATTGTGTATCAGATTTCCTTAATGCCTTCAATGCGCTCAGTGAGGAAATTAAGATCAATTGCGCTGAGGGTCCATTGCTTTCGTGCAGTTGTCATGAGTCAGCCTCTTTAATGAGCGGTTG
Organism: Salipiger sp. ABN3_019; assembly: GCF_056158605.1. NCBI lineage: Bacteria > Pseudomonadati > Pseudomonadota > Alphaproteobacteria > Rhodobacterales > Roseobacteraceae > Salipiger > Salipiger sp. ABN3_019. The sequence continues at coordinate 1,546,030 of NZ_JBSWTP010000009.1, forward strand.
AAAATGGGCAACCTTTTCAGGCTTACCGAAGAGCAGTTGGCGCGCCTGCGACCTTTCTTCCCGAAAAGTCACGGCAGTCCGCGCGTCCATTGCCCGACAGGGCATTGCGCAGCAATGCGCGAGGGATGGCCGGCGCGTGCTAAGTAGTATTATATTCATCAACCACAATGGCTTACGTTGGCGCGACGCGCCGGAAGCCTATGGTCTGCACAAGACATGGTGCGATTGCGGCGGTCGCTCTTTGCGGGCGAACGAGGTCCGGTATTTTGGCCTCATGGATAAATGCTGTGAGGAGAACGATCTATCGCAAACTAAGCGGGTTTGGACGTTTCGCTGAAAGAGATTTCGATCTGTGTTGTCGATCGTGATGGCAAGACGATCGCGCGCGGCGCTTGTCTCCGGCGCAGCAGGGTCGAAACGAAAATGAACTGCGTGAAAATGCGCGACCAGCCGCTGGTGCCACGGGACTTTCACCGCAAGATGTCAGAGGTTCTGATGCGCGAGGTGGTCCTTAACCGTTTCACGGCACTCGGTATTCCGATCACCATAGCCGCAGGATCAGCGTGTCCGGGGAAAGGCGAAGTGCGATTATCAGCTGATTTGCGGAACAGCGCGACACTACCCATGAGCGCAGCTGGCACATCCCGTTAGCCCAGCCTGCGCTTTAGCCTTTCGATCAGGCCTATATGACGAGCAGGCTCGTCTAGCGCGCAAATGTGAGCGCGGATTTTCTCTAGGTGCTCCTTTGGAATTGGCGAGGCGTCCTGTGGCAAGAGCGCGCTGAAATCGCACATCGAGTTGCCTAGGCGATCGTTAACAACCATTCGGCTCGGCCGGTAGTCCGGCGTGCTCATGAACGCCAGAAAGGGCCAGGTCCAGGAAGTGCCGAGGCCAAGTCGGGTCAGAGCACGCTGGACCTCGGGCGCGTCCGCTTCCAAAGCCGAGAGATTGACCAAGTCCGGCGTGCCAAATTCTGCGTGGCCTGAATTGAAATACGCCGACGCCACCGCGTAGTCTGCCTGCCATTCGCGAATTTGCGACAGATTGGACCCAATGCTCGCCCCTAGAGCCGCCGCCAAGACTGTGGCGATGAGTGATGTGCTGACAGCCGGGGAGCGCGGCACGACAGCGGGAGGCAGCCAGAGCATCAGCGGCAGCGGCGCAATCAGCATCATGAGCGCCATCAATGACCGGGCTGATCCGTAGCGCCCGATCAGGAAGTTGAAGTGCTGAGCCATGAGAAGAGGGATCAAAAGACCAATACATGTTGCGATGAGAAGGTTGGCGCTCATGCGCAGCGGCGACACTCGATAGACCGCCATCGCTGCCAGCATCGCGAGAGCAAGCGCCCAAAGCGACGGATTTTTGACAATGCGCCTGGGGTCTAAAATGAAGATCGCGTTGCCATTGGCGCCAGAACTCAATCCGGAGAACTTAAGCCAAACGAGGCTCCCCAGAAGCGACGCCTGGCAAAGTAGAAGCGCCAGCCGTTCGACTCGCGGCAACGTTGGCAGGCGTAGCGTCAGGGCGGATATGATCAGCAGGCCGAAAGCTCCAACCTCGTGCGAGAAGAGCATCAGAAAAGCGCTCGGCACACTTAGAGCGATCAGCAGTCTGTGACCGCTGAGCAGGAGGAATACCGTCAGCCAGAAGAACCCTATCCCCAATTGCAACTCCGAGGGGAAGCCGAAGCTGAGCCCCGTGCCAAAAAGATAGGAGGCCACTGGAAGGATCAGATACCGCGTATTGTTCCGCCAACCGAGGCGCGCGATAAGCACGTGCTGCACGCAAATGAGCGCGTAAAAGAAGAAGCCGTAAAATTTCGAAATTATTGGCCCCGACAGCTCGAAGACGTCGGCGACCAGCTTTGTTGGGGCTGCTGTCATCAAATAGGCGGTAAGTCGCGCGGAAAAATCACTCCAATGCAAGGACCATGGCTCGTTGGCAGCGATGATGAAGGAAAAGAACGCCCCGTCTGCGAAGTTCATGCTTCCGAAGTAAAGTGCGGCAATTGCGAGCGCCATTTGATGGGCGATGGTAATGGAGAAAATCGCGCGCACGAAGCTGTCGGGTAGAGAGAGAATGTCTGCACTTGCCCTGCGTAGGAGTCCTGTGCCATTGCTCATATCTGCTATCCACAATTTTGCATTCTAAATATGATCATCGGCAGCTTCGATATTCGAAGTGTGATTGGATGCCGAGTTACTGGTTTTTCGAAAGGGAGATTTGTTTGTTCTGAAGTGAGGGGCGTAAAAAGCCACTGTATAATGTCTGGGCGTAATAATTACGCGTTCTGGTGATGGCTTATTTGGGTATATATATGTACTGATGAATTAAAAAAATATTACTGTAGATGAAAGGTAGGATAAGCTGCTTTTGGCTAAGCCGTTAGCAGAACTGGTGCGCTCCGAAGCTCCTCACGGTTATCGGCTAAAAAAGCGGCAAATCTTCTGCTGCGCCTCGCTTCGCGTCCAAAATTTGGTCTCGGTGGTGTTGGCGGGGCGTGGTGGCAGAGGTCGCGTCAGGACCTGATGCGCCTTCCCCCAGCTGCGGTCGGGGCCCGCGTTCGATCTCGGCTGTGCCGAGGGCATTGAGGCGGTTCATCGATGCGACGCCAATGTGGACTTCGTTGATGGGGGCCATGCTTTCTGGCCAGCCAGTCCCGTCGCCTCCAAGAGAGTTCGACCTTTCTGGTCGCAGGCGCGCCACTCCTCTCCCAAAGCCTTGTCTTTCTGCGACTAGCGCGGCTTGCGCGGCTTGGCCTGGGCCGGGCCGTGCGCTTTGACGGGGTGTCCGCCTTGGGCCAACATGAAAAAGCCGCGCTGCTTCCAGCGCGGCTTTTCCAACTCTTGTGGCGCGGCCAAACTCAGGCGGTGCCGCCCTCTGCCGCGTCTTCCATGCGGACGCGGAAGGGCTGGGTCTCGCCCTGTTTCAACTCGCCGAGATAGATGGTCTGATGCGGGAAGGGGATCTCGATGCCGCGGGCGTCGAACACCTCTTTCAGCACGCCGTTGTAGGCCCGGCCCACGCCCCATTGCGTGCCCGGCACGCATTTGATCCGCGCGCGCACGACCACGGCGCTGTCGCCGAAGGCGTTGATGCCGAACCACTCCAGATCGCCCATGATCGACTTGGCCTGCTCGGGATCGCCGCGCAGCTGCTCGAACCCGTCGAGCATGGCCTGTTTCACCTCTTCGATGTTCTCGCGGTAGGCAACGCCCATGTCGCAGACGAAATAGCCGAATTCGCGCACGTAGTTGGTGACCATATCGACCGAAGAGAAGGGGATAACGTGGAACGCCCCGGTGACGTCGCGCAGGCTGACCGACCGGATGGTCAGACGCTCGACCACGCCGGTTGTGCCGCCCACGGTGACCACATCGCCGACGTTCATCGCGTTCTCGAACTGGATGAAGATGCCGGTGATGATGTCCTGCACCATCTTCTGTGCGCCAAAACCGATGGCAAGGCCGAGCACCCCGGCAGAGGCCAGCAGCGGTGCGATATCGAGCCCGACCTCCGACAGTACGAACATCAGGGTGATGACGATCAGCGCGATGGTCGCGGCGTTGCGCAGCAGGGTCAGCAGCGTGCGCTCGCGCGCGGTGGCGACCGAGCCGAACTCGGGGTTGAGCCGGTAGTCGACCCAAGACGTCAGCGCGACCCAGACCGCGAAGGACACCAGCAGCACCGCCGCGACCGAGAACAGCGTCGAGGTCAGCTGCAGGCCGATCTGGCTGGCCAGCCAACCGCGCAGGTCGATGAGGCTGATCGCATTGAGCGCGAAGACCACCACCAACACGAAGATCACCAGCCGCAGCACGAAGAGCGTCTTCGGCACGAAGGTGTTCAGGCGTTTTTCGAGCAGCGGCAGCCGCGCTGTGACGGTCTCGGGCAGTTGCACGCCGCGCACCATCACGCGGGTCAGCACGCCCGAAAGCACCATGCCCAGCAGCGCCACCAGCAGCACTTGGCCGGAGTTCAGCAGTGAGCGGAAGGCCGCGTCGCCGGGCTGCACCAGCACCAGCACCAGCATGGTCAGCAGGTAGAGCAGGGCGGGCCAATGCCAGTGCTGCACAAGAAACGCGAAGGCGCCGCGCTTCTTTTTCGGCTCCGGGGCGCTGTCGGCCATGGGAAACTCTTCGGGCGCGGCAGAGGTCGGGGCCTCTGGGGCTTCCGGGGCCTCGGCCTCTTCAGCAAGGCGCATCTCCTGCGCGTGCTCGGCCTCGGATTGCCCGCCACGTTCCAGCCAGTCGGCCACGGCACGGCGGTTGCGCAGCACCAGCCAGATCGCCAGCCCGACGACGATGAGCGCGATCAGCGCCGAAGTGGCGCGTCCGGCAGAGACCGAGACATTGGCGTTGATGATCGGCACGATTAGCAGTTGGCCATAGCCGACAAGCCCGACCATGAAGTTGAGGCGGCTGGCGAGATATTTCGCCGCGACGTCAGACACCGGCAGCGGCCGCAGATTGCGGGCCGAGGGCGAGAGCGCCAAGCGGACCACGACTTTCGACAGTTCGACCAGCAGGAAGGCGTTGAGATAGAGCGTCTGGCGGATGCCGATCTGCCCGAAGTTGCCAAGCAGCAGCGTGGCGATCAGATAGCCGACGGCCCATGCGATGATCACGATCGCCGCGTCGATCAGCGCCGAGGCGACGAACAGCAACGCGGTGCGCAGCGCGCCGGACTCGCGCGCCGAGGCGCCCATACGCGCGTAAAGCGCCTTGCCCATCCGGCGCAGCACCAGAAACACCGCGACCGTGGCGACGATGATCAGCGCCAGCTCTTTCAGCGCCTCGAGCAGCACGCCCGCCTCGCTGCCGTCGAGCCCTTCGAAGACGCGCGGCGCGCGGGTGAGTTGCGTCCAGCCCGCTTCGGCCTGCGCGGCGACGCCTTCGGCGGCCTCTTGGGTGATCAGCGCGATGCGGCGGCTGAAAGACAGGCTTTCGGCAGGGGCGGCCTCGTCGCCGGCCAAGGTTTCGACGATCTGGTCGCCTGCGCTCTGGTCGCTTTCGGTCTGCGCCGCGCGCAACTCGGCGATCAGCGCGTCGCGGCTCTGATCGTCTTCGATCACTTCGAGCAGAAGGTCGAGCTTGCTGGGCTGGGCGGAGGGGTCAGAGGCGGCTGTTTCGGAAGCGTCGGCGCTAGAACTCTGCGCTTGGTCCTGAGCCTGGGCCACTGTCGGGGAGAAGGCGCTAAACGCCAAGGCGGCTAGGATCAGCAAGGCTGCGATCCCGGATCTTAGTACTGTCATGTCACCACGTTCGATTACCAAAATTCACTGCGGCGTCCCTGCGTCAATCGGGCGGGAATGAACACCGCCGCTGGGTCACGCCGTCGTGAGCGCTGGGAGGAGGAGGGCTGCCTGTGCCCGCAGGCAGCTAGCCCGGCGCGGCGCGATGGCCAGCGGGGGTATGCTGCAAATACGCCGTTGAAAAAAATGTCATCGCCGGGGAACCAGACGGCTGCGGCTGGCGTTAGGGACAGTGGCCGCCAATAAAGATACAAGCAGGGACAAGGCAGACAGGGTGAAAGACCTTCTCGACGATCCGGATGTGATCCGGGACAGCAACCTCAGGGATGCGCTCCGCAGTGCGACCTCCGCCCCGCACGCCCGTCTGGATGGACAGCTTGCCGGGCTCGACCTGACCGACCCTCAGGCGCGCCGTGACTTCTGCGAGGTGCAGAGGCGCGGCTTTTCGCGTTTGGGCGAAGCGTGCCACTGGCACGCCGCCGAAGCCAGCGATGCGCTGATCGCGACCCTGCGCGCGCTCGACGTGGATCTTGGCCGGCCGCTGGAGCGATCCGGACCGGGCAGGGACCTGCCTTTGCATTCCGACGCGGTGGCCTATCTGCTGCTCGGCTCGCAGCTCGGCGCGGCGATGCTCCGCCGCTCGATGCCGGAGCCGCCCGAGCGCGGCTATTTCGCGCTGCCGCCCGCGCGCGGCGCATGGCGGGCCTTCTGCCAACGGCTCTCGGCCCAGCCCGCTCGATGCCCCGAAGCGCAGCGCGTGCTGCGCGACGCCATCCGCGCCTTTTCCATTTTCGAATACGAGGCGCGCGCCGTGCTGACCGCGCCCACCGCCGGAGCAACATGAACAATTCCTTCATCTCGACCGACACGCCCGTCGATCTGACCAATTGCGATCGCGAGCCCATCCACCTTCTGGGCAATGTGCAATCCTTCGCCGCGCTGATCGCCATCTCTGCCGACTGGATCGTGCAGCATGTTTCGGACAATACCGGCGCATTGCTTGGCCTTGAGGCAGAGAGCCTGCCCGGCGTCAGCCTTACCGAGAAGCTTCCGCGCGACACGGTGACCAAGCTGCGCGAAAAGCTTGGCGGCACCAGCCACGACAACGCGGTGGCGCGCATCTTTTCTATGGATGTTTTCGAAGACGGGCGGCTGTTCGACGTCAGCGCGCATCAATCCGGACCGAGCTTTATCTTTGAGTTCGAGCCGAAGGTGCGCGAGGCAAAAGAGGACGAATTGGCCCTTGTCACGCCGATGCTGCGCCGGGTCTCGGCGCAGAAGGATCTGGTCAGCGCCTCCGAGGAAGCGGCGCAGCAGTTGCGCGCCCTGACCGGCTTTGACCGGGTGATGGTCTATCAGTTCGGCCCCGAGGGCGACGGCACGGTGATCGCCGAGGCCAAGGACGGCGCGGATGCCGAAACTTACATGGGGCTGCACTTCCCCGCCTCCGACATCCCGCGTCAGGCGCGGGCGCTTTATAAGCGCAGCCTGCTGCGGCTTATCGCCGACGTGGATGACGAGGTCTCGGCTATCGTCCCGCAGCAAAGCCCCGAGGGGCGACCGCTTGATCTGTCGTTGTCGATGTCGCGGGCGGTGTCGCCGATCCACCTTGAGTACCTGCGCAATATGAATGTGCGCGCCTCGATGTCGGTGTCGATCATCATTCGCGGCGAGCTTTGGGGGCTTTTCGCCTGCCATCACCGCGCGCCGCTGCATGTGGACTATGAGCGCCGCACGGCGGTGGAGCTTCTGGCGCAGTTCTTTGCCTATGAGCTGGAGCGGCAGGAAGCCAAGGCGACCAGCGACACGGTGGGCCGGGCGCAACGCCTGCATGACCGGCTGATGATGCAGGTCAGCTCGGGCGACGGGCTCGCGCAGAGCTTTCCGAACATCGCCCGCGAGATCGGCAAGGTGATCCCTTTCGACGGCATCGCGCTTTATTCCGACGGCGATTATTCGACGCAGGGGTCCGCCCCGTCGAAAGAGCAGTTCCAGACCATCGCGCGGTTCCTCAATACCGCTGCGGCCAGCCGCGTCTATGCGACCGACTGCCTGTCGGCGCGGCTGAAGTCTATGGACAGCCTGCTGCCCGATTGCGCCGGGATCCTTGCCATTCCGGTGTCGCGCACGCCGCGCGATTACATCGTGCTGTTCCGCTCCGAGGTGGTGCGACAGGTAAACTGGGCGGGCAATCCCAACAAGCCGGTCGAGGTCGGCCCGCTGGGCGCGCGGCTGACCCCGCGCAAGAGCTTCGAGACGTGGAAGCAGGATGTGGCGGGCCGGTCTGAGACTTGGTCGCAGACCGCGCTGAAGGCTGCCGAGGCGATCCGCGTGACGCTGCTTGAGGTGGTGCTGAAGCTGTCGGATGAGGTCAACGCCGAGCGCAAGCGCGCGCAGGACCAACAGGAACTGCTGATCGCCGAGCTCAATCACCGGGTGCGCAACGTGCTGGGGTTGATCCGCTCGCTGGTTGGCCAGTCGCGGCGTTCGGCGCAGACCATCGAAGAGTTCACCGCCGCTGTCGACGGGCGCATCCACGCGCTGGCGCAGGCGCATGATCAGCTGACCTCGACCGAATGGCATCCGGTGGCTTTGCGCGAGCTGCTGAAGGTCGAACTGGGCGCTTATATCGCGGGCGAAGAGCACCGCGTGACGATCACCGGAAAGCCGGTGCTGCTGGCACCCGAGGCGTTCTCGACCATGGCGCTGGTGCTGCATGAACTGGTCACCAACTCGGTCAAATACGGTGCCCTGTCGGTGCCGGCGGGCCGTGTGGATGTGGCGCTCGAGCGGCTGCCCGACGGGCTGCAGCGCATCGCTTGGACCGAGACCGGCGGCCCTGCCGTGCGGGCGCCCGAGCGGCGCGGTTTTGGCACCACGATCATCGAGAAATCCATTCCGTTCGAGCTCAAGGGCAAGGCCGAGGTGCATTTCGAGGTGACCGGCCTGCGCGCCGAGTTTCTGCTGCCCGAACGCTATGTCACCGAGGCGCCGGAACCGGCCCCCATCGAGGCGGCGGCGGCGCCAGAGGCCCCTGCGGTCAGCGAAGACGGCATCTCGGGCGTGGCGCTGGTGGTCGAAGACAATATGATCATCGCCATGGACGCCGCCGACATTCTGTCGGACCTCGGAGCCGAGACGGTGCACACCGCCTCTTCGGTGGCCGAGGCCATGCGCATCATCGACGCGCATCCGGTGCAGGTGGCGGTGCTGGATGTGAACCTCGGGTCGGAAACCAGCCTGCCGGTGGCCGAGATGCTGGCGGCGCGCGGTGTGCCCTTCGTGCTGGCCAGCGGCTATGCCGGGCAGTCGGACTGGCTGTCGCGCTTCCCCAAGGCGCCGATGACCAGCAAGCCTTTCACCATCGAGACGCTGACCAAGGCGGTGGCGCGGTTGGCCAAGTAAGCGTGGCCGCGGGGCGCGGGTAGGTCTGGTCTCAAAAAGGTAAGTTAAAGCTGCGAGGGCAGGGATTGGTCAGGCCAGAAAGGTCAGGCCGCCTTGCCCTCATTCTTTTTGTCGCTGCCGATCTGCGCGCGCAGGCTGTCCACCGCGGCGGCGGCTTTTTCCCCGGCGTCCGTCAGCGCATCAGCCAGCGTCTCTGCCCGCTCGGGATCGACGCCGCGGCGCAGGATATTGGCGGCGCTGGTGGTCACGGCGGTGAGATTGCTCAGCGTGTGGAAGAGCTCGCTCAGCGAGGTCAGCATTTTGCGGTCTTCGAAGGTCTGTTCGCTGCGGTTGCCGCCCGGGGCCTGGCCGATCATCAGCGACGACAGCGCCAGCACACGGTTGACCTCGCCGTCCTGCCAGTCGAGCGGGACGATCTCGACCTCCCAGATGCTTTCGCCGGTCGTTGGCCCGGTGAACGCGCCGATGAAGCTTGCGGGCTTGCCTTCGAAGGCACTGCGCACGGTGGCCTCGGCCTTCTCGCGCTCGGCGCCATCCCAGAAGGTCGTCCAGACCTGACCGCAGATCGTCTCTGCATCGACGTTCAGCAATTCGAGCCCGCGTTTGTTGATCGCCATGACCTTGCCGTCACGGTCGAGAATCTTGGCGCAGACAGTGCTGCGCTGCGCGAGATAGCCCATCGCTGTGGACAGGGCAGAGGCTTCGAGGCTGCTGTCGGCGAGAATCATTTCGAGAGGTCCGAGAGGAGGAGCAGTTGGTCGTTTACCGGTAGTAAACATAGCCGCTGGCATACCAGTCGCGCAACACTTCTGATGTGGTCGATGAGCATTTTTTCAGCAGTTGGGATATTGCGCGAGGGTTGCCAGATGCGGTCAGAAAAGGGTGAGGGGATCAGTGAAAGTCCCTGCTGAGAAAGAGTTTTTTCGCCTGCTCCCGCGGGTGCCTCGCGCTGCCGCCGACCGGCCTGCGGGTCTCATCGGCGCGCCCGTCGTTGGTTTCTATGGTGGCTCCAATAGGGATCGGCCCGCCCAGTTCCGACAGCAAAGGCGACAGGTCCTCGACGTGTTCGGCAATCAGATGCGTGACCACGCCCTCGCGCTCGAGCCGGCCAGTGACGCGCAGCAGGCGGCCTGCGATCACCGCCTTGCGGAAGGTCTCGTAGATCTTCGTCCAGACCACAACATTGGCGGTGCCGGTCTCATCCTCCAGCGTCAGAAAGATCACCCCCGAGGCGGTGCCGGGGCGCTGGCGGGTGATCACCAGCCCGGTGGCGGTGATGCGCTGGCGGTGCGGCACGGTGCAGAAGCGGTCATGCGGCAGGCTTTCCGGCAGGCGCGGGCGCAAAAGCTCCATCGGGTGGGCGCGCAAGCTCAGGCGCAGCGAGAGGTAATCCTCGACCACCTCCTGTCCCAGCGTCATGGCGGGCAGCACCACATCGGGCTCGGCGGCACCTTCGCCATCCTCGCCAAAGAGTGGCAGGGGTTTGGGCGCGCGCAGCGCCTTGGCGGCCCAGAGTGCATCGCGCCGGGTGAGGCCAATGGCGGCAAAGCCGTCGCCCTCGGCCAGCCGCTCCAGCGCGGCAGGCTTCACCCCGGCGCGGCGCCAGAGGCTTTCCACATCGGGATAACCGTTGCCGCGCGCCGCGACGATCCACGCCGCATCTTCCTCGCGCAGCCCCTTGATCTGCCGAAACCCCAGCCGCAGCGCGAGGCTGCCATCGGGGCGCGGCTCGAGCGTGTTGTCCCAGTCCGAATGGTTCACCGAAACCGGCCGCACCTCGACGCCATGCTCGCGCGCGTCGCGCACCAACTGGGCAGGGGCGTAGAACCCCATGGGCTGGGCGTTGAGCAGCGCGCAGGTAAAGATCGCCTGATGGTGCTTCTTCAGCCAGGCCGAGATATAGACCAGTCGCGCAAAGCTGGCGGCATGGCTTTCGGGAAAACCATAGCTGCCGAAGCCCTCGATCTGGGCAAAGCAGCGCTCGGCGAAATCCCCGGCATAGCCGCGCGCCAGCATCCCGGAAACGAAGCGGTCGCGGAAGGCGCCGATGGTGCCCATGCGCTTGAAGGTGGCGAGGCTGCGGCGCAGCCGGTCGGCCTCGGCGGGGGTGAAGCCGGCGGCGACCACGGCGATCTGCATCGCCTGCTCCTGAAACAGCGGCACGCCATAGGTGCGGCCCAGCACTTCCATCATCGCCGGGCCAAGGTCTTCGACCGGCTCCTTGCCCTGACGGCGGTTGATGAAGGGATGCACCATGCCGCCCTGAATGGGGCCGGGGCGCACGATGGCGACCTCGCACACCAGATCGTAGAACCGTCGCGGCAGCATCCGCGGCAGGAAGTTCAACTGCGCCCGGCTTTCCACCTGAAACACCCCGATGGCATCGGCATGGCAGAGCATGTCATAGACTTTTGGGTCTTCGGTGGGGACATTGGCCAGCGTCAGATGCTGGCCCCGGTGCTGCACCAGCAGGCCAAAGGCCTTGCGGATGCAGGTCAGCATCCCCAGCGCAAGGATATCGACCTTCAACAGCCCCAGCGCGTCGATGTCGTCCTTGTCCCATTCGATCACCGTGCGGTCGTCCATCGCCGCGTTCTCGATCGGGCACAGCTCGTCGAGCCGCCCGTGGGTGATGACGAAGCCGCCGACATGCTGCGACAGATGCCGCGGAAAGCCGATGATCTCTTCGATCAGCTTGGCGGTCATCAGCACCCGGTCGTCGCTCGGGTCGATCCCGGCGTCGCGCATGCGGTCCTCGTCGGGGGCGGAGGATGACCAGCCCCAGATTTGCCCGGCAAGCCGCGCGATCACGTCCTGGCTCAGCCCCATCACCTTGCCCACCTCGCGGATCGCCGCGCGCGAGCGGAAGTGGATCACCGTGGCGGTGAGCCCGGCGCGCTCGCGCCCGTAGCGGTCATAGATCCACTGGATCACCTCTTCGCGCCGCTCGTGCTCGAAATCCACGTCGATGTCGGGCGGCTCGCCGCGTTCCTTAGAGATGAAGCGCTCGAAGATCAGCGTGATGCTCTCGGGCGGCACCTCGGTGACGCCAAGCAGGTAGCACACCACAGAGTTCGCCGCCGAGCCGCGCCCCTGACACAGGATGCCGCGCGAACGGGCAAAGGCGACGATGTCATGCACGGTCAGGAAATAGGGCGCATAGCCCATCTCGCCGATCAGCCGCAGTTCCTTTTCCACCCGGTGCACGATCTTCGGCGGCGGCCCTGCGGGGTAGCGCCAGTGCAACCCCTCGCGCGAGAGCCGCTCCAGCCGGTCCTGCGCGGGCTCGCCGTTCTGCGCCTCGTCCGGGTATTGATAGCGCAGCTCATCGAGGCGGAAGGCGCAGCGATCGGCGATCTCGGCGGTGCGGCGCAGGGCGGCGGGGTAGCGGTGGAAGAGCCGGGCCATCTCGGCGCCGGACTTCAGCCGCCGTTCGCCATTGGTCAGCCGCCGGGTGCCGATGTTGTCGATGGTGCAGCCTTCGCGCAGGCAGGTCAGCACATCGGCCAGCGGACGCCGGGCCGAGCGGTGCATCAGCACATCCCCCACCGCCACCAGCGGCAGGCCGGTCTGCTGCGACAGCCGGGCAAGATGGTCGAGCCGTATCTGGTCGCGCCCGTCATAGACCGGGGCGGCGCCGATATAGGCCCGGCCCGGACAGCGCCGCAGCATCTCGCGCAGCTCAGGGTCAAGCTGCCGGCTGTCGGGCTCCAGCGGATCGGGCGGCAGGGCGATGAGGATCATCCCCTCGGATGCGGCGTGCAGATCGGCGCGGGTGAGATGGCATTCGCCCTTTTCGGCACGGCGCTTGCCTAAGGACAGCAGCCGCGTCAGCCGCGCCCATGCGGCGACGTCGCAAGGCAGGGCGAGCCAGTCGAGCGCGCTGTCGGTCAGCACCAGCCGCGCGCCCGCGATGAGCCGGGGCAAGGGGCGCTCGGGGGGCAGCATGGGGGCCGGGCCGGGGGCGGTCTGCGCCACGCGCTGGCGGCTCGACGGGTCGGTCAGCGACTGCGAGCGGATCGCCGGAGCCTCGCGCGCTTCGGCCTGCGCCGCCGCCAGCGCCTCGCCGCGCAGCCGCTCCAGCTCCTTCAGCGCCGAGAAGGCGCGCACCACCCCGGCCACCGAATTGCGGTCGGTGATGGCGATGGCCTCGAGCCCCAGCTCGGCGGCACGGGTCACCAGCTCCTCGGGGTGCGAGGCGCCGGTGAGGAAGGTGAAATTGCTGGTCACGCACAGCTCGGCATAGGGGGTCATGGCACGGGCCTCATGCGAATTCCCCCTGCACGAACCAGTCCTGCGCGCCGCCCGCGTCCCAGCCCGCCACCTGCGGCGTGTGAAACAGCCACAGCCGCGGTCCCTCGCGCGTCTCGATGCGCCAGTAGTCGCGGATGCCGGACCGCCATGCGGGATCGTCGAACCACCATTCAGGGGCGATCCGCTCGGGCCCGGTGGCGCGCAGGGTGGAAAAGCGCATGTTGCGCCAGCGGAACTGCGCGGGCGGATGGCCGGGCTGCGCGCCGCGCGCGCCGGTGACCATCTCGGGCGGGAACAGCAGCAGCGGGCGCGGCGGGCCGCGCCGGGGCGGCGGCGCTTCGGCCTCGGAATAGGCGGCGGGGGCGAGCAGGAAGCTGCGCTCGGGGATGTCGCTCTGTGCGGGCAGCAGGCGCTGCACCTGCTCAAAGCCCAGCCGGTTGCCAAGCCGCGAGATGAGATCGGCCAGCGCATCCTCGCTGCGCGGCTTCGGGCCGCCCAGAGTTTTGCCAGACCCAATTTTCCCGGACCCAAGCTGTTCGGGCGGCAGCGGCTCGGTGACCTCGGCGCAGAGCCGCATGGCGTCGATGCCGAAACCGGCCTCCACCTCGCCCACGCCCCTTTCGAACAGCGCCGCGATGCGGGCGGGATCGCGCATTGGGCGGGCGAGGCCGACGCGGACCTGCGCGGTCTCGCGGTCGACCCGGTGCAGCTCCAGCAGCAGGCGGCGCGCGCCGTGCTGATGCGTGCCGAGCTTGTCGCAAAGCCGTTCGAGCAGGCGGGTCAGGCCGGCCATCACATCCTCCTGCAGGCCGATGGGATCGGGCAGGGTCATGCGGACGCCGAAATGCGGCGGCTCGGGCGCGGCGTCCACCGGCTCGGAGCGGGTGCCGAGCGCCTGATCGAGCCGCATCACCAGCGCCGGGCCAAAGCGTTTGGCCAGCGGCGCGCGGGGCAGCGGGATGAGATCGGCGATGCGCCCCAGCCCGACGCGGGAAAGCGTCTCGGCGGTGTCATGGTTGATGCGCAGCGCCGAGACCGGCAGTTTGCCCAGCCCCTCGGCCAGCGCGCCCTCGGGGAGGATGCCGCCGCCGTGACGGGCGAGGGCGAAGGCCCCGCCGCGGCTGCCGGCGATGGCGCTTTGCGCCGCCAGCCCGATGCGCGCCAGTCGGCCATGCAGATCGGCGCGCAACGCCGCCTCGCCGCCGAAGAGATGCGGCACGCCGGTGACATCGGCGATGAGCCCATCGCTGCCGTCCCGCGCCACCAGCGGCGCATAGCGCCCGGCCCAGCGAAGCAGGCCCGAAAGCGCCGCCGCCTCGCGCGCCAGATCGGCGGGGCGGGTGGCCAGATCGGGGCAGAGCGCCCGCGCATCGGCCAGCGCCATGCCGCGCGCCAGCCCCTGCGCCTGCGCGCGCGGCGAGACGCAATGCAGATGATCGGCATTGCCCGACCGCAGGGTCAGGGCAAAGGGCCCCTCAACGGGCCGTCTGCGCAGGCTGATGTCGCTGGCCAGCCGCGGAAACCAGATGGAAAGCAGCCGTTTCGCCATGCCAGTCTACGGTCCAGAGTCTTAATGTTCCCTTTTTGTTCTTTATAAGTTCCCAGCCGTGCAGAGTTGAGTCCGCTGCGGGCGCGGGCAATTGTTCGCAGGCCCAGCGTGTCTCGGCGGCATTGCTGCCCTGACCGCTCTGGATCAGCATTAGCCCGGTGGTCTGCCCGGCCTCGGCGGCCAGTTGCAGGCGGCGCCCGGCCTTCAGCGACAGCACCTCCCCGGGCTCGGCCACCACCAGCCCCACGGCGGTGCAGCGCAGCGCCTCTTCGGCGGCCCAGAGCAGATCGGCCTCGCTGTGGGTGCGCACCAGATGCAGCCGCGCGCCAATGCCCTCGGGCAGGCCGCGCAGCAGCGGCAGTTGCGGCGCGTGCTGCGGGGTGATCCAGATCAGCGGCCCGGCGTGGCGACTGGCCTGAAACAGTGCAAAGCCGCGCCGCGCACGCCCTTCGGCCTCATGCACCCGGGCGGGGCAAAGGGCGAGCGGATCGGCCTCGGCAAGAGGCGCGCTGGCGGGCAAGGGGCGCATGATTGGACCTGTGGCAGCAGAGTCGGTGTGCGGGATGTTCAGGAACATTGCCAGAACATTCATGCCATGGGAAGCGCGCCGTCGTGCGTATTTAACAAAGAGAAGAAGGACCGGGCGCGGACCGGGCGCGTGTCATGTCCTTCTTCTCTTTGAAAATACGCCGGGGGTGAGGCGCGCAGCGACGAGGGGGCAGCGCCATGTCCGCCACTTCCTCTTGGCAAAAATATCCCCGCCGGAGGCAGGATCGCGCCGCGATCCTCCAGCGCCGCGCGGGTTCAGCCCCGGCTGTCGGGCAGCGAGATATTGGCCACCTGCTCGGCGATCGGATCGGTGCTCAGCGGGTGGGTCTCGGAGGCGTAATCATCATCGCCGCGCATCGGCTCCCAGCGACCGCGGCGGTAGATCTCCAGCGCCGAGAACTGCGCCTTGTAGCCCATCTTCGGCGAGCCGGGCACCCAGTAGCCCAAGTAGACATAGGGCAGCCCGGCCTCGCGCGCGATGTCGATGTGATCGAGGATCATCCAGGTGCCGAGCCCGGCCTTGGGCAGTTCGGGATCGTAGAAGGAATAGACCATCGACAGCCCGTCATCGAGCACGTCTGTCAGGCACACGGCGGCCAGATCGCCCCGATCGCCGTCGGTGTATTCCACCACCCGGCTGCGGATCGGAGTTTCTTCGATCATCGCGGCGAACTCGAAGATGTCCATGTCGGCCATGCCGCCATCGGCGTGGCGCGCGTCGAGATAACGGCGGAACAGCTCGAACTGGTCCTCGGTGGCCCAAGGGCTCGAGGCGCGGCGCTGCAAAAAGGCATTGCGTTTCAGCGACCGGCGCTGGCTTTTCGACGGGGCAAAGCGCCGCACGTCGATCCGCGCCGAGAGGCAGGCCGAGCATTCCGAGCAGGACGGGCGATAGAGCACATTCTGCGAGCGGCGGAAGCCCTGTTTCGAAAGGCTGTCGTTGAGTTTCTCCGCGCTGTCGCCCTGCAGCGCGGTGAAGAGCTTGCGCTCCATCCGGCCCGGCAGATAGGGGCAGGGTTGCGGCGCCGTGACGTAAAATTGCGGCGCGAGGGGCAGCGAATGGCGCATTTCGAGACCGTCCGGGCTGGTTGAAAGGAAAACGTAACAACGAATTTCCCAGCCGCCAACCCCGCGTAACCGGGCACATGCGGGTTTCACGACCTTGCTATCGGGAAAGCGCGAAAGATCGCCGGGCCCATCGCCGAAACCATGGGCGGCTGGGCGTCGCGCCTCTCGTCACTCGCTGCCGCTCTGATGCCGCGACATTCGCGCGGCGCGAGGTCAGCTGGCGGGGATGCGCAGCACCTGTCCGGGATAGATCTCGTCGGGGTCCGAGAGCATCGGCTTGTTGGCCTCGAAGATCTCGGCGTAGCGCGCGCCGTCGCCCAGCGTCTTCTCGGCGATCTTCCAAAGGCTGTCGCCGCTCTCGACCGTGTGGAAGTTCGGCGCTGGGCCCTCGGCTTCGTCCTCTACCTCGGCCACGCCCTCGATATTGCCCACCGCGAGGATCATCTTCTCGCGGGTTTCCTGATCCTTCGGCTGGCCGGTGATCGTCACCTTCGCCGAGCCCGGCTCGACCTTGATCGAGGTGCCGCTGGTGTCGAGGCCGAGATCGTCGAGTTCCTTGGCCAGCGCCGCCTCGGCGGGTGGGGTTTCGGGGGCGGCCTCGGCCTCGAGTTTCTTACCCTTGCCTTTGAGAAAGCTGAA
The DNA here is from genome assembly GCF_056158605.1 of Salipiger sp. ABN3_019. Classification (NCBI taxonomy): domain Bacteria; kingdom Pseudomonadati; phylum Pseudomonadota; class Alphaproteobacteria; order Rhodobacterales; family Roseobacteraceae; genus Salipiger; species Salipiger sp. ABN3_019. The sequence continues at coordinate 1,562,751 of NZ_JBSWTP010000009.1, forward strand.
AAGTCCCATGGTCGACATCTCCCGAAGAATGGCTTGCATTGAATGCGCGCAGTGTGGCGCAGCTTGCGCGGTGGGGCTACCGGAAGATGTCAGCTTTGGCGTGTGCCGTGCCGCCGCTTGGGACGCGGGGCGGGGCGCGAAGTGCTAGGCGTTGTTTATAAATGGAAAAACCTCAGGGTAGGTGAGCTGGCCGGTCCCATGCCTTCGGCTCATTTCCGCGCAGCGAGGGCCGTTCAATGCAAACCGCCCTCGCACGGGTGGCGAAGGCGGTCACTGGCTCAGGAGGTGCCCGGCGCCACAATGCGCGGCGGTTGAGCGCCCCCGTCACATCGCGCGGCGGTTCAGCGCCACGGTACCAAGCGCGAGGTCGGTGAGGCCCTGACCGCGTTCGGTGGCCAGCATGCAGACGATCGAGACGATCTGCAGCGGCGCGATCGAGACCGAGACCGTATAGCCCAGCGTGTGCAGCAGCGCCTGCGGCAGGCCGAAGCGCTGGCCCTGCCAGTCGCGGAATTCGATGGCCATCAGGCGCATGCCCCAGGTGGCCGAGCCATTGGCCAGCGTCGCGACGCGATAGCCGAAGCTGATCACCATCCAGATGGCGAAGAAGATGAACACGCCCAGAAAGGCGGTGAACAGCAGCGCGATGAAGACCAGCACGGCAACGATCATCGTATCTATGACCCAGGCCATGCCGCGCTTGAGCGCCACGCTTTCGTAAAATGCGCGCTGGTGCACGGGGTCGGGAAGCTGCGAATAGGTCGCGTCGGAATACATCTGTCTCTCTCGCTCGGGGTTGCTGTCGCGGGCGCGGCTCAAAGGTGGGGATGGCGCCGGGCCATGTCCAGTCTGCCGTGTCCAGTCTATCATTCTTGGCCCATGGCCCCCGGATCGGGGCCATGGTGCAGGGGTTGGGGAAGGGCGGCCCGCGATCAGGCCTCTTCGGTTTCGCCCTTTTCGCGCTCTTCGCGGGCGATGCGCGAGCGTTCGTCCATGAACTGGTCGAACTCGGCCTTGTCGCGGGCTTCGCGCAGACGCTGCAGGAAGTCCTCAAAGCTCTTCTGTTCGTCCTCGAGGCGGCGCAGCGTGTCGGCCTTATAGGCGTCGAAGGCGGCGTTGCCGCTGGGACGCATGGCGTTGAACCCGTGCTGGAAGGCGGTGTGACGCTCCGAGCGGCGGTGGCGGCAGGACTTTCCGAACATGCGTTTGCTCCAGATCATATAGGCAAGAAGGGCGAGGCCAATGGGCCAGAAAATCATGAAACCGAGGATCATGGCGACGATCCACGCGGGTTTGCCCCGCTGGTCGAGCCAGAACTCGGCACGTCTGAGCCAGCCGGGGTTGGCGGGCTGAGTGTAGTGCTGCGAGGCGGCGGTCATGGGTCGTTTCCTTTCGGTTCGGGTGATGTGAATGCTTTTCACATTACATCAGATCGGTATTCCGCCCGCCGCCTTCAAGGGGTGATGTGAAAGGTTTTTACATTTTTCGTGCGAGATGGTTCTGGCCGTCGGATGGTCGCGCTCAGGCCAAGGCGCCCGGCAGTTGGATCAGCCGAGCCGCGCCGCCCATTCCGCAACCGCAGAGGCCGCGCTTTGCAGATTGTCCTCGTGATCCAGACCCGAGACCCGCTTGCGCGGTTTGAGATCGTGATCGCCGTCCTCCAGCCAGTGCAGCGCGATCCGCTGGGGCAGCCCATAGCCCGCCACCTCTTCGCGCGTGCCGAAGGGGTCGCGCGTGCCTTGACAGATCAGCGTCGGCACCTGAAGCGCGGCCAGATGCTCTGTGCGCAGTTTCTCGGGCTTGCCGGTGGGGTGGAACGGGTAGCCGAGGCAGAGCAGCCCGGCGATATGTCCGTCAGCAAAGAGATCCTCCGCGATCAGGCTGGCGACCCGCCCGCCCATGGATTTGCCGCCGATGATCAGCGGGCCAGCGCAGGCCAGCGCCTGCACCGCCGCGCGGTATTCTTCCTGCAGCAGTTCCACCTTCGGCGGCGGACGCTTCGATCCGCCCTCGCGCCGCTGCGCCATATAGGCGAACTCGAACCGCGCCACGCGCAGGCCCTGCGCGGCAAGCAGCGCCGCGATCCGCTCCATGAAGGGGCTGTCCATCGCCGCCCCCGCGCCATGGGCCAGCAGCACCGTCACCCGCGCCGCCGCGTCGCCGGTCATCACGAAATCCATGGCGCCGCTCATTCGGTGAACTGCGCGGGCACCGCTCCGGTCAGACCGGGCAGCACATGCGCGTCGATGGCAAAGAGGTGACGGGGCGTGCCTGCGGCGGCCCAGACCTGCGGGAACTCCAGCAGGCGCGGGTCGATCCACGCCCGGATCGGATTGAGATGCCCCACCGGCGAGACGCCCCCGATGGCAAAGCCGGTCTGGCCCCGGATCAGCGCCGCATCGGCCTTGCCCAGCGGCTCGCCCGCCACCTCCGAGGCTTTCTGCGCACAGACACGGTTGCCGCCCGCGGTGAGGAACAGCACCGCATCGCCGCTGTCCTCGGCGCGGAAGATGATCGACTTGGCGATCTGGTCGAGATCGCAGCCCACGGCCTCGGCGGCCTCCTGCGCGGTGCGGGCCTGTTCCACCTCGACGATCTCCACCGGCAGCCCGGCGTCATCCAGCGCGGCGCGCACCCGTTTGAGGCTCTTGCTCATATCCGTCTCCTGTCTCTTCCGGCCAAGGGATAACGCCCCATGCGGCGGCGCGGCAAGCCGCTGATCGTCACTTGGGATTGCACAATGGCGCCACTCGTGGCCATCTGCCGCCATGAGTTTCGAAGCCGCCATCACCCGCCTGCCGCATCCTTTCGAGCCCGAACTCGGCGACGAGGCGCTGGCCGCCGCGCCTTGGGCCAAGGGCCAGATCGCCGAGTTGATCCGGGGCACCGGCGGCTCCAGCCCCTACCTCGGCGGGCTGATCCGCAAGGAAGCGGGCTGGCTGGAGGGCGCGCTCGACAACCCGCAGGACACGCTCGCGGCGCTCTGGTCGGATCTGCGCGGTCTCGACGGCGATTCCGGCGTGCCGCTGCGACAGGCCAAGCGGCGCGTTGCGCTGCTGTCGGGGTTGGCCGATCTCGGTGGGGTCTGGCCGCTGGAGCAGGTCACCGGCACGCTCACCGACTTTGCCGATCTGGCGGTGCAGGTCGCCCTGCGCGAGGCGATCGGGCGGGAGGTGAAACGCGGCAAGCTGCCCGGCGCCACCGAAGCCGACATCGCCACCGCGGGCGGCATGGTGGTCTTTGCCATGGGCAAGATGGGGGCGGGAGAGCTCAACTACAGCTCTGACATCGACCTCATCTGCCTCTTTGACGAAAGCCGCTACGGGCGCGACGATTACCACGAGGCGCGCGCCTCTTTCATCCGCGCCACCAAACGCATGAGCGCCACGCTCAACGATCTCACCGGCGAGGGCTATGTCTTCCGCACCGATCTGCGGCTGCGCCCCGATCCCGCCGTCACCCCGGTGTGCATGGCGATGGAGGCCGCCGAGCGCTACTACGAAAGCCTTGGCCGCGCATGGGAGCGTGCTGCATGGATCAAGGCGCGGCCCTGCGCGGGAGATCCCGAGGCGGGCGCGCGCTTCATCGACGCGCTGCGCCCCTTCGTGTGGCGCAAGCACCTCGATTTTGCCGCCATCAAAGACGCCCATGACATGCGCCTGCGCTACCGCGAGACCAAGGGGCTGACCGGGCCGATCACCCTGCCGGGCCACAATATGAAGCTGGGCCGTGGCGGCATCCGCGAGATCGAGTTCTTCACCCAGACCCGGCAGATCATCGCCGGGGGCCGCGATCCCGACCTGCGCGTGCGCGGCACGGTGCCGGGGCTGCGGGTGCTGGCCGAGAAGGGCTGGGTGCCGCCGCAGGTGGCCGAAACCCTCACCGGCCATTACCGCGCGCACCGCGAGATCGAACACCGCATCCAGATGGTGCAGGACGCCCAGACCCACGCGCTGCCCGGCAATGAAGAGGGCTTTGCCCGGCTCGCCGCGCTTGCGGGCCGGGACCTTGCGGAGCTGAAGGCCGATCTCAGGGCCCGGCTCGAGGACGTGCACGAACTGACCGAAGGCTTCTTCGCCCCCGAAAGCCGCAGCGAGCCGCAGGTGCCCTCGGCGCTGGAGCAAAGCCCGCTGGTGGCACGCTGGCCCAGCTACCCGGCGCTGCGCTCGAGCCGGGCGGTGGAGATCTGGGGGCGGCTGCGCCCCGAAATTCTCAGCCGCCTTGGCCGCGCCGCGAAACCCGAAGAAGCGCTCACCGCTTTCGACGGCTTTCTTGCGGGGCTTCCGGCGGGGGTGCAGCTGTTCTCGCTGTTCGAGGCCAACCCGCAGCTCGTCGATCTGCTGGTGGATATCGTCTCGGTCTCGCCCGATCTGGCGCGGCACCTGTCGCGCAACGCGCAGGTCTTCGACGCGGTGATCGGCGGGGATTTCTTCGCGCCATGGCCCGGGGCCTCAGCCATGGCCGCCGATCTCGCTGCGCGGCTGGGGGCCGAAGACGACTACGAGCGCCGCCTTGATCTGGCGCGGCGCTGGCAGCGCGAGGGGCATTTCCGCATCGGCGTGCATCTGCTGCGCGGCCTGTCGGAGCCGCAGGAGGCGGGCCAGCACTACGCGGAACTGGCCGAGGCGGTGCTCGCCGCGCTCTTTCCCGTGGTGCAGGAGGAGTTCGCCCGCAAGCACGGGCCCGCGCCGGGGCGGGGCGCGGTGGTGGTGGGTATGGGCAGCCTCGGCGCGGGGCGGCTGCACGCGCGCTCGGATCTCGATCTCATCGTGATCTATGATGCAGATGGGGTAGAGGCCTCCGACGGGCCGCGCCCGCTGCCCGCGCGCAGCTATTATGCGCGGCTGACGCAGGCGCTGATCACCGCCATGTCGGCGCCGATGGCCGAGGGCAAGCTCTACGAGATCGACATGCGCCTGCGCCCCTCGGGCAATCAGGGGCCGGTGGCGACCTCGCTCACCGCCTTCACTGAATACCAGCGCGAGAACGCATGGGTCTGGGAGCATCTGGCGCTGACCCGCGCGCGGGTGGTGGCCGGGCCGGGCGATCTGGCGAGCGAGGTCGAGGCGCGGCGGCGCGAACTGCTGGCCGGCCCGCAAGAGCAGGCGCATGTGCTGGGCGAGCTGTCGAAGATGCGCGCGCGCATCGCTGCCGCCAAGGGCGGGGGCGATCCTTGGGATCCGAAGCTGGGGCAGGGGCGGATGCAGGACATCGAACTAGTGGGTCAGGCCGGGGCGCTGCTCTCGGGCAAGGCGCCGCGGCGCACCGCGCGGGGTCTTGCCGCAGCGGCGCAAGAGGGCTGGCTGACCCGCGAGGAGGCCGATCACCTCGCCGCCACCTACCGGCTGTGCTGGAGCCTGCAGATCGGCGCGCGGCTGATCACCGAGGGCGCGCTCGACCCAGAGGAGCTGGGCGTGGGCGGCTGCACCTTCCTCACCGGGCTGGCCGGGGTCGAGGGACCGGAGGCGCTGCGCGAGAAACTGGCGCAGATGTCGGGCCGCGCGGCGCAGATCATCACCGCCGCGCTGCCGGAGCCCGAGGCATGAAGGGCGACGCGCTCGACCCCAAAGCGCTGATCGCCGAGGCCTACCGCATCGAAGGCATCACCTCTGAGGAATGCCGCTCGATCTTCCTCGACTGGGCGCTGTCGCTGCCCGAAGGCACGGACACGCAGGCGGCGCTGTCGGGGCTGATCGCGCGCCATGAGGTGCCGAGCCATCCGATGACCGCGGTGCTGAAGCAGGGGCTGGGCAAGGAGAGTGTCCCCCGGCGGCGCGGTGGCCGCGCGGCACGGCGGCTCTGAGACAACAGGTCTGAAGAGCGCCTGCGGCGCGCGTACTTTCAAAGAGAAGAAGGCAGGACCGTCGCGCGCTGCCTTCTTCTTCTTCTTCTCTTTCCAAATACGCCGGGGGTGAGCCCGAAGGGCGAGGGGGCAGCGCCCCCTCAGGCTCCCTCTGGCCCCCTCTGGCGTGATCAGCGCGGCAGCGCCGCGGCTTCCTTGGCGAGCGCCACGATGCCATCCCAGTCGCCCGCCTGCATGAGGTCCTTGGGCGCGACCCACGACCCGCCGCAGCACAGAACGTTCTTCAGCGACAGGTAGTCGCCGACGTTCTTCATGCTGACGCCGCCGGTGGGGCAGAATTTGACCTGCGGGATCGGCGCGCCGATGGCCTTGAGCGCCGGGGCGCCGCCATTGGCCTCGGCAGGGAAGAATTTCTGCACGGTATAGCCGCGCTCGAGCAGCGCCATCGCCTCGGAGGCGGTGGCGGCGCCGGGCAGCAGCGGCAGATCCGCCGCCTCGCAGGCGTCGAGGATCTTATCCGTCGCGCCCGGCGAGACGCCGAATTTCGCCCCGGCCTCGACCGCGGCTTTCACGTCCTCGGGGGTCAGCAGCGTGCCCGCGCCGACCACGCCGCCGTCGACCTTGGCCATCTCGCGGATGGCGTCCAGCGCCACCGGGGTGCGCAGCGTGACCTCCAGCACCGGCAGGCCGCCGGCCACCAGCGCCTCGGCCAGCGGGCGGGCATGGGCGACGTCGTCGATCACCAGCACCGGGATCACCGGGGCGAGCTTGCAGAGGGCTTCGTTGGAGCGGCTGGCGTCCTGGGGAGTCATGGGCGGGGCCTTTGTCTGGATGTCGGAAGGACCGGATCGGTCAGCTATTGAGTATTTTCAGAAAGATGAAAGGGCAAGGGCGGCGCTTTGTGAGCGCCGGCGTCAGACCACCACCGCCGCGCCGTTGGAGGCGAGGCCGACGTTCTGGCGGAAGGCCTCGAACAGCTCGCGCCCGACGCCGTGGCCGTTGCCCGAGAGATCCGCGGTGGCGCTCTCGCGGTCCTCGAAGCCCTCGGTGAGACATTGCAGCGTGCCGCTGCCCGCATCAAGCCGCACGATGTCGCCGTCGCGCAGCTTGGCGAGCGGGCCGCCGTCGGCGGCTTCGGGGCAGACGTGGATCGCCGAGGGCACCTTGCCCGACGCGCCGGACATGCGCCCGTCGGTGACCAGCGCCACCTTGAGACCGCGGTCCTGCAGCACCGCCAGCGTCGGCGTCAGGCTGTGCAACTCGGGCATGCCGTTCGACTTCGGCCCTTGGAAACGCACCACGACGATGGTGTCGGAGGTGAACTCGCCCGCCTTGAAGGCGTCTTTCACCTGCGCCTGATCGTGGAAGATGCGCACCGGGGCCTCGACGACGTGATGCTCGGGTTTCACCGCCGAGATCTTCATGATGCCGTGGCCGAGGTTGCCGATCATCTGCTTGAGCCCGCCGCTCTTTTGGAACGGGTCCGAGGCGGGGCGGAGGATCTTGTCGTTCTGACTCGCGCGCGGGGCGTCCTCATAGACGATGGCGCCATCCTTGAGCTTGGGCTCTTGGGTGTAGAGGCTCATGCCGTCACCGGCGACGGTCTTGACGTCCTCATGCATGAGGCCTGCGTCCAGAAGCTCGCCGATCATATATTGCAGCCCGCCCGCGGCGTGGAAGTGGTTCACGTCCGCCAGCCCGTTGGGGTAGACCTTGGCCATCAGCGGCACCGCCTGCGAGATCGCGTCGAAATCCGACAGCTCCAGCGCCACGCCCGCGGCGCGCGCCATGGCCGGAAGGTGCAGCACGAGGTTGGTCGACCCGCCCGTGGCCATCAGCCCGACGATGCCGTTGACGAAGGCCTTGGCGTCGAGCACGTCGCAGACCGGGCGATACTCATTGCCGAGCGCGGTGATCGCCAGCGCCCGTTTCGCCCCGGCTTCGGTCAGCGCATCGCGCAGCGGCGTGTTCGGGTTGATGAAGGAACTGCCGGGCAGGTGCAGACCCATGAACTCCATCAGCATCTGGTTGGAGTTGGCGGTGCCGTAGAACGTGCAGGTGCCGGGGCCGTGGTAGCTCTTCATTTCGGCTTCCATCAGCTTGTCGCGACCAACCTCGCCGGTGGCGTACTGCTGGCGGACCTTGGCTTTCTCGTCGTTCGGCAGGCCGGAGGTCATCGGCCCGGCGGGCAGGAACAGGCCGGGGATATAGCCGAAGGTGGCGGCGGCGATGACGAGGCCGGGCACGATCTTGTCGCAGACGCCGAGGTAGACGGCGGCGTCATAAGTGTTGTGCGAAAGCGAAACGCCGGTGGCCAGCGCGATCACGTCGCGCGAGAAGAGCGAGAGCTCCATGCCGACTTGGCCTTGGGTGACGCCGTCGCACATGGCCGGGACCCCGCCCGCCACCTGCGCCGTGCTGCCGACCGAGCGCGCGGCGCTGCGCAGCAGTTCGGGGTAGCGCTCGTAAGGCTGGTGGGCCGAGAGCATGTCGTTATAGGCAGTGACGATGCCGAGGTTCGGGGCGCGGCCGGTTGCCAGCGCCTGCTGGTCCTGCCCGGTGGCGGCATAGGCGTGGGCCTGATTGCCGCAAGTGAGATGCGCGCGGCGCGGGCCTTCCTCGGCGGCGCGGCGCATACGGTCGAGATAGGTGCCGCGGAGTTTCTCCGAGCGGTCCTCGATGTCCTTGGTGACTTTGGCGATGGTGGCGTTGAGCGACATGAGAGGGAGCTCCTTTCGCTGTCCGGCTGGCCCAGCGTGGGCTGCCCGGTCTGGCGTCCTTGCCGTAGCATGTAGCCCGGTTAGCGCTATCAGTAAAGGTCGAAGAACCGCAGCGGGCCGCGGGCCGGGGCCTCCGCGCGAAATTGGGGCAGCGAGGCCGGGCCGGGGCTGACGTCTTTGGCGGACGGACAAAGACCGCGCGCCCGTGCGGGCCAGACCGCGAAGACGCTTCCCAAGTGCCGCGCGCGGCGCTAAAGGGGCGCCATGAGCACCCCTGATATTCCCACCGTCCGCCTCCTTCCCAAAACCAAGCCGCAGGCGCTGCGCCGTGGCTACCCTTGGGTCTATTCCAACGAGATGGTCCTCGACCGCCGCACCAAGAAGCTGCCGGCGGGCACCGTCGCCCTGCTTGAGGACAACGAGCGCAAGCCGCTGGGCCTTGTCGGGCTGACGCCGGACTCGAAGATCACCTGCCGGATGCTCGACCGCGATCCCGAGGCGGTGATCGACAAAGCCTGGTTGGCGGCCAAGCTGACCCGCGCGCTGGAACTGCGCGCGCGGCTCTTCCCGGCACCCTATTACCGGCTGGTGCATGCCGAGGCCGACGGGCTGCCCGGGGTAATCATCGACCGCTTCGGCGACACCGCGGTGATCCAGCCCAACGCCGCTTGGGCCGAGCTGCTGCTGCCGCAGTTGGCCGAGGCGCTGGCCGAGGTCACGGGGGTCACGAATATCCTCAAGAACGCCGGCGGCCGCGGTCGCCAGCTTGAGGGCCTCGACGATCAGGATGCGGTGCTGCTCGGCCAAGCGCCCGAGGCGCCGCTGCCGGTGGAGATGAACGGGGCCACCTATATGGCGGACCTCACCGGCGGTCAGAAGACCGGGCTGTTCTACGACCAGCGCCCGAACCATGGCTTTGCGGCGCGGCTGGCGAACGGGCAGAAAATGCTCGACGTCTTCTCTCACGTCGGCGGTTTCGCTTTGGCGGCGCTGGCGGGCGGCGCGTCGAGCGCGCTGTCGGTGGACGGCTCGGCCTCGGCGCTGGCGCTGGCCGAGGAAGGCGCCAAACGGATGGGCGCGGCGGAGCGCTTTGCGACCCGTCAGGGCGACGCCTTCGACACGCTCGAGGCGCTGGGGCAGGAAGCCGCGCGCTTTGGGCTCGTGGTCTGCGACCCGCCCGCCTTCGCCCCGGCCAAGCCCGCGCTGGAAGCGGGGCTGCGCGCCTATGAGAAGGTCGCGCGCCTCTCGGCGCCGTTGGTCGAGGAGGGCGGCTATCTGGTGCTCTGCTCGTGCAGCCATGCGGCGGATCTGTCGAGCTTCACCGGCGCCTGTCTGCGTGGCATTGGCCGGGCCGGGCGGCGCGCGCAGCTGCTGCACACCGGCTTTGCCGGGCCGGACCATCCGCTGCTGCCGCAGCTGGCGGAGTCGGGCTATCTGAAGGCGCTGGTGTTCCGCCTGTGAGCCAGCCGGTGAAAGTCCTGCTCGACACCTGCGTCATCTACCCGACGGTGATGCGCGAGGTGTTGCTGGGCGTCGCCGCGCAGGGGCTCTTTCAGCCGCTTTGGTCGGCGCGCATCCTCGAGGAATGGGCGCTGGCCTCGCGCAAGCTGGGGCCGATGGGAGAGGTGCAGGCACGCGGCGAGATCGCGCAGGTCCGGGCGGCTTGGCCGACGTCCGAGGTGCGCTATCAGCCCACTATGGAAGACCGGCTCTGGCTGCCCGATCCGGCGGATCTGCACGTGCTGGCGGCGGCCATCTCTGGCAGTGCGGACATCATCGTCACAGAAAATGCCAAGGATTTCCCGCGCGGCATCCTCGCCGAAGAGGGGCTCAGCCGGGTCGATGCCGACGGTTTTCTGCGCGGCATGTTCGAGGCCAATCCGGGCAAGGTGCGGGACGCCTGCGAGGGCGTTCTGGCCGAAGCGCGGCGGCTCTCGGGCGAGGACTGGACCATGCGTAGCCTGCTCAAGAAGGCGCGTCTGCCGCGGCTCGGCAAGGCGCTGGAGGCGGCAGAGTAGGGCGCTGCCGCCGCCAGCTTGGCCAGACCCAGCGATACCGCGGTTTACTTGCCCTGCTCTTCGGGCAGGCTCGGCGTGTCTTCCTCGCGCTTGGCCATCGTCGCCCAGATGCGGTCGCGCGCCGGTTTCGGCAGCGGGTCGCGCTGGTTCTGCAGATGGATATGCACCTTCGAGATGAAATAGGCCGAGACGGGCGCGGTCATGAACAGGAACGCGATGATCAGCAGCTCGTGATACGAGGGCGCATCGGAGGCGAAAGCAAAGAGCACCGAGGCGAGCAGGATCGAGCCTACCCCCAAGGTGGAGGCCTTGGTGGGGGCGTGCAGCCGTGCCATGGGGGCGCGCAACTTCAGCAGGCCCACCGAGCCCACCAGCGTGAACAGCCCGCCGATGACCAGTGCCGCGGCGATGGCGATGTCGATGTAGCCATGGGTCATTCGATGATGTCTCCCCTCAGCACGAAGCGCGCGACCGCCACCGTGGACACAAAGCCCACCATGGCGATGATCAGCGCCGCCTCGAAGTAAATCTGCGTGGCCCCGGCGATGCCGACGAGGATGATCAGCGCCACCGCGTTGATCGACAGCGTGTCGAGCGCAAGGATACGGTCGCCGATGTGCGGCCCTTTGATCAGGCGGATCATCGTCAGCAGCAGCGACAGGCTGACCGCGACGAAGGCGAAGATGAGCGCATAGGTGACGATCATTCGAAAATCTCCTTCAGGCGGCGTTCGTAGCGCTGCTTGATCTTGCGGGCGACCTTCTCGGGGTTGTCGGCGTGCAGCGCATGGACCAGCAGCGCGTGGCCCTCGTCCGACAGATCCACCGAGACGGTGCCCGGTGTCAGGGTGATCGTGCCCGCAAGGGCGGTGATCGCCTCGGGGGTGCGCACGTCGAGCGGGATGCTGATCCATTTCGAATGGATGTCGTCATTGCGCTTGAAGAGCACGATCAGCGCCACGGTGATATTGGCGGTGATGATGTCCCACGCGACGATGAGGCCATAGGGTATCAGCCGCCACGGCCGTGTTACCTGCGGCCTGTCCGGCCAATAGGCGGCGGTGGCGAAGGGCAGCAGCACGCCAAGGATCACGCCGAAGACGAGGCTGTTGACCGACGGATCATTCGACAGAAACTGCCAGACAATCACCAGCGCCACCGACAGCAGCGGATGCGGGAAGAGCCTGCGGATGTAGCGGGTGGCCATCAGTGTCCTCCTTCCGTGCTTTCTGCATCAGCGTCCTCGCCGTGCAGCGCCTCGCCGTCATGCGGCGGGTCTTCATGGGCTTCATCGGCGGGCAGGTGCTTGGCCTCGTTCTCGCCGGTCTCTACGTGGTCGCCGCCGTGTTCATCCCCGTGATCATCACCGTGCGCCTTGATCTCCTTGCCCGGCGTCTCGAGCACGGTTGAGATGTAAGGCTGCGGCGCGAAAAGCTGCTGCGCGGTGGCGTCCAGTTGCCGCGTCACCGGGCCGGAGAAGACGGTCAGCGCGACCAGCAGCGCCACCAGAAGGCCGATCGCGATCATCGGCAGCGGGTGATGGTCGTCGGCGGGGTCATGCACCTCGCGGGCGCCTTGTTCGTCCTCGGGATCATCGACGGTGCCGCAGTTTTCGACGGCCACCTGATGCGACTTCCAAAAGATCGTCGAGCCGGCGCGCGAAAAGCCCACCACGGCGATCAGCGACGAGCCCAGTACCGCTGCCCAGACCCACCATGTCAGCGTGCCTTGCTGCGCGGCTTCGAGGATCAGCAGCTTGCCCAGAAAGCCCGAAAGCGGCGGCAGGCCCGCCATGGCGATCGAGGCTATGAAGAACAGCCCGGCCACCAGCGCGCCGCCCGCCATGGGCAGGGTCTCTTCGATGGTGCCCGCGACGCTGCCGCGACGCTCGCGCACCACGTCGACGATCAGGAACAGCGCCGCCGTCGCCAGCGTCGAGTGCAGCGCATAGTAAAGCGCGGCGGAAATCCCCTCGGGGGTGAACTGCGCCACCGAGGCCAGCAGCATACCCATCGAGCCAACCACCGAGAAGGCCACCAGACGGCCGATCTCGCGCGTGCCCAGAACGCCGATCATGCCGATCACCAGCGTGATCAGCGCCAGCGGCAGCAGCCATTCCTCATGCGCGCCCTGCACCAGCGGCAGCGAGGGCGGGAAGACCAGCGTGTAAAAGCGGATGATGCTGTAGGCGCCGACCTTGGTCATGATCGCAAAAAGCGCGGCGACCGGGGCGGGGGCGTTGGCATAGCTCGACGGCAGCCAGAAGTGCAGCGGCAGCAGCGCCGCCTTCACCGCGAAGACCAGCAGCAGCAGCACCGCGGCGACCCGCAGCCCGGCGGAATTCTCGGGGTCCATCTGCTGCACGCGCTGCGCCAAATCGGCGAGGTTCAGCGTGCCCGCCTGCGAATAAAGCGTGCCGAGCGCGAAGAGAAACAGCGTCGAGCCCAAGAGGTTGTAGAGCATGTACTGCACGCCCGAGCGGGTGCGTGTGGCTCCGCCCGAGTGGATCATCAGGCCATAAGAGGCGATCAGCAGCACTTCGAAGAAGACGAAGAGGTTGAAGGCGTCGCCGGTCAGGAACGCGCCCATGATCCCCATGATCTGGAACTGAAAGAGCGCGTGAAAATGCTGCCCGCGTTTATCCCAGCCGGAGCCGATGGCGTAGATCAGCACCGGCAGCGCCAGCACCGCGGTCAGCAGCACCATGGTCGTCGACAGCCGGTCGGCGACCAGCACGATGCCGAAGGGGGCCTGCCAGTGACCCAGCTGGTAAAGCGTGATCGTGCCGTCCGAGGCCTGCATGTAAAGGCCGATGGAAATCGCCAGCAGCGCCACCAGCGAGCCCAGCGAGAACACCCGCTGCAGGCTGTCGTGGAAACGGGCGGCGAGGACGATGGTGGCGGCCATCATGGCCGGCAGCACCACGGGGGCGATGATCCAGTGCATCATGCGCGGGACTCCTTCTCGTCGGCCGGGCCTTCAGCAGGCTCATCTCCGGCGCGGCGTTCGCTGGCCAGAGCCTGCGCCTCGTCCACATGGTCGTCATCGGCGTTCAGGTAAGAGGCGAGGGCGATCATCACCACCACGGCGGTCATCCCGAAGGAGATCACGATGGCGGTCAGCACCAGCGCCTGCGGCAGCGGGTCGGTATAGCTTGTGGCATCGTCGCGCAGAATGGGGGGCTGGTTGATCACCAGCCGACCCGAGGCGAAGAGGAACATGTTGACGGCATAGGTCAGCAGCGAGGTGCCAAGGATCACCGGGAAGGTGCGCTTGCGCATGACCAGATAGATCCCCGCGGCGGTAAGCACGCCAATGGCGGTTGCGATGAGGAACTCCATGGATCAGGCCTCTCCGGTTTCGGTGTCGCGCGAGGGGTCGATGTCCATCGCGTGCTCGCTGGTCTCGGTATCGGCGCGGCGGGCGAGGCGCGAGAAGCTCTCGAGCGACAGCATCACGGCACCCACGACCGACAGGAACACACCCAGATCGAAGGCCATGGCGGAGGCCAGCTCGAATTTCTCGAGCCCCGGCAGCTTCACGTAGCCGAAGGTCGAGGTCAGGAAGGGGCGGCTGAACAGCCACGCGCCGATCCCGGTCAGCCCGGCGATCAGCACGCCCGCGCCGATCACCCCGTGGTAGGGGTAGCGCTGGCGGTCGTTGGCCCAGGAAAAGCCCGAGGCCATGTACTGCATCACCACCGCAATCGACACCACGAGGCCCGACACAAAGCCGCCGCCGGGCTCGTTATGGCCGCGCAGGAAGATGTAGATGCCGACCATCAGCAGCACCGGCAGCAGCAGTCGCGTGACCACCACCATGATCAGCGGGTGCGCGTCGCCGGCCTGTTTCTGGTCGGGCACGCGGTTGAGCAGGCGGGCGCGGACGGGGCCGGACAGCAGCGCCTCGGTCACCGCGTAGATCACCAGAGCGGCGATCCCCAGCACGATGATCTCGCCGAAGGTATCAAAGCCCCGGAAGTCCACGAGGATCACGTTCACCACATTGGTGCCACCACCCCCGGCGTAGGAATTCTCGAGCATGTAGTCCGAGATCGTGCCGAGCGAGAAATCGCGGCGCAGGATGGCATAGGTCAGCCCTGCGGTGCCAAGACCGGCAAGTACCGCCAGCGCGCCGTCGCGGAGGCGACGGGCCGAGGTGGATTCGATGGGGGTGGTGTTGGGCAGAAAGTTCAGCGCCAGCAGCAGCAGGATGATCGTCACCACCTCGACCGAGATCTGCGTCAGCGCGAGGTCCGGCGCCGAAAGGTAGTTGAAGGCGATCGACACCATGGTGCCGATCACGCCCATCAGGATCAGCGCGACCAGACGGTTGCGGTGGAACAGCACGATCAGCGTGGTGGCGGTGAGGATGAGGATCCATCCCGCCAGCGGCAGCGGCTGGATGGGCAGGATCTCGCGGGTGACCGGGCCGACGGATCCGGTGAACCACGCATGCGCGGCAGCGGCCAGCACGGTGACGGTGAAGATCGTCGCATACCGCGAGAAGCTGCCGTTGTGCATGCCCTGCGTCAGCCGCTCGGAGCCGCGCGCACAGGCATCGACCAGCGCTTCGAAGATGCGCTTGGCCTCGGGGCGGGGCGCCGCGTCCCAGCCCTTCAGCAGCGGCGTGAAAAGCGCCAGCAGGATCAGGCCGCCGACCGTGGCGATCACCGACATGATCAACGCCGGGGTGATCCCATGCCACAGCGCCAGATGCGCGCCGGGCACTTCGCCCTCGGCGCCGATGACGGCGGAGGTGACGCGCTTCACCACAGGTTCGGCAAGGAAGGGCAGGCAGCCCACGGTGACGACGATCAGGCCAAGAAACGCGGGCGGTCCCCACATGCCGAAATTCGGGTCATGCGGCTTGTGCGGATAGTCGTCGCGGGTCTTGCCAAGGAAGGCATGGGCGATGAAGCGAAAGCTGTAGGCCGCCGAAAAGATCGCCCCCAGCGTTGCCAGCGCCGGCACCAGCCAATGCGAGCCGAAAAGGACGGTGTGCGAGGCTTCTTCGAGGAACATTTCCTTCGACAAAAAGCCGTTGAACAGGGGAATGCCAGCCATGGCCAGCGCGCCGACGATCGCGATGGTCGCGGTCACGGGCATCAGGTGGCGCAGCCCGCCAAGACGGCGGATGTCGCGGGTGTGCGCCTCGTGATCGACGATGCCCGCCGTCATGAAGAGCGAGCATTTGAACGCAGCGTGGTTGAGGATGTGAAACACCGCCGCCATCGCGCCATAGGACGTGCCGGTGCCCAAAAGCATGGTGATCAGGCCAAGGTGCGAGACCGTCGAGAAGGCCAGCAGCGCCTTCAGGTCGTGCTTGAAGAGGCCGATGACAGCGCCCAGCACCATGGTCACCAGACCCGCCGTGGTGACGATCCAGAACCATTCGTCGCTGCCCGCCAGCGCGGGCCAGAGCCGCGCCATCAGGAAGATGCCCGCCTTCACCATCGTCGCCGAATGCAGATAGGACGACACCGGCGTCGGCGCGGCCATCGCGTGCGGCAGCCAGAAGTGGAAGGGGAATTGCGCCGACTTGGTGAAACAGCCCAGCAGGATCAGCAGCAGCGCCGGAACGTAATAGGGCGAGGCTTGGATCACGTCGCGCCGCGCGAGGATCTCGGTGATCTCGTAGGTGCCCGCCGCCGAGCCCAGAAGAAGCATGCCGCCGATCAGCGCCAGCCCGCCCATGCCGGTCACGGTCAGCGCCATACGCGCGCCCTGACGGCCCTCGGGCAGATGTTTCCAAAAGCCGATCAGCAGGAAGGACGACAGCGAGGTCAGCTCCCAGAAGATCAGCAACAGCAGGATGTTGTTCGACAGGACGATGCCCACCATCGCGCCCTGAAAGAGCAGCAGATAGGTGTAGAACTCGCCCATATTGTCATCGCGCGTCAGGTAATAGCGGGCGTAAATGATCACCAGCGCACCGATCCCGAGGATCAGCGCGGCAAACATCATGCCCAGCCCGTCGAGGAAGAGCGTCACGTTCAGGCCGATGGAGGGCATCCATGCGACCGAGGCGGTGACGGTCTCTCCGGCCCAGACGGCGGGCAGGTGGGTGATCAGGCCAAGCAGCGCTGCGAGGGTGACGAACAGGGTCGCCATTCCGCAGGCGCGCCGGCCCGCCTGAATCATCAGACCCGGAAGCAAGGCTCCGAGGAAGGGCAGGAGCGCGATGATAAATAGTGACATGAAACTCCCTGATCGTCGTTGGCGGCGTCGAGAGAAGGCAGCCGATTTCACACGGTATCACAACCCGAAAACGGCTACGCTGACGTGAATTTTAGCAAAGTTAGCCGAATTCTAACGGTAATGTCAGGATTAAAAATTCCACCGAACTATTGCGATTGTTACCATCGGTTACTATGGCCATGAGCCCCGTGAGGACATGTGATGTTTCTGTGATACATCTTTTGGTTGCACGGTTGGTGTGCGTATTTGACGCAGGGTTGCGGCGGCCGACTCCGGTGGTGCTTTGCACGGAATTCTGCATTGCCGTGCGGCGGTTTGCGAGATGGCTCCTCCGTTAGCGCGTGGCAGGGCTGGCCGGGTGGCCCCTTCGCCTTGTCTGCCGCTCTGGGGGCTGCTACTTCGGCTTGTAAGCTCAATCCCCGATGCATTTCATCAGGAACAACGCGAGGCAGGCAGCAGTGGCGCAACCCCGTCTGGAGGTCCGAAATCTCGTCCGGCGTTTCGAGGGGCGCGCGGTTGTCGATGATGTCTCGCTCAGCATCGAGCCGGGGGATGTGACCTGCCTGCTGGGGCCGTCGGGCTGCGGCAAGTCGACGACGCTGCGGATGATCGCCGGGGTCGACATGCAGGACAGCGGCTCGATCCACGTCGACGGCACGCTCGTGTGCGACACGGTGTTTCGCATCCCGCCCGAGCGCCGCGCAATCGGGCTGATGTTTCAGGATTTCGCGCTCTTCCCGCATCTGTCGGTGGGCGAGAATGTCGCCTTCGGCCTCAAGGGCTCGGCAAGTGCCAAGAAGGCGCGGGCGCTGGAACTTCTGGACCGGGTTGGCCTTGGGCATTTCATCGACGAATACCCGCACCAGCTTTCGGGCGGCGAGCAGCAGCGCGTGGCGCTGGCGCGCGCGCTGGCGCCCAGGCCGCGCATCATGCTGATGGACGAGCCTTTCTCGGGCCTCGACAACCGTCTGCGCGACGGCATCCGCGACGAGACGCTGGCGCTGCTGAAGGAAGAGGGCACCTCGGTTCTGCTGGTCACCCATGAGCCCGAAGAGGCCATGCGCATGGCCGATGAGATCGCCCTAATGCGCGGCGGCAAGATCGTCCAGCGCGGTGCGCCCTACAACATCTACAACGCGCCGGCGGATAAGGCGGCGGTGGCTTTTTTCAGCGATATCAACGCGCTGAGCGGCAAAGTTCAGGGCGCGCTTGCACAGACGCCCTTTGGCCCGTTCCTTGCGCCGGGCGTGCCCGATGGCGAGAAGGTGGATATTGTCTTCCGCCCGCAGCACGTGGGGATCGACTTTGACCGGGGCGGGCGCGGCCCGAACCCGACGCAGATGGCGGGCACCCCGGCGCGCGGCGTGGTCGAGCGCGCGCGCTTCATGGGCTCGGAAAGCCTTGTGGAGTTCCGCATGGATTTCGACGGCGGCATGATCAAGGCCACGGTGCCGAATGTCTTCCTGCCGAAACCCGGTACGCCGCTTTGGCTGACCGTGCGGCGCGACCGCTGCTTCGTGTTCCCCGCGACGGCCTGAGGCCGGATCGAAGCTCTTCAGGCCAGCGCGGCCAGCGACAGCAGCGATAGCGCGCTGGTCCAGATCGTCACCGCGGCGATGCGGTCGGTGCGCGTGCCATGCAGCAGCGCCAGCGCGAAGGCCATGGCGCCCGAGGGTCCGGCGGCGAGCAGGGTGAACTGTGCCTGCCATTGCCCAGCGACGCCCGCGAGCCACAGCGCCAGAGTCACCAGCAGCGGGAAGCCGAAGAGTTTCAGCGCCGCAAAGCTCACCACCACCGGCGAGGGCTTCAGGCTCTGTCCCGAGAGCAGCAGGCCGAGCGCGAAGAGCACCAGCGGCGCGGTGCCAGCCCCGGCAAAATCGCAGGCGGTGCGGATCGGCTCCGGCAGCGGCAGGCCAGAAAGGTTCACGGCGATGCCCAGCACGATAGAGATCAGCGTGGGATTGACCGAAAGGCGCTTCAGCGCGGGCAGCGGTCCGGCCGAGGGGCGGGCGATCAGGTCGGAGCTGATGATGAAGAAGGCAAAGGCGATCGCCGTGTCCCATGCGACCACGGCAGTCACCGGCAGCGCGCCGCTTTCGCCGTAGATCAGCAGCGAGATCGGACGGATATAAAGCAGCGAGTTGACGAAGATCACCGTCATCGCCAGCAGCCAAGCCTCCAGCGGCTCGCAGCGGAAAAGCCGCCGCGCCAGCGCGTAGCAGGCGGCGAAGGCTGCGGCCTCGCAGGCCCCATAGGTGAGCAGGGCGCGCAGGTCGAAATCGGCGAAGGGCACGGTGGCGATCAGCGGAAAGATCAGCCCCGGTTGCAGCACCATCAGCGCGATGCGGTTCGCCGAGGCCGCGTCTTGCCGGGTGAAAATCTGCCGCCTGCCAAGGGCAAAGCCGAGCGCCAGCAGCGCAAAGACCGGCAGGATATCATGGGTGAGGACAGTGAGCATGGTGTTCCGGTCTTGGTATACCAAGGTTGGATCAGGCCCCGCGCGCCGGGTCAAGGTGCACTCAGGTCTGCACTTCGCTCTGCGGCGCGCCCGGAAAATGTTTTGCCCGCAGGGCGGGCAGGTCCATGCGGCAGCGGCGCAGCAGCCCATGCCGGTCCAGCCGCTCGGTCAATTCGGGCGTGGCGGTGCAGACCTCATCATAGAAGGCGCGCAAAGCCTCCTCGCCGCCGGCCGCTTCGATCATCGCGAAAAGCTGGTGCAGGCTCACCGCCTCTGTCCCGCGCACCTGCGGTTTCAGCTCGGCTCGGTAGGAGCCGCGCGCCAGCCGAAAGCGGTAGGCCTCCAGAAAATGCGCCCAGTCGGCGGCGTGGAAGTGCCCCAGCTCGGTCTCGGGCAGGGGGCGCTCTCCGGGGTTCATCTGATCGCCGAGCAGGACGTTGTGGATGCGGATCTCCAGCCCCTCGGTGCCCGGGCGGAAGAACAGCTTTCCCGCCACATGGCTGAGGAAGCCGCCCGAAAGATGCCGCCCCCATGTGGGAAAGCACGCCTCGGCGGCGCTCTGGCGGGCCTTCTGTTCGAGATGGAAGGCTTTGAACAGCGTCTCTGCCCCCTCATCTCCGGACGCAGGGGCCAGCGCCTCGACCGGGCGGACGCGGGCGCAGAGGCAATCTGCGGGCAGGGCGGCAAGCTGATCGGCCAGCGGGCGCGCGGGCAGCAGAAACTCATCCACATCCACATGCGCCAGCCAGTCGGTCTCGGGCTTGCGGTTACTCGCGTGCCGGGCGTTGCGGCACTGGCGGACCTGATGCTTGTCGGGGCGTTTTCCGCGCTTTTGCCACCACGCGTCGTCGGTGGTGAAGACGCGCAGCTTGGGGTGGGACGAGAGCACCGCCTCGGCCTGCGGGGCCGGCGCGTCGAGGTAGATGTAAAGCCGGTGCGCGCCCTGCTCGAGATGCCACGCGGCAAAGTCGAGAATGCGCGGCAGCGCGGCATTGGTGGTGGTGACCGTGCCCCAGCGGATCACGGCAGCTCTCCGAACACGCGGGCGACGGCCGCATCGGGATCGAAGCTTTGCTCAATCAGCATGCCTTGCTGCGCGAGGCGCGCCCGCAGATCCGGCGTGTCGGCGCAGACCTCGTCAAACAGCGCCCGCAGACCGGCCTCGCCCTCTTCGTCGAGAAGATATTGGATCAGCTCGGCCTGACCCATCTCGGGCCGCTCCGAGCTGCGGCGGTAAGACCCGAGGCTGCGGCGGAAGTCGAGATGCGCGCGGAAGCCCTGCCACGAGGGCGCGTGCAGATGCCCCAGCCAGACGTCGCTCAGCCGGTGACGGTTGCTGGCTTCCTCGCCGCGGAATTTCAGCGTGTGAATGCCAAGCCGCGTGTCGTCGATCCCGGTGCGGGCAAAGACCTTGCCGGAACTGTGCGAAAGAAAGCCGCCGTAGAGATGCGCGCCGAAGGTGGGGTAGACGTCCTGCAGCACCGATTTCGGACGCCCGGCGTGCTTGTGGGTGGTCTTGAAACGCTGCGGCAGACCGGCCTCGGGGGCCAGCGCCTCGGCAGGGGCGACGCGGGCAAAGGCGGCGCTCATCGGGACCTCGGCCAGAAGCTCGGGGATCGGGCGCTGCGACAGCAGGAATTCATCCACATCCACATGCGCCAGCCAGTGCAAGCCATGCCCCGCGCGCAGGCTTTGCGTGGCGTTATAGGCTTGGCGCAGCTGATGCGCCTCGGGGCGGGGACGGCCGGTCTGCGCCCAATAGGCGGTGTCGCACTGCACGATCCGCACCGAGGGGTGGCGGGTGAGAACGGCGGCGGTCTCTTCATCGGGCGCATCGAGATGGATGTGCAGCAGATGCGCCCCAAGCTCGATGTGATGCGCGGCAAAGCGGGCGATGTCGCGCAGCGGCGCGCGGATGGTCGAGGTCAGGCCCCAGCGCAGCGTTTCCGGCGTCAGGCCGCGATGGCTTTGCGGCACCGGCGCGACATTGGCCGCGGCATTGCTTTTGGCGGGGGTGGCCTGCCGGCGCGTCTGCCGCTGCCGCATGATGCGCAGGCGGCGAAACACCGTGCGCTCGTCGCAGATCAGAAGCTCCAGCAGATGGTGCGCAAGCGGGCGGATCACCGGATCACCCTCGGCCTCCATCCACAGCCGTCCGATCAGGTTCACATCGAGCCCGCCGCTGGGCAGCGAATAGCTGTCCATCTCCAGCGGCAGCGGGCTGCGCGCCTTACCGTCGAGCGCGAAGGGCCGGTCGGCGGCGAGCCCGGAATAGAGCCGCTCGAACTCATAGAGCTTCATGGTGCCGAAGAGCGCGGTCAGCGCCAGCCCCACCGAGCGCTGCACGAGGCTGAGCCCATGATCGCCGAAGGTGGTGACCGAAGAGACCAGCCAGCGTGGATCGATCTGCGCCAGCAGTGCCGCGCCCTCTTCGGCCCAGAGCCTCTGGAACAGCGCCGGGGCGTGCTCGGGGAAGCTGCGCTTGCGCAGATGCGCGATGAGCAGCGCATTCAGGAACACCAGCTCGGACCGGCCCGTCAGTTCCTTGCGCAGCGCGTGGCGCTTGCGGTGGTAGGACGAGCGGAAGGGCGGGGCTTCTTCGGGGTCGCCATCGGGATCGCCGATGATCCGATCCGCAAGCCCCGCTAGCGGCGTGTCATAGGGCGGCAGCGCCTCGCCGGGGGCATAGTCGATGGCATCGCGCCGGCCTTCCATCTGCGTGAGAATGGCCGCGATTCCGCCGGGATAGCTGGGGGTCTTGTCTGCGCTCATGGGCCGGAGACTGCCGCCAAGCGTGGGCGCGCGCAATTGCCCGAGCAGCGGCGCGGCGCGCATGGCCCGCCCGCGTCGCCTTTCGGCCACGCTGGCGGCGGGGCCTCGGGCGGCCCGCCGCCTCACTCCCCCGCCGCCTCACTCCATGGCAAGGATCATGTTGCGCACCACCGGGTAGATCTCATTCTCCCACCGGCGCCCGTTGAAGACGCCATAGTGGCCGACGTTGGCCTGCAGGTGGTGGCGCTTCAGATGCGGGCGCAGCGACGAACAGAGGTCGTGCGCCGCCGAGGTCTGGCCGAGCCCGCAGATATCGTCGCGCCCGCCTTCGACGGTGAGCAGCGCGGTATGGCGAATGGCAGCGGGGTTCACCTTGCGCCCGCGATAGGTGAACGCGCCCGTCGCCAGTTCGGCCTTCTTGAAGATGCGCTCGATGGTCTCGATGTAGAACTCTTCGGTCAGATCGAGAACGGCGAAATACTCGTCGTAGAATTCCTTCACCTTGCGCGCTTCTTCGGTCTCTCCGGCGGCGAGGTGATCGTAGAGCCGTTTGTGCTGCGCGCGGTGCCGCTCCATGTTCATCGACATGAAGGCGGTGAGTTGCACAAAGCCCGGATAGACCCGTCGACCGGCCCCGGCATAGCGCAGCGGCACGGTGGCGATGACGTTGCGCTCGAACCAGTCGAGCGGCTTTTCATCGGCCAGCGCGTTCACCGTCGTGGGGCTTTCGCGCACATCCACCGGCCCCGCCATCAGCGTCATCGACAGCGGCGTCGCGGGGTTGCGATCCTCCGACATCACCGCAACCGCGGCCAGCGCCTGAACGCAGGGCTGGCAGATGCCAAGAATATGCGCGCCCGGCCCGATCTCTTCGAGAAAGCGGATCACATAGGCGACGTAATCCTCCACCCCGAAAGCACCCGCCGATTTCGGCACGTCGCGGGCGTTCTTCCAGTCGGTGATATAGACGTCGTGGTCGCGCAGCAGCACTTTCACCGTGCCCGCCAGCAGCGTGGCGAAATGCCCCGAGAGCGGCGCGGTCACCAGCACCTTGGGGCGCGGCGTGTCGATCTCCTTGCGAAAATGCAGCAATTGGCCAAACGGCAGGTCGAGCGCCACCTCCTCGCGCACCGGCACGTCGCGGTTGCCGTCGCGCACCGTGGTGATGCCGAAGGCGGGGCGCTCGTGGCTGAGCCGGAACCGGCTGACCATCTCCAGCGCGGCGGCATTGTGCCGCGACAGCTGCGCGAAGGGCCCGGCCAGGCGGGGCATGAACGTCAGCCCATGCAGCGCCGCCATGCGAAAAGGGGCGATAAAATCATCAAGACCTTGGTAGCCTGCGTAGAGCACGTCGATTTCCCCTCGCTGCCTCGCGAAAACGCTAGCCAGGTCTGCGCGCGCGATGCGACAAGAAACTGTGGTCTTGGCGCGAGTGACAACGGGAGGAAGACGCATGGGGCAGGCAACGCTCACCATTTCATCGAAAAACTACTCCTCGTGGTCTTTGCGGGGCTGGCTGCTCTGCCGCATGGCCGGGCTGGAGTTCACCGAAGAGATGGTCGACACCACCGACGCCACCGCCCGGCAGGAGCTGTTGCTGCTCTCGCCCACGGTGCTGGTGCCGCGGCTGGTGCATGGCAAGGTGCAGGTCTGGGACACGCTGGCCATCGCTCAGTATCTCAACGAGATCCTGCCCGAGGCCGGGCTCTACCCCGATGACATCGTGGCGCGCTCGCATTGCCGGTCGATCTCTGGCGAGATGCATTCGGGCTTTTACAACCTGCGCTCGGCGCTGCCGATGAACCTCAAGGCGCGGCATCAGAGCTTTAAGATTTTCTCGGGCGCGCGGCCCGATGTAGAGCGGATCAAGGTGATCTGGCACGAGTGCCTCGACACCTACGGCGGGCCGTTCCTCTTTGGTGCGCGCCCCTCGGTCGCCGATGCCATGTACGCCCCGGTCTGCACCCGCTTCCGCACCTATTCGGTGGCGCTCGATCCGACGCTCGAGGCCTATGTCGAGACCGTCCTGAACTGGGCGCCGATGCGCGAATGGACCGAAGGCGCCCTGGCCGAGCCTGACGAGATCGTCGAGCTTGAAGTGGAGTTCTAACGCGCCAGCTCGCGGGTGCCGCGGGCGATCCCTTCCAGCGTCATCGGCACCATGCGCTCCTCGAAAATCTCGCGGATCATCGCGATCGACTGGGTGTAGCGCCAGTGCTTCTCGGGCACCGGGTTGATCCACAGGTGATCGGGCCATTGCGCCCGGGCGCGGCGCAGCCAGACCTCGCCCGCCTCCTTGTTCCAATGCTCATTGGCGCCGCCCGGCACGGCGATCTCATAGGGGCTCATCGAGGCATCCCCGACGAAGATGCATTTATAGTCGGGCCCATAGGTGTTGAGCACCTCCCACGTCGGCAGCTGCGCGTCCCAGCGGCGGCGGTTGTCGCGCCAGACCCCTTCGTACAGGCAGTTGTGAAAGTAGTAGTGCTCGAGGTGCTTGAACTCGGCCCGCGCCGCCGAGAACAGCTCTTCGACCACCTTCACATGCGGATCGATCGAGCCGCCCGCGTCGAGAAACAGCAGCACCTTCACCGCATTGCGCCGCTCGGGGCGGGTCTTCACGTCGAGATAGCCATGCTCGGCGGTGGCGCGGATCGTGCCGTCGAGGTCCAACTCATCCGCCGCCCCGTCGCGCGCCCAGGCCCGCAGCCGCTTCAGCGCGACCTTGATGTTGCGCGTGCCTAGCTCGACCTGATCGTCGAGGTTGCGGAACTCGCGCTTGTCCCAGACCTTCACTGCGCGCTGGTGGCGGCTCTGGTCCTGACCGATGCGCACGCCCTCGGGGTTGTAGCCATTGGCGCCAAAGGGCGAGGTGCCCGCGGTGCCGATCCATTTGCTGCCGCCCTCGTGGCGCTTTTGCTGCTCGCGCAGGCGCTGCTTGAGCGTCTCCATCAGCTTCTCGAAGCCGCCCATCGCCTCGATCTCGGCCTTCTCTTCCGCCGACAGATGCTTTTCGGCCATCTTCTGCAGCCAGTCCGCGGGCAGCGCCACCGCCTCCAGAACCTGCTCGAAAGAGATCGCCTCGACGCCCTTGAAGGCTTCGGCAAAGGCGCGGTCGAACCGGTCGAGATGGCGCTCGTCCTTCACCAGCGCGCAGCGCGCGAGGTAATAGAACCCCTCGACGTCATAGCGCGCCAGCCCGGCCTTTAGCGCCTCGAGAAAGCTCAGGAACTCGCGCAGCGAGACCGGCACCTGCGCCTGTCTCAGGGTTTCGAAAAATCGCAGGAACATCCGCCACCTCCGGCCGCAATGATGCCGCGCCCAGCCAGCGCCCTCAACCCGGGTCTTCTTCTCTTTGAAAATACGCCGGGGGTGAATTCGCGCAGCGAAGAGGGGGCAGCGCCCCCTGAACCCGCAAGATCAGCTCAGAACGCCAGCTTCTCAACCGCGATGGTGACGATCAGCCCGACCAGCCCGAAGGCGATCGCATAGACCGCGACGAACTGCGCGATATCGGCCTTGTTGCCCTTGCGGCGCCGGGCGGTCAGCCCGCCGATGATGGCGCCCAGCAGGGCTCCGGCGATCACGATCATGCGCTGTCCTCAACTCCCGTTCTTCGGATTGAGCGCAGCGATCTGTCGCAGCTTGGCCTGTGCCGCCCAATCCGGGCCGAAGCCGTAGCGCGCCCATCCCAGAGAGTCCAGCCGGAGCTGTTCGGCTTCCGAGGCGCGCCCCGACATCTGCAGCGCCTCGGCGCGCAGCATCTTCAGCGTCGCCAGAAGCGCGGCGTTTTCATAGCGCGTCGCGGTCTCCTGCTGCGGCGTCACAAGCTCCAGCGTGCGCGCCGCATCGCCGGCCCGCAGCGCCAGCGCGCCAAGCTGCGCGTCCACATAGGCCTCGTGCAGACGTGCGCCGGGCAAGGCCGCGAACACGCGGCGCGCGGCGTCGAACTCGGCGCGCGCAGCCGCCGGTTCATCGCCCTGCAACAGCCGCCCCAGCACGAAATGCGCAAAGCCGAGCCGGTGATCGCGCCAGCCTTCGCGTTGCGCGAGGCGCAGCGCATCTTCGGCCGAGGCGCGGCGCTTCGGCATCGGCTCGCCGGTGTTCAGCGCGGTCTGGATGGCGTCGATCCAAGGCCGCGGGGTGGGCGCGAGATGCCGGTCGGGCAGGGACTCGCCGCGCGGATTGAGCCGGGCAAGGATCGCGGGCAGCGCCTGCGCCACCTCGGCGCGGCTCATCCCCGAACGCAGCGCGGGATCGTAGAAGACCCGCAGCACCAGCATGTCATAGCCGGAAAGCACCGTGTGCACATTGTCGTCGTTGAACACGCTGTCGCCCAGCCGGTAGAGATCGTTGAGTGGCCCCAGCGCCTGCGCGATCTCTTCGTGCAGGCAGTCGCGCAGTTCCTGCGGCGCGGCGTCGGCAGGCAGGAAGACGGCGGCGGTCTCGCGCTTGTGCACATCCACCCAGCTGGTGCTCCCAGCGCGGCGCGCGCGGCGGTACTCGGCGAGCGAGCTGACGCCGGGGATGACGAAACAGGCGGCCTGCGGCAGTTCCTTGCGGATCGTCTCGCGCGAGACGGGAACAAGGGTGATATTGGCCGCTTTGGCCTTGGTCTCGGTGATGTCGATCCCTGCCTCTTCGCGCAGCCGCCGCAGCAGGCGCGCAAGGTCGGCGCTCAGGCTGGGCGGCGCATCTCCGGCCACGCGCAGGGTTACGGGCGTCTCGAAGCGGGTGAAGATCGGCAGGCTCTTGCCCGATTCCAGCAAGAAGGCGAGGTCGAGCACGTCACGGGCGATCTGCGTGTTGGCGACCTGCGGCGGCTCGGGCTGCGGCGCGCCGAAACGTGCGGCGAGCGGCGGTTCGGCCAGCGGGGTTTCCGGCGCGGCAGTGCCACGCCGCGCGGTCTCGGGGCCGCTCGGCGCGCAGGAGCCGAGCAGCAGCCCGAGGGTCAGCACGATGAACCCGCGCCGCCACATCGCTCAGGGCCGCTGATATTTGATAAAGGGCGTCTCGGTCCCGATCCGGTCATAAAGCTGCCGGGCGGTGTGGTTGAACTCCTGCGTCAGCCAGTAGACCGTCGGCGCGCCAGCGGCATCGGCAGCGGCATAGACCGCCTCGATCAGCGCCCGGCCCACGCCCTTGCCGCGCGCCTCGGGGGCGGCATAGAGGTCCTGCAGGTAGCACACATTCTCGATGCGCCAGCAGTGGCGGTGGAAGAGGAAATGCACCAGCCCGATGAGCGCACCCTCGCTCTCGGCCACGAGACAGCTGAAATCCTGCGGATCCGCGCCCAGCAGCCGGGCGAAGGTGGACGCATAGACCTCTTCGGGCACCGAGGTCTCGTAGAAGGTGAGATAGCCGGTCCATAGCACGCGCCACGCGGCTTCGTCTTCGGCCCGAAGGGGCCGGATAATCACGCTGTCTTGGGACATGCTGCCTCTGCCTCGGTGGTCTTTTGTCGTTGTATCTTCGGGGCTTCGCGCCCTCTGCAGGCGCCAGTATAGCGCGGGGCGGCGCAAAGGTGTGCCTCAAAGCGCCCGGCGCCGCGAAAATGTGATTTCGCGGCGCCGGATCGGATAAAATGACGTAGGGTCAGGGGGTTGGCCTGTGCAGTGATGCAACAGGCCGCTCGGGATCAGACCATCATTTCCTTGGTCGCCGAGAGGGTCACGCCCGGATAGTCGCGCTCGACCCGGTCGATGTCCCATTGCATGCGCGTCAGGTAGACGATGTCGCCGTCATTGTCGTGGGCGATGTGCTGCTTGTTGGCGTTGGTGAATTTCTCCACCGCCGCCTTCTCGCCATGCACCCAGCGCGCCGAGGTGAACTGCGAGGGCTCGAAGCGCACCGGCAGCGAATATTCCTGCTCGATCCGCGCGCCCAGAACCTCGAACTGCAGCGCGCCGACGACGCCGACGATATAGCCCGAGCCGATCGACGGCTTGAAGACTTTCGCCGCGCCTTCCTCGGCAAATTGGAACAGCGCCTTTTCCAGGTGCTTGGCCTTCAGCGGATCGCCCGCGCGCACGCTTTGCAGCAGTTCCGGCGCGAAAGAGGGGATGCCGGTGACCTTCAGCGCCTCGCCCTCGGTCAGCGTGTCGCCGATGCGCAGCTGGCCGTGGTTGGGGATGCCGATGATGTCGCCGGCCCAGGCCTCTTCGGCAAGCTCGCGGTCGGCGGCAAGGAACAGCACCGGGTTGGAGATCGCCATGGGCTTTTTGGTGCGCACATGGGTCAGCTTCATGCCGCGCTCGAAATGCCCGGACGACAGCCGCACGAAGGCGACGCGGTCGCGGTGCTTGGGGTCCATATTGGCCTGCACCTTGAAGACGAACCCAGCGACCTTCTTTTCATCCGGGGCAATCTGCCGGGGCGCGGCCGAGGTCGGCTGCGGCTCGGGGGCCAGCTCGCCGATGCCATCCATCAGTTCCTTCACGCCGAAGGAGTTGATCGCAGAGCCGAACCAGATCGGTGTCATATGACCTTCGAGCACCGACTGCGGGTCGAGCGCGGGCAGCAGCTCGCGCGCCATTTCGATCTCTTCGCGCAGCTGCTCGAGCAATTCGGCGGGGACGTGTTCGGCCAGCTTCGGGTCATCGAGGCCGCTGATCTTGATCAATTCCGCCACGCGGTTGCGGTCGGCCCGGTCCATCAGTTCCAGCCGGTCGTGGATCATGTCGTAGCAGCCGAGGAAATCGCGCCCCATGCCGATCGGCCAGCTGGCAGGCGTCACGTCGATGGCGAGGTTTTCCTGAATCTCGTCGATGATCTCGAATGTGTCGCGCGCTTCGCGGTCCATCTTGTTGCAGAAGGTCAGGATCGGCAGGTCGCGCAGGCGGCAAACCTCAAACAGCTTGCGGGTCTGGCTTTCCACACCCTTGGCGCCGTCGATCACCATGATCGCCGCATCCACCGCGGTCAGCGTGCGGTAGGTGTCTTCGGAGAAGTCCGAGTGGCCGGGCGTGTCGACAAGATTGTAGCGGAACTGCCCGTATTCAAAGGACATCGCCGAGGCGGAAACCGAGATGCCGCGCTCCTGCTCCATCTTCATGAAGTCCGAGCGCGTGCGCCGCGCTTCGCCCTTGGCGCGGACCTGTCCGGCCATCTGAATGGCCCCGCCGAAAAGCAGGAACTTTTCGGTCAGCGTGGTCTTGCCCGCATCCGGGTGCGAGATGATCGCGAAGGTGCGGCGCCGCGCGATCTCGGGCGGCAGGGTGGGGCGGTTCGAAGCGGTGTCCAGCATGAGCGCGCGTATAGGTCCGCAAGGCGCTTTTGTCTATGGGGAACCGCGCGCTGCGGCGCGGGGTTGAGCACGGGAAAGGAGACCTGCCATGACCCGCGACCACGGCCCCTCGATCAAGGACGACAAGCTCTATTCCGATCTGCGCGACGACGGCTATTCGAAGGAAAAAGCCGCGCGTATCGCCAACGCCAAGGCCAATCCCGACATGCACCCGTCAAAGAAGGGCGGCAAGGCGCCGCCCTATGAGGAATGGACGAAAGACGCGCTTTACGAGCGCGCGCAAGAGATCGACATCGACGGCCGCTCGGAGATGACCAAGGATCAGTTGATCGACGCATTACGCGACCACTGAGCGCGGCGCGAGCTGCAGCCTTGGGCTGGCGTATTTGGAAAGAGAAGAAGCCCTTTTCGCTTTCGCCTAGGTCCAAATATCCCGGGGGAGGCCGCGTCAGCGGACTGGGGCAGAGCCCCCAATGAGCCGCGCCATCACCATCGTGGCTTGAGCTTTATCCCACCGACGAGCGCCGCAGCAAATCGGCGGCGTCGGGGCGCTGCAGCATCACTTCCTGCACCTCGATCTCCGGCTGATCCGTGGCGCGGTGGCGCGGCAGCAGGGCGGCAAGCTGTTCGGAGAGTTCCGTGGGCAGCGCTGCGCGGGTGCGCGTGTCGACCAGCATGGATTCGGCGGCGATGCCCTCGGCATAGATGATCTGATGATGATCGAAGAGCATCTGGTAATATTCCACGAAGCCGCCCTGCTGTTGCAGGATGCTCTCGCCGTTGAGCAGGTGGCGGGCGCGCACCAGAAGCTCGGCGCGCCCGGCGCCCAGCCGGTCGCGGCGCTGGTAGATGAACAGCCGGTGGTCGGGGCTGACCAGCAGATCGCGCGCATTGTTGAGCGCCCCGGCGCGGATCAGGATCGGTGCGAAGGCCCCGCTGGCCCGCACCACCTGATGGCCGATCCAGCGGATTTCCTGCGGGCCGTCGTCGCGGGTCAGCACGCGGTCGCCCAGTTGCAGATCCTCGACGGGACGCTGCGCGCCAGAGGCCATGGTGATCAGCGTGCCGCGGGTGAACGAGACGCAGGCCGCTTGCGCAAACTTGGCCAGAGCCTCCTGCGTCGACACGCCGACCAAAGCGTAGTCCTTGCGCGGCTGCATCGGCGCGAGCGGCATGAGGTATAGCTCGGTCACCAGCCCATCGGCATCGGTTTCGACCAGAACGATTGCTTCTGTGATGGCACCGTCGCCGCTCATGAACAGCAGGCAGCTGTCGAGATGCAGCTCGGCGCCAGCGGTGCCGGTCTCGCTGCCGGGCGCCACCTGGAAGGGCGACGCGGCGGCGGGCAGCAGCGACAGACGGCAGGGGCGCGCCAAGGGCGAGAGCGCGTAGACGTCGTCGGGCTGCAGATCGTCGGCAAAGCTCAGCCCGTCGCCGAGGTTGGCGCCGCTCACCACGCGCAGATGCGCGCCGCGATAGACGCTCACGCTGTGCGGTGCGCGGGTGGCTTCGGTCTGCAAAGGGGCTCTTGCCATCACTCGTCTCTACCGTTCATGCGCAGCAGGGTCCGCGCGCTCGTCTCTTCGGCCCGCTCGCCGATCTGTTTGCCGATCTGTCTGCCGTTCGTCGTCCCAAAGGGCTGCGCGACCTACCGGATTGCCAGTGACGCCGCGGCGCCAAAGACCACCTAGCGCGCGCCGCAGGAAGGCCGAGCCTACACCCCATTGTATGCCAAGGGAATGTGTCATCATATGGCCCCGAGCCCGGCGTTTTGCCGGCAGACGACAAGAGGAGAAAAACATGGATCTCGGGATTTCGGGCAAGACGGCGCTGGTCTGCGCATCGTCCAAGGGGCTGGGACGCGGCTGCGCCGAGGCGCTGGCAGAGGCTGGCTGCAACCTTGTGATGAACGCGCGCGGGGCCGAAGCTCTGGAACAGGCGGCCGAGGAGATCCGCAGCACCTATGGTGTCAAAGTCGTCACGGCGGCTGCCGATATCGTCTCGGAAGACGGGCGCGCGCAGGTGCTGGAACTGGCGCGCGGCGCCGACATCCTCGTGACCAATGCGGGCGGTCCGCCCCCGGGTATCTGGAGCGACTGGGATCGCAGCGATTTCCTCAAGGCGCTGGACGGCAACATGCTGACCCCGATCGCGCTGATGCAGGCGCTGCTGCCGGGGATGATGGAGCGCGGCTGGGGCCGGGTGGTCAACATCACCTCGCGTTCGGTGAAGGCGCCGATCCTGCAGCTGGGTCTGTCGAACTCGGCGCGGGCGGGGCTGACAGGCTTTGTCGCGGGCACCTCGCGTCAGGTGGCCGAGAAGGGCGTGACCATCAACAACCTGCTGCCGGGGGTGCATGAGACCGCGCGCATCGTGCAGATGGACACCCACGACGCCGAGCGCACAGGACGCCCGATCGCCGAGATCAGCGCCGAGCGCGCGTCGGGTATTCCGACCCGCGAATACGGGCAGGCGGCGGACTTCGGCAAGATGTGCGCTTATCTGTGTTCGGTGCACGCGCGCTTCATCGTCGGGCAGAACATCGTTCTGGACGGCGGCGAGACGCTGGCGACAATCTGAACCGATGGCACGGGGACCGGACGGGCAGGGCGGGGGCGCGGGCTACTCGTTCGCCGATCAGCTGTTCAATCGCGGCACGCTTGGCGTTCTGGCGCAGGAATATTCCGTCCTGCCGGGCTTCGCGCCCGACCGGTTCGTCGAGACCGCTTTGCCGCGTTTCGAGGGGCTGGGCGTGCATGCGCGGCTGGAGGTGATCGCCGAGGCTCTGGCCGAGCAGCTTGCTTCGGATTTTCCCGAAATGGCGGATCAGGTGGAGGCGGCGCTGCCGCCGCCGCTTGACCCCAGCTTGCGCGACGATGACTTCGGGCGGTTCATCCACGCGGTGCCCGGCGTTCTGGCCATGCGTCACGGGATGGACCACCCGGAGCGCGCGCTTGATCTGCTGCACGCGGCCACGCAGCGGTTTTCCATGGAATACGCCATTCGCCCGTTCCTCAATCGCTGGCCGGATCAGGTGCTGGCGCGGCTCGACGCTTGGGTGGAGGACCCGCATTACCATGTGCGGCGGCTGGTCTCGGAAGGGACGCGGCCCAAGCTGCCTTGGGGGATGGGCATCTCGCTTGACCCACTGCTGCCGCTGCGCTTTCTTGACGCGCTGCACGGGGATGAGACGCGCTTTGTGACCCGCTCTGTAGCCAATCACCTCAACGATCTGTCGAAGATCGCGCCCGACGCGGTGCTTGGGCGGCTCGAGGACTGGCAGGCCGGTGCGCGGCAGGACGCCAAGGAGTTGGACTGGATGACCCGCCATGCGCTGCGCACGGCGGTGAAGCGGGGTGAGCCCCGGGCGCTGGCGCTGCTTGGCTATCGCGCGGACCTGCCGGTGCGCGCGCAGCTGAGCCTCGATCCGCCAAGCCTGCCCATCGGCGAGACGCTGGAGATTGCCGCAGAGATCGAGGCGCCGGAGGGTGGCGCCGTGATGGTGGACTACCGGCTGCGCTTCCACCGTCCGAAGGGCAGCGCCGAAAAGGTGTTCAAGCTCAGATCGGTGCAACTGAAGCCGGGGCAGAGGCTGCGGCTGGTGAAACGGCACCGCATGAAAGGCGATGCGACCACCTTCCGGCTGCATCCCGGCCCGCATGCGGTGATCCTGCAGGTGAACGGGCGCGACGTGGCGGAGGCCGCCTTCGATCTGCGCGAGGCCTAGGGCGCTTCATTCCGCTTCATTCTATTGGGGACACGAAGGACGCTGTAGCGCTCAATGAGTGCGCGCCGGCCCGGCGGTGCGGGCTGGCGCCAAGCGCGGGGTAAGCGGAAGCGACGTCAGCGTCAGCCGCTACGAGCCGGAATAGCCGGAAGTGCTGATGATGCCTGTGGGAACGCCGGTGTCGAGCATCGCGGCGCAGCCGGAGTGGGCATCTTGGAAGCCGATCACCGAGGCATTGAGCAAAAGATGCCAGCTGGCGTGATAGCCATAGGCCTGCGCGCGCGAATAGGCGCAGCCGTCGGTGGTGATGAAATATCGGCCCTGATAATCGGGCGGGGGCACATCGTCGCCCGCATGGGCGGTCTGCGCGCCAAGCATGCTGAGCGCGAGTGCGCCATAGACAAAGGACTTTCCAGAATGCGAAAGCGCACCGGGCCTTCGGCGCGGGGTGGTGTGGTCGGTCTTTCGGGGGGCAAAGCGGATCATGCAAGGCTCCATGTTTGAGGTGACAGGGGTTGAGGTGACAGGGGTTGAGGTGACTGGGCCTAGGGTGCGCTGCAAATCTGAACTGCACCTCAAAATTTAGG
Source organism: Salipiger sp. ABN3_019 (assembly GCF_056158605.1). Taxonomy (NCBI): domain Bacteria; kingdom Pseudomonadati; phylum Pseudomonadota; class Alphaproteobacteria; order Rhodobacterales; family Roseobacteraceae; genus Salipiger; species Salipiger sp. ABN3_019. Next base: position 1,596,281 of record NZ_JBSWTP010000009.1, read on the forward strand.
ATTTTAGAAATTTTTGGTGCGGCGCGCTGGGCACCGCTTGCGGCAAAGGCGGGGAGTTGCGCAGCATAGGGTGGTGCAGGGGAGGCGCGCGCCAAACCGCTTGGCAAATCCTGCGCTTTGGGGCAGAGGGAAGCACATGAGCCAGACCTCCTTTACCCTGTCCGGGCGGGACGGAGCAGCGCGCACCGGGGTGATCTCTACCCCGCGCGGCGAGATCCGCACCCCCGCCTTCATGCCCGTCGGCACCGCTGCGACCGTCAAGGCGATGCTGCCCGAAAGCGTGCGCGCCACCGGCGCCGATATCCTGCTGGGCAATACCTATCACCTGATGCTGCGCCCCGGTGCCGAGCGCGTCGCGCGCCTTGGCGGGCTGCACAAGTTCATGAACTGGGAACGCCCCATTCTGACGGACTCGGGCGGCTTTCAGGTGATGAGCCTTGCCGGGCTGCGCAAGCTCACCGAGGAGGGGGTCACCTTCAAGAGCCATATCGACGGCTCGAAGCACATGCTCTCGCCGGAAAGCTCGATGGAGATTCAGCGGCTGCTCGGCTCGGACATCGTGATGTGTTTCGACGAATGCCCGGCGCTGCCCGCCGACCGCAAGCGGATCGAGGAAAGCATGCGCCTGTCCATGCGGTGGGCGCAGCGCTCGCGCGATGCTTTCGGCGATCGGCCGGGGCATATGCTGTTCGGCATCCAGCAGGGCGGGCTCGAAGAAGACCTGCGCGGCGAGAGCGCCGAGGCGCTGCGGTCTATCGGCTTTGACGGCTATGCCGTGGGCGGGCTCGCGGTGGGCGAGGGGCAGGAGGCGATGTTCAACGTGCTCGACTTCGCCCCCGGTCAGCTGCCCGAGGACAAGCCGCGCTATCTGATGGGGGTGGGCAAGCCCGACGATATCGTCGGCGCGGTGAAGCGCGGCATCGACATGATGGACTGCGTGCTGCCCTCGCGCTCGGGACGGACCGGGCAGGCGTGGACGCGCCGCGGCATGGTCAACATCAAGAACGCCCGCCATCAGGACGACCCGCGCCCGCTTGACGAGCATTGCAGCTGTCCGGCGTGCCGCAGCTATTCGCGCGCCTATCTGCACCATGTCTACCGCGCGGGTGAGATGATCTCGGGGATGCTGCTGACGTGGCACAACCTGCACTATTATCAGGAACTGATGCAGGGGCTGCGCGACGCGATCGCTGGTGGCACGTTCGCCGCCTTCGAGGAAGAGTTCCACGCCCAGCGGGCCGAAGGTGACATCCCGCCGCTCTGAGGCGGGTCAGTTGCGGCTTTTGGTAAGCGCGATGACAAGCAGCCACAGCGCGCTCAGACCGGCGAAGCTGGTGACAAAAAGCGCCTGATAGCCCGCGTCGGTGGTGGGGCCGACCCATGAGGTGAGCGCCGCTGCAATGAGCGCGAGGAAGAGATAGGGCAGGGCGGCGCTCAGCAGATCAGGCATCTTGCTGCCATCCGGACATGAGCGCGGCGCGCAGGGCTGACAGCAGCTCTGCGCCTTGCGTGTCGGCCCATGTCCTCAGCCGCAGACGGGCGTAGGCCCAAAGGCCGAGGCGATCCTCCAGCACGTCGCCATAGCGTTCCTCATCTGCGATGTCGCGGTCCCACCGGGCAAACCGCGCCTGCGCTTCTTCGGGATCGTTCACGTTGGACAGATCGTCAAAGAGGATCGGTCGGCCCGGATCGGCAAAGCTCGCGCCGGGCTGCCATGCCATCAGGAAGGGGCCGCGCCGCGATGGGTTGAGCTGCCCGCTGTCCACCGCCGCTCCGATCGCCAGATCGGCGGTCTCGAAGCGATAGCGCTGCAGCGCGATGGCGCAGGTCTCGCCGGGCGCGGCTTGGCGCGCGCGGGCGGCGGCGGCAGAGCTTTGCATGGGCCAGACCGTGACCACCATGCGGTCTGAGGAGGGCCCTTCGGGCTGGGTGTCCGCAAGGGTGCTTAGGGACGCGACGAAGGCATGGCAGATCATCGCGGCGCGCGCCGCTTCGGGGTCGCTGCTGCCCCTTGGGAACTGCGGCCCGCGGGCAAATGCGATCACCCCAAAGGCCCCGAAATCGCCCGGAGAAAGATCGCCGGGCCCTGCAAGCAACCGCGCCGAGCCATGATAGAGCGCGCGCCCGGTCTGCCTTTCGAGGCTGCTGGGCGAAAAGGCGGGGGCAGACCCACCCGGCGACCCAGTGGTTGAGAGTCTCGACGAGGCACTCCGAAGCGGCGCATAGGCCGCGTCCGGCAGGCTGGCAAAAAGCACAATGAGCAAAACGGCGGGCAGAATATGGTGCATGACGCGGCTGATGGATGAGAAATCCTGGGTGAAATAGTTGCGTATTAATATACCTATGATTGTATCATGAAGGCCGGACCATGTGAACGACCAGTGACTTGCAGAGCGGCGGCAGCCATCGAAACGGCCGGCACATCGCCAGTCATGCGTTCCGTGCAATTGTGCACATCGCTTTGCGCGCTTGCCGCAGCGCGGCGCGCGCTTATCTCTCGTTTCCCATGCCGGCCACCGTGGTCGGCAAGACACTGGACCCAAGCAAGGGAGAGACTTCATGACCGAGGCGCTCTTTACCCCGTTCACCGCCGGTGCCATCGAGATGGCCAACCGCGTGGTGATGGCCCCGCTCACCCGCAGCCGTGCCGACAATGACACCGCCGAAGTCGGCGACCTGCATGTGGAATACTATCGCCAGCGCGCTGGCGCAGGGCTGATCATCACCGAAGCCTCGCAGATCTCGGCGCAGGGCAAAGGCTATATCAAGACCCCGGGCATCTATTCCGAAGGCCAAGTGGCCGCGTGGAAGAAGGTGACCGATGCCGTGCACGCGGAAGGCGGCAAGATCGTCATCCAGCTTTGGCACGTGGGCCGCATCAGCCACACGTCGATCCAGCCGGACGGGCAGGCCCCGGTTGCGCCCTCGGCGATCCCGGCAGGCGCCAAGACCTTCACGGTTGACGGTCCGGCCGAGACCTCCACGCCCCGCGCGCTGGAGACCGAAGAACTGGCCGGCATCGTCGCCGATTACCGCCACGCCGCCCGCGCGGCGATCGAGGCTGGCTTTGACGGGGTCGAGGTGCATGGCGCCAATGGCTATCTGATCGACCAGTTCCTGAAGACCGGCGCCAACAAGCGCGAGGACCAATACGGCGGCTCGATCGAGAACCGCGCGCGTTTCCTCTTTGAGGTGCTGGATGCGGTCACCGACGAGATCGGCGCCGATCGCACCGGCCTGCGCCTGTCGCCCTTCTCGCCGGCCAATGGCATCGACGATGACGACCCGCAGCCGCTGTTCGAATATGTGGTGAAGAAGCTGAACGCTTATAACCTGTCGTATCTGCACGTGGTCGAAGGCGCCACCGGCGGTCCGCGCGAGCTGGCCGAGGGCGAAAGCCTCGAGGCGCTGCACAAGCTCTATGAGGGCGTCTGGATGGGCAACAACGGCTATGACCGCGAGATGGCCATCGAGGCTGTCAAGAGCGGCAAGGCCGATCTGGTGGCCTTTGGCCGTCCGTTCATCTCGAACCCCGATCTGGTGACGCGCCTGCAAAAGAACGCGCCGCTGAACGAGGGCGACCAGAACACCTTCTATGCGGGCGGGGAGGAAGGCTACACCGACTACCCCACCCTGAGCGACGCCGCCTGACCGGGCGGTGAAGGGGCGCGCCGCGCGAGTGTTAACCCGTGTTGCCGTTAAGGCTGTTGCAAGGTTTTCGCGCGGCGCGCCTCTATTCGCTCGCCATAGGCGAATTGGCGGCTTGCGCCCGGCGCAGCGGAGCGTCACATTGGTGAGAACGGGTCCCGCGCGCTTGAAAAGTTAACGCCCGCGCCCCACCTGAATACTCCGACAGGGGACGGCAAGGGTCGCCGATATCCGGGGCCAGACCGTCCTGCCACTAGCAAGGAATGCGTATGCAACAGCCTCTCAACACATCCTATCCGGTGCTGCCGCTGCGGGACATTGTTGTGTTTCCGCATATGATCGTGCCGCTCTTCGTGGGGCGCGAAAAATCGGTGCACGCGCTGGAAGAGGTTATGGCCGACGACAAGCAGATCCTGCTTGCCGCCCAGATCGACCCGTCCGTGGACGATCCCGATTCCGACGGCATCTATCGCGCTGGCGTGCTGGCCAACGTGCTGCAGCTGCTCAAGCTGCCCGACGGCACCGTGAAGGTGCTGGTCGAGGGGCAGGCGCGCGTGAAGATTACCGAATACATCGACAATGACCGCTTCTTCGAAGCCAAGGCCGAGTATCTTTCCGAGATGCCGGGCGACACCGCCGCGATCACCGCGCTGGTGCGCACCGTCGGCGAAGAGTTCGAGCGCTACGCCAAGGTCAAGAAGAACATCCCCGAAGAGGCGCTCTCGGCGGTGTCCGAAACCACCGATCCGGCCAAGCTGGCCGACCTCGTGGCGGGCCATCTCGGCATTGAGGTGGAACAGAAGCAGGAGCTTCTGGAAACGCTGCCCGTGAGCGAGCGCCTCGAGAAAGTCTATGGCCTGATGCAGGGTGAGCTGTCGGTTCTGCAGGTCGAGAAGAAGATCAAGACCCGCGTCAAGAGCCAGATGGAGAAGACCCAGCGCGAGTACTATCTGAATGAGCAGATGAAGGCCATTCAGAAGGAACTCGGCGACGGCGAAGACGGCCAGAACGAGATCAACGAACTGGCCGAAAAGATCGAGGCCACCAAGCTCTCGAAAGAGGCCAAGGAAAAGGCCGAGGCCGAGCTCAAGAAGCTGCGCAACATGAGCCCGATGTCCGCTGAGGCAACCGTGGTGCGCAACTATCTCGACTGGATGCTGTCGATCCCATGGGGCGTGAAAAGCCGCGTGAAGAAGGATCTGGGCCGTGCTCAGGAGATCCTCGATCACGACCACTACAGCCTCGAGAAGGTCAAGGAACGGATCGTCGAATATCTTGCGGTTCAGGCGCGCAGCCAAAAGCTGAAGGGCCCGATCCTCTGCCTCGTCGGCCCGCCGGGCGTGGGTAAAACCTCGCTGGGCAAGTCGATGGCCAAGGCCACCGGGCGCGAGTTCATCCGCATCTCGCTAGGCGGCGTGCGGGACGAGTTCGAGATCCGTGGCCACCGCCGGACCTACATCGGCTCGATGCCGGGTAAGATCATTCAGGCGCTGAAAAAGGCGAAAACCACCAACCCGCTCATCCTGCTCGACGAGATCGACAAGATGGGGCAGGACTTCCGTGGCGATCCCGCATCGGCAATGCTCGAGGTGCTCGACCCCGAACAGAACGGCACCTTCGTCGATCACTACCTCGAGGTGGAATACGATCTGTCGAACGTCATGTTCGTGACGACCTCGAACTCGTACAACATGCCCGGCCCGCTGCTTGACCGGATGGAGATCATCCCGCTCTCGGGTTACACCGAGGACGAGAAGCTCGAGATCACCAAGCGTCACCTGCTCGACAAGCAGATCAAGGCGCATGGTCTGAAGAAGGGCGAGTTCACCATCACCGATGAGGCGCTCACCGATATCCTGCGCTACTACACGCGCGAGGCCGGTGTGCGGAACCTCGAACGGGAAGTGGCCAAGATCGCGCGGAAAGCCGTGACCAAGATCGTCAAGGGCGAGACCAAGCACGTGGAAGTCACGCGCGAAAATCTCGACGACTTCCTCGGCGTGAAGAAACACCGCTACGGTCTGGCCGAGGATGAGAACCAAGTGGGTGTCGTCACCGGGCTTGCCTATACGTCGGTCGGCGGCGATCTGCTGCAGATCGAAGCGCTGCGCCTGCCGGGCAAGGGCCGGATGAAAACCACCGGCAAGCTTGGCGATGTGATGAAGGAGTTGATCGAGGCCGCGTCGAGCTATGTGCGCTCGATCTCGCCGCAGATCGGGGTGAAACCGCCGAAGTTCGACAAGATGGACATCCACGTCCACGTGCCGGACGGCGCCACGCCCAAAGACGGCCCTTCGGCCGGTCTCGCGATGGTGACGGCGATCGTCTCGGTGCTGACCGGCCTGCCGGTGCGCAAAGACATCGCCATGACCGGCGAGGTCACCCTGCGCGGCAACGCGTCGGCCATCGGCGGGCTCAAGGAGAAACTGCTCGCGGCTCTGCGGGGCGGCATCAAGACGGTGTTCATTCCCGAAGAGAACGAGAAGGACCTCGCCGAGCTGCCCGACAACGTGAAGCAGGGGCTCGAGATCATCCCGGTCAAGCACGTCTCGGAAGTGCTGGAGATGGCGCTGATCGGCAAGCCCGAGCCCATCGAGTGGGACGAGGAGGCCGAAGAGGCCGCCGCCGCCCTGCGCGCGAAGGAAGAAAAGGCCACGGGCGCGACAGCGCATTAAGCACCGGCGCGACAACGCATTAAGCCGCCGTTCCTCGCAAAACTTCAGTGCAAAGCTTCAGGGGCGGGCCTTCGGGTCCGCCCCTTCTTCATGGGCCCCATCAATCCTCAAATGCCGCTTCGTCTAGATAAAAATATCCCGGGGAGTCCGCGCAAGCGGACGGGGCAGAGCCCCAGTTTTTATCCCGCGCGCGGGCCGATGAAGGTGCCCTCACGTCGGGCGAAAAATTTGTGAATTTTTTGCTCTGATCCCTCTTGCGCCCTCCCGGTCCTATCAGTAAAAGCCCGCCTACCGGGTGATTAGCTCAGTGGTAGAGCGCTTCGTTCACATCGAAGATGTCAGGAGTTCAAATCTCTTATCACCCACCATTATTTCCAAAGGCGCGCTGATCGGTTTCCCCGAGGCGCGCCTTTTTCCTTTCCAGATCAAGCCATCAGTCCCGATAGCGCAGCGGTGGCAGCGGCGCCTGAGCGTGCTCGGACAGGCCGATGTCCCGCGCCAGATGCGGGTTGGCCCGCAACGCGGCAGCGCGATGCGCGGCGCGGCGCCGGGTCAGCCAGCGCTGCAGGATCACGCGAAGGGAAGGGCGGCGGGTACGGGGGGTCTCGAACGTGCGGATCGGGGCGGTCATGATGTCTCTTTCCTTGCAGAGTTGGTGAACGCCTGTGAAAATGCTTCCTCAAGTACACTTGAGGTCAAGCGCCAATTTCCCTGCCGGAGAGACGTCATGCCGAAGCCAAAGGCCCGCGATCTGAGCGTTGGCGAAATGGCCAAACGCGCCGGAGTGGCGGTGTCGACGCTGCATTTCTACGAGGCTGAAGGGCTGATCGAAAGCTGGCGCACCGACGCGAACCACCGGCGCTACGACAGACGCGAGCTTCGCCGGGTCGCCGTCATTCGGGTGGCTCAGCAGATGGGCATCCCGCTTGCCGAGATTCGCGAGATGCTCGCGGCGCTGCCGCGCACGCGCCCGGTTGGAAAGGCCGAATGGCAGCAGGTATCGGAAGGCTGGCGTGACCGGATCGACGCGCGGATCCGCCGTCTCGAACAGCTGCGGGACGAGCTTGACGGCTGCATCGGCTGTGGCTGCCTGTCGCTGGAAAGCTGCCCACTCTACAACCCGTCGGACCGCCGTGGAGCCGATGGACCGGGGCCGCGCAGATGGATCGACAAGTTGACGAAGGATGAGGCTTGAAAGCCGCCGCAAGCTTGGCTAAACCGCCCCTCACGGGTGATTAGCTCAGTTGGTAGAGCGCTTCGTTTACACCGAAGATGTCGGGAGTTCGAGTCTCTCATCACCCACCATGTTCCCATGAAATCAATGCTTTAGATGGTGCCCGAGTGGGGCTGGGGCTTCGCTTTGCCGCAGTTTTCCCGTCTTGGCGTATATGATCCGCGTTCAGCCGCGGCTTGGCTGTTCTCAAAGATTCGGCGCGCTGTGGCGCATGCGCTCTTGGATGCGCGCTGACCCCTTCATGTGGGCGAATATATTCCCATACGCCTGACGGGCGACCCCAACCGACAGGGGAAATCTCAGAGCGGCGTGCCGGTGACCGAGCGCCCGCGCGAGAGGTAGCCGCAGGCCTCGGCGATGCCGGCGCTGCAGGCGACGGTCAGCACTTCGGCCTCGCTTGGCTTACGCGCGGCGCAGGCCCCAAGCACGAGAAGCCCGGCGCAGGCAAAGGCGGTGAAGATCGGTCGAACAGGGGTCATCGAGTGGTCCTCATACCGCGATGAAGCCTCAGTTCCCAGCGTGATGCAAGCGCTGCAGCAAAAGGGGCCGCGGCGATGCGCAGCCCCCGGCGTCGTTCAATCGATCACGCGGTCAGCGATAAGACAGCGATCTGATCATCGCGGCTTTCTGACCCTCGGGCTTGCTCGAGGCGATGATCGCCAGCGCGTCGCCAAAGTGCTGCGCCGACATGTTCTGCATCTCGGCATCGGTCAGATAGCGCCCCACACTGTTCAACTGGTGGGTCGAATAGGTGCGCGGCACCGCGCCACTGGTCGCAAGATATTCGACGCGCGTCTCGGCCCGAAGGTCCGACTGGCTGCTGCGGGTCATGGTGAACGCATCGAGGATTTCACTGCTGTCGAGCAGGCTGATCACCGAGTCGGGCACATAGTGCGAGAGTTGGTCGATCAGCGAATCTTGCGCGGCGGCAGGGCTGGCGCTGGCGAGCGCCAGCGTCATGGCGGAAACGGCTAGAAGGGACTTCATGGCTTTTCCTTTCGGGGTCTGAATTCGTCTCTGAAAAATGGAATTCAAACGACTCGGCCCGGCAATATCGGGCCGTTCGGGGCATGGAGAAAAACTTGGGCGGGAGAGGCGAGAGGCCCGTCCGACGGAGGTTCGGCAGCCTATGGGGACGGGTGGCATGCCGAAGATGCCCCATGAATACACTTAACATAAAACAATGTGCGGCGGTAGGTGGTAGCCTGTGTCAATGCCGGAGAACCCGACCGCAGGAGGGGGGTTAAACGCCCAGCCAGCGCCGTCCTGCAACCCGTCCGACAATCCCGCAGAGAACGATCGCCAGACCGTACCACAGCAGGAAGAAGGCGGCGCTGTCCTCGTCGCAATGAACCGCATAGACCGCTGCCGCCGCGGCGCCCGCGAACAGCCCGGCAAGCATGCCGGTGCGCGCGGGGCGGGGCTCGATCCGGTGCCGCAGGCCGCGGAAGAGGGCGATCGCGATGGGCAGGGCGAGCGCCGGGATCGACAGCAGGCATTGCCACAGCGACTGCCCCAGAACGTCGCCGCCCGAGAGCGCCGACAGCAGCCAGCCCGCGACGCTGGTAGCGGCCAGCAGCCCCAGCGGCCAGAGCGGCACCTGCGCTTCGGGATCGCTGCCACGCAGCACGGCCCAAGCAAGCCCTGCCAGCACCACCGGAAGCCCCTGTTTGACCAACAGCGGCAGCATGAGCAGCACATCCGGCCACCCCGGACGCATGCCCCAGAACACCAGCATCAGCACGATGGAAATCGCGACGCCAAAGGCCATCCGCCAATGCAGGTTCGGGCGCTTTGCGGGCATATCGTCGGCGCTGAGCGCGGCGATCAGCTCATCGGTTTCCATTCTTCCTCCTTTCTGGCCGCGTCGGCCAGTCGTCTCAGCGCCCGGTGCAGCGCGACGCGCAGCGCACCGGGGCTGAGATCGAAATCCTTCGACAGTGTCTCGGCGTCAACGCCATTCACTGCATGTTCACGCACCAGCGCCGCGTCGCGCGCGGGCAGCCGCGCCAGCGCCTGCTCCAGATGCAGCCCCGCCAGCGGATCTACCGCAGGGGCGTCCAGCCCCGGATGATCCTCGACCGGCTCATGCGGGGCCTTCGGGGTCTTGCGCAGCACGTCGATCGCCTTGTGCTTCACGATCACCCGCACCCAGGGCATCAGCGGCCGCGACGGGTCCCAGCTGCCGCGCTTGAGGTGGATTGACAAGAGCGCCTCCTGCACCACGTCCTCGGCCAGATGGGCGTGCTGGCCGGGCAGATCGCTGGCGGCCATGGCGCGCATGCGCGGCACCAGCCGCGCGAGGCAGGCGGCATAGGCCTTGCGGTTACCGCCGAGCGCGGCGCGCATTAGCGTCTCGATCTCTTCATCCTGTCCGCGTGCGGGGGCTTTCATCGGCGTCCGGTCCGGTCCTGCTCTTCGGGCATCTGACTGCGCATACGGGCGCGCGAGGCGCCGCGTTACAGCGCCCACGGAATATTTCCAGACTATCACAGAAGCGCGAGCGCCGTAACAAATCCCCCCGCCATGCCGAAGACCCCGGTGCAGACGATGAGAACTGCGAGCCAATTCTGGCCAATTCTGGAGAGACTGACATGACCATTCACAGCAAACATCTCGCCCTCGCCGGTGCCGTCGCCGCCGGTCTCGCGCAAATGACCGGCGCCGCCCACGCCCAAGAGCAGGAGAAGTGCTACGGCGTCGCCATGGCGGGCGAGAACGGCTGCGCCGCGGGCCCCGGCACCACCTGCGCCGGCACCTCCTCGGTGGATTATCAGGGCAACGCCTGGACGCTGGTGCCCGCCGGCACCTGCGCCGAGATCGAGCTGCCCGCCATGGCCGATGGCATGGCCCGCATGGGCTCGCTCGAGCCGCTGGAGCGCGACCTGCCGAAGGGCTGATCGCCCCAGCGCGATGCGCGTGGCGGCCCGCTTTGGGCTGCCGCGCGCCCCTGTCCCCAAGCGCCTTGAGGGAGGCTCTGACAATGCACCCGACCCATCTGCCCAACACCGCTGGCATCGGCTTCAAATCCCAGCATTTTGACGATCTTGCCAGCCCGGGAGCGGTAAGCTGGCTGGAGATCCACGCCGAGAATTACATGGTCGACGGCGGCCCGCGGCTTGCCATGCTGGACGATCTGCGCGCGCGCTTTCCGATCTCGGTGCATGGCGTCGGGCTGTCGATTGGCGGTGCCGAGCCGCTCGACCGCACGCATCTGGCCCGGCTCCGCCGCCTGATCGACCGGGTTCGCCCGGCGCAGTTTTCCGAGCATCTCGCGTGGTCGACCCATGAGGGCACCTATTTCAGCGACCTGCTGCCGCTGCCCTACACCGAGGCCACGCTGGCCCGTGTCGCCGCGCATGTAGAGGAGGTGCAGCAAAGCCTCGGCCTGCGGATGCTGCTCGAGAACCCCTCGAGCTATGCGGTGTTTGCCGAGAGCACGATGAGCGAGACCGATTTCCTTGCACAGGTGGCCCGGCGCACCGGCTGCGGGCTGCTCTTGGACATCAACAACGTCTTTATCTCCGCCAGCAACCTTGGAACATCCGCCGCCGCCTATCTCGCCGATTATCCGGTCGAGGAGGTGGGCGAGATTCACCTCGCGGGCTACGCCGAAGAGGAAGACGGGCAGGGCGCGCCGCTGCTCATCGACACCCATGGGGCGCCGGTGGCCGATCCGGTCTGGGCGCTCTATGCGGATGTCATCGCCCGCATCGGCCCGCGCCCGACGCTGATCGAATGGGACAATGACGTGCCCGATTTCGCCACCCTCGAGACCGAGGCCGCGCGTGCCACGCAGGTCATGGCACGGCGGAGGGCGGCATGAGCGGGCCGGGCGCTTTCACGCAAACCTTTGCCAGCGCGCTTCTGTCGCCCGAGGCGCCGCGCCCGGCGGCGCTGCGCGATCCCTCGGGGGCGGCGGCCACGCGGCGCTATGACGTCTACCGCAACAACGTCAGCGTCGCACTCACCGAGGCGCTCTCGGCGGCCTTTCCGGTGGTCGAGCGTCTGGTGGGCGAGGAATACTTTCGCGCCATGGCCCGCACCTTCGCGCAAGCGCATCCGCCGCGCAGCCCGGTGATGGCGACCTATGGCGCAGAGCTTGCCGATTGGATCGCGGACTTCCCGCCGCTTGCCGCGCTCTCCTACCTCGCGGATGTGGCCCGCATCGAGCAGGCCCGCCGCGACGCCAGCCAATCTGCTGACGCAGCGCCGCTGGCGCCCGGCGCACTGGCGGGTCTGCCGCCCGAAGCTTTGGCGGCGCTCTGCCCGCGCCTTCACCCGGCGCTGCGGGTGCTGACCCTCGGCCCCTCGGCATTGGCGATCTGGGCACGCAACGCGGCGCGGCCCGATCTGGCGCAGAGCCGCGCCAGAGAGGTGCTGGTCAGCCGCCCGCATCTCAAGGTGCTGACCTTTCCCGCGCCGGAGGGGACGGCAGCCACGCTGCGCGCCCTTGCCCGCGGCACCCCGCTCGGCGCCGCGCTGCCCATCGGCGCAGATCACGCCGCCATCTTCGGATGCCTGTTCGAGGCCGGTGCCTTTGCCGCAGACGAAGCCCTCATCCACGGAGACCCAGCCCCATGACCCATGTGCTCCCCCATACCGCCGCGCCGGACCTGAAAGCGCATCTGCTGCGCGCCGAGCGCGCGCTTCTCGCCGCCGCGCCGGGGCTGCTTGGTCTTGCCGGGCGCGCGGTCTTTGCCGCCACGCTGGCGGGTTTCTTCTGGTCCTCGGCACTGACCAAGATCGACGGCTTCGGGCTCTCGCTCAACGGCTACGCGCAGATCTTTCCGCGCGCCATGGAGGCGGTGAATTATGACGCCAGCCAGCTTGGCCTCGCCGCGCATCTGGTGGTTGCCGCAGGCACCGCAGCGGAGCTTATCCTGCCGCTGCTGCTGATCCTCGGCCTTGCCACGCGGCTCGCCGCATTGGGCATGCTGGGCTTCGTGATCGTCATGAGCCTCACCGACATCATCGGCCATGGCGTCGATGCCTCGGCCATCGGCGCGCTCTTCGATCGCCAGCCGGATGCGCCGATCCTCGATCAAAGGCTGCTCTGGGGCTTTCTGTTCACCACGCTCGCGCTGACAGGAGGCGGCTGGCTGTCGCTCGACCACTGGCTGCGCCGCCGCTGGCTGCGCGCCTGATCCGGGCAGGGCGCGGCCTCAGCTTTCGACCGCCGTCCAACGCGCTTCCAGCGCCTCGAGCGCCGCAATCCGCTCGGATGTCTTAGGGTGCGAGAGCAGCCACGCAGGCATGCCGCGCCCGCCGCCGCCGCTCAGCGCTTCCAGCTTGGTGAAAAGCGATTTCTGCGGCCCGACGCCGATCCCGGCCTTGTGCAGCAGCGCCGCGGCATAGGCATCGGCCTCATATTCATCGCCGCGCGACAGCCGCGCCGCCAACAGCGAGGTGAGCATATTCGCGATGAGCGGCCCGAGTCCGGGAATGAAGCGCGCAAAAACCATGGCCAGCGCCGCGCGGATCGCGTTCTGGCCGGAAAAATCGATCATCCGCCGCCGCGAGTGCCCCAGCGCCACATGGCCCAGCTCATGCGCGATGACCGAGGCCAGTTCCTCGGCGCTCACCTCGCCCGCCTTGTAGCGATCATAGAAGCCGCGGGTGATGAAGATCCGCCCATCCGGCGCCGCCAGCCCGTTGACGGGCGCGATCTCATAGATGTTCACACGGATTCGCGGCAGGTCGAGCGCCGCCGCCATCCGGTCGGTCAGCGCCTTGAGCTTCGGGTCGGCCAGTTCGGTCGAGTGGCCATCAAGCTCGCGCGCGGTGCGCCACGCCGAGAAGTGATAGGCGACGACGGCATAGGCGATGGCCAGCAGGATCGGCATGAACTTCAGCATGGGGTCAATATGGGCATGCGGGCAGGGCGCGCCAAGCCCTCATCGCCCTGATGCTGCGGCCCGTGCAGAGTGAGTATTTGCGGAAAGATGAAAGGGGCGGGCTTTCATCTTTCGACAAATACTCAAAAAGAAACGTCCCGGCCATGCTAAGGCCGGGACGTCGTATTTGCTTCGGAACTGGCGCCGGGGATCACTCCTCGGAGGTTTCTCCATCTGCCTCACCGGCCACCTCGTCCTCGTCGCCCTGATCGGCGATCCAGGCGACCGAGACCACGACCTCACCGGCGCGTGTGTTGAACACCTTCACGCCGCCGGCGTTGCGCGAGCGGAACGAGATGCCGTCGACCGGCACGCGGATCGACTGACCGGTGGAGGTGGCGAGCATGATCTGATCGTCCATCTCGACCGGGAAGGAGGCCACGATCTCGCCGCCGCGCATGGATTTCTCCCATGCGGTGACGCCAAGCCCGCCGCGGCCGCGCACCGGGTAGTCGTGGCTGGAGCTGAGCTTGCCGAGGCCCTTGGCGGTGATCGTCAGAATCAGGTTCTCGACCGCCGACATCTCGGCGTAGCGCTCGGCGGGCAGCAGGCTGTCGGCGTTGCCTTCCTCCTCTTCCGAGGCTTCGGCCTCATCGGCGATCCCGGCCATGGCGCGGCGCATCTTGAGGTAGGAAGCGCGCTCATCCGAGGTCGCATCGAAGTGCCGGATCACCGACATCGAGACCACCTCGTCACCATTGTTGAGCTTCACGCCGCGCACACCGGTGGAGTTGCGCGAGTTGAACACCCGCACGTCCGGCACCGGGAAGCGGATGGCGCGGCCGGAGTTGGTGACCAGCATCACGTCGTCCTCTTCCGAGCAGATGCGCGCGTTGATCAGGCGCATGTCCTCGCCGTCTTCGAACTTCATGGCGATCTTGCCGTTCGATTTGACGTTGGTGAAGTCCGACAGGCGGTTGCGGCGCACCGAGCCCTTGTTGGTGGCGAAGACGATCTGCAGATCGTCCCAGTCATCCTCGGGGCGGTCCACCGGCATGATCGCCGCCACCGACACGCCCTGCGGGATCGGCAGGATGTTGACGATGGCCTTGCCCTTGGAGGTGCGGCCCCCCTGCGGCAGGCGCCAGCATTTGAGCTTATAGGCCATGCCGTCGGTGGTGAAGAACAGCAGCTGCGTGTGGGTGTTGGCCACGAAGAGCTGGGTGACCACGTCGTCCTCTTTGAGGCCGCCGCCCGACAGCCCCTTGCCGCCGCGCTTCTGGGCGCGGAAATCGGCCAGCGGGGTGCGCTTGATATAGCCCGACTGGGTGACCGTGACGACCATGTCCTCACGCTCGATCAGGTCCTCGTCGTCCATGTCGCCGGCCCAGTCGACGATCTCGGTGCGGCGCGGCACGGCGAACTGGTCCCGGACCGCGATCATCTCGTTCGAGATGATCTCGAGGATGCGCTCGCGCGAGCCGAGGATCTCGAGGTATTCCTTGATCTTCCCGGCGAGATCTTCGAGCTCGTCGGTGACCTCTTTCACGCCCAGCTGGGTGAGGCGCTGCAGGCGCAGCTCGAGGATGGCGCGGGCCTGCGTTTCCGACAGGTTGTAGGTGCCATCGTCGTTCATCTTGTGGGTCGGATCGTCGATCAGACGGATGAACGGCGCGATTTCCTCGGCCGGCCAGCGGCGGGTCATCAGCTTTTCACGCGCTTCCGAGGCATCGGCCGAGGCGCGGATGGTCGCCACCACCTCGTCGACATTGGCCACCGCCACCGCAAGGCCGCAGAGGATATGCGAGCGTTCCCGCGCCTTGCGCAGCAGATAGGCGGTGCGGCGGGCGATCACATCCTCGCGGAAGTCGAGGAAGGCGGTGAGGAAGGCGCGCAGGGTCAGCTGCTCGGGCTTGCCACCGTTCAGCGCCAGCATGTTGCAGCCGAAGCTGACCTGCATCGGGGTGAAGCGGTAAAGCTGGTTGAGAACCACCTCGGCGGTGGCGTCCCGCTTCAGTTCGACCACCACGCGCACGCCAGAGCGGTCGCTCTCGTCCTGCACATGGGCGATGCCTTCGATCTTCTTCTCGCGCACGCATTCGGCGATGCGCTCGATCATCGTCGCCTTGTTCACCTGATAGGGGATCTCGTCGATGACGATGGCGTAGCGGTCCCGGCGCAGCTCTTCGATGCGGGTCTTGGCGCGGATGATCACCGAGCCGCGGCCCTCGAGATAGGCCTTGCGCGCGCCGGAGCGCCCCAGGATCACGCCGCCCGTCGGGAAATCGGGGGCGGGGATATAGTCAATGAGCTGCTCGGACGAGAGGTCCGGGTTCTCGATCAGCGCCAGCGTCGCGTCGATCACCTCGCCGAGGTTGTGCGGCGGGATGCGCGTCGCCATACCCACGGCGATGCCCTCGGCGCCGTTGACCAGCACGTTGGGATAGCGCGCGGGCAGCACCACCGGCTCGTTGCGTTCGTTGGCGTAGTTGGGGACGAAATCCACCGTGTCCTTCTCGATGTCCTCGAGCAGGGCTTCGGCGGTGCGGTCGAGACGCGCCTCGGTGTAACGGTAGGCGGCGGGCGGATCGCCGTCCATGGAGCCGAAGTTGCCCTGACCGTCGATCAGCGGCAGCGACATGGAGAAATCCTGCGCCATACGCACCAGTGCGTCATAGACCGCCGAGTCGCCATGTGGGTGGTAGCGGCCCATCACGTCGCCGACGGCGGTGGCGCATTTGCGGTAGGATTTGGACTTGGTCTGCCCGTTCTCCCACAGCGTGTAGAGAATGCGCCGATGCACAGGTTTTAGGCCGTCGCGCAGATCGGGGATCGCGCGGCTGACGATGACGCTCATGGCGTAGTCGAGATAGCTCGACTTCATCTCGTCGATGATCGAGATCGCCGGCCCGTCGTAAGAGGAACGCTCGGGGCGCGGGGTTTCGTCTTCGTTTTCAGGGGTTTCCGGCGTGTCGTTCACGTTGCTCGCCCGTCCGTGATTTCTCTATATCTTGTTACAGCGAGTTATATCAGATGCTAGGTGTTGGGCGCAATGGCGCCGGGTTCCGATTTCTGGCAGCCACCGCGCATGGTGGCTAACATACTGTTTTCGTTGAAAACTAAGAATGCTCGCGGCACGCTTGTTACATGGTTGTCATGCGAGGTAAAGCCAATGGAGCAGAGCGCCACGGAACTGATGCTGAAGGGCTATGGGCTGACCACGGCCGAGCTTTTCTACCGGATGCCCGACTATCGCAACGTGCTGAACACATTTGTCTGGCAGGAGTATGATCTCGCGCCGGACCATCCGCGGCTCTTCAAGTTCATCGAGTTCTGGCAGGACGAGATCGAGGGGCCGCTGCATTCCGTGCGCTTCACCCACCGCAAGATGCTCTCGGGCGGCGAGTGGCGGCAGGTGGTGGGCGAGTTCCATTACCACTGACGCGGCGCTACCCGCGCGGCCGGATTATGCGTATTTGAAAAGAGAAGAAGGGCCCGGCATCGCGCGCGGGCCCTTCTTCTCTTGCAAAATACGCCGGGGGTGAATTCGCGCAGCGAAGAGGGGGCAGCGCCCCCTCATACAGCCCGTTTCCGCTTGCGTATCAGGGAATGATACGGGTGTATTTCACGCCTTCCAGCGTCGCGCCGAGATGCAGGCCCGATTTGCCGAAGATCACCGCGATGATCGGGGCCAGCGAGGTGGTGGTCTCTGCCGCCAGCGTCTCGCCGCCCTCGGGGATCGCGTATTCGATGTTGGCGCCCGCGGCCCAGCCCGGCGAGCGGCGGAAGTTCATCAGCGATTCCTCGGTCATGAAGAACAGCACATGGGCATATTGCTGGGCGCCGATCTGCAGTCCGCCGGATCCCTTGACCACCGAGTAGTAATCCACCGTGGCGCCATTCACCCGCAGCGCGCCGCGGCCATAGGCGCCGCCGAGCCCGAGACCGGCTTCGGTCACCAGCGGCATCACCAGCATGCCCGAGGATTTCGCCTGCAGGTTCCGTGTGCCGGGATATTGCGCGAACATCTGGCTCAGCGTCGCATCGACGCGCGCGTCGATGGTCGCCGCGCCGCTGCTGCCCACGCCATTGCCACAGGCGGCCAGAAGCCCCGTGGCGCCGAGCCCCATAAGGAGTCCCCGTCGAGTGTTGTTCATTCTGCTCGTTCCTCGTCGATCTACGGGCCGGCATGTCCCGGCCAAGCCTCACTCTCCGGCTGTCCCGCCGGTTGTCTGGCGCAAGTATAGGCAGGCCGCGCGGGCCTGTCACTAGATCATGCGCGGACGCGGCGGCAGCCCGCTAGCCGTTGAGCAAACGCGCGGCGGCGGGGGCGAAATAGGTCAGCACCCCGTCGCAGCCCGAGCGTTTGAAGGCGATCAGGCTCTCGAGCATGACCTTGTCGCGGTCGAGCCAGCCGTTCTCGAAGGCGCCGGCCAGCATCGCGTATTCGCCCGACACCTGATAGGCAAAAGTGGGCGCGCCGAACATGTCCTTGGCGCGGCGGCAGATGTCGAGATAGGGCATGCCGGGCTTGACCATGATCATATCGGCGCCTTCGAGCAGGTCGCGCTCGATCAGCCGCATCGCCTCGTCGGAATTGCCGGGCTGCATCTGATAGCTTTGCTTATCGCCCGCCAGCGCGCCTTTGAGGGCCCCGGAAGCGCCCACCGCGTCGCGGAACGGGCCATAAAAGCCCGAGGCATATTTCGCCGCATAGGTCAGCAGCAGCACGTTCTGGAAGCCCTCGCGTTCCAGTTCGGAACGGATCGCGCCGATGCGCCCGTCCATCATGTCCGACGGGCCGATGATATCGGCCCCGGCGCGGGCCTGGCTCAGCGCCTGTTTCACCAGCGCCTCGACGGTGCGGTCGTTGACGATCTCGCCATTCTCGATGAAGCCGTCATGGCCGGTGATATTGTAAGGATCGAGCGCCACATCGGTCATCACCGCGATCTCCGGCACCGCGTCCTTGATGGCGCGGGTGGCGCGGTTCGACAGGTTCTCGGGGTTCCACGCCTCGGCGCAATCCTCGGTCTTCAACGACGGATCGGTATAGGGAAACAGGCAGATCGCCGGGATGCCGAGCGCATGCGCCTCGCGCGCCGCCTCGACCACCTTGTCCACCGACAGCCGGTTCACCCCGGGCATCGAGGCGATGGGCTCCGAAATGCCTTCGCCATCGCGCACGAAGACCGGCCAGATGAAATCGCCGGGCGTGAGCTGCGTCTGCTGGGTCAGGGCGCGGATCGCAGGGGATTTGCGCAGCCGGCGCAGACGTGTGGCAGGAAAGGCGGCAATCACGGGTTTCATCGGGCGTGTCCTTCGTATCCCTTGTCAAGGTTTCCCTTGGGTGGCATGGAAAGACGCCTGTCACAAGGGCTGCCGCCCGGGCAGGGAACACCTCTGCGAGACCGGCGATGGCGCCGGGGCCCGCCCGCGCGCCGGGCTGGGGCGGCCTCGACCAAGGCCCCGCGGGCAAAAGGGAATGGGCCGCTGCGGCCCGGCTGAAAAAGTGGATACGCCGTGGACCTGACCGGCCTCGTCTCCGAAACCATCGACCTTCGGTCGTTTTCCAACCTGTGGTTCTGGATCGCGCTCGCCGTCACATGGTCGAGCACCAGCCATTGGGTGCTGGGCGTGCCCTTCGACATGGTGGGGCGCGCGCGCCGTCAGGGTGGGCAGGCGGCGCTGGACCTCGAAGACATGGTGCGCATCAACGTGAACCGGCGGCTCTTTATCATCGAGACGGCGGGGCTCTGGGTTGTCGGGCTTGGCGCGGCGGTGCTGACCATGCTGGCAAGCCTCGGCTTCTGGTATGATATCGAACTGGCGCAGGCGCTGTTCCTGCTCGGCTTTCCGCTCTCTCTGGTGGGGCTGATGGGCATCGCCACCGCCGAGCGCATTCGCAATCGTCGCCTGAGCGGCGAGGCGCTGTGGCGCAAGCTGACGGTGCATCGCTTCTGGACGCAGGTGATCGGCATGATCTCGATCTTCGTCACCGCCATGTGGGGCATGTATCAAAACCTCGGGCACGGCGTTCTCGGTTGACGCGGCGCTGCGGGCGCGCCATTTGAGCGGCATGTCCCAGTCACTTACCCAGATGGCCGGTATCACCATGGGCGGCGCGCCCGAGGGGTTCGACGCCAAGCTCATCCTTGCCGAGGTCGAAAAGACCGGCGGGCCTGTGCTGCATATCGCCCGCGACGACAAGCGCCTTGCGGCGCTGCGCGAGGCGCTGGCCTTCTTCGACCCCGGCATGCCGGTGGTGAGCTTTCCGGGCTGGGACTGCCTGCCCTATGACAGGGTCTCGCCCAACCCCGATATTTCGGCCACGCGTATGTCGACCCTCGCGGGGCTCGTGCACGGCATGCCGCAGCGCTATGTGCTGCTGACCACGCTCTCGGCGGCGATGCAGCGCATTCCGGCGCGCGAGATCCTGCGCGAGGCGGCCTTTGCCGCGCGGGTGGGCGACCGGATCGACGAGGCGGGGCTACGCAGCTTCCTCGTACGCATGGGCTTTTCCAACGCGCCCACGGTGCATGAGCCGGGCGATTACGCGGTGCGCGGCGGGATCATCGACATCTTTCCGCCGGGTGAGGGCGGGCCGGTGCGGCTCGACCTCTTCGGCGACGTGCTGGACGGCGCGCGGCGCTTTGATCCGGTCAGCCAGCGCACCACGGAAAAGCTTGATCTGGTGGAACTGGCGCCGGTCTCCGAGGTGATCCTCGACGAGGCGGCGATCACCCGATTCCGGCAGAACTACCGCATCGAGTTCGGCGCGGCGGGCTCGGATGATCCGCTTTACGAGGCGGTCAGCGCCGGGCGCAAGACGCAGGGGATGGAGCATTGGCTGCCGTTCTTCCACGAAAAGCTCGAGACGCTCTTCGACTATATGCCCGGCGCGCCGGTGCTGATGGACGATCAGATCACCCCCGCGCGCATCGCCCGCTGGGACAGCATCACCGACCAGTATGAGACGCGCCGCCACGCGATGACCCAAAAGGGCCGCATCGACTCGGTCTATAAGCCGGTGCCGCCGGGGCTGCTCTATCTCGACGAGCCGGGCTGGGATGCCGCCTTCGGTGCGCGCCGCGTGGTGCAGTTCAACCCGCTGCCGCAGGCCAGCGGTCCGGGTGTGGTGGACGCGGGCGGGCGCATCGGGCGCAGCTTCGCCCCCGAGCGGCAGCAAGAGAACATCAGCCTGTTCGCCGCGCTCGCCGATCACGTGAAGAAACAGCTCTCCGAAGGGCCGGTGCTGATCGCCTCTTGGTCCGAAGGCGCGCGCGAGCGTCTCACGGGCCTCATCGAGGACGAGGGGCTGGCCGAGGCGATCCCGGTCATGGATGGCACCCGCATCGGCAAGCGCGGGCTGCATCTGGCGGTCTGGGGGCTGGAGCAGGGCTTTGTTGCGCCGTGGGGCGATCCCAAGAGCGGCGGCAAGATCACCGTGATCTCGGAACAGGACGTGCTGGGCGACCGGCTGATCCGCGCGCCGAAGAAACGCCGTAAGGCCGAGAACTTCCTCACCGAAGCGCAGTCGCTCACTCCGGGCGATCTGGTGGTGCATGTGGATTTCGGCATCGGGCGCTATCAGGGGCTGGAGGTGATCACCGCCGCCGGGGCGGCGCATGAATGCCTGCTGCTGGAATACGCCGAGGGCGCGCGGCTCTACCTGCCGGTAGAGAACATCGAACTGCTGTCGCGCTACGGTCATGACGAGGGGCTGCTCGACAAGCTTGGCGGCGGCGCGTGGCAGGCCAAGAAGGCGCGCCTCAAGGAACGCATCCGCGAGATGGCCGACAAGCTCATCCGCGTGGCGGCCGAACGCGCCCTGCGCAAAGCGCCGATCATCGACCCGCCGCCCGGCGCGTGGGAAAGCTTCTGCGCCCGCTTTCCCTACAATGAGACCGACGACCAGATGAGCGCCATCGAGGATGTGCTGGCCGATATGACCAGCGGCAACCCGATGGACCGGCTGATCTGCGGCGACGTGGGCTTCGGCAAGACCGAGGTGGCGATGCGCGCCGCCTTCGTCGCCGCCATGTCCGGCGTGCAGGTGGCGGTGATCGCGCCCACGACGCTGCTCGCCCGCCAGCACTACAAGAGCTTTGCCGAGCGCTTCCGGGGCTTCCCGCTCAACGTCGCGCCGCTGTCGCGCTTCGTCACCTCGGGCGATGCCGCCAAGACCCGCGACGGCATCTCCAAGGGCACGGTGGACATTGCCGTGGGCACCCATGCGCTGCTCTCAAAGAATATCCGCTTCAATAACCTCGGGCTGCTGATCATCGACGAAGAGCAGCATTTCGGCGTTGGTCACAAGGAACGGCTGAAGCAGCTGCGCTCGGACATCCACGTGCTGACGCTGACCGCGACGCCGATCCCGCGCACGCTGCAACTCTCGCTTTCGGGCGTGCGCGATCTGTCGATCATCGGCACGCCGCCCGTGGACCGGCTGTCGATCCGCACCTATGTGTCCGAGTTCGATCCGGTGACCATCCGCGAGGCGCTGCTGCGCGAGCATTATCGCGGCGGCCAGAGCTTCTTTGTGGTGCCGCGCATTTCGGATCTTCCCGAAATAGAGGAATTCCTGCGCGAACAGGTGCCCGAGGTCTCCTTCGTCGTGGCGCATGGCCAGATGGCGGCGGGGGAACTCGACGACCGGATGAACGCCTTCTACGACGGCAAATACGACGTGCTGCTGGCGACGACGATTGTCGAGTCGGGCCTCGACATTCCCACCGCCAACACGATGGTGGTGCACCGCGCCGATATGTTCGGCCTGTCGCAGCTTTATCAGATCCGCGGCCGGGTCGGGCGCTCCAAGACCCGCGCCTATGCCTATCTGACCACCAAGCCGCGCACCAAGCTCACCGACAGCGCCGAAAAGCGCCTGCGCGTGCTGGGCTCGCTCGACACGCTGGGCGCGGGCTTTACGCTCGCCAGCCAGGACCTCGACATCCGCGGCGCCGGCAACCTGCTGGGCGAGGAACAATCGGGCCAGATGCGCGACGTGGGCTACGAGCTTTACCAGTCGATGCTCGAAGAGGCGATCGCCAAGATCAAGTCGGGCCAGCTCGAAGGGCTCACCGACGATGACGGGCAATGGGCACCGCAGATCAACCTCGGCGTGCCGGTACTGATCCCCGAGGATTATGTGCCCGATCTCGACGTGCGCCTTGGCCTCTACCGCCGCCTGTCGGAGCTGACCACGAAGGTTGAACTCGAGGGCTTCGCCGCCGAGCTGATCGACCGTTTCGGCAAGCTGCCGAAAGAGGTCAACACGCTGATGCTGGTGGTGCGGATCAAGGCGATGTGCAAACGCGCCGGGATCGCCAAGCTTGACGGCGGCCCGAAGGGCGCGACGATCCAGTTCCACAACGACAAATTTGCCAAGCCCGAGGGGCTGGTGGAATTCATCCAAGCGCAGAACGGTCTGGCGAAGATCAAGGACAATAAGATCGTCGTCCGCCGCGACTGGGCCAACGATGTGGACAAGATCAAGGGTGCCTTCGCCATCGCCCGTGACCTTGCGGAAAAAGCGGGCACGGTGAAGCCGCGCAAGGCCAAGAAGGGCTGAGGTAGAGGGGGCTCTGCCCCCGCCGCACGACCTGCGGCGCTGCTAGAGGCAGGGGGCTCTGCCCCCGCCGCACGACCTGCGGCGCTGCTAGATGTAGGGGGCTCTGCCCCCGCCGCGCTGCGCGCGTCTCCCCCGGGATATTTGGGTCTAGACGAAGAGACGTAGGCTGCCGCTTCGTCTAGATGAAAATATCCCCGCCGGAGGCAGGCCGGAGCGTGCCGCGGGCGGGGATATCGGGCAAAAGCGCCGCGTCTCAGCCCATGCGTTCCGAGCTGTAGCTGCCCGGCGAGGCGGGGAAGACCACGGTCTTGTCGCCGTTGATGAAGACCCGCCGGTGGGCATGCGCGTGGATGGCGCGGGCCAGCACTTGTGCCTCGACGTCGCGGCCCAGCGAGACATAATCCTCGGGCGATTGCGCGTGGGTGACACGCACGATGTCCTGCTCGATGATCGGGCCTTCGTCGAGGTCGGCGGTGACGTAATGCGAGGTCGCGCCGATCAGCTTCACGCCGCGCTGATAGGCCTGCTTGTAGGGGTTGGCGCCCTTGAAGCTGGGCAGGAAGCTGTGGTGGATGTTGATGATCCGCCCCGACATCTTGCGGCACATCTCGTCGCTGAGGATCTGCATGTAGCGCGCCAGCACAATGAGCTCGGCGCCTGCGTCCTCGACCACCTGCATGATCGCCGCCTCGGCCTGCGGCTTGTTCTCCTTGGTGACCTTGATGCAGTGGAAGGGGATGTCGGCGTTCACCACCACCTTTTGGTAGTCCATGTGATTGGAGATCACCGCGACGATCTCCACCGGCAGCGCGCCGATGCGGCAGCGGTAGAGCAGGTCGTTGAGGCAATGGCCGAAGCGGCTGACCATCACCACCACTTTCATCTTCGCCGCCTCGTCATGGAAGGCGAAATTCATGCCGAAGCTCTCGGCCACGGCGGCGAGCGCCTCTTCCAGCGCGGCGATCTCGGCGCCGGTCTCGCTGCGGAAGCTGACCCGCATGAAGAAATTGCCGGTGGCCAAATCGTCGAACTGGGCGCTGTCGGTGATATTGCAGCCCTGCTCGGCCAGAAAGCCGGAGATGGCGGCGACGATGCCGCGGGTCGAGGGGCATTGCACGGTGAGGGCGTAGGAGGAGCTCATGATCGGTCCGTTTCTTTCCCGAAAATCTGTCTGGGGATCTCGCTGCCGCCTGCGCCGGGGGAGGTCAAGCGGAATACCGCGCCATCAAAGCGCAACTTTCTGCGCTTGCGCGGTGCCGGGGCGACATGTTTCTCGGCAGATGCGACAGGGACGCCATCGGAAACTCCTGCCCGGCAACGCGGCATAGGGCAGGCGGCCGGGCAGAGCGCGTCGTTGCCCAATGCGCGGGCGACGGCGATGCGGGAAGATGCACCTCAGAGGTGTGTTTGCGGACTAACCGCTTGTGAAATAGGGAAGGAGGCCTTACCCCAAGGGAAAGCGCCCGGAAGTCCGTGCCGTCCTCTCGGCTTCCCGGCCTGCAAACCCGGACCCGTCGAGACCCGTTTTCATGACCGAAACTTCCTTCAGCGCCCGCCTTTCAGAACTTCTGCATTTCATTTATCCCGATCTCAATGCCGACATCCTGTCCAGTCAGGTCATCGACGCCTTCTGGCCCGAGAACAAGAGCCGCCGCCGTCAACCGCGCAAACCGGGCAACAATCTGTGGTCGCAAAAAGATGCGGTGCTGATCACTTATGGCGACAGTCTGATCGACGGCAGCCACAAGCCGCTGGATTTGATGAACCACTTCCTGCGCAGCCGGATGAAGGGCGTGGTCAACGGCGTGCATGTGCTGCCGTTCTTCCCCTTCACCTCGGACGATGGCTTTGCGGTGACCGACTATCGCAAGGTGAACCCGCAGCTTGGCGACTGGGTGGACATCACCCGCATCGGCGACGAGTTCCACCTGATGTCGGATCTGGTGCTCAACCATGTGTCTTCGCAGGGGGTGTGGTTCAACGCCTACCGGCAGGGGCAGAAGCCTTTTGACGAGTTCTTCTTCGAGGCCTCGCCGGACGATGATGTGTCAATGGTGGTGCGCCCGCGCACGACGCCGCTGCTGCAGGAGGTCGAGACGGCGATGGGCACGCGCTATGTCTGGTGCACCTTCAGCCACGACCAGATCGACCTCGACTTCCGCAACCCCGAGGTGCTGCTGGAGATCCTGCGCATCATCCGTCTGCATGTGGACAATGGCGTGCGGATCATCCGGCTCGACGCGGTGGCCTTCCTGTGGAAGGAGATCGGCACCAACTGCATCCACCTGCCGCAGACCCATGCGGTGATCCGCCTGCTGCGGCTGCTGATGGATTACGCCACCGAAAGCGTCATCCTGCTGACCGAGACCAATGTGCCGAAGGCCGAGAACCTCTCGTATTTCGGGCACCGCAACGAAGCGCATATGGTCTACAACTTCCCGCTGCCACCGCTGGTGCTGCACGCGATGATGGCGGGGACGGCGAAATATCTCAACGACTGGCAGCGCGCCATGCCGCCCGCGCCGCTGGGCTGCGCCTACCTCAACTTCACCGCGTCGCACGACGGCATCGGCATGCGCCCCGCCGAGGGGCTGCTGCCGCCCGAGGAAGTGGGCAAGGTCATCGACACCGCCAAGGAACTGGGCGGGCTGGCCTCCATGCGTTCGCTGCCCGGCGGCGGCGAGAGCGTCTATGAGCTCAACTGCGCCTTCTTTGCTGCCATGGCGCGCACCTATAAGGGCGAGGATGACCAGCATCTGCCGCGGTTCCTGTGCTCGCAGACCATCGTCATGTCGCTGGAGGGGATCCCGGCCTTCTACATCCACTCGATGCTGGGCACGCCCAATGACCTTGAGGCGGTGCAGCGGCGCGGGATGAACCGGGCGATCAACCGCCACCGCTGGGACTATGGGCAGCTCAACGCCTATCTCGATGATCCCGAGACGGTACATGCGCAGGTGCTGGAGATGCTGTCGGACCGGCTTAAGCTGCGCGCCGAGCAGGCGGGTTTCCATCCCAACGCGACGCAGTTCACGCTCAATCTCGACGAGCGGGTGTTTGGCCTGTGGCGGCAGTCGCTGGACCGCTCGCAGTCGATCTTTGCGCTGCACAATTGCTCGGACGAAGAGGTGGTGATCCCGCACGAGGGGCTGAACCTGATCGCCGACGAGCATTGGGTCGACCTGCTGTCGGGCGAGACCATCGAGGCCGGGCCGGTGACGTTGGCGCCTTATCAGTGCCGCTGGATTTCGAACCAAGGGTAGGGGGCTGGGGGGCGCTGCCCCCGTCCGCCGGTGGCGGACTCCCCCGGGATATTTGTGTCTAGACGAAGCGGGCGGTGAACCTTCGGTCGCTGTCGCGCGTTTGCCAGTGCAAACGTCTGGAGGGTGGCATGTTCGACTGGATCTCGGGGTTCATTGACGCGGTAGGAGCGTTTGGCATCGGTGTGCTGATGTTCCTCGAAAACGTCTTCCCGCCGATCCCGTCCGAACTGATCATGCCGCTGGGTGGGTTCAACGCCGCCGCCGGGACCGAGCATCTGTTTTGGGTGATCGTCGCGGGCTCGCTCGGCTCGCTGGCCGGTGCGCTGTTCTGGTACTGGATCGGGCGCAAGCTGGGCACGCACCGGCTGAAGCGGCTGGCCGCGAAACATGGCCGCTGGCTCACCATTCTTCCCGAAGACCTCGACCGCTCCAACGATTGGTTCACCCGTCATGGCGGCAGCGCGGTGCTTATCGGGCGGCTGATCCCGACGGTGCGCACCTTCATCTCGGTGCCCGCGGGCGTGGCGCGGATGCCGCTGGCGAGCTTCATGGCCTTCTCGGCGGTGGGCACGGTCAGCTGGACCGCGTTTCTGGCCTCCGCGGGGTTCGTGCTGGGCTCGCAATATGGGCTGGTGGCGGGCTGGCTTGATCCGGTCTCTACCGCCGTGGTCGTGGGGATCGTCGGCGTCTACATCTGGCGCGTGGCCACCTACGGGCGGCGCAAGACCCGCAAGGCGGGCGCGCGAGAGGATCAGACCGAGGCATAAAAAAGGGGCGCCAGCGGCGCCCCTTTGCGGTCGTCTGTGCGCTGCGTCAGAGACCCAGCGAGCCCAGCACGATCACGGTGATCGTCGCGAAGACCGGGATCGCCACGGCGACCACGAAGATATCGGCATAGCTCTTCTTGTGGGTCATGCCGGTGATCGCCAGCAGGGTGATCACCGCGCCATTGTGCGGCAGCGCGTCAAAGCCGCCCGAGGACAGCGCCGTCACCCGGTGCATGAGCCCCATGGAGACGCCCTGGTCCATGCCCATGGCCGCGAATTGCTCGCCAAGCGCGTTGAGCGCGATGGACATGCCGCCCGAGGCCGAGCCGGTGATGCCCGCAAGCACGTTCACCGCCACCGCCAGCGAGGCGACCGGGTTCTCGGGAAAGAGGCCCAGCACCGCGTCACGGATCAGCCCGAAGGCGGGCAGCGAGGCGATGACCGCGCCGTAACCAACCTCGGAGGCGGTGTTGAAGATCGGCAGGAGCGAGCCCATCGTGCCGTTGTTCACCGTCTCTTTCACGTCCGCGAAGCGGCGCCAGTTCAGCGCCACGGCAAGGATGATCGAGACCACCAGCGATACGATGATCGCCCAGATGCCCGCGACGCGCGACAGCGAGGTCTCGCCGTATTGCGGGTCTGCGAGGTAGTCGGCGGTCATGTTGGGGATCACCACATAGGTGAACAGCGCGTTGAGCGCGATCACCGCAATCACCGGCGCGATCGCCGCGGCAAAGCCCGGACGGTCGGCATCCTCGGGCAGCGAGGAATCCGCTGCGGTGCGCTCATGGGTGCCGTAGCCCTCGCCGCGGCCCTGCGCGGCCTTGGCGCGGCGGCTCAGCCACAGCGTGCCGCCCGCCAGCATGATCAGACCCGCCAGCGTGCCCAGCAGCGGCGCCGCAAAGACGTTGGTGCCGAAGAACGGGATCGGGATCGCGTTCTGGATCGCCGGGGTGCCGGGGAAGGCGGTCATGGTGAAGGTGAACGAGCCGAGCGCGATGGCTGCGGGCAGCAGGCGCTTGGGCACGTCAGCGCGGCGGAACAGCGCGTTGGCGATCGGGTAGATGGCGAAGGCCACCACAAAGAGCGACACGCCGCCGAAGGTAAGCACGCCGCAGGCCAGAACGACCGCGAGGATCGCGCGATCCCCGCCGACCCATTCGACGATCTTCTCGGCGATGGTTCGTGCCGCGCCGCCATCGGCCATGACCTTGCCGAAGATCGCGCCCAGCAGGAACAGCGGGAAATAGGTGATCACATAGCCGCCGAGCGACTTCATGAAGACCTGCGTATAGGTGGCCAGAACCGGCAGACCGCCCGACATCAGCACGGCCAGCATGGCCAGAAGCGGTGCCAGGATCAGCACGTTGATGCCGCGGTAAGCCAGATACATCAGCAGGCCAAGCGACACTATGATCCCAATGAGACCCATTCTTCTCCTCCTCTCGATTTGAAGCACCCCGCGGGGAGGCACCGGGCATGGGAGGTCCGGCGCGGGCAGGGCTCTAAAAATCCTCTACTCGGACGAGAGTTAGGGGAGGTCAATGCGACGTCCCGGTGAAGGACGCGACGTCGCAAGGGATCTGTGATCACTGTGACGTGAGGTCGGCGGGCTTCAGCCGAATTCGGCCTCATCTGCCGCCACCGCTGCGCGGAAATCGGCCAGCAGCGAGGGATCAGCGGAATGCACCCGGTTCCACGTGGGAATGAAGGGCGTCTCCTGCGGGTTCTCGATGAACAGCTGCCCGGCGCGCACGATGTTCTCGCCGAACATCTCGATGCTGCGCTCTTCGGCGTGGCGGTCGATGGTCAGACCGTTCATCTTGGCATCCGCCGAATAGGCCTCCAGCAGGTCGAGCGCGGAGCGGTAGTAGGTGGCCTTCAGCGTGCGGAAGACATGCGGGGTGAACACCGTGCCGTCGGCGGCAAGCTTGCGGAAGATCGCCTTGCAGATGTCGACGGACATGCGCGACAGACCTTTGGAGGCGTCTTCCTGCGACAGATCCTGATGTTTGTGGTCATAGATGTCGGCGATCTCGACCTGACACACCTGCCGCGGGCCAAGGTTGCGCCATGCCTCTGACAGAACGCCGATCTCGAGCCCCCAGTCCGAGGGAATGCGCAGGTCCGGCAGCAGGCCGGTGCGCAGCGCCATCTCGCCCGACAGCGGGTAGCGGAAGGCGCGCAGGTAGTCGATGTAATCGCGGTCTCCGATGGTGCGCTTGAGCGCGATCAGCAGCGGCGAGACCAGCAGGCGGGTGACCCGGCCATTGAGTTTTCCACCGCCGACGCGCGGGTAATAGCCCTTCGAGAGTTGATAGCTGAAGGTGGGGTTGGCCACCGGGTAGACCAGCCGGTCGAGAAGCTCGCGCGTGTAGGTGACGATGTCGCAATCGTGGATCGCCATGACCGAACTGTCGGCGCAGGAGATGAGATAGCCCATGCAGCCCCAGACGTTCTTGCCCTTGCCGGGCTCCTGCGGCGCAAGGCCGAGCGCCTCGAGCCGTCCCATGATCTCGAGCATGCGCGGGCTGTCGTTCCAGATCACCGTGGTCTGTTGCGGCAGCACCGAAAAGAACTCGCGGGCGTGGCGGTACTGGGCCTCATCGGCGCGGTCGAGGCCGATGACGATGCGGTGCAGATAGGTGACCTTGCTCAGTTCCGACAGGATGTTGGGCAGCGCGTCGCCTTCGAGCTCGGAAAAGAGCGAGGGCAGGATCAGCGAGATTTTCCGGCTCTGCGCGTAGGTCTCGAGCTCGTAGATCATCTCTTCGATGGGGCGCGAGCGCAGGTTGTGGAACTGGGCAATATTGCCGTTCTGCTGGAAGTCGGCCATGGCGGTAGTCTCCTAGAGCCCGAGGTCGTCGAGTAGTGAAAGAATGGCGGTGTTCCAGCCCTCGGGGCCGGGCAGGGCGGTGCGGCGGATTTGGCCCGTCTGTTCGCCCGGCAAGGGCGGGATGCCGTTGCCATGATCGTTGCGGATGATGACGCCATGATCGGCGCTCTCGATCATTTCGATGTCATTGGGGGCGTCGCCAAGCGCGATGGCGGTGTCGCAGCCCAAATCGTGCAGGATGCCCGCCATTTGCTGCGCCTTGGTGCCGCCAAAGGACAGCGTGAGAAAGCGGCCGCCCTTGCGGGCGTGGATGCCCCGCTCGGCCAGCGCCGTAAGGAAGTCATCCTGCTCGGCCTCGCTGCCGGACCAGAGGCCGGGCTCGGTGAAGCGGCGTTTGCGGGCCAGTGCGGCGCCATCGAGGGGCAGGCCGGTGACCCGCGCCACCTCGGCAGCGTCCATATCGCCGAAGCCTTTGAAATGCTGGGATTGTTGCGGAAGGGCCGCCAGCGCTTCGCGCAGTTTTTCGTAAACCGGCGCATCCTCGGAGAGCGCGCCGGGCGCGATCCGGTCGGCGCCGTTCTCGACGATGGCGGGCCAGTCGCCGAGGCCCAGCTCGGCATGCAGCGGCGCAATCTCGGCGGCGGTCTTGGAGGAGGCGAGGATCAACGGGATGCCGCGCGCCTTCAGCGCGCTGAGGGCGGGCTGCGCCGCGGCATAGGAGTAGCTGCCATGATCGAGCAGCGTCCCGTCGAGATCGGTGAAAACCGCCAGCCGCAAACCCTGCTCCTTATTCTGTCCCCGAGGTCAGTTAAGCCGATGGGATCGGGGAAGGGAACAGGCCCGCGCCGAGGAAATGACTAAGATGCGGGGATTGGGTGGAAAAGAGGCAGTGCGCAACACCGGCTTAGAGCGGGGGAGCCGGGCGAGCGCCGGCCCGTGGGGTGGCGCATCGACGAGTGAGTTCCGCGCTTTATCTCGGCCACATTCGGGTGAAAAACGAACGCCGCGCTACGATGAAAAAGCGCCAGCCCGCCGGGACGGGCCGGCGCTCGCCCGGCGGCTTCGCCTTGATTCCGGGCGCAGTCCAGCGCTCGCAAATATACCCTCAGGCCACGTTCTCGAGCTTGTTGTCCGGCGTCACGCCAAGGGCGTAGCACACGTCGCGGGTCAGCTCGGGGCGGTTGAGCGTATAGAAGTGCAGCTTGTCGACGCCGCCTTCGAGCAGCTCGTTGCACAGCTCGGTGCACATCGCCGTGGCCAAAAGGTCCTGACGGTCGTCGCGCTCGGCCTTCTCGAAGGCCTCGATCACCCAAGCGGGGATCTTGGTGCCGGTGGCTTCGGCGAAGCGGCGCGCGCCCTTCCAGTTCTCGATCGGCAGGATGCCCGGCACGATCGGCTTGTCGATCCCGGCCTTCTCGCATTCGTCGCGGAAGCGGAAGAAGCTCTCGGCCTCGAAGAAGAACTGCGTCAGCGCCTCGGATGCGCCCGCGTCGAACTTGCGCTTGAGGTAGTCCACATCCGCCGTGGCGGTGGGCGCCTCGGGGTGCTTGTCGGGGTAGGCGCCGACGCGGATGGTGAAATCGCCCGCCTCGCGCAGCGCCTCGATCAGTTCGATCGACGAGTTGAAGCCCTCGGGGTGCGGGGTGAAGCCGCTGGCGCCCTTGGGCGGGTCGCCGCGCAGCGCAACGATGTCGTTCACGCCGGCCTCTTTGAACTGGCGGGCGATGGCCAGCGTTTCCTCGCGGGTGGCGTCGACGCAGGTGAGATGCGCGGCGACCTTCAGGCCCGAGTTCTTATGCAGCGTCGCCACCACGTCACGGGTCAGCTCGCGGGTGGTGCCGCCCGCGCCATAGGTCACCGACACAAAGCGCGGACCCAGCGGCGAGAGCGCCTGCACGGTGTCCCACAGGCGGAAGGTCGCCTCGATGTTGCGGGGCGGGAAGAACTCGAATGAGATGTCGGGGCGCGTCATGGGCCGGGACTCCAGTTTGGATTTCGGTCCTTGTGACAGAAGAGCGTCCGTGAGACAAACTCATACTTCTCAAGAACAACATGAGGCGAACGCGAAGATGCACATCGAGTTCCGTCACCTGCGCACGATCAAAGCCATCCATGAAGCAGGGGGGCTCGCGCGTGCCGCCGATCAGCTGAACATAACGCAATCGGCGCTTTCGCACCAGATCAAGGGGCTGGAGGATCAGGCCGGGGTGGAGCTTTTCGTGCGCCGTTCAAAGCCGATGAAGCTGTCGGCGGCGGGGCTGCGGCTGCTGCGGCTGGCGGATCAGGTGCTGCCGCAGGTCGATGCGGCGCTGGCCGAGTTCGACGGGCTGCGCGAGGGTTCGGCGGGGCGGCTGCATATCGCCATCGAATGTCACGCCTGTTTCGAATGGCTTTTCCCGGTGCTCGAGGGTTTCCGCAAAAGCTGGGGCGACGTGGATGTGGACATCCGCCCCGGCCTCGCCTTCGACGCGCTTCCGGCGCTGATGAAGGAAGAGGTCGACGTGGTGATCTCTTCCGACCCCGAGGACCTGCCGGGCATCACCTTTACGCCGCTCTTCGAGTACCATCCGGTCTTTGTCGCCTCCTCGCAGCATCCGCTGGCCGAGAAGCCGTGGATCGAGGCGCAGGACTTCCGCGGCGAGACGCTGATCACCTATCCGGTGGAGCGCTCGCGGCTCGATATCTTCTCGCAATTGCTGAGCCCGGCAAAGGTCGAACCGGCGGCGATTCGCCAAGTGGAGCTTACTGCGGTGATTCTGCTATTGGTTGCATCGAATCGCGGCGTTTCAGTTTTACCGGATTGGGTGGTGCGCGAGGTGAAGTATAATTCCGATTATATCACCCGCCCGCTGACCGAAGCGGGGATCACCCGGCGGCTCTATGCGGCAACGCGCAGCGAGGATCTGGAAAAACCCTATATGCAGGATCTGATCCGGCTGGCCGGGCAGGAGGCACGCCGCCTGCAGGCGCAATAGGCGTCTACGAGGGTCCCAAAAAACAAAACGCGCCGGAGCCACAGGGCAGGCCGACGCGCAGGCAAAGACT
This sequence comes from Salipiger sp. ABN3_019, assembly GCF_056158605.1. Lineage (NCBI taxonomy): Bacteria > Pseudomonadati > Pseudomonadota > Alphaproteobacteria > Rhodobacterales > Roseobacteraceae > Salipiger > Salipiger sp. ABN3_019. Next base: position 1,629,163 of record NZ_JBSWTP010000009.1, read on the forward strand.
TATTGGACCCGACCCCAAGAAGGGGGAGGGTCAGATTTGAAGATTTTGATTTTTAAAGAGTTTTCAGGTCAGACGCCATCATGCGTCCGTCGCGACCTTCCTTGAGCTCGTAGCTCACTTTCTGGTTGTCGGCGAGGCCGGTGAGCCCAGAACGCTCAACAGCCGAGATATGGACGAAGACGTCCTTGCCGCCTTCTTCAGGTGCGATGAAGCCGTAGCCTTTGGTGGTATTGAACCATTTCACGGTGCCGCTCGGCATGTCTCCGTGCTCCTTCCAACTTTCCTGTTTCTGCCCGTAATGCGGGCGCCCCGTCACATTCGCCTCTCAGGGAAAGGAAGCCGGTCCCAGCGGATTTCCTGACTTTCCGGGTCTGATCATCGAAGGTCACGACCCAAGAGTTGCATGGTGCCTGCAAAAATCAAGCGAAAGGCTTCGCACCTGCGGCATTAAGCAATAAATTGTGCCCGGAAGATGAAGGAGATGGCGTATGCTGATCTACGGGTTAAAGACCTGCGATACCTGCCGGAAGGCGGTGAAAGCCCTGCCGCAGGCGGAATTTTTGGATGTTCGCGCTGACGGTGTGCCGACCGATGTGCTGGAAGCGGCGCTGACGCGCTTCGGCGACAAGCTGCTGAACACCCGCTCGACCACATGGCGCGGTCTGGACGAGGCAGAACGCGCGCGCCCGCCGCTGGAATTGCTGGCCGACCATCCGACGCTGATGAAACGCCCGCTGATCGTGGACGGCGACAGCATGTATCTGGGCTGGACGAAGGACGTGCAGGCGGCGCTGGCGGGCTGAGGATCTCGCCCGGAACCAAGGCGAAGCCGCCGGGCGAGCGAACGTCCGGCTCTGATTGCACCGGCTACCGCGACGAAAAAAAGCCCCGGGCGCAGGCCCGGGGCTTTCTCATGTCACGAACTGAACAGCTCAGCGCAGATCGGGCGCGGTGGCATCCAGCGACAGCGCGGCGACCAACTCGTCGAGCGCCTGCACCTGGGTCTGCTTCTCGCCGAGGCGGCGCACGGTGACCGTGCGTTCCTCGACCTCGCGGTGCCCCACGGCAAGGATCACCGGCACTTTGCCGACCGAGTGCTCGCGCACCTTGTAGTTGATCTTCTCGTTGCGCGTGTCGGCCTCGGCCCGCACACCCGCATCGCGCAGCGCGGCGACGACCTCATTCACATAGTCATCCGCCTCGGAGGTGATCGAGGCGACCACCACCTGCCGCGGCGCCAGCCAGAACGGCAGCTTGCCGGCGTGTTCCTCGATCAAGATGCCGATGAACCGCTCGAAGCTGCCCAGCACGGCGCGGTGCAGCATGACGGGGCGGTGCTTCTCGCCGTCCTGACCGATGTAGCTCGCATCCAGACGCTCGGGCAGGTTGGGGTCCACCTGCAGCGTGCCGCACTGCCAGTCCCGGCCGATCGCGTCGGTCAGGGTGAACTCCAGCTTCGGGCCGTAGAAAGCGCCTTCGCCTTCCTGCAGCTCAAAGTCGTAGCCCGCGGCCTTGCAGGCATCGCCAAGCGCCGCCTCGGTGCGGTCCCAGCTCTCGTCCGAGCCGATGCGCTTTTCGGGGCGGGTCGAGAGCTTGATCGTCCAGTTCTCGAAGCCCAGATCGGAATAGATCGACGCAAGAAACTCGATGAACTTCTTGGTTTCCGCCTCGATCTGCGCGTCGGTGCAGAAGATATGCGCGTCGTCCTGGGTGAAGCCGCGCACCCGCATGATGCCGTGCAGCGCGCCCGAGGGCTCGTAGCGGTTGCACGAGCCGAACTCGGCCATGCGCAGCGGCAGGTCGCGGTAGGACTTCAGGCCCTGATTGAACACCTGCACGTGGCACGGGCAGTTCATCGGCTTGAGCGCGTTGATCGCCTTCTCGCGGGCATGTTCCTCGTCCACTTCGACGATGAACATGTTCTCCTGGTAGTTGTCCCAGTGCCCCGAGGCTTCCCACAGCTTGCGGTCCACAACCTGCGGCGTGTTCACCTCCACATAGCCGTCCCGCTCTTGGCGGCGGCGCATGTAGTCCTGCAGTGTGGTGTAGATTTTCCAGCCATTGGGGTGCCAGAAGATCTGCCCCGGCGCTTCCGGCTGCAGGTGGAACAGATCCATCTCGCGGCCCAGCTTGCGGTGATCGCGCTTGGCGGCTTCCTCAAGGAAGTTGAGGTATTTCTTCAGCTCGTCGCGGTTGCGGAAGGCCACGCCGGTGATCCGCTGCAGCATCGGGCGCGAGGTGTCGCCGAACCAATAGGCCCCCGAGACGCCCATCAGCTTGAAGGCGTCGGCGGGCAGCTGCCCGGTGTGCTGCAGGTGCGGGCCGCGGCAGAGGTCCTGCCACTCACCGTGCCAGTACATACGGATCGGCGCACCTTCGGGGATGCGGTCCACCAGCTCGACCTTGTAGCCCTCGCCGCTGTCCTCGTAGAACTTGCGCGCGCGGTCGCGGTCCCAGATCTCGGTCTTCACCTCGTCACGGGCGGCGATGATCTCTTTCATCTTCGCCTCGATCTGCCCCAGATCCTCGGGGGTGAAGGGCTCGGCGCGGTCGAAATCGTAGAACCAGCCGTATTCGGTGACCGGGCCGATGGTGACCTTGGTGTCGGGCCAGATCGCCTGCACGGCGCGCGCCATGACGTGCGCCAGATCGTGGCGGATCAGCTCGAGCGCCTGCTCTTCGTCCTGCAGGGTGTGGATCGCGATCGTGCTGTCGGCGTCGATGGGCCACTGCAGGTCCCAATGCGCGCCGTTCACGGTGGCGGAGATGGCCTTTTTGGACAGGCTCTTGGAGATGGCGGCAGCGACCTCGGCAGGGGTCACACCCTGCTCGAATTCGCGCGCGTTACCATCAGGAAATGTCAGGGAAATCTGGCTCATTGGCCTAGTCTCCTCGTCGGTCTGGCGCCCACGGAACGCCCGGTTGCGGGTTATATGTCGTGCCGCCTTGTGGCGCCCGCGGGTAGGGGTGTCAAGCCAAGGGTGCTTCTTCTCTTTTCAAATACGCCGGGCCAAATACACCGGGGGAGGTCGCGGCGCAGCCGCGGCGGGGGCAGAGCCCCCTACATCACCGTAGCCATCAAGTCCGAAGGGCTAGGCAAGTGCTTGGCGATGCGCCACGCTGGCCAAGGTTCACGGAGAGCTCTATGCGCACATTCGACGACATCCTTCAAATCGCCGCCGAGCGCCATGGCGGGCGCGATGCGGCGCTTGCCGAGATTCCCGCGCCGCTGCCGCCCGAAGAGATCGCCGCGCTGCCTGACGCGCGCTTTCTTGCGGCCATGGCCCGCGGCATCTTTCAGGCCGGGATCAGCTGGAAGGTGGTCGATGCCAAATGGCCCGGCATCACCGAGGCGTTCCATAATTTCGAACCGGGCCCGGTCTCGATGATCGAAGGCGAGGCGCTGGATGCGCTTCTGTCGGACCGGCGGGTGATCCGCTCGGGGCCGAAAATCACCGCGATCCGCGACAACGCCGTGTTCATCCTCGACACCGCCGCCGAGCACGGCAGTTTCGCCCGCCGTATCGCCGATTGGCCGGTCAGCGAGTTCGACGCGCTGCTCGATTGGCTCAAGCGCAGCGGCGCGCGTCTCGGCGGCAACACCGGCGCCTATATGCTGCGCGCCGTGGGCAAGGATGGCTATGTGCTCAGCCGCGACGTGGTGGGGCGGCTGATCGCCGAAGGGGTGATCGACAAGACGCCAACCTCCCGCCGGGCGATGGCGGCGGTGCAGGGGGCGTTCAACCTCTGGGCAGAGCAAAGCGGCCAGCCGCTGACCACCATCAGCCGGGTGCTCGCGCGCAGCATCGGCTGAAAGGCGCAGCCCGGCGGGAACCTGCCGATGCGCTGCCGCGTTCTCCTGCCGGACCCACTGGCCCAGACCCACCGGCCCAGACCCACCGACATGGCAACAGCGGCAGGCACAGAGACATGACCCATATCGACGAGACGCGGCTTTACGACACCCTCACCGAAGGCGAGGACGGGGCGCCGCCCTCCGAGGCCCGCAACGGGCTGCGTCATGTGGCCTCGCTGTCGATGACCAAGCTCGCCGACGGGCTGATCAATCCCAAGCTGGTACTGACGTGGCTGGCGCAGACGCTCGGCGCTCCGGCGGCCATCTCCGGGCTGCTGGTGCCGATCCGCGAGGCGGGGGCGCTGCTGCCGCAGCTGCTGCTGGCGGGCGTGGTGCGGCGCTCGAAACAGCGCAAGTGGGTCTGGGTCGCGGGCTCGGTCGGGCAGGGGCTTGCGGCGGCTGCCATGGTCGTCGTGGCGCTGACCCTGCAGGGGGTGGCCGCCGGGATCGCGCTATGCCTGCTGCTCGGGCTGCTGGCGCTGTCGCGCGCCGCCGCCTCGGTGAGCTACAAGGACGTTCTGGGCAAGACCGTTTCGAAGACCCGGCGCGGTTCGATTACCGGCACGGCAGGCTCGGTCGCCTCTGCCGGGGTGGTGGTCTTTGCACTGCTGCTGATGTCGGGTCTCTTGCAGGACGTGCCGCCCATCGCGGTGGCCATCGGCATCGCCGCAGCGCTCTGGCTAGGGGCCGCTGCGCTGTTCTCCACGCTCGAGGAAGAGGACAGCGCGCCCGAGACCGACGCGCAGCCGATCGATCTGTCGCCGCTGCGCGAAGACCCGCAGTTCCGCCGCTTCATCGCCTGCCGCGGCGCGCTGACTGTGACCTCGCTGGCGCCGCCCTATCTGGTGCTGCTCGAACAGCATGAGGGCGCGCTGCAAAAGCTCGGTGCCATGGTGCTGGCCTCGGCGCTGGCGGCCTTCGTGTCGAGCTGGGTCTGGGGGCGGCTGGCCGACCGCTCGTCGCGCAAGGTTCTGATGCTGTCGGGATTTGCCGGGGCCGCGGCGATGGCGCTTGCGGTTGTGGCGGCGCTGCTGGGCTGGACCGATCCGGTCTGGGTGACACCGGTGCTGCTCTTTGCGCTGCTGATCTCTTACCAAGGCGTGCGGCAGGGGCGCTCGACCTATCTCGTGGACATGGCGCCGGAGGAGGGCCGTGCCAGCTATGCCGCGCTTGCCAACACGCTGATTGGCGGGCTGCTGCTGCTCACCGGCGCGCTCGGCGGCGGTCTGGCGGTGATTGGCCCGGTGGCGGCGCTGGCGGGCTTTGCGGTGCTGAGCCTCATCGGCGGCGTCATCGCCATCGGCCTGCATGAGGTCGAAAAGAAGGATCAGCACGGCAAGAGCGCCTGACGCGCCTGCGCCCGCACCGCGCGGGTGAGCGGCGCCAGCGCGCCAGAGACCAGCCGGTTGACCTGCCAGTGCAGCGCGATCTCTTCGGGTTGTTCGGGGGCGAGCGAGACGAGGTCTCCGCTCGCCAGCAGCGGCGCGGCAAGATGTTCGGGGTTCAGCCCCCATCCCAGCCCCAGCCGCGCGGCCTCTACAAAGCCTTGGGTCGAGGGGATGCGATGCGTGGGGGGCAGCAAAGCCTCGCCCGTCACCCGCCGCAGCCAGTCGTGCTGCAGCGCGTCCTTGCCGTCAAACTGCAGCAGCGGCGCGCGGGCAAACGCCTCCAGCGTCGGGCCTTGCGGGAAATAGCGCGCGTGGAACTCTGGCGAGCAGGTCGCCAGATAGCGCATCCGGCCCAGCGGCACGGCATCGCATCCCTGCACCGGGCGGGCGTGGTCGCAGATCGCCGCCGACACCTCTCCGCGCCGCAGCCAGTCGGCCGAGAACGCCTGATCGTCCAGCACGATTTCGAACAGCATTTCGAGCCCGGTCAGCGCGGGCAGGAGCCATGTCCCGAGGCTGTCGGCATTCACCGCCAGCCGCAGCCGAGCCTGCGGCGCCATCTGTCCCAGATCATGGCCGAGATCGCGCGCCAGCGCCGCCTCAAGCAGCGCCACCTCCGAGGCGTGCCGCGCGAGGCGCGCACCGGCGGGCGTGGCGGTGCAGGGCGTGGCACGGATCACCAGCGCTGCGCCCGCGCGGTCCTCCAGCGCCTTGATGCGCTGCGAGATCGCCGAGGGCGTGACGCTGAGCTGCCGCGCCGCAGCGTCGAAGCTGCCAAGCCGGAGCACCGCTTCCAGCGCGGCGAGTTGAGAGGGATCGTACTGCATTAGCGCATCTTAACTAGCCGCAGATTGTTTAACTAGTCTTTCCGAAACGCCGCGTGTTAGCCGGGCTGCAACGCTAAAAAACGGAGAGACATCATGCAGGCAGCAGCTGCCGGGTTCGCCCTTGGGCTTTCGCTGATCGTGGCGATCGGAGCGCAGAATGCGTTTGTGCTGCGGCAGGGGCTGCGCCGCGCGCATGTGCTGCCGGTGGTGCTGGTATGTGCTCTGTCGGACGCCGTGCTGATCGTCGCGGGCGTCACCGGTTTTGGCCTTCTGGCGGCGCAGCTGCCGGGGCTGGAGACCGCCATGCGCTGGCTCGGCGCCGCCTTCCTGACGGTATACGGCGCGCGCACGCTGCTCGCGGCGTGGCGCGGCGGTGGCGCGCTGCGGGCCGAAGAGGCACCGGGCAATGGCACGTTGCGGCGCGCGGTGCTGACCTGCCTCGCGCTGACGTGGCTGAACCCGCATGTCTATCTCGACACGGTGATGCTGCTGGGCGCGGTCTCGGCGCAATATCCCGACCGGTTGGCGTTTGGGGCAGGGGCGGTGACCGCGTCCGTCATCTTCTTCTTCGCGCTTGGCTTTGGCGCGCGGCTTCTGGCGCCGGTCTTTGCGCGGCCCGTCGCGTGGCGCGTGCTGGACCTCGGGATCGGTCTGACCATGTGGGCGATTGCCCTCAAGCTGCTGCTGGGATGAGCGCGGCCCCTTGCGCCTGACGCTGGGCGGGCTACCAAAGAGCGCATGAGCACGAAGCAATCGAACCCGGTGCGGGGCATCCTCTTCATGGTCGTCACGGGGCTCTGCTTCGTGGCGGTGACCGTCACCGTCAAGCTGCTGCACGGACGGGTGCCTGCGGCGGAATCGGCCTTCCTGCGCTATCTCTTCGGGCTGGTGTTTCTGATCCCGGCGTGGCGCGCGCTGCGCGACCTGCGGATGACGGGCCGCCAGTGGCGCCTGTCGGCGCTGCGCGGCGCGGCGCAGACGCTTGGGGTGATCTGCTGGTTCTTCGCCATGTCGCGCATCCCGCTCGCCGAGGTCACGGCGATGAACTACCTCACGCCGATTTATGTGACGGTGCTGGCGGTGCTGGTGCTGGGAGAGCGGCTCGCGCTGCGCCGGATGCTGGCGATCGTCGCGGCGCTTGGCGGCGCGCTGCTGATCCTGCGACCGGGGTTCCGCGAGCTTGATCCGGGGCATTTCGCCATGCTCGGGACATCCATGATGTTCGCCATCTCCTATCTCATCGCCAAGATCATCACCGACGAGCTGTCGCCCGCCGTGGCGCTGGCGCTGCTATCGATCTCGGTGACGCTGGGGCTGTTTCCCTTCGCGCTGTCGGTCTGGGTCTGGCCAAGCTGGACCGACGCGGCGATCCTTTTCGCCACAGCCGCCTTCGCCACCGGCGGGCACTATGCGATGGTGCTGGCCTTCGCCAATGCCCCGGTCACCGTCACCCAGCCCATCACCTTCCTGCAGCTGGTCTGGTCGATCACCATCGGGGCGCTGTTCTTTGCCGAGCCGGTGGATCCTTTCGTGGTCGCGGGCGGGCTGGTGATCATCGGCTCGGTGCTGTTCATCACGCTGCGCGAGGCGATGCTGAAACGCCGGATCACCCCGTCGGGGCCGGACACCAAGTTCTGAGGCCGAATTCTGCAGCAGGGTCGGGAGTGTCGCACTGGAAACAGTGCGTTTCCTGATCATGAAAAATCCCCAAGTGCATCGCATTTCGGCCCCAATCCACCCGCAGGGTTTCCCATGTAGAAACAGTTTTATTGGGTGTGTATCCATGTTTGCCGAGAACCGACTGACCGAAGAGTTTGACGCCGTCACCGCCTTTCTTCTGAGCGAGCGGCAAAAGTCCCTGTCCGAAGCCGAATGGCGCTTTCGCGTGAAGGGCTATGGCTATGCGCTGCGCCGGAGCGCGCGCGGTGTCGAGGTCTCCCGCCTGCCGCAGAACCGGCATCTGGGCACGCTTGACGCCTGAGTGCGGGGCAGGGCATGGGGGGCGCGTCCGAGCTTCGTGACGGCGCTGTGCCAGCCGCCACGCCGGGTTCATGCACGGTCTTGGGTATGATCCGGAAGGCATCTTAACGAAGGTTAATGAATTTGGTTGAACTTGCCGCGCCATGCGGCGATTTTGGCCTAATGATCTATATACGTTCACTTTTTGTTGGTGCTTTGGGCTCACTCCTTGCCCTAACGTCACCCGCGCCTGCCGCACAATCGAGTTTCAGCGGATCGCTGCATGTGATCGACGGCGATACTTTCGATGTCGGCGACGTGCGCGTCCGTCTCTTTGGCGTCGACGCGCCCGAGCAGGGCCAGACCTGCGGCGGCGACGGAACGCCGCAATGGAATTGCGGCGCTTGGGTCACCGATGAGGTGCGCGCGCGCTACGACGGCCGCCGCGCGCGCTGCGAGCGGCTCGACACAGATCGCTATGGCCGGGCCGTGGCGCGCTGCTCTGTGGATGGCAAGGACATGGGCCGCACGCTGGTGTCCGAGGGGCTGCTCTTTGCCTATCGCGACTATTCCATGGACTATGATCTCGACGAGAAACGCGCCGCCGTCCGGGGTGTCGGGCTGCATGGCGCGCAGGTGCAGCGCCCGGCGGCCTATCGCGCCGAGACCCGCCGCGCCGCCAATGCCGCGGCATTGGAAGAGGCGCCCGAGGGCTGTGTGATCAAGGGCAATATCTCGTCCAAGGGCGCGCGCATCTACCACAGCCCGGGACAGCAGCACTATGGGCCGACGCGGATCGACGAAAGCGCGGGCGAGCGGTGGTTCTGCTCTGCCGCAGAGGCCGAAGCCGCAGGCTGGCGACCGGCGCGGCGCTAGGGGCCAAAATGACCTCGGGGCACGTTGATCCGCATCAAAGTGGACGGGCGCCGGGCGTGGCAAGACAGGGGCAAGACAAGAAAAGGAGGCACCTGCCCATGTCCCATGTTCCGCATTCCCTCGCCGAAGAATTCCCGCAGTTCGCCGAGCGTATCTCGGTCCTGAAGCAGCAGGGCGGCCATTTCTCCACGCTGGCCGAGCGCTACTACGAGGTGAACCGCGAGGTGCATGGTGCCGAAAGCGGGCTCACCCCGATGGAGGCGCTGGCCGAGGCCGATCTGCGCAAGCGCCGTGCCGCGCTGAAAGACGAGATCTACGCGCTGCTGGTGGCCGACGCCGAAGAGGCCTGAGCCCGATAACGGTCAGTCGAGCAGCGGCTCGATCTGGCCGGTGATCGGCGCCGAGAGGGGCAGCGTGGTGCTGCCCCAGCCCGCGACATAGTCGCCATCGGGGCCGATCAGCACTTTGTTGAAATTCCACGACGGGGCGTAGCCGTGCTCTTCCGACAGTTGCCGGAAGAACGGGTGCGCCTCTTCGCCTTTGACATGGGTGATCGTGGTCATCGGCAGGTCGATGTCGAAGTTCAATTCGCAGAACTCCTTGACCGCCGCGTCGCTGTTCAGCTCTTGCTTGAAGTCATCCGACGGCACGGCGACGACCACCAGCCCGCGCGCGCGGTAACGGTCGTAGAGATCCTGCAGCCCGTCGAACTGCCCGGCAAAGCCGCAGCGCGAGGCGGTGTTGACCACCAGCACCGGCTGGCCGCGCCATTGCGCAAGGTCGAGCGTCCCGCCGTCGATCGACTGGAACTCGGTGGTCTCGGAGGCCACCGCCAGCGGGGCCGCCGCGGGCAGGGTGACAAGGCCGAGCAGCAGGGCAAGAATACGCATCACGAACATCTCCTTTGCGCTCACAAATAGTCTCGGTGACGTGAAGTCAATGAAATGAATACGCAGGCGGGCGCGGATTGGATCTGCGCCCGCGCACATTTGCCGAAAACGCTTGGAGCACGGCGGAGGCGCGCCTATCTTCACCCTTCAGGAGGTGACGCCATGGCCGGAGGCTGGAGCCGCGACGGTGCGGTACAAGAGCAGATCGAAGACAGCATCAAGGACGAGCTTGCGCGGATGCAGGCCCGCAAGCGCCCCATGGGCGAGAGCGCGACCCATTGCGTCGAATGCGAAGAGCCGATCCCCGAAAAGCGCCGCACCGCCATTCCGGGCGTGAAGCTCTGCATCGACTGTCAGCAAGAGCGCGACGGCGCCTATCAGGCGCGCGGCGGGATCAACCGGCGCGGCTCGAAGGACAGCCAACTCAAGTAGGATCGTCGTCCCGGGTCTCTGCTTGGTTCTCTGCACGGTCGCGATTATCGCGCCGCCGCAGCGCGCGGCCCCGTTCGAGCCCGCGCCGGTAGAGCGGCATCACGTCCAGCATCGCCACGGCAAAGCCCAGCGGGATCATCCAAAAGCCCAGCACCGGCAGAAAGCCAAGAACGCCGCCGCAGATCAGCAGCAGGCCCAGCACCAGCCGCAGCCCCGGCGGCACCTTGCGGCGCACATGCACCAGAAAATGCTGCATCCGCCGCTTGATGCTGCGCTTTGCCCGCGGCCGGCCGGGGGCCGCTTGCGGCGTGCCTTGGCTGTCATCGTCGCGCGGCGGCATGGGGCGGATCCTCTGACTGCGGGGGAGAGTGGACCGTCATAGGTCCGAAAGAGAGGGGCGGGCACCTTCGCGCCCGCCCCGGAAGATCAGTCTTCCATCGCCTCAAGCTCGTCGATGAAGCCCTCGATCATCGACAGGCCCTTGTCCCAGAACTTGGGATCGGTGGCGTCGAGGCCGAAGGGCGCCAGCAGCGCTTTGTGGTGCTTCGACCCGCCCGCCTTCAGCATGTCGAAATACTTGTCCTGGAACCCTTCGGGGTTGGCCTCGTATTCCGCGTAAAGCGCGTTCACCAGCCCGTCACCGAAGGCATAGGCGTAGACGTAGAAGGGCGAGTGCACGAAATGCGGGATATAGGCCCAGAAGGTCTCGTAGCCTTCCATGAAGTCGAAGGCATCGCCGAGGCTTTCGGCCTGCACCGACATCCACAGCGCGTTGATGTCCTCGGGCGTCAGCTCGCCACCGCGGCGCGCCGCATGCAGTTTGCACTCGAAGTCATAAAAGGCGATCTGCCGGACGACCGTGTTGATCATGTCCTCGACCTTGCCCGCCAGCAGCACCTTGCGCTCGGCCTTGTCCTTGGCCTGATCGAGCAGGCGGCGGAAGGTCAGCATCTCGCCAAACACCGAGGCGGTCTCGGCCAGCGTCAGCGGGGTCGAGGCCAGCATCTCGCCCTGACCGGCGGCCAGCACCTGATGCACGCCATGGCCCAGCTCATGCGCCAGCGTCATCACGTCGCGCGGCTTGCCGAGGTAGTTGAGCAGCACATAGGGGTGCGCATCGGTGACCGTGGGGTGGGCAAAGGCGCCCGGAGCTTTGCCCGGGTTGGCGGCGGCGTCGATCCAGCCCTTCTTGAAGAAGGGCTCGGCGATCTCGGCCATGCGCGGATCGAAACCGGCATAGGCGTCCATCACGGTCTTTTCCGCCTCGTCCCAGCCGACGATCCGGTCGGTCTCCATCGGCAGCGGCGCATTGCGGTCCCAGACCTGCATACGGTCGAGCCCCAGCCATTTGCGCTTCAGCTCGTAATAGCGGTGCGACAGGCGCGGGTAGGCATTGACCACGGCGTCGCGCAGCGCCTCCACCACTTCGGGCTCCACGTCATTCGCAAGGTGCCGGGCGTGCTGCGCGGTGGGCATCTTGCGCCAGCGGTCCATCACTTCCTTTTCCTTGGCCTGCGTGTTGTGCACGCGGGCGAAGGTGCGGATGTTCTGGCCAAAGACCCGTGCCAGTTCGTGGGCCGCGGCCTCGCGCTTTGCGCGGTCCTGTTCGGTCAGCAGGTTGAGCGTGCTCTCGATGCTCATCTCCTCGCCGTCCACGGTGAAGCTGAGCCCGGCGATGGTCTCGTCAAAGAGCCGCTCCCATGCGTCGCCGACCACGCCCATATCGTGCAGGAAATGCTCCATCTCGTCCGACAGCTGGTGCGGCTTCATCGCGCGGATGCGGTCGAAGGCGGGCTTGTAGCGGCCCAGCTCGGCATCGGCGGCAAAGAGCCCGTCAAGGACCTCATCGTCGAGCCGGTTCAGCTCGAGCGTGAAGAACACCAGCGGCGTGGTGAAATGGGTGATTTTCTCTTGGCAGTCCGACAGGAACTTGGCGCGCTCGGCATCGATGGTCAGCTGGTAGTAGCGCAGCCCGGCAAAGGACATGATGCGGCCCGCGACCGCCTCGATCTTTTCATGGCGCTGGATCATCTCGAGGAAGCCCGCGGCATCGAGCTCGCCCAGCTTGCCCTCGTAGTCATGCGCAAAGCGCGCGCAAGCGTCTTCCAGCCAGTCCAGATCGCGCTTCACCTCCGGCGCGTCGGGCGCGGGGTAGAGATCGGTCAGATCCCATTCCGGCAGATCGCCCAGGTTCTTGCCCCCGGCAGCGGCAGTGGCATCAAAAACGGGCCGAACGGTCATCGCGTCTCTCCTTGTTCTCATTGTTGGGAGACAGGTAAGAGCCCGCCCCCCGCAGGTTCAAGGGCAAAGCGCCGGCTGGCGCTCTGCCGCTTCGTCTAGATCAAAATATCCCAGGGTGAGGCGCGCAGCGCCGAGGGGCAGCGCCCCTTGCTGCCGCGCGCCCCGATGTCACTTTGCCACGCAGTCGGCGAAATACTCCACCGAGCCGTCGGGCATGACCTCCTGCACCAGCCCGTGGATGTCGGTCTCGAAGCCGGGGCAGGCGCGGGCGAACTCGCGGTTGAACCGCAGGTAGTCGACGATGCGCTTGTTGAACACCTCGCCCGGGATCAGCAGCGGGATGCCCGGCGGGTAGGGGGTGACCAGCGAGGTGGTGATCCGCCCTTCCAGCTCGTCGATCGGCACGCGCTGCGTGGTGCGGCGGGCGATATGGGCATAGGCCTCGCCGGGGTTCATCGCAGGCTCGAGGTCCGACAGATAAATCTCGGTCGACAGCCGTGCCACGTCGTATTGCGCGTATTGCGCGTGGACATGCTGGCACAGGTCCTTGAGCCCCATGCGCTCGTAGCGGCGGTGCTTCTGGCAGAACTCCGGCATCGAGCGCCACATCGGCTGGTTCTTGGCGTAATCATCCTTGAACTGCTGCAGCGCGGTCAGCAGCGTGTTCCAGCGGCCCTTGGTGATGCCGATGGTGAACATGATGAAGAAGCTGTAAAGCCCGGTCTTTTCCACCACCACGCCATGCTCGGCGAGATATTTGGTGACGATCGAGGCGGGGATGCCCCAGTCGTCAAACCGGCCATCGAGGTCGAGCCCCGGCGTGATGATCGTCGCCTTGATCGGGTCGAGCATGTTGAAGCCCGGCGCCATGTCACCAAAGCCGTGCCAGCTGTCGGTGCCGCTGCTCTCGACGCCCTCGGCATCGGTCTTCTTCAGCACCCAGTCGCGGGTGCGGCCCATGCCATCGCTGTTGTGGTCGAAATCCTCGGGGCCCCAGACTTTGAACCACCAATCGTCGGCGCCGTATTCCTCGTCGACCTTGTGCATGGCGCGGCGGAATTCCAGCGCTTCGACGATGCTCTCTTCAACCAGCGCGGTGCCGCCCGGCGGCTCCATCATCGCCGCCGCCACATCGCAGGAGGCAATGATGCTGTACTGGGGGCTGGTGGAGGTGTGCATGAGATAGGCTTCGTTGAAGAGATGCCGGTCGAGCTTGGTCTCTTCGCTGTCCTGCACCAGCACATGGCTGGCCTGCGAAATCCCCGCCAGCAGCTTGTGCACCGACTGGGTGGCATAGGTCACCGATTTCTTGGTGCGCCCGCGCTTGCGCCCCATGGCGTGATAGGTGCCATAGAACGGGTGGAAGGCGGCATGCGGCAGCCACGCCTCGTCGAAATGCAGGTTCTCGACATAGCCGTCGAGCAGCCCTTTGATCTCTTCGGTGTTGTAAAGAACCCCGTCATAGGTCGATTGCGTCAGCGTCAGGATGCGCGGCTGCACGGCGTCGGCATCCACGTCCTTCAGCAACGGGTTGGCGCGGATCTTGGCCTTGATGCTCTCGATCTCGAACTCGCTGCGCTGGATCGGGCCGATGATGCCCCAATGGTTGCGCGTCGGCTTGAGGAACACCGGGATCGCGCCGGTCATGATGATCGAGTGCAGGATCGACTTGTGACAGTTGCGGTCCACGACCACCACGTCACCGGGGGCCACGCTGTGGTGCCAGACCATCTTGTTGCTGGTCGAGGTGCCATTGGTCACGAAGAAGCAGTGATCGGCGTTGAAGATGCGCGCGGCATTGCGCTCGGATTCGCCGATGGCGCCATTGTGGTCGAGCAGCTGGCCCAGTTCCTCCACCGCGTTGCACACGTCGGCGCGCAGCATGTTCTCGCCGTAGAACTGGTGGTACATCTGGCCGATGGGGGACTTGAGGAACGCCACGCCGCCCGAATGCCCGGGGCAGTGCCACGAGTAGGACCCATCCTCGGCGTAATCGAGCAGCGCCTTGAAGAAGGGGGGCTGGATGCCTTCGAGATAGCTCTTGGCTTCGCGGATGATGTGCTTGGCGACGAACTCCGGCGTGTCCTCGAACATATGGATGAAGCCATGCAACTCGCGCAGGATGTCGTTGGGCAGGTGCCGCGAGGTCTTGGTCTCGCCGTAGATGTAGATCGGCACATCCTCGTTCTTCCAGCGCAGTTCCTCGATGAAGTTGCGCAGGTTGAGAACCGCCGGATCAAGTTCGGGGCCGGGAGAAAATTCCTCGTCGTCGATCGACAGCACGAAGGCGCTGGCGCGGGATTGCTGCTGCGCGAATTGCGACAGGTCGCCATAGCTGGTGACGCCCAGCACCTCGAACCCCTCGGACTCGATGGCTTCGGCGAGCGCGCGGATGCCAAGGCCCGAGCTGTTCTCGGAGCGGAAATCTTCGTCGATGATCACGATGGGGAAGCGGAACTTCATTCTTTTCTCCAACAGGGGGTCTTTCGTTGGGTGGATGTGCGGTCGCCGAGGCCGTGGGCCCCTGTTCCGGGCGGGTCTTCGGGGCACGGTATGTTGCCCTATAATGATCGGATGTTTCTTTCTTTTGAACCCGCCGCCGTCAAGGGCCTGCAGAAGAGACGGCGGGGCTCAGCCATAGGCGTCCAGCAGCGATTTCAGCCCCTCCAGCGTGTCGATCTCATCCACCGGTTTGTCGCGCCGCCAGCGCGCCATGCGCGGGAAGCGCAGCGCGATGCCGGACTTGTGACGCGGGCTTTCCTGAATGCCCTCGAAGGCGATCTCGAACACCAGTTCGGGCGTCACCTGCCGCACCGGGCCAAAGCGCTGCTGCGTGTTGCGCTTCACCCAGCGGGTGATCTCGTCGAACTCGGCGTCGGTGAGGCCGGAATAGGCCTTGGTGAAGGGCACCAGCCCGTTGCCGTCCTTCACCGCGAAGGTGAAGTCGGTGAAAAGGTTCGCACGCCGCCCGTGTCCCTGCTGCGCATAGATCATCACCGCGTCGACGCTCAGCGGGTCGAGCTTCCACTTCCACCAGTCGCCGCGCTTGCGTCCATCCCGATAGGCCGAGTCCCGGTGTTTGAGCATCAGCCCCTCGGAACGGTGCGCGCGGGCGCTCTCGCGCTGGGCGCCGAGCGCGGGCCAATCGGCTTCGGTCAGCAGCGGCGAGGGCATCACGGCGGCGTCCTCCGGCAACCCCTCAAGCAGCGCTTCGAGCCGCTGGCGGCGCTCGGACAGGGGCAGGGCGCGGATGTCTTCCCCCTCATGCTCCAGCAGATCATAGGCCAGCATCCGCACCGGCGCCTCGGTCAGCAGCTTCTTGGGCACCGTCTTGCGCCCGATCCGGGGCTGCAACTGCGCGAAGGGCAGCGGGCCGCCGTCCTTCCATGCGAGGATCTCGCCATCCAGAACCGTGCCCGGCGGCAGGAAGTCGGGGCTTCGGGCAAATTCGGGAAAGCGGTCGGTGATCAACTCCTCGCCGCGCGACCACAGATGATGCGTGCCGCCGCGCAGGATCAGCTGACCGCGGATGCCATCCCATTTCCATTCCGCCAGCCAGTCGGCGGGATCCCCAAGGCTCGCCGCCTCCGCCTCAAGCGGCGAGGCAAGGCAGAACGGGTAGGGTCGGCTGTCGTCCTCACTGGCATCTTCTTCGGCGGTCAACTGCGCCCAAGTGGTCTCTTCGGGCTGCCATTTGCCCATCAGCCGCAGCGCCATGGCGGGCTCGTCGACGCCCGTCGCCTCGGCCAGCGCGCGGGTCATCAGCTTGCGGCTGATGCCGATGCGAAAGCCGCCGGTGATCAGCTTGTTGAAAAGAAAGCGCTCGGTGGGGTCCAAGCGGTCCCAGACCTCCAGCACCGCCGCCTTGCGCGCCTCGGGCTCCAGCGGCGCGAGCCCCTTCACCACGTCGATCCAATGGGCAAGGTCACGGTCCTCGGGCGCGCTCGGCGGGGGCAGGATCAGCGCGATCGTTTCGGCCAGATCGCCGACGATGGGATAGCTCTCTTCGAACAACCACAGTGGGATGCCCGCGCGCTCGGCGGCCCATTCGCGCAGTAGCGTGGTGGTCACCGCGCGCTTTGGACGGCGGCCCGAGAAGAGCGCCACGGCCCACAGCCGATCAGCCTCGGGCGCGCTGCGGAAGAACTCGGTGAGGGCAGCGGTTTTCTCTGAAGTTCTGGTGGTTTGGTCGAGCTTGGTGAAGAGGCGCGCGAAGTCCTTCATGCGGCGTCTCCGGTTTTCTCGGCGGCATCCTCGTCGCCGCCGAACTCGGTGGGAACGGGCGTCGCTTCATAGCCCTCGCTGCGCAGGTATTGCGCAAAGATATCCGTGTAACCATGCGTGGGATATATATTTTCCGCGCCCGTCTCCTTGATGGCGCGCAGCAGCGCGGGCCAGTCGGCGTGGTCCGAGATGACAAAGCCGCGCTGCACGCCGCGCCGCCGCCGCACGCCGCGCAGCCGCATCCAGCCCGAGGCGAAACCGGTCTGTGCCGGACCGAATTTGCGCGCCCATGATGTGCCAAAGGCCGAGGGCGGCGCGACCACCATCGGCGCCGGATGCGCCTTGCGGTCGAAGTCGGGCGTCACGGGGATCGTCTCGCGGTCGAAGGCACCGATCTCGCGCAGCACGGCATTGCTGCCCTCCACCGCGCCATGGGTGAGGATCGGGCCTATCTCCGGGTCGAGCATCGAGATCAGCCGCTGCGCCTTGCCAAGGCTGTAGGCCCCCAGCAGCGAGGCGCGCCCGGCCTCGCGATTGGCGCGCCACCAGCCGTTGATCTCGGCGGCGATCTCGGCCTGCGGCTGCCAGCGGAACACCGGCAGGCCAAAGGTGCATTCGGTGATGAACGCATGGCAGCGCACCGGCTCGAAGGGCTCGGACAGGCCGTCGTCCTCGAGCTTATAGTCGCCCGAAACCACCCAGACCTCGCCGCCCACCTCGACCCGCACCTGCGCCGAGCCGGGCACATGTCCGGCGGGATGAAAGCTGACGGTGGCACCGCCGATCCGGCGCGGCTCGGCATAGGGCAGCGTCTCGACCTCGACGCCCAGCCGGTGCCGGATCATCGCGGCGGTGACCGGCGTGGCGAGATAGCTGCCGTGGCCGGGGCGGGCGTGGTCAGAATGCGCGTGGGTGATCAGCGCCCGCGGCACCGGGCGCCATGGGTCGATGTAGATATCCGCCGCGGGGCAGTAAATGCCGCGCTCGGTGAAGCTGAGAACCGGATCCGCCATGCGCGGAAGCATAGCGCGGGGGCGGCGCTCGGCCAGATCGCGGCCCGAACTGCCGGTCCGAGCCAAGCGAGAACGCAGCGCCCTCAGGCGCGGGCCTGCGCGCCCTTGTCCTCTGCCGCCTGCCGGTACAGCGCCGAGATCTGCGAGATGACCCGCTCGCGCGTCACCGCATCTTCCATGAGCACCTCATGCTCGCCGCCTTGGATCAGCTCCAGTCGGCCACCCGGCCAGCGGGCCATGCGGCTGCGGATCCGGGCACCGTCCACCACGCGCTCATTGCTGCCGAGGAAGGTGAGGCAGGGCACCTCGGGCGCGGGCAACCGCGACAGCGCAAGGCATTCGGCCAGCGCCTCATGCAGCCAGCGCAGCGACGGCCCGCCCAACTGCAACTGCGGAACCTCGCTCACCTGTCGCAGCATATAATCCCAGCCGCTGCGGTCGGTGGTCAGCACATTGCCCTCAAAGGCGGTGCGGGTGAGATAGCTGCCGGGGCCGGTGGAGGGGGCGTAGAAATGCCCCATGCCGAAACGCGCGCCGGACCAGCTGAGCGCCCATGCCGCCTGCCGCACCGGTCCGACAAAGCGGATGCCCCACATCGGCGCGGTGAACCCGGCGCCCGCGACCGGCAGGCCGCGCACCAGCGCGCGCAGGCCGATGGCACCGCCCATGGAGTGGCCAAGCAGATGGAAGGGCTCGGGCAGGCCAAGATCGCGCGCCGCCCCCAGCATCGCATCCACGTCGCGCTGGTAGTCGGCAAAGAGATGCACATGGCCGGTCTGCGCGTCCTCGAGCATGCGGTCGGCCAGCCCCTGTCCGCGCCAGTCGATGGTCAGCGTGTGAAAGCCGCGCGCGGCAAAGGCCTGCGCGACGCGGCCGTATTTCTCGACGTATTCGGTGCGGCCGGGGAACAGCAGCACGGTGCCTTCGGCCTTTGCCGGGCCGGGATAATGGCCAAGCCGCAGGCGCAGCCCGTCTTCGGCGCGGATCCAGAGCGCACGGGCGCCCTCGGGGCCCTCGGCCAGATCGGCATAGAAGGGGGCCTCGGCGCTCATCCGGCCAGCGTCTTGGCCAGCCGCATGGCCGCGCCCATGTCGCCATCCATCTGCAGCGCGCCGGTCATATAGGCGGTGGTGGGGTTCTTCTCACCCTCGATGATGGCGCGGAACGTCTCGGTGTCGGCGGTGAGCGTGACGTCGGCGGGCAGCTCGCCAACCTCTGCCGCGGCCCGTGCCCCGGCTTCGTCGACGATGATCGCGCCTTTGCCTTCGATCACGAATTTCGCAACCCCGGCGAATCCCTCGCCATCCAGCTTCTTGTTCAGCGCGGCGACCGCCGCCTTGACCGTTTCGCTCATGATCCGGACACTCCTCACGAATTCCTGTGCTGGCAATCCAGCGGGCTTGGGTTACACTTTCCTGTATGAGCATGCTGTCGCGCAAAATCCAACCTAGAACGGCGCTTGCGCTGGCCCTAGTCACGTTTTCCCTACCTTGCCTCGCTTTGGCGCAAGAGGGGGCACAACAGGGCACTCCGGATGGGCCACAGATGGGTGCGCAAAACGCGGCGCCGGATGCGGCAATCGCCGCCGGGCCGCAGGGGTCTCAGCAGGGTTCCGAAAAGGACACCCAGAGCCGCGAGGCAGAGCTGCTGGCCGAGCTGGCCGCAGCCCCCAGCGCCGAGATTGCCGACCGTGCCGAGCGTGACCTGCGCGCGGAATGGTCGAAATCGGGGTCTGCGGCGATGGATCTGCTGCTCAAGCGGGGCCGCGACGCGCTGGAGGTCGGCGAGATCGACACCGCCATCGGCCATCTCACCGCGCTCACCGATCATGCGCCCGGCTTCGCAGAGGGCTGGAGCACGCTTGCGCTGGCCTATTACGCCGCCGACCGGTTAGGTCCGGCGATGGATGCGCTGGAACATACGCTGGCGCTTAACCCCAATCATTTTGGCGCCCTGCAGGGCGTTGGCGCGATCCACGAGGAACTGGGCGATCTTGACCTTGCTTATCGGGCCTATTCACGGGTAGTTGAGCTCAGGCCTTACGACGAGACTGTCACCGAGGCAATCGATCGGCTGGAGACGCAGGTGAAAGGCGTTTCCCTCTAAAGGCTACAAGCGGACCCGAGGTTCGCTGAAGACGAAAGACAAGGCCCCCTCCCATGGCCCAACGCGCGCGGATCGCGGCCGTCCTCGGCCCGACCAACACAGGCAAAACCCATTACGCCATCGAACGGATGCTGGCGCACAGGTCCGGTATGATCGGCCTGCCGCTGCGTCTTTTGGCGCGCGAGGTCTATGACAAGGTGGTCGCCGCACGCGGCCCCTCTGTCGCGGCGCTGGTCACCGGCGAAGAACGCATCGTGCCGCCGCGCGCGCAATATTGGATTTGCACGGTCGAGGCGATGCCTGAGGGCATGGGCTGTGATTTTGTCGCCATCGACGAGATCCAGCTTTGCGCCGATCCCGAGCGCGGCCATGTGTTCACTGACCGGCTTTTGCGCATGCGCGGGCTCAACGAGACGCTGTTTCTGGGCTCCGACACCATGCGTGGGCCGATCTCGCAGCTGGTGAAGGGTGTGGAGTTCATGCGCCGCGACCGCATGAGCCAGCTGTTCTATTCGGGCTCGCGCAAGATCTCCCGCATGCCGCCGCGCAGCGCCATCGTCGGCTTCTCGGTGGACAACGTCTATGCCATCGCCGAGCTTCTGCGCCGCACCAAGGGCGGGGCGGCGGTGGTGATGGGGGCGCTCAGCCCGCGCACCCGCAACGCGCAGGTCGATCTCTATCAGAACGGCGATGTGGATTACCTCGTGGCCACCGATGCCATCGGCATGGGGCTCAACCTCGATGTCGATCACGTGGCGTTTTCCTCGCTGCGCAAGTTCGACGGGCGCCGCATGCGCGAGTTGCAGCCGAACGAGTTGGCGCAGATTGCGGGCCGTGCGGGGCGGGGGATGCGCGACGGCTCGTTTGGCACCACCGGCGACGCGGGGCAGATCGACGAAGAGTGGGTGGAGGCGATCACCAGCCACCGGTTCACCCCGCTGAAAAAGCTCAACTGGCGGAATTCGGCGCTGAAATTCGGCTCGCCCGAGGCGCTGATCGACTTGCTGGAGCAGGCGCCGCCGGACCAGAATCTGGTCAAGGCGCGCGAGGCCGACGATCTGATGTCGCTGAAAACGCTCAATTCGCAGGCGGAGGTCCGCGCCCGCGCGTCCGACCCGGCCTCGGTAAAGCTGCTGTGGGATGTCTGCCGTATTCCCGATTTCCGCGGCATCAGTCATAATGAACATGCGTCCATGCTGCAGGTGATCTACCAGCATCTTCACGAGCGTGGGAGCATCCCGCGCGACTTCATGGCGCGGCAAGTGAAACGCATTGATCGAACCGATGGAGATATCGATGCGTTGTCGAAACGGCTGGCGTTCATCCGCACATGGACTTACGTGGCGCAACGCAAAGGTTGGGTGGATGACGAAAGCCATTGGCGCGAGGCGACCCGCGCGGTAGAAGACGCACTGTCCGATGCGCTGCACGCGCGTCTGACGCAAAGATTTGTTGACCGCCGCACATCAGTGCTCTTGCGGCGGTTGAAGCAGAAGGAGGCCCTCTTGGCCGAGGTGAACGACAACGGAGAAGTGACCGTCGAAGGCGAATTCGTCGGTCGGCTCGAGGGGTTCCGGTTCCGGCAGGATGCCGGGGCGACGGGCCAGGAAGCCAAGACGCTGAAGACAGCGTCGCTGCAGGCGCTGGCGCCGCATTTCCACCTGCGGGCGGATCGCTTCTATAACGCTCCCGATACCGAGATCGACTTCACCGAACAGGGTGGTCTGATGTGGGGCGAGCAGGCGGTTGGCAAGCTGGTGAAGGGCGATGACCCGCTGAAGCCGCGCGTTGCCGTTTTCGTCGATGACGAGGCTGGCCCCGATGTGGCGCAGAAGGTCGAACGCCGTCTGCAGCATTTCATCGATCGCAAGATCGCCGCGCTCTTCGAGCCGCTGCTGAACCTGCAGAACGACGAGGCTCTGACCGGTCTGGCGCGTGGCTTCGGCTTCCGCCTGATCGAGGCGATGGGCATCATCCCCCGCAGCCAGGTGGCCGATGAGGTCAAACAGCTGGATCAGGACGCCCGTGGCGCGCTGCGCAAGCATGGCGTGCGCTTCGGTCAGTACACGATCTTCATGCCGCTGCTGCTCAAGCCCGCACCGACGCGCCTGCGTCTGGTGCTGTGGTCGCTGTCGAACGATCTCGACACCTTCCCCGAGGCACCGCCGCCGGGTCTGGTGACCGTGCCCAACATGCGCGATGTGCCGATGGTGCATTACTCGCTGTCCGGCTATCGCCCCGCGGGCGAGCGCGCCATCCGCATCGACATGCTCGAGCGTCTGGCCGACATGCTGCGCAGCGAAGACAGCCGCGGTGGCTTTGAGGCCAAGGCCGACATGCTGTCGATCACCGGCATGACGCTGGAGCAGTTCGCCGACCTGATGGAAGGTCTCGGCTATCGCGCCGAGAAGGGCGAGCGCACCAAGGTGCGTGCCGCCGACAAGGTGCTGACCGAAAGCTCCGAGCCGACCGGCACGCCCGGTGAGGACGAGCCGGTGTTCGACGCCGCGCAGGAAGAAGAGGCGACCCCCGCCGCAATGGCCGATCCGGCTGCCGAGCCCGCGCCCGCGGATGTGGTGACCGGCACCGAGAGCATCGACGACGAGGGCGTTGCCCCCATCGCCGAGACGCCGGACGCGACCGAGGTGGACGACCACATTCCCGAGGCATCGGAAACCGAAGTGCTGCCGGGCGAGAGCCCCGATGCGGCGCTCGCAGGCCCCGAGATCGAGGTGTTCTACACCTTCACCTGGGGTGGTAACCGCAACCGTGGTGGCCGTCAGGGTGGCCGTGACAGCGGTGCCCGCGAGGGTGGCCGTGAAGGCGGTCGTCAGGCGCGCGGCAAGGGTGGCCCCAAGGGCGGCGGCAAGCCGCGCGGCAAGGGCGGTCCCCGCAGCGGCGGCAAGGGTGGTCCGAAAGGGCCGAAGACCTTCGAGTTGCGTCCCGAGAAGAAGGACCGGATCGATCCGGACAACCCCTTCGCGGCCGCGCTCATGGGCTTCAACAAGGACAAGTCCTGAGCCCCTCGGGACACTGACCCAGTGCCCGAACAGGTACAGAAGATCCGCCTCGACAAATGGCTCTGGCAGGCCCGCTTCTTCAAGACGCGGAGCCTGTCGGCCAAGGCCATCGGGGCGGGTCTTCGCGTGAATGGGACCAACGTATCGAAGCCGGCCTTCAACGTCGGGCCGGGGGATGTGCTGACCTTCTCTCAGGCGCGGCAGGTGCGGGTGATCAAGGTGCTGGCGCTTGGCGAACGGCGCGGTCCGGCCCCCGAAGCGCAGCAACTCTACGAGGACCTCGATCCGCCGCAGCCGAAATCGAAGGACGACGTTCCACCGGTGCAGCGCCTCGAAGGCAATTCTCGTCCCACCAAGCGTGACCGCAGGAAACTCGATCTTGATCGCGGCCGGACGCTTGAATGATCCGCTGTGCTGGTCTAGCTAAGCGCCCATCAGCCTTTGAGAGACAGCAATGACCTACGTCGTCACCGAAAATTGTATCGCCTGCAAATACACCGACTGCGTGGAAGTCTGCCCGGTGGACTGTTTCTACGAGGGTGAGAATACGCTGGTCATTCACCCCGACGAATGCATCGACTGCGGCGTCTGCGAGCCGGAATGCCCCGCCGATGCGATCCGTCCGGACACCGAGCCGGACATGGAGAAATGGGTGGAGTTCAACCGCAAGTACGCGGAGCTCTGGCCGGTGATCATCACCAAGAAAGACCCGCTGCCCGAAGCCGAAGAGCGCGATGGCGAGGCGGACAAGATGACCAAGTATTTCTCGGAAGCGCCGGGCGAGGGCGACTGACCGAGACGCATGACGACCGGCGCGGGGCGCGATTCGTGCCTGCCGCGCCGGAACCCGCACACGGGGGCGTGTTTTTCCCCGTAACATATTGGTACAGAAATAGTTCTTTCCGGCGCGGGCGCTCCTAGGAAAGACGTTCGTTTTGTGCTATATTCTGCGCCACTCATGTTGAAACCATGCACATACGACCGGGCCGATCTGCACCCGGGGGGTTAAGCGAAACGCGTTAACACCAGGCGAACGGAATGCTCCGCATCCCGTCCGTCTTTCTGTCGCGTGTGCACAAGGTTTTGCTGCTAAGGACGCTGTTGGATGACCAAGACCAAGAAGAACGAATTCCGCCCGAACGACTACGTGGTCTACCCCGCCCATGGTGTGGGCCAGATCATGTCGATCGAAGAGCAGGAAATCGCCGGCCTCAAGCTGGAACTGTTTGTGATCTCCTTCGAAAAGGACAAGATGACCCTGCGGGTGCCCACCCATAAGGCCACTGAAATCGGCATGCGTTCGCTGTCCTCCCCCGACGTGGTGAGCCAGGCCATGAAGACCCTGAAGGGCAAGGCCAAGGTGAAACGTGCCATGTGGTCCCGCCGGGCTCAGGAATACGAACAGAAGATCAACTCGGGTGACCTGATCGCCATCGCCGAAGTGGTGCGCGACCTGCACCGCGCCGACGATCAGCGCGAGCAGAGCTACTCCGAGCGTCAGCTCTATGAAGCCGCGCTCGAGCGCCTGACCCGCGAAGTCGCGGCTGTCAGCGGTGGCGACGAAGTGGCCGCCGCCCGTCAGGTCGACGAAGTGCTGGGGCTGCGCGCCGCCTGATAGGGCGCATTCTCTCAAAACTAAAAAGGGCCGTCCCCGCGGGGACGGCCCTTTTGCTTTGCCTGCCTTTGGCGCGGCTCAGTGCAGCTTCAGCTTCGGACGGATGCGCTTGGACGCGCCGCCGATCAGCGAGCTCAGCGTGGCGCGCCATGTGCCCAGAACCGACTTGCGGTGCAGGAAGTGCAGCGAGCGATAGGCGCGGCGGGCCAGCCAGCCCTCGATGGTGATCGTGCCGATCGCCTTGCCCATCAGCGAGCCCACAGCGCCCTCGTTGGAGATCGCCACCAGCGAGCCGTGGTCGGCATAGGAGAAGGGCTTGAGCGGCTTGCCAGCCAGCTGTGCGGCGATCTGGCGCTCCATGAACTCGGCCTGCTGGGTGGCGACCTGCGCGCGCGGCGGCAGCGAGGTCTCCTTGGCGGGCCATGGGCAATCGGCGCAGTCGCCCAGAGCGTAAATCTGATCGTCGGCCAGCGTCTGCAGGGTGGGGCGCACCTTGAGGCGGCCTAGGCTGCCGGTCTCGAAGCCTTCCAGTTGGCCGATCACTTCGGGGGCGCGCACACCGGCGGCCCAGACGGTCAGGTTCGAGGTGAATTCCGTGCCATCTGCCAGATGCACCGAACCTGGCTCGATCCGCGCCACTTTCGCACCGCAGTGCACGTCGATGTGCAGCTCGCGCAGGTGCCGCTCGACCTTCATCGAGATATTCTCGGGCAGCGCCCCCAGCACGCGCGGCGCGGCTTCCAGCACGCGGATGGTCACCGCGTCGGGGCGGCGCACCTTGTGGATGCCGTTGCGGGCGAACTGACCGGCGGCCTCGCGCAGCTCTGCGGCCAGTTCCACGCCGGTGGCGCCCGCGCCGATGATCGTCAGCTCCAGCTTGTCGTTCCGGGTGCAAAGCGCGCCGGTCTGGAAGCGCAGGAAGAGGTTCAGCAGTTCCGCCTGCAGGCGTTTGGCCTGCGCGGGCGTGTCCAGCATCATGCAGTTCTCGGCCACACCCGGCGTGCCGAAGTCGTTCGAGCGGCTGCCGATGGCCAGCACGAGGATGTCATAGGGCAGGGCGCGCTTGGGGGCGAGCGGGCGGTTGGCCGGGTCGTTCACCGCCTGCAGGTGCACCAGCTTTTTCTCGCGGTCGATGCCGGTGAACCGTCCGAGGCGGAAGCTGTAATCGTTGCGATGCGAATGCTCGAGCAGGCTGATCTCTTCGTCGAACCCTTTGGTGCCGGCTGCGAATTCGTGCAGCGAGGGTTTCCACATATGCGAGAGGTTCTCGTCCACCAGCGTGATCTCGGCCTTGCCGTGTCGGCCGAACTTATGGCTGAGGCGGGTGGCGAGGTTCAGCCCGGCAGTGCCGGCGCCGACGATGACAATTCTGGGAGGCTTGGAAGTCTGTGTCATGATCGAGGCATTTCGCGTCTGTCGGACGGAGGGCGGGACGTGGCCGGCGCCTCTTGCGCGGGTCTTGGTCCACCTCCGGCGGCCTCCGCATACATGAGGTGATCGTAAACAACAGCGACGAAAGGGCGCATTGCGCACACATTCCCGCGATTGATGGCGCTGGCGCCGCATTCTGCACGGGAATTGAGCTTATCGCCCCATCCGCCCTGCGTTTTTCGCGCCTGCGGCATACCGTGGGATACTTAAACCCCTTATTTTATAGCGCCAAGTGTCGCCTAGGCGGCATATCTTGCTGCACTGCAGCGACGCGCCTTGGGTGATTCTCCCTTGGCCAGCAGCGGCGAGATCAGGCCAACTCGCGCCGCTGCGCCTCGAGCGCGGCGAAGAGCGCGGTTTCGAGATCCTTCTCCAGTTCCTGCGATCGCTTGATGTAGGCCGGGTTCTCGGCGGGATGGGTGCCCGGGTCCCAAAGCTCGGCAAGCTCGCGCATGGTCTCGCGGTCGTGCCGGTAGAAGGTCTGCTCGGCGGCGGCGGCCTCATATTCGGTCAGCCCGGCCTCTTCGAGCACGTAGCGTCCGGCCCGCAGCGAGCTGTCGAACATCTCGCGCACCATCTTGTCGGCGCCCGCCTGATAAAGCTCGTAGACATGGGTGCGGTCGCGGGCGCGGGCGATGACGAAAAGGTCGGGGCGGATGCGCTTGGCGAAGCGCACCAGTTTGGTCGTGGCCTTGGGGTCATCAAGCGCGGCGACCAGCACCTTGGCCTTGCCGATGCCCGCCGCATGCAGCAGTTCGGGCCGGGTGGGATCGCCGAAGAAGCCCTTCATGCCGAAGTTGCGCATCAACTCGATGGTCTGCATGTCGTGGTCGATCACCACGGTCTGAAAGCCCGAGTTCTGCACGAGGCGATTGACGATCTGCCCAAAGCGCCCGATCCCGGCGATGATGATCGGCCCCTGACTGTCGATCCGGTCGTCGGCGCGCGGTTCGGCTTTCTCGACCAGCTTGGCCGACAGCGTGTCATAGAGGATGAAAAGCGCCGGGGTGATCAGCATCGACAGCGCCACCACCATCAGCATGCGCTGGCCCAACTCCTCGGTCAGAACGTTTTGCTGCAGCGCGAAAGAGATCAGCACGAAGCCAAACTCGCCCGCCTGCGCCAGCGACAGGGTGAACAGCATCCGGTCGCGGCCCTTGAGGTGAAAGAGCCCGCCCAGCACATGCAGGATCGCACCCTTGACGAGGATCAGCGCGGCGGTGGCGCCAAGCAGCAGCAGGGGCTCGCGCAGGAAGTCGGCGAAATCGATCCCGGCGCCCACGGTGATGAAGAAAAGCCCCAGCAGCAGCCCCTTGAAGGGCTCGATGTCGGCCTCGAGCTGGTGGCGGAACTCCGAGTTGGCCAGCACCACACCGGCAAGGAAGGTTCCGAGCGCGGGCGAGAGGCCCACCAGCCCCATCAGGAAGGCGATGCCGACGACGATGAGCAGCGCCACGGCGGTGAACATCTCTGGCAGACGCGCGGCGTTGATGTAGCGAAACAGCGGGCGCGCGCCGTAGACCCCGGCGAGGATGATCAGCGCGATGGCCCCCAGCGTGACCAGCGCCACGCCCCAGCCGGGCAGGCCTTCGACCAGCGACATGCCGTGCCCGCCGTGGCCTGCGTCGCTGTGGTCAGCGTTGGAACTGGCCGCCATGAACGGGCCGCTGAGCAGCGGCAGCAGCACCAGCATCGGGATCACCGCGATGTCCTGCGTCAGCAGCACCGAAAAGGCGCCGCGCCCGCCATTGGTCTGCATCAGCCCCTTCTCCGAGAGGGTCTGCAGCACAATGGCGGTGGAGGAGAGCGCAAAGATCATCCCCGCGGCCACCGCCGGGCGCCAGTCGAGGCCAAAGGCCATGGTCAGCCCGGTCACCGCCCCCAGCGTCAGCAGGATTTGCAAGCCTCCGAGCCCGATCAGCCGGTGTCGCATGTCCCACAGCGCGCGGGGCTCCAGTTCCAGCCCGATGATGAACAGCATCATCACCACGCCGAACTCGGCATAATGGCGCAGATCGTCGGTGTGCGAGACGAGGTGCAGCACCGGCCCGATGACGATCCCGGCCAGCAGATAGCCCAGCACCGACCCCAGCCCCAGCCGTGCGGCGATGGGCACAGCGATGACCGCGGCTGCGAGGTAGATCGAGGCCTGAAAGAGCGTGCTTTCCATGTCCGTCCCGTGGCTTGCTTCGCGCCGCCATGATGAGACGGGATCGCGGCGGATGACAAGCGCGGCTGGCGGCATGTGCCGGGGCCGGACAATTTGCCGCCGCGATCGGACCTGCGCGCGGGGCTGCGGCTGCTGCGCGCTTGACCGAGGCGCGGCGGCGGCGTATTTCAGCCCCGTGGCGATTTGTTGACGGATTGCGGGCCACGTAAAACATGCCGCTAAAAGGTCGGACGAGAGAGCCCCTTTCGCTTGACCGCGAATGGGGCTTTTTCATCTCCGGCGCAGAGGGTTAGCCCGGACACAGAAAGGTGGAAGATCATGGCAGATTTCAAGAAGGCATCGCGCACCGAACTGGTGCACGGCGGCACCAAGCGCAGCCAGTGGGGGGAGCTCAGCGAGGCGATCTTCCTTACGCAGGGCTTTGCCTATGACAGCGCCGAGCAGGCCGAGGCGCGCTTTATCAAGACCGAGGCGGATGAATATATCTACGCCCGCTACGGCAACCCGACCGTCGCCATGTTCGAAGAGCGCATCGCGCTGCTCGAAGGCGCCGAAGACGCCTTTGCCACCGCCTCCGGCATGGCTGCCGTCTCGGGCGCGCTGACCGCCATGCTCAAGGCCGGTGACCGCGTGGTCGCCGCGCGCGCGCTGTTCGGATCCTGCCTTTATGTGCTCGAAACCATTCTGACCCGCTTCGGCGTCGAGGTGGTCTTTGTCGACGGGGCCGATCTGGCGCAATGGGAAGAGGCGCTGGCGCCCGGTGCCGAACTGGTGTTCTTCGAGAGCATGTCGAACCCGACGCTGGAGCTGGTGGACGTCGAAGCCGTCGCCAAGCTGGCCCATGCCAAGGGCGCCAAGGTTGTGGTCGACAACGTCTTTTCGACCCCGGTCTACAGCCGCGCCATCGAGCAGGGGGCCGACGTGGTGGTCTATTCGGCGACCAAGCACATCGACGGGCAGGGCCGCACGCTGGGCGGTGTGATCCTTGGCTCGCGCGAGATCATCCGCGGCGTGATCGAACCCTATATGAAGCACACCGGCGGCTCGATGAGCCCGTTCACCGCTTGGGTCATGCTCAAGGGGCTGGAGACCATCGACCTGCGGGTGCGTGCGCAGACCGCGTCTGCCGAGGCGATCGCCAAGGCGGTGATCCCCCATCCCAAAGTCACGCGCGTCAGCTATCCGGGGCTCGAAAGCCATCCGCAGCACGATCTGGCGCAGCGGCAGCTTGGGGCAGGGGGCACCATGGTGGCCTTCGAGATCGAAGGCGGGAAAGAGGCAGCCTTCCGCTTCTGCAATGCGCTGAAGGTGATCCTGATCTCGAACAATCTCGGTGACGCAAAGTCCATTGCGACCCACCCCGCGACCACCACGCACCAGCGCCTCAGCCCCGAGCAGCGCGCCGATCTGGGCATCGGGGACGGGCTGATCCGCCTTTCGGTGGGCATCGAGGCCACCGAGGACCTTGTTGCCGATATTCAAC
Source organism: Salipiger sp. ABN3_019 (assembly GCF_056158605.1). NCBI lineage: Bacteria > Pseudomonadati > Pseudomonadota > Alphaproteobacteria > Rhodobacterales > Roseobacteraceae > Salipiger > Salipiger sp. ABN3_019. Next base: position 1,658,694 of record NZ_JBSWTP010000009.1, read on the forward strand.
AAGCACTTGATAAATCGTGAAGATTTTGTGGCCGGGCAAAATAAAGATTGCCCGGCCACATTTTTGCCCGCAAGAGATGATCCATACGGATAGGTATGCTCGTATAGGTATCGTAAGTGGTGGATATTTCGGTAAAACACCTTAAGTAAGTGGAAAGAACCCCGCCTCGGAGGGCAGGCAATGAATGTGTATTCCCCGGTTGTAGACCGTGACCCGAACCGTGACGAAGCGGAGGCCGCGCTCGCGGTCCTGCGCAAATGGACCGAAACCGCTGCCGACAACGAGATCACTGATCTCGACCCTGCGCTGCTGAAGCTTCTCGGGGCCGCACAGGATTACCCTACCTTTTCGCGCCAATATCCCGAAGGGTTCACCGTCGAGCCTTCGTACAAAAACTCGCTGCCCGACCTGCAGAACGGCCCGTCGTCGCTGATCCGCGGCGAGAACCGCCGCATTCAGCATGTGGGCATCTCGAATTTCCGCCTTCCGATCAGCTATCGCACCAAGGAAGGTGCGCCGCTGACCGTCGAGACCTCGGTGACCGGCACGGTCAGCCTCGAGGCCGACAAAAAAGGCATCAACATGTCGCGCATCATGCGCAGCTTCTACACCCATGCCGAAAAGACCTTCAGCTTTGGCGTGATCGAAGCGGCGCTGGACGACTATAAGTCCGACCTCGAAAGCTTCGACGCGCGCATCCAGATGCGTTTCCGCTTCCCGATGCGGGTCGACAGCCTGCGCTCGGGCCTGTCGGGCTATCAGTATTACGACATCGCGCTGGAACTGATCGAGAATGACGGCGTGCGCCAGCGCGTCGTGCACCTCGATTATGTCTACAGCTCGACCTGCCCGTGCTCGCTGGAGCTTTCCGAGCATGCGCGCCAGTTCCGTGGTCAGCTTGCCACGCCGCACTCGCAGCGCTCGGTGGCGCGCGTGTCGGCGGTGCTGACCGACGACGAAGACTGGATGTGGTTCGAGGACCTCGTGGCGCTCTGCCGCTCTGCCGTGCCGACGGAGACGCAGGTCATGGTCAAGCGCGAGGACGAGCAGGCCTTCGCCGAGCTCAACGCCGCCAATCCGATCTTCGTCGAAGACGCGGCGCGGCTCTTTGCCGAGGCGCTGCAGGCCGATCCGCGCATCGGCGACTACCGCGTGCTTGCCAGCCATCAGGAAAGCCTGCACTCGCATGACGCGGTGGCGCTGCTGACCGAAGGGCCGACCTTTGCGCAGGCCAGCCTCGATCCGACGCTCTTCCCGAGCCTGATCCATCAGGGCTAAGCAAAGGCAGGCGAAGGCGCGGCCCATGGCTCCGCCGCTGCCGCTTTCCTGAGCAACAGCTTCATGCCGCCGGTCACTCCGGCGGCATTTTGCTGCAATGCAGCAATTTCTGCCGGTGCAGAGGTGACCGGGCGCGCCTGCCGGACCATCTTGAAGGCGGAGGGCAACGCAACCCACCGGAGGTCTTGGCATGACCACGAGCACTGCAGCGGAAAACGTGATGATCGGCATGGGGCGCGGCTCGCTGCGCGCCCGGATCGACAGCTATTTCACCCAGCTCGGGCTTGGGGTGAACGCCGCCGGGCTGGCCCGTGCGCGGCTGCGCGAGATTATCGTGCTGGAAAGCCAGAGCGATGACCGGCTGGCCGAGTTGGGGCTCACCCGCGAGCAGATTTTGCCACATGTCTTCCGTGACCTTTTCGGCGACTGACCCTTGCCCAAGCGCGGCGCTTGACAGGGGAGCAGCGCCGGGCGAAGGCTCTGGCCATGTTCGACATCCGCCCCGTTGCCTATGTTCTCGGCCTGCTCGTCACGACGCTTGGTGCCTGCATGCTCGTACCGCTTCTGGTGGATATCGCCGAGGCGCGCGGCGAGTGGCATGTCTTTCTCGAAAGCGCGCTGCTGACCATGCTGACCGGCGGTCTGATCGCGCTGGCCTGCGCCAATGCCGGGCGGCAGGGGCTGACGCTGCAGCAGACCTTCTTGCTGACCGTCGGCGCATGGGTGGTGCTGCCGCTCTTTGGCGGCATCCCCTTCATGCTGGGCGCCACCGAGGCGCGGCTGGTGGATGCGGTGTTCGAGGCCATGTCGGGCGTGACCACCACCGGCTCGACGGTGTTCACCGGGCTCGATGATCTGCCCAAGGGCATCTTGCTGTGGCGCGGCATGCTGCAATGGCTGGGCGGGGTCGGGATCATCGTCGTCGCCATGGTGTTCCTGCCCGAACTGCGGGTCGGCGGGATGCAGATCTTCCGCTCCGAAGCCTTCGAGACCATGGGCAAAATCCTGCCCCGCGCCACCGAGATCGCCTCGTCGATCTCAACCATCTATGTGGGCATGACGCTTGCCTGCACCGCGGCCTATATGGTCTGCGGCATGGACGCCTTCGATGCCACGGTGCATGCGCTCACCACGCTCTCGACCGGCGGGTTTGCCAATTACGACGCGTCTTTCGGCACCTTTTCGGGTCCGGCGGAATATGTCGCCGCCTTCTTCATGGTCGCCGCCGCGCTGCCCTTCGTGCGTTATGTGCAGATGCTCAACGGCAACCAGCGCGCGCTTTGGCGCGACAGTCAGGTGCGGGCCTTCTTCGCAACGATCTTCACGCTGGTGCTGGTGATGAGCGTGACGCTGGTGATCAAATTCCCGCATCACCCCGAACAGGCGATCCGCGAGTTGCTGTTCAACATCACCTCGATCATCTCTGGCACCGGCTACGCCTCGGTGGACTACATGGGCTGGGGTGCCTTCCTGATCACGCTCTTCTTCTTCATCGGGCTGATCGGCGGCTGCGCGGGCTCGACCGCCTGCTCGGTGAAAATCTTCCGCTACCAGCTGCTCTTCGCTTCGATCCGGGTGCAGCTCAAGCGCATCCGCGCGCCGCATGGCGTCTTCACCCCGCGCTTCGAGGGCCGCCCGGTCAGCGACGAGGTGCTGAGCTCGGTGATGGCCTATTTCGTCTTCTTCGTGGTCTCGCTCGGTGTGCTGTCGGTGGCGCTCGGCTTCACCGGGCTCGACTTCGTGACCTCGGTGTCGGGCGCGGCCACGGCGCTGGCCAATGTCGGCCCGGGGCTGGGCGACATCATCGGCCCGGCGGGCAATTTCGCCACGCTCAACGACACCGCCAAATGGCTGCTGGTCTTTGCCATGCTCGTGGGCCGGCTGGAAATCATGGCGGTCTTCGTGCTGTTCACCGCCCGCTTCTGGCGCGACTAAGAGCGCCTCCGGCGGGCGTATTTAGGGGAACAATGAAAGCCCCACGCGCCAATTCATTGTTCCTACAAATACGCATCTTCGCCCGCCACCGCAGCGAGGGCCGGGACAGCGCGCCGCCCCGGCCCTCATGGTCAGTCCTGCGGCACGAGCTTGCCGGGGTTCATGATGTTCTGCGGATCGAGCGCGCGCTTGATCTGCCCCATGACCTGCCAGCCGGCCCCGTGTTCGGCCTCCATATAGGCCATCTTGCCAAGGCCGACGCCATGCTCGCCGGTGCAGGTGCCGCCGAGGCGCAGCGCCCGTTCGGCCATTTGGTGCGACAGCGCCTTGGCGGTCTTCAGCTCCTCGGGGCTGTCGGGGTCGATGAGCAGCACCGCGTGGAAATTGCCGTCGCCCACATGGCCGAGGATCGGGCCGGGGATGCCGCTGGCGGCGATGTCGGCCTGGGTTTCTTCCACCGCCTGCGCAAGCTCGGAGATCGGCACGCAGATGTCGGTCACCACCGCGCGCGCGCCTTTGCGCGAGGCGAGGATGGCGTAATAGCCGTTGTGGCGCAGCGCCCAGAGCGCGCGGCGCTCTTCCTCGCGGGCGGACCATTCGAACGGGCTGCCGCCATTGTCGGCGACGATCTCGGCAAAGCGCTCGGCGTCCTGCTTCACGCTTTCGGGCGAGCCGTTGAACTCGACCAGCAGGTGCGGGCTCTCGGCCATCTCCATGCCCGAGTAGCCCGAGAAAGCGCGGGCGGTGGCGGCGTCGACGAACTCGATGCGTGCCATGGGGATGCCCATCTGGATGGTCTCCATTACCGTGGTGACGGCGCTACCCATGTCGTCAAAGGCGCAGATGCCCGCCGAGACCGCCTCGGGGATGCCATGCAGCCGCAGGGTAAGCTCGGTGACCAGCCCCAGCGTGCCCTCCGAGCCCACAAAGAGCGCCGTCAGGTCGAACCCGGCGGCGGATTTGCGGGCGCGGGTGCCGGTCTCGATCATCCGGCCATCGGCCAGCACCGCCTTCAGCCCCAGCACGTTGTCGCGCATGGAGCCGTAGCGCACGGTGGTGGTGCCCGAGGCGCGGGTCATCGCCATGCCGCCAAGCGAGGCATTGGCGCCGGGATCGACCGGGAAGAAGAGCCCCGTGGCGCGCAGTTCCTCGTTCAGCGCCTCGCGGGTGACGCCGGGCTGAATGCTCACATCCATGTCGGCGGGGCGGATCTCCAGCACTTTGTTCATGCGGCTGAAGTCGACGGTGACGCCGCCTTTCACCGCCTGTCCGTGGCCCTCGAGCGAGGTGCCGGCACCCCAGCCGATCACCGGGCAGCCGTGCTCGGCGCAGATCTGCACGATGCGCTGCACCTCTTCGGCGGTTTCGGGGTAAGCGACGCCATCGGGCGGCGTCAGGGGGAAATAGGACTCGGATCGGCCGTGCAGGTCCAGTTCGGACTTGGAGCGGGTGAATTGTTCGCCTAGGAAGTGATCAAGAGCCTCCAGGGCTTCGGCGACGGGCATAGAGAACCTCCGTGGAAAATCGGGGCGACCTTATCCGCGCCGGGCGGGCTGCGAAAGCCATGCTACACATGGGCGTGAGCAGGGGCGCGAGCGAGGGCGTGAGTAAGAGCGTGAGCAAGCAAGCCCGCGCGGGCACAGCGGCGGGGCTGCGATGAGGGCAGGGAACGGGCAGGACGAGGACGGAACCGAGCGATGCTGAGCCAGCTAGCCATGCAGTGGCGCGAGACGCGCGCGCTGTGCAACCGGGGGTGGGACACGCTGCGGCACAAGGGGCCGGGTCAGATCACCTTTTGGATCATCGCTCTGTTCGTCGGCGCCGCCGCAGGCTTTGCCGCGCTGCTCTTTCGCCTCGCGATCCAGCGGCTGCAGGCCTTTGTCTACGGCACCGAGGACGTCAACCTGCTGCATAGTTTCGCGCAGAGCCTGCCGTGGGTCTATGTGCTGCTGGTGCCGGTGGTCGGCGGCGCATTGGTCGGGCTGATTTTGCAGAAGTTCACCCCTGACGGGCGCGTGCGCAGCGTCTCTGACGTGATCGAGGGCGCGGCGCTCAACGACGGGCGGGTCGAGAAGAAGGCGGGTATCGCCTCGGCGCTCTGCTCGTGGATCACCCTCTCGACCGGCGGCTCGACGGGCCGCGAGGGGCCGGTGGTGCATATCGCCGCGATGATCGCCTCTTGGGTGTCGAACCTCTTGCGCGTCGACGGCATCACCGGGCGCGACCTTCTGGGCTGCGCCGTGGCGGCGGCGGTCTCGGCCAGTTTCAACGCGCCCATCGCCGGGGCGCTTTTCGGGCTAGAGGTGGTGCTGCGCCACTTTGCCCTGCATGCCTTTGCCCCGATCGTGGTGGCCAGCGCCGCGGGCACGGTGATCAACCGCATCTATTTCGGCGATGTCACCGAGTTCGTGCTGCCCGGCACCACCACTGTGCAATTCTACCTCGAACTGCCCGCCTTCTTCCTGATGGGCCTCGTCTGCGGGCTGGTGGCGGTGCTGATGATCAAGGCGCTGTTCTGGTCCGACGGCGTGGGTACGGCGATCCAGAAGCGCCTCGGTCTGCCGCATTGGCTGCGCCCGGCGGTGGCGGGGCTGATGCTGGGGGCAATCGCCATCTTCTACCCGCATATCATCGGCGTCGGCTATGAGACCACATCGCGCGCGCTGTCGGGGCAACTCACGCTCAGTCAGGCGATGATTTTCGCAGCGGTGAAAGTGGCGGCGGTCTCGATCACCATGGCCGGGCGCATGGGCGGCGGGGTGTTCTCGCCCTCGCTGATGCTGGGCGCGCTGACCGGGCTGGCCTTTGCGCATGTGGCCACCGGGCTTTTCCCCGAGCAAAGCTCTGTCTTCACGCTCTATGCGCTGGCGGGCATGGGGGCGGTGGCGGCGGCGGTGCTGGGCGCGCCGATCTCGACCACGCTGATCGTGTTTGAACTGACCGGCGACTGGCAGACCGGGCTGGCGGTGATGATCTCGGTCTCGATGTCGACCGCGCTGGCCTCGCGCCTCGTGCATCGCAGCTTTTTCCTGTCGCAGCTTGAGCGGCGCAACGTGCATCTCGCCGCCGGGCCGCAGGCCTATCTGCTGGCGATGTTCCGGGTGCAGGGGGTGATGCGCAAACCCAATGACGAGGGTGCGGCGGATGAGGAAGCCTGCCTGCGGATGATCGAGCAGGGGCTTTTCCTCAACGCACAGGCGACGCTGGAGGCGGCGCTGCCGCTCTTCGACAAATCCGGCGTGGCTTATCTGCCGGTGGTGACCCGCAAGAGCCCAGACGACGCGCCGGTGCTGCAGGGCGCGCTGTTCCATGTGGACGCGCTGAAGGCCTACAACCGCGCTTTGGCCGCAACCGCGGCGGAAGAGCACAGCTGAGGCCTTTGCCCCGGCCCGCACGCGGTGGCCGGGGGCTTTGCACGTCAGCGCATCAGGCCAGTTCGAGCGTCACCTCGATATTGCCGCGGGTGGCGTCGGAATAGGGGCAGACCTCATGCGCGCGGTTGAGGATCGTCTCAGCGGTCTCACGCTCCAGCCCCGGCATCTTGGCGATCAGTTTCACCACAAGCTCGAAGCCGCCGCTCTCCTTGGCGCCGATCGCCACTTCGGCGTCCACCGTCGCCTCGGCGGGCACGGTGCCCAGCTTTTCGGTCTGCGCGACAAAGCGCATCGCGCTGAGGAAACAGGCGGCATAGCCCATGGCGAACAGCTCTTCGGGGTTGTGGCCCTTGCCCGCGCCACCGAGTTCTTTGGGCGCGTTCATCGTCACGGTCAGCAGGCCCGAGGTCAGCTTGGTGATGCCATCGCGGCCATTGCCCGATGCCTGCGCCTGCGTGCGATACTTGATGTCGAGTGCCATGAGAGAATCCTTTGTGAGCGATTATATCGTGCACGATAGATATGTGTCGCGCGGCATAAGTCAATCGCTTGAGAAATGATCGCGCGCGATTTATATCTTGGGCATGACACTCGCCCCCCAAGACATGGTCTGTTTCTCGCTCTATTCCGCCGTGCATGCGCTGCAGCAGGCGTATCGCCCGCATCTGGAAAAGCTCGGGCTGACCTACCCGCAGTTTCTGGTGATGAGCGCGCTCTGGGCCGCCGAGGAGCCGCCGACCGTGGGCCTGCTGTCGCGGCAGCTGCAATTGGAATTGAGCACGCTGACACCGCTGCTGAAGCGGCTCGAGGGGATGGGGCTGGTCAGCCGCCGCCGCGACGAAAAGGACGAACGGCAGGTGCGCATCAGCCTCACCGAGCAGGGGGCTGCGATGGAGGCGCGCACCGCGCATATCGCGGGCTGCATTTCGGAGCAGTCGGGCATGAGCGTCGACGAGCTTTTGGCGCTGCGCGATCAGGTGAGCCGGCTGCGGGACAATCTGCGCGGGGCGTGAAGCGCCTTCAAAGGGCAGGGCGCATACCGAAAAAGCCGGCCCCAACGGGACCGGCTTTCATGTTTTCGGGGCGGGGCTTTTCGAGGCAGGGCTTGTCGAGCCAGCGCGCTGCCCGCCGGTCCAGAGCCTAGCTCACACCTGTTCGACAGCCACACCGTCCTGCAGATCGAACGCGAGATAGCCCTTGATCTGCGAGGCTTCCGGTTTGGGATCGGTGTAGGAGAACACCGCATTGTCGTAGCTGCGGCTCTTCGAGGCGATATGGAAGTGCTCCGCGTCGCCAAGGGCGGCGCTGGTGCTGCGGTATCCGCTGGGCTCGAGGAAGGCCATAGCCACATCCTCGCGCGGGAAGTAGATGGTCTGGGGCTTGTCGCCCTCGGTCAGTTCCAGCGCGCGGCTGCTCTCGCCGAGAACGGCGCCCCCAGCGCGAATGACCCAAGTGCCCGTGGCCGGGCGCACGGCAATCTGTTTCAACATCATGTCTCTCCCGTTATCCGCCCATCATATACCAACGCCAGTGCGACAGTCCTGTGTCAAAGCGGCGCGCAGGCCGCTTCGAGCCAGTCCCGCACGGCGCCTGTGACAAGCGGAGCGATGCGTTCGAAAACCTCGGTGTGATAGGCGTTGAGCCAATCGCGTTCCGCGGCGGTCAGCAATCCCGTCTCGATCAGACGCCGGTCGATCGGCACCCAAGTCAGCGTTTCGAAGCGCAGCATAGAGGCCACGCTCTGGCCGGGAAGGGGGGATGCGGGTTCCACCGCGATGAGGTTCTCGATGCGGATACCATAACTTCCTTCCCGATAGAAGCCCGGCTCGTTGGAAAGGATCATCCCCGGCTCCAGCGGCACGGTGCCGGTGCGCGCGATGCGCTGCGGCCCTTCGTGCACCGACAGGTACGAGCCGACGCCGTGCCCGGTGCCATGGCCATAATCGAGCCCCGCTTCCCACAGGTGCACCCGCGCCAGAGCGTCGATGTCCCGCCCGGCGAGCCCCTTCGGGAAGCGCAGCCGCGACAGGCCGATCATCCCCTTGAGCACGCGGGTGAAGGCGGCGCGTTCCTCGTCGCCCACGGTGCCGATGGCCATGGTGCGGGTGATATCGGTGGTGCCGTCCACATATTGCCCGCCGCTGTCGATCAGCAGCAGCTCGCCCGCCTCGACGGTCCGGTTGGTCTCTTCGGTGACCCGGTAGTGCACGATGGCGCCATTGGGCCCGGCGCCCGAGATGGTCTCGAAGGAGATGTCGCGCAGCGCGTTGGTGGCGCGGCGTTCCTCTTCGAGCGCTTTGACCGCGTCGATCTCGGTAAACGTGCCGGGGGTCTGGCTGTCGACCCAATGCAGGAAACGCACCATGGCCGCGCCGTCGCGCAGATGCGCCTCGCGCGCGCCCTGCAGTTCTGCGGTGTTCTTGCGCGCCTTGGGCAGCAGGCAGGGATCGGCGGCCTCGATGATCTCGCGGCCTTCGAGCGCGTCCAGCACCGCAACCGGGCAGCTGGCCGGGTCGATCTGCACCGGGCCTTCCAGCGCCGCCAGCGCGCCAGCAAAGGCTTCGGGGGCCTGCACCTCCACCTTGGGGCCGAAGTGATCGCCCAGCCCGCCAAGCTTTTGCGCCGCCATGAACAGCGTCACGCGCCCGCCCGCGTGCAGGATCGCAAAGCCATGCGGTACCGGGTTGCGCGCCACGTCCGAGCCGCGGATGTTGAGCAGCCACGCCAGACTGTCGGGCAGGGTGAGGACGCAGGCCGCCGCCTTGCCGAGACCTGCCGCGAGCCGGGCGATCTTCTCCTCATGCGCCTCGCCCGCCAGATCGACTGGCTGGGCAAAGACCGCGCCCATGGGCGGATCGGGCTGATCGGCCCAGACCCGGTCCACCAGATTGTCGCAACGGCGCAGGGTCACTGCGCCCAGACCGCGCTCCAGCGCGCGCATCTGATCGACCGAAAAGAGCCACGGATCGATCCCGACGGTGCCCCCCTCGGGCAGCGCCTCGGCGATCCATTCAGCCAGCCCGACCTCGGGCCAGTCCACCGGGGTGAACTCCGCCGCGACCTGGGCCTTAACCTGCACGCGATAGCGCCCGTCGACAAAGACACCGGCCTTCTCCAGCAGCGCCGCGCAATAGCCGGCCGAGCCGGTGAAGCCGGTGAGCCAGGCCAGCCGGTCGTCATGCGGCGCGACATATTCGCCCTGATGCGCATCGGCGCGCGGCACCAGAAAGCCGCTGAGCCCTTCGCGCGCCAGTTCGCTGCGCAGCGCCGCCAGCCGCGGCGGGCCCTGCTCGGGGGATGCGCTCTGCTCGAAAGTCTGGAACATGCGGCGGTCTCCTGAAGTCTTGTGCGGAAAAGAAATGAGGGGCGCTGCCCCTTGTCGTCATCGCGCTTGCGCCGATGGCGCAAACTGGCGCGCCTCGCGGCCAATTCATCCCGGGATATTTGCACCAAGAGGAAGCGGCACGCGCGCATCTTCGTCTAGACGTAAATATCCCGGGGAGCCCGAGGGGCTGGCCCCTCGGCCTTGGTACGGGCTCAGCCCGCGCGCTTGATGCCCATCACGCGCGCCCGGGCGCGCGGGTCGGAATCGAAGAGCGCGGCAAGCTGTTCGGTCATCGCCCCGGCCAGCTGTTCGACATCGGTGATGGTCACCGCGCGCTCGTAATAGCGCGTCACGTCATGGCCGATACCGATGGCCAGAAGCTCGACCTGCTTCTTGCGCTCGACCATGGCGATCACGTCGCGCAGGTGCTTCTCGAGGTAATTGGCCGGGTTCACCGAGAGCGTGGAATCATCCACCGGGGCACCGTCGGAGATCACCATGAGGATCTTGCGGGCCTCGGGGCGATGCGCCATGCGGCGGTGTGCCCATTCCAGCGCCTCGCCGTCGATGTTCTCTTTCAGCAGGCCTTCCTTCATCATCAGCCCGAGGTTGTCGCGCACCCGGCGCCACGGCGCGTCGGCGCTCTTGTAGATGATGTGGCGCAGGTCGTTGAGGCGTCCGGGCTGCTGCTCGCGGCCTTCGTTCAGCCATTTCTCGCGCGCCAGCCCGCCCTTCCACGCGCGGGTGGTGAAGCCGAGGATCTCGACCTTGACGTTGCAGCGCTCCAGCGTGCGCGCCAGCACGTCGGCGCAGATCGCGGCAATGGAGATCGGGCGCCCGCGCATCGAGCCGGAGTTGTCGAGCAGCAGCGTCACCACCGTGTCGCGGAACTCCATGTCCTTCTCGACCTTGAACGACAGCGGCGTGGTGGGGTTGGCGACGACGCGGGCGAGGCGGCCCGCATCCAGCACGCCCTCTTCCTTGTCGAACTCCCACGAGCGGTTCTGCTGCGCCTGCAGGCGGCGCTGCAGCTTGTTGGCCAGCCGCGAGACCGCGCCCTTCAGCGGCTCGAGCTGCTGATCGAGATAGGCGCGCAGCCGTTCAAGCTCCTGCGCCTCGGCCAGTTCCTCGGCGGGAATCTCCTCGTCATGGGTGGAATCGAAGACCTTGTACTCGGGATCGGCCTCGGAGACCGGCGCCGGGGCGGGCGGCTCCATCGGGGCCTCGCCCTCGGGCATCTCGGCTTCTTCGCCAAGCTCCTGATCGGCCATCTCGTCGGCGGACACCTGCGCCTGGCTCTGGTCCTGCGTCTGTTCCTGCGACTGTTCGGGCGAGGCTTCGGCCTCGTCGTCGTCCTGATCGTCCTGACCGGTGCTGTCGGGCTGCTGCTCTTCGTCCGAGCCGGGATCGGCCTCGTCCTCGGCCTCATCGTCCAGCTGATCGGGATCCTCGCCAAGCTGATCGCCATAGCCGAGATCGGTGATCACGCGGCGCGCGAACCGGGCAAAGGCGGCCTGATCCGACAGGGTCTCCTGCAGGTCTTCGAGCGTGCCGCCAGCCTGTTCCTCGATAAACCCGCGCCACAGTTCCATGACGTGGGCGGCATCTTTCGGCAGGTCGCGCCCGGTGGCGAGATGGCGGATGAGATAGCCCGCGGCCACCGGCAGCGGCGCCTCCGAGGCCTGGGTGATCTGGCCATAGCCGCGGCGCGCCGCCTCATGGCCGATCTTGGCGTCGATATTGCCCGCGGTGCCGGGCATGTCGCGCGCGCCCATCGCCTCGCAGCGGGCGGTTTCCATCGCCTCGTAAAGCTCGCGCGCGATGTCGCCCGGCGGGGCATAGCGGGCGTGGGTCGCGCCATCGTGATAGCGGCGGTAGAGCGCCAGCGCGTCGGCGGTGCCGCGTGCCAGCAGCACCTCGTCCCGGCTCATCCGGCGCGACACCTGCGGCAAGCGCATAATGTCGCCGGAGACGCCCGAAGGGTCGACGGAATAGTTCACCGAAAGCTCGGGGTCGTCGGCCATGACCTTGGTGGCCTCGGCCAGCGCCTTCTTGAACGGATCTGCGGGGTTGTCGGTGTCGCGTGCCATGGGCACAGGTTTCGCGCCGGAGCGGGGAATTGGCAAGAGGGAAGGCGCGCGGAGCGCGCATCTTTCGCGCGCGCCCCAAACTCGGAGGGTCAGCTGCCGCCCTGCAGCCCAGCACAGGCGGCGGCGCGGCGCTCGAAAAGCGCGGCGCTCTGCTGATCGCCCTTCAGCACCGAACGATAGAGCAGCCGCGCATCGGGCAGATCTTCGACGATGACCTCGCGCAGCGTGCTGCGTGACAGACCCGCCGCGCGCGCCTGCGCCGCGAAGTCTCCGGCTAGCGCTTCGGTGGCCGGTGCGGTGCCGGCAAAGGCCGGGTGGTCGCTGGCCTCCAGCGCGGCACCCTGCCAGAGCGCGGCGCAGCGGGCGGCGGCCTCGCCTTGGGCACGCGCGCCGGTGGTCGGCTGGGCGAGGGCAGGGGCGGCACTCAGCAGCAAGATCGCAAGGATAGGTTTCACAGCACGGCCCTCCCGGTGGCGAGGCGGGCGAGCAGATCCACATGCACGTCGAGCGCATCAATCACGCGATAGCCCGGATCGTGCGTGCCGTCGAAGGCGAGCCCAAGATCGGTGCCCGCCAGAATGATAGCCTCGGCGCCCTGATCCTCGACCATGCGGCGGCCGGCGTCGAAGAACAGCTGCCGGTCGGCTTCGCTGCAACGTCCCATCACGGCCATGTCCTGATAGCGCTGGCCCAGCATCTCGGCCTCGGCGTCCAGCGCCACCGCCTCGGTGCGCGCCAACTGACCGTAGAGCCGCGTGCGCATCACCACCCGCGTGCCCAGAAGGCCGACGCGCGACAGCCCCTCGGCGGCAAAGAACGCATCCAGCGGCGCCACGGCAGAGACCAGCGGCAGCGGCGACAGCGCCCGCGTCTCGTCAAAGCAGAAATGCCCGCCGAGCGAGGTGATCGCGGCGCAATCGCAGCCAGCGTCCGCCAGCCGCCGCAGCAGCCGCGCATAGCTTTGTGCCTGCGCGGCGCGGTCGTCGGCGAGATTGTTGCGGATCAGTTCCGCCACATCCGCATGCACGATGGTCAATTCCAGCGGCTCGCCCATGGCGGCGACGGCGGCGGTCAGCCGCTGATAATAGACCAGCGTGGCGGCGACGCCGATGCCGCCGATCAGCCCGATATGCAGAGGTTTCCCCATGTTCTCCTCCCCTCGTCAAAAGGGCGCGGACCGAGATCGATCCGCGCCCCTGAAACTTCCTCTTGGCTCAAATATCCCGGGGGAGTCCGCGCAGCGGACGGGGGCAGCGCCCCCGCTGTCCGGGATCGTCGCCCGGCCTTACGCCAGCGACAGCGAGGCGGCGCTTTCCGGCAGTTCCTCGTCGAAGCAGCGCTGGTAGAACTCGGCCACGGTCTGGCGCTCGAGCTCGTCGCATTTGTTGAGGAACGACAGGCGGAAGGCATAGCCCACGTCGCGGAAGATCTCGGCGTTGGCGGCCCATGCGATCACCGTCCGCGGCGACATCACGGTCGACAGCTCGCCGTTCATGAAGGCGCGGCGGGTGAAATCGGCCACGGTGACCATCTGGCGGATGGTCTTGCGGCCCTTCTCGTTGTTGTAATGCGGCGCCTTGCTCAGCACGATGTTCACCTCGGCGTCGATGCTGAGGTAGTTCAGCGTCGCCACAAGGCTCCAGCGGTCCATCTGGCCTTGGTTGATCTGCTGGGTGCCGTGATAGAGGCCGGTGGTGTCGCCAAGGCCCACGGTGTTGGCGGTGGCGAAGATGCGGAAATATTTGTGCGGCGTGATCACCTGGTTCTGGTCCAGAAGGGTGAGCTTGCCGTCGGTCTCCAGCACACGCTGGATCACGAACATCACGTCGGCGCGGCCCGCGTCATATTCGTCAAAGACGATGGCGGTGGGGTTGCGCAGCGCCCAGGGCAGGATGCCTTCCTGGAACTGGGTGACCTGCTTGCCGTCCACCAGCTTGATAGCGTCCTTGCCGATCAGGTCGATCCGGGAGATGTGGCTGTCGAGGTTGACGCGCACGCAGGGCCAGTTGAGGCGGGCGGCGACCTGTTCGATGTGGGTCGATTTGCCGGTGCCGTGGTAGCCCTGAATCATCACGCGGCGGTTGTTGCGGAAACCCGCGAGGATCGCCAGCGTGGTGTCGGGGTCGAACTTATAGGTGCTGTCGACGTCGGGAACGCGGTCGCTGTTCTCGGGGAAGCCGTGCACCACCATGTCCGTGTCGATGCCGAACACCTCGCGGACCGAAATCTCCTCGGTGGGTTTCGCATTGATGTCGATCGTGCCATCCGCCATGGTTCTGCCCTTGTCCGGTCGTTAAGAAAACTTGCGCACCGTCGTGCCCCATATCGATGGCAAGGGCAAGGGGGCGGCGCGGGCTTTGCGCACCGCCATGAAAATGCCCTGCGATAGTGTTTGCGTGGGTGGCACTCGGCGCATTAGGCTGCCGGGGATACCAAAAGCAGACAGGCATGTTTCTTGGCGAGTTCTCCGCATCCTGACATCGAGGATCTGATCGCGCGTGTGGCGATGGCCGACCGGGCCGCCTTTGCTACGCTCTACGAGCGGACCTCGGCGAAACTCTTCGGGGTCTGTCTGCGTGTCTTGCAGGACAGGGCGCAAGCTGAAGAGGCGCTGCAGGACACTTACGTGAAGATCTGGACACATGCCGGTAAGTATCGGGTCAACGGGTATTCTCCGATGACTTGGCTGATCACCCTGGCGCGCAACTCCGCCGTCGACCGTCGCCGCCGCCGCGATGCGGGCAAGCCGGTCGAGCCCATCGAGATAGACGAACGTCTGGCCGATCCCGGTCCCGGTCCGGCCCAGCAGGCCGAGGCGCGGGCCGAGGCACAGGCGCTGGCCCTGTGCATGGGTGAGCTGCCGCCGGATCGCGCTGAGATGGTGCGCCGCGCCTATCTCGAAGGCGCAACCTATGCCGAGCTTTCCGAGGCCACCGGAGTGAAGCTCAACACCGTAAGAACATGGCTGCGCCGCAGCCTGATGAGCCTGAGGGAGTGCCTGAGCCGATGACCGGGCCGCAGCAACAGGATCTGCCGGGAGGCGCCGAAGCCTCTGCGGCGGAATACGTCCTCGGGCTTTTGCCCGAGGCCGAGCTGCGCGCGTTCGAAACTCAGCTGGCGCGGGATCCCGACCTTCAGCAGGATGTGGCCACATGGCGCGAGTATTTCGCCGCGCTCACCGATCCGATCACCGAAGAGACGCCGCGGGCCGAGATTTTCCGCCTGATCGAGGCGCGGCTCTATGGCGCAGCCAAGCCCGCGCCGCGCGGGCTCTGGCGGCAGTTGATGCCCTATGTGCTGGGGGCGGTGGCCGCAGCGGCGATTGCATGGGCGGCGATGGTCTCGGGGCTGCTGACCATCGGCGAGCCCGAGCCGCATCTTTATGCCGATCTGGTGGCGGGCGAGCAGGGGCTGCAGCTTTTGGCGCATTACGCGCCCGACAGCGGCACCTTCATGGTGCGGCGCGATGCGGGCGATTACCCGGCGGACCGCAGCCTCGAGGTCTGGCTGCTGTCCGATGCCGAGCAGGCGCCGGTGTCGATCGGTCTGGTGGATCGCGAAGGGCTGACCGAGATCCCGCTCGCCTCCGAGATCGCGGTGCAGCTTGCCGGAGCTACCATCGCCCTGTCCGAAGAGCCCGCGGGCGGCTCTCCCACCGGGCTGCCGACCGGGCCGGTGATTGCGCTGGGGCAATTGGCGCCGCGCGGCTGACAGGGCAGCTTTCCGGGCAGCTTTCCGGGCTGCTCACAGCGGCGTTATCTCAAGTTTTGAAACTCTTGCGCGCAGTGCTGCGTGGCTTCTTCCGACCCCGACATTCAGGGGCTTGAGGAGGAGAAAAGAGATGACGAGTAAGCTATTTGCAGCCGCACTGATCGCCCTGCCGCTGGCGGGGGCTGCGGTCGCCGCCGAGAACCCGATGGTCGGTGGCGCCGCCATGTACCCTGACAAGACGATTGTCGAGAACGCGGTCAACTCCGCGGATCATGAAACGCTGGTGGCCGCGGTGAAGCAGGCCGGACTGGTGGACACGCTGAATTCCGCAGGGCCGTTCACAGTCTTCGCGCCGACCGACGCGGCTTTCGACAAGATCTCGGACGAGAGCCTGTCGCAGCTGATGATGGATCAGCACAAAGAGCAACTGGCGAAGATCCTGACCTGCCATGTGGTCGCCACCAACGCGCTGTCCGACGCGATCGCCGGGATGATCGCCGATGACGGCGGCATGCATCCGGTGCCCACGGTGGGCGGCTGCACGCTGCAGGCCAAGATGGAGGGCGGCACGATCACCCTGACCGACGAGCAGGGCCGGACCGCCAATGTCACAATCGCGGATGTGCGCCAGTCCAACGGCGTCATCCACGTCATCGACCGGGTGCTTCTGCCGGCGATGTAAAGAGATCCCGCTCGGTTGCCTGCCCCACCGCGAAAGCGGGGCAGCCGGGCGGGGGCCGCGCTGCCGCGGAGCGGAATTGTGTGAGTATCTACGTTTCCGTATCCGCCTCCCCGGCGGCGCGTTGCTCCCGGCTTGACCTCGGTCGGGCCGGGAGCGCATGTTCCGGGGCAGGAGGAGAAGGAGGAGACCCATGCGACGCAGGGGATTTCTGGCCGTGCTCGCCGCCGTAATGGGCGTCGGGCAGGCGGGGCGCGCTGGCGCGGGCTTTGAGGTGTCGCGCAGCACCGAGGCTTGGCGCGCGCGGCTCAGCGATGCGGAATACCGGGTCATGCGCGAGGCCGGGACCGAGCGGGCCTATAGCTCGCCGCTGAACAACGAACGGCGGGCGGGCACCTATCTGTGCAAGGGCTGCGATCTGCCGCTCTACAGTTCCAAGACCAAATTCAACAGCGGCACCGGCTGGCCCAGCTTTTATGAGGCGCTGCCCGGCGCGATCGGCACCCAGCGCGACCGCTCGCTTTTCATGACGCGCACCGAATGCCACTGCAGCCGCTGCGGCTCGCATCTGGGCCATGTGTTTGACGACGGGCCGCCGCCGACGGGCAAGCGCCACTGCATCAATGGCATCGCGCTGCGTTTCCGCGTTGGTTGATCCGAGCCGGTTGATCCGCGTCGGTTGAAATGATCGGAAAGAGAGGTGGGCCTGCACGACCGGGGGAGGGGCATGCAGGCCCTTTGGTGGTACGTGTGTGCCCACGACAGGGAGCTCGGGCCACATGTGCCAGCGTCGCAATTCCGCTGACACCCGAAACGTGACACAACTCTAAGATTATTGTCAAACGAAACACACCAATAAGTTGTTAAAACTTTCCGCTACGGCAATCTGCATGTTCTGAAGGCGCCAAGACCAAAGAAAAACACCCCCCGAAGCAGGCTTCGAAGGGTGTTGTTCTGGGAAACTGCCGCGGCCTTACTTGAAGTTGCGGCTTTCCTTGATCTGGTCCCACGCCCAGACGACTTCCTGCAGCTGCTCTTCCTGAGAGCGGTCGCCGCCGTTCATGTCGGGGTGCAGCACTTTGATCAGCTTCTTGTACGCCTTGCGCACTTCGGCCTTGGTCTCGGCGGTCTCAACCTCGAGGATCTCCAGCGCGCGCTTTTCGGTCGGGGGCAGACGGCGGCCACCGCCCGGAGCCTTGCGGCCGGGGTTGCGGGTGGCGTTGTCGCCCAGCACCTGATGCGCGTCCTCAATGCCAAGCCGCGCCCATGCGCGTTGCTCGGGGTCGCGGTAATCCTTGGTCCTGCGCTCCCACACCTTGTCGGCGCTCTGCTGCGCGTTCATCTCGGCTTCGGTCTTGCCTTCGAAGAACGACCATTTCTGATTGTACTCGCGCACGTGGTCCTTGCAGAACCAGTAGAATTCATCAAGCACGTCCGGTGCCTTCGGAGCGCGGAACTTGCCCGGCTCCTGACAGCCCTCGTGTTCGCACACGCGGGTGGAGGTTTCCTGTTCGCCGGTCATGCCACGCCGGCCACGCGGGTTCTTCTTCTTGGCCGACTTAATCGACATGTCGAAACCGAAGGGGTCGGGTCTGCTCATGGTCTCACCTTTTCGACTCGGACGAGGGAGTTTAGACAATCCTGACCGAACTTGAAGAGGCAGGAGCCAAAAATGTCGCGAGCGAAACTGATCGAGAGCCGGTTGCAGGATGCGTTTGATCCGGCCGAACTTGAAGTCCTCGACGAAAGCCAGAAACACGTGGGTCATGCTGGCTATCAAGAGGGCGGCGAAAGCCATTTCCACGTGCGGATGCGAGCGGTCGAACTCGGCGGAATGACGCGCATCCAGCGCCACCGTGCCGTGCATGCAGCGCTTGGCGAAGACCTCGTGGCGGCGATCCATGCGCTGTCGCTGGATCTGCAGGGCTGAGGCGGGTTTAGCTGGCGCGGTCGGGGTCGCGGTCGTCGTTGCCGGGCACCGGCGTCAGCTTTTCCTCTGCCGTGGCAGCGGGCGCGTTGGGGGACGCGTCGGGGGGCGTGATGGGGGTCACCACCGGGCCGCCACTCCCAGCAACGGGTGCAGCCTCGTGCTGAACGGCGACGCTCTGCGGCGCTGCCGGAACCGGGCGTGAGAACACCAGCACCGTGCGCCAGACGGTCTGACTTGACGTCAGGCCGCTGCGTTCTTCGCTCGGCAGGGTGTCGGCGCGGATGTAGTCCCAGCCCTGTTCGGCCATCTCGTTGAGCAGCCGGCTCATGGCCGCGGCAAATTTCGCCTCGGCACCTTTGATGGCCTTGGCCTTCTCACCCTTGGTGGGGGCCGGGATCACCTTGTATTCGTGGGTCTTCATCGCGGCTCGATCCCTCTTAACGAACGTTAACACAAACGTTAACCAATGCCCCTCAAGGGGTAAGGCGCGCGGGCCGGCAAGTAAAGGCCAGGACGGAACGGGCGTCAGCGCCGTTTCGGCAGGCGAACCGCCAGTACGATGCCGCCCAGCACCAGCCCCCAGACCGCCGCGCCAAGCCCCCAGAGGGTGATCCCCGAGGCGGTGGCGAGGAAGGTCACGGCGGCCGCCTCGCGGCTTTCCTCGGCCTGCAGCGCGCCTTGCGCCGAGGCGGCAAAGACCGGCAGCAGCGCGACGCCCGCCAGCACCTGCAGCGTCATGGCGGGGGCAAGTGCGGCCACGGCGGTGACCGCCACCGCAAAGAGGCCGAAGATGGCATAGAACACGCCCGCCATCACCGCCGACCAGTAGCGCCGCGCGGGATCGGGGTGGCTGTCGGCGTTCGAGCACATGCTGGCGGTGATCGCCGCGAGGCAGGTGGCGGGGTTGCCGAAGGGCGCGGTCAGCAGCGAAATGCCGCCAACCCCCGCCAGCAGCGGACCCGGCGGCGGCGTGTAGCCAAAGCTGCGCAGCACCGCCACCGCAGGAATGTTCTGCGTGGCCATGGTGACGATGAAAAGCGGCAGACCAAGCCCCAGCACCGCCTCGAGCGAGAACACCGGGGTGACCCAGACCGGATGGCTCAGCCACGGCCCGCTCATCGGCAGCGAGAAGTCATGCGCCCAAAGGGTCACACCAAGCGCGGCCAGCACGGCGGCAGGCACCGCGAGGATGCGCTTGATGCGACCGACGAGGAACCAGCTGAGCAGGATGGGCAGGGCCACCTCGGGAGCATCCACCAGCGCGCGGAAGGGGGCCATGCAGAGCCCCGCCAGAACACCGGCAAGCATCGCCTGCGCCAGCGCTGTGGGAACCGAGGTCACCAGCCGCGCCAGCGCGGGCCAGAGCCCGGCGAGCGCGATCAGCCCGCCCGCGACGACGAAGGCGGCCACGGCCCCCGGAAACCCGTCGGCCAGCGGCTGCGATGCGGCCAAGAGCGCCACGGCAGGCGTCGACCATGCGCAGGACACCGGCTCGCGCCGCCACCACGCCAGCACGATGCCCGCGATGGCCATGGAGAGCGCGGCGGCGGCGAGGCCAGCGCCTGCCTGATCGGGGGTGGCCCCCACAGCCGACAGCCCCTGCAGCACGATCGGGAAGGAACTGAACACCCCGACGATCGCCACCATTGCCCCGGTCGTCACGTTCTGCAGGTCGGGTCCGGGTCGGCGCATGAGGGGATCCTTACGTTGGGGCGTCATTCGCCCATAGGCAGAGCGCCGCGGAAGTGCAAGCCGCGGCGGCTTGCGGGGGCTTTTGGGATGTGCAATATGGGATGTTATAACGTAACTAAATGAGAGTGCTGAAATGAGCCGCAGCGTTCTGCCTTATTGTCTCTGCTTGTCCCGACGCTTCGCAGGGGGCGAGATATGACACGCAAGACGATCCGCAATCTTGGTGCCCCGGCCAATCGCCGCCGCGAGGGCGATCCGATGTCGGCCTTTGACCGTCTGCCGCCGGATTTGCGCGCGTGGCTAAGTACGGCGGCACTGCCATGGTCGCCGCGTTCGGCGCTGCGCGCATGGCGCAGGGCGCTGCGGGACACGGGCTGCGCCGAGGCGGCGGCGGCGCGGCTCACCGCCATCGAGGCCGGGCAATTGGCGCGGCAGGCGCCGCGCGTATGGGGCGCCTCATAGGGGCAGGCTTGGGGAGCCTCTTGGAGCCTTGGGGGCAGGGACAAAGAGATCGGGCGCGCCAAACTGGCGCGCCCGCTTGCTTGCGTCGAAGGAAAGCTCAGGCTGCCGCCTCTGCCTTTTTCTCCCACGCGAATTTCTGCATCACCGCGTCCACCGGCGTCTCTGCGAGGTGGTTGGTGTAATTCGACATCACCTTCTGCGCCACGCCAAGGATCACTTCGAGGATTTGCTGGCGGGTGAAGCCTGCCTGCAGAAACGCCTCGACCTGTGCCGCGCTCAGATCGCCGCGCTGGCGCACCACTTGCAGCGTGAAGCTCCGCAGCGCTTCGAGCCGTGCATTGGGCAGGGGCGTCTCGTCGCGCAGCGCCTCGGTGATCGCGTCATCCACCTTCATCATCTTGGCGATGCCGGTGTGGGCGGGCACGCAGTAGTGGCACTCATGCTCGACGTTGATCGTCTGCCAGACCACGGTGATCTCATCCTTGTCAAAGCTGGTGGCCTCGCCAAAGAGCCGGTGCAGATGCTTGTAGCCGTCGAGCAGCGCCGGGGCCTCGGCCATCACCGCGTGCAGGCCGGGCACCCGGCCAAAGCTGCGGTTCGAATCCTCGAGCAGGGGGCGGCTGGCCTCGGGCGCGCTTTCGAGCGTGTGGATGGTGAAGTCGGTCATGGGGATCCTCCGATTCTTGAGTGATTGCTCAAATTCATGCGGAAGGCTTAGCTTTACCTGAGCGATCACTCAAGATATATTTTGAGCAATCACTCAAGTGAGCGGAAAGGAGCGCGTCCGCGCAATGGCAAGACAGGCACGGCATGACCGGCAAGAGGTGCTGGAGAAGGCGCTCGCGCTGTTCTGGGCAAAGGGCTATCACGCCACCTCGCTGAAGGATCTCGAAGCGGCGCTCGACATGCGGCCGGGCTCGATCTACGCGGCATTCGGATCGAAAGAGGCTCTTTTTGCCGAGGCCTTGCGGCTTTATGCGCAAAGCTCGAAGGCGCAGTTTCAGGACATGATGGCGCGCGGCCCGACGCCGCTTGCGGCGCTGGCGGGGCATGTGCGCAGCCTCGGCTGTCCCGAGGCGCGGCAGGCTCCGTCGCGCGCTTGCATGCTGGTCAAAACGCTGCTGGAAACGCCCGACGATGATCCGGGTTTGCGGGCCGAGACCGAGGATCTGATGCGCCGCATGGAGGCGGCATTCGCCGAGGTCTACCGCGATGCGCAGCGGGTGGGGCAATTGCCTGTCGGGGCCGATCCCGAGCGGCTGGCGAGCCGCTTGCAGGCCGAGATATTTGGCCTGCGCGCCTATGCGCAGCGCACCGACTCGCAGGCGCGTGTGGCGCAGCTGGCCGAGGACATCGCCGGAGATATCGAGGCGTTGGCAACGGGCTGAACAATCGGGCAGAACAGCGGCGCTATCGGCGAAGCCTTGCCCATGTTAACGCTAGGGAATTGCTGCTGCGCAGAAATGCGCCAAATAAGCGGGCAACGACATACAGTTTCCGGAGCCTCCTATGTCCGATGACACTCTTGATCGCCGCGCTTTCCTCGCATCCGCCCTCGGCACGGGGGCCTTTTGCCTGCTGCCGGAACTGGCCCGCGCACAGGATGGCGCCATCGCATCGGGTATCCCGCTTGGGCCGCCCGAGAGCTTCAGCTTCGAGGGGCTGAAGGAACTGGCGGGCAATCTGGCGAAAGAGAGTTTCACCCCGATGGCGGTGCCCGACCGCGAGATCCTGCAGCAGATCGACTATGACGCCCACGGCGCGATCAGCTTCCGTAAGGAAAAGGCGCTTTGGGCCGATCAGGGCAACGCGCAGCCGGTGCGCTTCTTCTTCCCGGGCCGCTATTTCCCCGAGCCGGTGCATGTCTACGCGCTGGAAAACGGCACCGCGCGCGAGGTGCCTTTCTCGCGCGATCTTTTTGACATTCCCGTCGGCAACCCGGCCAACCGGCTGGAAAAGACCGAAGGTTTTGCCGGTTTCGCGGTGCAGGATCCCAAAGAGCGGCTCGACTGGATGGCCTTCCTCGGCGCGTCTTACTGGCGCACGGCGGGCTATTCGGGGCAGTTCGGCCTGTCGGTGCGCGGGCTGGCGATGGATACGGCGATCCCCGATGGCCCCGAAGAGTTCCCGCGCTTCACCCGCTTCTGGCTGGAGCAGGGCGAGGGCGGCGCGCTGACCACCTATGCGCTGCTTGAAAGCCCGCGCGCCACTGGCGCCTATCGCATCGCCTCGCGCCGCGACAACGGGGTAATCCAAGACGTCTCTGCCGAGGTCTTCCTGCGCGGCGATGTAGAGCGGCTGGGGCTGGCGCCGCTGACCTCGATGTATTGGTACGGCAAGCCCGACCGCCACATCGCCGCCGACTGGCGCCCCGAGGTGCATGACAGCGACGGGCTGGAGATTCATTTGGGCAATGGCGAGCGCATCTGGCGGCCCTTGGGCAACCCGCCGCGGGTGATGGCCAACAGCTTTGGCACCACCGATCCGACGGGTTTTGGCCTGATGCAGCGCGAGCGGGAGTTCGAGCAATATCAGGATGATGGCGTGTTCTACGAGCGCCGCGCCTCGGCATGGGTGGCGCCCAAGGCCGGATGGGGCGAGGGCGCGGTGACGCTCATTGAGTTGCCCACCGACGATGAGATCCACGACAATATCGTCGCCTTCTGGACCCCCTCCGAGGCGGCGGTGGCGGGCGGCTCTTTCAGCTTCGAGTACCAGCTGACATGGCTCGAGGATTGCCCGGTGCCGCCGCGCAGCGCGCGCTTCCGCGCCGTGCGGATCGGCCGCGGCGGCATCCCGGGACAGCCGCGCCCGGCGGACACGGTAAAGATCGTCTGCGATTTCGAGCCCATGGGCATGGAGGGCATCGAGCGCGGC
Source organism: Salipiger sp. ABN3_019 (assembly GCF_056158605.1). Classification (NCBI taxonomy): domain Bacteria; kingdom Pseudomonadati; phylum Pseudomonadota; class Alphaproteobacteria; order Rhodobacterales; family Roseobacteraceae; genus Salipiger; species Salipiger sp. ABN3_019. Next base: position 1,682,047 of record NZ_JBSWTP010000009.1, read on the forward strand.
CCCGAAACCCTGCCGGTGGTCAGTGCCTCGCGCGGCGAGATCTCGGGCGAGGCGGCCTATCAGGTGGTCGATGCCGAGAACTGGCGCGCAATGTTCGACCTCGATTTTTCGGCGCTGGAAGAGGGCGATGACGAGCCCATCGACATGCGGGTCTATGTGGCGCATGAGGGCGAGGCGAAGACCGAGACGATGATCCTGCAACTCTTCCCCAGCCAGTTGCGCGCGCTTCTCGCTGCCACCGGCTGAGGCGAGCTTGCGATGCGCCTAACCCGCGCTAGGTGACTGCGTCAGGAGGGCGAAGCGATGGATGCGTTTTGGATCACCGCGCAGGGCTCTGGCAGCGAGGGCGTGCCGGAGCGCGTGTTTCCTTACTGGAGCTTCACCAAGACCGTTCTGGCGATCTGCGCCCTGAGGCTGGCCGAGGATGGCGAGCTTGATCTCGACGCGCAGGTCAGCGACGCACCCTGCACCCTGAGGCAGCTTCTGGATCACAGCGGCGGGCTGCCCGATTACGGCCCGCTGCCTGCCTACCGCCACGCGGTCGCGGCGGACGAAGAGCCGTGGCCGACCGAGACGCTGTTTCGCCGCACCATGGCGCAGGGCGTGCGTTTCGCGCCGGGGCAGGGCTGGGCCTATTCCAACCTCGGTTACATGCTGGCCCGGCAGCACATCGAGACGGTTTCGGGGCAGCGGTTCGGGGCGCTCATCCGGGATATGATCGCCGCGCCGCTCGGGTTGCGGGGCTGCAGGCTGGCCGAAAGCCGCGAGGACTTTGCGCAGGTGCATTGGCCCGCCGCGCGGCGCTACCATCCGGGCTGGGTCTACCACGGTTGCCTCATCGGGACCGCCGAGGATGCGGCGCTGATCCTGCATGCGCTGTTCGACGGGCGCCTTGTGTCAGCGCAAAGCCTGACGCAGATGCTCGACCGGCACGAGCTTGGCGGCGCGCTGGAGGGGCGGCCCTGGACGCTATGCGGATACGGCCTCGGGCTGATGACCGGAGAGGTGGGCGCGGCAGGGCGCGCGTCGGGGCATTCGGGGGCCGGACCGTTCAGCGTCAACGCCGTGTATCATTTCCCCGATCTGCCGCGCCCCGTCACGGTGGCGAGCTTCACCGATGGCCATGACGAGGGCGTTGCCGAGTTTGATGCGCTGCGCATCGCGCTGCGCGAGGGCGGGGCCTGAACGGCTCAAGGAGCGCAGCAAAGAAAAAGGCCGCCCTACCTGAGCGGCCTTTCTTGTCTCAAAGAGCGGGTCTGTCAGAGGCCCAGCTTCGCGGCGACGATCTCGTTCACCGCCTTGGGGTTGGCTTTGCCGCCGGTGGATTTCATCACCTGACCGACGAACCAGCCCGCGAGCTTGGGGTTCTGCTTGGCCTTTTCGACCTGCGCCGGGTTGGCCGCGATCACCTCGTCCACCGCGGTCTCGATCGCGCCGGTGTCGGTGACCTGCTTGAGGCCCTTTGCCTCGACGATCTGCGCCGGGTCGCCGCCTTCGGTGTAGAGGATCTCGAAGACGTCCTTGCCGATCTTGCCCGAGATGTCGCCCTTTTTGATCAGCGCGATAATCCCCGCAAGCTGCGCCGGCGAGACCGGGCTCTCGGTGATGTCATGGCCTTCTTTCTTGAGGCGGCCAAACAGCTCGTTGATCACCCAGTTGGCGGCCAGCTTGCCGTCGTTGCAGGCGGTGACCACCTCTTCGAAATAGGCCGAGTTCACCACTTCCGCGGTCAGCACGCCCGCATCGTATTCCGACAGGCCGAAGTCCTTGACGAAACGTGCCTTCTTCTCGTCGGGCAGTTCCGGCAGCGAGGCGGCGATATCGTCCACCCAGCCCTGCTCGATCTCGAGCGGCAGCAGGTCGGGGTCGGGGAAGTAGCGGTAGTCATGCGCCTCTTCCTTCGAGCGCATCGAACGGGTCTCGCCCTTGTCCGGATCGTAAAGACGGGTCTCCTGATCCACCGAGCCGCCGTTTTCGAGGATGGCGATCTGGCGCTTCGCCTCATAGTCGATGGCCTGCTGGATAAAGCGCATGGAGTTCATGTTCTTGATCTCGCAGCGCGTGCCGAGGTGGCTGAAGTCCTGCGTCTCCTGATACTTCTCGTACTGGCCGGGACGGCAGACCGAGACGTTCACGTCAGCGCGCAGGTTGCCGTTTTGCATGTTGCCGTCGCAGGTGCCGAGATAGCGCAGGATCTGGCGCAGCTTCACCACATAGGCCGCCGCTTCCTCGGGGCCGCGGATGTCGGGGCGGCTGACGATCTCCATCAGCGCCACGCCGGTGCGGTTGAGGTCGACGAAGGACATCGACGGGTCCATGTCGTGGATCGACTTGCCCGCGTCCTGCTCGACGTGGATGCGCTCGATGCGCACCTTGCGGGCGATGCCCGGCTCCATGTCGACGATGACTTCGCCTTCGCCCACCAGCGGGTGGTAGAGCTGCGAAATCTGATAGCCCTGCGGCAGGTCGGGGTAGAAGTAGTTCTTGCGGTCGAAGGCGGATTTCAGGTTGATCTCGGCCTTCAGACCCAGCCCGGTGCGCACGGCCTGCTCGATGCAATACTCGTTGATCACCGGCAGCATGCCGGGCATCGCCGCGTCCACGAAGGCCACGTTCGAGTTCGGCTCGGCGCCGAATTGGGTGGAGGCGCCGGAGAACAGCTTTGCCTCGGTGGAAATCTGGGCGTGAATCTCCATCCCGATCACCAGCTCCCAATCGTATTTGGCGCCGGCAATGACCTTGGGTTTGGGGGGCTCGAAGCTCAGGTCAAGCATAGGGGGTCCTCGTCTCTCAGGTTGCGACGGGGATACGCCAGAGCGGGACAGGGGGCAAGGGTGCAGGCGCCGCCCGGTGCGGGCTGCAGGTGGATGCCGGTTTCCGTGAAGATCACGCTGCGCCCGCGCGCCACCTCATCGGCGAAATGTTCGGCCAGAGCAGACCGGGCGCGGCTGGTGCCAAGCCGCAGGGCGGCGGCCGGATCGGCGCAGCCGGGCAGGGGGCGGGCGGCGGTCCAGATCTCGGGGTGCACTTCGCGCAGGTGGTCCTGCACGATCCAATCGAAACAGCCGGTGATCCGGGCGCGCGCCGAAGCGGGCGGCGCGTCCCCGGAAAGCGCGAGGCCACAGTAGGCGGCAAGCTTGTTGGCCATGTGCTGGCCCGGGCGCGCCTCGAGGATGTCGTGCAGCGCGGCGACGAAATACTCGGCCTCCACATGCGCAAAGCCCGCAGGCTGCTGTACAAGCACATCCCACCACATCCACGCATAAGCCCCGCTGCCCCAATGCGCGGCGGTCAGCATGGCCATGCGCCGCGCCGCCCGGTCAAGCGCGGGCCAAGAGCCGAAACGGGCCGGAGACAGGTCGACCCCATAGGCGCGTAGATTTGCCGGGCAGTCTGGTTCGGCGGCGACGAGCGCCTCATATTCGGCGGCGAGCCGCGCCTCGGGGCAGGGCAGCAGTTCGACCACGCGGCAGCGCGCCGCCGCCAGCGCCGCCGAGCCCAGCCTGCGCGGGTCATGCGGGCGCAGGGTCATGAGCGCGGCCTCAAGGTGCTCCAGCGCGGCGGCACACCGCGCGGCATTGGGATCCGCAGCCCCCGGCGCCCCGCGGAAAAGCGCCGCGACCTCCAGCTGCGCGCTGGCGAGCAGCAGCGCGCGCCAAGGCGTCTCGACCGTCGGGCCCAGGGCGCGGGCCCAGTCGCGCAGCACCTGATGCGCGGCCTCAACGTCGCCAGAGCCGGTGGCGCGCCGGGCACAGGACACCGTGTCGGCAAAGGCCCCCTCGCAGAGCAGCCGTGCCACGGGCATGCCAGCGGGGGTGCGCTCGTGCCCGAGGTCGGCGGCGCGCAGCATCTGTGTCAGGTCGTCCCAGCGCTCTTGCCGGGCGAGGCGGCTGGCCTGCTGGCGGTAGGTCTCGCGCGCCTGCGTCTCTGGCGCGGGGCTGCGCAGGGGAAAATCAATCGCCAGCGGCGGAGACGCAGCATTCCCCTTATAGGCTGGTTGGCCGCCCATCGCATCGGCATCCCGCTGCGGCGCGCGCCCTGCCAAAGTGCCCAGCCGTGCGAGCATCCGGGGCGGCGGGAGAGGGTGTCTGGGGCGAGAAGGATCATGGCGCATGACCCAAAAACTGCCGAGGGATTCGGGCGGAACAGCGGCGGACCTCCGCTGACGCAATGGCGAATTGTTCGAAATTTAAGGAGTGTTGCGGGGCCGCTGTAGGCAAGAATCCTTCGGAGTTTCAACCATTTCCCGGCGCGATCGGCGATCCGCCGCCCATAGCTGGCGCAAAGGGTTGTCGGAAATGTCCGGGATGGGCAAGTTTCGCCTCATGCTGAACCGTTTCATTCCAGCCCTTGCGGCGCTCATGATTGTGCCACCGCTCGGATCGGTGGCACAGGCCAACACGGGCCCTTCGTCCGTCGCTCAGGCCGCGCTCGCGGTCGCGGCGCCCACGATGCCCCGGGTCTCGCCCCATGCGATGCCCGACGCTCCGGAATCGCTGCAGGCGGTGTCTGTGTCGCGGCGCCCGCTGGCGCGGCGTGTGGCCATCCCGAAGGCCCGCTGGGGAACCTCCGGCGGGCGCAGCACGTGGTCGCTGGCGGTGCTTTCGTCGCTGCGCGGCCCGGCCAATGCGCTCCCCGACGTGGTGCCCGCGGATATCGACACGTGGTGCCCGGCCTATGAAAGCGGCTCGCGCGAGCAGCGCGAGGCCTTTTGGCTCGGTCTCGTCTCATCGCTGGTCAAGCACGAGAGCACCTTCCGTCCCACCGCAGTTGGCGGCGGCGGCAAGTGGATCGGCCTGATGCAAATCCTGCCGTCGACCGCGCGCCTTTATGGCTGTCAGGCGACCAACGTCGAGGCGCTGAAGAACCCGCGGGCCAACCTTGCGTGCGGCTTGCGCATCATGGCGCGCACCGTGGCGCGTGACGGCGTGGTCAGCCAGAACATGCGCGGCGTGGCGGCCGACTGGGGTCCGTTCCACTCGCGCAAGAAGCGCGAGGACATGATCGCATGGACCCGCGCACAATCCTATTGCACCGGCATGGGCCGCTCGCTGCGCCCGGTCGAGCGTCCGGTCAGCCTGCTGCCCGGCATCATGGCGGCGAACGAGCCGGGTCCGGCCACCAGCCCGCTGGAGCATTCGCGCTCGCTCGATGCAAGCTATGCACATGCGTTCTTCTCGACGCAGGGCCGCCTGCTGGAAGACGACATGTGATCTGCTGAAGATCGTTTCAGGGTAAAAACGGGCGGAGCCAGAAATGGTTCCGCCCGTTTTTCATTCCGCTCTCAGTCCGGGTTCAGTCCGCCCGAAGGATCAAGCGGCAGAGGAGCAGGGGGCAGGGCGCCTCAGCGCCCGCCGCCCACGTCGAGGATGCTGCGCGTGACATAGCCCGCACGGTCCGACAGCAGCCACAGGATGCTCTCTGCGACTTCCGTGGCGGTTCCGGCACGGCCCAGCGGCGGGGTATGGCCGATGCGGGCAAGCCGGTCGGGCTCGCCGCCCTTGGCGTGGATGTCGGTCTCAATGAGGCCCGGACGCACGGCATTCACCCGGATGCCCTCGGGGGCCAGCTCATCCGCCAGCCCCAGCGTGAACGTGTCGATGGCGCCCTTGCTGGCGGCATAGTCCATATATTGCCGCGCAGACCCCAGACGCGCGGCTACCGAGCTGACATTGACGACGCCGCCGCCCGCGTGGGCGCGCATGTAGGCCACCGCCTGCCGCGCCACCTCGAAGGCCCCAAAGACATTCACCTCGAAGACCCGGCGTACCCGGTCCGGTGTCAGATCGGCGAGCGCCCCGGTGGGCGCGACGATCCCGGCGTTGTTGACCAGATCGAGCGGCCCCGGCGTCAGCGCGGTCAACTCGGCAAAAAGCTGCGCCACCTGTGCATGGTCCGAGACATCGGCGCCGACCACATGCGCCTCTGCACCTTGCGCGCGCACCTCCTCGGCGACGCGCTCGGCCCCGGCCTTGTCGCGCCCGTAGTGCACCACGACGCGCTCCCAGCCGCGGGCGGGGGCGAGGCGGCAGCAGGCCGCCCCGATGCCGGCGCTGCCGCCGGTGACCAGCAGCAGGCGGCTCATGACAGCAGCCGCGTGACCATTTCGGTCACGTCCCGCGACAGGCCCGGTTTGGCGGCGATGCGCTCGAGCTGCGCCTTCATCAATCCGCGGCGCGTCTCGTCATAGCGCTTCCATGTCTGGAAGGCCGAGCACATGCGCGCCGTGGTCTGCGGGTTCTTCTCGTCGAGCTTAATCAGCCAGTCGGCGAGCAGCTGGTAGCCCGCGCCGTCGATGCGGTGGAACCCGGCGTGGTTCATCGCCAGCGCGCCCATCACCGCGCGGAAGCGGTTGGGGTTCGTCATGTCGAAGTCGGGATCCTCGGTCAGCGCCTTGGCGCGGTCGGCGGTCTCCGACGGGCCAGAGGCCGCGACCTGCAGGCCGAACCATTTGTCCATCACCAGCCGGTCGCCGTTCCACTGGGCGCGGAACTTCGCAAGCGCGTCCTCGCCCGCGCCCGCCTGCACGAGGCAGGCCAGCGCCGAAAGCTGCAGCGTCATATTGTCGGCGCTCTCGAACTGCGCCTTGGCAGCCTCGCCGCCATCAAGACGCGAGGTCAGCGCCAGAACGGCCGAGCCAAGCGCGCGCTTGCCAGATTGCTCGGCGTCGGGCTGGTAGGGCTCGGTGACCTTGGCCTCTTCGGCAAGCTGCGGCAGCAGTTTCGACCAGCGCTCGGCGCGGGTCTTCTTCAGCGTCTCGGTGGCGGTCCAGATCGCATCGGGATCGGGGGTGACGCCGCGCTGGTGCAGCACCTGCGCCAGTTCGGATTGCGTCGGCAGCCCCAGCATCAGCGCGCGATAGGCCGGGTCGAGCGCGCTGTCGCGGATCACCGCCTCGAGCCCGTCGAGCCATGCGGTGTCGGGCTCTGCGCCCTCGGTGATCATCGCCACGAGACATTCGCGCGCCAGATCGCGGCTCGCTTCCCAGCGGTTGAACGTGTCGGTGTCATGCGCCAGCAGGAAGGCGCGCTCTTCCTTGGAGGTCTCACGCTCCAGCACCACGGGGGCCGAAAAGCCGCGCAGGATCGAGGGCACGGGCTTTGCGCTCAGCCCTTCGAAGGTGAAGCTCTGCTCCGCCTCGGTCAGTTCCAGCACTTTGGTCGGCAGCACCTCGTCGCCGTTGGGCGAGAGCAGGCCCACGGCCACCGGGATCACCTGCGGCGCCTTGTCGGGCTGGCCGGGGGTGGGCGGCGTGTGCTGCTTGAGGGTCAGCGTATAGGTGCCATTCTCGAAGGCCTCGGAGACCGCCACATGCGGCGTGCCTGCCTGCGAATACCAGCGCTTGAACTGCGTCAGATCGCGCCCGGTGGCATCCTCGAAGACCTTCAGCCAGTCCTCGATGGTGGCGGCATCCCCATCGTGCCGCTCGAAGTAGAGATCGAGCGCTTTGGCATAGGCCTCATCGCCGACCAGCGTCTTGAGCATGCCGATCACCTCGGCGCCCTTCTCGTAGACGGTGGCGGTGTAGAAGTTGTTGATCTCCTGAAAGCTCTCGGGGCGCACCGGGTGCGAGAGCGGGCCCTGATCCTCGGGGAACTGGCGGCCGCGCAGGTCGATCACGTCAGAGATCCGCTTGACCTCGGCGCTGCGCATATCGGAGGTGAACTGCGCGTCGCGGAACACCGTCAGACCTTCTTTCAGGCACAGTTGGAACCAGTCGCGGCAGGTGATGCGGTTGCCGGTCCAGTTGTGGAAATACTCATGCGCGATGATCGCCTCGATGCGCTCGAAATTGGCGTCGGTCGAGGTTTCGGGCGAGGCGAGCACGGCGGAGGAGTTGAAGATGTTCAGCCCCTTGTTCTCCATCGCGCCCATGTTGAAATCGTCCACGGCGACGATGTTGAAGATGTCGAGGTCGTACTCGCGGCCATAGACCTCCTCGTCCCATTTCATCGACTTCTTCAGCGCCTCCATGCCGAAGGCGCATTTGCCCTCGTCGCCGGGGCGCACCCAGAGGTTCAGTTCGACCTCGCGGCCCGACATGGTGGTGAAGGCGCCGGGGTGGTTGACCAGATCACCGGCCACCAGCGCGAACAGATAGGCGGGCTTCGGCCACGGATCGTGCCATTCGGCCCAGCCGTCGCCCTGACCCTGCGGGTTGCCGTTCGACAGTTTGACCGTCTCATCGCCCTCGATGCGCACGGTGAAGACCGACATCACGTCGGGGCGGTCGGGGTAGAAGGTGATCTTGCGAAAGCCCTCGGCCTCGCATTGGGTGCAATACATGCCGTTCGACATATAGAGCCCTTCAAGGGCGAAATTCTCCACCGGGGCGATCTCGACCTCGGCCTCCCAGATGAAGGCGCCCTCGGGCACGGCGCAGGTGAGGCCGGTCTCGGTGACCTCGGGGCTCACCGGCGCGCCGTCGATGGCAAAGGAGATCGGCTTGAGCTGCTCGCCATGCAGAAAGAAATTCTGCTGCGGCGCGTCGGGGTTGGGCGCAAAGCGGATGCGCGAGCGGACGCGGGTCGCCGAGGGCGCAAGCACGAAGGTCAGATGTACCTCTTCGGCGGTCCAGCCGAACGGGGTGTAATCCTTGAGGTAGATGGTCTGGGGGCTTGCGTCCTTCATGGGCGTCTCCTGGCCTATTGGGGTGGAGGGCTTCGGCCGCGCCGGAACCGGCGCGTCAGCGGGACGTTATGCCCATGAGAGAGGCGCGGCAACCGCCCGCCTCGCGGAAAGTCCGGATGGCACGCCGGATCTCGGTCGGCCCTGTTCCCTCGGGCCGGCCGGGCCGCTCTGGAGGAACCACAGGAGGAACACCATGTCCGCCCCCGATACCAATACCGAGACACAGGAACGTCAGCACCGTGGCCCGCTCTGGGGCATATGGGGCGCCTTGGCGGTTGTCGCGATTCTGCTGGTCTGGTGGCTGGCCTCTGCGTTCAGCGGCGAGGAACCCGATCCGGGTCAGGCGGCTGCACCGGCAGAGCAGGCACAAACGCCGCCCGCCAGCGACTGACCGAGGTTCGTGACGAGTGATCGCCGCCGTGGGTCCCCCCCTTCGGCGGCTTTTTCATGCCTGCCGGTCTAGTGTTGGGCCGTTGCCGCGGCGCGCGCCGGTCACTCGCAGCGGGTGATGCCGTTGGCGTCGGTGGTGCAGGTCTGATTGCCGCGGCGCATGGTGCTGGGCGGGCGCTTGTTGCTGATCGTGCCGCCCCGGTCGACGGTGGGATCGCCGGGGGCGATGAAATAGCCGCCGCCGGTGTTGTCGCGCACGATGCCGTTCTTGTCGGTGGTCTGCGGCGCCGTGCGATGCTCGCGGGTGATGCCCAGATGATCGGTCGAAAAGGTCGACGGTCCGGGGCAGCGGGTGATGCCGTTCTTGTCGGCAACGCAGCCCTTGATCTGCGCGGCAAGCGGCGCGGGCAGGGCGGCGCCTGCGATCAGGGCGAGGGCAATCAGCGACGGCTTCACAATGCGGCTCCCGGTGACGGGCGGGCGCTCAAATGCGCCCGCTCTTTATTATATAGGTGCCGCAGCTCAGGCTGCCATGGTGGGCGTCATTCCGCCGCGCGCATGGAACTGGTCGCGCCGGGGCTGCTGCCAGCCGCGTCCGGGTCGTCCCAGAGGATCAGCGGCGCCTTCACCTTGCGCGCCTCGCGCTGCAGCGCCCAGTCCCGTGCGGCCCGGCTGCCGCGCCCGAAGGAGGCGATCGCCAGCAGGCGCGCCAGCCAATGCGCGTAGGTCGAGAGCCACACCCGCAGCGCCAGCATGGCGGGCGTGAAGACCAGCGTCAGCACCGTCGCCACCGCAAGGCCGAAGACCACCGCCGAGGCCAGCGGCTTCCACCACAGCGAGGTCGGCGCGTTGAGCGTGTAGCCGCCGCCGAAGAAGTCGAGGCTGAGGCCGATCATCATCGGGAAAAGGCCCGCGATGGTGGTGATCGTGGTCAGCAGCACCGGGCGGATGCGGTCCTCGGCGGTGCGCACGATGGCCTCGAGCCGGGGCATATAGCGCGAGTAATCCTGAAAGGTGTCGATCAGCACGATGTTGTTGTTCACCACGATGCCCGCCAGCGCCACCACACCGGTGCCCGACATGATGATCGAGAAGGTCTGGTCGAGCACGATCATCCCAAGGAACACCCCGGCGGTCGACAGGATCACCGCCAGCAGCACCAGCACCGAATTGTAGAAACTGTTGAACTGCGCCAGCAGGATGATGAACATCAGACCCAGCGCCGCTGCGAAGGCCTGCGTGAGGAAGGCCTGGCTTTCGGCTTCCTCTTCCTGATCGCCGGTCCATTCCCAACTGATGCCATCCGGCAGCGGGGCGTCCTGCAGCCATTCGGTCAGCGCGGCGATGCGCTCGTTTGCAGTCACGGGCACAGAGGCCAGCGTGCCCGCCTGCGCCGCGTCGGTGATGGCGCTTGGCTCTACGCCCGCCTCGGTGCTGGTGATGTCATAGCCGGTGCCGCGCAGGCTCACCGCGCCGCCGGGTGCCTCGCGGCCATAGCCAAGCACCACGCCTTCGGAGGTGAATTTCACCAGCCCCTCGGCCACGCCCGCCTTCACGTCGAAATGGCGCTTGCGGCCTTCGCGGTTGATCTCGGCAAGCTTCGGCACCGGGGTGCGGGTGATGAAATGCGACAGAGGGATCAGCCCCTCGGTGGTGCGCACCCGCAGGTTGTCGAGCGTCGAGAGCACCCGGTTCTCCTCGGGCAGGCGCACGCGGATGTCGATCTCTTCGTCGGAGCTGTCCACCGGCATGGTGTCGAGCGTCACGCCGCGCGTCACAAGCTGCACCATGGCACCCACGGTGGCCACATCGGCGCCGTAGCGCCCGGCCTCTTCCACGTCGACGTCGATCTGCCAGTCGATGCCGGGCAGGGGGCGGGTGTCCTCGATCAGCCGCAGCCCGGCGGTGCCGTCGAACTGCTGCCGTGCGGTGCCCGCCGCCGCCAGTAGATCGTCCCAATTGTCGCCCTTGAGCCGCAGATGCACCGGCTTGGCCGAGGCGGGGCCCATGGCGAGGTTGAGGATCTCGGTCTCGACGCCGGGGATGGTCGACAGGTCCTCGGTCAGCTCGGCCAGAACGATGTCGCCGTCAAGCTCGGGCTGGTTGCGGCGGTCTTCCCACGGCACCACTTCAAGCTGGATCTGCCCGATGGTGTCGGTGGGCGGCTGCGCGCCGCCGGTGTTCGACTCCAGCCCGCCGTCGCCAGCGAAAGAGAAAGCGGTCTCGATGCCGGGGTGCGCCAGAACGATCTTCTCGGCCCGTTTGACCAGCGCGTCCTTCTCGGCCAGCGAGAGGTTGCCGCGGGCGCGGACATAGACGATGGCCTGCTCGGGCTCGCTTTCGGTAAAGAACTCGGTGCCGTTGTTGTTCTGCCCGTAGTAGCCGAAGACCGAGATCACGAAGAAGATCACCGCGCCGATGGTCACCAGCGGCATCACCGGGTTGCCGGTGACCAGTTGGATCACCCGGCCAAAGATCGTGCGGCGATAGGTCTTGCGCACTTTGGTGCGCTTGCGCTCGATCTGCGCGGCGTCGAGCGTGATCGAAGCCATGACCGCCGAGATCAGAAAGATCACGATGCCCGGCACCCGTGCGCCGCGGCCTTCGATGAGGGTGAAGCCAAGCAGCGAGGGGTTCAGCACCAGCAGCGCCCCCAGCAGCATGCCCCCCAGCGCCAAGGGCACCAGCGCCGCGCGCATGGGCCATGTCTTCACCAGCTTGCGCAGGCCAAGCGAGGCATTGTGCAGCAGGCGTGAGAACCGTCCCGAGACGCCGCCCATCACCGGCAGATAGACCAGCGCGACGATCAGCGAGGCCGAGAGCACAAAGATCAGCGTCACCGGCAGCATGCCCATGAACTCGCCCGCGACCCCCGGCCAGAACAGCATTGGCAGGAAGGCACAAAGCGTGGTGGCGGTGGAGCTGACCACCGGCCAGAACATCCGCTTGGCCGCCTCCACATAGGCGTGCATCGGTCCGACGCCTTCCGAGATGCGCTTGTCGGCGTATTCCACCACCACGATCGCGCCATCGACCAGCATGCCCACCGCAAGGATCAGCCCGAACATCACGATGTTCGAGATGGTGATGCCCATGACCGCCAGCAGCACGAAGCAGAGCAGGAACGAGGTGGGGATGGCAAAGCCCACCAGCAGCGCCGCGCGGGTGCCGAGCGAGCCCAACACCACGATCATCACCAGCGCGATGGCTGTCAGAACCGCGCCTTCAAGCTGGCTGACCATGGAATCCACGATCCGCGACTGGTCGTTGCTTTCCTCGACCACCACGGTGGCGCGCAGCTCTTGCGGCCAGCCGTCCTGCGCCTCGGCCACGGTCTCGCGCACCGCCTTGGCAGTGTCGATGAGGTTGTAGCCCTTGCGCTTCACCACCTGCAGCGCCACCGCCGTATCGCCGTTGAAGCGCGCGGTGCCGGTGCGGTCCTCGAAGGTGAGGCGGATGTCGCCAAGATCGCCCAGCGTCACCACCCGGTCGCCGTTCACCTTGATCGGCAGATCGAAAATGTCCTGCGGCTCGCGGAAGCTCGACGGGATTTTCACCGAGAAGGTGCCGCGCTCGCTGCGCACTTCACCCGCCGCGATGAGCTGGTTGTTGTTCTGAACGGTCTGGATCAACTCGTTGGCGGTGACGTTGTAGCTTTCCAGCTTCAGCGGGTCGATCACCACTTCGAGCATCTCGTCGCGGTTGCCCGCGATGCCCGCCTCCAGCACCGAGTCGAGCGCCTCGACCCGGTCCTGCAGATCCTTGGCGACACGCGCCATGGTGCGCTCGGGCAGGGGGCCGGTCAGCGAGACGATGATGATCGGAAACTCCGAGAAATTGATCTCATTGATCGAATATTGCTCGGCGCCTTCGGGGAATTTCGCCTCGGCCTTGGTCATCGCGTCGCGCACTTCGGCCATGGTCTCGGTGCGGTTCCAGCCGAACTCGAACTCCATGGCGACACCGGCGTAGCCCTCGGAGGCGACGCCGCTGATCTTGTCGAGACCGTCGATGTCCGAAAGTTCGGTCTCCATCGGCTTGACCAGCAGCGTCTCGGAATCCTCCGCCGAGATGCCGGGGAAGGGCACCGAGACGAATAGCGCGGGGATCTCGATGTCGGGCTCGCCCTCTTTGGGCAGCGTGGCATAGGCAAAGGCCCCGGCGACGATCGACAGCACGATGAAGGCCAGCACCATGCGGGCGCGTTGCGCGGCCCAGTCGACGATGCCGGTCATTGGCTCATCTCCTCCGGGATGATTTCCTGATAGCTCGGAGCCACCGGCACGCCATCGGTGACATATTCCTGCCCCAGCGTGATGACGTCCACCTCATCGGGCAGCCCAGCCACCCAGACCCCTTCGGGCGTGTCGCGCAAAATGCTGACGGGCACGAATTGCGCGGTCTGCTCGGCGCTTACGATGCGCAGCCCCATGCGGCCATCGTCGTTCAGCGTGAGCGCGCTTTGCGGCAGAAGATGCGCCATGGCCCCGGCGGCTTCGATCAGGATGCGCGCGGTCTGACCGGCGCGCAGCTTCAGATCGGGGTTGGCCAAAGTCACCTCGATGCGGAAGGTGCGGGTGGTCTCATCGGCCTGACGCGACACAAAGGTCACCTCTCCCTGCCACATCTCGCCCGCGATCTGCGCCCCGGCGCGCGCGCCCAGCGTGACGCGGGTGATGTCGGCCTCGGGGGCGTAGCCCACCAGCCGGATCGGATCGAGCTTCAGCACATGCGCGCAGCTGGCGTTGCCGGTGGTGCTCATCAGCAGGCCAAGCTCGGCGGTGTCGCTTTCCAGCACGCCCGCGAAGGGCGCGGTGATGGTGAGATTGTCCACCGCCTTGCGGGCGCTGGCGACGGCGGCCTCGGCGCTCTGGATCGACGCTTCGAGGCTGTCGGTGCCGGCGCGGGCGGCTTCGAGCCCGGCCTCGGCGCTGCGCACGCTGGCCTCGGCGGCACGCATCTTGGCCTCGGCAGAAGCGACGGTGGTGCGCGAGGAATAGCCGCCCTGCGACAGCTCGCGCGCGGCGGTGAGGTTGATCTCGGCCTCGGCCACGGCGGCCTGCGCCTGCGCCAGCACCGCCTCGGCCTCGGGCAGGGCGGCCTCGGTCTGCGGGCGCTGCGCACGGGCCTCGGCAAGCCGCGCCTCGGCCTCGGTCAGCGCCGCGCCGGTGGTGCCGGGGTCGAGCTTGCACAGAACTTCGCCCGCATCGACCATCGTGCCCTTGGGCAGCGGCTCGGAAATCACCCGGCCCCCAGCCTCGGCCAGCACCTCGACCTCGCGCGAGGCCTGCGTCTCGCCGCGCAGCAGCACGGCATCGTCGATCTCCTGCGCTTTGGAGTGGCGCGCCATGACCGCCACCGCCCCGGGCTCGGGGGCCGTCGCCTGCGGCTCTTGCGGCGCATCGGTGGCCGCGGTCCCGTCGGAGGTTTGCGCAGCACTGTCCGCAGCACTGCCCGCGGGCGCGCCGCCGCGTGCCCAGCCCATCAGCCGCTCGCGGTCGAGCACCACCGCATAGAGCGCCGCGGCAACCACAAGTGCGGTGAGAATAGAGATGAGTTTCATGCTGGGCTTCCCGTGTTCGCTGCCGCGCCAAGGCGTGGCAGGGCGGTTGCCCCAGTTGCGCGGGGCCGCGCGGAGATGTGACTGAACTGACCAGTTCAGAATACGGTATTTTGGAAACCGTTCAAGCGGCGCTCTGCCACGCCTGCCCAGTCTTCGGCGGAGCTGGGGATGTGGCAATGGCTGCGCGGGCTTGGCCTTGGCAGCCTGCGCCAGCCGCGTTAAGAGAGGGCAACATTCGAAAGACGAGGCAGCCCGTGAGCAATACCGACAGTTTCATCGATGAGGTGACCGAGGAGGTCCGTCGCGACCGGCTCTTCGCGCTGCTCAAGCGCTATGGCTGGGTTGGCGTCGTGGTGGTTCTGGCCATCGTCGGCGGCGCGGCATGGCGCGAATACAGCGCGGTGCAGCGGCAAGCGCAGGCGGAAACCTTTGGGGACGCTCTGCGCAGCGCCATCGACACCGACGCACCGGCGGATCGCGCCGAGGCGCTGCAGGCGGTGACCGCACCAAGCCCGGAAGGCGCCGCTGTGACCGACATGCTGGCCGCCAGCGAGCTGGTCAACGCCGAGGACCCCGCAGCCGCCGCCGCGCTGCTGGAGCAGGCGGCCTCGGAAGAGGGGCTTCCCGAGATTTACCGCGAGATCGCCGCCTTCAAGGCGGTCAGCCGCACGGATTCGGGCCTGTCGGACGACGAGCGCCGCGTGCGCCTCGAAGCGCTGGCCGTGCCCGGCAAGCCGCTGCGTCTGCTGGCCGAGGAACAGCTTGCGCTGCTCGACATCAAGGCGGGCGACAACGACGCGGCCCTCGAAAAACTGCAGCGTATCCTGCAGGATGCCGAGATCACCGCGGGCTTGCGCCAGCGCGCAACGCAGTTGATTGTGGCGCTCGGTGGCGAGCCCGATGCGGGCTGAACCGGACCGCGACGCGGCAGTGACAAAGTTTGACGGGAGCAGTGTTTTGCGCATCACCACGATTTCCGCGGCGCTTCTGGGGCTGACGGCGCTGAGCGCCTGCGAGCGTCCCGAAGCGGTGCTCACCGGCGAACGGCTGGGCGTCCATGAGGTGCTTGAGGGCGGCTCGGCAGAGGCCACGCCCGCCAACCGCGCGGCCCCGGTTTCGGTCGGCGCGGCGACCGGCGGGCTCGCGGCGCAAAGCCCGGTCTCGCCCTTCGCGCGCAGCAACCACGCGGCGCTGTCGCTGCCGCTGCAGCAGGTTTTCGCCACGTCGATCGGGGCGGGCGATGGCAAGCGGGCGCGGCTCAACGTCGATCCCGTGGCCGCTGGCGGGCGCATCTTCACCATGGACTCGGGCCACACGGTCAGCGCCGTCGGAACCAACGGCAGCGTGCTGTGGCAAAAGAGCATGGTGCCGAGCCGCGATCAGGCGAAACAGGCGCAGGGCGGCGGTCTCGCGGTCGAGGGCAACCGGCTCTACGTGGCCTCGGGCTTTGGCAAGGTGACCGCGCTTGATGCCGCCACCGGCGCCGAGATCTGGACGCAGCAACTGGGTGGCACGGCCACCGGCGCGCCGACGGTGCGGGGCGGGCTGGTCTATCTGACCTCCGGCGATTCCGTCGGCTGGGCAATCGAGGCCGACACGGGCCGCGTGCGCTGGCGCATCGACTACCCCGAGGATTACAACAATGTCGCCGGGGCCCCGGCACCTGCGCTCGACGGCGAGATCGTCGTCTTTGCCTTTGGGTCGGGTGCGGTTCAGGCGGCCTTCCGTCAGGGCGGGCTGCGGCGCTGGAGCGCTGATGTGGCGGGCAGCCGCAACGGCAGCGCGCTGGCGACGATCACCGATATCACCGGCGATCCGCTGATCTCGAACGGCAAGGTCTATGTGGGCAACCACTCGGGCCGTGTTGTGGCGCTGAGCCTTGCCAGCGGCGAGCGGCTGTGGACGGCGCGCATGGGCGCGCTCGATGCGGTCTGGCCGGTGGGCGATTCCGTCTATCTGGTCTCGGATCAGAACCAGTTGGTGCGGCTTAACGCGGACACCGGCGCGCAAATCTGGGCGGTGGACCTGCCGGGCTACGAGCCGGTGCGGCGTCCGCAGAAGCGCCGTGACAGCGCCTTTGTGCACCACGGCCCGATCCTTGCGGGCGGGCGGCTGATCGTCGCCTCTTCGGATGGGGTGCTGCGGGCCTTTGATCCGGCCTCTGGCCAGCTTGTGGGCACCACCCCGATCGAAGGCGGCGCGACCACGCGCCCGATCGTTTCGGGCGGCACGCTTTATGTGGTCTCGGGCGACGGCACGCTGCACGGCTATCGCTGAGCGTCGGTCGCATACGGCAAGAATTGAAAAAAGGGCGTTCCCAGCGATGGGGACGCCCTTTTTGCATGATGGCTAGTGTCTGCCGCGGTGTGGGCGTCAGCCCCGCGCGGGTCTCTGGCGGCAGCGCTCCAGCATTGGCAAAAGCTCTTCGCGAAGCTCGGCGCTGTCGGGGCTGTGACGGTATTCGAAGGCGCTTTGTCCGGACTGCAAATGCGCCGCCATCTGCTCTGCGCCGGTGGAATAGACCAGCACGTCGGCGCCCTTGATCTTGGCGCGCGCGGCCTCGCTCTCGTCGCCGCGCACCACCATGTCAAGCCGCGCCAGATGCGGGGCGTAGCGCAGAAGATTGGCTTTCATCATCGACACATAGGTGGGGAAATACGAATAGCCCACCACCGCCGCAGTGGGCGGGATCGCGGCAAGCGCGACGCGCGTCGCCTCATTCGGCAGGACCGTCAGCCCCAGAACTTCGATGTCCGGAAACAGCGCGCGCGCCTGCGGCAGCAGGGTGCGCGGCGTCAGGACCAGATCGTAGCCCTGCGGCGGGTCGTCGGAGATATCGTCGAGGATCGCTGTCTCGATGCTGTCGCCAAGCGGCAGATGGGGGCGCACATCGGCGGCATAATCCCGCGTCGCCGCAGTGAAATTGCCCAGCATGAGCAGACGCAGCGGGCGCTCGTCGCTGGTGCGGTCCATGCCGATGCGGGTCGCCAGATCGTCGCGGCTGATGCCACAGTCCCGCGCAAGAGCGATAAGCTCGGTGATCGCCTTCTCCAGCGCGTGGAACTTCTCGGGGTCGGCCACCGGCGCGTTGCGACTGACAAATGTGCCAGAGCCCACGCGCCCTTCCAGATGGCCCGCGCCCTGCAGCGTCGCATAGACGTTGCTGACCGTCACCGGCGAGAGGCTGAGCTTGCGCGCCATGCTGCGCACCGAGGGCAGGCGGGCCCCGATCGGAAGCTGGCCCGAGGCGATGCCGAACTCCAGTGCGCCGCGCAACTGCTGCGGAACGGGGACGCTCAACTCAAGATCGATGGCGGCGGCGATGCGGGTCAGCGCTGCGTCAAGTTGGGCCTGTTTACTGGTCATCGGAGTGCATTGGTCAAAGCGAGGAAAATAGGCAAGCGATGCATGAGTATATATTTTTTAATTCGAATGCGAAAAAGCTGTAATGACGCAGCTTAACATGCCCGGTGACAAAATATTGTCGCAATACCGGTCAGAACGGCCGCAGATCGGGGGTGGCGCTGCTCAAAAGGCAGGAAAAAGGGCGCCACGCGGGCGCCCCTAAAACTATGTCCAAAGATTCGCGGCGGTCAGACCAGACCTTCGGCCTGCACCCATTCCCAGCCACGGTCGAGCGCCTTGCCGAGCCGCGCGAGGATCTTGTCGATGTCTTCCTCGGTGACGATCAGCGGCGGGCAGAGCGCGACAGTCTCGTAGACCGCGCGCAGGATGAGGCCCTCTTCGGCGCAGAATTTCACCACCTGCGGGGCGACCTTGCCGCCGGGCTCGAAGCTCTGGCGCTTTGCCTTGTCCTTGGCCAGTTCGATGCCGCCGATCAGGCCGACGCCGCGCACTTCGCCCACCAGCGGGTGATCGGCGAACTTGCGCAGACCTTCCTGGAACTTGGCTTCGAGACGGGCGGCGTTGCCCATCAGGTCCTGCTCTTCGATGATCTTGAGGTTCTCAAGACCCACGGCGCAGGCGACGGGGTGGCCCGAGCCGGTGAAACCATGGCCGAAGGTGCCCAGCTTGGCGGTGTGATCGGCGATGGTGTTGTAGACCTTGTCGTTCACGATGATCGCGGCCAGCGGCATGTAGGACGAGGTCAGCTGCTTCGAGGTCACCATAATGTCGGGGGTGAAGCCGTATTTCTCACAGCCGAAGGGGGTGCCGCAGCGACCGAAGCCGTTGATCACCTCGTCCGAGACCAGCAGGATGTCATACTTGTCGCAGAGCGCGCGGATGCCCGGCCAGTAGCCCTCGGGCGGGGTCATCACGCCGCCAGCGCCCATCACCGGCTCGCCGATGAAACCGGCGATGGTCTCGGGGCCTTCTGCGAGGATAGTGTCCTCGGCCTCTTTCAGCAGGCGCGCGGTGAAGTCGGCCTCGGTCTCGCCTTCCTCGGCCCACTTCCAGTAGTGCGGGCAGGTGAGGTGGGTCACCGGGATCGCGGGCAGGTCGAAATCCTTGTGGTTCGCCGGCAGGCCGGTGAGCGAGCCAGAGGCGATGGTGATGCCGTGGTAGGCCTTGTTGCGGGCGAGGAACTTCTTCTTCTCCGGGCGGCCAAGGGCGTTGTTGTAGAACCAGACCATCTTGATGACGGTGTCGTTCGCCTCGGAGCCCGAGTTGGTGAAGAACACGCGGTCCATGCCCTCGGGGGTCATCTCGGCCAGCTTCTCGGCGAGGCGGATCGAGGGCTCATGCGCCTTATGGGCGAAGGTGTGGTAATAGGGCAGCTCGGCCATCTGCTTGGCCGCCGCTTCGGTCAGGCGCGGCTGCGAGAAGCCCACGGCGACCGACCACAGGCCCGCGAGCCCTTCGATGTATTCCTTGCCTTCGGAATCGTAGACGTGGACACCCTCGCCACGCGTGATGATCATCGGTCCCTGTTCCTCATGCAGACGCATGTTGGTGTAGGGGTGCATGCTGTGCGCGATGTCCGAGGCGTGCAGCGAGTTGGGGATCTTGTTCATGTCATATGTCTCCGAATTCCAGATGCGCGCCGTCAGGCCGCGCGCGGGTCCTTGCCGAGGAAACCGCCCATGAAGGCGGCGAGGGAAGTGGGCAGATCGGGCGAGAGATACCCGCCTTCCTGTACGATCACCGTGGGGAGCCCCGCCGCGGCAATCCGGCGTCCGGCTTCGGCGAAACCATCGAAGCTGACCTTCATGCCGTCAAGGGGGTCATTTTCATGCGCGTCGAGCCCGAGGCTGAGCACCAGCGCGCCCGGCGCATAGGCCTTGATCCGCTCCAGCCCCTGATCGACCGCGGCAAGCCATGCCTCCGAGGTGGTGCTGCGCGGCAGCGGCAGGTTGAGGTTGAACCCCTGACCGGCACCCGTGCCGGTTTCATGGGCATAGCCGGTGTAGAACGGATAGTAGTCATGGGTCTCGGCGTGGACCGAAACCATCAGCACATCGGCGCGGTCATAAAAGATCGCCTGCGTGCCATTGCCGTGGTGCACGTCGATATCCAGCACCGCCACATGCTCATGCGCCGTGCGCAGCTGTTGCGCGGCGATGGCGGTGACATTCATCAGGCAGTGACCGCCCGCCACATCGGCGGTGGTGTGGTGCCCGGGCGGACGGCACAGCGCATAGGCGGCGGGGGCGCCGTCGATCACCGCGTTGGCCGCAGCCACGGCGCAATCTGCCGAGCGGCGCGTCGCCTCCCAGCTTTTCGCGCCGATCGGGGCAGAGGTGTCGGACATATGCCAGCCCGCGCGGGCGATGATCGTCTCGGGGTAGGTGGTTACTTCGCCGCGCGGAAAGACATTGGGCACAACCTCGGGCCCGGCGTTCGGCAGCTTCTGCCACTCTTCCCAGCCGGTCTCGAGAAAGCGGACGAACTCGGGGGTATGCACCGCCTCATAGGCGGCGCGCGGCGCTTCGGGCGGGGTCTCGGCGGTCAGATCGAGGTGCGAGAGCCCTTCGAGCAGCAGCTTGGCACGTTCGGCGCGCTCGGCGTTGCGCACCACGGTGCCATGGGTGAGGCGGAACTGCGGATCATGACCTTCGGTTTCGGGAGCGTAGAAACATCTCATGGGCAGTCGGGACCTCCGGTCTTGCAGTGTCATTCTGCCCCACGTGGTAGCGAGTCGAATGTGGATTGTCGACAATTCTACGGAGGTGCCACCCCGAAAGCACACCCGCTGCCTGCTTCGCGGGCAGCGGCAAAGCTCTGGACGCTCAGACCTTTCCTTGGGGTGCGGGGAACTCTAGATTGGGCGCATGAGCCTCGCCGATGTGGTTGCCGAAGAACTCCCGCCGGAGATCAATCCGGTCCTGCCGCCGCCCGCCTTCACCGCGGAGCAGGCCGAGCACCTTATTGCCTGCCCCTTGTGTGACACGCTGCATGAAGAGCGCGACATCGCCCCCGGCGAGACCGCGCGCTGCGTGCGCTGCCATGAGGTGCTGGAGGCGCCGCGCACCTCGGCGATGACGCGGATCATCATGCTGGCGCTCTCGGCACTGGTGCTGATGGTGGCGGCGATCTTCTTCCCGTTCCTCGAACTTTCGGTGGCGGGGAGGGTGCAGCGCAGTTCGCTGCTCGACACGATCCTCGCATTTTCGAACGGGATGACCGCGCCGCTGACCATCGTCATGGCGGCGCTGATCGTCATTCTGCCGTCGATCCGCTTTCTGTCGCTGGTCTATGTGATGGCGCCCATGGCCTTCGGCCATCGTCCGGCGCGCCATGCCGAGTTCTTCTTTCGTCTCGCCGATCACCTGCGGCCATGGGCCATGGCCGAGGTGTTCATCGTCGGCGTCGCCGTGGCGCTGGTGAAAGTGGCGGGGCTGGCGCATCTGTCGATCGGACCGGCGTTCTGGGCCTTCGTTGCATTGGTCCTCGTGACCGTGCTCAAAGATACATTCATGTGCAGGGTAACCCTATGGAAGACGCTGGAAGCGCGCCGCGAGTCCTGACTGCGCGCGCCGCGGGCATGATCGCCTGCACCGAATGCGGCAAGGTCCATGTGCCGGGCCCCGAGCGCTGCGAGCGCTGCGGCTCGCATCTGTCGAGCCGCGACGAAACCTCGCTGCAGCGGGTCTGGGCGTGGCTGGGGGCGGGGCTGGTGGTCTATGTGCCCGCCAATGTCTATCCCATGCTGAAGACCACCATGCTGGGCAAGACCACCAACAGCACGATCTTTGGCGGGGTGGTCGACCTTATCCACCATGGCAGCTACGGCATCGCGGGGATCGTGTTCTTTGCCTCGATCATGATCCCCGTCGCCAAGTTCATTGCCATCGCCTATCTGGCGCTGAGCGTGACGCATCGGGTGAAACTCTCTCCGGGCAAACGCCAGCATCTTTACGAGGTGGTGGAATTCGTCGGCCGCTGGTCGATGATCGACGTTTTTGTGGTGGCGATCCTGACGGCCCTTGTGCAGATGGATTTCGCCGCCGCCATCAACCCCGGGATTGCAGCCATCAGCTTTGCGCTTTCCGTTGCATTTACAATGCTTTCGGCGCAGAGCTTCGACCCAAGGCTGATCTGGGACGCGAGTGAAAGTGACAAAGAATGAGTGATCCGAAACCGGCGCAGATGTCGGTCGAGCCCAAGCGCCGGTCTGTCTGGCGCAACCTCTCGCTGGTCTGGCTGGTGCCGCTGGCGGCCATCGCGGTGACGCTGTTCATCGCGTGGCAGAGCTTTGCCGAACGCGGCGCGCTGATCGAGATCACCTTCGAGAACGCGGCGGGCATCACCGCCGAGGAAACCACCATCCGCTACCGCGACGTGATCATCGGCACGGTCGAGGAGGTGGAATTCGCGGGCGATCTGTCCACCGTCGAGGTCAAGGCGCGCATCGATCGCAACGTGCTCAACTCGCTGCCCTCGGATGCCGAGTTCTGGGTGGTCCGCCCCGAAGTCTCCGCCTCGGGCATCTCGGGCCTGTCGACCGTGCTGTCGGGCGTCTACATCGAGGCGGGCTTCACTCCGCAAGAGGGCGCGGGCGGCACCACCAAGTTTCGCGGCCTCGACCAGTCGCCGCTGGTCCGTCCGGGCGTGAAGGGCACGCGCATCACCATCCGCGCCGAAGACGGCACCCAGCTGTCGCCCGGCGCGCCGATCTTCTATCAGGGCATCGAAGTGGGCCGGATCGAAACGCCGCGCCTGCTCGAACGCGGCAATGGCGTCGCCGTGGATGCCTTCATCGAGGCCCCCAACGATCGCCGCATCACAACCGCGACGCGGTTTTGGGACACCTCGGGGTTCTCGGTGAACTTCGGTCCCAGCGGGCTCAACCTGTCGGTGGGCTCGGTCGCGGCGCTGATCCGTGGCGGCCTCGCCTTCGACACGGTGGTGTCGGGCGGCAACCCGGTGCCCGCGGGCTATGCCTTTGACCTTTATGACGACGAGGAGTTGGCCCGCGACAGCCTGTTCTCCGAGACCATCTCCAACGCCGTGGAACTCACCGCAGAGTTCGACGAGTTGGTGCGCGGCCTCGAGGTCGGCTCGGCCGTCACCTACCGCGGCCTGCGCATTGGCCGGGTGACCGAGATCGGTGCCTTCATCGACGGCGAGGGCGAGGAGCAATCGGTTCGCCTGCGCACCACGCTGTCAATCGACCCGCGCGCGCTGGGTCTGGATGAGGAAGCGCCGCAATCCGAGACCATCGCCTTCCTGTCGAACGCGGTGAAGAACGGGCTGCGCGCACGGCTGGCCTCGCAGAACCTGTTCAGCCAGTCGCTGGTGGTCGAGCTTGCAGAGATCCCCGACGCTGCGCCCGCCACCTTCGGTATCTTCGCGCAGGACGCGCCGCTCATTCCGTCGGTGCCGTCGGATCTGCCCGATGTCACCGCCACCGCCGAGGGCCTGTTCCAGCGCATCAATGACCTGCCGGTCGAGGACCTGATGGATCAGGCCATCGACACGCTGTCGTCGATCGAAAGCTTTGCCGCGAACCCGCGGCTGCGGGACGCGCCTGACGCGGTGATCGGCCTTGTCGAGGATGCACGGGGCCTGCTTGGCAGCGATGAGACCCAAGCCATTCCGGGCGAGTTGCGCGGCGCCGTGGCCGATCTGCGCGGAGTGATCGAAGACATGCGCAACGCCGGGGCGATCACCCAGCTGGTGTCGGCGCTGGAGGCCGCGGAGGCCGCTGCCGAAGAGGTTACCTCGGTGGCCGGTTCGGTCGAGGAAAGCGCCGCCGGTGTGCCCGGTCTGATCGAAGACCTGCGCGCGCTGACGCAAAAGGCGACCGCGCTGGACCTCGAGAGCTTCGTGGCCGAGGCCGGGGAGTTCCTCGATGGCGCAGGCAAATTCGTCGATCAGGACAGCACGCGGCAGCTGCCGTCCGACCTTTCGGCGATGCTGCAGGAGGCGCAGGGCGCGCTGGCCGAATTGCGCGCTGGCGGGGTGGTCGAGAACACCAACGCCACGCTGGCCTCTGCCCGCGACGCCGCCGCGGCGGTGGAAGAGGCGGTCGCCACGTTGCCCGAGCTTTCGGCCCGCATCCAGCGGCTGGTGGCCGAGGCGGAGTCGGTGATCTCTGGCTATGATGGCCAGTCCGCCTTCAACCGTCAGACCGTCTCGGCGCTGCGCGAGGTGCAGAGCGCTGCAGAGGCGCTCAACAAGCTCGCCCGCTCGATCGAACGCAATCCCAACTCGCTGCTCTTCGGGCGCTGAGAGGAAAGATGACCATGACTATGAAATTCCTGCCGCTTCTCCTGCTCCCGCTGCTTGCCGCTTGCGGCACCGAGCCGCGTTATCGGATCGACAGCGCCGCGCCGGTGACCGCTCAGCGCCTCGCCGTGTCGACGCTGGAGGTGCGCGAGGTCTCGCTGCCCGCCTATGCCGAGGCCTCGGAGATCCTGATCGAGGATGCCAGCGGCGCGCTCACCCAAGTGGAAAGCGCGCTCTGGGCCGACGATCCGCGCCGCGCCATGACCCAGAGCCTTGCCGAGCGGCTGGGCCTGATCAGCAGCGCCACCGTCGCCGCCGAGCCTTGGCCGCTGGAAGAGCCGTCGCAGGCGGCGGTGCATGTGCGCGTCTCCTCGATGGTGGCGCGGGCGAACGGCACCTTCGAGCTTTCGGGCCAATATGCGCTCTCGTCCTACGACCGCATCATCCGCGAGCGGGTGACGCGGTTCGACATCCGCACACAGCTGCCTTCCGCCGGGGCCGCAGGCATCGCGGCAGCAGCAGGCGCGGCCACCGATCAGCTTGCCGACCGGATCGCCAGCGACCTGTCGCGCTGAAGCGGCGCCAAGGCAATTCGCGCATATGCTCATCTCAAGCGCCGTGCCCGGCTCCGGGCGCGGCGTTTTTCGTTGCGGAGGCCGCGTCAGAACTCTCCTTAGGGCTGCAAAGACCCGCATCACACTGTGGCAAAGTTGCTTAGGTCTTGCGGAAACGCGCAATGCGCGCTTCGAGATGAGCTTGAGAGAAGGTTAACAAATAGTTACCGAATTGACCCTAGGTAGAGATTTGGTGGGGCAAGCTGCCGAGAAGACACATCGCGGCGCGGTCCGTGCTGCCGGCTTCTCGGGCGAATGCCGCTCACCGCGGGCCGGACTCGTCTCACCCCAACGCAAAGCCCGAAGCAACGGGTTCCACAGGCTGGCCGCACGACAGGCCGAGACAAGGGCAGAAGCAATATGCAACGAGACAAGAGAAAGTACCTGCGGGAGGTTCCCGACACCTGGGTCGAAGTTCCGTCCGACTACACGAACTCTGCGAAATGGTCGCCGCGGATCGGCGAGTTCTTCCCCAATTTCTCGGCTCAGTCGACCATGGGGAAACTGACCTTCCACCCGTATATCAGCGGCAACTGGGCGATCTTTTTCAGCATCGCCGATCCGTTTTCGATGACCTGCACCAAGGAACTGGCCCGCATCGCGGCCATCCAGCCGAGCCTGCGCAACGCGGGCGTCAAGACTGTGGGTGTCGCGCGCAACACGGTGCCCGAGCTGCAGCGCTGGTGCGACAAGGTCGCAGAGCGCAGCGGCAAGGAGATTAGCTTTCCGATCCTCTCCGACCCTGACGGGATGCTGTCGAACACCTTTGGCATGATCCACCCGCAGGAGGATGCCGACACGACGATCCGCAAGACGATCATCATCAACCCGAATTTGCGGGTCAGCATGTTGTTCGAATATCCGCTCTATATCACCCGCTCCACCAAAGAGCTGCTGCGGACGCTGGAAAGCGCGCGCAGATACTTCAGCGATCTGGATGCGCAGGGCGCGATGGCCTGATCGGCGCTAGGCCGGTGGGGCGTGTGTGTGTCCGTGTGTGTGTCCGTGCGGCATTGCACGTCTCACGGCCTTGGGCTTATGTCCGGACATGAGTCTCTCAACGCTTTCCCTCCGGATGATCTTTACCACCGGCTGCCTGCTCATCGCGGGCGGCATCGGCGGCTGGCTGGCGCAGCTGGCGCATTTGCCAATGCCCTTCATGCTGGGCTCGCTGTTCACCTCGGGCCTAGCGGTGGCGCTGTTCCAGAAGAGCGCGCTGGCCGACTACGGCTTTCCGATGAAGTTCCGCACGGTGTTCATCGGCCTCATCGGGGTGATGATCGGCACGCAGGTGACGCCGCAGATCCTTGCGCTGCTGCCCGAACTGCCGCTGACCCTCGGCGCGCTGGCGGTGTTTGTGGTGCTCTGCCACAGCGGCAATTTCCTGATCTTCCGGCGGCTTGGCGGCTATGACCGCGCCACGGCCTTTTACGCGGGCACGCCCGGCGGGCTGATGGAAAGCCTTGTGCTGGGCGAAAAGGCGGGGGCCGATCTGCGGCTGCTGACCGCGCAGCAATTCCTGCGGATCATTCTGGTTATCTCGATCCTGCCCTCGGCGCTGTCGCTCTGGGTCGGCCATCCGGTGGGCAGCGCAGCGGGGCAGAGCGTGATGCCCTCGGGGCCGGTCACCCTGCGCGAGCTGGCGCTGATCGTGATGGCGGCGCTGGCCGGACTGCTGATCGCCTCGCGCATCAAACTGCCGGCGGGGCAGATCACCGGGCCGCTGCTGCTCTCGGCGGGGCTGACGCTGTCGGGCGTGGTGGACATGCATCTGCCGTTCTGGCTGATCGCTGCGGCGCAGGTGGTGGTGGGCAGCTCGCTCGGCGTGCGCTTCAGCGGCATGACGGCAGCGATGCTGCGCCGCTCGGCATGGCTGAGCCTCGTGTCGGTGCTGTGGATGCTGGCGCTGGGGGGCAGCTTTGCGCTGGCGCTGGCGGCGGCGACCGACATTCCGTTTCTGCACCTGATGATCTCTTACGCGCCGGGCGGGGTGACCGAAATGTCGATCATCGCCCTGTCGCTGGCGGCGAACCCGGCGCTGGTCAGCCTGCACCACGTGGTGCGGATCCTGCTGACCGTCGGGTTCATGGTGATCGCCGAGAAACGCGTGCCGCTGGGCCAGCCCGGAGAGTAAGGCCGCAGAGGCAGGTCAAAGATTCAGGCCAAAAATTATGGCCGGGCAGGGCGCAAGAGCCTTCGAAGGCTCTTGCAAATCTCTTCGAAGAGATTTGTCCCTCAGGACGCCTCTTCGGCCTTTTCCGCCAGTTCCAGCCATTCCTCTTCGGCAGCGGCCAGCTTCTGCTGCCGCTCGTCCAGCGCCTCGGTGGCCTTTTTGAACTTCACCGGCTCGCGGGTGAACAGTTCGGGGTCCGCCAGCAGCCCTTCGAGCTTGCCGATCTCGGCGGTCAGCCGGTCGATCAGTCCCGGCAGCTCTTCCAGCCGGTGCTTGTCCTTGAAGCTCATGCCCTTCGGCTGCGCTTTCGGTTTCGGCGCGGCGGGGCCGTCCTTGGCGGACTTCGTGGCGGGCTTTTCCTTGGGCGCGGCCTCCGCTTCGGCTTCGGCCTTCTGCGCCTGATAGTCGCTCCAGCCGCCGGCGTAGGGGATGGCGAGGCCGTCGCCCTCCATCGCGATGGTGGTGCTGGCGACGCGGTCGAGGAAGTCGCGGTCGTGGCTGATCAGCAGCACCGTGCCATCATACTCGCCCAGCAGATCCTGCAGCAGGTCCAGCGTTTCCACGTCGAGATCGTTGGTCGGCTCGTCGAGCACCAGCATGTTGCTTTCGCTGGCCATGATCTTGGCCAGCAGCAGCCGCGCCTTCTCGCCGCCCGAGAGCGAGCGCACGGGCGCGCGGGCCTGCCGCTCGTCAAACAGGAACTCCTTGAGATAGCCCACCACGTGCTTGGGCTGGCCGCGCACCAGCACCTGATCGGCCTTGCCCGAAACCCGCATCTCGGGATCGCCGGTGAGGCTTTCCCACAGGCTCATATCCGGGTCGAGCCGCGCGCGGCTCTGGTCGAAGATGGCGGGCATCAGGTTGGTGCCCAGCTTGACGCTGCCCGCATCGGGCGCGATCTCGCCCATCAGCATGCGGATGAGGGTGGTCTTGCCGACGCCGTTCGGGCCGACGAACGCCACCCGGTCGCCGCGCATCACGGTCAGCGAGAAATCCTTGACGATCTGCTTGTCGCCAAAGCCCTTGGTGAGCCCGGTCGCCTCGATCACCTTCTTGCCCGAGGTCGGGCCGGACGACAGCTCCATCGCCGCCGTGCCCTGACGGCGGATCTGCGAGGAACGTTCGGCGCGCAGCGCCTGCAGCGCGCGCACCCGGCCCTGGTTGCGGGTGCGGCGGGCCGAGATGCCCTCGACCGCCCATTTCGCCTCGGCCTTGATCTTGCGGTCGAGCTTGTGGCGGGCCTCGTCCTCTTCGGCCCATGTCTTGTCGCGCCACTCTTCGAAACCGGCGAAGCCCTGTTCCTGACGGCGCACCGCACCGCGGTCGATCCACAGCGTGGCGCGGGTGAGATTCTCGAGGAAGCGCCGGTCGTGCGAGATCAGCACGAAGGCCTTGCGGGTGCGCTTGAGTTCCGCCTCGAGCCAGCCGATGGCGGTGATGTCGAGGTGGTTGGTCGGCTCGTCGAGCAGCATGACGTCCGGGTCTTCGGCCATCAGTTTGGCCAGCGCGGCGCGGCGCCGCTCGCCGCCCGAAGCGGTGGCGACCGGGCGCTCGGGATCGAAGCCGAGCCCTTCGCCCGCCGCTTCGACCTTATACATCTCTGCCGGGCCAAGCCCTTCGGCGGCATAGTCGCCCAGCGTCTCAAAGCCCGAAAGGTCCGGCTCCTGCTCCATATAGCCCACCGAAATGCCCGGCGGCACGATGCGGTCGCCGGTGTCGGGCTCGACGAAGCTCGCCATGACTTTCATCAAGGTGGATTTGCCCGAGCCATTGCGCCCGACCAGCGCGACGCGGTCGCCGGGCTGGACGTTGAGCGAAAGGCCGGAGAAGACCGGCTCGCCCCCGAAGGTGAGCGAGATGTCGGAAAGCTGAAGAAGGGGTGCCTGTGCCATGGGCAGAGCGCTAGGGCCGCGCCGCGCAAAGGTCAAGTGGGCGCGTGTTTACCATGTCTTGAGACGTGGCGCGCTATGGGGGTGCGCATGGAGACGCTCTGTCAAACCCGGCTGACGCTGCTTGGCAACCCGCTGCGCCTGCGGCTGGTCCGGCTGCTGATCCGGCATCTGCCGCATCCGCTGCCTGCGGGCGCTCTGGCCAGCGCACTCGGGGTGCCGGGCTCGACGCTTTCGGCGCATCTGGCGGCGCTTTGCGAGGCGGGGCTTTTGGCGCAGCGGGTGCGCGGGCCGCTGCGGCTCTATCATGCGGTTCCGGCGGCGCTGGGGCAGGTGGTGGACTGGCTGACGGCGGATGTGGCGCTTGGCCGTCTGTCCGAGCTCGACGGGCCAACTCAAGGGTTAACAAGGGGGCAAGATCGGCGGCCAGATCGGGGCCGCAGCGCCGCTGGCTTGCCGCGCGTGCTGTTTCTCTGCCGTGACGGGGCGCAGCTGTCGCCGCTGGCAGCGGCGCTGGCGCGGCGGCGGCTCTGGGGGCAGGCGGTCTGGATCTCGGCGGGGGTGCAGCCTGCGGGGCGGGTCGATCCGCTGCTCGCGGCGGTGCTGCAGGCGCAAGGCATGCCGCCCGCCGAGCCGCCGCGCCCCATGCAGGCGTTCGCGCCCGCGCAGGTGGTGATCGCGCTCGACAGCGCCGCGGCCGAGGCGCTGCCGGGGGTGCTGCGTTCGGTGCCGCCGGTCTGCGCATATTGGCCGCTGCCGGTGCCGCATCGCGAGACCGGCGAGAGGGTGATCCCGCGAGCTATGGCGCTCGACGCCGCGCTGCGCGCGCTTGCGCCGCGGCTGGACGGGCTGCGGGCGGTGCCGCTGGCGCGGCTTCCGCGCGGGGCGCTTCAGGCGGCGCTCGACAGCCTCAGTTCAGGTCTTCCAGAAGTCTGCCGTGCTGCCGTGTCTGTTCCACCACCTCGCCGAAGGTGGTCATCCCCCGCGCTTCGAGCATCGGCAGCATCCTGACCAGCACCTCGGCCGTGGCCTGCGCATCGCCAAGCGCCGTATGCCGCAACTCGGGCGGGATGGTCACGCCGAGCCGCTCGCAGAGCGCGTCCAGCGTATGTGTCTCGGTGGTGCCGAAGAGCACCGCCGACAGCAGCACCGTGTCGAGGATCGGATTGCTCCACTCCACCCCCATGCGCGCCTGATGGCGGCGCAGAAAGGCCATGTCGAAGGGCGCATTATGCGCCACGATCACCGCGTTGCGGGCGAAATGGTGGAACCGCCGCCCGGCCTCGAAGATATCGGGCTTGCCGCGCACCATGGCGTCGGTCACCCGGTGCACTTTGGTCGAAGAGGGCGGGATCGGCGCGCCGGGATCGACAAGCTGGTCGATCCGCTCGCCCGGCACGATGCGCCCGCCCACCACGCGCACCGCGCCGATCTGCACCACCTCGTCCTTATGCGGCAAAAGCCCGGTCGTCTCGGTGTCGAAGACCACATAGGTGAGGGCGCGCAGCGGCGTCTCTTCGATCGCCTCGGGCGCATGGGCGGTGAGCAGCGAGAAGTCGAAGACCAGCGGGCGCTCTGCCTCGGGGGCGATGCTGGCGTGGGCGCCTTCGATGATCAGCAGGTAGCCGCCGCCGTCGAGAGGTTTCATCCGCCCGTCGTAGCTTTGCGCCTCGTCCACCGACCGCAGAGTGAGCGCGACCTCGCGGCCCGTGCGGTGCAACTCGCGCACGGCGGCTTCGACGCCCGAAGCGAGGAAGTAATCGGTGATCGCCGCGTTGAGGCGCGGCACGTGGATTTGTGAGAGCACCTCGGCGGCCTGACCGTCGTAGAGCACGATCTGGCCCTTGGGGCTGACCATGATCGTGGCCACAGGGATCTCGGTGAGCAGGGCGGTGAGCCGCGCCTTGTCCGCCGCCAGTTGCGCGGTCTCATCGGCAACCCGCTGCGCGCTTTGCAGCGCCGTCTCGCCCAGCTTGGCCGAGACCGCCTGCGCGGCATGGGCCAGATCGCCCAGATAGCGCGCGCCATGGGTGTCGACCTGCTTGTCGATCCCGGCATGGGCGCGGATGCGCATTTCGGCGGCGAGGCTCTCGACCGGCTTGG
The DNA here is from genome assembly GCF_056158605.1 of Salipiger sp. ABN3_019. Lineage (NCBI taxonomy): Bacteria > Pseudomonadati > Pseudomonadota > Alphaproteobacteria > Rhodobacterales > Roseobacteraceae > Salipiger > Salipiger sp. ABN3_019. Next base: position 1,713,043 of record NZ_JBSWTP010000009.1, read on the forward strand.
CGATATTCTCGTCGAACAGCAGCCAGATGCCGGTGCAGAGCGCGACGATGCCGAAGACCGCCAGAACCCCGGCAAAGAAAAACCCATTGCCCGAGGTGGTCGCCAGCGCGCGTCCATAGCCGAGCCAGAGCGACAGCGCCACGATCCCCGCGCCGCCGACGGCGAGCAATGCGAAGAAAAGGAAGACGCGGAAGCGCAGGCTCAGCTTGCTCATGCGGCGCGCTCCGAGCAGACCGCCGACAGGATCGCGTCTTCGGCCCCGACCTCGCGCCAGCGCGGGTCGCCGCCATCGCTGCCCATCGGGTCGGCACGGCGCTGACCGGGGCAATCGACCATGATTTCAACCACCTGCGTCGGGTGCCAGCGCGCGAAGAAGTAGAGATCGGCGAGATAAAGCCCCGGCGTCTGCGCGTTCTCACGCCGCCCGGCGGCATCGACGGCGATGAAGCGGTCGGTCATCGGCCATGCGTAGGTCCAAGGCCGCCAGGCGGCGCTGGAGGCATGGGTTTCGACCACCTCGACACCGCCCGGAAGCGCGCGCGCGGTGGCGTCATACCAGCCGTATTCGCTGGCGATGGAAGCGCCCAGCATGGCCAGCCCCGCACCCACCGGGATCGCCCAGCGGGGCAGACGGCCCCGGCTCGCCTTGCTCAGCAGCATCACCACGCCCGCACCGGCCACGCCCGCCACCAGCACCGCGATCAATTCGTAGAACATCTCTCCCCCCTCAGGTCCTTGCTCAGGCCCGCCTCAGCTCAGCATGCCGCGCCCGTGGCCGATGGCCGATTGCATCGATTTGACCACCACGAAGGCGTCGCGCAGGTGGCTGCGCTCGAAATCCGACAGCGTGGTTGGCGCAAGATAATTGTCGGGCTTTTCACCCCGTTTGACCAGACCCGCCTGATGTTCGAGCCGCGTTTCGGCAATCAAATCATAGGCATCCAGCAGATCCTGCCCGCCCGATCCGGACACGGCGCCAGCGGCGATCGCAGCCTCGATGCGGGCGCGTGTGCCGACCTCGGGCAGCCGCGCCTGCAGCGCGTAGACCCGCGCCAGATCGACCACCGGCACCACACCATTGTGCTTGAGATCGACGGTGTTCTTGTGCTCGCCCGAGCGGATCGTCGCAAAGCCGCGCAGCAGCCCCAGAGGCGGCGTGTGCTTGAGCGAGTTGGAGATCATATGCGCGGTGAAGATCGAGTTCTTCGAAGCCGCCTCCAAAGTCTCTTCCTGCAGGTCCTCATAGAGCGATTTGGTGCCGCCGATGGGGCGCAGGTCGAACATCACCGAGGCGAGCATCTGCGCCTCGGGGTCGGGGGTGCCAATCCAGCCGCGGAAATATTCGCGCCATTTCGACACCGTCTGCAGCCAGCGCGGGTTGGTCGCCATCATGTCGCCGGGACAGTAGTAATATCCCGCCTTATCAAGGCCATCGCAGACGAACTTCGCCATCTCCGCGAAGTATTCCATGTCGCGTTCGCTGGCGCTGTCGTCAAGGATCATGCAGTTGTCCTGATCCGACACGCCGGTCTGTTCCTGCCGCCCCTGCGAGCCGCAGGCGAGCCACAGCCACGGCACGGGCGCGGTGCCAAGGTCTTCCTCGGCCAGCGCCAGAAGGCGGCGGGTCACCGTGTCGGCGATGTCGGTGATCAGCCGCGTGGTCACCTCATGGCGATTGCCGCCCGCCACCAGCTGCGCCAGCAGCTGCGGAATGCGCGCGGTGGTCTCGGCCATTTCTTCGGCGCTGCGCGCGCGCGAGATCGCGGCGACCAGTTCGGCGGAGCTGACCGCCTGAAACCGGGTGAGGTCGGTCTGGGTGACGATGCCCACCAATTGCCCGGCCTCGGTGACCGGGACGTGGCCGATGCGCCGCTCGACCATCATGTGCAGCACATCCGAGCCGATGGCCGAGGGCGGCAGGGTGACCGGCTCATAGGTCATGATCTCGGAGACCGGGGTGTTGGTGTCGAGGCCACCGGCCACCACTTTGTTCGAGATGTCGCGAATGGTGACGATGCCGATCAGATCGCGCGCATTGGTCACGCAAAGCGACGAGACGCCTTCCTCGCGCATCAGCAGCGCGGCCTCTTGCGCGGGGGTCTCGGGTGGAACGGTCAGCGGCGCGCGGGCCATCAGCGTCTCGACCCGGCTGTGCGCCAGATCGGTCTTTTGCGGGCGCGCGGCGCGCGAGCGGTCAAAGAAGCGCCGGGCGGCGGTGTGCTCGGCAATCAGCTCGCGGAAGGCATAGGTCGGCAGCAGCAGCAGCGTCGTGTCGTCGAGCGCGCTTGCGGTGGTGGCGGCGGTGCCGTCGCGCATCAGCCCACGCTCGCCAAAAGAGTTGCGCTGGCCAAGCAGCGAGACCGCGACGCCGTTCTCGTCGCGGATTTCCACCTGTCCCGACAGCACGAGGTAGAGCCCTTCAAGCTGCACGCCGGCGGCATAGATCTCTTCGCCGGGCTTGTAGTGGCGGATCAGGAACTGCGGCACCAGCACGTCGAGCGCGTCGGGATCCAGCGCGTCATAGGGGTGCACCGAGGTCAGGAAACGGCGCAGGTCGTCGGGCTGAAGGGGCATTTGCGGCTCCGCAGGTGCGTATCGTTAAGAAAAATCCCGCCCCGGCATAGCGCGGGGCGGGAGATTTGCATAGTGCATGGGCGCCGCAGCGCCCATGCCCCGACCGCTCAAGGATCAGTGATCTTGCGCCGCACCGGCACCGCGCGGCACGCGCACGCTTTCCACCAGCTCGGAGATTTCCTGCGGGATCGGCTTGGTCATCGCCGAGACCGTGAAGGCCACCGCGAAGTTCACCAGTGCCCCCACCGCGCCGAACGAGGTCGACTTGATGGTGCCAAGCAGCGGATCGGCGTCGGTGTAGCTGTTGGTGTCGGGGATGAAGAACCAGCCCTTGTGCAGGAAGATGTAGATCAGCGTGACCACCAGACCGGTGACCATACCTGCCACGGCGCCCTTGTTGTTCACCTTCGAGAAGATGCCCATCATCAACGCCGGGAAGATCGAGGCTGCGGCAAGGCCGAAGGCCAGCGCCACGGTCTGCGCCGCGAAGCCCGGGGGGTTCATGCCCAGCCAGGTTGCGACGGCGATGGCCACGGCCATGGCGACGCGGGCCGACATCAGTTCACCCTTTTCCGAAATGGCCGGGTTGATCTGACCCTTGATGAGGTCGTGGCTGACCGCCGAGGAAATGGCGAGCAGCAGACCGGCTGCGGTCGAAAGCGCCGCGGCAAGGCCGCCCGCTGCGACAAGGCCGATCACCCAGCCCGGCAGGTTGGCGATCTCGGGGTTGGCGAGCACGAGGATGTCACGGTTGAAGTTGGTCAGCTCGTTGCCGGTCCAGCCTTCTGCCGCGGCGCGCTCTTCCATCGCCGGGTTCTCGTCGTTGTAGTACTGGATGCGACCATCGCCGTTCTTGTCTTCCCAGCCCAGAAGGCCGGTCTGCTGCCATGTCTGCATCCAGTCGTAGGCGGGATCGCTTTCGATGGTTTCCACCGACACCGCCTGACCCGCAGCGCCTTCCGGCCAGAACTGCTGGGTGATGTTGAGGCGTGCCATGGCGCCCACGGCCGGGGCCGTCAGGTAGAGCAGGGCGATGAACACCAGAGCCCAGCCCGCCGACCAGCGTGCGTCCGACACTTTGGGAACGGTGAAGAAGCGCATGATGACGTGGGGCAGGCCGGCGGTGCCGATCATCAGGCTCAGGGTGAAGAGCACCATGTTGAACGTATCGCCATTGTGCGCGGTGTATTCGCCGAAGCCGAGATCGGTGACGATCTGGTCAAGCGTCTGCAGCAGCGGCGTGCCGGTGGCCTGCTCGGTGCCGAAGAGGCCAAGCGCAGGGATCGGGTTGCCGGTCAGTTGCAGCGAGATGAAGATCGCCGGGATCGTATAGGCGAGGATCAGCACGCAGTATTGTGCCACCTGCGTGTAGGTCACGCCCTTCATGCCGCCAAACACCGCGTAAGCGAACACGATGACCGCGCCGATCAGCAGGCCGGTGGTGCTGTCCACCTCGAGGAAGCGGCCAAAGGCCACGCCGACGCCGGTCATCTGGCCGATCACATAGGTGGTCGAGGCGATGATCAGGCAGATCACGGCCACCAGACGCGCGGTGGGCGAGTAGAACCGGTCGCCGATGAACTCGGAGACGGTGAACTTGCCGAACTTGCGCAGATAGGGCGCGAGCAGCAGCGCCAGCAGCACGTAGCCGCCGGTCCAGCCCATCAGGTAGGTCGAGTTGTCATAGCCGGTGAAGGCGATGAGGCCCGCCATCGAGATGAAAGAGGCCGCCGACATCCAGTCCGCCGCCGTCGCCATACCGTTGGTGACCGGGTGCACGCCGCGTCCGGCGGCGTAGAATTCCGATGTAGAGCCCGCGCGGGCCCAGATCGCGATGCCGATGTAGAGCGCGAAGGACGCGCCCACGAACAGCAGGTTGATGGTAAACTGATCCATGGCGCCTTACTCCTCGTCTACGCCGTATTCACGGTCGAGCTTGTTCATCCGCCAGGCGTAGAAGAAAATCAGTGCCAGGAAGACGATGATGCTGCCCTGCTGGGCGAACCAGAACCCGAGGTCCGAGCCGCCGACCGAGATGCCCGAGAGCATCGGGCGCAGCAGGATGCCGAAGCCGAAGCTGCAGACCGCCCAGATGATCAGGCTGATGAAGATGAGACGCAGGTTGGCCGACCAGTAGGCCTTGCCGGCCTCCTCGGCGCCATGCGTATGGTGCGTTGATTGATCCGCCATGGCGGTTCCTCCTCCTGAAAATGCGGCCGCCCCTCCTTTGAGCGGCCTCCGACGGCTCAGCCCGTCGCTTTTTCGACGATCGCGCCGAGCCCGGCGGCGATCTCCTCGATCTTGCCCATTGCGTCGATACGGCTCAGGGCGCCTTTGCCTTCGTAGTAGCCGATCAGCGGGGCGGTCTGGGCGTGATAGGCCTCGAGACGCGAGGCCACCGTTTCCGCCTTGTCATCGGCACGGCGCTTCATCTCTGTCCCGCCGCAGCTGTCGCAGACGCCCGCCTCCTTGGGCGTCTTGAACGTGTCGTGATAGCCCTCGCCGCAGGCGGCGCAGGTGTAGCGGCCCGAGATTCGGTCCACCATGGCAGCATCATCCACTTCAAGGCTGATCGCCGCATTGATCTTTTGCCCGCTCTCGGCCAGCAGCGCGTCCAGCGCCTCGGCCTGCACGGTGGTGCGCGGAAACCCGTCGAGGATCACGCCGCTGGCGCAGTCGGGCGCCTTGATGCGGTCGCGCAGGATGGCGATGACGATCTCATCGCTCACCAGCCCGCCGGCGTCCATCACCGCCTTGGCGGCTTTGCCCGCCTCGGTGCCCTGCGCCACGGCGGCGCGCAGCAGATCGCCGGTCGAGAGCTGAACCAGCCCGTATGTCTCTTCGAGCTTACGGGCCTGGGTGCCTTTCCCGGCCCCCGGAGGGCCGAGAAGAATAAGCACGGGCGCGCGGGTCACGGTGGTTTGTCCGTCCATCTCGCTCACCCTTTGTTGGCGCGGTTTTCGATGAGGTCATCGACGACCGAGGGATCGGCGAGGGTGGAGGTGTCGCCAAGCGCGCCATAGTCGTTCTCGGCGATCTTGCGCAGGATGCGGCGCATGATCTTGCCCGAGCGGGTCTTTGGCAGGCCGGGGGCCCATTGGATGAGGTCGGGGCTGGCGATCGGGCCGATCTCGGTGCGCACCCAGGTGCGGAGCTCCTTCTTGAGCTCCTCGCTGGGCTCGATGCCGTTCATCAGGGTGATGTAGCAATAGATGCCCTGACCCTTCACCGCATGCGGGTAGCCCACCACAGCGGCCTCGGCGACCTTGGCGTGGGCGACAAGCGCGCTTTCCACCTCGGCGGTGCCCATGCGGTGGCCCGAGACGTTGATCACGTCGTCGACCCGGCCGGTGATCCAATAGTCGCCATCCTCATCGGCGCGGCAGCCGTCGCCCGAGAAGTAATAGCCTTTGTACTGCTGGAAATAGGTCTGCTCAAAACGCTCGTGGTCGCCCCAGACGGTGCGCATCTGGCCCGGCCAGCTGTCCTTGATCGCCAGCACGCCCTCGGTCGGGCGCTCGGAGATCTCGACGCCCGAGGTGGGCTCGAGCACCACCGGCTGCACGCCGAAGAAAGGCTTCATCGCCGCGCCCGGCTTGGTGGCATGGGCACCGGGCAGCGGGGTCATCAGGTGGCCGCCGGTTTCGGTCTGCCACCAGGTGTCGACGATCGGGCAGCGGCCCTGACCGACCTTGTCGTTGTACCAGTTCCAGGCCTCGGGGTTGATCGGCTCGCCCACGGTGCCCAGCAGCTTGAGCGAGGATAGATCGCATTTGGTTACGAAATCGTCACCTTGGCCCATGAGCGCGCGGATCGCTGTGGGGGCGGTGTAGAACTGATTTACCTTGTGTTTTTCACAAACCTGCCAGAACCGGCTGGCGTCGGGATAGGTCGGCACGCCCTCGAACATCAGCGTCGTGGCGCCATTGGCCAAGGGCCCGTAAACGATGTAGGAATGCCCGGTCACCCAGCCCACGTCGGCGGTGCACCAATAGACGTCGCCTTCGTGGTAATCGAACACGATCTCATGGGTGAGGGCGGCGTAAACCAAATATCCACCACTTGTGTGCACAACCCCCTTGGGCTTGCCGGTCGAGCCCGAGGTGTAAAGGATGAAAAGGGGATCTTCGGCATTCATCGGCCGCGGCGGACAGTCGGGGCCGGCGGTTTCCATCAGCGCTTTCACGTCCACATCGCGCCCGTCGATCCAGCTGGTCTGGTCGCCGGTGTGCTTGACGACGAGGCAGCGCACCTTGTCCGAGCAGTGCAGGAGGGCTGCGTCGGTGTTGGACTTCAGCGCGGTGCGGCGGCCGCCGCGCGGCGCGGTGTCAGAGGTAATGACGATCTTGGCGCCGCAATCGTTGATGCGGTTGGCCAGCGCGTCGGGCGAGAAGCCGGCGAAGACGATGGAATGGATGGCGCCGATGCGCGCGCAGGCCAGCATGGCATAGGCGGCCTCGGGGATCATCGGCAGGTAGATGACGACGCGGTCGCCGCGCATGACGCCCTGCGAGAGCAGGACGTTGGCCATGCGGTTCACCTTGTCGTAAAGCTCGGCATAGGTGATGTGCTGGGCCGGGTCCGAAGGCTCGTCGGGCTCGAAGATGATGGCGGTCTGCTCGGCGCGCTCGGGCAGGTGGCGGTCGATGCAGTTGTGGGCGACGTTCAGCACGCCGTCCTCGAACCACTTGATGTCGACCTTGCCGAAGTCAAAGCAGGTGTTCTTGATCTTCGTCGGCCGCGCCATCCACTCCAGACGCTGCGCCGCCGCGGCCCAGAACCCATCCGGGTCCGAAACCGATTGCGCGTACATCTCGTCGTATTGCTCGGCGCCGATCAGAGCGTTCTCGGCGAACTCCTCGGACGGGGCATAGGTCCCGGCGGGCGCAGTCTGGGCGTCGTCTTTCATGAGGTCCTCCCTAGGTCCATTCTCTTCCATGTCGCCGTGCGACACTGTCCATCCCTGACAAGGATCATACCCCAGATCGAAAATATTTGAATAAGGCACAGTAAACTAAGATTTTTTTTGTAAATCATTTGCCCTGCAGTGCAGCATTTTGTAAAAATCTTTGCCCGCAGGCCGGAAACATATTGCATTCCAACGAACTGACGCAACGTCGCAAGGGCGCGGTCTTGGCGGCTCAGAGAACAGCAATCCCCAACTGTGGGTGTGACAATCTGATGCAGTGTGCCATGGTATACCATGTTTGCGCCTAAGCTGCGGGCTCACCGCGAAGGCGCATGCTGTCCATGCGACTCGCCCGCTAAGGTGACGTTAGGGCAGGGAGGGTTGCGCCGTGAAGCGCTTTGGCTAAGCATAAGCGCCAAGGCGGCCCGGAGTTCCGCCACAACGGGAGGAAATCATGAAACATCTTACGACCACGCTCAGCGTGGCCGCACTCACCGCGGCATTTGCAACCGAGGCCATGGCGACGGAATGGAACGTCTCGCTCTGGGGCAAGCGCCGCGAGTTCACCGAGCACGTGCATAAGATCGCCGAGCTGGTCGAGGAGAAGACCGGCGGCGAGTTCACCATGAACATCTCTTACGGCGGCCTCAGCAAGAACACCGAGAACCTCGACGGCATCTCGATCGGCGCGTTCGAGATGGCGCAGTTCTGCGCCGGCTATCACCCCGACAAGAACCGCGCGATCACCGTGCTGGAACTGCCGTTCCTCGGGGTCGAGACGCTGGAGCAGGAGCGGGCGGTGAGCCGCGCCGTCTACGCGCATCCGGCGGTCGCCGAAGAGATGGCGCAATGGAACGCCAAGCTGCTGATGACCACGCCGATGCCGCAGTACAACATCGTGGGCACCGGCGATGCGCGCGGCACCCTCGAAAGCTTTGACGGCATGCGCGTGCGCGCCACCGGCGGAATTGGCCGCGCGTTTGAATCCGTCGGCGCCGTGCCCACCTCGGTGACCGCAACCGAGGCCTATCAGGCGATGGAAGCGGGCGTGGTCGATACCGTCAGCTTCGCCCAGCACGCGCATCTCAGCTTTGGCACGATCAACGAGGCCGACTGGTGGACCGCCAACCTCAACCCCGGCACGGTGAACTGCCCGGTGGTGGTGAACATCGACGCCTATGACATGCTGTCGGACGAAGAGCGCGAGGCGCTCGACAGTTCGGTCGAGGAGGCGCTCGACTATTACATCGAGACCTACGGCAAGCTGCTGGCCAAATGGGACGGCGTGCTCGACGAGAAGGGTGTCGAGAAAGTCGTCTACTCCGACGAGGAACTGGCCAAATTCGCCGAAGTTGCCAAGCCCATCCACACCGCATGGATCGAAGAGATGAGCGGGCAGGGCCTGCCGGCGCAGGAGCTTTACGATCTGGTGACCTCGACGCTGGCCGAGGCCAAGGCCGGAAACTGATCGCGGCGAGGACCGCTTTGGGCCGCCCCGCGTGACGGGGCGGCTTTTTTGAACGCAGAGGTCCCAAGGGACCGAGAAAGGGACAGGGGGACAGATGGCCGGAGCATCCGCGGTGCTTTCCGACGACTCGCTGCTGTCGCGCCTCGACCGGGGGCTCGAGCGTCTGGAGCGGGGCTTTGCCTTCGTTTCGGGGCTCGGGGCCTTCGCGCTGATGGTGCTGGCGGTGGTCTCGGTCGTGGGGCGCAACTTCTTCAACACGCCGCTGCGCGGCTATGTCGATTGGATCGAGATGGCGATGCCGCTGATCGCGATCCTCGGCATCTCTTACGTGCAGCGACAGGGCGGGCACATCCGCATGGACATCCTCGTGGGGCAGCTGAAGGGCCGTCCGCTGTGGCTGGCCGAGATGATCACCACGCTGGCGATCCTGCTGCTTATGGTGGCGCTGGTCTGGGGGTCTTGGGCGCATTTCGACCGCAGCTTCGATCTGACCAAGCCGATGTGGTCGCGTGACAGCACCATTGATCTGGGCCTGCCGCTCTGGCCGGCCAAGCTGATCGTGCCGGTGGCGTTTTCGGTCATCTGCCTGCGGCTGGTGCTGCAGCTCTGGGGCTATCTGCGGGCGTTCATTCTTGGGCTCGACAACCCGGTGGCCGTGCCACTGGTGCAGAGCGTCGCCGAACAGGCCGCGGCCGAGGCAGAACATATTCAGGGGCATGACGCATGAGTTCCATCGAGATCGGACTTTGGGTCACCGCTGGCCTCTTTGTGTTGGTGGTGCTGGGCATGCGCGTGGCTTTTGCTGCGGGGCTTGCCGGGCTCGTCGGCCTGTGGTGGGTGTTCTGGTCGAAGAAAGGCTATGACCCCGAACAGATCGGCTGGGCCGTCACCGTTGCCATCAAGACCGCCGGTCAGGTGCCGCACGGCAAGGTCGCCAGTCAGGCGCTCAGCCTCATCCCCACCTTCATCCTCATCGGCTATCTGGCCTATTACGCCGGGCTGACCAAGGCGCTCTTCGAGGCGGCGAAACGCTGGCTGGCGTGGGTGCCCGGAGGACTGGCGGTCTCGACCGTCTTCGCCACCGCAGGTTTTGCCGCCGTTTCGGGCGCGAGCGTGGCAACGGCGGCGGTCTTTGCCCGCATCGCCATCCCCGAGATGCTGAAGATCGGCTACGACAAGCGCTTTGCGGCGGGGGTCGTGGCGGCGGGCGGCACGCTGGCCAGCCTCATCCCGCCCTCGGCGATCCTCGTGATCTACGCGATCATCGTCGAGCAGGACGTGGGCAAGCTCTTGCTGGCGGGCTTCGTGCCAGGGGTTTTCTCGGCGGTGATCTACGCCATGCTGATCATCGGGCTGGCGCTGGCGCTGCCGAACTTCGGCCCGCCGGTGCGCGGGTTCACGTGGCGCCAGCGCTTCGCCTCGCTGCCGCCGGCGCTGCCGATCGTGGCGGTGGTCGTGATCATCATCTTCTTCGTCTACAACCCCTTCGGCGACGCTTGGGGCACGCCGACAGAGGGCGGTGCGGTGGGCGCGTTCATCGTCTTCCTGATGGCCCTGCTGCGCGGCATGCGCTGGCGAGAGCTGAAGGATGCGCTGATCGAGACCGCGAAACTGGCGATCATGATCTTTACCATCATCTGGGGTGTGCTGATCTATGTGCGCTTTCTGGGGTTCGCCGATCTTCCGGGTGCCTTCGCCGACTGGATCACCTCGCTGCACTATCCGCCGCTGATGATCCTTGTGTGCATCCTGCTCGCCTATGCGGTGCTGGGGATGTTCATGGACGCCATCGGTATGCTGCTGCTGACCCTGCCGGTGGTCTACCCGGCGGTGATGGCGCTGAACGGGGGCGAGGGGGTTTCGGCCGCCGAGAGCGCCTTTGGCATGTCGTCTGAGATGTGCGCCATCTGGTTCGGCATTCTCGTGGTGAAGATGGCCGAGTTCTGCCTGATCACCCCGCCCATCGGGCTCAACTGCTTCGTGGTCGCGGGCGTGCGGCCCGAACTGTCGGTGCAGGATGTGTTCCGCGGCGTGACGCCGTTCTTCATCGCGGACGCGGTGACCATCGCGCTGCTGGTGGCCTTCCCGGCGATCGTGCTCTGGCTGCCCAGCTTCGCCTGATCGGCCAAGCTGACCAAAGAACGCTGACCAAAGAGCCGCCCGGCGATTGTACCGGGCGGCTCTCGCGCAACCGTGAGGCCGCGCGGAACCTTTTTCCACATTGCGGGTTCTTGACATGAGACGGAACGGCGAGGCGCAGGGCGCGGGACCGGACCGGACGATCATGTAGCAAGACGGATCACGCGGAGTTTGCTCCGCGGGGCCGGAGCCCTCGGGCACCGGGCCGGCAAGATGTGCCTGCCGTTACGAGAAAAGGAGATCACTTCATGGAATTTGCAGGTATCGGCGGCTTCATCGTTTTGGTTCTGGATATCTGGGCCATCGTCTCGGTGCTCGGCTCCAGCGCCAGCACGGGCGCCAAGGTGCTTTGGACGCTGCTCATCATCATCCTGCCGGTGCTGGGCTTCATCATCTGGCTGATCGCGGGCCCGAAATCGAGCCGCGCCACGGTTTGATCATCGACTGAACTTTAGGAGGATACTTCAATGCTTTACTGGGCACTTCTCTTCTTCGTCGTGGCCATCGTGGCCGCACTTTTCGGCTTTGGCGGCATCGCTTCCGCCTCGGCGGGCATCGCACAGGTGCTGTTCTTCATCTTCCTTGTGCTTTTCGTGGTGACGCTGATCATGCGGTTCGTACGCAAGACCTGATCGCAGATGGGCGGCGCATCCCGCCGCCCACGCTTTTCTCACATCGCATCAGGTCTTTGCCGCAAGGCTTTGCCACAAAAAGAAAACCCCGCCAAACGTGGCGGGGTTTTCAATGATCGCAGGGCCGAAGATCAGGGGCCGGTGGGCGGCGCCGGGACCGAGCTCTGGATCAGGCCTTAAGGGTTTCCGTCGACGAGAAGAACATCGCCTGGCTGACCGCCGAACGAACCTGCTCTTCCGAGTAAGGCTTGGAGATCAGGAAGGCCGGTTCCGGGCGCTCGCCGGTGAGCAGACGCTCGGGGAAGGCGGTGATGAAGATCACCGGGCGATCCCCCAGCGCACCGAGAATGTCGTTCACCGCGTCGATGCCCGATGAATTGTCGGCAAGCTGGATGTCGGCCAGAACCAGATCGGGGGTCTCTTGCTGCGCCAGTTCCACTGCGGCGGCGCGGGTGCGTGCCACGCCGGTGACGCGGTGGCCCAGATCGGCGACGATGCTTTCGAGGTCCATGGCGATGATCGCCTCGTCCTCGATGATCAGCACGCGGCCAGTGACCGCATCCGCCATTTCCTGACGGGCGAGGTTCACCAGTTCGGTCACCTCGGCCTCGGAGATCTGCATGATTTCGCCAACCTCGGGGAGCGTGAACTCTTCGATCGTGTGCAGAAGCAGCGCTTCGCGGCTGTTCGCGGTCAGCTTCGAGAGGCGGGACTGCGCTTTGGCAAGCGGGCCGGTCGCCTCATCGGTGACGGGCGCGCCGGTGCTTGCCCAGATGCCGTGGAACACGTGGAACAGGCCGACCTTCGGCGAGGATGCGGAGGAAATGCCTTCGCGGTCCGCAAGGATCGCTTCCAGGGTCGCCGCTGCATAATTGTCGCCTGTGGTCTGACTGCCGGTCAGCGCGCGCGCGTAACGACGGAGATAGGGAAGGACCGCGCCGATGGTCTGGCCCAAATCGCCCTGTGTCATGAATACGTCCTTTTTTTCGCTTTTCTCGGGAACCAAACGCCGGACCTCGGCATTGGTTCCCTGATACGGCAAAGATAGATGCAGAAATTCCCCTCTGCAAAGGCAAGGATCGAACGGCGGCAATGACACAATCGCGGCGCAATACCAAAGAGGCAGAGGTCATCGACGAAAATCTTCGGCGGGTCTATCAGGACATGCTCGAAGAGAAAGTTCCCGACCGGTTCCTCGACCTGATCGCGCAGCTGCGCGCGCAGGACGATAACGGTGGCACCCAAGGCGGGGACAATGCATGAGTTCCGATCCTCGTGACGAGATCGTCGATCACCTTCCGGCGCTCCGCGCCTTCGCTTTTTCGCTGACCCGCAATTCCGCGCTGGCCGACGACATGGTGCAGGACACGCTGGTCAAGGCGTGGACCAAGATCAACACATTCGAGCAGGGCACCAATATGCGCGCCTGGCTCTTCACCATCCTTCGCAACACCTACTACTCGAACCGCCGCAAGGCCGGACGCGAAGTGTCGGATGCCGAAGGGGTGTTTACCGAAAGCCTTTCGGAAAAGCCGGCGCATGACGGTCGTCTGCAGATGAACGACTTCCGCCGTGCCTTTGCCAAGCTGACCGACGAACAGCGCGAGGCGCTGGTGCTCGTCGGCGCGCAGGGCTTCGCCTATGAAGAGGCCGCCGAAACCTGCGGCGTTGCGGTGGGCACGATCAAAAGCCGGGTGAACCGCGCGCGGGCGCGTCTGGCAGAACTGCTGGAGCTTGACGAGCACGACCGGCTCGAACTGACCGACCAAGCCACCATGGCCGTGGTCTCGGGCGCGCGTCCGAGCGGAGCACTGGGCTAAAGCGCCCTTCAAGGAAAACCACCGGCGCCCGATGATGGCGCCGGTTCAACGACCCGGGATACGGCGCGGCATGGATCGCATCGGACCGGCAGGCGGGCAGAGCGGATAGGGGTGTCATGAAATCACTTGCAGGCGGCGTGTGGCAACGCAGGCCGACAGGTCTTGCCGCTCGGATCATTCTGTTCCTGTCGCTGGCCCTCGTACCCATCGGTGTCGTCGCTTATTTCCAAACCAGCAAGCTGGCCGAAGAGACGCGTCTGCGCTCTCAGCTCAGCCTCGTTGCGCTGACCGAAGCCGCCGCGCTTGGCGAGCGCGAGACGATCCTGCGCGCGCAGGGCGGGGCGCAGGCAATCGGCGCCACCTTGGGCCAGCGGCTCGAGGATACAGACCAATGCTCGGACCGGCTGGCGGCCTATCTCGGTGCCTCGCCGGGCTATTCCTTTGCCGGGATCATGACGCTCGATGGCGATGTCTCGTGCAATTCGCGCGGCGTTCCCATGACCGCGGCGGAGTATCCGCGCCTGCAGCGCATCGTCGACGAGCCGGGTGCCACCGCATGGCTCAACACCCACGCGCCGATCTCGCAGCGCTCGGTGATCGTTGTGGCGCAGCCCTATTTCGTCGGCGGAGAACTGGCCGGTCACGTGCTGCTCTCGGTGCCGTCGGTGCTGCTCCCGCGCGGTCATGGCGAAGGCGGGCCAAGCGACTTCGCCGATCTCATCACCATCAACGATCACGGTGAAATCCTCACCTCTCGCGAAGAGGTGGAGAATGTCGAAAACATGCTCCCGGCGGATTCGGATTTGCAGAGCCTGATCGGTGCCAAATCCCAGAGCTTTGCCGCGCGCAGCGCCGACGGCGAGACCCGCGTCTATGCCGCCGCGCCGCTGGTGCCGGGGATGATCCACGCGATCGGCATCTGGAGCCGCAAGAACGCCGAGGCGCAGGCGATCAGCGTCGATGGGCTGGCGGTCATGGCCGCCGCTCTGCCGTTCCTGATGTGGGCGGCCTCGGTGATCGTCGCCTTCCTTGCCGTCAACCGTCTGGTGATCCGCCACATCAAGCGCCTGTCGCGGCGCATGCGCGCCTTTGCGCTGTCGCGCCGGGTGCCTGCGATCCGTGACGAGGCGATGCCCGCCGAGCTTGCGGATATGGAAGACGATTTCCTCGACATGGCCGATGCGATCCTGCGCGACGAGGCGCAGCAGGAAAACGCGCTGCGCGAAAAAACCATTCTTCTCAAGGAAGTCCACCACCGGGTGAAGAACAACCTGCAGCTCATCTCCTCGATCATGAACATGCAGATCCGCCAGTCGCGCAGCGACGAGACCCGCGCCATCCTGCATCGCCTGCAAGACCGGGTGCGCAGCCTCGCCACCATTCACCGCAATCTCTATCAAACCGAAGACCTTGGTCATGTGAACGCCGGTGCGCTGCTCAAGGATCTGGTCCAGCAGATGGAGCAGATGTCCGAGGTCAGCGGGCGGCGGGTCAATCTGACGGTCTCTGCCGACGATATCGAGGCGGTGCCCGATCAGGCGGTGCCGCTGTCGCTGCTCACCGCCGAGGCGATGACCAATGCGATGAAATACGCCACCCCCGGAGCCGATGGCATCACCCGCGTGTCGATCCGTCTGGCGCGCTTGGCCGCGGGCCGGGCCGAGCTTGAGGTGCTGAACTCCTCGACCCAGAGCACCAAAGCCGAAGCCGAAGAGGCGGTCCCGCAGGGCATGCGCGGCGAGCCCGCCGGGCTGGGCTCGAAACTGATGATGGCCTTTGCGACGCAGCTGGGCGGCACGCTCGAACAGCATCACACAGAGACCGGCGAATACCGTGTCTACATCAGCTTTGCGCTGGTGGATTTCACCCCTGATCCGACCACTCCAACGGGGATGCCCAATGTCCCGGACTACTGATCTGACCGAGCCTTTGCCGCTGCCGCGGCCCGAAACCGCCGCAGGCAAACCGCGCCGCATCGGCGTCGAGATCGAGTTCTCGGGCCTCACCGAGGCGCAGGTGGCGCGCATCCTCGTCAAACAATTGGGCGGCAGCGCCCGCGAGGAAAAGCGCGGCCATTGGGTGGTCGAAGGCGGCGGCATGGGGGACTTCGAGGTCTATCTCGACAGCCAGCCGCTGGAACGGCTCGACCATGACGGTGTCGGCGGGCAGATCCGCGATCTGGCGCGCGCGGTGGTGCCGGTCGAGATCGTCTCGGACCCGCTGGAAGTGCCGCAGCTCGCCGAGTTCGACCGCGCCATTCAGGCGCTGCGCGAGGCCGGGGCCGAGGGCACCGGCACCGGCGTGCTGTCGGCCTTCGGAGTGCATTTCAACCCCGAGGTCGTGTCGACCGACTATGCCGATGTGATGCCGGTGATCACCGCCCACGCGCTGCTCGAAGATTACATCAAGCGCGTCGCGGGCACCGATTTCTCGCGCCGCGTGATGACATGGGTCGCGCCCTATCCGCGGGCGCTGGTCGACCGTCTGGCCGCCGAAAAGCCGCCCGCGACGATGGACGCCCTTATCGACACCTACCTCGGGCTTGCGCCGTCGCGGAACCACTCGCTCGACATGCTGTGCCTCTTTGCCCATCTCGACGAGAAGAAAGTGGCCAAAGCGGTCGATATGGAATTGGTCTCGCCGCGCCCGACCTACCATTGGCGTCTGCCCGACTGCCGCATCGACGAGAAGGGCTGGAGCCTCGCGACGGAATGGAACCGCTGGGTGCTGGTGGAAACCGTCGCGGGCGATGCCGACTTGCTGGAACGGCTCTGCGCCGCATGGCGCGACCACCGCGACGCGCTGACCTCGATCCGCCTCGACTGGTCCTATCGGGTCGAGCGGATGCTGCAAGGGGCAGGGCTGTGCGACCTCTGATCGGGGTCACCGTCTCGCGCAGGTCGGGCTGGCGGGTCTTTCCCTTCATGGCCTTCGCCGTCTGGCTGGCGGGTGGCCGCGCGCTGCGCTGGCAGACCGGGCGGCGCGAGGTCGATCTCGACGGCGTGCATGGCGTGGTCATTGGCGGCGGCGACGACATCGAGCCCACGCTCTACGGCGGCGAGTTGCAGCTTGACGTGCGGCTTGATCCGGAACGCGACGCGCTGGAACAAGGCGTCCTGCGCGGCGCGTTCGAGCGCAACATGCCGATCTTGGGGATTTGCCGCGGGGCGCAGATGCTCAACGTGGTGCTCGGCGGCACGCTGCACGCGGATGCCTATGCGGTGCACCCATCGCGGCGCTACCGCACGGTGCTGCCGCGCAAGAAGGTCGATGTGCTGTCGGAAACGCTGCTGGCCCATACCGCGCGCGCCGAGTGTCTGCGGGTCAATGCGCTGCACTCGCAGGCGGTGGACCGGCTCGGCGACGGGCTGCGCGTCGCGGGGCGCGACGATGGCGGCATGGTGCAGGCAGTCGAGCGGCTGAGCGATCCTTTTGCGCTGGGGGTGCAATGGCACCCTGAATACCTCGTCTACCGCCGCGCGCACCGGCGGCTTTTCCGCGCGCTGGTGGCCGCCGCCCGCGCCCGCCGCGACGCCCAATGCCAGTTGGACGCCGCCGAGGCCGATGCGGCGCTGCCGCAGTTCTTCGACCGCTAGAGCCCGGCGCTCAGCCGCTGATCATATCGGCCACCGGCGGCGCCGTCTCGATCTGCGTCAGCGGCAGGTCCAGCACGATATGGCCGCCGTGATCGGCATCCGCATGGGTGACCATCTCGAAGATCGGCACGACCCGGCGCTCGTGACCAAAGAATTTGCCATTATCCACAACGATATGGCTAAGCCGCCCGGTCTGCGCCTCATAAAGAAGGTCACTGACGCTGCCCGCCTCGCCGTCGCGTCCGAACACCGGCTTGCCGATCCAATCCGCAAGGCTCTCGTAGCGCTCCAGCGCCGCCTCCCAGCGCGGGTCGGTTTCGGCCTCGGGCAGGGCACCGGCGGGCAGCGGCGCATGCGGCGAGCCGAAGGGCCCCACCACCAGCGGCGGCATGGTCGCCATCAGCGCCAGCATATCCTCGCGCCCGCCTGCCATGCGCGGCGCGCGCTGAAGCTCGCCATCGGTGACATGCAGCGGCAGGCTGCGGTCATGTGCTTCGGGCAGCCCCAGCGACGAGGCGGTCACCAGAAGCCGCTCGGCGGCACCGAAACCGGCGGGCGAGACGATGGCCCAGGCCAGCTTGCGTCCGTCGGGATCGAACAGCAGATCCTGCAACACAAAATCGCGCTCGCCCCCCGTGAGGCGCCATGTGAGCAGGTCCGAGAGCGAGATGAGCATGTTTTCGCCTTTCCTTGGGTTCCGAAATCTTAACACGGATATGCGACATTCTGTTCCGGAACCGGCGCTGCGCTGCCGCGTTCTCATGACAAGCGCAAAAGGAGACAGCCATGACCATCGATATCTTTATCGTCGGGTTGGCCGCTCTTATCATTATCGCGGTCCTGATCTTTGCCCTGACGAGTGAAAGCGAACAGGAGCATGACAGGAAGTCGCGCTAGACCCGAGCGACCCGATCCGGCCACAGGCCCGGAAGGACGCAAGACTTCCGTGCGCAGAAGAAGCACGACGAGGAGGGCGGTTCCCGCAAAGGGAGCCGCCTTCCTGCGTTTGCGACCCTTTGCGAAGCATAGTCAGGTCCCTTAGTCGCGGCCTGCACAGCGCCCGCGCACCCGACGTCAGCCCGCTGCCCCCACGGGCGAACAGCTTCCGCAGAGGCCGATTGCGGGTTGCCGCGCTTGACGTCCCTCCGCCCGATGCTGGTATACCATTTCCGAATCCAAGCGCGGCCCGGGAGGGGCTGCGCAAACACAGAGGATATTTCGATGCTCGACAAATCCGTGTTCACCCCCCATGGCAAACACCTTATCGCCGGCGCGTGGGTGGCAGGCGAGACCACCTTCGCCTCCGAACCCGCGCATGGCCCCAGCCATGAGTATTCGGTCGGCACGCCCGAGCTGGTCGATCAGGCCTGCAAGGCGGCCGAGGAAGCCTTCTGGACCTATGGCTACACCACCCGCGCGGCCCGCGCCGAGTTTCTGAACGCCATCGCCGATGAGATCGAGGCGCGCGGCGAAGCGATCACCGAGATCGGCACGCAGGAAACCGGCCTGCCCGAAGGCCGCCTGCAGGGCGAGCGCGGCCGCACCACCGGCCAGCTGCGCCTGTTCGCAGAGCACATCCTGAAGGGCGATTATCTCGACATCCGCCACGACAAGGCTCTGCCCGACCGCCAGCCGCTGCCGCGCCCCGACATCAAGCTGGTGCAGCGCCCGATCGGCCCGGTTGCCGTCTTTGGTGCCTCGAACTTCCCGCTGGCGTTCTCCACCGCGGGCGGTGACACCGCTGCCGCGCTGGCTGCAGGCTGCCCTGTGGTCGTCAAGGGCCACGGCGCGCACCCCGGTACCGGCGAGATCGTCGCCGAGGCGATCCTCGCCGCGATCGAGAAGACCGGCATGCCCAAGGGCGTCTTCAGCCTCGTGCAGGGCGGCAAGCGCGACGTCGGTCAGGCGCTGGTGCAGCACCCGCTGATCAACGCGGTGGGTTTCACCGGCTCGCTTGGCGGTGGCCGTGCCCTCTTTGATCTCTGCGCGCAGCGCGACGTGCCGATCCCCTTCTTCGGCGAGCTCGGCTCGGTGAACCCGATGTTCCTGCTCCCCGAGGCGATGAAAGCGCGCGGCGCTGACATCGGCACCGGCTGGGCGGGCTCGCTCACCATGGGCGCGGGGCAGTTCTGCACCAACCCCGGCATTGCCGTGGTCGAGACCGGCCCCGAGGGCGACGCTTTCGTGGCCGCGGCTGCCGAGGCGCTGAAGGGCGTCACCACCCAGTGCATGCTCACCGATGGCATTGCGCAGGCCTATAAGGACGGCAAATCGCGGTTCGATGGCCGCAACGCCGTGAAGCCGGTGCTGGTCACCGACAGCGAAGGCCGCAACGCGCTGCCCAACCTCTTCGAGACCGATGCCGCCAACTACCTGCAGGACCATGCGCTTGGCGAAGAGGTCTTCGGCCCGCTCGGTCTGGTGGTGCGTGTTTCGGGTCCGGACGAAATGGACGAGCTGGCGCGCGGCTTCGAAGGCCAGCTCACCGCGACGCTCCATATGGACGAGGGCGACACCGCGCTGGCGCAGCGGCTGATGCCGGTGCTCGAGCGCAAGGCGGGCCGGGTGCTGGTCAACGGCTTCCCGACCGGCGTCGAGGTTTGCGACGCGATGGTCCACGGCGGGCCTTACCCGGCCTCGACCAACTTCGGCGCAACCTCGGTGGGCACCATGTCGATCCGCCGCTTCCTGCGCCCGGTCAGCTATCAGAACCTGCCCGATGCGCTGCTGCCGGTCGATCTGAAGTAATCCGCGCTCATGCGGCCCGCGCCCGCGCTGCCCCGAACGGGTGGCGCGGGCGTCTGCTTTTGGGATTTGCGTATTTTTAAAGAGAAGAAGCAGGGACGCGCGCTCCTTCGTCTTCCTCTTGGCAGAAATATCCCGGGGGAGGCCGCGCAGCGGCCGGGGGCGGAGCCCCCAAGCAACCCTGCGCGAAGGCGCCAAGCGGCGGCCGCGTTCGAGATCCCTTTCTCCCGCCCGCGCTTTGCGCTAAAGGCGGGGTTTGAATCCGCAAGAGGTGCGTGCCATGACATTCTCCCTCGCCATCGTCGGCCGCCCCAACGTTGGCAAATCCACTCTGTTCAACCGGCTTGTCGGCAAGCGGCTGGCGCTGGTCGACGACCAGCCCGGTGTCACCCGCGACCTGCGTGAGGGCGAGGGCAAGCTGGGCGATCTGCGCTTTACCGTGATCGACACCGCCGGCCTGGAAGAAGCCACCGACGAGAGCCTTCAGGGCCGCATGCGCCGCTTGACCGAGCGCGCCGTGGATATGGCCGATGTGTGCCTCTTCATGATCGACGCCCGCGTCGGCGTGACGCCCACCGATGAGGTGTTCGCCGAGATCCTGCGCAAGCGTTCGGCGCATGTGATCCTTGCCGCCAACAAGGGCGAGGGCTCTGCCGCCGATGCCGGTGTGCTGGAGGCCTATAGCCTCGGCCTTGGCGAGCCGATCCGGCTTTCCGCCGAGCACGGCGAGGGCCTGCCCGATCTCTACAGCGCGCTGCAGCCGCTCGCCGACGGCTTCGCCGAGCGCGCCGCCGAGGAAGCGCCGGAGGTCGAGCTTGACGTCGAGGATGACGAAATCGACGAGGAGACCGGCGAGGCCACGCTGCCGATGCCGACCGCGACCAAGCCGCTGCAGATCGCCGTGGTGGGCCGACCCAATGCCGGCAAGTCGACGCTGATCAACAAAATCCTCGGCGAGGACCGGCTGCTCACCGGCCCCGAGGCGGGGATCACCCGCGACGCCATCTCGGTCCGCATGGACTGGGAAGGCGTGCCCATGCGCATCTTTGACACCGCCGGCATGCGCAAACGCGCCAAGGTGCAGGAAAAGCTCGAGAAACTCTCGGTTTCCGACGGTCTGCGCGCGGTGAAATTCGCCGAGGTGGTGGTGGTTCTGCTTGATGCGGCCATCCCCTTCGAGCAGCAGGACCTGCGCATCGCCGACCTTGCCGAGCGTGAGGGCCGCGCCGTGGTCATCGCGGTCAACAAATGGGACGTCGAGGAGCACAAGCAGGAGAAGCTGCGCGACCTCAAGGAAGCCTTCAACCGGCTTCTGCCGCAGCTGCGCGGCGCGCCGCTGGTCACCGTTTCGGCCAAGACCGGGCGCGGCCTCGATCGTCTGAACGCGGCGATCATGAAGGCCTGGACCACCTGGAACCGCCGCGTGTCGACCGGCCAGCTCAACCGCTGGCTCGAAGGCATGGTCTCGAGCCACCCGCCGCCCGCGCCGCAGGGCCGCCGCATCAAGCTGCGCTATATGACGCAGGCCAAGACCCGCCCGCCGGGGTTCGTGGTGATGTGCTCGCGTCCGCAGGATATGCCCGACAGCTACACCCGCTATCTGGTGAACGGGCTGCGCGAGGCCTTTGACATGCCCGGCACGCCGATCCGCCTGACGCTGCGCGGGCAGGGCGACAAGAACCCCTGGAAGGGCAAGCGCGAGAAGAACGCCGGTGCGCTCAAGAAGCACCTCGGCAAGCTGCCCAAACAGAAGGGCTAAGGGCCTCACCCTTGGGACATGGAAAAGCGCCGGAGCGGAGGCTCCGGCGCTTTTTGTTTCGCGGTTTTGTTTCGCGCTGGCGAAGGGGTCAGCCTTTGGTGATGGCCAGCAACCCGCCGCCGAGCAGCGATTGCACCAGCAGGGCCAGCGCCCAGAACGCCGGATATTCCCAGCCGCCGCCTTCATTGGTGAACCAAAAACCGTTCGGACCGTGGGCGAGGATGGCGGCGCCAAGCAGCACCGGGATCAGCAGCAGCGCCACGAGGCTGGTCTGGAACCCGAGGATGAGCGCAAAACCGCCCAAGACCTCGACGGCGATCGTGACATAGGCCATGACCCCGGGCACGCCGAGCGAGGCGAAGTATTGCGCCGCGCCGGTGGGGGTGAAGACGAAGACCTTCAGCCAAGCGTGGGCGAGGAAGAGCGCGCCAAGTGCGACGCGCAGCAGCAGGGCGGCGGTGAGGATCGAGTTGGTGGAACCGAAACCAAGCGATTGCAGGATGTTAGTCATTGTATCTCTCCAAGATCGGGGCCGCGTTTGGCGGCGTATCATGTGATGAGGCAGAGATAGAGGCTCTCGACTGCCGCGATAATGTGGTAAGTTGTTGGAATATTATCCCCGTTTTATTCTCAATACAGGGCGATTTCTGGGGGTTTTATGCATGCCAGACCTTGATGCCGGGCGGGAACTGCCGCGCAGTCGCGGGCCGCTCGCGACAACCCATCCGGGCTTTGAGCGTGTCGGAAAGGCCCTTTAGCGTGTGCAGTTAGGCGGTTTTGAGCGCCTTCGCACTCGCAGCATAAGTGTGCGCTTGGCGCTCTTACGCAACAGAAGGTTGCAAGATTAAAGGGCTCTGGTTAACCTTCGAGTCACATTGATCTGGAGTTTTTGGAATGAAATTGACTCATCTTTCCGCAATCGCGGCTGTTCTTGTGATGGCGTCTGGCGCAGCCATGGCAAATACCAAGCAGGTGAAATGTGACGGTTTCGTCATCGCCATCGCTGACGAAATCGCTATGGCAGCAGAAGAAAACGCAGGGTCCATGACCGAGGCAGAAGCCGGTATCTGCGAAGCTGCCACCCAGATCTCGGTCTCGGGTGACGACCCGGAGGTGCATGAAATCGTAATCCTGCCTTACGAGATCAGAACCACCGTCGTTATTATCCCGGTCGACTGACAGGCCCAAACTCGGCTCGAATGAGCCGAGCGCGGGCAAGGGAGGGGGCTATTCGGCGGGTCCGCCAGAGCGCAGGACACCCCGACAGCATCCAGATAAAAAACACCCTCACGGGATATCCTGTGAGGGTGATTTCATGTCGGCGACGGGCTGGTGCCCCGCTTATTCGGTGTCGGTCCCGCGCAGCGCGAGGATCGCCACGATACCGGCGGCGGCCAGTCCGGCAACGGCGATGTTGAACGGGCTGGCATTGGCGACGATCACCGCCACCAGCGCCCAGATCACCGTGATGCCGTAGAGCGGCGCGCGGTGCAGCCGGTATTGGATGGTCACCGAGAGCGCCAGCGCCAGCGCCAGTGCCAGCAGCGCCGCAGGGGTCTGCGGCAGCAGCCCATAGCCCGACAGCAGCAGTCCGACCGAGACGCAGGAGGCCGCCGAGAGCCAGCCTGCATAGATCGCAATGGGCGCGATCTGCCACCAGCGGTCCATGTCACCGGCGCGGAACAGCGCCAGCAACGCGGTCACCAGCATCACCCAGATCATCGCGGTGGCGGCGATCGGCGAGACCTGCGCCACCGGCAGCCAGAAGATGCCCACTGCGAGGCTGACCAGCAGCGGGTCGCGGTGATCCATCCAGTCGAAATCATCCGAGCGGCGGAAGAGGCCAAAGCCGGTGCCCGCGATCAGCCACAGATAGATCAGCCCCCAGATCGCGAAGGCATAGCCCGCCGGTTGCACCGGCGGGTCGATCTGCGGCACGGGAAAGGCGTCCGGCGCGAACCCGTTGAACCCGGGAAACACCAGCGGCGAGGCCGCGAAGGCGACCGCCGCGAGGAACAGCAGAAGCGGCCGGACCCAGATCATCTCAGACCAACGTGCCGTCAGCGGCGATGCGGGTCTTGCCGCGCAGCCACGGGTGCAGCGCCTCGGGCAGGTCTACCGAGCCGTCCTCTTGCTGGCCGTTCTCCAGCACCGCGATCAGGCAGCGCCCGACGGCGAGGCCCGAGCCGTTCAGCGTATGCAGGAACTCGGGCTTGCCGCCATCTGCGGGCTTGAAGCGCGCGTTCATCCGGCGGGCCTGGAAATCGCCGCAGGTCGAGACCGAGCTGATCTCGCGGTATTGGTTCTGACCGGGCAGCCAGACCTCGATGTCATGCGTGCGGCGCGCGCCAAAGCCGATGTCGCCGGTGCACAGAACCACGGTGCGATAGGGCAGGCCGAGCCTTTCAAGGATGCCCTCGGCGCATTTGGTCATGCGGTCGTGCTCTTCGCGGCTGTTGTCCGGGTGCGTCACCGAGACCATCTCGACCTTCTCGAACTGGTGCTGGCGCAGCATGCCCGCGGTGTCGCGGCCCGCCGAGCCCGCCTCGGAGCGGAAGCATTGGGTGTGCGCCACATAGCGGCGCGGCAGATAGCCTTCGTCCACCGTCAGCCCGTTGACGATATTGGTCAGCGTCACCTCGGCGGTGGGCACCAGCCACCAGCCCTCGCGGGTCTGATAGCTGTCCTCGCCGAACTTCGGCAGCTGGCCGGTGCCATACATCATCTCATCGCGCACCAGCACCGGGGTCCAGGTCTCGGCGAGCCCGTTCTCCTCGATGTGGGTGTCGAGCATGAACTGCGCCAGCGCCCGGTGCACGCGCGCCACGGCGCCCGAAAGCACCACAAAGCGCGAGCCGCTGAGTTTGGCCGCGGTCTCGAAGTCCATACCGGGGATCACGGCGGGCAGGTCGAAATGCTCCTTGGCTTCGAAGCCAAGCGCCCTCGGCTCACCCCAGCGGCGGATCTCGACGTTGTCGTCTTCGTCGGCACCATCGGGCGTGTCATCATAGGGCAGGTTGGGGATGCTCATCAGCATGTCGGTCAGCTGCGCGTCGAGATCCTTGGCCTTGGCCTGCATCTCTGCGACCTCGGCCTTCTTCTCTGCGACCAGCGCGCGCAGGCGCTCGAACTCGGCCTCATCGCCGCTGGCCTTGGCCTTGCCCACGTCCTTGGAGGCGGCCTTCTGCGCGGCCTGCGCGGTTTCGGCGGCGTGGATCGCGGCGCGGCGCTCTTCGTCCAGCGCCAGCACGGGGGCCGAGGCATTCTCCACACCCCGGCGCGAGAGCGCCGCATCAAAGGCGGCGGGGTTTTCGCGAATGGCGCGGATGTCATGCATCGGTCTAATCCTCTTTGTCTGCGACTCGCGCGGGTTATGCCCTGAATCGCTCAGGGAGTGTAGAGGGCGCCGTGCGGAAGGCGATCCCTCAGCCAGCGATCCACCGGCACCGCGAGGCTGGTTTGCGCATTGGTGGCGCTCACGACGCCGATGATGCGCCAGATCCCGTCGTTTTGCGTCAGTACCGGGCCGCCGGAATTGCCGTGCCGCACCGGGCACGACAGGCGCAGCAGCGCATGGTCGAGTGCACCGCCGCAGTCAAAGCGCGCCGAAAGCCGGTTGGGCCGCAGATCGTGATAGCCGATCACCGCAAAGGGCGGCGCGGGCGCATCGCCTGATGTGCCGCCCAGCGTCAGCGGCGTCACCTCCAGCGGACGCGCGAGGGAGAGCAGGGCAAGGTCATGCTCGATGTCGATACGGTGGCCCGCATAGGCCTGCGGATGCACTTCATAAGAGGCCACGGCGGCGTGATCGGCATAGTCCCCACCCAGCCAGCCTGCGACGAAATGCAGCCGCTCGGGCCGCAGCGGGTCGCCCTCGGCCCCGGCGACGCAATGGGCGGCGGTCAGCACCAGATCGGGCGCGACGAGCGTGCCCGAACACATGCCGCGCCGGTTGTAACCCTTGGTATTGACCCGCCCGATCGCCTGCCACTGCGCATGGTCCTCGGGCGGCAAGGGCGGAAGGTCCGCCGCAGCGGCGGGCAGGGCGAGGAGCAGGAGGGCGAGGGTCGGGACCAGAAGCCCTCCCGTCGACGTACCGAACATGACCGAAATCCGCATCCTTCTGAGGCCCTCGTGCAATCTCTTGGGCCAACCTAGGGGCAGGCTTCCCCAGCGTCCATCACGCACACGTGTGCGCATGCCCCGTGCATCCTTTGTGCATGCGGTGTGACCGCTGCCATCGCGCCTTGCATCGGCGGAGGATCGCACATAGGTTCCGGCCAAATTTTGCGGGGGGTGTCCCCCAACATACACCAAGAGGAGCCCGCCCATGGATGGCAGCGCAATTGCCCAGTTCGTTCCCCTGATCCTGATCTTCGGTATCATGTACTTCCTGCTGATCCGTCCCCAGCAGAAGAAGGTCAAAGAGCACCAGAAGATGGTGAACGCCCTGCGCCGCGGCGACCAGATCGTCACCCAGGGTGGCCTGATCGGCAAGGTGTCCAAGGTCAAGGAAGGCGGCGAAGTCGAGGTCGAGATCGCCGAGGGTGTGAAGGTCCGCGTGGTGCAGAGCACCGTCGCTCAGGTCCTGTCGAAGACCGAGCCCGCCAAATCCTGATCCCAACGCGAAAGCGCCCACAACAATGCTTCAGATCGATCTTTGGAAACGCCTGACAATCTGGGCGCTTGTGATCGTAGGGCTGGCCTTGGCCAGCCCTAACCTGTTCTATAACAGGGTAGAATCCCACAACGACGCGGTTGCCGCGATCGAGAAATCCGGTGCCACGCCCGAGCGTGAAGAGGCCGCGGCCAGCTGGCCGAACTGGCTGCCCTCGGGGCTGGTGAACCTCGGTCTCGACCTGCGCGGCGGCGCTCACCTGCTGGCCGAGGTCAAGCTGGATGAGGTTTACGCCTCGCGGCTCGAAACCCTCTGGCCGGACGTGCGTGACATCCTGCGCCCCGAGCGCAGCACCGTCGGCACCATCCGCCTGCAGCCCTCCGAGCCGGGCGAGCTGCGCGTGCGCATCTCCAACCCCGACGGCATGGCCAGCGCGCTGGAGCTGGTGCGCGGCCTTGCACGCCCTGTGACCTCGCTCACCGGCGCGGGCGCCAACGATCTGCAGGTCGCGGGCGATGGCGACGAGATCGTGGTGACGCTTTCGGACGCCGAGAAACAGGCCACCGACGAGCGCACCATGCAGCAGTCGCTGGAGATCATCCGCCGCCGTATCGACGAGGTCGGCACGCGTGAGCCGACGATCCAGCGTCAGGGCAATGACCGCATCCTGATCCAGGTGCCGGGCGTCGGCTCGGCTGCAGAGCTCAAGGACATCATCGGCACCACCGCGCAGCTGACCTTCCAGCCGGTCGTCAGCCGCACCACCAATGCCGACACCACCCCCGGCGTCGGCAACGAGCTGCTGCCGTCGATGGATGAAGAGGGCGTCTATTATGTGCTCGAGCAGGCCCCCGTCGTCACCGGCGAGGAACTGACCGACAGCCAGCCCAGCTTTGACCAGAACGGCCGCCCGGCGGTGACCTTCCGCTTCAACCCCGGCGGCGCGCGCAAGTTCGGTGATTACACAGCCGAGAACATCGGCTCGCCTTTCGCCATCGTGCTCGATGACGAGGTGATCTCGGCCCCGGTGATCCAGAGCCACATTCCCGGCGGCTCGGGCATTATCACCGGCAACTTCAGCGTCGAGGAATCCACCAATCTCGCCGTGCTGCTGCGCGCCGGTGCGCTGCCTGCGGGGCTCGACTTCCTCGAAGAGCGGACCATCGGGCCGGAACTGGGGCAGGACAGCATCGACGCGGGCAAGCTCGCCACCGGTGTCGCCTTTGTCGCGGTGCTAGGCTTCATGTGGGCCAGCTACGGTCTGTTTGGCCTCTTCGCCAACGTCGCGCTGATCATCAACATCGGCCTGATCTTCGGCCTGCTGTCGACCATCGGCGCCACGCTGACGCTGCCCGGCATCGCCGGCATCGTGCTGACCGTGGGTATGGCGGTGGACGCCAACGTGCTGATCTTCGAGCGTATCCGCGAGGAACTGAAGACCGCGCGCGGCCCGGCCCGTGCCATCGAGCTTGGCTATGAAAAGGCGCTTTCGGCCATCGTCGACGCCAACATCACCACCATCATCACGGCGATCATCCTCTATGTCATGGGCTCGGGTCCGGTGCGCGGTTTCGCCATCACCCTCGGCCTCGGCATCGTCACCTCGGTCTTCACCGCGATCTATGTCACCCGGCTGCTGATCGCGATGTGGTTCGAACGTCGCCGTCCCAAAACCATCGAGGTCTGAGCCATGCGTCTTCGCGTCATTCCCGACAATACGAGCTTTGACTTCTTCAAGCACTGGAAGCTGTGGCTGGGCATTTCGGGCGTTCTGCTCGTGCTCGCGCTGGCCAGCTTCGGCATCCGCGGCCTGAACTACGGCATCGACTTCCGCGGCGGCACCACCATCCGGACCCAAAGCACGGAGGCGGTCGACGTCGGCGCGTACCGTGACGCGCTCGGCGCGCTGGGGCTGGGGGATGTGGTGATCTCCGAGGTGTTCGATCCCTCCTTCGGGCCGGATCAGAACGTCGCCATGGTGCGCATTCAGGCGCAGAACGATGTGGAATCGGTGACCCCGGAAACCATCGCCACCGTCGAGGCGGCGCTGCAGGGGGTCGCGCCGGACATCAAGTTCGTCTCGGTGGAATCCGTTGGCCCGAAGGTTTCGGGCGAACTGATCTGGACCGCGGTCGAGGCCGTGGCTCTGGCGATCGGCGCGGTGCTGATCTACATCTGGCTGCGGTTCGAATGGCAGTTCGCCGCCGGGGCCGTGCTGGCGCTGGTGCACGACGTGATCCTGACGATCGGGGTCTTCTCGGAACTGCAGATCAAGTTCGACCTGACCACCATCGCAGCGCTGCTGACCATCGTCGGCTACTCGCTCAACGATACGGTGGTGGTCTTTGACCGGGTGCGTGAGAACCTGATCAAATACAAGAAGACCGAGCTCAAGGACGTGCTGAACCTATCGATCAACGAGACGCTCAGCCGGACTTTCATGACCTCCTTCACCACGTTGCTGGCGCTCTTCGCGCTGTTTGCTCTGGGCGGTGACGTGATCCGCGGATTCGTCTTCGCGATGATCTGGGGCGTCTTTGTCGGCACCTATTCGTCGGTGTTCATCGCCTCGGCGCTGCTGCTGTGGTTCGGCGTCAAACGCGACTGGTCAAAGCCCGAGGCCGAGGTCGAAGCCAAGAAATCCGGGACCAGCGTCTGAGGCGCAAAGTTCCATTCTGGTATGGAAGGGGGCCGCATCGTCGGCCCCTTTTTTCGTTTGCTCGCCGGGGGATGCCGCGGAGATGATCACGCATTGTGCAACGCTCAGGGAAACGCAGTGTTGCGGGCCTAGACTTTAGGTTAGCGCCTTGGGTCCTTGGCATAGGCGCGCTAGTGTCAAACCCCATACACAAGGGCGCCCGCCTCTCCGGCGAGGGCGCCGATGCTGCTGTGCGGCAAAATTCGTTTGATTCTTCACCGATGTGTCATAAAGTGCGGCCACGCGGCTAGGCCAGGCGTCGTATGTTGACGTGGGAGGGGTGTACCGCGTCTTGGCCTGCGCGTTCATGGAAGTGCGGTCCGCGGCGGATCGCCTGTGTGGGACTAGGGGAAGAACCATGCGGATGAACGAAATCAACTTTAGCGATGCCATGCCTGTCGAGGGCTATGGCCCGGGCTTCTTTCGTATCGGCGGTCGGCCCGTCGATGGCGGCGTCTGCATCTCGCCGCAGGGCATGAAGTCCTGGGCGGGGCTCTCGGACGAAGAGACGCTGGTCGCGCTCGCGGGCGAGGTCGATGTGATCTTTGTCGGCACCGGCGGCGATATCGCCCTGCTGCCCAAGGCGCTTTCGGCCCGGCTCGAAGAGGCCGGTGTCGGCGTCGAAGTGATGAACTCTCCCTCTGCCTGCCGCACCTACAACGTGCTGCTGGGTGAGGGGCGCCGGGTTGCGCTGGCCGCGCTGCCCGTCTGACGACGACCCATCCCAGCCAGTCCGTGGCGTCATCCCCAAAGGATGACCAGACCGGACCAGCCATTTTCCTGCAACAGCTTGTCGCGGCGCGGCTTTCGCGCTTTCCCGAACCTCATCACTGAGGTAAGCGAAAGCATGGACCTATCTGTACGCGATCTGGCCGTGGCCCGGGGAGGGGTGCCGGTGCTGGAGGGGCTGAGATTTACGCTCGCCCCCGGACGTGCCTTGGTTTTGCGCGGGCCCAATGGCTCGGGCAAGACAACGCTTCTGCGCAGCATCGCGGGGCTGCAGCCCGCGTTCAGCGGCACGATCGAAGGCGCGGGCGAGCGCGTCGCCTATGCCGCCCATTCCGACGGTCTCAAATCCATGCTGACGGTGGCTGAGAACCTGCGCTTCTGGGCGCAGGTCTTTGCGCAATCCGACATCGAGCCGGCGCTTGACGCCTTTGATCTGCGCGGGCTGGAAGACCGGCCCGCGGGCACGCTCTCGGCGGGGCAAAAGCGCCGCTTGGGCCTCGCGCGGCTGATGGTCACTGGCCGTCCGGTCTGGGTGCTGGACGAGCCCACCGTGTCGCTTGATGCCGCCTCGGTGGCGCGGTTTGCCGACGCGGTGCGCGGACATCTCTCGGGCGGCGGCTCGGCGCTGATGGCCACGCATATCGATCTGGGGCTAGACGAGGCAGAGATCCTCGACGTCACCCCGTTCAAGGCGGCGCCGCGCGTCTCCATAGAGGACGAGGCCTTCCTGTGATCGCGCTACTTCTACGGGACCTGCGGTTGGCGGTGCGGGCAGGGGGCGGCTTTGGCCTCGGCCTTGCGTTCTTCCTGATCGTCACGGTCCTCATTCCCTTCGGCGTCGGCCCCGAGACCGGGCTCTTGTCGCGCATCGCGCCCGGCGTGCTGTGGATCGGCGCGCTGCTGGCCTGCCTGCTGTCGCTCGACCGGATCTTTGCGCTCGACTGGGAGGATGGCTCGCTCGACCTGCTGGCCACCGCGCCGCTGCCGATGGAGGGGATCGTCACCATCAAGGCGCTGGCGCATTGGATCACCACCGGCCTGCCGCTGGTGCTTGCCGCGCCCGCGCTCGGCGTGCTGCTGAGCCTGCCGCCCTCGGGCTATCTTTGGGTGCTGGTCTCGCTGGCGCTCGGCACACCGGCGCTGTCGGTCATCGGCACTTTTGGGGCGGCGCTGACCGTGGGGCTGAAGCGTGGCGGGCTGCTGCTGTCGATCCTCGTGTTGCCGCTCTATGTGCCGACGCTGATCTTCGGCGCCGAAGTGGCGCGGCGCGGCGCCGAGGGGCTGGCGGTGCAAACGCCGCTGCTGATGCTTGCGGGGATCAGCTTTGGCACGCTGGCGCTGCTGCCCTTCGCCAGCGCGGCGGTGCTGCGCATCAATCTGCGCTGACGCGCCACAGCCGAGCGGCGGGCGCCAGAGATTGCGCTTGCCGAATATTTGAAGTGTAACGGGGCGTGAGCTGCGCTAGGGGAGGCCCATGTCGATCTGGGAATACGCCAATCCGGTAAAATTCATCCGCACCACGGACCGCATCCTGCCATGGGTGTCGGCCGGGGCGGTGCTCTGCCTCGCGGCGGGGCTGGTCTGGGGCTATTTCTTCACGCCCGACGATTACCGGCAGGGCGCGACGGTGAAGATCATCTATCTGCATGTGCCCTCGGCGCTGATGGCGATCAACGCGTGGATCATGATGCTGGTCGCCTCGCTGATCTGGATCATCCGGCGCCACCACGTCTCGGCGCTGGCGGCCCGCGCCGCCGCCCCGGTGGGCGCGGTGTTCACGGTGATCGCGCTGGCCACCGGCGCGCTCTGGGGGCAGCCGATGTGGGGCACATGGTGGGCGTGGGATCCGCGTCTGACCTCCTTCCTGATCCTGTTCCTCTTCTACCTCGGCTATATGGCGCTGTGGTCGGCGATCGAGAATGACGACACCGCCGCCGATCTCACCTCGATCCTCTGTCTCGTCGGCTCGGTCTTCGCGCTGCTGTCGCGCTATGCGGTGCTGTTCTGGAACCAAGGGCTGCATCAGGGCGCCTCGCTGTCCATGGACAAGGAAGAGAACGTGGCCGATGTCTTCTGGTATCCGCTGCTGGTCTGCATCGCGGGCTTCGTGCTGCTCTTCGTGGCGCTGATCTTCCTGCGCACCCAGACGGAAATTCGCGCCCGCCGGTCGCGCGCGCTGCTGGCGCGGGAGGGGCGCACATGATGCCTGATTTGGGAAAATACGCCTTCGCGGTTCTGGCGTCCTATGGCGTCAGCCTCGGGCTGATCATCGTGGTTGTGGCGCTGAGCATCGCCCGCGCGCGCAAGGTGCGCGCCGAACTGCAGAAAATCGAAGATCGGGTGAAACGGCATGGCTAAGATCTCGCCGCTGATGGTGATCCCGCCGGTGATCTTTGCCGCCTTCGCGGTGATGGCCTATTTCGGCATGCAGCGCGGCGATCCCAACACGCTGCCCTCGACCTTCCTCGGCAAGAGCGCCCCGGCGCTGCCCACGCAGACGCTCGAAGGCTTCCCCGAAGTGGCCGATGAGGCGCTGCGCTCGGGCGAGGTGACGGTGGTGAACTTCTGGGCCAGCTGGTGCCCGCCGTGCCGCGCCGAACATCCGGTGCTGCTGCATCTGGCCGAGCAGGGCGTGCGCATCGTTGGGGTGAACTACAAAGACAAGACCGGCGCCGCCTCGGGCTATCTCACCGAGGACGGCTCGCCCTTCATCGGCGTGCCGTTCGACCCGCAGGGCCGCGCCGCCATCGAATGGGGCGTCACCGGCCCGCCCGAGACCTTCATCCTGGGTGGCGACGGCACGGTGCTGCACAAGCACGTCGGCCCGCTCGCCGGCACGCTCTATACCGAAGATTTCCTGCCCGCGCTGGAGCAGGCTTTGGGCCGCGATCTCGAGCCCTGAGCGCGCGCAGGCGGCAGCCCCGGGCATCGAGTATTTTTGGAAAGATGAAAGGGCGCCTGAGGTGCTTAGCAGAGCGGGATTTGCAGCTTTGCAAGTCTTGGTCCAACGGGTGCTTTCATTGTTCCGCAAATACGCCCGCCGGAGGCGTCCGGCCCATGCCACGCGCAGGCTGATGCGGGCAGGGCGCGGATTTGCGTATTTGCAGAACGATGAAAGCTGGGGGCGGCGCCTTCCAGCCGGGGCGCCGAGGGTTCGGATGAAGGCTTGCGAGGCGGCGGCGCATGGGGCACAACGCATGAAAGTCTTTTGACAGGAAGAGGGGACGCACCCGATGAATCTCGCAATGAACCGGTCCGTTCTGGTGGACACTTTCGGCGCCCGTGAAGGCCTTGCGCTGCGCGCCAAACAGGCCGCGCTGGTCATCGCCGGTATCGCGCTATTGGCGATCGCCGCGAAGATCAAAGTGCCGGTGCCGGGCTCGCCGGTGGCCATCAGCATGGGCACTTTCGCCGTGCTCACCGTGGGCGCGGCCTATGGCGCACGGCTTGGCCTCGTGACCATGCTGGGCTGGATGATCATCGGCATGCTCGGCTTTGACGTGTTCCAGAGCTCCTCGGCCGATCTCAACGGCATCGAGTACATGATGGGCAGCACCGGCGGCTACCTCGTGGGCTACCTGATGGCCACCGTTCTGCTCGGCACGCTGGCGCGCCGCGGCTGGGACCGCACCGCGCCGAAGATGGCCGCGGCCATGCTGCTGGGCAACGTCGTGCTTTACGTGCCCGGCCTGATCTGGCTCGGCATGCTCTATGGCTGGGACAAGCCGATCCTCGAGTGGGGCCTGACGCCCTTCCTCTTCGGCGATGCGGTGAAGCTGGCGCTGGCCGCGCTGCTGCTGCCGGCGCTGTGGAAGCTGGTGGGCCGCGCCCGCGGCTGAGCCTTGCTCCGAGCCAAGTGACAGAACGCGGCGCAGATATCTGCGCCGCGTTTTCTTTTGCCCGATCCGTCGCACGAGGGGCCCGATGACTGACCTGCCTTGGACTATGCCGCTGCGCGACGCGCGGGATCGCGAGAACCTCGGCGCCGTGGCGGCGCTGCTGCGGCGCGTGCCGCAGCCCTATGGGCGCGATCCGGCCCAGGATCATATCACCGGCTCGGGTTTCGTGGTCTCGCCCTGCGGCGGCTTCACGCTGCTCCTCCATCACGCCAAGCTGAACCGCTGGCTGCAGCCGGGCGGCCATTGCGATGGCGATCCAGATGTCGCGGCGGTCGCCGCGCGCGAGATTTTCGAGGAGACCGGATTGGCGGCGCGGCAGCTCTCCGGCCAGTTCTCAGGCCAGCTTTTCGACATTGATATTCACCAGATCCCGGCCCGGCGCTCAGAGCCTACGCATTTCCATTACGATCTGCGCTTCCTGTTCGAGGCTGACCCAGCGATCCCCTTGCGGCGCAACGCGGAATTGCATGACCTTCGCTGGGTGGCGCTGGACGATCTTCCGCGCTACGCGCCGCAGCCTTCGGTCTGTGTGCTGCGTGAGAAACTGCCCCTCTGGAGGGCCGAGAGCGGAGACTGAGCGCGATGATCCTGCAGGCGCAGATTCCCTATGACCTGAGCCAGATGAAGCCGCTGCCGGGCATCGCCCCGCTCGATCCGGCGGACTGGCTGCAGGTCGATGACGCTTTCGCGCCGCAGATGGAAGAGCGCGCGCGCCTGCTGCGCGAGCTGCGCGAGACGGTGCTGGGGATCGAGCCTGAGGCGATGCCCGCGGCGCAGGAATTGCTGGAGGTGGTGCTGGCGCATTTGCCGGGCGGCTATACGCGCGACGGCGAGCAGGTGACGCGTCCTGACGGGGTGGTGGTGAAACTGGATCGGGGCGATCCCATGGGCACGCTTGGCGTTCTGGTGCAGGAGGACCTGTGCCTGCTGCAAAAGCGCGGCGACGAGCACGTGCTGACCGGGGCGGTGCTGTGCTTTCCGGCGGGCTGGCGGCTGGCGGAGAAGATCTCGCGTCCGCTCAGCATCATCCATGTGCCGATCCCCGAATATGACGACAATATCGGGCGGCGCGTGCAGCGCCTGTTCGACGGGGTTCAGCCCGGGCGGCCGCTGATGCGGGTCAACCGGCTGTTTCATGACGATCCGCTGCTGCATCAGCCGGTGCCCCGGCGCAGCAACAATGACCGGGCCGCGCCGGAGACGGCGCCTTACCTGCGCTCGGAACGGCAATGCCTCTTGCGCCTGCCCGAAACCCGTGCCGTGGTGTTTTCGATCCACACCTATGTGGTGCGGCGCGGGCCAGAGACGCTCTAGGACGCGGGGCTGCTTACGGAGCGGTCCGCAGATCGCCGCCGCGGACGCCGCCCACCACGGAGAGCACCAGCGCGGCGGGAAAGCTCAGCACGGCCATCGCGCCTGTGGTCACCCAACCATTCACCGGCTTCGGCGCGGCGAGGGTCTCCGGCTGCGGAGCGGTTGCCGCCAGGCTGGAGCCTGCGCTGGCGTGGCCATCCATGGCGGTGCGGATGCTTTCGGTCAGCGCACGCTCTTCGGCGCTATCAAGCGCGGTGAAGCGTTTGCGGAGTTCGCGCTGGGATTGCGCGGGCAGTGCTTCGGGGGTGAGCCTTGTGCCGGGCGAGAGCCATTCGATCTCGGTGGCGCCGCTGAGCGCCGAAAGGGTGCGCACGGCTTCGAGCAGCAGGGCAATGGCGCGGGCGCCCTGAGCGATGCCGCCGTCACGGCTGAGAACACGTACGACCAGACGTCTGCCCCGACCGCCGCGCGGCTCAAACTGGCTCAGACACAGGCCCAGACGGTCGCCCATCAGCGCGAGGCGGCGGCGCGAGATTCGCAGCGGGCGGCCAGAGCCATTGTCATGCTGGAGAAGTGCTTTGCCCGCCGCCTTGAGCAGTTCGAACAGATCGGGTTTGCCAGCATCGAGCGGCAGGTGAAGAGCTGCGTAGGGGGCTTTGCCCGTCATTGTCGTTTTCCTTCTGGAACGCCTTTGACGGAAAATTTGCGCGGCAAATGGGGAGAAATTCAGGCGGGAAATTGCCCAGGGGTGGGCAAGTGCTCACAGCCTTGCCCGTCCCGCGTTTGCAGAAATGTAAATCAGCCGACTCTTTGCGCCACGAGCGAGATCGCCTGCTGGTAGACCGTCGCGGCGTTCCACTCGTTCAGGACGCGGAAATTGGCGGTGCCTTCGCTGAACGGCTGCCCCGGCTGCCAGCCTTTCTGGCGCAGGAAATTGGCGGTCGAGGCCAGCGCGTCGAATTGGTTGTAGAAATCGACGCGGCCATCGCCATTGCCATCGACGCCATAGCGCAGCGCGTTGCCGGGCAGGAACTGGGTATGGCCAAGTTCGCCATGGGCGGCGCCTTGCTGGCTGGGCGAGAGCATCCCGCGATCCACCATCTGCAGCGCCGCGATGGCATGCGGGGTGAAGAAGGACGCCCGGCGGCAGTCATAGGCGACCGTGGTGATCGACGAGACCACCGGCACATTGCCCATGGTGCGGCCAAAGCCGGTTTCCATTCCGTGGATCGCCAGAAGGATCCCGGCGGGCACGCCGTAGCGCTGCTCGAGCGAGCGGAAGAACTGCGGGTTCTGGTCGCGGCGCTTGCGCACCTGCGCGGCAAAGCCGTCAAGCGAGCCGAGGCGGATGCGGATGAACTCGTCGAGCGGGTATTTCACGCCCTTCTGGCTGCGGTCGACCTTGATGGTGTAGCTGGAATAGGGGGCGCTCATCAGCGCGTCGATGCCGCGCTGGCCGACACCGGCGCGTTGCGCCTCGGCGGCGAACTCGCGTTTCCACGCGTCAAACCCGGCGGCGGAATTGCCGCAAGTGGCCGCGATGGCGGATCCGGCGGACAGGGACAGCGTGGCGGCTGCGAGGAACTTCAGAAAGGTGCGGCGCATCTTGGGACTCCGAACAAACGTCTTTGGTTGAAATAGGTAGTTCGCCGCCCGGGGTTCGGAAAGGGAAGAGACAGCCGCGGGTGCTGCGCGGCGGGTCTCCGCTGCTTCACGGTGCGGCAGATACGGCGCACGATCGGGCCAATTCGGCCCCGTGCGGCGGCGGCGCGGGGCTCAGATCGAGGCGATTTCCATGGCGCGGGTGATGATCATCACCACCAGAACGAGCAGGGCCGCGATGGCAAGGCCAAGCATGGTGTTGCGCTGCAGCCGGCGGCGGCGGTCCCGCGGCGTCTCGGCGTCAGCAAAGCTGCCGGACAGGGTCGAAAGCGGCTGCGCGTCGCCGTGGCTCGCGAAGCTGTCGAAGCGGTCGGTGAAATTTTCGTTCATTCTGAAATTCCTCTGAGGCGTGAGGTCGAAATTCCCTCATGGGTGAGCCTCGGGGAGCAATCTGGATTTTACAGGGCAGGATCACGGCATGAAAAAGGCGCCCTGAAGGGCGCCTTTTCCGAGGTCTCCGCGGTGCGGGATCAGCAGCTGTAGTACAGCGCGAATTCCACGGGGTGCGGGGTCATTTCGTAGGCTTCCAGCTCTTCCATCTTCAGAGCGATGTAGCCTTCGACCTGGCTCTTGGTGAACACGTCGCCAGCCAGCAGGAAGTCCATGTCGGCTTCCAGCTCGGTGAGCGCTTCACGCAGCGAGCCGCAGACGGTCGGGATCTCTGCGAGCTCTTCCGGCGGAAGGTCGTAGAGGTTCTTGTCCATGGCTTCGCCCGGATCGATCTTGTTCTTGATGCCGTCGAGGCCGGCCATCAGGAGCGCCGAGAAGCACAGGTAGGGGTTTGCCGCGGGGTCGGGGAAGCGAGCTTCCACACGCTTTGCCTTCGGCAATTCGGTCCACGGAATACGGACGCAGCCCGAGCGGTTGCGAGCCGAGTAGGCGCGCAGAACGGGGGCTTCGAAGCCCGGAACCAGACGCTTGTAGGAGTTGGTCGCCGGGTTGGTGAAGGCGTTCAGGGCCTTCGCGTGCTTCAGGATGCCGCCGATGAAGTACAGCGCTTCCTGCGACAGGTCCGCGTATTTGTCGCCTGCGAAGAGCGGCTTGCCGTCCTTCCAGATCGACATGTTCACGTGCATGCCCGAGCCGTTGTCACCCTTGATCGGCTTCGGCATGAAGGTTGCCGAACGGCCATAGGCCTGTGCCACGTTGTGGATGACGTATTTGTACTTCTGCAGCTCGTCGGCCTGCTTGGTCAGCGTGCCGAAGATCAGGCCCAGCTCGTGCTGCGAGGTCGCAACTTCGTGGTGGTGCTTGTCGACCTTCATGCCGAGGCGCTTCATGGTCGACAGCATCTCGGAGCGGATGTCCTGGCCGTCGTCCGACGGGTTCACCGGGAAGTAGCCGCCCTTGTAGGTCGGACGGTGGCCCAGGTTGCCCATCTCGAAGTCAGCGTCGGTGTTCCACGCGCCGTGGTCCGCATCGACCTCTGCCGAGATTTTGTTCGGGGTGACCGAGTATTTCACGTCGTCGAACAGGAAGAATTCAGCTTCCGGGCCGAAGAACGCCGAGTCGCCGATGCCCGAGGAGATCAGGTAGGCTTCTGCTTTGGCTGCGGTGCCGCGCGGGTCGCGGTCGTAGGCTTCGCCGGTGTCGGGTTCGACGACCGAGCAGTGCAGGCAGAGCGTCTTCTCGGCGTAGAACGGGTCGATGTAGGCGCTTTCGGTGTCGGGCATGAGCTTCATGTCGGAAGCTTCGATCGACTTCCAGCCGGCGATGGACGAGCCGTCGAACATGAAACCTTCATCGAGGAAATCTTCGTCGACGAGATCGGCGACGACGGTCACGTGCTGGAGCTTGCCGCGCGGGTCGGTAAAGCGGATGTCGACGTATGCGACGTCCTCATCCTTAATAAGCTTGAGAACTGCGTCCTTGCTCATTCCCTTCTTCCCTTTCTGTACTTGGGTCCGAATTTTTCGGGTGATTGGCTGCTCCGGCGCCGCAAGGGCGCGCGGAGCGCGGTCGTTCGGGTCCGTGGCTCAGAGAGCGTCGGAGCCGGATTCGCCGGTGCGGATGCGGATTGCCTGTTCGACAGGGCTGACGAAAATCTTGCCGTCGCCGATCTTGTCGGTCTTGGCGGCTGTGATGATCGCCTCGACTGCGGCATCCACCTGATCGTCGTCGAGAACCACTTCGATTTTCACCTTAGGAAGAAAATCAACCACATACTCCGCGCCCCGGTAGAGCTCGGTGTGGCCTTTCTGACGACCGAAGCCTTTGACTTCGAGCACAGAGAGGCCCTGAATGCCCGCGTCTTGCAAGGCTTCCTTTACCTCGTCGAGCTTGAAGGGCTTGATGATCGCCTCGACCTTCTTCATGGCCTGTCTCCTCGTGATCCCGTGTCGGACCCTGCCAGAACACTTCTCATCGGCGTCGACAATCGGATAGGCTGCCGTGGCAGGGAAATATGAGGCGATTTTTGGCATGTGGTTACATTTTGCGCAAGTCGCCGTTTAAGTGAGCAGTTTGAAAACTTGAGGATCCGAGCAATGTCAGCACTCCTGACCAGTGCGCAGATGCGTGCCGCCGAGCAGGCTGCGATCCAAAGCGGGGCAGTAAGCGGCGCCGAATTGATGGAGCGTGCGGGCGCCGGTGTGGTGGCCGCGATCGGGCGCCGCTGGCTCGAGACCGAGCTTGAGACGCAGCGGGCGATTGTGCTCTGCGGACCGGGCAACAATGGCGGCGACGGTTTTGTCATCGCGCGGATGCTGCATGGCGCGGGCTGGGACGTAGAGGTGTTCTTGCTGGGCGATGCCGAGCGCCTGCCGCCCGATGCGGCGCTGAATCACCGGCGCTGGTGCGAGCTGGGACCGGTGCGACCGCTCACAGAGGCGCCGCTGCTGAGCGGCGGGCAGGGCGTGCTGATCGACGCGCTTTTTGGCACCGGTCTGACGCGGGGGCTCGGCCCCGAGATCGCGGAGGCGCTGGCGCGCTTCGAGGCGCCGGAGTTTCAGGACTGGCAGCGCGTGGCGGTGGATGTGCCCTCGGGGCTTTGCGCGGATTCGGGGCGCGTTCTGACCAGCGGCGAGGGGCCGGGTGCGGTGCTCCGCGCCGATCTGACGGTGACCTTCCACAGTGCGAAACCGGGGCATTTCCTTGCCGAGGGGCCGGGCAATTGCGGGGCGCTCGACGTGGTGGACATTGGTCTGGAGGATACGCCCTGCGCGGGTGCGGCGCAGCTTGTGACCGGGCCGAGCGTCGCCTTGACCAAGAGCGCGGGGCATAAGTTCGGCTACGGCCATGCGCTGGTGCTGAGCGGCGGTTTCGGCAGGACGGGCGCGGCCCGGCTTGCGGCGCGCGCGGCGCTGCGTATCGGCGCGGGTCTGGTGACGCTCGGCGCGCCCGGCAGCGCGCAGATGGAGGTGGCCTCGCAGATCACCGCTCTCATGCTGCGCCGCATTGAAGAGGCCGAGGATCTGACGGCGATGCTCGAAGACAGGCGGCTCAATGCGCTTTGTCTCGGGCCGGGGCTTGGCATCGACAGGGCGCGCGCGCTGGTGCCCGCGGCGCTGATGGCCGGGCGGGCGACGGTGCTGGACGCCGATGCGCTCAGCGCCTTTGCCGAGGCGCCGGAGGTGCTCTTTTCCTGCCTGCACCAAAGCTGCGTGCTGACGCCGCACGGCGGCGAGTTCGCGCGGCTCTTCCCCGATATCGCCGCGGGGCTGTCCGCGCCCGCGACCAACGGACCGGCGCTCTCAAAGCTCGACGCGGCGCGCGCTGCGGCGGCGCGCGCGGGCTGCACGGTGCTGCTGAAGGGCGCCGACACGGTGATCGCGGCACCGGACGGGGCGGCGTCGGTCCATGCGGCGGTCTATGGCCGCGCGGCGCCATGGCTCGCCACGGCGGGCGCGGGAGATGTGCTGGCGGGGCTGATCTGCGGGCTGATGGCGCGCGGCGCGGAGCCGATGCAGGCCGCCGAAACAGCGGCCTTCCTACATGTGGAGGCGGCGCGCAGATTCGGCCCCGGCCTCATCGCCGCAGATCTGCCCGAGGTGCTGCCGCAGGTGCTTGCCGAGTTTGCTGCGTAGGTGCCACGCCTCGGCGGGGGGCGCTCACGCGGGCAGGGGCACCGGATCGGCCGAGGCCAGCTCCAGCCCGTCACCATAGAGGATATGCGGCTGATCGAAGCTGAGCGCCACGAGCGTGGCCGAGCGATGGCCTAAGGCGCGCACGAAATGGCCATCCTCGATGCGGCTCAGCGGCACCAGCGCCTGACTGGCCCCAAACAGCGCCGAGGCGCGCCAGCCGCGCATGAGAATCTCCTGATCGGCGGGCAGCACCGTGTCGCCCTCTGGGCGCGAATTGCCCAGCGACCCGGCCTTGATCGCCACCATGGCGACCGCGCGCCGGAAATGGCGGACCCGGCGCAGAATGACGACGCCTCTGTCGCGGGTGATGACCCGGTCGCCCGGAGAGAGATATTCCGCCGGCAAGGCGCCATCGAGGGTCAGCACCGTAGTGCCAGCCACAAGCGCGTTCAGCCTGCACGAAGAATTGATATGGCGCGCGGGAAGAGCCCCGTCGTCGCGCCGGACCGTTTTCGGTTCCATGGGCGCTGTCCTGCTTTATCACTGCCTCGTTTTGCCAGACCCTACGTCAATGGCAGATTAAAGTCGCGCGTTTTCTGGAAGGTGATTTTTCCTCTCGCCTCGCCTGTGGCTCTTTGCTAGAGATCCGCCCGATCCGGGCGCTTTGTGCGCCCGTGTGCGGGTGTGGCGGAATTGGTAGACGCACCAGATTTAGGTTCTGGCGCCTTTGGCGTGGGGGTTCGAGTCCCTTCACCCGCACCATTTTGAAAATAAAGCATAAAATCATAGATTTTCACTCAGGAAGTCGCGTGGTCAGCACACGGTTTCG
This sequence comes from Salipiger sp. ABN3_019, assembly GCF_056158605.1. Taxonomy (NCBI): domain Bacteria; kingdom Pseudomonadati; phylum Pseudomonadota; class Alphaproteobacteria; order Rhodobacterales; family Roseobacteraceae; genus Salipiger; species Salipiger sp. ABN3_019. Next base: position 1,754,459 of record NZ_JBSWTP010000009.1, read on the forward strand.
CATTCCGTTTCGCATTTTCTCTAGATGTTCTCTATTCGTTCTAATTTGAGTTGTGGCAGAAGACGGAATGTTGTCTCTTCGTCCACAAGGAAAAGTCTAGAACAGCGTTGCTTTCCTCGTTGTGGGCCCGCAAAACGCTGGGACCAGAGAGCGTTGGGCTGCGGCTCGTTCTGCTCGATCTAGGGGAATTAGTTTTGGGGAAGGTCAAAATTTGCGTTCGGAAGACACCGTAAAAACGTTCTTGAGTAGACACGGTTGGAATGCGGTAAGCCTTATTGTGGGTTTAATCGGCGTACTTTTTGCAGCGTACACGTACTACAAAAGCAACGATCCCCAGGTATACTTTGAGGTCACTGAGAACGAGAGTGTTCTGGATGTGCGTGAGAAGCTTCCTGAACTAGATGTTTTTTACTTGGGTAGGGATATTGAGGACAGCGGCGAAACGATCTCTGTAATATCGGTAAAATTGTCGAACATCGGCAGTCGAGCGGTAACAGTTTCAGATTTCGATCCGCACTCATTGCTGACTCTTTCTGTCGACCCCGGAGAAATACTGCGTGTCGAAGTGTCACGTGCCAGTAGCGAGTACTTGAGTAGGGATAGGTTTAAAGATTTTGACAAATCATCGGTCACTTTTAATCCGTTCATTCTGGAAGAAAGTGAGTGGCTTTCTGTCAAATTCATAGTCATGCATAAGTTCTCCGATGAGATTAGCATCTCAGTGAATGGAAAGATTGCCAATCAGAGGGAGATTTTTGTCTCCACGGAGATGCCGGGTGAAGTGGATCAAGGGTTCCTATCTTCTGCCTTCTCTGGCTACTGGTTAATTCAGGTAGTTAGAATCGCTGTATATTTTCTCTCAGGGCTCGCGATACTGATCTCGGTGATTTCGAGTGCGGTGTGGATTAAATCTGCTTGGTCTTCCGTGCAAAGGCGAAAGATTGCTAAGAAATTCATGCTTCTGAATCCTCAGAGTTTCGAGGATTCCGATCTATTGGTTTTTGATATGTACGTACGCGGTGGTATTGGGGTTCTGACAGAATTCTATGAGGGGATTCAGGATAAATTGTCCCTGAATAGGGAGTATAGTTCATGGAAGGCGAATGAGGATTTTTATACTGCTGTTAGTAGGGGCGACTTCGGCGAAAAGAATAAAAGAAAATATATGGAAAAAGTGAAGGAGGGTGGTAAGAATGGTCGTTTGCCCGCCGATCTGCATTTTGGATACTCTGTAACGAGAACGCCGGAATTCCAAGATTTGCTTTCGTCTGACTTCTTCGAAAGAAGTACAGGTGAATGGCGTGTCGCCCCGGGCAAGATTGCGTTGGTAGATGATTTTCTGAGATTTGCGAGGGCTCGTGAGGCCTGAAGATAACCGATATCGGGCGACCATTTCTTCGCGTTTGCGGAGGATTACTTAATTTTTGGCGAATCACGCAGCTCTTGAGCTCTTTTCGATTGACGCTTTTGATCAGCACGGGCGCGATACTTCTGGACCATGGCTAGCGTTCGATGCCCGGTCACAGCTTGAATTTGGGCATCGCTGCAGCCCGCCTCGGCCAGCTGCACTGCGGCGGTGTAGCGCCAACCATGCGGAACCAGTCTATCCCCACCGCGCATCACGCCGATCTCTTCCCTGACGGTCTCCACCGCGGCTTGCACCTGGCGCTTCCCAAGCGGCTGAGTGAGGTTCTTCGCGAGAATGTAGGCGCCGCGCTGCGGGAGCGCCTCAAGATATGCGCGTAGGCGGGCAGGGCAGTAGACCCAGACCTTCTCACCGGTCTTCTCCTGCACCACGGCCATGAACTCTCCGTCGAAGTCGGCCCACATCATCTTGACGCAATCGCCGAGGCGCTGGCCTGTGCCGATGCCGAGCTCGTAGGCAGTGCGCGCGGTGTCCTGTCCATCGCAAGCGTTCTCGAAGGCGCGCAGTTTCGCCTCCGGCCAAGGCTCATACTCGCCGCCGGACAGCTTCTCGATGTCGGTGACCGGGTTGCGCTCGATCCACTCCAGATCGACGGCATGGCGGCAGAGCACCGACAGCACGGCAATCCGCTCATTGGCCTTCGACCAAGTGTCCTGCAGCGCGTCCCGAGCAGCGAGCGCGTGCTTCCGGCGGAAGGTGCGCATGTCCTTGTTGCCGTTCTTCTCACGGATGGCTTCGCAGTGGCGCCGGTAGTTCGCCTGCGAGCCCTTGGACAGCGTTTTGAAGGCCGGGCTGCCGTAGTAGCTGATGATCAGCGCATTCCACGTCGTCTTGACCGGTTTCCGCCGCTGCCCGTTCCGCGTAGCCCAATACTCGATCGCGAATTCCTCGCTGTCGGGATTGTCCGGCATCCGCCGACGGACCTTGCCCTTCCGGAAGTAGATGTATTCCCGTCCCTTGACGGTCTTGAATTCGAGGTAGGGCAGGTTAGGGCGTTTCATGTCTCGAAATCGTCTCCATCTTCGACGTTGGCGCCGGTCAGTACAGCGCGCAGGGTGTCGACCGGCCAGCGCCTTACCTTTGGCGCCAGCTGCACCGGCCGCGGGAGGGCGCCAGCGTCTACCAGCTGTGTGAATTCCGCCAAGGGCAGGGATAGCATGAACGCTGCTTCCTTATCGGTCACGGCGAGCTTCTCGCGTCTCGCTGCCATCACGGCCTCCTTTGGTAATATCTCTGAAGCTTGGCTTTTCTCTCCCTCCGCTTCCCCATCTCCCCAGCATGTGGAGGGGGCGGACAAGGGCGACGAAGAGGAGGAAGGTGAGGAGGAGGTTGGTCATAGCGGCAGCGTTCGGGGGGAAGTGCGCGAAATGTCATCGGCGGGCCCGAGGCGAAATGCACTACGAGTTGTGCGGCCGAAACCTAGCGGTTGATATCCACAGAAACCTTTGCATCTTAAGGAAGAATGGGTCTCGACTGTGGAGACAACTTGTCGCAGCGTGGCCGAGGTCCGTGAGTGGGCTGACCCGCCTGAAGAGGCCTCGGAGCAGAACGCTGGAATTTTCCCGGTGCCGAGGCGGAGGGCAGAACTTTTAAGGCAGTGATTTTGTATTACCAGTTGCCCCGGTTTGGACCCTAATTCCCCATTCCGGGGCTTTTGGAGGGCGACGACACTCACGCGGCAGCCTCCTTCATCTCAACAAGCTGCGCACAGTTCAACCTCACCAGCGCCTCGGCCAGCGGCGGGCAGACGCTGTTCCCAACGCAGGAGACCTGCACGTCTTTCGGGAATGCCTGGAAATCCCAGTTGCCGTCCCGCTCGTGCCAGACGCCTTCGATCACGTAGTCGGGCGGGAATCCCTGTGCGTTGAAGAGCTCGCGTGGCGTGAGCATCCGCATGCCCACGTCTACGATCACGAAGGCCGTGCCGCCGATCTCGACGCTGACGAACTCGCGGTCATCCCAGAGGCCATGCTGGCGCAGTAGGTCGGCCACTTGGCGGGCCCGGGGCGCGTGTGCTTCCTCGAAGGGCGGGGCCGCAAGCTCGGCCTGCACTGGGCCTATGCGATCTTTGGTCGTGACTGTGTGCATGGGCTCTCCAGCGCGAGCTCCGTCCCCTGTGCCGTAGTATTTCGCTAGCCATGCGGCGACCGGTGTCTGGTGGCTGCCAGAGCCGGTGACGGTCGACATCGGCGAGTCCGCCGCGCGGCCGGGGTTGAAGCCGTCGGCCCGGCGCCCGTCGTGGTTCTGCTGGGCGAGGTAGGCGGCGACCGGGTATTGCTTCACGCCGCCGGCGACGACGGTGTTTAGCGGCGCGGTGATGTCGAGCGCGCGGGGCGCCTGGCCTTCCCGCTCGCCGTTCCCGACATGCACCATGGTCGCGGCGATCATGGTGTTCTGGTCTTTCTTGCTCGCGCAGATGGTATGGTGCGGATCCTCGATGAACCGGCAGCGCCCGCCCTGCTGCGCGTAGGTCAGCACCGGTTCCACGACGGCGCTGTGGTTGCCTTCGGCGCAGATGGTGGGGTGAGGCTGCAGCACGGGGACCATGCGGCGCGTGGTGCCCTTCAGGCTGGCCAGCAGGGGCACAAGGACGCCGAGCGGGGCAGCGCCGCCGGGGCGCTTGAGGTAGTTGTTGGCGGTGACCGTCGGGAGCGGTGCAGCGATGTCGCTGCCGGTGGCACCGGTCATGAACTTGGCGATAGAAGGGGCGACGAGTGCATGTGCTACACCGCCAGCGGTCACGACGCCGTAGGGATCGGTCAACGGGTATTCCCGGCGGCCGCCGCTGTCGCCGTGGGCGATGCTCACCAGCGAGGGGGTAACCAGCGCCTTCTCGCCGCGGTTAGCGCCGGTCACCGTGCGCAGCGGGTCGGCGAGGTCTTCGGTGCGCGCGCCGTGGGTCAGGTTGACCAAGAAGGGTCGCTCGGCATCGAGCACGTAGCGGCGCAGGCCCTTGGCCACGCGAGCTAGGGTGTTGTTCGCCAGCGGGCGCACGGCGCGCAGCCCGTGCTTGGCCATGATCTCGGCCTTGCTGTCGAAGATGCTCGGGCAGGGCAGCGACCAGTCGATGCATTCCGCCGCGGTGCGCCACGGCATCAGTTTGCCCGCCTTCACCTCAGGCGAGCCCGGGGCGCCGTGCGTCGGCGCTGGCCAGACGATGCGCTGGCCGTCGAAGCGGATGGCCACGAAGAGCCGCTTGCGGATCGTCGGGGCGCCGTAGTCGCAGGCGCGCAGCTCGCGGCGTTCGATCTTGCCGCCGAGCTCGCGGATCGCCTTGCACCAGGCGTCAAAGGTCTCACCCTTGCGGGCCGGGCAGGGCATCAGGCCGCGCTCGGTCTCGATCAGCGGGCCCCAGCCTGCGAACTCCTCGACGTTCTCCATCAGCACCACGTCGACGCGCCCGCCGCTCTTCTGGATGCGCTCGATCCAGCCGGGGATGATCCACGCGAGGTCGCGGATGTTTCGCGCGACGGGCTTGCCGCCCTTCGCCTTGCTGAAGTGCTTGCAGTCTGGGCTGAACCACATCAGGCCGATGTGCTTGCCCGAAAGGTGGTCGAGCGGATCGACGCGATAGACGTTCTCAGACAGGTGCAGCGTCTCGGGGTGGTTCGCAGCGTGCAGCGCCAGCGCCGCTGGGTTGTGGTTGATCGCGATGTCGGGGCCGCGGCCAAGCGCCATCTCGATGCCAGTGCTCGCCCCGCCGCCACCGGCGAAGCTGTCGACGATCATCGGAACGCCATCGGGCGCGGGCTGGGGCGGGAGGTCGAGAAAATCGAAAGTGTCTCGCATCAGAGAATTCCCATCCACTTGAACCCGGCGATCCACGCACCCACGCCCACGACAGCCGCGATGAAGAGCATCTGCTGTGTGGTGAGGAGGCGCGGGGCGTCGTGATACCAGCGCTTCAGCACGTCGCCGGACTGAAGTCCGCGCAGGTCAGGCTTGGCGCGGCCTGTTTCGATACGGTGGCGGCGCATGATGCCGTCCAGCGGACCGATGGTGCGCCAGTCGTCGTTCTCGGCCTTTGCCCGCGCCCGGCGGTCGATCTCTTCCTGCGGCACGATGGGCGGCATGGCGGCGCTGCGGCGGTAGGCCTTCACGCGCTGGGCGTCGGTTTCTGTCATGCTCATTCCTCGTCCCTCCTGACTACAATTCCATCTACGCGCCGCTTCCATTTCGACGCCTTGGACCCCGGAAGCTGAGCCTTGCTCTTGGGCTTGAGCCCGAGGTGCTTCGCGCGCTTCCGTGCTTCGGTTGATTTCTGGGCCACGTCGGCGCGTGTCTTCGCTGCGTGGCAGGGCCTGCGCAGGGCGCGCAGATTGTTCTCGTCGTTGGCGCCGCCGAGGATCAGGGCTTGTTCGTGATCGAACTCGATACGCTCACCGGCCAATCCGAGCTTCACGCCGCATCCGCAGGCGCAGATACCGCCCTGACGCTCCACGATCCGCGCCTTGGCGCTGGCGGGTGCCGCGGTATCGTCAGTGCGCCCGACCCAAGTGGAAACCGAACGGCTCATCAGCACGCCCCACAGGACGAGAGTTCAACGAACCGCACGGCGCCGAAGTAGAAGATGCTCATCAGCAGGACGGCGGTCCCGGCGGCGAAGGTGAGGGCGGTGAGGAAGTCGGACAGGCGCATGGGGGCGATCCTTTCCTGGTGGCGGTAAGGCTTAGCTACGCTCGAGGACCCACGGGGGCGTGGGGAGCGTCGGCTTCATGGCCTCGATGGGGGCGGAGAGGGCGCAAAGGATGCTTGCGGAATGGCACGCGGTCGGCTCGTCGCCCATGATGATCCCGGCGCGCAGCTTGTGCGTGTGGCGGACGATCACGTTCTCAAGGTCGGTAAGGGTTTGCACTGTCGGGTCTCCCGTTGTTGGCCCGCGATCTGCTGTGGCGTCTTCGGTGGGCTGCTAGGGGGAGATATTGGTACAGAAAAAATGTACAGTCAAGATAGACGGTAAATTATTAATGTACTTTCGTGTCCCTAATGTCGACTTACGCTGCTACATTGCTCCTGCCAGCGCTGGGCTGGCGGCAACAAAAAGCCCGGCGCGATGCCGGGCTTGCTCGTGGCTCAAAGCTCTAAAGGGGTGTAGGCGGCGGCCTTATTAGGGCTGAAGTTGATCCTCACTGCCGTCGTCGCCATTTGCGACTTGTGCGATTGGCGCCGGGATGACGATAACCTCTGGTCGGCTGGAGTTCGTAGCGGTGATTGCAGAGCTGAGGGTGCTGGTAATCGCCTGAATCTCCGCGCTGATCTCGCGGGGCAGGGCGTCAACCTTGTTCTCGAGGCTGTTCACCGTGCCGGAGATGTGAATTTGCATGGCTACAACCACGCTGATAGCGGCGAGCATGACGGCAGACACAATCCCGACTGCCCATTGCAGGGCGCTGGTCTGGCCTTCCAGTCGTGCCATTCTCTCGCGCAATTCATCATCTCCCGTGACCTCCGCGTCACGCGGAATGGCCCTAGGTTCAATGTGGGCGTTGTCGCCGTCTGGGTCAATGATCCTCAACTCAGTCATCGGCCTGCTCTGCATTCATTGGGAGCTGCATAACATCTGCTGAGAAGTAGACAACGTTTCCGCAGTTTCCGCATGCGATGCGCACCTTTGGTCCGCTGTCTGCGATGGCCATGTAATTCGCTTCGGGATCGAACGGCTTTTCGCCGATGAGGTAGGGATGTACGCGCCACTCGTTCAATTCACAGATCCAGCAGCCATCCGTCATGAAGCGTCGGATGTGTTTATGTATGCGGTCTAGCTGTCGTTTGTTGAGCTTCCAGGGGTAGTCCGTCATGAGCGACCTTCAATCTCGGCACGGGAATGTGTCCGCCGGTTGACGCGACACAGCGGCAGCGCTTGCGGTACAAATGGAGAACATTTGATGGAGTGGTGTCTTGGGCGCTTTGCATTTTTTAGTTGGTAGGTTGCTGCGCGCCATAGGTGTCAGTCTCAATCTGGCGTTTGAGCCGCTTCACGCAGTTCGGCTTCGATTGCTTCGAAAAGCCGCTCCTGCACATCGCCGGGAAGCTGCGAAAACTCGCCGCAGACCATGAAGTTAAGGTCAATGCGGTGCTCCCTGTACAGGTAAATCATCACAGAGCGACCCGGGTAAGATAGGGCGCTCTCCGCATTGCTGATCGCTGCCTTTGTGACATTGCCTGCCTTGCCAAGCTCAGCTTGTCCGAGGCCGGCGGCGCGCCGCGCAGCTCGCAGGCGAAGCGCCGCGGCTTCCTTGCTGAAGTCACCTGTGCGCGCCAGTTCGCTTTTTTCCTCGTAATTCATGCGGGGAATATTCGCATGAGTACAGGAATTGTGAACGGACATAGATTGTGAGGCTTGCGGGTACATAAGTTGTGTACTACCGTGGGTTCATGATGACAGTTGCCGAAATCTGCGAAGCGCTGGGGCGCAAAGAAATGGAGCGCCGCCTTTGTGTTTCGAAGGCGGCGATCAGCAATGCGGTGTCCGACGGCACCTTCCCGGCTGCTTGGTATGCGGTGATCTCAACCATGTGTGCTGAGAACGGGGTCGAGTGCCCGCTTCCGATTTTCAGCTTCCGTCGTCCGGTAGAGGTCTCTGCCGGATCGAAGCGTGCGGCCAAACGGGCCGTCTGAACTCACTAATTTAGCCATGCATCTGACATGGGCACGCCTCTGAGGTCTTTCCATGAAAAAAGAACCGCTTATTCCGCAAGATACTGCCAAGCGCGTCGTTTCGGATGCGCTGCAGCTGCGCGTCGGGCGCGGGCGCCGGTATTCGTATCACGGTCTGAGCGAGGCGACCGGCATCAAAGAGCGGACGCTGGACAGTTACGCCCGCGGTGATGTGGCGCCTGGCACTGCCAATCTGCTCAACCTGTTCCGCGTGCTTGGCCCGTCCTTCACCAGCGATGTTCTCGCGGCGTGTGGCCAGCAGGCGATGCTCGGCGATGCCAGCGACCCGGAACACCTTCGCACGCTCAGCGCGCTGGGCGCGATGATCGCTGAACTGTCCGAGGCAGTGGCGGACGGTCACGTCGACCACCGGGAAGCGGCGCAGCTGCGCCCGCTGGCGGCTGAGCTGATCGAGATGCTGACACCCATCGCGCGTGCCGAGGGCGCCGCATGAACCAGACGCTGGCTCTCCCCGCCGGCCAGTGCGCCGGGCTCGTCCCCTCCCCAGTGCCCGGCGCGCGCACTGCCGCCACCACTCACGGTTCGACCAGCTGTGCGGCCAACGCCTGCACGCATGGCGGCAACTCCGCTCTCCGGGCGCGGAAGGTCGAAAGCCCGGAACTCATCTCAGTCGCAAGCACATCTGAGGCCTTAGACGAGTGTGCTTGCGGCCTCTGCGGTATCGCTTGTGAAGAAGCGGAATATTGCGAAGATGAGCGCAGCTACTGCTACTCCATGCAAGCCGATACCAAGTGCAGTCGGGCGCCAGTAGGGCTGCGTAATCTTGTAGACCCCGTAGATGGGGTCGTGGTCGACGATCGTTCTGAATGTGCGGCATTCGGTTTCTCCGAACCCGAAGCACATCAGCGCGACGGCACCGGATGCGATCAAGCCTGGGTCGTAAGGAGTACCGAAGATCATAACGGCGAAGAGGGCCAACAGTCCGACAATACCCATCGCTGTGAACCAACCCTTAATAGCAAGCTGGCCAAGCCCGGGCAGGGCCTTGGCGAGAATGGATTCCATGCGACCAGTTCCTTTCAAGATTTGGGTCGTGTGGTAGGGCGCGTCGAGTTTGCACCTCGGCGCGCCAACATATTGTGCTGGTCTTTTTGCGAGAGTCTAGATGCTGTGCGCGTTGACGCCGTTGTCGGTGTCGAGCGCGGAGGCTCCATACAGCAACCGACTGGCGCTCCCATCTTCGCCGACATCTCAGCAGATCGTTTCATCGACGCCATGCAGTGCCGCGGCCTCTCGCGCACCATGATGGCGGTGCCAGCGAAAGAGGCTGAGCGTCAGGTTCGCGCCTTCATCGCTGCCGCTGCGGGGGAGGAGGCAGAGGCGCAGCGGATCATCGAGCGCAACGATCGCACCGCCATGCGAGAGTTCAACGCTGGCGAGGCGCTGCAGATCGTTGCGGGCCCGTTCATGGAGCAGGCGGTCAAGTTTCAGCGCATGGTTCAGAATGCCGAGGGCTGGCCGGAGATCGAGGCGGAGGCTTCGCTGTTCGGGCAGAGCGTTCGGGTGCGGGTCGATCCGCTGGACGTGCGGCGCGCAGTTTAAGATAGCGTTTGATAAGTGTCGGCGTAGTGTGCACACGAAATAGCTTGTTCGGGGTATGTCAAATGAAGTGGGTTCTCAGGCTTCTGTTGGGGCTGGTAGGGATAATTTTGGGGCTGATATCTGCTCTGATCTTCTCGATAGACCTCGTGCCGAATTCTTACGCATGGTTGCTTTATGTCGTTCTGCCTCTTCTCTTCGCCTACACGCTGCCGGCCTATTTCATGGGCGAGAGGGCTGGCAAAGGTAAGATCGGCAAGATGCAACTTACTTCCATAGAAGACGAAGCGCTTCTATCGACCCCGTTGGATGGTGATTTCATACGCCTTGCGACGCTCCGACAGAGCGGCAATGAAGATAAAGTCTGGCTGCTCGAGAGCAGGGAGGCTGCGCTTCATGAGGTGCACAAGTTTTTCAATCGACGCGATATCCAAACCGTCCGCGTCTGGAAGAATAGCCATACGACACTGGTGGTCCGTATTCCGTTCTATCAGGGGAAAGGTTCCAGTGAGGGCCGGAAGCTATGTGGGATGCGTCTTGATCTAGTTCCCATCAATAGGTAGCCGCACAGTTGCTGGCACGAATTGTGCTATCTCTTGAAGTTCTTTGGATATGTTGATTGCTGGTCGAAATGTGGTATTCTGCGGGTAAGGTTGCACCAGGCTAAGGCCGGTCAGCCCGACCACCGGCCCACGCGTTTTTGCGGAACAACGGAGAGGGCCGGTGCTACTGCATTTCTGACAAGCGCTAATCCGGGCTCTGCCCATGGGTAATAGGCCTCCGGCTTGGAGGCTCGCATGGACTGGGGCGGCGGCCAGTTATCAACGCGGCCAATCAAACAGAAGGGCAGCCATTGGCCCACTTCTTCGCAACTCGCCGAGGTCGCGCATTTAGGGACAGCATCCTGGTCCGCGACCTCTTCAAATGTCAGATGTGCGGCGTGCTGGTGACCAAGGGCAGGAGCGGCGATCGCAGCGCGGTGGTCGACCACCTGCGCCCAGTTTCCCTGCGACCCGATCTCGAGCGCGACCCGGACAACTGCCGATGTGTGTGTCGAGCGTGCCATGCCGCCTGCGACAGCATCGAGAAGCAGCATCACCCGGACGCGGAACTCATCGCAGAGGCGAAGCTGCGGGTAGGTCAGCAGTGGTGACCGAAAATCGCAAGCGATCTGACGAATTCTCCGACCTTTCTGCTTGATGGTGCCGAAGTGCCATACCGGGAGGGGGGAGGGTCAAAGTTCAGGGCTTCTGGGTCGGAAACCGGGCTAACTCCTGCGTTTGCAATATCACCTCGAAAAATAGGGGTGTCCCTCTGACCTATTGGAGCCGCCATGCGCCAGCCTCGCTACAGCGACATTTTCGCCGGTCACGACGAGGGCGCGGCCATGGCGGAAATGGCGAAAGTGCTGTGGGCGGAATACAAGGCTGACCTCGAGGGGCGGAAGCTTTGGACGCCGGCACGGGCCCGCACTCTCGACCGGCTGGTCCGTGCGATGGCCGAGTATCAGGTCCTCTATCCGCAGGCTGTGTCGGAAGGTCCTGTCCGAGTATCCGAGGATGGCGGGCAATATGTGAACATGCTCTGGTCGATGGTGCAGAAGCTCAACGATCAGATCAGCAAGCTGGAGAAGGCGCTGACGCTGACGCCGGAATCGGTCGGAGAGAAGACCGGTGCGGCTCCGCGTGGCGGACCCTCGAAGAGCGCGGCGGATGAGTTCCTCCAGGCGCATTGACCAGACCACGCGCTACGCGCGGGATGTGGTCAAAGGGAAGATCGTTGCGGGTGAGTTCGTCCGAGCGCAGTGCCAGAAGATCGCCGCCATGCGCCGGGCTGCGCAGAAGAGGCTCACCGCGGTTCTGCCGCCGAGCGCGATCAAGCTGCTCCCCGGCTCGGGTGTCACGGCATCGCTGCCAGCGCCCTTCACCCGCATGAACGGCACGTGGCAGGTCGAGGAAGCGCAGGCGGGCGTTTGGCTGCAGGATGGCGAGGACGGCAAGGTCGCGTTTCGCGTGCCGGTCACACTCAAAGAGGATGCGCCGGCGGTCTACGCGTGGGACCCGGAGACGGAAGAGCAGGAAATCCAGACGCAAAGCCTCACCGAAGAGGATGTGTTCCTCGGCACCGTTCAGAACCTCGCGGCGCAGACGGTCGAAATCAACTCGGGCGGCGCCGTGGTGCTGATGATCGAGTTCGAATTCGATCCGGTCACCGACTACGTGATCGACAAATACGAGGTGTCATGGCGTGAGAATGGCCAGATGAAGTTTATCCCGCTTCCGGACATTCCAAGCAGCGCGGTCGACGACAGTGGAAAGGTCACTGGCCAGTTCGGGCCGGTTGAGGTTGGCAAGTCTTATGACCTTGGGGTGCGTGCGGTCGGGCCGACGAGTGAGGGACTTTGGAGCTACGTGCTCGGCATCATCGCTGGCTTCGATTTGACAGCCGTATCGGCGACCGCGGTCGTTGGTGGACTGGAGGTTTCCGGCACCTCACCGGATAGCGGCATTCTCAAGGCGATACGCCTCTACCGGGCAGGCGTGGGCGAGGATTTCGCGGATGCGGTGCAGGTCGGATCGGATATCCCGATTGGCAGGAACACAAGTTTCACGGTGAAACTGGTATTCCGCCAGCCCTCAGTCAGCAACCAAGGCTTCATTCAGCCGGACGGCTCGATCCGGATGGAGGCGGGGGCTTACCTTGCAGAGCCTCAGGCAAAGCTGTCGAAGTATCATCGGCTTGTGCCTTCCAATGTGCGCACCGACAGCATCGGCGGCGTGTTGGATGGATTTACGAATACTGGCCTCTGCGCCGGACCTCTTGGCGAGTATATCGTGGCGCAGGAAGGGCGGCGTGCTGACGATGGGACCGGCAACCCAGACACCGACTGGCAGCCGTCACTCGTGCGGGTCTCCAATGACTTCGGCGTGAAGCTGGCCGAATATGACCTGTCGGCGCTCTACAGCGAGACCTTTGAGAGTGCGCAAGGTGCTGCCTATGACGCGTCTCGCGAGCAAATCTGGTGGATTGAGACCAAGTCGAGCGGCACCCGATATGCCCGCGCCATCAATTTGGACGGCACCCTAGTTGGCGATGGCACGACTAGGCGTATTGCGCTCCCGGCTCGCGGTAACGGTTGCGCCATTGATCCAGGCGAAGACGAGCTGTACGTGTCCGCCTCAGTGTCGGCTTCGGGGGTCACCAGTATCTGGGTCTATGATCTGGATACGCTCGCCCTGCAGCGCACGATCTCTGCACAGTCGATCGACATAGACTGCCTGACCATCTTCAACGGCTATCTCTACGCGACCTCGGGCGCCAATGGGGCCGATGGTTATTTGACCGCCATGACTCTCGAAGGAAAGTTCCTGACCCGTATCACGCTACCCGGTGCCACAGCGATCGAGGGCGTGATGGTCGAGGCCTATGGTGACAAGTTGCGGGTGCTGACCAATCAGGATGGGTTGTTTCACCCCGAGAGCGGGCTCGGCCGAAACCTCGTCGCCGAGCACATCGTTGATCCTTTGGTCAGCGATGCGTGGTCTGCGGATATGCTGTTGTCGATGCTTCTTTGCCGTGGCGATGAACGCAGCGATACTGAGACTCGCAATATTTACTCTTGGCGGAAACAGACCAGTGACGCAGGCGCGGCGCTATATTTCGCGGACGACGAGGATAAACTTAGCTTCCTGACTGAAAACGCCGATGGGACGACATCGGCCACAGAGTGGGTGGTTGAGGCGCGCGATGGACCCACACTCATCAGTCTGATGTTTACAGATGGCGCGGGTCCGACGCTCTACGTCAACGGCGTGTCGGTGAGTGGAACCACGGTCAGCGGAACGCCGGCCGACTACAGCTTTGGGTTCACTTGGGCTCAAGCCTATATCGGCGGCGAAACGCGTGAGGTGCAAATGAGCCTCTGGGGTGTGATTGGAGCTACTGATCCGACGCAGCGCGAAATCGCAGAGGGCTGGCTTGCTCACACCGCGGGCCAGGTCGAACTGCTGCCGTCCGGTCATACCTACAAGTACGCCCCTCCAGGAGCCTGACCACAAAAAGAGGTCGGGGCCTACGCAGGCCGAAAGAGTTTCTTTTGCATTGGCTTATTTGACAGCGACAGCGCCCGGCCAAGCTCTGACCTTTGGCCGGGCGCCTACCACCGCAGCCAACAGGGGGCCGCTATGGATACGATTGAGATCGGTATGGGCTTGCCGCTGTGCAAGTTCTTGAAAAATGAGGCACAGGGCACGTAGGCGCGGAAATATGCAAAAACCACTGGAATTTTGGGTGGCTCTCGCGACGGGCGTGTTGATTGTAATGCTACGAAATCACGAGCGGAATTTCATCACCCGGGCGATGCTCGGCGGAATTTCGGCGGGAATTGGCTTTTCACTCACCCCGGATATCGCGGCAATGACGGGCCGCAGCGAGACCCTCGTCGTGATCGTTCTGAGCGTGTTTGGTTATATGGCAATCGACGTGACGACAGGCCTCATTCAGGACCGGGATTTTCTCAAAGAGATCATTCGGAAGAGGCTTGAAAAATGAGCAACACTCGCGCCGCCGCGCGGCAGTATTTCGGCAGCTTCGGGCTGTGCCTGCTGTTCGCCGTTTTCTACGTTTTCGCTCCGCTGATTGAGACGAAGTTCTTCCCTGTGGTCTCGCCCTTCACGGCGACTGATCATGTCGATTTGCTTGACGGCATCGAGGCGCAGGGCTGGGCCGAGAAGTACCGAGAATGCGACTACCGCGGCATTGAGGTCTACCTCGGCCAGCGGCCCAATGGCGTGCCTCTGCGCGCGGCGCAGTTCCGTGACCCGCCGATGGTGCGCGGGACCGGGCGTCTTGAGTGGAGCCGCCTATATGTGCCGGTGCCGTGGACGCTGTTTCTGACCGACACCTACGCCGATGCGGTGCACAGCTGCTACCGCGATGAGCGGCACCTGACACGCTCGCGCTTCTGGAATTGAAGGCGAGCGCACCGCAGAGAAGTTGAGACGCTTCGGGTAGAGGGAAGCCGTTACGCGAGCTGAGGTAGTCTTGGCGACTTCCGCCCCCTGCAGTGCGCTCTCGTGTACCTACTCACGGATTCTCTGTAAGTACAACTCGCCGTGCTATGGCACCCAAGGTCTACGGTGAGCACACCGCCAAGCGAGGGTATCGCTGCCAATAATTTCGAACCGTCCCAAGGGTATGTGTGTGTGTGTGTGTGAGTACTCTTGGGAGAGGCGGTGCGCTCAAATGCTACCTTAAGGTGAGGCCAAGAGCCGCGTAAACCCGAAAGAAGCATTTCATTTCCATCTTTGGATGTGCCCCCGCTCTAAAGACAGCCGATCTTCTACCGATTTGGAATGGTGAGCGCGGCGGATCGTTGAGCCGACGCTGAGAGAAAGGTGCATCGGCGGTCGAAAGGTAGTCTTGAGAGCAAAGTCTGGATTCCCGGTGCCGCGCTCGAATACCACCTTAAGGAGATCGGTGACCGAGGACACCCCTAGGTCAATCACGGTAAGGTGAGCACGTCGCCGAACTTTACTGGCGCGGAAAATGCGAAGTTAAGCCTGTGGAATTTGAAGCCGTAGCGGCTGTTCCTCAGAACCTCGTCGCCGCGCTTAGAGAACCAGATAAGCCAAAACCAAAAATTGTCACGCCCCGCCGCCGGTGGGGTCTTTCCACATGGAGAGATGCCATGAGAGACGAAATCCGCGCCCTGCAAATGGCGCTCAATGACTTGGGCTTCGAGGCTGGCCCGGAGGACAGCATTCTGGGACCACGCACGCGCGAAGCTGCTGCAAGCTACCTCGCATCCAAGCAGGTGGAGACCACGCTGGCGCCGCCGCGCTTCAAGGGGCAGGGGAAGCGGCTCGACGATATCGACCTGCCGCGCATCGGAGCGCAGATCGGCGTGGGCGAGGATGAGCTGCACGCGGTGATAGAGGTCGAGGCGCGCGGCTCTGGCTTCGACAGCGAGGAGCGGCTGGCCATGCTCTTCGAGCCGCACGTCTTCTACCGCGAGCTGGGGGCGGGTGAGAAGCGCGACCGCGCCGTGGCGCAGGGGCTGGCCTATCGAAACTGGGGCGCGCGGCCCTATCCCAAGGACAGCTACCCGCGCCTGCTCGCCGCCATCGCGATCGATGAAGAGGCCGCGTTGCGCTCCGCATCCTGGGGGCTGCCCCAGATGATGGGCTTCAATGCCGAGATGCTCGGCTACCCCACTGCCCGCGCCATGGTCGAGGCCTTCGCTGATGACGAAGAGGCGCAGCTGCAGGCACTGGTCGACTACATCGTCGCGGCCGGCCTCGATGATGAGCTGCGGCGGCACGACTGGGCCGGCTTTGCCAAGGGCTACAACGGGCCCGGCTATGCGACCCATGGCTACCACATCAAACTCGGTGCATCGTTCCTGAAATGGGATCGGATCGCCGACACGCCGTTCTCGGTGGCGGCATGAGAGCGGCGCCGCACCAATCCGCGAACGATCTTCGCATGATCTTGGCGAACATCCTGCTTGGTTGGGTCGCGCGGATCGCCCCGGTCGATGACCCGGGCGGGCTGATCATCGCGAAACACGTGCTCCATTGCCTCGAGGAGCAAGTCGCGCAGGTCGCCACGCGCAAATGATCCTCCTCCTTCCCATCACCGACTGGCGCCTCGCGCTGGTGCTTTCCGCGGCCGCGTGCCGCTTACCTCCGCGCAGAGTGCGCGATCTGAAAGGACTTCATCATGACCGGACAAATTGCGCTCCTGCTGCGCGTCTTCATTCTCCTGCCGCTGGCCGGCCTCGCTGCCACGCTGCCCTTCGTCGATTTCGACAAGGCAACCGGGATCCTCAGCATTGACGTCAACGCGGCCTCGATCGCGGCGGCGGTGGTGATCTGGGGGCTGGTGTCCGGCGGGACCTTCGCCTGGTCCCGGTGGGTAAAGGCGCTTGGCGGGAACACCTGAAAAGTTTAGCGTGTAGATTGTACGGCTCTGACGTACGCCTTCAAATGCGCAGGGGTAACCTCGGAAAACCTCTGTGTCATCACTCGCCCTGGCCATAACGCCAGGGCTTTTTCTTTGTCGCCTTGGCGCCTATGTGCGGCTCATGTGGACGCGCAGAAGAACGATGGTGGCCGGAAGAGACGACGGCGACAATGATTGGGAGGTGCTCAAAGATGGGCGCCTCGTGGGCCGGGTCTACGCGACGATGCTGCCTGATGGCGATCGCAGCTGGATGTGGTTCATTCAGGCGGGCGCGCCCGAGCAGGGCTATGCGGATAGCATAGAGGCGGCGCTTGATGAAGTGCGGAGGCGGTTTGGGTAGTCGGGGCGGTCGGAAAGGCGCCTATTTTTCGCTCTTTTCTCCACCATTATTGCCTTGAGTGAGGTGTCGCAGGCTTTCAATGATCTTCATGAACCCAGCGGGCCCACCTTGAGACACTGCATAAAAAAGGAAAATTCCGACGAAGGTTCCGAAGCCTGCATCCTTGGCAATGGCAAAGAACAGGGCGCCCAAGAGTGCTAGGGCTGCAATCACCGAAACGGCCAGTGAGACATAGGCTTGCGTTCTGCCGAAGCGGAAGCGTGCGGACCGCTGCTCTTCCGCATGATCCTCCGATGCCTTGTTCATCCGCTGGACGAAGCCAGGATCGTGTTTCTCAATCTCAGCAATCAGCAAGTCGGGGCGATCAGTGTAGTTGCTGACCATAGCGACAAGGGTCTGGCTGAGTGCAGGATCACCGTGAGGTAGCGCTTCGCCACCTTCCTCACCTCCAGATAACACCTCGCCATCGTAACAGGGCTCCTGAGGGGCCTCAGGAGCCGGCGCGCGCTCGCTAGAGTCTTGTGGGCTGCGTTCGTTCACTATTTTTTTGGCTTGAGGTTCTGCAGGGCAGATACGAGAGAGTGATGAAGGCGTGAAGGCAGTTCATGGAACTCGAGTACTGGCGTATGCACCGACAAACGGTCCCAGCTTTCCTCCGCAGTTTCGACATCCAGCGTCACAACGTGCTTGAACATCGCTCTCTGATCTAAGCCAGTACGCCACGAGCGATGTGTCGCACGCACCTTACCGTTGTCCATCTTTGCAAGAGCTGACATGGCCTTTGCTCCCTACTTATGATTCGAAGCCTGCTACGTTCTCAACACTTCTGTCCACAAAGAAGTTTCGATCGAGTGTATATGGGCGCTGTCATTCCGCGGTGCCATTAGCAGTTGATCAAGACCGCGTGCAAGGTCTGTATTGTCCTGGTGCGGCGCTGCGGCCGCGCCTCCGCGCGAGGCTAGTACTAGTACACGCCTGCGGGGTGCGCGTTGTTCACATGCCTTCCTTCGCGCATGCTACCAGCACTGCACGCCGCATGGTACGCGCCCGCCTGCACCATGCCTGCTGCGGAGTTCATGGGTGAGCGAAGCTGCCCGTGGAGCATGGGGCACTTTCGCTGCAACTCATTGATTTCACTAGGCGCGCATCGCACCCAAAATGGGTCACGTCCGCACTGATTTTGCTGCAAAATTTCGGCTTTCTATCAGCCCGTGTGGAAGTCGAATTTTGCAGATGCGGGCTGCCATTCAGCGTTTCGCAGGTTGCCGATTTGTGCACGGTATGTCCTGCGAAATAATTCGGCTAAGGTGCTGATTTCGCAGGGTAGTCGTCAATTTTAGGTTCTGGCGCCTTTGGCGTGGGGGTTCGAGTCCCTTCACCCGCACCATATTGATTTTGCTGGGTAATTTATGGGGCGTCCCATGTCGCGCGCGAATGGTTGTGGCGCTTGGGTCACCGTTGCGCCACGTTAGCTGCCCGGTGTTTCGCGCGCTGCGGCGTCCGCCACGGTTTGCGACGGGATCTCGATCGGGCGGCGGGCGCGAAGGTGCTGCCAGCCCCAGAGGCCCAGCATCGCAAGGATCGAGACATAGCCGTCGATTGCGTAGTGATAGCCGCTCCAGACCGACATCAGCAGGATCGCGGCGGCGAAGGCGAGGCCGGGCAGCACCAGCAGGGCCGAGCGCTCCAGACAATAAAGCGCGATGGTGAAGGCCACCGAGACATGCACCGAAGGGAAGGCCGAGATGCCGGTTCCCAGCGCTTGTTTGCCGCTGCTGTACGTCCTCCAGAGGAACTCCTGCACGTGACCGAGCAAGGTCTGATCGACGCCCTGGGTGTGCAGCACCTGCTGCAATTCGGTGAATCGTGCGGTGCCGAGCAGGCGGTCATAATAGATCGGCCCCACTGACAGGCCGGAAAGCGCCAGAAGGTTGCCGATCAGCAGCCATGCGGCGCAGTAGAGCCCGAGAAAGCGGCTCACGCGCGCGCTGTCGTCATCCGTCGCCACCAGCAATACCGGGAACAGGAAAGCCAGAACCAGCCACGGCCCCTGATAGAGCGGCAGAATCTGCCGCGCGACATCCGAGCCCAGCGTGTCGTCCACCAGCCGCCACGCGTCGCTGCCGCCGTGCAGCCATGCGTCGAGATCGGCGAGCAGCGGATCGGCGAAATAGGGCAGCAGCGCGGGCATGCCGATCTTGAACAGGGTGAAGCCAAAGTTCAGCGCCGCCACGCCAAGGTAGGCCAGCGTGATCTGCAGCGCGACCATGGCCACTGTCTCTTGCTTGCGGCGCTTGGCGCGCAGCGTGGCGAACGCCAGCACGATGCCGAAAAGGGTGAATATTTGCAGCGCCCCGCGCGTGCCCACCTCCAGCGAGTTCAGCAAATTGTCGAACACGCCGTCGCGGGTGAGCAGGGCGAACGCCAGCGACGCCGCCGCATAGAAAATGCCGAACACGAAGAAACGGAACGCCGGTGTTGCCTGCATCATGCCTCGCTGCGGTGCTGCCTCAATCCGGCCTCTATCGCCAGATTGCGGCGTCAGGATGCGGATTTTGTGGAAAGTTTTCCCCCACAGCCCCACCAACGCAAGAGCGGCACGCAGCTAGGCCCGCCGCTGTTGCGCGGGCTCAACGGTGCTGTCGGTCCGGGCAGCTGCGCAAAAGACGCCTTAGGCGGGCAAACGATTGGAATATGACGCGGCCGCGCCGGAAATCAACGTGCGCGCAAGCACATAGCGCTCCGCTCGCGTTAACAGGTCAACTGTTTGCACCTTGGGGACTGGCTTGTTAGGCACCGCCCCGATGACCAAAAACGACAAAAAGAGGTCTGTTTGCGCCGCGTTCCTGCGCGGCCATCCGAACCCCCGGACGCCTCAGGCGACCCGGCGTTGTTTTGAAATCCTCCCATTCAAGTTTGTAAGGAGTTTACCCATGCGTAAGCTGACGCTCGTTTCCACCGCTCTTGCCGGCTCTCTGGTGCTGCCCCTCGCGGCACAGGCACAGGATGAGGCGGGCCAGTGCGGCGACGTTTCCATCGCGCAGATGGGCTGGGCCGCCGCCGAGGTGACCACCAATGTCGCGAAATTCATGCTCGAGCAGGGCTATGGCTGCGATGTGAGCCTCGTGCAGTCCGACACCGTGCCCGCGATGACCTCGGTGGCCGAGAACGGCGAGCCGGACGTGATCACCAACCTTTGGATGAACTCGGCAGGCGATGCCTACAAGAAGCTCAAAGAGGGCGGCTCGCTGGTCGAGCTGACCTCGGTGCTGGAGCCGGGCGGCGTCGAAGGCTGGTGGATTCCCACCGCGCTCGCCGAAGAGCACCCCGAGCTGACCACCATCGAAGGCGTGATGGAGAACCCCGATCTGGTCGGCGGCCGCTTCAACAACTGCCCCGACGGCTGGGGCTGCCGCGTGGTGTCGGACAACCTCGTGCGTGCGCTCGATCTCGAAGGCGCGGGCATCGAAGTGTTCAACCACGGCTCGGGCGAGACGCTGGCCACCTCGATGGGCGCGGCGGTCACCGATGGTGAGCCGTGGTTCGGCTACTACTGGGGCCCGACCGTGCCGATGGGCAAATACGACATGACGCAGGTCAAGCTGGGCGACTACGACGAGACCGCCTTCAACAACCTGCAGAACCCCGACACGCCTGACCCGCAGGTTTCGGAATTCCCCGCCGCGCCGATCCTCACCGCCGTGACCGCGGAGTTCGCCGAAGAGAACCCGGCAGTGACCGAGTTCTTCCGCAACATGAAGTTCGAAACCTCGACCATGAGCGGCCTGCTGGCATGGCAGGACGAGAACAACGCTTCGGCAGAAGAGACCGCCGTGCATTTCATCACCGCCAACTCGGGCGAGTGGCAGGGCTGGCTGAACGAGGACGCGCAGGAAAAGCTCTCGCAGCTGCTGCAGTAATCGCATGACCCAAGGGCGCATTGCGCCCGCTCGAACGGGGCCGCCGGGCGCGGTCCCGTTCTTTTAGTTTCACAATTCAGGGCGGGCCCGCTGAGGGTCCGGACATCGATACATGGCAACATATGACGGTCTGTTCGACACGTTGGGGCTGCGGGATTGGTGCGATGGCGGGGCCAGCGATGGCCCCATGTCCATGGCCGACCTGCTGGCCAAGACCAAGGGCGGCGATGCCGCCGAGGCAACCTCGCTTTGGGATCTTCCCTTTCCCTCGCTCGATGCGCTGCACGACGCCTGCGGCGCGATTCCCGAAACCCGCGATCTCACCGATGGGCTCGAGCAGGGCTTTCTGGGCATCCGCGATGCGCTGCGCGTGGTGGTCGATCCGCTCACCCAGCCGCTCAGCTGGATGCTGCGCGAGTCGCTTTGGGTGATGACCGACACGCCGTGGTGGATCATGGTGCCGATCCTGCTGCTGATCTGCTGGGCCGTGACGCGGTCGTGGAAGATCGTGGGCCTCGTGGCCGCCGTGATTGGTCTGCTGGCCTTTGTGGACCATTACACGGTGGCGATGCAGACCCTCGCGATCATCTTCGTCTGCGCCTTTATCTGCGTTCTCTTCGGGGTGCCCATAGGCATCGCCATGTCGCGTAGTGACAGGCTTCAGCGCGTGGCGATCCCGGTGCTCGACATGCTGCAGACGCTGCCGCCCTTCGTTTACCTGATCCCGTTGATCTTCCTGTTCTCGGTGACCGAGCCAAAGCTCTACGGCATCGCGGTGATCCTTTACGCCATCGTGCCAGTGGTGCGGTTGACCGACCTTGGCATCCGCCTCGTCGATCAGGACGTGATCGAGGCCGCCGACGCCTTCGGCATGACCAAGAGCCAGAAGCTGTTTGGCGTGCAGATCCCGCTGGCGCTGCCCAACATCATGGCCGGTGTGAACCAGACGATCATGATGAGCCTTGCCATGGTGGTCATCGCCTCGATGGTCTCGGCACCGGGTCTGGGCATCCTCGTGCTGCGCGGCATCCGCAACCTCGAACTGGGCACCGGCCTTGTGGCGGGCTTTGGCATCGTGGTGCTGGCCATCGCGCTGGACCGTGTGACCAAAGCCTCGCTCGCGCGCATCGACGCCAGCCAGTCCAGCCGCTGAAGGAGGATGACATGACAGACACTGTGAAAGTCTCGATCCGCAATCTCTACAAGATCTTCGGCGAGGACCCGCAGGGCGCGCTGGCCGAGGTGAAGGCGGGCAAGTCGAAGGCCGATCTGCTGGAGACCTCGAACCACGTGCTCGGGCTCGACGACATCAACGTCGACATGCGCGAGGGCGAGATCACCGTGATCATGGGCCTGTCGGGCTCGGGCAAATCGACGCTGATCCGCCACCTCAACCGGCTGATCGAACCCACCGCGGGCGAGGTCATCGTGAACGGCGAGGACATCCTGTCGTTCAATGAGACCCGGCTGCGCAAGTTCCGCCGCGAGAACATGTCGATGGTGTTCCAGAAGTTCGCGCTGCTGCCGCATCGCACCGTGCTGGAAAACGCCGGCATGGCGCTGGCGACGCGCGGCGTGAAGCGGGCCGACTATGAGGCCGAGGCGCAGAAGTGGCTCGACCGCGTCGGCCTTTCGGGCAACGGCGAGCAATATCCGCACCAGCTTTCGGGCGGGATGCAGCAGCGGGTGGGCATCGCCCGCGCGCTGGCGTCGAACTCGGACATCATGCTGATGGACGAAGCCTTCTCGGCGCTCGACCCGCTGATCCGCACCGACATGCAGGATCTGCTGCTGGAGCTGCAGGAAGAGCTGCACAAGACGATCATCTTCATCACCCACGATCTTGATGAGGCGTTGAAGCTGGCCGATCACCTTGTGATCCTGAAGGATGGCGCGGTGGTGCAGCAGGGCGAGCCGCAGCATATCCTGCTCAACCCGTCCGATCCCTACATCGAAGAGTTCGTCGCCGACATCAACCGCGCCCGCGTGCTGCGCGTGCGCTCGGTGATGCACAAGGGCGTGCCCGGCGGCGAGCTGTTCAGCGGCGATGTTCAGCACACCGACAACCTCGAAAGCGTCATCGCCGCCGCGGGCGGCGAGATGGATCGCCGCTTCCGCGTGCTGCGCGGCGACAAGCCGGTGGGCGTGATCGAGATGGCGGATGTGATGCGCGCGCTGGTGCCGCGGGTGGCCGAAGAGGCCGCCTGAGCCGCAGCGCTCCCGTGAAAAGGAAAAGCCCCGCGTCCCTGATGGGTCGCGGGGCTTTTTCGTCCGGGCCGTCTGGCGCAAGGCTCTGGTGCAACGCTCTGGCGCAACCCGCTGCGGGGGCGTGGCGCGTTCCTTCGGGAACAGCTGCGATCCGAGCGGGGGGAGGGCGTCTCCGGTCACTGGCGGAAAGCTGCGTGGCTGCCTGGCTGTCATAAAGGCGCTGGGGCGCGGCGTGGTTTCGGCTGGCGGGGAGATCGATAGCTGGCTGGCGTCTTGGCTTGCTTGCTGTCTTGAGCTTCAGATAACCGCCCGCCGCGGGGTGCGCAAGGGCTTGCGTGAAAAAAATGAGTAAATTCATATAGTTGAGTGAATTTATCGGATTTCCGGGCGAAGATTTTTCCCCGTGGTTTCAGACAGCTACCGGGGTCTCGCGCGCGGCACGGACGGCGCTGGCGATCAGCCCCAGATGCCGGTCCCAGCTGCCGCAGCAGCCGCCCCAGATATCAATGCCGGGATAGCGCCGTGCCAGATTCCCCATCATGCGTGCAAGCTCGACCGGATCGCCTTCCTCGATATGCCCCAGCTTGCACAGCGACACCTTGTCCATCTTCGCCGCATTGGGCCGCAGCGAGCGCAGGCGCTCGGTCCATACGCCGGGCTCCAGCGCCGGTTCGAACTCCACCGGGTGCGAGCAGTTGATGCCATAGCTGTCGGGACGCGACTCGCCTGCCTCGGCATCGGTCGCCTCTATGGCTTCACGCAGGCTCGGACCGGACCGGAGGTGATGGCTGCTGTCGAGGGTGAACGAGAGGTTCAGCGGCAGGCCCGCGTCTGCGGCAGCGCGCGAAAGCCCCACCGCTTCGGGCACATTGTTGATCGTCGCGGCCCACACCAGATCGACGCCGCACGCGCGGAGCGTCTGCATCTGCGCCGCGTGGTAATCCTCGGCCTCTGCGGCGGTGATCTCGCGGTTGAGCGCATAGGCATCGCCGCGCGGACCCACACAGCCCGCGATCGCGACGCGGGGCAGCTGCCGCTCGTAGGGGCGGGCGACCTCGCGCAGGAAGTCGATGCATTTGTGCTGCATCTCGCGCAGGCCTTCGGCGGAATAGCCCAATTTCGCTCCCCAATCGGGACTGGCGCGATAGTCAAAGCCCGAAAGCAGCGCCGCAAACCCATGTTCGGCAGCGGCATCGAGATAGCGGCGGTACATGTCGCGCAGGTCCGTGACCGCCGCTGGCTTGTCCATTAGCTCGAACATGGCAAACTCGCGCAGCGGATGGCCGTGCCGGTACATGACCTCGGTCTCGGTGCCGCCCTCCGTCAGATAGAGCAGCCCTTGCACGCGCGGGAATGTGGTTGCCTTGGCCATGCGGTCCTCCTCGCCGATGCCGGTCTTCTGGTGAGAATAGCACATCTCGGACGACCCTGCGCAGGCAGGTCAGGCGGCGGGTCATGCGGCTGGTTAGGCGGCGGGCCAATGCCGGGCTGCGGGTGCTTGCCCTTGCCCGAGGACGGCGGGGATGCCATATCGCCCGGAAAGATTTACGGCAAAACGAGAGGGGCACGGACCTTATGTTCGATCTGACGGGAAAATGCGCGCTGATCACCGGCGCATCGGGCGGCATCGGCGGCGCCATCGCCAAGGCGCTGCATGACGCTGGCGCAACGGTGGGGCTCTCGGGCACCCGCGAAGCACCGCTGCAGGAACTGGCGAACGAGTTGGGCGAGCGCGCCTTCGTGCTGCCCTGCAACCTGTCGGACCCCGAAGCCGTGGCGGCGCTGCCGAAACAGGCGGCCGAGGCGATGGGCGCGGTCGACATTCTGGTCAACAACGCCGGCATCACCCGCGACAACCTGTTCATGCGCATGTCGGACGAGGAATGGCAGTCGGTGCTCGACGTCAACCTCACCGCCAACTTCAAGCTCTGCAAGGGCGTGATGCGCGGCATGATGAAGGCGCGCTGGGGCCGGATCATCAATATCTCGTCGATCGTCGGCGCCACCGGCAACCCCGGTCAGGCGAACTATGCCGCCGCCAAGGCGGGGCTCGTCGGGATGACCAAATCGCTGGCCTATGAGGTTGCGAGTCGCGGCATCACCGCCAACGCGGTGGCCCCGGGCTTCATCGAGACCGCGATGACCGACAAGCTCAACGATGATCAGAAGTCGGGCATCATGAGCCAGATTCCCGCGGGCCGTATGGGCACCGCCGATGAAATTGCCGCAGCGGTGCTCTATCTTTCGAGCGCAGAAGCTGGTTATGTCACAGGCGCGACGCTGCATGTGAACGGCGGAATGGCAATGCTCTGACCGGGTGCCTTCGGGCATCTCGGAAAGCGTTTGCCATCCTGCGCGCGTATGCTATAGGCGCGCAGGAACTTTGACCGGAGAGGGCCTTGCGTGCTTTTCGGTCGCTCCCGGCCAGCCGGGGATACGCTGCCCGGTTCCGGGCGGATTGAGCAGCCACCCCGCTGGGGCGAGGGCAAGAGATGGGTCAAACGGCCCAAGGACATTGTGAGGACATAAGAATGAGCGATATTCCTGATCGCGTGCGCAAGATCGTGGTAGAGCACCTGGGCGTTGAAGAAGACAAGGTGACCGAGAGCGCCTCCTTCATCGACGATCTGGGCGCAGACAGCCTCGACACCGTGGAACTGGTGATGGCCTTCGAAGAAGAGTTCGGCATCGAGATCCCCGATGACGCAGCCGAAACCATCCAGACCTTCGGCGACGCGGTGAAGTTCATCAAGGAAGCCTCCTGAGCTTTTCCGACTCCGTCACCGGAGTTGCAAACGGCGCCCCTCGTGGGCGCCGTTTTGCGTTCTGGAAAAGCGTGTCGGGCGGGGAGGTTGCGGAAAAAGGGGGCGCTGCCCCCTCGTCCTTCGGCCTCACCCCCGGCGTATTTTCAAAGAGAAGAAGCGCCCGGGCTACGCGAGCGCCTGGGCCTTCTTCTCTTTTCAAATACGCAAATCCGGCGGCTCAGCCCGCGATGCGCACATTTAGCAGGGCGCAGCGCCGTTCGTCGCGGATGACCCGCAGCGCCGCGTCGAGTGCGGGGCGCAGATCGTCCGGCGTCTCGACCGCGCGGGCCCAGGCGTTGCTCGCCTCGGCCACCTTGCAGAAGTCGGGCGCGGGCGCGAGGCCGGTGAGCGGCATCTGATTGGCGCGGCTCGCGGCACCCTCAGGATAGAGCCCGGTGACCGAGGCGCGCACCGCGCCCCATTCGGCGTTGTTGAGGATCACGATCAGGATCGGCAGCGCCAGCGCCTCGGCGATCTGATGGCAGGCCACGGGGTTGGCGAACATATAGCTGCCATCGCCGAGCGTGGCGACGCAAAGCCGGTCAGGCTCGGCCAGCTGCGCGCCGAGTGCCGCGGGGAAGGACCAGCCGAGGCCGCCCGAATGCGGCTCCTGAAACCACGATCTGTGGGCGCGGCGCGGCAGCGGGCCCAGCATCGTGCCAAGCTCCGAGAACACCGAAGACGGCACCTCCTGCGCGTCGAGCGCCTCGCCGAGGATGCGGCTGACGGCGGGTTTGGTGAGGAACCCTGCCTTGGGCTGGGCCGCCTCGGTCTGCGCCTGCCGGGCGCGGGCGGTGGTCTCGGCCAGCCGGGTGCGGCGGGGGGCGATGTGATCGCCCTTGGGCAGCCCCTCCATGGCGGCGATCAGCGCCGGGATGCTGCGGGCGTTCTCGCCGGTGATCGACAGGTCCGAGCGGAAGTTGCGCACCGGGAAGCGCGAAAAGATCGGGTCGGGGCCCATGTTGATCACCTTCGCGCCGGGCTTAGGGGCATGGGCGTCGGGCATCCATGGCGCGAGGCAGTCGAGGATCAGCACCACATCGGCCTGCTCCAGCCACGGGCCGGGGTCGGCGCCCACATGGCAGGGGTGGTCAGTCGCAATCGCCAGATGCGTCGCCCACCAAGAGCAGACCGCAATGCCCCAATCCTCGGCCCAATCGGCGAAGGCGGCGAAGCTCTCGGCATCGCCCGCGCCGCGCTGCGCGATGATCAGCGGGTGCTCGGCCTCGGCCAGCCAATGCGCCAGCGTGGCGATCGCCTCGGGGTCCGGCGCGGCCTGCGCGGCGGCCATGGAGGCGGGGGCTTCGAGCCCCTCGGTGGAGACCTGCTCGCAGAGCACTTCGCGCGGGATCGACAGGTACACCGGGCCCTTGGGGGTGGAACTGGCGATGGCATAGGCGCGGTCGAGCAGGCCGGTGACCTGCTCGGGGAATTTCAGCTCATACTCCCATTTGCTCGCCTCGCGCACCAAGGCGGCCTGATCGCGCATCTCCTGCCCCCAGCCGATGGGCACGGTGCGGGCGCCGAAGCGGCCTTGCTCGGTGACCGGGGTGCGGCCCGACATGAGGATCATCGGGATATGCTCGCAGGCGGCATTGATCGCACCGATGGCGCCATTGGCGAGCCCCACATTGGTGTGCAGCATCACCGCCTGCGCCTTGCCGGTCATCAGCGTGTAGCCATGCGCCATGCCCATGGCCGCGTGCTCATGCGGCATGACCAGCGCCTTTGGCAGATCGATGCCCTCGGCGGCGGCCTGGGCCAGCCCCTCGATGATCGGCGGAAAGTCGGTGCCGGAATTGGCAAAGACATAGTCCACGCCGAGCGCCTTCAGCCGGGGGAAGATCGCGCCCCCGGCGGTGACGGTTGCTTTGTCTTTCATCTCAGCCTCCCAGCAGCGATGGCAGCCAGAGCGCCAGAGCGGGGAAGGCTAGAAGCAGCGCCACCCGCACGAGCTCGGCGCAGAAGAAGGGCGCGACGCCCTTAAAGGTTTCGATCATCGGCGTGTCCTTGGCCAGCGCCGAGATGATAAACACGTTCATCCCCACCGGCGGGGTGATCAGCCCCAGTTCGGCGACGATGAGCGCGAGGATGCCGAACCAGACCTTGAGGTCTTCAGTGCTCATGCCAAAGCCCGCGCCATCGGCGGTGGCGTAAAGCCCGCCGTTGATCTCCACCAGCATCGGCCAGAAGAAGGGGATCACCAGCAGGATCATCGACATGCTGTCCATCAGGCAGCCCAGCAGGATCAGCGCCACGAGGATCAGCACCATCACCGTCATCGGCGCCATGCCGCTTTCGGCGATCCATAGGGCGGCCTGCTGCGGCAGACCGATGCGCGACATGAAGATCTTCATCAGCTCGGCACCGAGCAGGATCACATAGATCATCCCCGAGGTGCGGGCGGTGGATTTCAGCGCGATGACCATCTGCGCAAGGCTCAGCTTGCGCTTGGCCATGCCGTAGACCCAGACCAGGAACACCCCCACCGCCGCCGCCGGGGTGGGGTTGAAGAACCCCGCATAGATGCCGCCCAGCACCAGCCCAAAGATCACCATGACCGGCAGAAGGCCCAGCGTCGCCGAGATGAACTCGGAACGGTTCGACGCGCCGCCCGGCGGGCCGGCCTCGGGGCGGATCAGCACGTAGAGCGCGATGGTCAGGATGAAGAAGATCACCGCAAGGATGCCGGGCAGCATGGCCGCGGCGAACATGGTGACGATATTGGCCTCGACGATCACCGCGTAGACGATCAGCACCACCGAGGGCGGGATCAGGATGCCCAGCACGCCGCCCGCGGCGAGCGAGCCGGTGGCCAGCGATCCGGCGTAATTGTAGCGTTTGAGCTCGGGCAGGGCGACCTTGCCCATGGTCGAGGCGGTGGCCAGCGACGAGCCGCAGACCGCACCAAAACCCGCACAGCCCGCGATGGCGGCCATGGCGGTGCCGCCGCGCATCCAGCCGAGCCATGCGTTGGCCCCGCGAAAGAGCGCCTGTGAGAGCCCCGCGACAGTGGCGAGTTCTCCCATCAGCACGAACATCGGCACGACCGACAGGTCGTAGATCGAGAACTGCCCGTAGGCGAGGGTCTTGAGCTGGCTCATCAGCAGCATCGGCCCGTTGACCAGCGCGATGCCGACGCCGCCGACGAGGATCATGCCGTAGGCGATGGGAATGCGGATGGCGATGAGCACCACAAGGATGACCAGCGACAGGATGCCAAGGGTGATGGGATCGCTCATGGCCGCACCTCCGACAGGCTTTCCTTGAAGGTCAGAGCGGCGGCGGCGATCAGCAGCACCAGCGAGACGAGGATCGGCACGAAGGCCCACCAGATCGGCAGCTGCAGGATCGTCGTCGTGTAATTATAGGCCTTTTGGTCGAGCATCCCGAGGTACATGCGCCACACCAGGATGCAGGCGAAGCCGAAGGCGATCAGCGAGGCGAGGGCGCGCAGCACCGCCAGCACGGGGCCGGGTGCGTTCGCGGTGAAAATGTCGGCGGTCACATTGGCGTCCGTCAATTGGCAGTAGGGCAGAAAGGCAAAGACCGCGACGGCCACGCCCATCTCGGTCAGTTCGAAATCGCCGGGGAAGGGTTTGGCCACCACGGCGCCGACCACCGAGGCGATGTTGATCAGCACGATCACCAGCAAGAGCACGCCGCCCAGCAGCGCCCAGAGGGTGACGAGACGTGCGACCGCAGCGGAGAACCCGCTGCGGCCTTCGACTTCTGCGGCGAACATCAGTTGCTCATGCCCGCGTCGGCGTTTTCCTCGATCAGCGCGCGCGCTTTCTCGACCATGGCGGCGCCGTCGATGCCCTTGCCGGAGACATCCTCGATCCAGCGGTCGACCACCGGCTCGAGCGCGGTCTGGAAGGCCGCGGTTTCTTCTTCGGTGAGGGTGACATGAGTGTTGCCCGCGTCGGTCGCGACCTTGATGCCGCGCTCGTCGATGTCGCGCCAGATCTGGCCGACCTTGGCCACCCAGTCACGATCCGAGGCGTCGCGGAAGGCTGTCTGCACGTCTTCGGGCAGGCTGTCCCAGCGCGCCTTGTTCATCGAGACCTGGAAGGTGGTGGTGCCGAAGCGGGTCTTGTCGGCCCCTTCGATCTGATACTGCGTCTGGTCCTGAATCTTCAGCGCGGGGATGATCTCCCACGGGATGAAGGCGCCATCGACCACTTTCTTGGACAGCGCCTGCGGCAGATCCGGCACCGGCATCGAGACCGGCGACGCGCCAAGCGCCTCGATCACCCATGCTCCGGTGCGGGTGGGGATGCGCAGCTTCAGCCCTTCCAGATCGGAGGGCATCCGCACTTCCTTGTCCACCGTCTGGATCGCCTGACCGGCGTGGACGTGGATGAACATCGGCTCGACGCCCTTGAAGTCGTCCTTCAGGTCTTCGTCGTACATATCGTAAAGCGCGAGGTTCGCCGCCACCGGATCGTTCTTGTAGACGAAGGGCAGTTCCATCACCTCGGTGCGCGGGAAGAGACCCGGCGTATAGCCGTTCACCGTCCAGATCAGGTCGACGACACCGTCGCGCACCTGGTTGATCAGCTCGGGCGGACGCCCGCCGAGGGTCATCGAGGGGTAGATCTCGACCTTCACCTTGCCGCCGGAGTTCTCCTCCACAGCCTTTGCCCAAGGCTCCAGCATGTCGGTCTGCGCCGGTGATTTGGCGCCAAGGAAATGGTGCAGCTTGAAGACATGCTCCTGCGCCCATGCGCCGCTTGTGGCGGCGCTGAGGGCGAGGGCCGCGACAGCGGTTTTTGCCAGTTTCAGTTTCATGGTTTCTCCTCCCATTTATGGTCCGACTTGATCCCTCCCCGGATCAGATCGGGTAGTGCAGATCACCGTCCTGCGTCGTCAGCCAGCGCAATTCGGTGAACTCGGCGACTCCCCACGTGCCGCCAAAGCGACCGTAGCCTGAATCCTTCACGCCGCCGAAGGGCATTTGCGCCTCGTCATGAACCGTCGGGCCGTTGACGTGGCAAATACCACTCTCGATGCGCCGGGCGACGGCCATGGCGCGGGCCTGATCGCGGCCAAAGACCGCCGCCGACAGGCCAAATTCGCTTTCATTCGCCACGCGCACCGCCTCGTCGACGCTGCCGACGCGGATGATCGAGGCGACGGGGCCAAAGCTCTCTTCGGTGTAAAGGCGCATCTGCGGCGTCACTCCGTCGAGCGCCGCGGCGTTGAGGATGGTGCCCGAGCCGCCGCCGCCGATCAGCCGCGCGCCCTTCTGCACGGCGTCTTCGATGAGGTCGCGGATGCGGTCGGCAGCGCCCATGTTGACGAGGCTGCCAAGCGGCGCCTTGCCCTCGCGCGGGTCTCCGGCGGTCAGGCTTTCGACCTTTTCGGCAAAAGCCGAAACGAAGGCGTCGGCGATCTCATCCATGACGATGATGCGCTCGGTCGACATGCAGATCTGGCCTTGGTTCATGTAGGCGCCAAAGCCTGCGGCGGCGACGGCGGCGGGGATGTCGGCGTCATCGAGAACGATGAAGGGCGCCTTGCCGCCCAGTTCCAGCAGCGAGGGTTTAAGGTGCCGCGCCGAAAGCTCGGCGACGATCCGGCCGACGCGGGTCGAGCCGGTGAAGTTCACCCGGCGCACGGCTGGATGGGCGATCAGCGTCTCGACCAGATCCGGCGCATCCTCGGGCGCGTTCGAGATGGCGTTGACCACGCCTTTGGGCAGGCCCGCCTCCGAGACCGCCTCGAGGATCAGCGCGTGGGTGCGCGGGCACAGCTCCGAGGTCTTCATCACCACGGTGTTGCCGCAGGCGAGCGGCGTCGCGATCGAGCGCACGCCAAGGATCACTGGCGCGTTCCATGGCGCCATGGCCAAGACCACGCCCGCCGGCTGGCGCACCGCATAGGCGGTGGAGCCGGGGCGGTTCGAGGGCACGATCTCGCCCTTGATCTGGGTCGTCAGGCTGGCCGCTTCCAGCAGCATGTCGGCGGCGAGCATGACGTTGAACCGGGCCCATGCCTCGGTTGCGCCGATCTCGGATTTCATTGCGGCGACGATGTCGTCACCGCGCGCCGCCAGCGCTTCCGAGGCTTTGATCAGCAGCTTGCGGCGCTGGCCCGGCGGCACGGCGGCCCATTCGGGGAAGGCCGCGGCGGCAGCATCCACGGCGCGGATCGCGTCGGCCTTGCTGGCCGCGGCGGCGCGGGTGGCCAGCTCGCCCGTCACCGGGTTGGCGCGCTCGAACTGGCGCTCTTCCTCGGCGGGCACATGTTCGCCGTCGATAAACAGGTTGAGGCTGTCCATGCCTGTCTGTCTCCTTGTTAAATGAATTCGTTTTCAAGAGGTTCAGAGGTGCCGCCCAGAAAGGCGCGCTGCACTGCCGGATCGCTCTGCAACTCTGCGGCACTGCCGCCACCGACCACGCGCCCGGCTTCCAGCAGGTAGCCGCGGGTGGCGAGGGCAAGGCTCGCGCGCACGTTCTGTTCGACGATCAGCAGCGTCAGCCCGGTCTCGCGGATGCGCCCGAGCGCGGCAAAGACCTCCTTGGTGACGATGGGCGCAAGCCCGAGGCTGGGCTCGTCGAGCAGCAGCAGATCGGGGTTCGACATCAGCGCGCGGGCGATGGCGACCATCTGCTGCTCGCCGCCCGACATGGTGCCGACAAGCTGTTTCTGCCGCTCGGCAAGGCGCGGGAAGAGATCCAGCACCTCGCGGCGGCGCGCCTCGGCACCGCTGCGCGCGCGCGCCGGGTGGCAGCCAAGCGCGAGATTGTCGGCGACGCTCATCCGGGCGAAGATGCCGCGCCCCTCGGGCACCAGCGCGATGCCGCGCTCGACGATCTCATGCGCGGGCACCTGCGCCAGATCCTGCCCCTCGTGGCTGATGGTGCCCGAGGCCGGGCGAACCACGCCGCCCACCGCCTTCAGCAGCGAGGATTTCCCCGCGCCATTGGCGCCGAGGATCACCACGCATTCGCCCTTGTCCACCGCCATGCTCACCCCGCCAAGCGCGGTGTGCTTGCCGTAGGTCAGACGCAGGTTGTCGATCTCAAGCATCCTCTTCTCCCAGATAAGCGGCGACCACATGCGGGTCCGACAGGACTTGATCCGTGGGGCCGTCGGCGATCAGCGTGCCGGAGTTCATCACCGCGCAGCGCGGGCAGAGCGCGCGCACCGCGTCCATGATGTGCTCGACCATGACGATGGTGATGCCGGTACGCTCGAGCTCGCGGATCAGGTGGATGCCCTCGTGCAACTCGGTCGGGTTGAGCCCGGCGAGCCATTCGTCGAGCAGCAGCAGCTTGGGCGCGGCGGCCAGCGCGCGCGCCAGTTCCAGCCGCTTCTGGTCGATGTAGGTCAGTTCCGACGCCTGCTGCCCGGCGCGCGCGTGCAGCCCGACCAGATCGAGGCACTCGGCCACCTGCGCCTTCAGCGCGCGCCCCCAGAGCCGGTCCGGGCCAAAGGCGGCGGGCACCATGACGTTCTCTTCCAGCGTCAGCGAGGGCAGGATTTTCACCAGCTGGAAGGTCCGCGCCACGCCCGCTTTCGCGATGCGGTGGGGCGGGGCGCCGGTGTGGTCGCGCCCGTCGATGACCAGCGCGCCCTCGGTGGGTTTCAGCGCGCCCGAGATGAGGTTCATCAGCGTGGTCTTGCCCGAGCCGTTCGGCCCCAGCAGCCCCAGAACCTCGCCGCGCCGGACGGTGAGCGAGACCTCGTTCACCGCCGTCAGCCCGCCGAACCGCTTGGTGAGCCCTTGGGTTTCCAGCAGCACGCTCATGCGTTCACCTCCTTGCGCTCATCTTTCGGCGCGCCGTTGCCGCGCGGGCCGCGGAACTTCTCGAGCGCCGCCAGCACGCCGTTCGGCAGCGCATAGACAACCGCCATGAACATCAGCCCCAGCAGGATCGAGAAGTGATCCGGGAAGCGCGCCGAGAGCCATTCGAAGAGCAGGAACAGCGGCACCGCGCCACAGATCGGCCCCCAGAGCCGGGTCGCCCCGCCGAGCAGCGCCATGATCACCGTCAGGAAGCTGACCGTCGGGTTGAAGACGATCGAGGGCTCCACATAGACCCAGCGCGGCGCTTGGATCGCGCCGACCAGCGTGATGATCACCGACGAGGCGACGAAGAGCACCAGCTTGGTCCGCGCGAGGTTGATCCCCGAGTGCGCCGCCACGGTCTCGTCATCACCGATCACCCGCAGCGCAAGGCCAAGCCGCGCGCGCCGGATCCATGCCGAGAGCGCCAGCGTCGCCGCGCCGAGCGCCAGCAGCTGCCAGTAGATGTGCTTGGCCTCCAGATCGAGGAAGATGTAGCGGCCCAGCGTGCCGGTCACATTGACCTCGAACCAGGTGATCAACTGGCGCACCAGTTCCGCAAGGCCGAAGGTGAAGATCACGAAGTAGATGCCCGCAAGGCGCAGGGTCGACAGGCCCACCAGCAGCGCCATGACCCCACCGATCCCGGCGGCGCAGAGCAGCACCAGAGGGTAGGGCAGCACCTCGTTCAGCACCGCCACAGTGTAGGCGCCGACGCCGAAGAAGGCGACCGTGGCCAGCGAGATATAGCGCGTCGGTCCCGAGAACATCGCCCAAGCGGTGGCCAGCGTCACATAGCCCGCAAGACCCACCAGCAGGCCGGTGCCATAGTCTCCAAGCCAGAACGGCAAGGCAGAGAGCAGCCCCAAGCAGACGGTTGCGATCAGATAGTGCATCGTCTCAACCCCCCGCCTTGCCGAACAGCCCCGTCGGCCGCCACAGCAGCACGGCGAGGAACAATGTGTAGGTTGCGGCCAGCGTCAGGCCCGGATCGATGAAGGCGGCCACGAAGGTCTCGGCCAGCCCCAGCAGCAGCCCGGCGATGAGCGCGCCGAGGATGTTGCCGACGCCGCCCATGATGACGACGATCAGCGCCTTCATGGTGAAGACCACGCCATCGGTGGCCGAAAAGGTTTGGAACATCGAGATGAGCGCGCCACCGGCAGCGGCCAGCGCGCCGCCAAGGGCAAAGCCCTGCCGGCCCAGCTTGTTCACGTCGATGCCGACGAGATAGGCCGAGGCCGGAGCAAGCGCCACCGCGCGCAGCGCACGGCCCCAGCGGGTGCGGATCATCAGGGCGTAAAGGCCAAAGCCGATGATCAGCGACACCGCGAAGGCGATCAGCCGGTTGGCGGCGATGGTGGTGCCAAGGATGCCGACGCCCTGGTCGAGATAGCTGTAGGAGGTGAAATCGCTGCCAAAGGTGATCAGCATCAGCCCCTGCACGACAAAGAGCAGGCCGAAGGTGGCCAGAATGGTGTCGACCTCAAGCCGTCCGCCGCCGCCCGAGCGGTTGATCAGCGGGCGCATCATCACCGCGTGGATGATCCAGCCGAGCGCATAGCCCAGCGGCACGACGACCAGCAGCCCCCAGAGCGGACCAAGACCCCAGCTGGTGAACATCATCGTCACCGCGAAACAGGCGAGCAGCATGAACTCGCCATAGGCGAGGTTCATGATCCGGGCGATGCCGTATTGCAGCGACAGACCCAGCGCCAGAAGCGCATAGGTGCCGCCCAGCACCAGCCCGAGAAAGAGCGTGGAAAGAAACATTTATCGTCCCTGCTAGAGGGTTGGGGCAGGGCGGGCGCAGGGCCCGCCACCGCCGATTACCATTCGGGTTTCGGGATGACCGGGGCGGCTGCGCCGGTCTGGTCAGCAGGGCTCACGGCGACGAAGTGCTCGCCCTGCCACTGGCCGACCCACCACAGCTTGCGCAGCTGGTTGTCTTCCAGCTTCACCTCGCCGATCACCGTCTCGAAGCTGCCGGTGGAAAGCTCTTGCGCCAGCGCCTCATGGTCGAGGCCGACGCGCTTCACCGCCTCTTCCAGCATCTCCAGCGAGGCATAGGTGATCGCGCTTGCCCAGCTGTCGGGCGGGGCGCCCTTGGCTTCGGTGTGCTTGGCGAAATACTCCTGAATGGCGGGGCTGGAGGCATCGACGCCGCCGATGGACATCACGCCCTCTTGCTTGCCTTCGGTGATCTTGCCGTAGATCGGGAAGGCGCCGCCGACGCCGATGTAAAACACCTTGGGATTAAAGCCGGTAGTGATCGCCTGTTTGGTCACGCCAAAGCTGCCCGGCGGGTAGGAGAAGGCGACGAAACTGTCAGCGCCAGAGCCCCGCACCTCGTTGAGGATCGCGGCGAAATCGGAGGTGCCGAGCGGGTAGCTCTCGTCGTAGACCAGTTCGAACCCGGCCTCTTCAAACGCCGGGCGCGCGGCCTTCACCAGATCGATGCCAAAGCCGTCGGCGACCGAGATCATCGCAACCTTGTCGTTGATCGTCCCGGCCTCCTTGGCGGCGGCCAGCGTCTCAACCAGCGCGGTGGCGTAGTCATGCCCGCCGCCCAGCATCCAGAACGAGCGGTCCCAGCGCTTGGCAAACTCAGGCGCCTTGTCGGTCACCGAGGTGACGGCCAGTTGCGGGTAGCCGAAACGGTCCATCAGCGGCGCGATGGCAAGATTGCCGCCCGTGCCCCACGGCGGCAGGATCAGATCGACCTTGTCCTGCGTGGCCAGCCGTTCGATGGCGCGCACGAGGTCTTCGGCGCTGGAGCGGTCGTCATATTCGATCACTTCGATGGGGCGGCGGCTGCCATCGGGCATCTCGAGCCCGCCTGCGGCATTCACCTCGCTCACCCAAAGCTCGTAATTGGGGATGGTGGTGATGCCCGCGCCGGTGGCGCTGGGGCCGGATTTCGACACGGCATAGCCGATGGTGACAGGGTCTTCCTGTGCCGCCAGCGGGGCGCTGAGCGCCAGCGCCGAGACCATGGCAAGCGGCAACGCGCGCAGCACGGCGCGCCTCGTGTTGTGTAACATGCAGTCCTCCCGTTGATGCATTTGCAGCATCCGATTGCGCCACACGCGTCCCCCTCCTCGAGGCGTCCTGTGACGGGTGACGAAGAAGGTATCTGAAAAAAACATTGATAAAATGCACTGGTGCGGGGAAGAATTGCACGGATAAGGACCAAAGCGCGCCCAAATCATGAGCATGATGAAAACTTACCCGCTGCGGCAGGCCACGCATCACGGCATTACCGCGCATGAAATCCGCAGCCCGCTGGCGGAAACCACTTACGCTCTGCGCGAAGAAAGCGCTTGTCTGCTGCTGCTCGAGGCCGGGCGGGCGCGGGTCGAGGGCGCGGCGCGCGACATGGCGGTGGAATCGCCGCGCTTCGTCTGGCTGGCACCGGGGCGCGCGGGGGCGCTGCGGCTGTCTCCGGGCAGTCGCGGCGAGATGCTGCAGCTCAGCAAGGGCGCGCTGGCGCGGGTGCTGCCCGCCTCGGCCTTTGGCGACGAGTTGAGCCAAGTGCTGCGCGGCGATCTGTCGGTGCCGGTGGGGCCGGAGCGCGCGCAGATCCTGCGGCGGCTGGCGGACCTGCGCGAAGAACTGACTGGCGGCGCACCGGGGGCCGAGATGATGGCGGGCCACATCCTGTCGCTGCTGCTGATTCAGCTCTGGCGCGGCGTCAAGGCCGGGCGGCAGCGCCCCGATGTGGCCACCGGCGGCCTCGTGCAGGGGTTCGTGCAACTGGCCGGGCTGCATCTGCGCGAGCATTGGCAGGTGGGTGACTATGCCGCCGCGCTGGGGGTCTCGCGCGACCGGCTTTCGGACGCGGTGCGCCGCGCCACCGGGCGCGCGCCGCAGGTCTGGCTGCATGAGGCGCTGCACCGCGAGGCGGCGGAACTGCTGACCAACTCCGGCCTGCAGGTGGCGCAGGTGGGGTTCCGGCTCGGGTTTTCGGACCCGGCCTATTTCAACAGGTTTTTCAAACGGATGGAGGGCGTTCCTCCGAGCCGGTTCCGACGCCGCGC
The DNA here is from genome assembly GCF_056158605.1 of Salipiger sp. ABN3_019. Taxonomy (NCBI): domain Bacteria; kingdom Pseudomonadati; phylum Pseudomonadota; class Alphaproteobacteria; order Rhodobacterales; family Roseobacteraceae; genus Salipiger; species Salipiger sp. ABN3_019. The sequence goes on from NZ_JBSWTP010000009.1 coordinate 1,792,178, forward strand.
GGCGCGGCGCAGCGCGCCGTCCACGTCTTATGCGGCGTGGCCGTGACACCGATTGAAACGAGCGCCATCTGCCCGGAATCAAGCCGAAGGCGCCGGGCGAGCGCCTGCCCGTCCCGGCGGGCTGGCGCTTTGACATTGTTGCGCAACGGCTTGAGGTCGCACGTGTTTGGCCGGGATAAAGTGCCGATCACAACCGTCGCAGCGCCACCCCACGGGCAGGCGCTCGCCCGGCTCGCGCTGCGCTAGGCCCGCCGCCGCCGTCCGCCGCGCCGCCCGCCACGCGCCTCGGCACCGCTGTCTTCGCCCTTGTTCATGGCGATCCATGCCGCGCCGTGCGGGTCTTGGTTCACGAGGAAATTCGCCGCACGGATCGCGATCATCTCGGCGCCGGGACCGGCTTTCATCGCGCCCAGCCCGAAGAGCCGCACGAAGCTTTCGTCGTCGATCTCGGGCAGGGTGATGCCCGCGGCGGCGACCTCGGCCTTCTTCGCGGCGATCTTCGCCTGCGTCACCGGCAGGGCGACGGGGTTCATGATTGCCGAGGTCATCCCCGCGCCGATCGCCATGGGCAGGAAGGCGGTGTTGATTCCGTGGCGGTTGGGCAGACCGAAAGAGATGTTCGACGCGCCGCAGGTGGTGTTCACCCCAAGCTCTTCGCGCAGCCGCCGCACCAGCGCAAAGACCTGCTGGCCCGCCGTGGCCATGGCGCCCACCGGCATGACCAGCGGATCGACCACGATGTCATGCGCCGGGATGCCGTAATCCGCCGCGCGCTCGACAATCTTTTTCGCCACGGCAAAGCGTATTTCGGGGTCTTCCGAAATGCCGGTGTCATCGTTGGAGATCGCCACCACCGGCACATTGTGTTTCTTCACCAGCGGCAGCACGCGCTCGAGCCGCTCTTCCTCGCCGGTGACCGAGTTGAGCAGGGGGCGGCCCTGCGCCGCCGCCAATCCTGCCTCCAGCGCGCCGGGGACCGAGCTGTCGATGCAGAGCGGCACATCCACCAGATCCTGCACCAGTTCGATCAGGCTGCGCATCAGCGGCGGCTCGGTCTGGTTCGGATCGGGGTTGGAGTTGTAGACCACGCCCGCGTTCACATCGAGCACCATCGCCCCCGCCGCCACCTGCGCCAGCGCGTCAGTCTCGACGGTGGAGAAATCCCCGGCCTCCAGTTCCGCCGCCAGCTTCTTGCGGCCGGTGGGGTTGATCCTTTCGCCGATGACGCAGAACGGCTCATCAAAGCCGATGGTCACGGTGCGGGTCCGGGATTCCAGAACGGTGCGGGTCATCGTGCGTGTCATGTGGGGCCTCCTCCCTGGTCGAGTGCTATTCCAGCCGTGCGAGCAACTCCTCGAGGGCCGGGTCGGTGTAGTCGCGGATCACGGTCTGCGCGCCCGCGGCGCGCAGCTGGTCGGCGCTCAGGCCGGACGACAGGATGCCCACGGTGTGCGCGCCCGAAGCGGCGGCGGCGCGCATCCCCGAGGGGCTGTCCTCAAAAGCGATGCATTCCTGCGGCGGCACGCCAAAGGCGCGCATAGCCACCGCGTAGGGCTCGGGGTCGGGCTTGGCGCGGGCGCATTCGTCGCCGATCACCAGCGTCTCGGCAAAGGCGCGCAGCCCGGTGGCACCGAGCATCGCCTCGGCATTGTCGCGCGGGGCATTGGTCACCACGGCGATGCGCCAGCCCTGCGCCTTGGCCCGCAGCATCAGCGCCTCGGCGCCCGGCATCGGCGCATGGCCATCGCCCAGCTTGTCGCGGAAGCGCGCTTCCTTGTGGTTCGACAGCGCCTGCGCGTCCTCGCCGGGAAAAAGCTCGGGAAAGCTCTCGAGATTGTGCCGCCCGTGGATGTCCGACAGGTAGCCCGCCTCGGTCAGCTCGCGCCCGCGTTCGGCGAAAAGATCGGCGAAGACCTCGAAATGCAGCGGATCGGAATGCAGCAGAGTGCCGTCGAGATCGAAGAGAAGTGCGCGGATCATGCGGTGTATGCCCTTTGCCTGCGGTGGGGGCCGCTGGCTCAGACTGCCCGCGCGGCCGGTTGCGCGGCGGCGCCCCCATGCCGGGCCGCCCATGCCGCAGCCGCAGGGATGCCCCCCAGCGGGAAGAGATGCAACTGCGCGATGGGCAGATCGGGCTCGGCGGCGCGGGCGCGGGTGATCTCGGCGATCAGATCATTGGGCTCGTAGGGCAGCATCAGCTTGCTGACGTCGCGGGCGCGTTTCTGCAGCACCTTGAGCGACGGGCCGACGCCGCAGGTGACGGCGAAGCGGATCAGCGTCTGAAGTTTGGCAGGCCCGGCGATGCCCAGATGCACCGGCAGATCGATGCCCTCGTCGCGCAGGCGGCGGCCCCATGCGAGGATCGGCGCGGCCTCAAAGGCAAACTGCGTGACCAGCGCCATCTGCGCATCGCTGCGCTGTGCGAAACCTTGCTTCCAGCGCAGCGCCTGCATCACCGCGCGGTCCGAGCCGTCGGGGTCGATGTCGCGGCTGCCCTCGGGATGACCCGCCACATGCAGCCGGGTGAAGCCAGCGCGGTCGAAGATCCCGGTCTCGAGCAGCTGCATCGAGCTGTGGAACGTGCCGCGCGGCTCGGGGATGCCGCCGGCGAGGATCAGGCCTTCGGTGACGCCCGCCTCGCCCTGATAGCGGGCGATCCAGTCGCCGAGGGTTGCGGCGTCCGGGATCGAGCGGGCGGGGAAATGCGGCATCACGGCAAAGCCCTGCGCCGCGAGCCGGGCGGCGGTGGCCACCATGTCCTCGATCGGCGTGCCGTCGATATGGGCGATATAGACGCGGGTGCCCTCGGGCAGCAGGGCGCGGAAATCGGGGATCGCGGCGGCGGTGCGCGGCATCACCTCGATCGAATAGCCGGCGAGCGCAGAGAGCGGCGTTGCGGGGGCGGCGGCACGGGACTTGCGGAAGCTCAGCAGGGTCATCAGGGTCCTTTCACATCGGCGGTCTGCGCGGACCAGCCGCCGCGCTCGACGAGCGCGCGCAGGCGCTCGGGGTCATACGCGTGATCGAGCCGCGCGGCCAGCGCAGCGGCGCTCGGCGCGGCTGTGCCTTCGGCGGAGGCGCGCCGCCACGCGGCGAGATAGGCGTCGGTGCCGCTGGCCCCGCTTTTCATCGCGGCGCGGTCGATGGCCGCCTCGAACCGCGGCGGCAGCACGCATTTCTCGGCGCGCCGACCGGTGCCCGCGATCACCTGCGCGGGAATATCGCGCCAATAGAGGATGGTCATCTCGGTCATGCCGCTGGGCTCCCTTGTGCCTGAACTTCAGTCTAGGGGCGGGCAGGCACGTGCCATGGTCGGTTTTCGACCGCGTAGCGGCCTTGAGCGACAGGCGGGCCGGGCCAAACCCGATGCCGCGTTGCCGCGGGCCGGATGGGGCGGTAGGCTTGTCGATGTTTGTTCGGCAGTTGGGGCGGCGCCTTATGGTCATTGCGGTGGAAACCCACAAGATCGCCTATATGGCGCTGCCGAAGGCTGGCTGTTCGACGGTCAAGGCGGCGCTGGCGCAGCTCGACCCGCGGGCGCGCCTGCCGCCCGAGGCCGAGCGCGACGTGAACATCTGGCACGCGATCTATCCCACCCGCCGCTTCCGCCCGCACCGCTGGGAGAAGGTCGCGGACCATTGGCGCTTTTGCGTGGTGCGCGAGCCGCTGAAGCGGCTTCTGTCGGTCTATACCAACCGCGTCGTCGACCTGCGCGAGCTTCACAATTCGCGGCGGCTGCGGCGCGCGGAGGAGGGGCTGCCGCTGGACCCGGACCCGGATTTCTTTTTCCAGAACCTCGCCGCGTATCGCGACAGCGCATCGAGCGTGAAGCACCACGTGCTGCCCGCATGGCTGTTCCTTGGCCCTGACCTCGATGCATATGACAGGGTCTATACCACCGCCGAATTTCCGCAGCTTGCCGCCGATCTGTCCAAGCGCAGCGGAGAGCGTGTGGTGATGCCGCGCGAGAACTGCAGCGCCGCGCCGCTCGATCCCGAAAGCCTGCAGCCGCAGACGCTGCAGGCGCTGGGGGTCTTCCTCGAGGCAGAGTACGAATATTTGAACGCCTTCTACCCCAACCCGTTCAAACCGGGCGGAAGGTTCTCTTGCGCCTCGTCTTTGCGCCGCGTATCCTGAATACAACTACATATACGGAAAGGCGCAGAACATGGCGCCAAGGCGTCCCAGAGGTGCGGGCGCTTTCCCGAAACCGGTCGAGAGCCCCGCGCCGAACAAACCCGATCCGAATGCGCTGTATGCGGCGCTGGATCTGGGTACGAACAGTTGTCGCATGCTGATTGCCCAACCCAAGGGCAGCCAGTTTCATGTGGTCGACTCGTTTTCCAAATCCGTCCAGCTTGGGCATGGGCTCGAGCGGAGCGGCCGTTTGTCCCGTGCTTCGATGGGGCGAACGGTGGCGGCCCTGCGGGTCTGCCAGCAGAAGATTCGACGCCATGAGGTGTCGCGAATGCGCTTGGTGGCCACAGAGGCCTGCCGGCGGGCGAAGAACTCGCGCGAGTTCATCCGCCAGATCAAGCGCGAGACCGGCCTCGAAATGGAGATCATCCAGCCCGAGGAAGAAGCGCGGCTGGCGGTGATCTCCTGCGCGCCGCTGGTCTCGACCCGCACCGAGCAGCTGCTGGTGGTGGACATCGGCGGCGGCTCGACGGAACTGGTGTGGATCGACCTGTCGTCGGTACCGCACCGCGACCGTCCGCGCGCGATCATGCGGCTGCACTCGGGGTTCCATCCGCCCGAAAGCCCGTTTCCCGCCGCCAAAGTGGTGGACTGGATTTCCGTGCCGCTGGGGGTCGCGACGCTGCGCGATCAGTTCAACGACGTGCAGGACGACGCGGCGCGCTACGCGCTGATGAGCTGGTTCTTTGAAGAAAATCTTTCGGAATTCGCGCCTTACAAGGACGCGCAGAGCCGTGAGGGTTTTCAGATCATCGGCACCTCGGGCACGGTGACCACGGTGGCGGCCTCGCATCTGGGGCTGCGCCGTTATGATCGCACCAAGGTCGACGGGCTGCGCATGTCTTCGGACCAGATCGAGGCGGTGATCCGCAAATACCTCGAACTCGGGCCCGCCGGGCGGCGGCGCGATCCGCGCATCGGGCAGGACCGGCAGGCGCTGATCATGTCGGGCGCGGCGATCCTGCAGGCGCTTTTGCGCATCTGGCCCACCGACCGGCTGTCGGTGGCCGACCGCGGGCTGCGCGAGGGGCTGCTCTATGCGCAGATGTCGGTGGATGGCGTTCTGGAAGACGGGCCGTTATAGGGGCGGCTGAAACTCCGGCAGGGGGCGCTGCCCCCGTCCGCTGACGCGGACTCCCCCGGGATATTTGCATCTAGACGAAGAGCGGGACGATGGCGAAGAAACCTGACGGCAAAAACACATCGGGGCGCGGCCAGCGGGACCTCAAGGTCCAGGTGAAATCCGCGCGTGGCCGCAAGCTCAGCTCGACCCGCTGGCTGCAGCGCCAGCTCAACGATCCTTATGTGAAACGCGCGCAGACCGAGGGCTATCGCGGTCGGGCGGCGTTCAAGATCCTCGAGCTGGACGAGAAATACCGCTTCCTCGTGCCCGGCGCGCGGGTGGTCGATCTGGGCTGCGCGCCCGGCGGCTGGTGCCAGGTGGCGGTGCCGCGGGTCAACGCGCTTGGTGAGAAGAAGGGCAAGGCCGTGGGCACCGTGCTGGGGGTCGACCTGCAGGAGGTGACGCCGATCGCAGGCGCCGAGATCCACCAGCTCGACTTCATGGAAGATGGCGCCGACGACAAGGTGAAGGAATGGCTCGGCGGCAAGGCCGATGTGGTCATGTCCGACATGGCGGCGTCGTCCTCGGGCCACAAGCAGACCGACCACCTGCGGATCATCGCGCTTTGCGAGGCGGCGGCCTATCTGGCGTTCGACGTGCTCGATGAGGGCGGCACCTTTGTCGCCAAAGTGCTGGCGGGCGGGGCCGAGGGTTCGCTGCAGCAACTTCTCAAACAGCGTTTCGACAAGGTCGCCAACGTCAAGCCCCCGGCGAGCCGGTCGGATTCCTCCGAGAAATTCGTCGTCGCCACCGGGTTCCGGGGCTGAGGCGCGCGCAGCATCCTGCCGCGGCTTGCACCTGCGGGCAGGCTGCGAGAGGCTGGCGCTCGAAACCTCGGGAGCGTGCCGCAATGCCCATCCAAAAGCTGATACGGAATGTTGCCGCGCTGCCCGCCCTGGCGCTTGTGGCGGCCTGCGCCGCCAAGGCGCCGCCGCCGCCGGTGGAGATTCCCCTGCGCAACCCGACCGCCCCCGTGGGCTCGCAGGCCGATGCGCGGCTGGAGCGGCTGCAGGGCGGCTGGACGGTGACCGAAGGGGCGGGCATGGCGCCCGGAGCGCAGATCGAGGTGTCGGGCTCTGAAATGCGCATCGATGGCGTCGCCCTGCCGCTGCAGGAAGAGGCGCCGGGCCGCCTGCAGGTCGCGGGCGAGACGCTTTGGGTGCATTGGATCGACGCCGACAACCGCACCGCGGCCCTTGGCGATCCCGCGGGCGGACGGGTGTGGATCATGGACCGCACTGGCCGCCCCGGCGAGCGGCGCACGGCGGCGCGCGAGATCCTGACATGGTACGGCTACGATCTGTCGCGCATGGCGGGCGGCTAAGGGCTGCGCCCTGCGGGGCGCTTGCGGCAGCGCTATGCCGGAGATGTGACCGAAACGCCCGCAGCCCATGAACAACCTGTGACCTGCGCTCGTTTTCCGCTCGCAACCCGCTGCGTTTTCATATGAAATCGGCGGAGTAAGACACCGGTAAGGCCGCATGACCCAGCACGACAGCCGCATATTCGCCCCGCGCTCGATTGCGCTGATCGGCCCCGTCGCAGAGCTTGCGCCGGTGATCGAGGCGCTGCGCGCGCAGGGCTATCCCTGGACGATCTGGCCGGTGCCGACGGATGCGCAGGACGCGAGCGCAGCGGTGGCCGGGGTGCGCGGCTTTGCAGGCATCGCAGCGCTGCCGCAGGCGCCGGATCTGGCCTTTGTCGCGCTGAGGGACGGGGCGCTTGGCGCGGCCCTTGCGGACTTGGCGGCCAAAGGGGCGGGGGCTGCCGTCTGCCCGCATCTGGCTGCCGCACCCGAGGCACCGCCGCTGCCGGTGTTTCCCGGCGGCTTGCTGGTCCCCGCCGAGCGCGTGGCGCTCTGGCCGGGAGCGGAAGAACAGGCGCAGATGCGCCGGGGCGTGGCGCTGCTCTGCGACAATCCCGAGCAGGCGGAGCGGGTGCTGGCGCGCGCGCGGGGCTTGCCGCTGTCCTATGTTTTGCCCATGGTTTCGCCCCTCTCGGGCGGCGGCACGACCGCGCTGCACAACCTTGCGCCGCGGCTTCTGGCCGACGAGCGGGTGACCGCGCTGGCGGTGCAGACCGAGACCCTTGGCGATCCGGCGGCGCTGGTGGATCTTGGCCGTATCGCGCAGCAGCACGGCAAGGCGCTGATCTTTCTCAGCACCGGGCTGGGACCGGGCCGCAAGGCGCTGCTGCGGCGCGCCGGGGCGGCGCATGTGGGCGGCCCGAAGGCTTTGGTCGAGGCGCTGTGGATCCTGCATATGGTGGGCCCGCTGCCCGCGAATGCGCTTTCGGCCATGGCCTGTGCGCCCGGGCTGGCGGCGCAGATCGACGCCGTCGGGCGGCGCAGCGGGCTGCGCTTTGCCGCGCTGAGCGATCTGCAGCGCGAGGCGCTCTCGCGCGATCTGCAGGCGGGGGTGGCCGCGTCCAACCCGCTCGATTGCGCCGGGCTGCTGAACAGCGAGGATGGGCGGCTGGCGCGGGTGTTTGCCGAGATGATGACCGGCGAGGCGGTGCTGTCGCTGGCGGTGGTGCGCAGCGGTGCGCGGGGCGCAGGCGGCGTTTGGGGCCGGGCCGGGCTCGCGGCGGCGCAGGCGCGGCAGCGCATCGGCATGCCGCTGGCGCTGCTGGCGCTGAACCGGGCCGAGATGACCCGCAGCCGCTCCGAGGCGCTGATGCAGGACGGGGTGATCCCGCTGGCCGGGCTCAAACCGGCGCTTGAGGCGCTGCATGCGGTGATCGAGATCGGCACGCTGCGGCCCGGCGGTGAGCCGCCGCTCATGCCGCGCCCGGGCGAAGAGGCGCCGGTCACCGTGGATGGCCCCGAAGCGCGGGCGGTGCTGGGTGTGGGGGCGGCGCAGGCGGGGGATAAGACCGGCGCGGCGGTGACGCTGGATCTGCGTTCCGGCCCGTCGTTTGGCTATCTGCTGCGGCTGTCGCGCCCCGGCGGGGGCCGGGTGAGTGCGCTTTTGCCGCTGTCGCCGCGGGCGCGGCGCGATCTGGGGCAGGAACTGGGGCTGGACACCGGCGCGCAGGAGGCTCTGGTCTCCGCGCTTGGGGCGGTGCAGGATCACGTGCGCGCCGCAGGCGGCGCCATAGCGGCGGTAGAGGCGGATCTGTCGCTGCCGGAGGGAGGAGAGCCTCGGGCGCATGCGGTGCGGATCAGCGCCTGGCCCGAGACAGACACGACACGGCGGAGGAGCCCGGAATGAACGAAGAGACGCGCTTTCTCAGGGGCCTGTTCGAGGCTGCTGTCGCGGCAGCGGACCCGGAACAGGCGCTGCGCACGGCATTGCCCGCAAAGCCCGAGGGGCGCACGGTGGTGATCGGCCTCGGCAAAGGGGCGGCACAACTGGCGCAGGCGTTCGAGGCGCTCTGGGACGGGCCGCTCGAGGGCGTCATCGTCACCCGCTACGGCTATGCCGCGCCCTGCGCGCAGCTCAAGGTGATGGAGGCCTCGCACCCGGTGCCCGACGCGGCGGGGCTCGAGGCCAGCGCGGCGCTGTTCAAGGCGGTCGAGGGGCTCACCGAAAAGGATCTGGTGGTGGCGCTGGTCTGCGGCGGAGGCTCGGCGCTGCTGCCGTCGCCGCCCGACGGGCTAACGCTGGAGGACGAGCAGGCGCTCAACCGTGCGCTGCTGGCGTCGGGCGCGCCGATCGGCGTGATGAACGCCATTCGCAAACACGCCAGCGGCATCAAGGGCGGGCGGCTCGCGGCGGCCTGCGCACCGGCGAAAGTGGTCAGCCTGATCGTCTCGGACGTGCCGGGGGATGATCCGGCGCAGGTGGCCTCGGGACCGACCGTGCCCGACGCGGTGGATGCGGCGGCGGCGCTGGCGATGATCGAGGCGTGGAACATCGCGCTGCCCGAGAACATCCTTGCGCATATCCGCAGCCCCGCCGCGGCGGCGCCAAAACCCGAGGACGCCTGTTTCGCCCGCAACGAGGTGCATGTGGTGGCCTCGGCGCGGCTGTCGCTCGAGGCGGCGGCGGCCCGGGCCGAAGCCGAGGGCGTGCCGGCGGTGATCCTGTCGGACGCGATGGAGGGCGAGGCGCGCGACGTGGGCCGGGTGCATGCGGCGATGGCGCGCGAGGTGGTGCTGCACGGGCGGCCCTTCACCGCGCCGGTGGTAATGCTCTCGGGCGGTGAGACCACGGTCACCCTGCGCGGCAGCGGCGGACGCGGCGGGCGCAACACCGAGTTTCTGCTGTCCTTTGCCCATGCGATCGACGGTCTGCCGGGGATCCACGCGCTGGCTGCGGACACCGACGGAATCGATGGCAGCGAGGACAACGCTGGCGCCTTCGCCGATGGCAGCAGCGCGGCGCGGCTGCGCGCGGCGGGCGGCGATGCCATGGCCGCGCTGTCGCGCAACGACGCTTGGGGGGCCTTCGATCTCTTGGGCGACCTTTTTGTGCCGGGGCCGACGGGCACCAATGTGAATGATTTCCGCGCGATCCTTATAAAAAGCTGAGCGCCGGGGCCGGGCCAACGTCCTTCGAAGGACGTTGCAAAAGCCTTCGAAGGCTTTTGGCCCCAACCCCCGGCGTCATTGCAACGTCATGGCGGCGTCACGAATCCGTGATGGCGAGGCGGCAGATTTACCGCGACCGGCACGAGGGTCGCGCCGGCGCTGCTGCATTCCGGGGACATTACGCCATGATGGTCATCAATCCTCTGCGCTTCGTGCTGATCTGCTGCTTCCTGCCCGCGCCCAACGGGCTTTTGGCACATCTGATGCGCCGTCTGCGCGGCTGACGGGCCGCGCAAGGACGCTGAAGAGGGGCCTCGTGCCCTCATCCATGCGCGGTTCGGTGCCATTGCGCACGGGCCGGGCGCTCAAACCGCTTGCGAAGCCTTCAGGATGGTGGAGAATTGCCTGAACCGCGCTGGCCTTTGGTCCGCGCCTTCAGGTGAGCCGATCCACGGAGGGAATGCAGCGATGATCCCCGTGCTCGATTATGACGATCTGAACGACGATCCCGAGGGCTTTGCCTTCGCGCTGGGGCAGGCCTGCCGCGAGGATGGGTTCTTCCTGCTCGCCAATCCGCCGCTGCCGCCCGAGCTTTTGCCCGCCGTCTTCGACCGCGCCGCCGCGTTCTTCGACATGCCCGAGGCGCTGAAAGCGCCGCTGTCGCTCAGCGGCAACGCGCGCAACCGGGGCTGGGCGCGGATCGGCTCGGAGCAGGCCGGGGGCGCCGGACGTCCCGACCGTAAAGAGGCGTTCAACGTCGGGCTCGACCTGCCGGAAGATGATCCAAGCGTTCTGGCCGGAGAGCCGTTTCGCGGCAGCAATCTCTGGCCCGACCTGCCGGGCTTCCGCGAGGCGATGCTGGCCTGCTACGGCCATATGCTGTCGCTGGGGATAAAACTGCATGAGGCGATCGCCATGGATCTCGGCCAGCCGCCGGAGTTCTTCGCGCCGCATTTCACCCAGCCGATGGCGACGCTGCGGCTGCTGAGTTACCCGCCCGGCACCGGGGCCGCGGATGAGCATGGGGCTGCGGCGCACACGGATTACGGCGCGCTGACGCTTTTGGCCACCGATGGCGAGCCGGGGCTGCAGGTGCTGCCGCGCGGCGGGCACTGGATGGATGTGCCGCAGCTTCCGGGCGCGCTGATCGTCAATATCGGCGATTGCCTGATGCGCTGGACCAATGACATCTATGTCTCGACCACGCACCGCGTACTGCCGCCCGCGCGGCGCCGGCAGTCGGTGGCCTTTTTCCTCGATCCGAACCCTGAGAGCATGATCGCCGCGCTGCCCGGCACCGGCACGCCGGTCTACCCTCCGGTGCGGGCCGCCGACTACTTGCGCTCGCGGCTCGAGAGCACCGGCGCCCTGCGCCCGCAGGAGCAAGAGCTGCTGGAGGAGGACAGGGCGCGGGACATCGCGTCCTGATCGCTTGCGTCGGGGCTCAATCCTCGAGCGGGCGTTCGCGCAGCATCAGGCCGATGGCGCAGGCCAGCAGACCACCGCAGGCGGCGATCCAGAACACCGGATGCAATGCGGCGCTGAAGCCCTCGATGATCTGTGCCTGCTGCTCGGGCGGCAGTGCTGCGATCATCTCGGCGCTCATGCTGCGGATGCCGCCGCTTGCGCCTTCGGGCAGGGCACCGTCGAGATTGCGCGCCAGCCCAAGGCCGAAGATCGCGCCAAAGGCGGCGGTGCCAATCGATCCGCCGATCAGCCGGAACATATTGGCGCTGGCGGTGCCGATGCCGATCATGCTGCGCGGGATCGAGTTCTGGATCGCCGCCACGCCAACGCTGAACACCGGCCCGAGGCCGAGCCCGACGCCGACCATGCTCAGCGCGATGCGCCAGAGCGGCGTCTCGCCCGAGACCTGCGTCATCGTCAGCATTGCCAGCGCCAGCAGCGCCGTGGCGGCCACCGGCAGCGCCTTGTAACGGCCGGTCTTCGACATCACCCGCCCGGCACCGATCGAGGCGGCCAGCAGCCCGCCCATCATCGGCACAAGGAAAAGCCCCGACTGGGTGGGCGAGATGCCCTTGGCCACCTGCAGGAAGAGCGGCAGGAAGGTGATCGTGCCGAACATCGCCATGCCCACAAGAAAGCCCATGGAATTGACCACCAGAAAGGCGTTGTTGCGGAACAGCGAGAGCGGCAGGATCGGCTCGGGCGCACGGCGCTCCACCGCGATGAAACCGACCAGCGCCGCAAGACAGAGCGCCGCCAGCGCCAGCACGCCCGGATGGCTCCACGCCAGCACGCTGCCGCCCATGTTGGAGATCAGCACGGCGCTTGCCAGCAGCGTGGTCAGCAGCAGCGCGCCGAGATAGTCGATGGGCTTGGGGCTGTGGTCGGTGCGGCTCGGCAGGGCGATGCCCAGCACGACGAAGGCCAGCGCGCCGACGGGGAAGTTGACGAAGAAAATCCAGTGCCACGACCAGTGCTGCACGATAAAGCCGCCGAGCAGCGGGCCGACCACCGTCGAGATGCCGAAGGCCGCGCCCATCAGGCCCTGCGCCTGTCCGCGCTGGCGCGCGGGCACCAGATCGCCGACCACCGCCATGGAGGTGACGATCAGCGTGCCCGCCCCAGCGCCCTGCACCAGCCGCCCGGCGATGACCATGCCCATGTTCGTGGCAAAGCCGCAGAGCACCGCGCCCACGAGGAAGACGCCAATGCCGGTCTGCAGCACCGCCTTGCGCCCAAACAGATCCGACAGTTTGCCCGCGATCGGCGCGCCGATGGTCGAGGCCATGAGATAGGCGGTGATCACCCATGTGATATGCTCCATCCCGCCCAGATCGGCCACCATGGTCGGCATCGCGGTCGATACGATGGTCTGGCCCAGCGACGCAAAGAGCAGCGTCGAGGCCACGGCGATCAGCGCCAGCCGGATCACCGCCGGATCGGTGTCGGAGCGGGCAGGGGCCATGGGCTCGGGGCTGTCCAGCGGGTCGGCGCGATGGGTCATGCGGGGGCTCCTCGGTGGCGGCGGTCAGGATCGGCAGTCGTCTGGATAGGCAGTCGTCTGGGCAGTCAGCAGTCGGGGCAGGCAGAGGGCATACACACGTAAGGCGCCGCGCGCCGGTCCGGCTCGGGTCGCTTCGGACCGGCCACGGCGGGGCACCTTGCGATTGGTAGCTGTCGAGGGCATATATGTGACAAGAGCAAATACATGTCAACAGCACGTAATTCGGAGGGTCTGACCTTGCCCGACAAAGACGCCCGGATCAGGGATCACCTTCGCCGCGCGGGGATCGACGATGCCTCGGCGCAGGCGGCGATCGACATCGACGTCGCGCTGCAGAAGTGGCGGCGGCGCGTGATGAAGCGCGAATTGGGCGAGCGGGCGCTGGCCGATCTGGGGCTGTCGATTGATCTTGCTCAGCTTGACGTGCTGCTGGCGGTGCGCGCGCCCGAGGGCGAATTCGAAGACGCGCGCGGCGAGGAAACAATGGTATCGACCGTGGCGGCGCGGCTGCGGATCGACCCATCGCGCGCCAGCCGCATCGCTTCGGATCTGATCCGTATGGGGCTGGTGCGCCGCGCGGTCAGCCAGAAGGACGCGCGCCGCACGGTGCTGGAACTGACCACATCGGGCGCCGAGATCGTCTCGGCGGTGCGCAGCTACAAGTTTCTGGTTCTGGGAAGTTTTCTCAAGGATTGGGACCCGGAGGAGATCGCGCTTTTCCTGCCGCTGCTGGACCGGTTCAGCGCGTGGTCGGACCGTGCCGGGCAGCACAGCGCGCCGGTGGCCGAGCGGATCGCCGATCTTCGCGCGGCGCTTGCCGAACTGCCGGAACCGCCCGAGGCGTGACCGCGCAGAACGGCGGATTGTCTTCACATTGCGAATAATGCAGGCGTTCGCGCTCTGCCACTGGCGGGAAGCTGCCGGTGGCCGCCGCGGCGCGGCATGGCGGCGCATCAAGCCCTTTGGCTGCGTTGACCAAATCGGCGGGATTTGTCCTGATTGAAGGGATCGGCCCCCGCGTGCGACGCTTGGGCGAAGCGCCTTGATGCGGCGCTTGTGCCATGGCCCCGCGGGATGCCCCTCTGAGCTGACCCAGGCTAGTTGATCCAGGCTAGCTGACCGAAACCAGGAGCGCCCACCCATGCCCGCCGAGCCCGTGATTGACTATTATTTCGCGCCAATGTCGGGCTACGCCTATCTTGGGCATCACGATCTCATGGCGCTGGCGCGGCACTCCGGGGCGCGGGTGCGCTTTCTGCCGCTCGACATGGCGCGGGTCTATGCCGCCGCCGGGGTCACGCCGCCCTATGAGCATGGCGAGGCCCGCCGCAGCTACAGGATCGAACAGCAGGCCCGGCTCGCGCGGCTGCGCGGTCTGAGGATGGAGGCGATGCCGCCAAGCTGGCCCACCGATCCGAGGCTCGCCTGTCGCTGCATTCTGGCCGCCGGCGTGCTTGGCCTCGATCAGGACGCGGTGACCTTCGCCTGCCTGCGCGGGGTCTGGGCCGAGCACCGCAACATCGCCGATCCGGGCGATCTGCAGGAAGCCTTCGAAGCCGCCGATCTGCCCGGCGGGCGCATCCTTGCGCAGGCACAGGCCGAAGAGATGCGCGATGCGGTCACCGCCGTGACCGATGGTGCGATCGACGCGGGGGTTTTTGGCTCGCCAACTTATGTGCTGCACGGCAGACGCTATTACGGGCTAGATCAGATCGATTGCCTGCGCGCGGCGCTGCAGCGCGACGCGGCCTAGCGCGCCTCCTCGGGCAGTTCTCCGGGCGCATAGGTTAGCATCTGGCCGCCAAGATCGCGGAAGGCGCGCTGGCGGCAGGTGAGCACGAGAATTTGCTGATCGCCCGACTGCCGGTGCAGCGCGTCGAACATGCGCTCGATCCGCGCGTCATCGGTATAGACAAGCGCATCGTCGAGGATCACCGGCGCATGCCGCCCGCCGCGCGCCAGAAGCCGCGCGAAAGCCAGCCTCACCAGCAGCGCGATCTGCTCGCGCGTGCCGCCGGAGAGCACCTCCATCGGCTCTTCGAGCCCGTCGCGCGCCAAAGCCCGGGGCAGGGCGCTGTCTTCGTCGAAAACCAGTTCGGCCTCGGGCCAGAGCAGCCGCAGAAGCGGTGTCAGCTCGCGCGTGACCGGCTCAAAGTAGTGCTCGCGGGCCTCCGAGCGGGCGGTCTCTAGCGTTTCTTTCAACAGCAGCAGCGTGTCACGCTCGAACCCATAGCGCTCGGCGCGGGCGCGGGCGCGGGTCAGTTGCTCTTCGGTTGCAGCCAGTTCCTCCTCGACGCCCTCACCGGCGCGCAGGCTGATCTCGGTGTCGAGCGCGGCCTGACGCTCGGACAGTTCGCGCTGGCGCTTGGCGGCCTGATCAAGCACCGCCTGCGCGCGGGCGAGCGTCGCCTCGGCGCTCTGCAAATCCGGGGCCTCGCCGGCCAGCGCGGCGGCGGCGTCGCGGGCTGCGGTCAGCGCGTCTTCGGCCTGCTGCAGTGCTTCGGCGAGAGGCGCGGCGGCGGCTTCCGGGTCCTCGGGCAGCGTGGCCTGCAGATCCGCGAGCCGGGCCTCGGCGGCCTCGCGCGCGGTCAGGGCGCGGACCTCGGACATGCGCGCCTGCTCGTCGCGGCTGCGCGCCGCTTCGAGCTTTGTCTCGGCGGTGGCGAGCGCGTCTTCGGCGGCCTGCAGCGCAGCAGTGGCGGCTTCGGGATCGGGGGCGGCGGATGTGTCCGTGCCCTCGCTTTGCTCATCAGGCAGCGCCGCCAGCGCCGCCTCGATGGCGCGCAGACCGTCGGGCGCCACACCGCGCAGGGCGGCGCGGGTCTCTTGCAGGCTGGCCTCGGCCTTGCGCCGGGCGCGGGCGGCAGCGCGCGCGGCTTCGGGCGAGGCGCATTGGGTCGCGGCCAGAGCCGCCTCGAACGCCTCGCGGGCACGCTCGAGCGCATCGCCTTGCTGCACCGCGCCGGGGCTCAGATGCAGGGTGCCAAGGCCCGGCAGATCAAGCGCGGTGTCGCCCTGCAGCGGGCGGTCTTCGCCGCCGGGCAGCGGGCAGCCGTCCAGCAAGACCTCGGGCGCGCCGGGCAGGTAGTCGAGCCGCAGCCGTGGCGCGCTGCGCGCGTGCAACTCGCGCTGGACGCGCAGTTCCGAGGCGGCGGCCTCGAGCCGCTCCAAGGCTGCGTCGTCCGGGCCGTGACGGGCGGCGCTCAGCGCGTCCTGTTCGGCCTTTGCCAGCGCCCGGGCCTCGCTCAGACGCTTTTGCAGCGCGGCGCGGTCGGCGCGGGTGCGGGCAAGCAGCGCGGCCTGCTGCGCCGCCGCCTGATCCTTCTGCGCGGTCTGAAAGGTCTGGCGCGCGGCCTCGCGGGCCTCGCGCGCGCCTTGTAATGCTTGTTTCGCGGTCAGCGCGGCGGCGGCCTGCACATCTTCTTCCTCGCGCAGCGCCTTGAGACGCGCCTCGGCCTCGGTGGCGGCGGCGCGGGCGCGGGCGAGGGCGGCGGATTTCTCGGCGGCGCTGTCGCGCTGCGCCTGCCGCACGGCAACCTGCTCTTCGGCGCGCTGCTGGCGGTCGGCATGGGCGCGGGCGGCATCATAGGCGGCGCGCGCCTCGGCGAGACGGGTTTCGCGGGCCTCCTGCGCTTCGGGGTCCTGTAGCTCGGCCAATTCGCCGCGCAGACGCCGCCGCTCGTCGATCGCCCTTTCCAGCGCCTGTGCGGTGCGCGAAAGCTCGGCCTGCTGCTCGGTGAGCGTGGCCAGATCATCCTCTGCGGCCTTCAGCGGGCCGCCCGCCTTGGACTTGCCCGAGGCGGTGACCAGTTCGGCCAGCGCGGCCTCGGCGGCTGCCAGCGCGCGGTCCATCCGGCGCCCGCCGGTCAGCGCCTCGACCTCACCGGCGACCGAGGCGAGAAGATCGCGGCGCGCGCGCTGCGCATTGTCCTGCTCGCGCTTTTCGCCCTGATCGAGCGCCACCAGCCCTTGCCGCACCCACAGCAGCCCCGCCGGGCCGCCCTGTTCCGGCGCCTCGGTGAGCGCAGCGATCCATTCCTCGGCGGCCTCGCCCTTGGCGATCAGCTTGGCACCCTCATGGACCTCGGCCATGGCGCGCGAGAACCAGCGTTTGGTGAGGCGGAAGACCGTGCCGTCGCGCTCGATCTCCGCCGACACCGTGGGCGCGCCGCCCGCATGGGGGCGCAGCGCGGTGACCTCTTTGGCGCGGCTGCGGTGGGGCACGAAGAACAGCGCCTGCAGCGCGTCGAACAGCGTCGACTTGCCGTCCTCATTGGGGGCCGAAAGCACGTTGAGCCCCGGACCAAAGCCCTGCAGCGTGACCGGGCGGGAAAAGCGGCGGATGTCGCAAAGCGTGACCGAGCGCAGCTTCATGCCTCACCCTCCTGCAAGAGCCCGTAAAGCCGGTTGAGCGCGGCGCTGGCGACCTGCCGATCGCGCTCGGTGGTGGCGGTGTCTTCGGCAGCCTCGGCGAGGCGCTCGGCGGCGATGCGCAGCGCCCCGGCGCGGTCGATGGCGTCGAGATCCGACAGCTCGTGTTCGGTGCCGAGGCCGGAGGTGTCGAGTTCGAAATAGCCGAAGTCGGGGCTCACCTGCGCCGCAGCACCCTCGAGCGCGGCGCGTCCGGCGAGCGTGGTGCGGCCGGTGGCGCGCAGGCGCAGCAGATGATCGCGGCGGCGCGCGCGGCCCTCGGGCAGCGCTTCGGTCAGGGCCTCGGCGGCGTCTTGGCCGGGCAGCAGGCTCAGCTCGGTGTCGGCCCAATGGTAAAGCCCGGTGTCGACGGCAGCGACCTGTGGTGCCGCACCGGGGCCGGGCAGGGTGACCGCAAGACAGGCGCCGCGCCCTGCGTGGCGAAAGCCGTCACGCTCGGGCGTGCCCGCGTACCATGTGCGCGGGCCCAGCGACATCTGCCCGTGCCAGTCGCCAAGCGCGAGATAGTCGAGCCGCGCCGTCTCGGCCCGGTCGGGCGGGATCACCTCATCGACCCGCGCATCCTCTTCGTCGAAGCTGCGCACGGCGCCATGGGCAAGCCCGATGCGCAGCGCGCCCTCGGGCGTCTCGGCGCCGGTCATCCAGCCGGTCAGATCATAGCCCGGAAACTTGCGCGGCAGCGGCGCGGGCAGCAGCCAGACCCCGGCGGCCATCTCTACCGGCTCGGCGCGGTCGAGCAGCCGCAGATTTGCCGGAGCGCGGGCGGCGACCTCGGCCCAGAGCGCCTCGGCGCCGAGGCTGTCGTGGTTGCCGGGCAGAACCCACCACGTCAGCGCCTCTTCGGCCCCGAAAGCGTTGAGCGCCTGCACCAGAACCCGCGGGCTGGGCGTGGGCGTGTCGAAGACATCCCCGGCGAGCAGGACATGCGCCGCGCCATGCGCGCGGGCGGCCTCGGCCAGACGGGCGATGGCGCCGTGGCGGGCCTCGGCGAGATGCGGGCGGATCTCTTCGGGCATGGCGGCGAAGCGCCGGCCCAAGTGAAGGTCCGAGCTGTGGATGAAGCGGAATTCGGCCATTGTCTCCCCTTTGCGCAAGTGATCGCGCATCTGCACAGCGAACGCAACGCGAACAGGGCGGGAATCCGCACGGTGTTGCGCGGGTTTGTGAAATCTGACGGAATTTGTCGGATTGACAAATCCAATTCATTTGCTCAGTTTTGACCGCAAGCCAGCCACTCCGCGGATCCTGCGGGGAAGCCGATACCGGGAACGCAGGGACGAGGATTCCAGAATGCACAGCGACATCGGCACCTCCGAGGCAGTATCGGCGCGCGGCATGCGGGCAGAACTGTTGGACATGGTCTTTTGCGGTCTCTGGCCGATTGATGGGGCTTTCGAGGCGCTCATCGACCGGATCGAGACGTTCCGGGATGCGGACACGGCCCATACCGAACGAGGAGTGACACCATGATGATCGACAGGTTCAAAGCCAACGCCGCCCAGCCGGCAATTCCGCGCCACGACGCGCGCCAATTGACGGATGCCGGGAATCTGGCCGAGATCGAGCTTGATGGGCAGGTCTACACGCTGCGCATCACCAAGGCCGGCAAACTGATCCTGACCAAGTGATCCACCCCCGCAAGCCGCATTAAAAACAACCAGCCAACGAGGGAAAAATCCACGATGAAGCTTCTTACGACATCTGTACTTGCGCTGACCATCGCCGCACCGGCGCTGGCCGCCACCGATAAGGCCGAGGTGGTGTCCACCTACGCCGACATCGCGCAGGCCGGCTATGAGGACAGCCTGACCACCGCCAAGGCGCTGCAAGAGGCGGTCGCCGCGCTGGTGGCCGAGCCGTCGGAAGAGACGCTGGCCGCCGCCCGCGACGCATGGCTCGCCGCGCGCAACCCCTACCAGCAGACCGAAGTGTTCCGTTTCGGCAACCCGATCGTGGATGACTGGGAAGGCAAGGTGAACGCATGGCCGCTCGACGAGGGTCTGATCGACTACGTCGACGAGACCTACGGCGGTGCCACCGACGAGAATCCCTTTGCCGCATCCAACGTCATCGCCAATTCGACGCTGGAACTGGCAGGTGCCGAAGTGGACGCGTCGGAGATCACCCCCGAGCTGATCGCCGACACGCTGAACGAGGCCGACGGCATCGAAACCAATGTGGCGCGCGGCTATCACGCCATCGAGTTCCTGCTCTGGGGACAGGACCTCAACGGCACCGAGCATGGCGCGGGTGAGCGCCCCTATACCGATTACGTCACCGGCGACGCCTGCACCGGCGGCAACTGCGACCGCCGCGCGGATTATCTGACCGCCGCGACCGACCTGCTGGTGTCCGACCTCGAAGAAATGGCTGCCAACTGGGCCGAGGGCGGCGCCGCGCGCGAGGCGGTGTCGGAGAATGCCGATCAGGGCATCGTCATGATGCTGACCGGCATGGGCTCGCTCTCCTACGGCGAGCAGGCGGGCGAGCGTATGCGCCTTGGCCTGATGCTCAACGATCCCGAGGAAGAGCATGATTGCTTCTCGGACAACACCCACAACTCGCATTTCTACGACGGCAAGGGCGTCCAGAACGTCTATCTCGGCCAGTACGAGCGGGTGGACGGCTCGGTCGTCTCGGGCCCGTCGCTGAGCGATCTGGTGGCCGAAACTTCGGGTGACCTCGACACCGAGATGAAAGCCAAGCTCGACGCGACCATGGTGGCGCTCGGCGAGATCAAGACCGCGGCCGAGGGCGGTTTCAGCTACGACCAGATGCTCGAGGCCGGCAACGAGAAGGGCGAGGCGCTGATCATGGGCGGCGTCGACGGTCTCATCGACCAGACCCGCACCATCGAGCGTATCGTCACCGCGCTCGAGCTCGAAAACCTCGAGTTCGAAGGCTCTGACAGCCTCGACAACCCCAACGCCGTCTTCCAGTAAGAAAGGCCGAAACGATGATCGTCTGCCAATGTATGGGTATCTCTGACCGCGACATTCACGCCGCGATCGACTGGATGCGACAAGCTGATGCGCAGACGATCATCACGCCCGGAAAGATCTACCACGCGCTCGGAAAAGCTGCCGATTGCGGTGGTTGCATGCCGCTCTTCTTGCAAACCATGCGATGCAACGACAATCTGGAGGTACCCATGCACCTGCGCGGCCTCCGGCGTCGCGCGCAAACACAGGAAGACGGATATGAAGGGCGACGAAAAGGTCATCGAGTATCTCAACAAGGCACTCCGGTCTGAGCTGACGGCGGTCAGCCAGTATTGGCTGCACTACCGGCTGCAAGAAGACTGGGGCCTTGGTCACATGGCCAAGAAAAGCCGCGAGGAAAGCATCGAAGAGATGAACCACGCCGACAAGCTGATCACCCGGATCATCTTCCTCGGCGGGCACCCGAATCTGCAGAAGCTCGACCCGCTGCGGATCGGTCAGGATCCGAAAGAAACCCTTGAATGCGACCTCGCTGCCGAGCATGAGGCACGGGCGCTCTACAAAGAAGCCCGCGAGCATTGCGAGTCGGTGGGCGACTATGTGAGCAAGAACCTGTTCGAGGAACTGATGACCGACGAAGAAGGTCATATCGACTTTCTCGAGACGCAACTGGAACTCTACGACCGGGTCGGTGCCGAACGCTATGCGGTCATCAACGCCATGCCGATGGATGAAGCCGAGTAACCTCGTGCTCTGCGCCGCCCTTCTGGGCGGCGCATCTGCCGTCGCTGCCGCCTCCGGGCCGGATCTGCGCGATCTGCACCTCAACATCATTGCCCGCACGGAAGCCGAGGCCGCCCGTATCGCCGCCGTGACGGCTCTGCCGCAGGATTTCAGCGCGCCCGAGCAGTTCGAGGATCTGCCCGGCGGTGCCGCCACCGTGCGCGTCCGGCGCAACGCCGATGCCTTCTCGCAGCCTTCGGGCAATATGGAGTTCGACCGCGAGCTCGACTTCAAGGTCGGCAATGGGCTGTTCCGCAAGCTCTGGGTCTCCTCGCCCTCGTCGACGCTGGCTTCGGACGGGCTGGGGCCGCTCTACAACGCGCGCGGCTGCCAGAACTGCCATCTGAAGGACGGGCGGGGCCATCCGCCCGCGGGCCCGAATGACGGCGCGGTGTCGATCTTCTTGCGGGTCTCGGTGCCTGCCGCGCCCGAGGCGGAGATGCCCGCCATCGAAGAGTGGATCGCCACGGCCCCCGATCCGGTCTACGGCACGCAGATACAGGATTTCGGCACGGTCGGGCAGGGCGCCGAGGCGCGGTTCTCGGTCACCTATGAAGAGTTTGAGGTGCCGCTCTCGGGCGGCGAGACCGCCGCGCTGCGCGCGCCCAGCTATGCCGCCGAAGACCTCGCCTATGGCCCGCTGGCGAAAGGCGCGATGCTCAGCCCGCGCGTGGCCCCCCAGATGATCGGGCTTGGCTTGCTCGAGGCGATTCCGGCAGAGGACATCCTCGCGCTGGCCGATCCCGAGGATGCGGATGGCGACGGCATTTCTGGCCGCGCCGCGATCGTCTGGTCGCAGGAATATGACGCAGCCATGCTGGGCCGCTTTGGCCATAAGGCGGGCATGGCGACGCTGCGCGAGCAGTCGGCCTCGGCCTTTGCCCATGACATTGGCATCTCGACGCCGCTCTTTCCCGATGTCTGGGGCGATTGCACCGCCGCGCAGGAGGTCTGCCGCGCCGCGCCCGGCGGCGATAGCGAGGCGCATGGCGGCTTCGAGGCGGACCAGCAGGCGCTCGATCTCGTCACCTTCTACAGCCGCAACCTTGCCGTGCCCGCGCGGCGCGATGCGGACGATCCGCAGGTGCTGCGCGGCAAGCAGGTCTTTTACGAGACCGGCTGCCCGGCCTGCCACACCCCGAAATTCGTCACCCACCGGCTCGACGCCCAACCCGAGCAGAGCTTTCAGCTGATCTGGCCCTATTCGGACATGCTGCTGCACGACATGGGCGAGGGGCTGGCCGACCACCGGCCCGAGGGCCGCGCCACGGGGCGCGAGTGGCGCACCGCGCCGCTCTGGGGCATCGGCCTGACCCAGCGGGTGAGCGGTCATACCACCTTCCTGCACGACGGACGGGCGCGCAGCCTGCTGGAGGCGATCCTCTGGCATGGCGGCGAGGCCGAAACGCAGCGCGCGCGGGTGGTGTCCATGGCGCCGCCGGACCGCGCGGCCTTGATCCGATATCTGGAGAGTTTGTGAATGAAACACCGTCTGACCCTCTGTGCCGTGCTGGCCGCAGGTCCGCTTTGTGGCCCGCTTCACGCCGGTGTGCCCGAGGCGCTCTCCGAGCAGATCCTGCCCAGCTTCAAGGCCTTCGCCGAGGCCACCGGGACGCTGGCCGAGGCCGCTGAGCAAGATTGCACCGCCGCAAGCCTGCGCGATCCGTGGAACCACGCCTTTGATCGCTGGAACGCGCTGGCCGACATTCACATCGGCCCGTCGGAAACCGGCGCGCTGCCGGTGGCCTTCTGGCCCGACAGCCGGGGCTTCACCCCCAAGACGCTGTCGCGCTTCATCGCGTCCGAAGACCCGGTGGGCACCGATCCTGCCGGTTTTGCCGATGCCTCGATCGCGGTGCGCGGGCTCTACCCGCTGGAGTTCATGCTCTATGACGAGGAGTTTTCCGGCTATGCGCAGGGCAGCTACGCCTGCACGATGGTGCAGACCATGACGCGCGATCTGGCGCGGCAGGCGGCAGCGCTGGAAACCGGCTGGACCGAGAGCTTTGCCAATGTGCTGCTGACCGCCGGGGAAGAGGGCAACGCCACCTATCTCGCCGAGGATGAGGCGATGCGCGCGCTCTTCACGCAGGTGGTCTCGGGGCTGGAGTTCACCGCCGACACCCGCCTTGGCCGTCCCTTGGGCAGTTTCGAGCGCCCGCGTCCGACCCGCGCCGAGGCGTGGCGCTCGGGGCGCAGCCTGCGCAACGTGCTGCGCGATGCCGAAGGCGCTTATGCGCTCGCCAAGGCGCTGGCCGATTGGGAAATGCCGGTGACCGATGCCGCCATCGAGCAATTGCGCGAAGTGGCGAGCCGGGTCGAGGACCCCTCGTTCCAGCAGGTGGGCGATCCGTCGGAGCGTCTGCATGTGGAGATCGTCCAGCAGCAGGTGCGCGCGCTGAAGGACGCCATCGAGGCCGAACTGGGCGCGCCGCTCGGCATCGCCGCCGGGTTCAATTCCGCAGACGGAGACTGACGCCATGACCACACGCCGCAGCTTTCTTGCCAGCCTGCTTGCCGTCTCTGCCGCGCCCGCAACGGGCTGGGCGGCGGTCGGTGATCCGGCCTATCTGGCCGCCGCGAAACAGGGCGACGGCAGCTTCACCCTGATCGGCCTGCGCGACGACGGGGCCGAGGCCTTTCGTGTGCCGCTGCCGGCGCGCGGCCATGCCGCCTGCGCCCATCCCAGCCGCGCCGAGGCCGTGGGCTTTGCCCGCCGTCCGGGCACCTATGCGCTGGTCATCGACTGCATCACCGGCGCGCTGCTGCACGAGCTGAGCGCCCCCGAGGGCCATAGCTTCAACGGTCATGGTGCGTTTTCCGCCGATGGCACGGTGCTTTTCACCTCCGAGCAGGAGGCCGAGGGCAGCGCCGGGCGGATCGGCATCTGGGATGTCGAGGCGGGCTACAAACGTGTCTCGGATTTCCCCACGCACGGTCTTGGTCCGCATGAGATGCGCCTGATGCCGGACGGGCAGAGCCTTGTGGTGGCCAATGGCGGCATTCAGACCGATGCATGGGACCGCACCAAGCTTAACATCGACAGCATGAAGCCGAACCTGTCGTATGTCAGCTTGAATGGCACGCTGCTGGAGATGGTCGAACTGGAGGAGGACCTGCACCAGAACTCCATCCGCCATCTTGCGCTGCGCGGCGATGGGCTGGTGGGATTCTGCATGCAATGGCAGGGCGAGCCGGGGGCGGCGACGCCGCTTCTGGGGCTGCACCGCCGCGGTGAGGCACCGGTGCTTTGTGAGGCACCGCTGGCCGACGAACTGGCGATGAACGGCTACGCGGGCAGCGTTGCCTTTTCGGGAGACGGGCAAGAGATCGCCATCACCTCGCCGCGCGGCGGGCGCATCCACCGGTTCTCGGAGGCGGGCGCTTTTCTTGGCGCGGTGTCGCGGACAGATGTCTGCGGTCTCGCCACGCATGAGGGCGGCTATATCGCCAGCGACGGGCTTGGCGGGCTCATCGAACTGCGCGGAGACGCCCCGAGGGCGCTGCGCCGTGCTGAGGTGGCGTGGGACAATCATCTGGTGCGCATCGCGGGCTGAACCCGCGCACCGGCATCGCAGGGTGCCGGTGCTTCGTGCGGTATACAAAGGTATTCCGCTAATATACTGAAAACGCTTGCGTAATTTCTTTACTTCGCGGGGTGTCTGGCTACTGTCGGGAAAAAGACTCCCGGAGCCTGCACTATGCCGCCGATCCAAGACCACCCGCTGCGCTATCAGCTTGCCAATGAGTTGCACGCAAGGCCGTTCCCGGCGCTAGAGGCGCCCTGCCGCGCCATCTATCTGGCAATCAAACGGCCCAGCGATGCCGCCTCGCGCGATCGCAGCGCGGATCTGGCGCATCTCATCGACCTGCTTGATCGTCACGGCGCGCAGCATCCGCAGCCCGACGCCAAGCATTACTCGGGCAAGATCGGCAAGGCCGAGATCAAATGGGAACTGCACACCGAGTTCGTCACCTACACCGCCTTTCTGCCGGGGCTGGGCGACACGCCCTTTGATCCGCGCGACTTTGGCATTTTCCCCGAGGATTGGCTCGAGAAAGCCCCCGGCGTGCGGATGACCTCGGCGATGATCCGCATCGCGCCGCGTCCCGCCGATCCCAACCAGATGAACGACGTCTTCAGCGATTGGTTCGTCGCCGACAGCGTGGCGGTCAGCCGGATGCTGGACGATGCGCTGGTGGTGGGCGGCGATTTCCGCATCGACCCGGCCGGGCATCAGCGCTTTGGCATCTTCGTCAGTCCCGGTGTCGGAGAACGGCGGGTGGGCCGCGTGGTGCAGCGGATCTGCGAGATCGAGGTGTATAAGACCATGGCAATGCTCGGGTTTACCCGTGTCACCGCCATCCGCTCGGACCTGATCCGCATCGACGAGGATCTGACGCGGCTGTCGACCCAGATGACCCATGGCGACACCCCCGAAGAGGACACGCTGCGCGCGCTGCTGCGGGTGTCTTCCGAGCTAGAGACCGTGGCGGCGCAGAGCGCTTTCCGCCTCTCGGCCACGGCGGCCTATGAGGCATTGGTGGGCCAGCGCATCGCGGTACTGCGCGAAGAGCGGTTCGAGGGGCGGCAGACCTTCCGTGAGTTCATGGCGCGGCGCTTCGATCCTGCCATGCGCACGGTGAAAAGCAGCGAAAAGCAGCTCTCGGATATGTCGGCCCGCGCCATGCGCGCCGCCGAGCTTCTGCGGACGAGTGTGGAGGTCAAACGCTCGGCCCAGAACCAAGAGATCTTGGCCAGCATGGACAAGCGCGCCGACCAGCAGTTGCAGCTGCAGACCACGGTCGAGGGGCTCTCGGTGGTCGCGATCTCTTACTACGCGGTCTCGCTGGTGGGCTATCTGCTTTATCCCGTCGCCGATGCGGTGGGCATCTCGAAGGGCATGCTGACCGCGATGTCGGTGCTGCCGGTGGTGGTGCTGGTCTGGCTGGGGATCCACCGTATCCGGCATAAGGTCGAAGGGCACTAGCGCGCCGCCGCGGGCGGTTTTTCCTCGAAAGGTTGGCACTTTCCCGCGCCTTGCGATAAAGCGCGGGAAAGACCGTTCGGAGGGCACCATGCGCGCCAATATCTTCTGCATCAAATGGGGCACCGCCTTTGGGCCGGAATACGTCAACCGGCTGTATTCCGGCGTGCGGCGGCATATGGATCGCCCGGTGCGCTTCTTTTGCATGACCGAACACGCCGAGGGGCTGCACCCCGATATCGAGATCATCGACCTGCCGGTCGAACCTTTCGCCGAGCCCATGGCCGCCGCGCTGGCCGTCGCCAACCGGCAGGGCGCGATGCGCAAGGTCTCGCTGTTCCGGCCCGGACTTGTTCCCGATCTGGAAGGGCCGGTTCTGGGCTTTGATCTCGACGTCGTGATCACCGGCCCGCTGGGCGAAATTCACGATCTCGCGCCCGGCACCATCGCCATGCGCCACGATTGGACCGAGAAGCGCAAAGGGCGGCCCACCGGGCATGGCTCGGTGTTCCGCTTCGATCCGGCGCAGCATGGGTTCCTGTATGAAGACCTTGGCAAAGACGCCTATGCAGAGGTCGAAAAGGCCCGTGGATCAGAGCAGCGCTATACCTCGCACAAGGCGATGGATCGCGATGTTTTCACATATATCCCAGAGCCTTGGGTTGTGTCCTTCAAGTATGACTGCAATCCCTTTCCGGGCAATTGGCTGCATGCGCCGCGCCTGCCGGAAGAGGCCCGCGTGGTCTGCTTCCATGGCCACCCGAAGATGTCCGAGGCGCTGGAGGGCTACAACGGCAGCCTGATCCGCCATTCCAAACCCTGCGATTGGCTGCGCGAGCATTGGATCGGCCGGGCACGCGCGGATCTCGGCCAAGACTGGGCCTGATCCTTCGAAAGACTAACCGTTATGCTTGCCGACTATGCCGCCCGCGCGGTAAGAGCGGCGTCAACATTACGAACTTGAGAGAGAGGCAGAGCAATGCGTCGCGTTGTGGTTACCGGGCTGGGGCTTGTCACGCCGCTGGCGGATGGTGTCGAAAAGAGCTGGGAACGTATTCTTGACGGCCAGTCGGGCGCTGGCCCGATTAAAGGCTTCGATACCGAGGGGCTCACCACCACCTATGCCTGCGAAGTGCCGCTGGGTGACGGGTCGGACGGGACGTTCAATGCCGATGCCTATATGGAGCCGAAAGAGCAGCGCAAGGTCGATACCTTCATTCTCTTCGGCATGGCCGCCGCGCAGCAGGCGGTCGAGGATTTTGGCTGGACCCCCACCGAGAAAGAAGATCTGGAGCGCACCGGCGTTCTGATCGGCTCGGGCATCGGTGGCCTCAACTCCATCGCCAACACCGCCGTGATGATGGAACAGAAGGGCCCGCGCCGCGTGTCGCCGTTCTTTGTGCCCGGCGCGCTGATCAACCTCATTTCGGGTCAGGTCTCGATCAAATACGGCTTCAAGGGTCCGAACCACTCGGTGGTCACCGCCTGCTCGACCGGCGCGCACGCCATTGGCGATGCGATGCGGCTGATCAAATACGGCGACGCCGACGTGATGGTCGCGGGCGGCGCCGAGGCGGCGATCTGCAAGATCGGCATCGCCGGGTTCAACGCCTGCAAGGCGCTGTCGACCAAGCGCGCCGACGATCCGCAGAAGGCCAGCCGTCCATATGATGCCGACCGTGACGGTTTCGTCATGGGCGAGGGCGCGGGCATTGTCGTGCTCGAGGAATACGAGCACGCCAAGGCGCGCGGCGCGAAGATCTACGCTGAGGTTATCGGTTACGGTCTGTCGGGCGACGCCTATCACATCACCGCCCCCTCCGAGGATGGCGAAGGCGGCGAGCGCTCGATGCGCGCGGCGCTGAAATCCGCCGGGCTCGAGCCGTCGGACATCGACTACATCAACGCCCACGGCACCTCGACCATGGCCGATACGATCGAGCTTGGCGCGGTGGAACGGCTGCTGGGCGATCACGCCAAGAACGTCACCATGTCGTCGACCAAATCGGCCACCGGCCACCTGCTGGGCGCCGCCGGTGCGATCGAAGCGATCTTCTCGATCCTGGCGATCCGCGATCAGGTCGCGCCGCCGACGATCAACCTCGACAACCCGGCGGTGGAGACGCCCATCGATCTCGCCCCCAACGCCAAGCGCGCGCGCAAGGTGACCTACGCCCTGTCCAACAGCTTCGGCTTCGGCGGCACCAACGCGAGCGTGATCTTCGGGAAGGTCAGCTGATATGTGGCGCAACATCGCCTCCAACGCGATGACCTTTCTGGTGGTGCTGGTGTTCCTCGCCGGCGGGCTACTGCTCTGGGCTCAGAATGAGTACAGCGCCGAGGGTCCGCTGGAGCAGCCCATGTGCCTGCAGGTCGAACGCGGCTCGAATTTCACCCGCGTCTCGCATGATCTCGCCGAACAGGGTGCGATCAGCTCTGACATGATCTTCCGTCTCGGCGCCGATTATGGCGACAAGACCGATCAGCTCAAGGCCGGGTCCTACCTGGTGCCCGAACATGCCTCGATGACGCAGATCACCGACATCGTCACCAAGGGCGGCGCGTCGACCTGTGGCACCGAGGTGGTCTATCGCATCGGCGTCAACAGCGCCGAGGTGCAGGTGCGCGAACTCGACCCCGAGACCGGCCGCTATGTGGAGCGCATCGAGTTCGACCCCGCCAGCGACGAGCCGCGCCCCGAGGGCTATGAGGCGATCAAATCCGAGGTCGGCACGCGCTTCCGCGTGGCGCTGGCCGAGGGTGTGACCAGCTGGAAAGTGGTCGAGGAACTGGGCCAGATCGACGTGCTCGACGGCGAGGTCGCCGAGCGTCCCGCCGAGGGCGCGCTTGCCCCCGACAGCTATGAGATCAGCCCCGGCGACAGCCGCGCCGATCTCATCGCGCGTATGGAGCAGGCGCAGGAGGCGATCCTCGCGCAGGCGTGGCAGAACCGCGCCGAGGGCGTGCCCTATGACAGCCCCGAAGAGGCGCTGATCATGGCGTCGATCGTCGAGAAGGAAACCGGTGTCGCCGAGGAGCGTCCGATGGTGGCTTCGGTCTTCGTCAACCGTATCGAGCGCGGCATGCGCCTGCAGACGGACCCGACGGTGATCTACGGGCTGACCAATGGCGAGGGTGTGCTGGGCCGCGGGCTGCGCCAGTCCGAGCTGCGCAAGGAGACGCCGTACAACACCTATGTCATCGACGGGCTGCCGCCGACCCCGATCGCCAACCCGGGCCGCGCCAGCATCGAGGCGGCGCTGAACCCGGCGCAATCGGACTATGTGTATTTCGTGGCGGATGGGTCGGGCGGCCATGCCTTCGCGGCCACGCTGGCCGAGCACAACCGCAACGTCGCCGCATGGCGCAAGATCGAAGCGGAGAAGGCTCAGGGCAACTGAGCACTCTCTGTGGGGAACAAGAAAAGGCCGGGCGCGATGCCCGGCCTTTTTGGTTTTGGGGATGCTGATAGGGGAGCCGGGCGGCTCGGCGTCAGCCCTTCAGCACCCGCGCTAGCGCGCAGAATTGCTCGAGCGAGACCTGCTCGGCGCGTTCGGTGGGCTCGATGCCCGCCGCCCGCAGCTTGTCCTCGATGTCCGGCGTCAGCCCCTTCAGCGCGGCGCGCAGCATCTTGCGGCGCTGGTTGAACGCCATGGCGACCACCCGCTCCAAGGTTTTGGCATCGGCGGGGTAGCGCGGCTCGGGCAGGGCTTTCAAATGCACCACCGCCGAGGACACTTTGGGCGGCGGGGTGAAGGCCGAGGGCGGTAGGCTGAGCACGATGCGCGCCTCGCAGCGCCATTGCGCCAGCAGCGCGAGCCGCCCATAGGCCTTCGAGCCGGGCTGCGCCACGATGCGCTCGGCGACCTCGCGCTGGAACATCAACGTCAGGGTCGACCAGAAGGGTGGCCAGTCGGTCGGCGTCAGCCAGCGCACCAGCAGCTCGGTGCCGACGTTGTAGGGCAGATTGGCGCAGATGGCGATCGGCGGGGTGAGCCGCTCCAGCGGGTCGATCTCCAGCGCGTCGCCGTTGATCACCTCGAGGCGGCCGTCGTAGTGCTGCACGATCTCGTCGAGCGCGGGCAGGCAGCGCGCGTCCTTCTCGACCGCCAGCACCCGCCGTGCGCCCTCGGCCAGCAGCCCGCGGGTCAGCCCGCCCGGGCCGGGGCCGATCTCCAGCACGTCCATATTCGACAGATCGCCCGCCGCCCGCGCGATCTTGGCGGTCAGGTTGAGATCGAGCAGGAAGTTCTGCCCGAGCGATTTCTTGGCGCTCAGCTGATGGGTGGCGATCACCTCGCGCAGCGGGGGCAGGCCGTCGATACCGCTCATGTCTTCATTGTTCTCCAAATACGCCGGGGGTGAGCCCGCAGGGCGAGGGGGCAGCGCCCCCTCTATACCGTTACGCCGGGACCGCGCCAGCCGAAAGCTCGGCGGCCATGCGCAGCGCGGCGAGCGTCGAGGAGGGATTTGCCAGCCCCTTGCCCGCGATGTCGAAAGCGGTGCCATGGTCGGGCGAGGTGCGCACGAAGGGCAGGCCGAGCGTGACGTTGACGCCCTCGTCGAAGCCCAGTGTCTTTACGGGGATCAGCGCCTGATCGTGGTACATGCAGACCGCCACGTCATAGCGCGCGCGGGCGGCGGCGTGGAACATCGTGTCGGCGGGCAGCGGGCCGATCAGATCCAGGCCCTCGGCGCGCAGCCGGTCCAGCAGTGGCGCGATCATCTCGATCTCCTGCCGGCCCATGCGCCCGCCTTCGCCGGCGTGCGGGTTGAGCCCGGCGACGGCGATGCGCGGGCGGGCGATGCCAAAGCCTGCCATGGCCGCATGGGTGATGCGCAGCCGCGCCTCGAGCAGTTCGGCGGTCAGAGCCTGCGGCACCTCTTCGAGCGCAATATGGATGGTGGCGGGCACCACTTTCAGCTCGGGGCAGGCGAGCATCATCACCACCTCGGGCACATGGCCGAGATGGGCGAGAAATTCGGTATGGCCGGGGAAGGCGAAGCCGCAGCCGGTTGCCAGCGCCTGCTTCGAGATCGGCAGGGTGCAGAGCGCCGCGGCCTCACCGCTCTGGCACAGGGCGACGCCGCGCTCGATGGCGGCGACGACACCAGCGGCCTGCGCCGCCTGCGGCACGCCCGTCACGCGGGGCCCGGGCATCTCTTGCACCAGCACCGGCAGGCCGCGCGTGGCGGCCTCTGGCGCCTCGGCGGGGCGCTCGATGATCACATGCGGTACGCTGCCCGGCAGGTGGTGCGGCGCGCCGATCCAGAAGAACGGCAGCTCGGCCCCGAGCGCCTGCCACGCGGCCTCGGCCAGTTCCGGCCCGATGCCCGAGGGCTCGCCGCACGACAGCGCGAGGGGCAGAGCGGGCCGGTGCGGGCTCATTTCTCGACGATGCGCGCGTTGGCGCGCAGCTGCGCGAGATAGGCCTCGGAGAGCTGGTTGAGCCGCTGGTTGCGCAGACCGACGCTCACCTGCTGGCGGTCGGCGTCGGCGGTGACCTCCGGCGTGCGGCTGCACATCATCAGGAACATCAGCGTCTGGCCGTTGGAGCGCGTCAGCGCGGTCGAGACCTCGCCCGCATCGAGCTTCGACAGCTCATAGGCGATGTCGGTGGGGATCTCCGAAGGTGCCTGCTGGTGGCGCTGCAGCACCTCTGCAGGCTGGCCCTTGGCGACGCCATAAAGATCGTCGCAGCGGTCGATCTTGCTGGCCAGAACCCGCGCCTTGGCGAGGGTCTCGGCGCTGCGGCCACCGGCCATGTAGTAGGTGGCGTAATCGACCGAGGCGATCTCGGGTTCGGAATAGCCGCTCTCTTCGACCTGACGCATCTGGAAGAGCGCCACGGCGCCTTGGATCGGGATCGGATCGGTGACCTCGCCGGGGGCGAGACCGATCACCAGCGGGCGCAGCACGGGCGGCAGGTCGTTGAGATCCTGCCACGGCAGCCGTCCGCCTTCACCGCGGGTCGCGGTGGCCGAGTATTCGCGCGCGGCGGCGGAGAAATCGGCGGTCGAGCGGTAGTTCGAGATGCGCTCGGCGAGATTGTTCACCTGCGCCTCGGTGCCGGGACGGATCGGGATGATGATCTCCGACAGCAGCACGCGCACGTTGGAGCCGGTGCCGGTGCCCGAAAGCGCGCGGTCGACTTCTTCGTCGCTCACCTGCGCGCGGGCTTGAAAGCGCGCCTGCACCAACTGTCGCCACGCATAGCCGGCGCGGACGAATTCACGGAAGGTCTGCTCGTCGACGCCGTTCTGCGCCAGCAGGGCGACGAACTGGTCGAGGCCGAGATTGCCGCGTTGGGCAAATTCGGTCATCCCGTCCTCGATCTCTTCGTCGGTGGGGGTGATCCCCGCGTCAGAGGCGGCCTGCATGCGCAGCCGGTCGTCGATCAGCTGTTCGCGCGCCAGTTGCTGCGGGTTCTGGCCGGAGTTGAGCACCTCAATCATCCGTGCGCGCTGCTGGATCTCGTAGTTGGTGATCACCATCTCGTCGACGGTGATCGCGGGCGAGAACAGCCCCTGCGCGGGCAGCGCGGCGGGAGCGAGCGCCAGACCGGCCGCCAAGAGGACGGAACGGAGAAGGCGGGCCGAAAAGCGGACGGGGGTCACTTGCATGTGCGTCGATACTCCTTGGCGCTTTCCGTGGTGCCGAAGCCTGTCAGCGCGACGGAAAGGCCGAAATCGGTTGACGGTTCCAGGTTGCTCGAGGACGCGTATTTCCGCGTTACCGAGAAATCCACCTGGACGCATTCATTGCGGTATTGCAGGCCCAGACCGGCGCGGTCAAGCCGTTGATCGGCAAGGTCGTAGCGCCATTCTGCCGAGCTGGTCCAGTTGGTGGCAAAACGGTAGCTGCCATCGAGCGACCATTCCGATTGCGTCTCGTCGCGGTCCTCGTCGGGGTCCTGCACCAGCAGCAGGTAAGAGGCGCCAAGATCAATGCGCGGATTGGACCAGTCGACGCGCGCCTCGGCCTTGCTGAAATCGGTGAGCCCGCCCATCAGGCCGCGTGCCGAGATGGTCAGCCCGCTGTCATTGCTGAAGCCCGCGGCGACCAGCCAGTCGGACATGCTGCTGTCGAGCCCCGAAGAGCGGCTGAAGTCTTCATCCACATCCGCCTGCCAGACCCGCCCGACGGTCATGCCCGCGCGCCAGCCATCGGGGGCCTCGTGCAGCCAGCGCACGCCGGTGGCCAGCGTCTGCCCGTGCTCGCGGCGGTCGGCGGCGGGGAAGCGCGACAGCGACAGCAGGTTGCCCTCGTCAAACTCGACACGGGTGCTCTCGTCCGAGACGATGTTGACCCGCGTGCCGCCGACCAGCCCGTATTGCGCCACCGGCTCGAGCAGCGTGCGCGCGCCATCGGCGCCGCGCCGGATCAGCGGCCAGCGCAGCTCGACGGCGGTGCCGCCCATCACGCGCGAGACGTCGCTGTCGGAACTGCTGTCCTGGCTGTAGTCGTAGCGGTCGAACCACAGCGTGTTGGTCCAGCCCAGACGAATGCCGCCCGCCAGCGTCCAGCGCTTGCGCCAGCTTGCCTCGGCGGTCAGCCGCGCCACATCGCGGCCGGTGATGTCCTCATCCGAGGTGCGGTAATGCCCGTGCAGCTCAGTGCCGAGCCGCAGCTCACCGCCGATGCGGTCCGGGAAGAACCGCTTTTCGTAAGACCCGTCAAAGATCCACGACGGCAGTTCCTCGTCCTTTTCCGAGGCGCGCAGCGACTGGTAATGCGCCAGCCCGAGGCGCAGCAGGTCGTCCGAGCGCGCGCGCGACAGCTCGATGGTGCTGCCCAGCCGGTCGAGGTCGTCATAGTCGTAATCGTTCAGATAGGCCTCGTCGCTGACCATCTTGAGATCGAACTCAAGCTGGAACTCGTCGCGCAGCCCGAACTTGCCTTCGGCGAAAAGATAGCCGCGGGTGGTGTCATCGGTCAGCGTGTCGCGGGTGAGCGCGCCGTTGAGTTCCAGATCACCCCGCGCGAAGGCACGGCGGTAGCGTCCCTCGACGGTCTTCGTGATCGGCGAGATATAGGGCGTCAGCGTGACGTCCTGATGCTCGCCGATCGGGATGAAGTAGGGCAGCTTGACGCCAAAACCGAGCAGCGTGGAGCTGCGCACGGTGGGGATCAGGAAGCCTCGGGTGCGCTTCAGCGTGGGGTCGGGCAGGCGCATGCTGGGCACCCAGAACACCGGCACGTCGAGCACCCGCAGCTGCGCGCCTTCGAAATAGATCTGCTTGGCCTCTTCGTCGTGCACCACCCGCTGCGCGCGGATCGACCAGAGCGGAACCTCGTTCTTGCCGCAGATCTGGCAGGAGGTCACCGCGACACGGCTCAGTTGGGTGAAACGGCCCTCGGCGCGGCGCGCTTCGACGGCGGCCAGCTGTAGCTGTTCGTCCATCACCATGCGCGCGCCGCTGAGGATGCCATTGCGCAGCCCTTCTTCAAGCTGGGCGCTGTCGGCCAGCATGAGATTGCCCGAGGCATCGGTGATGCGAATCGGCCCTTCGATCTGCAGGCTGTCGGCCTCTTGATCGTAGACGATGCGGCTGGCGGACAGCCGGGTGCCATCCTGCAGCGCCTCGACATTGCCTTGGGCGATCAGCCGGTTACCGCTTTCGACATAGACGTTGTCGGCGACCAGCAGGGCGGGCGTGGCGCTCTGTTCGCCGCCGCTCGAGGGAATGGCGGTCTGGGCGCGCAGCGCGTCGGGAAGGGTCGCGCAGAGCGGCAGGCCAAGGGCCAGTGCCGCCGCGAGCAGGCGGGTGTGGGGGGTCATCCTTCCTCCATCTGAAGCACCAGACCCAGCGCCAGCAGCAAGGCGGCGACAGGCGGCACCCAAGCGGCAAGCAGCGGGTTCAGCTGCCCGTTTTCGCCGAGGATCTGCGCGAAGTTCCTGACGTAGTAAAGCCCGAAGCCGAGCATGACGGACCCGAGCACCGAAAGCCCGGTGTTGGCCAGCCGCGCCGGGCGCATGGTGAACCCGGCGGCGACCAGTACCATGGCCACCAGAAACACCGGCTGGGCGAGTTCCGACTGCAGCCAGACGATGTGCCGCCGCGCCGAGAAGCCCGCGTTCTCAAGCCCGCGAATGAAGGCCGGAAGCTCCCAGATCGGGATTGCCGAGGGTTGGCCGAACCGGTCGCGGATGCCGTCTTGGGTGAGGTTCGAGGGCACCCGCATCTCGTCGTAGCTGAGCGAGGCGGCCTCGGGGTTCACCGCGCCGCTGAGCGGCCATGTCTTGGCCTTGGTCAGCACCCAGTCGCCACCGTCCAGCCGGGCGCGCTCGGCGACGATGCGCTGATCCGGCCCGCCGCCCGGCGCGTAGGAGACGAAGCTGACATCGTAAAGCACCGTCGCATCGGGGTTGGTGCGGCTGGCGCGGATCACCGTTTGGCCGTTCTCGTCGCCCTGCCGCAGCCACAGGCCCTCGGAGCCGATCGACAACACAGAGCCGCCGTCGCTGTCCCATTCCTGTTCAAGATCGGCGGCGCGCTTCGAGGTGGCGGCGACGATGGGATTGACCATCGCCACGGCAAAGCAGCCGATCGCCAGCGCCACGCCCACCGGGCCCATGAGCGCCGCCAGACCCGAGCGCCCCGCAGCGCGGCTGACCACCAGTTCAGAACTGCGCGCCAGCGAGATGCAGAGCGAGATCGCCGCAAGAATGATCACCAGCGGCAGGATCGTGTAAACGCCCTCGGGCAGCTTCAGCAGGGTGATGTGAACCACCTGTCCAAAGCCTTCGCTCTCGCCGAACTTCCGCAATTGCTCGACCAGATCGACGAGGAAGAAGAACAGCGCGAAGATCAGGCCGATGGCGAGAAAGAGCTTCAGGAAGCGGCGGGCGAAATAGTAGTGCAGGATCATGCGGCGGCTCCGGAAGCGGCCTGCCGGCGGCGTGCGGCGCTGGGACGGCGGGGGCGGGCGGCGCGCCAGAGCATCAGCGCGCTGATGGCGAAACCGGCGATGCTGGGCAGGTAGATCAGCGGCCAGAGCGCGCCATTGGCCCGCACCGGGGTCGAGACCGCGCTTTCGATGATCTTGATCAGCACCAGCAGGAAGATCGCGCCGACGATCTGCCGGGTGACGCCGAAGCGCGAGAAACTGCCGGTCATCAGCGCCGCATAGCCGATCAGCGCCGCGACAACGCAAAGCAGCGGCTGCTCAAAGCGCATATGCGCCTCTTCCAGCACTTCGCCGACCGAGTTGTTGACCTCTTCGGCCACCGCTTCGGTGTCGGTCAGCAGCTCCAGCGTGCCGATCTGCCGGGCGCGGCGTCCGGGGCGGCGGTCGGGGGTGATCAGGCTAGAGATGTCGTAGGTGAGATCGGTGAACGTGGTGGTCGACAGGCTGTTGTCCGACAGACGCAGCGTCTCGGCGATGCCCTCGACCATGGTCAGCATGGTGTCGCCACTGTCGCCGCGCAGAATGTAGGCGGTGCGCGCGGTGTAGATCACCTCGCGGCCCTCCTGACGGCGGTCGGACAGGAAGACGTCGCGCAGCTCGCCCTCGGGCGAGATCTCGCGGATGTAGAAGGTCACGCCCTTGGTGGGGTGCAGGAAGGTGCCCTCATGCAGCAGCCGCGCCGAGACGGAGCCCGAGATCTCGGCCTCACGCTCGCGCAGTTGGGCGATCGACAGCGGCACAAGCGCATGGGTCAGCACCGCCATCATCGCGCCGATGATCACCCCAAAGACCAGCACCGGACGGGCGAGGCGCCACGGCGAGAAGCCCGCGGCCTGCACCACGGTCAGTTCCGAATTGTTGCTGGCGCGATTGGTGACATAGACGGCGGCGGCAAAGGCCGCGATGGGCAGCACGATCCCGATCACCGCGGGCAGGCTGAGCAGCGTGAACTCGAGGAAAATACCGCCGGTGTGCCCATCGGCGATCAGGTCGCCAAAGAGGTTCACCGCACGGTTCACCCAATAGACCATCACCAGCACCAGCGAGAAAAATCCGAACAGGATCATGAGCTGCGACA
This sequence comes from Salipiger sp. ABN3_019, assembly GCF_056158605.1. Lineage (NCBI taxonomy): Bacteria > Pseudomonadati > Pseudomonadota > Alphaproteobacteria > Rhodobacterales > Roseobacteraceae > Salipiger > Salipiger sp. ABN3_019. Next base: position 1,829,078 of record NZ_JBSWTP010000009.1, read on the forward strand.
GCATGTATCTGTCGAATCTCTGCACTCGATTTTCCCCCGGCTTTCCTTTGGCGACGACCCTAGACGATCGGTCATCGTCGGAAAAGGTGCCTCTGGTCAAGCCGATTGCGGCGAACTAGGACTTGGAGACAAACACAAACACGACAGACAACGGGAAGGACGGCGGATGAGCGAGCTGCGCGGTTTCGAATTTTCGGCGGTGGAACTGGATGGGCTGGCCGAGCGGGAAGGGCGCTTGGCGTTGCTGATCAACGCCGAGGGCCGGATGAGTCCCGGTGCCCGGCGCCTCAACCGTCTGTCCAAGGGCGCTGTGGCGCGGCTGCTGGAGTCGGACCGTTGGGAAAAGGCGAAAGCGGGTGAGGTGATCACTCTGGCGTTTCCGACCGGCCTCGCCGCCGAGGCGCTGGATGTCGTGAAACTCGAGCGCCGTCCGAGCGTTGCCGAGGCGCGCAAGGCCGGCGCCGCGCTGGCGAAAACCGCCGGAACGGCGGCGCTGACCATCGTCGGGGAAAGCACCGCGCGGCTGCCGCATCTGGCACTGGCACTGGCGCTGCGCGGCCACGCGGTGGTCAATCACAAGTCCGAGAGCGCCGAGACCCCGGCGAACGCAACCATCCTGTGCTCGAAGCCAGAGCAGACCGAAACCGCCGCGACCTCGCTCTTGGCGGTGGCCGAAGGTGTCGCCTTTACCCGCGATCTGGTGAGCGAGCCCGCCAACGTGCTGACCACCGAGGAATTTGCCGCCCGTCTCGAGGCGCTGACCGCGCTTGGCGTCGAGGTCGAGATGCTGGACGAGGCGCGTATGGCCGAACTGGGCATGAACGCGCTGCTGGCCGTGGGGCAGGGATCTGCCGCGCCGTCGAAGATGGTGGTGATGCGCTGGAAAGGCGCCGAGGGCGATCCGCTGGCGCTGGTCGGCAAGGGCGTGGTCTTTGACACCGGCGGCATCTCGCTGAAGCCGGGGCCGGGCATGGAAGACATGACCATGGACATGGGCGGCGCGGGCACGGTTGCGGGCGTGATGAAGGCGCTGGCGCTGCGCAAGGCGCCCGCGCATGTGGTGGGTCTTGTGGGGCTGGTCGAGAACATGCCCTCGGGCACTGCCATGCGGCCCGGCGATATCGTGAAATCCATGAAGGGCGACACGATCGAGATCCTCAACACCGACGCCGAGGGCCGCCTCGTGCTGTGCGATGTGCTGTGGTACGCGCAAGAGCATGTGAAGCCCGCCGCGATGGTCGATCTGGCCACGCTCACCGGCGCCTGCATCGTTGCGCTGGGGCATGAGAACGCCGCCGTCTACGCCAATGAAGACGATTTCGCCCGCGACTTCCTCAAGGCCGCCGAGACCGAGGGCGAGGGCGCGTGGCGGATGCCGCTGGGCCAAGCCTATGACGACATGTTGAAATCTCCGCTGGCGGACATGAAGAACATCGGCGGGCGTCCCGCCGGGTCGATCACCGCGGCGCAATTCCTCAAACGCTTCGTGCGCGACGATGTGCCGTGGATCCATCTCGACATCGCCGGGGTCGCCAAGGTCAAATCGCCGACCCTGCTTGCGCCCGCCGGGGCCACCGGCTGGGGCGTGCTGTCGCTCGACCGGCTTGTGCGCGAGCGTTTCGAAAAGACCGAGGGCTGAGAGCATGGGCGCTGCCGCGCTGCGCTCGCGCAAGTCCCTTCCACACGCCGATCACGGAGCCTGAGCCATGGGCGTTGCGATGTTCTATCACCTCACCCAGAGGCCGCTGGAGGAGACGCTGCCGATGCTGCTGGAGAAATCTCTGGCGGCAGGCTGGCGGGTGGCGGTGCGCGGCGTCGATCCGGGGCGGCTCGACTGGCTGGACGAGCGGCTGTGGCTTGGGCCCGAGGAAGGTTTTCTGCCGCATGGCAGGGCCGGGGGCGCCCATGATGCGCAGCAGCCGATCCTGCTGACCGAGCGCGCCGATCTGCCCAATGGCGCAAGCTGCCTGATGTCGGTGGATGGCGCCGAGGTCTCTGCCGAAGAGGTCGCGCAGATGGAACGTGTCTGCATCCTTTTCGACGGTATGGACGAGCGCGCGCTGACGCAGGCCCGCGGGCAGTGGCGCGCGCTGACCGGCGCGGGCTGCACGGCGCAATATTGGTCAGAAGAGTCGGGGCGTTGGGAGAAAAAGGCCAAATCCTGAGCGGCACCTCCTGCGCCACCTCCTGCGATACTGGCGAATCCGCGGGCATGTTTTTCCGCCTGCGTGTCCGCGGATTTGAGCATTCCCGCGTAGCGCGAATAAATGCTTGCATAATTGCAACAGCATATAAAGATTATAAAAATTATAACTTTTCCGCGGAATTTCGATCAGAAATGTCACCTCGCTTACACTGAGGTGGCGGAAAATTTCCTACAAGATGTTCACACCGCTTGGCGCGCGACTCGTGCGTTGCGGCGGTGTCTTGCGCGGGTTTACCCGCAAGAGGGTGAGGGTATACGAGTAACGGCTGTTTCAATTCCGGTCTTGGTCGATTTGGGCGCATCGGGTAAATTCCCGAAAGCTCGAAGCGCAGAGCGGGTTGAAACGGCCATTTACCCATTTCATTTTATAAAGATGACTGCCTTGATGAACGACGTTTGTAATAAGTTGCGACTTCCCGCACATGAGATGCGTGTTTTGTTCTTGCACAAGTTGTCAATCCGGGTATCGGACTGATCTCATGACATCTTTGATCGATCATCAGGCGCTGCTTGGCTGTCCGCTCCTCGAAGGGCTGACGGTTGCGCAGAAAGAGGCCTTCCTCGCCGATTGTACCGTACATCGCTTTGATGCGCCGACGGATATCCTGCAACAAGGCGAGCCGACCCCGGTGTTCTACCTGATCGGCCGCGGCCGGGTCGAGGTGATCTATCTCGACAAGCAGGGCAATGCCGCCGTGGTGCATGTGGCCGATCCCGGTGAAGTGCTGGGCGAGGTCGAAGGTCTGTCGGGCACGCGCTGCGCCTCGACCTGCCGGACGCTGCCGGATGCCATCGTGCTGTCGGCCACCGACGAGCTTTTGTTCCGGCACATGCCGCCGCGGCTGATCGTGCGCAATACCGCCGCGATCCTGCAAAGCCGCCTGACGCGGGACAACGAGCTGCGGGCCATTGCGCAGTTCTTCTCGGTCGAAGAGCGGCTGTGCATCTACCTGCACCAGTTCACCACCGACGAGCATCGTGAGGCGCGGCTGAGTCAATCCTACCTTGCCGCCATGGTGGGGTGCTCGCGACAGACCATCAACAAGCTGCTGGGCGATCTGCGCCGAGAGGGGATCATCGAGCTGCGGCGCGGTGCGATCCTTGTGCTGGACCGCGAGCGGCTAAAGATCGACGTCTGAGCCTCAGCCCCGCTGCAGCACCATCTTTCCGCCCGCAATCTCGAGCCGGTCGAAGCGCTGCAGATAGCTCATCCCAAGCAGGGAATTGTCCATCTCGCCGCCGTTGACATAGGCGGGCAGGTCGCTGTCCTCGAACCGTCCGAGCGTGACCTTTTCAAGCCTCACCGGCGCGGTCTCGACAGAGCCGTTGGCGGTGCGCGCGCGCGAATGGAAGATCAGCGCATCGGGATCCAGCCCGGCACGCTCGGCATCGCGGCGGGTCAGCACCACGCCGCTGGCGCCGGTGTCGACCACAAAGCGCACGGGCACGTCGTTGATCTGCAGGGTCAGGTAATAATGCCCGTCGGGAGCGCGCGGCAATTCGATCCGCCCGGTCTCGGCAAAGACCGACTGCTGCGGCAGGACCGTCTGGCGGATGTCTCCCCAAAGGCCGATGGCCGCCAGGACCGCGACAAAGATCAGGCCCCAGGCCGCCAATTGCTGCAATTTCTGACCGATGCGGCCCCGGTGCTGCACGAACATCCAGATCACCAGCGCCGTCAGCAACAGCCCCAGATAGCCCAGACGTCCGATCTCATAGCCCGACACGGCGCGCTCCTTCTGCCATTTGGCTAATGTAAGGGGTCTTGTGCCAGCTTACGAGTTCCGCGTGAGGCGCCGCCTCGCGGGCAGGAGCCTAGAACACGCCGGACCAGTCGATGCCGCGGATGCCGTCGATGACAAACTGCACCGAAAGCGCCGCCAGCAGCATGCCGAAAAGCCGGGTGATCACCACGATGCCCACATGGCCAAGCGCGCGCTCCATCGGGCCCGCCACAAGGAAACAGCCCAGCACCATCAGCAGCACGATGCCCAGAACGCCCAGCACCATGGCGGTCTCCAGCGGACCATGCGACTGGCCCATCAGCAGGATGATCGAGGCGATCGCCCCGGGACCGGCGATCAGCGGGATGGCGATGGGAAACACCGAAGGGTCGGGCATCACCTCATCCTCGACCTTGTCCTCGCGGCGCTTGGTGCGCCGCTCGAACAGCATGTCGAGAGCGGTCAGGAACAGCAGCAGCCCGCCCGAGATGCGGAAGGCGGGCATGGAGATGCCGATGAAGCCCAGCACCGCCTCGCCGAAGAAGGCAAAGAGCATCAGGATCACCAGCGCGGTGATACAGGCGCGAATGCCCACAGCCCGGCGATGCGCGCTGTCCGCCCCCTGGGTCAGCGCGATGAACACCGGGGTCAACCCGATCGGGTCGATCACCACGAAAAGCGTGGCGAAGGCGCTGATGAGAAAGGCCATGTCCATGACTAAGGGCTAGGGGCTCGACGCCCGCCTGTCCAGAAAAACGAAGGGCTCAGCTGGCCTGAGCGGTCTCCAGCTTCTCCATCGCCGCCTCCCACAGCGCCTCGGCGCGGTGCAGCCCGTCCATGACTTCCGCATATTTGCGGTTCCATGTCTCCAGCTCACCCGCCCGGCCATCTTCATAGAGCGCGGGATCGGCCAGCTTCTTGGCCAGCTTCTCACGCATCTCTTCGATCTTGCCGACCCGTTCCTCGCATTTGCGCGCCTCCGAGCGCAGCGCCTGCATCTCGTCGCGGCTCGGGCGCTTGGGCTTGGCGGCGGCGGCCTTTTCGGCAGCCTTTGCCGCCTTGCCGGGTTTTTCGGGCTTGTCCTGCGTCAGCAGCAGCTTGCGATAGGCCTCAAGGTCTTCCTCATAGGGCGTCACCGTGCCGTCCTTGACCAGCCACAGCCGGTCGGCGACCAGCCCCAGCAGGTGCATGTCGTGCGACACGAGGATCACCGCGCCGGAATAGGCGGTCAGCGCCTCGACCAGCGCCTCGCGGCTTTCGATGTCGAGGTGGTTGGTCGGCTCGTCGAGGATCAGCATATGCGGCGCATCGAGCGTCGCCAGCAGCAGCGACAGACGCGCCTTCTGCCCGCCCGAGAGGCGGCCGACTTCCGTCTCCGCCTGATCCGCGCCAAGCCCGAAGCCCGCCAGTTGCGCACGCAGCTTCGGCGGCGCGGTCTCGGGGCGCTCGCGCTGCAGGTGCTGCAGCGGGGTCTCGTCGAGATGCAGCTCGTCCACCTGATGCTGGGCGAAATAGCCGATGCGCAGTTTCGAGCTCGACGTCATCTTGCCGCCCATCAGCTCCAGCCGCCCGGCAAAGAGCTTCGACAGCGTCGACTTGCCCTGACCGTTGCGGCCCAGCAGCGCGATGCGGTCGTCCTGATCGATGCGCAGCGACAGCTTGCGCAGCACGACGGTCTCGCCATAGCCGGTGGAGGCATCCTCCAGCGCCAGGATGGGCGGCGACAGCTCGTCGGGCTGCGGGAAGGTGAAGACGCGCTTGGCCACATCCTCGGGGGCGGTGATCCGCTCCATCTTTTCCAGCATCTTCACCCGTGCCTGCGCCTGCCGGGCCTTGGAGGCCTTGGCGCGGAAACGGTCGACGAATTTCTGCAGGTGGGCGCGGCGATCGTCCTGCTTCTTGGCCATGGCGGCCTGCACCGCACGGCGCTCGGCGCGGGTGCGGGCGAACGTGTCGTAATTGCCCTGATAGAGCACCAGCTTGCGGTCCTCGAGATGCAGGATCGCACCGACGGCCCGGTTCAGCAGCCCGCGGTCGTGGCTGATCACGATCACCGTATGCGGGTAGCTCTGCAGGTAGCTCTCGAGCCAGAGCGCGCCTTCGAGGTCGAGGTAGTTGGTTGGCTCGTCGAGCAGCAGCAGGTCGGGCTCGGCAAAGAGCACCCCCGCCAGCGCCACGCGCATCCGCCAGCCGCCCGAGAAATCCGAGCAGGGGCGCTGCTGCGCCGCCTCGTCGAACCCGAGGCCCTTGAGGATGGTGGCGGCGCGCGCCTCGGCAGACCACGCATCGATATCCGCCAGCCGCGTCTGCACCTCGGCGATGCGATGCGCGTCGGTGGCGGTCTCGGCCTCGGCCATCAGCGCCGCGCGCTCGAGATCGCAGGCCAGAACCGTCTCGATCAGCGAGACATCCGAGGCCGGCGCCTCCTGCGCAACGCCGCCGATCTTGGCGCGGGCGGGCAGCTCAAGTTCGCCGCCGTCCAGCGTCAGCTCGCCGCGGATCAGGCGGAAGAGCGTGGTCTTGCCAGCGCCATTGGGGCCGACGAGGCCGACCTTATGGCCGGCGGGAATCACGGCAGAGGCTTCCTCGAGCAGAGGGCGGCCTTCGACGGAATAGGAGATGTCTCGAATACTCAGCATGAGGCTGCCCATAGCAGAGGCCGCGGGCGGGCAACATCCCCCTTTGCACGCATAGCGCCTTTGCCCGGGCGCGCCTCCCGGCGGCCATGTCGCGCCGTGCGTATTTTCAAAGAGAAGAAGAGCAAGGCGGGTCCGCTTCTTCTCTTTACAAATACGCCGGGGTGAATTGGCCGCAGGCCAAGAGGGGCAGCGCCCCTTTTTTGCCTATCAATGAGGCATCGGCGGCCAGCAGGGTCTTCCCAATCCATCAACCCCATGGTAACGCCCTGCGCAGAGAATACTGGCCGGGCCGTCGCCCGGCCTTGCGATATTGGAGAGACCAAAATGGCCGTCGAACGCACCCTGTCGATCATCAAGCCCGACGCAACCCGCCGCAACCTGACCGGCAAGATCAACGCCAAGTTCGAAGAAGCTGGCCTGCGCATCGTCGCGCAGAAGCGCATCCAGCTGACCCCGGCGCAGGCCGGCGAGTTCTACAAGGTCCACGCCGAGCGTCCGTTCTACGGCGAGCTGTGCGAATTCATGGCCTCCGAGCCGGTCGTCGTGCAGGTGCTGGAAGGTGAAGGCGCAATCGCCAAGAACCGCGAAGTGATGGGCGCCACCAACCCGGCAGACGCCGCAGAGGGCACCATCCGCGCAGAGTTCGCCGAGTCGGTCGGCGAGAACTCGGTGCACGGTTCGGACGCGCCGGAAACCGCCGCGGAAGAGATCGCCTACTTCTTCTCGGGCCTCGAGCTCGTCGGCTGAGCCATTTCGCTCACCCCGGTCGTGAGACCGAGAGATACGAAAGGGCGCCCCACGGGGCGCCCTTTTGCGTTTGGCAGGTTCGTTTGGCGGGGCGGTGCCGCGTCAGGCCGCCGCAGAGCGGATCGGCCTTGCGGGGCCGCTGCCCGCTGCCGCCGCGCGGCTCTGCGCCCAGTCGCGCAGCAGCATGGCGTTGCGGGTGTTGGCGCGGTAGCCGATATCGAAAATATCGCCCACCAGCGGCAGCAGACCGATGATCCAGTCGACCGCGATATTGCCGCCCATCTGCGCCAGCAGCGGCGCGGGCGCGCCCATGTCGCGGGCCTCTTTCACGATCCAGACCGCCGGGGCGAGGGCGAGCGTGTCACCCACGCCGGGCACGAGGCCCAGCACCGCGTCCCAGCCGAAGCGGATCGGTGTGAAAGGGATGCGGTAGGCCCGGTCCATGCGCCGCGCCCAGCGATCGATGCGGTCGAGCCGTGCGAGATCAGACTGTGAAATGCTCATGGCTGGGCCCTTCCGCGCTTATACGCTCTGCTGCTTGGGGCCGGTGCGCGCGATGATCCAGATGGCGTGCACGATGCCCGGGATATAGCCGAGGATGGTCAGCAGGATGTTGATCCAGAAGTGCTTGCCCAGGCCCACCTGCAGAAAGACGCCGAGGGGGGGAAGAATGATCGAGAGGATGATGCGGATCAGGTCCATGTCAGTCTCCGTTGCGGTTGTGTTCGTCGTTGCAGGGCCAACACGCAAACTCGGGGGCTGGTTCCTTGAGGGGCGGGAGAATGCGCCCCAAGGCATTGAAATAGATTTGAAATAATGTGCTTTAGCGGGTCTTCTTGCCGGGGTCCACGACGCCGATCTCGTCAAGGATCGCCTCGATCCCGGACAGCGGGGCTTGGGCGGTGTGCTCTGCGACCAGCGCGTCGAACCGCTGGCGCAGGGCCTCTTTCTCCTTGCCGCGGCAATCGTTCCACGGGCGCCCCTGCAGCGCCATATGCAGCACGTAATAGCCGATGAAATGCGGCTTGGTGCCTTGGGCGAGCAGCCGCCCGTAAGCGGCATCCGCGCCGATCTCGCGCAGGGTTTCGGCGTCGGGAATGCCCGCGTTTATGCAGGCACCCTCCATCGCGGGCCCAAGGTTGCGGATGCTCGAGATCGGTGTGCCGGACATGCGCTAGCCTGCCACGGCTCAGGCGGCCTTGGCGAGACCGGCGGCGAAACCGGCCAGCGTCGAGAGCGCCTCGGAGAACTGCGCGTCGGGCAGGGTGAGCGCGACGCGGATGAAGCCCGCTGCCGAGGGGCCGAAGCTCTCGCCCGGCATGACTGCAATGCGGTGCGCGTCGAGCAGAGCGTCGGCGAAAGCGATGCCGGAAAGGCCGGTCGCGCGGACGTCGAGGAAGAGATACATGGCGCCGCCCGAGGGCACGAGGCCAACGGTGTTCTGCGCAGCGAGAATGCCCTGCGCCAGCGCGCGGCGGCGGCGGAACGGCTCGGCGACGCGCGGCTCCAGCGTGGCATCTGCGGTGAGCGCATAAAGCGCGGCGTCCTGAATGTAGCCGGGCACGCCGTAGGTGGTGTTGGTGGCCAGATCGATCAGCGCTTCGATCGCCGCTTCGGGCGCGATCAGCCAGCCGATGCGGCTGCCGGTCATCGCGTGGCTTTTCGACAGCGAGCCGATCACCATGGTGCGCTCGGCCATGCCGGGCAGGGCGCGGGGGCTGAGGTGGGCGCCCTCCCAGATCTGCGTGTCGTAGACCTCGTCGGAGATCACCCAGAGGTCCTGCTCTTGCGCCACATCGGCGATGCCGCTCAGCGTTTCGCGGGGGTAGACCGCGCCGGTGGGGTTGTTGGGCGTGTTGATCAGCAGCGAGCTTGCGCCGCTGGCGACGGCGCTGCGGCGCAGGTCGGCGGGATCGGGAAAGAAGCTGCGTTCGGGGCGGGTCTGCACGCTGTGGGGGATCGCCCCGGCGGCGCGGATGGTGCCGGGGTAGGTGACGTAATGCGGCTCGACCATCAGCGCGGCGCCGCCCGGAGTGCAGGCCGCCATATGCGCGGCGAAAAGCGCCGATTGGCCACCGGGGGTGACCAGCACGTTCGCGCGCGTGGTGGGCACGCCGCTGCGTTCGGTGACCCGCGCGGCGATGGCATCGCGCAGCGCAGGCGTGCCGGGAACCACCGCATAGCCGGTGTGCCCGGCGCTGGCGGCGCGGTGCATTTCGGCAAGGATCGCGGGATCGGTCTTTGTGTCGGGCTCGCCAATGGTCAGTTCGGTGACCGGCTGCCCCGCGGCGACCAGCGCGCGGGCCTTGTAGAAAATCTCCCAGCCATCGCCGCCCCCGGCGTTGAGAGAGGTGATGCGGCTGGAAAGGGTCGGCATGGCGCGGCTCCGGACTGTGCTATGGGTGACTTTGTGCCAGAGCCTCCGGGGGGCGGCAAGAGCGTAGGGTGCGCGTTGGATCGGGCGCTGCGGTGGTCTATTATTATCAATCATTAACAGTGGTTTAGATATGCTCCGCGCGGCCCGGTAACTTGACTTGGCGTGCGCTGCCGCGTAGCGTTTCAGACATGCTGGACGAATTGAGCAGGCGGCCCCGGGGGTAACCCCGGTGGCCGTTTTTTCGTTTGGCGGGCCTGCATCCAAAAAAACCCAAAGCAGGCCGAGCAGAGGCACTTTTCACAGGCAAGAAAGGTATCGAGCCATGGTTCTCATCCATCTCGACGAGGAACTGACCCGTCTCGAAGAAGAGCGGGAGATGATCGCCGACATGCTGCGGCATCTGGGCGCCGACATGCGGCGTCTGCGCGGGCAGTACGAGGAAAGCGGTACTTTGGACAAACCCGAGACCAGCAAGGCGGTGGCGGATCTGCGCTACTGGCTCAAGGTCGCTCATGAAACGGAGGCACTGATCACCAATGTCAGACGCAAGCAAAAGGGAATTGCAGGAGACTGGGCGCTCGATCTCGAGCGGGCCCGGCTTGAGGTCGGCTGCCGCATGGCTCGCCTCCGCCGGTGCTGCGGTGCAGGAGAGCTTTCTGACTGAACTGACCGAGGGGGAGCGCCTGGCGCTCCCCTTTCTGTTCGAGTTCTGGGCGATGGAGCACCAGTTGCCGCCCGAGGGCGATTGGCGCTCGTGGGTGATTATGGGCGGGCGCGGGGCGGGCAAGACCCGCGCCGGGGCCGAATGGGTGCGCGCCATGGTCGAAGGGCCGCTGCCGCTCTCGCCGGGCCGGTGCAAACGTGTGGCGCTGGTGGGCGAGACGCTGGATCAGGCGCGCGAGGTGATGGTCTTTGGCGACAGCGGCATCCTCGCCTGTTCGCCGCCCGACCGGCGCCCGGACTGGAGCGCCACGCGGCGTTGCCTGACGTGGCCCAATGGCGCCGAGGCGATGGTGTTTTCGGCGCATGATCCCGAGGCTTTGCGCGGCCCGCAGTTCGATGCCGCTTGGGCCGATGAACTGGCGAAATGGCGCAAGGCGCGCGAGACATGGGACATGCTGCAATTCGCGCTGCGGCTCGGCACCCATCCGCGCGCCTGCGTGACCACCACGCCGCGCAATGTGGCGGTGCTCAAGGAGGTGCTGGACCTGCCCAGTACCGTGGTGACCCGCGCGCCGACCGAAGCCAATCGCGCCAATCTTGCGGCGTCTTTCCTTGACGAGGTGCGGGCGCGCTATGGCGCGACGCGGCTGGCGCGGCAGGAGCTGGATGGAGAGATGGTCTCTGACGTGGATGGCACGCTTTGGACGCAGGACATGCTGGAGCGCGCGCGGCTGGCCGAGGTGCCGGGCTGCTTTGACCGGATCGTCGTGGCGGTGGACCCGCCTGCAGGCGACGGGCAGAGCGCGGATGCCTGCGGGATCGTGGTCTGCGGCGTGGTCAGCGACGGACCGCCGCAGGCGTGGCGGGCCTATGTGCTCGAGGATGCCTCGGTGCAGGGAGTGGGGCCGACCGGCTGGGCACAAGCGGCGGTCGAGGCGCTGGAGCGCTGGCAGGGGGACCGCATCGTCGCCGAGGTCAATCAGGGCGGCGCGATGGTCGAGGCGGTGCTGCGGCAGGTGGCGCCAAATGTGCCGCTGCGCAAGGTGACGGCAACCCGAGGCAAGGCGTCCCGTGCCGAGCCGGTGGCGGCGCTCTATGAGCAGGGGCGGATCGGGCACGCGCGGCGGTTCGAAGCGCTCGAAGAGCAGATGGGCCTGATGACCGTTTCGGGCTTTGCCGGTCAGGGCTCGCCGGACCGGGTGGATGCGCTGGTCTGGGCGCTGACCGAACTGGTGACCGGCCCGGCGGAAAGCTGGCGTCGGCCCCGGATGCGGCTTTTGTGACCTGCCGCCGGGGGCATCCGCCTTCTGGCAATTGCCCCCGCGCAGCGGATTTCGACGCGTTTTTCGGCGGTTGGCGGGCGTTTTCGATGCAGGAGTTGGTGATTGCGGCAGTGCAGCGGCCCAGCAGGCTTGCGCGGCGTCAATTTTCACGCAAGTCTCGCGCCGCGGTCTTTGCCACATTTTCGGCTGTCATAAGACCGTCAAGATAAAAACCTACACGCGCGGCACGGCCAATCGGGCCGGGTCCGGATACCGGGGAGAATGATTGTGAAAGCAAATACAAAGATTTGGCTGGCTGGCGTCGCCGCGCTGATGGCCACGACGTCGATGGTACAGGCGCAAGACCTGTCCGAGCTTGAGGCGGCGGCGATCGAAGAAGGCATGCTGACCACCATCGCTCTGCCGCACAGCTGGTGCGGCTATGGCGACGTGATCGCGGGCTTCAAGGCCAAATACCCCGACATCGAGGTCAACGAGCTGAACCCCGACGCGGGCTCGGCGGATGAGCTTGAGGCGGTGCGCGCCAACAAGGGCAACACCGGCCCGCAGGCGCCCGACGTTCTGGACGTGGGCCTGTCGTTCGGCCCGCAGGCCAAGGAAGAAGGCCTGCTGCAGCCCTACAAGGTTTCGACCTGGGACGAGATCCCCGACGCGGTGAAGGATGAGGAAGGCTACTGGTACGGCGACTATTACGGCGTCATGTCGTTCATGGTGAACAAGGACCTGATCGACACCACGCCCGAGGATTGGTCGGACCTGCTGAAGCCGGAATACGCGGGCTCGGTGGCGCTGGCGGGCGATCCGCGCGCCTCGAACCAAGCGATCCTCGCGGTGCTCGCGGCGGGCATGGCCGAGGGCGGTGCCGCTGGCAAGGATGCCGGTGAGAAGGGCCTCGATTTCTTCAAGAAGATGAACGAGGCGGGTAATTTCGTGCCGGTCATCGGCAAGGCGGGCACGCTGGCGCAGGGCGCGACCCCGATCACCATCATGTGGGACTATAACGCTCTGGCGGCCCGCGACACGCTGAACGGCAACCCGCCGGTCGACGTGGTGGTGCCGAAGTCGGGCGTTCTGGCCGGTGTCTATGTGCAGGGCATCTCGGCCCATGCGCCGCATCCGAACGCCGCCAAATTGTGGATGGAGTATCTCTATTCCGACGAGGGCCAGAGCCTGTGGCTCAAGGGCTACTGCCACCCGGCGCGGTTCAACGCGATGGCCGCCGATGGCAAGATCCCGCAGGACCTGCTCGACGCGCTGCCGCCGGCGGAAAGCTATGAGGCCGCCTATTTCCCGTCGCTCGACGAGCAGGCGGGCAACAAAGAAGCGGTCGTCGGTGGCTGGGATGCCGTCGTGGGCGCCAACGTCCAGTAAGACCAAACACTCGGGGGCCCACCGGATGTTCCGGGCGGGCCCCTGTCCCGCCGGCGTGTGTCTAAAAGCAAAGGCACCGGGGCGGGAGTGGCGTTTTCCGTCCTGCCCTTATCCGGACCTTGTGTGACTGACCTGACATCCCCCCCGCCAAAGCGCCGCTGGCGCCCGAGCCTGACGTGGCTGGGCCTGCTGCCCTTCGCGCTGTTCATCGCGCTGTTTCTGGTGATGCCGACGATGAAGATCGTCATCGGTGCCTTCCAGCGTGCCGACGGCTCTTTCACTTTCGAGAATATCGCCGGGCTGTTCACCGCGTCGATCCTGTCGTCCTATTGGATCTCGATCAAGATTTCCGTCGCCTCCTCGGCGATCGGCTGTCTCATCGGCTTTCTGATGGCGGCGGGCATGGTGCTGGGCGGGCTGCCACGCGGCATCCGCTCGCCGCTGATGACCTTCTCTGGCGTCGCCTCGAACTTTGCAGGCGTGCCGCTGGCCTTCGCGTTTCTGGCGACGCTCGGCCCGCTGGGTCTGGTGACCATGTTCCTGCGCACCGAGTTCGGCATCAACCTGCGCGCCATGGGGTTCAACATCCTCAGCTTCTGGGGGCTGACGATCACATACCTCTTTTTCCAGATCCCGCTGATGATCCTGATCATCACCCCGGCGCTGGACGGGCTGAAGCGCGAATGGCGCGAGGCGGCTTCGTGCCTTGGGGCAAGCGGCGCGCAATACTGGCGTATCGTGGCGCTGCCGATCCTCTTTCCGACCATCCTCGGCACCTTCGCGCTGCTCTTTGCCAATGCCTTCGGTGCTGTGGCGACCGCCATCGCGCTGACGGGAAGCTCGCTCAACATCGTGCCGATCATGCTGTTCGCGCAAATTCGCGGTGACGTTCTGGGCAACCCGCATCTGGGCTATGCCATGGCCTTTGGGATGATCCTCGTCACCGGGCTGGCCAACGTCATCTACATCTGGCTGCGCATCCGTTCCGAGAGGTGGCTGAAATGACCAAGGCTGCCTCTTGGGCCATCCTGCTTCTGGGCCTGACTTATTTCATCCTGCCGTTGGTCGGCATGGTCGAGTTCTCGCTGTCCATGCGGCGGGGCGAGTATAGCTTCGACGCTTACGCTGCTGTGCTGGCCGATCCGCAGTTCCGCGAGACCTTTTCCTATTCGGTGGTGATGGCGCTGCTGACCATCGTCTTTGGTATCCTGCTGGTGGTGCCCACCGCCTTTTGGGTGCGGCTGAAGCTGCCGCGTCTGCGCCCGCTGGTCGAGTTCGTCACCCTGCTGCCGCTGGTGATCCCGGCGATCGTCACGGTGTTCGGCTATATCCGGCTTTACAACACCTCGAGCTGGCTGCCGCTGACCGGCACGCTCTTTGGCACCAACCTGCTGCTGATGTTCGGCTACGCCATGCTGTCGCTGCCCTATATGTACCGCGCGGTGGACACTGGGCTGCGCACCATCGACGTCGCCACGCTGACCGAAGCGGCGCAGAGCCTTGGCGCGGGGTGGTTCACCATCATCGCCAAGCTGATCCTGCCCAATGTGCTGGTCGCGGTGCTGTCGGGGTCTTTCGTGACCTTCGCCATCGTCATGGGCGAGTTCACCATGGCGGCGCTGCTCAACCGTCCGGCCTTTGGCCCGTATCTGCAGCTGATGGGCGCCAACAAGGCCTATGAGCCCTTCGCGCTGGCCACCATCGCTTTCATCATCACCTGGGCCTGCATGGGGCTGATCCAGCTGGTCACCAGATTTACCAAACACGACAAGGCGGGCCGATGAGCTTCCTGACGATTTCTCACCTGGAAAAGAGCTTTGGCGCCACCCGCGTCGTGAAGGACTTCAACCTCGATGTGCAGAAGGGCGAGTTCATTTCGCTGCTCGGGCCGTCGGGCTGTGGCAAGACCACGGTGCTGCGCATGGTGGCTGGGTTCGAGAGCCCGAGCGCCGGGAATATCACCATCGAGGGGCGCGAGGTCTCCAGCCTCAAGCCCAACCAGCGCAACATCGGTATGGTGTTTCAGGCCTACGCGCTGTTCCCGAACCTCACCGTGGCGCAGAACGTCGGCTTCGGCCTGCGGGTGAAGGGCGCCCCCGCGCGTGAGATCGCGGCACGGGTCGAGGAGATGCTGTCGCTGATCGGCTTGCCGGAACTGGGCGATCGCTATCCGTTCCAGCTTTCGGGCGGGCAACAGCAGCGTGTGGCGCTGGCGCGGGCCCTGGCTCCCAAGCCGCAGGTGCTGCTGCTCGACGAGCCGCTCTCGGCGCTGGACGCCAAGGTGCGGGTCAGCCTGCGCAACGAGATCCGCAGCATTCAGCGCGAGCTGGGGATCACCACCATCTTTGTCACCCACGATCAGGAAGAGGCGCTGTCGATGTCCGACCGCATCGTGGTGATGCACCAGGGGGTGGCCGAGCAGGTGGGAAGCCCCTTCGAGATCTACAACGCCCCCGCGACCCGCTTTGTGGCGGGCTTCGTGGGAACGCTGAACACGCTCGACGCCAAAGTGCTCGATCCGCAGGTGGGCCGGGTGAAGCTGGGCGAGAACGAGCTGGTGCTGGGACGCGCCGTGCCGCCCGGAGAGGCGACCTTGGGGCTGCGCCCGGAAATGCTGCGGCTTGGCGCGCATCCCGGAGAGACGGCGCTCACCGGCACGATCACCGAGCTTGATTTCCTTGGCTCGGTGATCCGCCTGCGCATCGACCTTGGCGGGCAGCCGCTGGCGGTGGATCTGTTCAACACCACGCGGCAGGCACCGCCGCAGGTGGGTGAGACGGTCTCGCTGGCGCTCAATCCCTCGGACGCGCTGGTGATCGGCGCCTGACGCTTCACCTCGCCCATTGCACCTGCCTTAGAGGGTGTTGCCATGGCGGCGGGCGCTGCCTGCAAGCGTGGTTAACCAACGCTCTCTAGGGTTCTTCTCAACGCGCAACACGGCCGGGTGGCCGATGTTCCGGGGCGAAGCGAGGAGCGTGCAATGGTGTTCGAATTTCTGCGGCGAACGCGCGAGGGGGAAACTCTGCCCGAGGTGAAAGCCTCTGCCGTCGGGCCGCTTGTCGCGATGCAGGCGGTCGGGCGCGTGGCTTGGACGCCGCGTGACACCGGCTCGCTGACCCGGCAGGGGTTCTCTGGCAACCCCGTGGGCTTTCGCGCGGTGAAGCTGATCTCGGAGGCTGCCGCCGCGCTGCCGCTGGTGCTGCAGGACAGTGAGATGCGCTACAGCACCCATCCCATCCTGCGCTGCCTGAACGCGCCCAATCCCGCGCAGGGCCGTGCTGAGCTGTTCGAGGCACTGTATGGCCAGTTGCTGCTGTCGGGGGATGGCTATGTCGAAGCGGTGGGCCAGGGACGCGGGCTGCCGGTGGAGCTGCATGTGCTGCGCTCGGAACGGATGCGGCTGGTGCCGGGGGCTGATGGCTGGCCCGTCGCCTATGAGTATCAGGTGGACGGCAGGCGCCATCGCTTCGACGTGCAGGACACGCCCGCACCGATCTGCCATGTGAAGAACTTCCACCCGCAGGACGATCACTATGGCCTCTCGCCGCTGCAACCGGCGGCGCAGGCGGTGGATGTGCACAACAGCGCCTCGCGCTGGTCCAAGGGGCTGCTCGACAATGCGGCGCGGCCCTCGGGGGCGATTGTCTGGACCGGGGCCGACGGGCAGGGCACGCTTGCACAGGATCAGTACGAGCGGCTGGTGGCGGAGATGGAGAGCAACCATCAGGGCGCGCGCAACGCCGGACGGCCGATGTTGCTGGAAGGGGGGCTCGACTGGAAGCCCATGGGGTTCTCTCCCTCGGACATGGAGTTCCGCCAGACCAAGGAGGCCGCCGCGCGCGAGATCGCCATCGCCTTTGGCGTGCCGCCGATGCTGCTGGGCATTCCCGGCGATGCCACCTACGCCAATTACCAAGAGGCCAACCGCGCCTTCTACCGGCTGACCGTCCTGCCGCTGGCGCAGCGGGTGAGCGCCGCGCTGGGCAGGTGGCTGGCGGGCTTCACTGGCGAGGAGGTGGAGCTAAAGCCCGACCTCGATCAGGTGCCAGCCCTGTCGGCGGAACGCGAGACCCATTGGCGCCGTGTCTCCGAGGCGGCCTTCCTTACGGTGCCAGAAAAACGCCGGATGCTGGGGCTGCCGCCGCTCACCGAGGATGGCGACACACCGGGGGAGAAGACAGGGGAAGAACCCGGTGCGTGAGCGCGATCTGCCCTATGAGCCCTTCGCCTGCGCCCCGGCGCTGAAACTCGATGCCCACGAGCGGCTGCACAAGCTGCAGATCGACGCTTTGGAGGGACGGCTCGCCCGGCTCGAACTGGTGCTGGAGCGGCTCGAGAAGCGCCTGTGGCTGGCGGTCTACGGGGTGGCCGCGGGTCTGCTGGCGCAGGCGCTGCAGGGGTTTGTCACCATGGCGCCCTGAGGGGCGGAACACGAAGGGATGCAAGCGATGCAACTGGAGCACAAGTTCTGCCGGCTGGGCACAGAGATTACCGCGCAGGTCACCAAGGCCGAAGGGACGCGGATCGAAGGTTACGCCTCGCTCTTCGGCGCGCCGGATCAGGGGGGCGATATCGTTGCGCAAGGTGCCTATGCCGCCTCGCTGAAGCGGCTGGCGGACGAGGGTCGCGCGGTGCGTATGCTCTGGCAGCACGACCCGGGTCAGCCCATCGGCATCTGGGACGAGGTGCGCGAGGACGCGCGCGGCCTGCATGTGAAGGGACGGCTGCTGGAGAGCGTCGAGAAGGGACGCGAGGCGGCGGCGCTCATCGCTGCGGGGGCCATCGACGGGCTGTCGATCGGCTATCGCACCGTCACGGCGGTGAAAGAGCACGGGGGGCGCAGGCTCCTCAAGGAACTGGAGCTTTGGGAGGTGTAGCTTGTCACTTTCCCGATGCTGCCCAGTGCGCGGGTGGCGGCCAAGGGAGAGCATCCCGAGGCAGACATGATGCGTGATCTGGCGCTGGCCATCGACGCCGCGCGCCTCGACCTGGCGCGCCGCTGACGCGCGCCCTCAACAGGGGACCGAGTTGATGAAGACAACCGAGAGCCATTCTCGGGCCGGGAAGATCTGTCCCCGGTCGCCCGTGTGGGCGCCGCGATGGCGGGGCTCACGGCGGACATCAGGGCCATGCAGGCCGACATTCACGCGAAACTGGACAAACACGAAGAGCGACTGACCATGCTGGATACCAAGACCTCTCATGCCGCGGCGCGCCCGGCGCTGGCCACCACCGCCGAGCTGGAGCTGCCGCACCGCAAGGCGTTCAACGCCTATCTGCGCACCGGCGACGACGACGGGCTGCGCGGGCTGGTGCTGGAGGGCAAGGCGCTCTCGACCGCCGTCGCGGCGGATGGCGGCTATCTCGTCGATCCGGTCACCTCCGAGACCGTGCGCGGCGTGCTGGAAGGCGCGGCCTCGATCCGTGCCATCGCTGCCGTGGTGAGCGTCGAGGCGGGATCCGTCGACGTGCTGGTCGATCAGGGTGACACCGGCGCGGGCTGGGCGAACGAGCTTTCGGACAGCACCGAGAGCGAGACGCCGACCATCGACCGCATCCAGATCAAGCTGCACGAGCTTTCGGCCATGCCCAAGGCCTCGCAGCGTCTGCTGGATGACGCGGCCTTCGATCTGGAGGCCTGGCTCGCCGGGCGCATCGCCGACAAGTTCTCGCGCGCCGAGGCGGCGGCTTTCGTGGCGGGGGACGGCGTCGACAAGCCCATGGGCATCCTGTCGCACAGCATGGTCGACAATGAGATCTGGGAGTGGGGCAATCTGGGCTATGTGCCCTCGGAGGTGGCCGCGGGGATCGGCGATGGCGATAAGATCATCGACCTCGTCTACGCGCTGGGCGCCGAGTACCGCGCCAAGGCGAGCTTCGTGATGAACTCCAAGACCGCCGGTGCCCTGCGCAAGCTCAAGGATGCGGACGGGCGGCACCTGTGGAGCGATGGGCTCTCGGCAGGGCAGCCGGCGCGGCTGCTGGGCTACCCGGTGCTGATCGCCGAGGACATGCCCGACATCGCCGCCGATACCTATCCCATCGCCTTTGGCGATTTCGCCGCCGGCTACACGATCGCCGAACGCCCCGATCTGCGCGTGCTGCGCGATCCGTTCAGCGCCAAGCCGCATGTGCTGTTCTACGCCACCAAGCGCGTCGGCGGCGACGTGAGCGATTTCGCCGCGATCAAGCTGCTGCGCTGCGCCACCAGCTGAGCGTGAGGGGCCATGGCGGCGGGGTGTCGCCATGGCCGCCTGCGGCACGAACCGGAGAAGGCTGATGATGGTGATCGAAGAGACGCAGGTGGCGGACGAGCTGCTGCCGGTCGAGGCGCTGACGGCGCAGCTGCGCATGGGCAGCGGCTTTGACGAGGCGGACCTGCAGGAGCCGGTGCTGCGGGCCTTTCTGCGCGCGGCGCTGGCGGCGATCGAGGCCCGGACCGGCAAGGCGCTGCTGATCCGCAGATTCCTCTGGACGCTGCACGGCTGGCGCGACCCCGAGGGCGCGGTGCTCCCGCTGGCGCCGGTGCAGAGCGTCACCGAACTGGCGCTGATCGACCGTTACGGCGCGGCGCAGGTGATCGCGCCCGAGCGCTACCGGCTGGAGGTGGACAGCATCGCCCCGCGGCTGCGCCCGCAGGGGGCCACGCTTCCGACCATCCCCGAGGGCGGCGCGGCGGAGCTGCGCTTCAGCGCGGGATTTGCCGCCAGTTTCGATGCGCTGCCGCCCGATCTGGCGCAGGCGGTGCTGCTGCTCGCGGCGCATTACTACGAATACCGCGACGAGACCGCGCTGAGCCAGGGTTGCATGCCCTTTGGGGTAACCTCGCTGATCGCGCGCTACCGGCCGCTGCGCATGGGATTCACCTCATGAGGGCGGTGCGTCTTTCACAGCGGCTGGTGCTCGAGGCCCCGGCCCGCACGCCCGACGGCATGGGCGGTTTCACCGAGGGCTGGCAGGCGCTCGGCACGCTCTGGGCGGAACTGCAGCCGCGCAGCGGGCGCGAGGTGCAGGGCGAGGCCGGGCCGGTGGCGCGGGGCCGTTTCCGCATCACCGTGCGCGCGGCCCCCGAGGGATCGTCGAGCCGCCCGGCACCGGGCCAGCGATTTCGGCGCGGCAGCCGGATCTTCGACATTCAGGCGGTGACCGAGCGCGACGCCTCGGGCCTCTACCTGCAATGCGAAGCGCAGGAGGAGGTGGCGTCATGAGCTATGCGATGTCCGGCGCGTTGCAGGCCGCGGTGTTTGCCGCGCTGCAGGCCGATGCCGCGCTGGCCGAACTGGTCGGCAGCAACATCTACGACGCGCTGCCCGCCGGAAACCTGCCGCCGCTCTACGTCACGCTCGGCGCGGAAGAGGCGCGCGACGCCTCGGATGTGGGCAGCCGCGGCGCTTGGCACGATCTCACCGTTGCCGTGGTGACCGAGGCTGCGGGGTTTGCGGCGGCCAAGACGGTGGCGGCGGCGGTCTCGGACGCGCTGCATGAGGCCGATCTGGCGCTGAGCCGCGGGCGGCTCATCGGCCTGCGCTTCCGCCGCGCCCGCGCCCGCCGCGAGACCGGCGGTCTGCGCCGCATCGAAATGACATTCCGCGCGCGCCTCGAAGACGACTGAACGCGCCACATCAAGGAGTTGCGACAATGGCTGCCCAGAACGGCAAAGACCTTCTGATCAAGCTCGACCTGACCGGCGACGGCCAGTTCGAAACCATGGCGGGGCTGCGCGCCACGCGGGTGAGTTTCAACGCCGAGAGCGTCGATGTGACCTCTCTGGAAAGCGCCGGAGGCTGGCGCGAACTGCTCGCCGGGGCCGGGGTGAAATCGGCCAATCTTTCGGGCTCGGGCGTGTTCAAGGACGCGGGCACCGACGAGCGCGCGCGGCAGATCTTCTTTGACGGGGAGACGCCGGATTTTCAGGTGATCATCCCCGATTTCGGCACCGTCGAGGGGCCGTTTC
The DNA here is from genome assembly GCF_056158605.1 of Salipiger sp. ABN3_019. Classification (NCBI taxonomy): domain Bacteria; kingdom Pseudomonadati; phylum Pseudomonadota; class Alphaproteobacteria; order Rhodobacterales; family Roseobacteraceae; genus Salipiger; species Salipiger sp. ABN3_019. Next base: position 1,850,042 of record NZ_JBSWTP010000009.1, read on the forward strand.
AGCTCACCTCGATCGACTATGCCGGCAGCCACGACGGCGAGGCGACCTATGAGATCGCGCTCGCCTCGGCCGGCGCGCTGAGCTTCGTGCCGGCGGTGGAGGCGTAAATGCCGAACCCGTGGCGCGGCGAAGTGGCGCTGGAGATCGACGGCCAGCGCCACGTGATGCGGCTGACGCTGGGCGCGTTGGCCGAATTGGAGGCGATGCTGGAGGACGGCACGCTGCTTGATCTCGTGCGCCGCTTCGAAAGCGGCAGCTGTTCGACCCGCGATGTGCTCGCGCTGATCGTCGCGGGGCTGCGCGGGGGCGGCTGGCCGGGCACGGCGCAGGACCTCGTGAGCGCCGAGATCGGCGGCGGCCCGCTGCTGGCCGCGCGCGCGGCGGCAGAGCTTCTGGCGCATGCTTTCGCGCTGCCCGGAGAGACCGGATGAGCAGCTTTGACTGGGCGGCGCTTTTGCGTGCGGCGGTCGAGCGTTTGGGCCTGCGCCCGGCGGAGTTCTGGGCGCTTACCCCGGCTGAATTGCGGCTGATGCTGGGCGGCGACGGGTCGCGCGCGATGGGCCGCGCCCGGCTGGAGGAATTGATCGCGGCCTTCCCGGACGCGGTGCAAGGAGATGGCGATGACCGAGATGGATGATCTTGACCGGGCCCTCGAGGGGCTGGAGCAGAGCCTTGGCGGGGCCAGCACCATGGCGGCGGGGTTCGATGCGGAACTGAAGCGCATCCACCAGACGTTTTCCGCCACCGGGCGCGGTGCGTCAAAGCTCGAAGGCACGCTCAGCCGCTCGCTGGCGCGGGCCTTCGATGGCGTGGTGTTCGGCGGGCGCAGCGCCTCCGAGGCGCTGGAGCAGGTGGCGCGCAGCGTGCGTGACAGTGCCTACCGCGCCGCGGTGCGCCCGGTGACCGACCATCTGGGCGGCGCTCTGGCCGCCGGGGTGACGCAGCTTTTCGGGGCGTTTTCCCCCTTTGCGCAGGGCGGCGCCTTCTCTCAGGGGCGGGTCACGCCCTTCGCCAGCGGCGGCGTCGTCAGCGGGCCGGTGCGCTTTCCCATGCGCGGCGGCATGGGCCTGATGGGCGAGGCGGGGCCCGAGGCGATCTTGCCGCTGTCGCGCGGCGCCGACGGGCGGCTTGGCGTGCGCGCCGAGGGACGCAGCCAGCCGGTCACCGTGGTGATGAACATCCAGACCCCCGACGTGCAGGGCTTTCAGCGCAGCCGCGCGCAGATCGCCGCGCAGATGAGCCGCGCGCTGTCGCAGGGCGCGCGCAACCGCTGAAGGAGCGATCATGAGCTTTCACGAGATACGCTTTCCCGCCGACCTCAGCTTTGGCGCCATGGGCGGGCCAGAGCGCCGCACCGATGTGGTTGAGCTGAGCTCGGGCTTCGAAGAGCGCAACAGCCCTTGGGCACAGTCGCGGCGGCGCTTCGATGCCGGGCTGGGTCTGCGCTCGCTGGATCATATCGCGCAGCTTCTGGCGTTCTTCGAGGCGCGGCGCGGGCAGCTTTATGGGTTTCGCTGGAAGGATTGGTCGGATTACGCCTCTTGCTTGCCGTCGCAGAGCGTCTCTGCCGGGGATCAGGTGATCGCCCGCGGCGACGGCGCGACCCGCACCTTCCAGCTCACAAAGATCTACCGCTCGGGCACGGCAAGCTATGCGCGCGCCATCACCAAGCCGGTGGCCGGAACGGTGCTGGCGGCGGTGCAGGATGTCGAGATGCATGAGGGCGTGCATTTCGAGGTGGACACCATCACCGGCCTTGTCACCTTCGCCGAGCCGCCGCTGGCCGGGGCCGAGGTCAGCGCGGGCTTTGAGTTCGACGTGCCGGTGCGCTTCGACACCGACCGGATCAACGTCTCGGTCGCGAGCTTTCAGGCCGGACAGGTACCCGATGTGCCGGTGGTCGAGGTGCGCGTCTGATGGGCGCGGCAGAGCTTCACGCCCATCTGGCCGGCGGGCTGACCACCGTGGTGCGTTGCTGGGCGCTGACCCGGCGCGACGGGCTGCGCCTTGGCTTTACCGACCACGACCGCGCGCTGCGCTTCGACGGGCTGGAGTTCCGCGCCGACAGCGGGCTCAGCGCCAAGGCAGTGCAGCAGGCGACCGGGCTTTCGGTGGACAATTCCGAGGCGATGGGCGCGCTGTCGGATGCATCGCTCTCGGAGGCGGATATCGAGGCCGGGCGCTTTGACGATGCCGAGCTTGTCGCCTGGCTGGTCAACTGGGCCGACGTCAGCCAGCGCCGCATCCTGTTTCGCGGCACGCTGGGACAAATCCGGCGCGGCCCTTCGGCCTTTCATGCGGAACTGCGCGGGCTGACCGAGCGGCTGAACCGTCCCTTGGGGCGGGTCTACCACAAATCCTGCGCCGCGGTTCTGGGCGATGCGGCGTGCAAATTCGATCTCAAGAATGCCGGTTATCTTGCTGAAAATGATATCGTTTCGGTGGATGGATCGCAGAGCCTTTTGGTTCCGCTTCTGCCAGGGTTCGAGCTTGGCTGGTTCAGCCGTGGGCGGCTCGAGATGCTGAGCGGCGCCGCTGCGGGGCTGTCCGGGGGGATCAAGCGCGATCGCCACATCGACGGGCTGCGGGTCATCGACCTGTGGGAGCCGCTGCGCGCGCCGCTTGCGCCGGGAGATCGCGTTCTGCTCACCGCGGGCTGCGACAAGATGTTCGACACCTGCCGGTTTAAATTTAACAACATCATCAACTTCCAAGGGTTTCCTGACGTGCCGGAAGAGGATTGGATGCTGACCCATGCCAGCAGCGCATCGGTCACCGACGGCGGGTCGAGACGATGAGCGGCGCGCGCGCGGTGGCGGTGGCCCGCGCCTGGATCGGCACGCCTTATCTGCATCAGGGATCGCGGCGCGGCGCGGGCTGCGACTGCCTCGGGCTGCTGCGCGGCGTCTGGCGCGAGTTGCTGGGGCCAGAGCCCGAGCCGGTGCCGCGCTACAGCATGGACTGGTCGGAGCCGCAGGGTGAAGAGGCGCTGCTGCAGGCCGCCCTGCGCCACCTGCGCCCGAAAACCCTGGGCGATGAGTTCCCGGGCGATGTGCTGCTGTTCCGCATGCGCGCGGGCAGCGTCGCCAAGCATCTGGGGCTGCAGGCGCGCATCGGGGCTGAGGCGTCCTTCGTCCATGCCTACAGCGGCCATGGGGTGATCGAAAGCGCCCTCAGCGCGCCGTGGCGGCGGCGCATCGCGGCACGTTTTGCCCTTCCGATGGAGAACGACTGATGGCGACTATCCTCCTTTCCGCCGCGGGTGCGGCGCTTGGCAGCGCGGTGGGCGGCTCGGTGCTTGGCCTGTCGATGACCGCCGTCGGCCGCTTCATCGGCGCCGGTCTGGGGCGCGCTTTGGATCAGCGCCTGATGGGCGGCGGCTCGGAGACCGTCGAAACCGGGCGGATCGAGCGGTTCCGGCTCAGCGGCGCTGGCGAGGGCGCGGCGATATCGCAGGTGTTTGGCCGGATGCGCATTGGCGGGCAGGTGATCTGGGCCAGCGAGTTCCGCGAAGAGGTGAAGAAACAGACGGTCTCGAGCGGCGGCAAGGGCAGCCCGCGCGGCGAGACCACGGTGAAAAGCTACAGCTATTCGGTGAGCCTCGCTCTGGCGCTCTGCGAGGGTGAGGTCACCGGGGTGAACCGGGTCTGGGCGGATGGCAGCGAGATCGCGTTGCGCGATCTCAACATGCGCGTTTACAGCGGCAGCGAGGACCAGCTGCCCGATCCCAAGATGGAGGCGGTGGAGGGCGCGGGGCTGGTGCCGGCCTATCGCGGCACCGCCTATGTGGTGATCGAGGATCTGCTGCTCGAACGCTTCGGCAACCGTGTGCCGCAACTGAGTTTCGAGGTCACGCGACCGGAGCTTGAAGATGCCGAGGATGTGCCTCTGGCAATCCGCGGCGTCGCGATGATCCCCGGCACAGGCGAATATGCTTTGGCGACCCGGCCGGTCTATCTCGATTACGGCGGCGGCGCGAAAGGCGCGGTCAATCTCAACACGCCCGCCGATGTGCCGGATTTTCTCGTGTCGCTGGATCAGCTGCGCGATGAGCTGCCCGCGTGCCGTGCCGCCTCGCTGGTGGTGAGCTGGTTCGGCGATGACCTGCGCTGCGGGCGTTGCGCGATCCGGCCCAAGCTTGAGCAGGCCGAATGGGACTCCGAGGAGATGCCGTGGCGCGTCTCGGGGCTGGGGCGCGATGCGGCGGGTCTGGTGCCAAGGCTGGAGGACCGCCCGGTCTATGGCGGCACGCCGTCGGACGCCTCGGTGATCGAGGCGCTGCAGGAGATGGCGGCGCGCGGGCTGGAGGTGGTCTATTACCCCTTCATCCTGATGGAGCAGATGGCGGGCAATGATCTTCCCGACCCGTGGACCGGCGCCGAGGGGCAGCCGGTGCTGCCGTGGCGCGGCAGGATCACGCTCAGCGCGGCGCCGGGGCGCGCGGGCTCGCCCGATGGGACGGCTGCGGCGGAAGAGGAGGTGGCGGCCTTCTTCGGCAGCGCCGCGGCGGCGGATTTCTCGGTGCAGGGAGGCGCCGTGAGCTACGCGGGGCCGGATGAATGGTCGTTCCGACGCTTCATCCTGCATCAGGCGGCGCTCTGCGCGGCGGCGGGCGGTGTTGCGGCCTTCTGCATCGGCTCGGAGATGCGCGGGCTGACGCAGATCCGCGGCGCTTCGGGCTTTCCCGCGGTGGCGGCGCTGCGCGCCTTGGCCGCCGAGTGCCGGGCGCTGCTGGGGCCGGAGGTGAAGATCGGCTATGCCGCCGACTGGAGCGAGTATTTCGGCTATCACCCGCAGGACGGCTCGGGCGATGTCTATTTCCATCTCGACCCGCTGTGGAGCGATCCGCAGATCGATTTCATCGGCATCGACAATTACATGCCGCTGTCGGACTGGCGCGATGGCGACGATCATGCCGATGCCGCATGGGGCGCGATTTACGATCCCGGGTACCTCATGTCGAACGTCGAGGGCGGCGAGGGGTTCGACTGGTATTATCCCAGCGCCGAGGCGCGCGAGGCGCAGCGCCGCGTTGCGATCACCGATGGCGCGCATGGCGAGCCATGGGTCTATCGCTACAAGGATTTGCGCAGCTGGTGGTCAAACCTGCACCACGAGCGGATCGGCGGTGTGCGGCAGGCGCTGCCGACCGGTTGGGAGCCGCAAAGCAAGCCGATCTGGTTCACCGAACTGGGCTGCGCCGCCATCGACAAGGGCGCCAACCAGCCCAATAAATTCCTCGACCCGAAAAGCTCTGAGAGCCTTCTTCCGCATTATTCCAATGACTTGCGGGACGATCTTATGCAGCGCCAGTACCTGCGTGCGATCCATGCCCATTGGAATGACCCGGCGCATAACCCGGTCTCGGAGGTCTATGGCGCGCCGATGCTCGATATGTCCAAGGCGCTGGTCTGGGCGTGGGATGCGCGGCCGTTTCCGTGGTTTCCGGGGCTCGAGGATCTGTGGAGCGATGGCGGCAACTACCGGCGCGGGCATTGGCTGAACGGGCGCTGCTCGGCGCGCACACTGGCGTCGGTGGTGGCCGAGGTCTGCACCGCTGCCGGGGTGCCGCAGTTCGACGTGAGCCGCCTTTGGGGCTGGGTGCGCGGCTATCAGATCGACCGTGTGGGCGATGCGCGGAGCGCGCTGCAGGGGCTCTTGTTGGCGCATGGGGTGGATGCGATCGAACGCGACGGCGTGCTGCTGTTCCTGCCGCGCCGGGGCCGGGCTGCGGTGGCGCTGGACCTGTCCGATTTGGTGCATGATGGCGATGACGAGGGGGATCTGCGGCAGACCCGCGCCGCCGAGGCCGAGATGTCGGGGCGGCTGCGGCTGCGCTTTGTCGAGGCCGAGGGCGATCACGCCATCGCCGCCGAGGAGGTGGTGCTGCCCGACGAGGGCACCCATGCGGTGGCCGAGAGCGAACTGCCGCTGTCGCTGAGCCGGGCCGAGGGGAGGATGATCCTCGAGCGTTGGCTGGCCGAGGCGCGGATCGCGCGGGACACGCTGGACTTCAGCCTGCCGCCGTCGCGGCTCGATCTCGGTGCGGGCGACATCGTCTCGCTGCCGTCCCCCTCGGGCGTCACGCGGATGCGCATCGACCGGGTGGAGATCGGCGACAGCCAGCGCATCGAGGCGGTGCGGATCGAGCCCGACACCTATCTTCCTGCACAGATGCAGGACAGCGCGCCGCTGCTGCGGCCCTTCGCGGCGCCGGTGCCGGTGTTGCCGCTGTTCCTCGATCTGCCGCTGATGAGCGGCGAGGAGGTGCCCCACGCGCCGCATCTTGCGCTGACCGCGCAGCCTTGGCCGGGCAGTGTCGCGGTTTATGACGCGCCGAGCGATGCGGATTACGTGCTGAACGAGATCCTCGCCGCGCGGGCCACCGTGGGGCGCACCGAGACACCGCTTTTCGCCGCGCCGCCGGGACGGATCGACCGCGGCGACGCGCTGCAACTGCGGCTGACGTCCGGCGCGCTGCAATCGGTGGAAGAGGCGGCGTTTCTGGCCGGTGCCAATCTCATGGCCATCGGCGACGGCAGCCCGGGCAACTGGGAAGTGCTGCAGTTCCGCAATGCGCAACTGGCCGAGCCGGGCGTGTGGTTTATCTCGCACCGGCTGCGCGGTCAGGCGGGCAGCGACGGGCTGATGCCCGAAGTCTGGCCGGTGGGCTCATGGGTGGTGCTGCTCGACGGCGCGCCGCAGCAGATCGCGCTGGCGGCGGCGCAGCGGCGGCAGGCACGGCATTACCGCATCGGACCGGCGCGGCGCGGCTATGACGATCCGAGCTATGTGCACCGGGTTCTGGCCTTCGATGGCAACGGGCTGCGGCCCTACAAGCCAGCGCATCTGCGCGCGGATTTCGGCGCGGGTGGGCTGTTGGTCAGCTGGATTCGGCGCACCCGGATCGAGGGCGATGATTGGGATCTGCCCGAGGTTCCCTTGGGCGAGGAAAGCGAGAGCTATCTTATTCGCGTCACGCAGGGGGAGACGCTGATCCGCGAAGCGTTTTCCGGCGTGCCGTCTTGGAGTTACGATCCAGCGAGCGATGGGCTTTCGGGCGCGTTCGAGCTGCGCGTGGCGCAAGTGTCGGCGCGCTATGGGCCGGGACCCTTCGCGACGCTGATGCTCTCGGCCTGAGAATGAGGCCTGAGACTAAGACCTGAGACTAAGACCCGCGGCGCCGGGCAATCGGCGCTTTCATCTCCGCCCGCGATCCCCTAGATCACGGTTTTGCATTTCGGCGCGCCGCGCCTATCTGCTAGACTGCTGGGCAACCGCACGGAGGATTCCAATGGCCAAGACCCGCGCCAAGATCGCCGAACTCGACCCTGTCTGGGCCCGGATCATCCACGAGGCCGAAGAGGTCGTGGCCGCCGAGCCGCTGCTTGGGGGCTCGGTGCATTATTCGATCCTGCACCATCCCACCATAGAGCGGGCTTTGGCCTATCGGATTTCGCTCAAGCTGGCCAATGGCGAGATGTCCGAGCAAATCCTGCGCGAGATCTGCGACGAGGCCTACAGCATGGACCCCTCGCTGGCGCTGAAGGCGCGCGCCGACATTCAGGCCACCTATGAGCGTGACCCGGCCTGCCACCGCTATCTGCAGCCGCTGCTCTACTTCAAGGGCTTTCAGGCGGTGCAGAGCCAGCGCGTGGCGCATTGGCTGTGGACCCAAGGGCGGCGCGATCTGTCGTATTTCTTCCAGATGCGTTCGTCCGAGGTGTTCGGTGTCGACATTCACCCGGCGGCGAAGATCGGCAAGGGCATCATGATCGACCACGCGCATTCCATCGTCATCGGCGAGACCGCGGTGGTGGGCGATGACGTGTCGATCCTGCACTCGGTGACGCTGGGCGGCACCGGCAAGGAAGACGAGGACCGTCACCCCAAGATCGGCAATGGCGTGCTGATCGGTGCGGGGGCCAAGGTGCTGGGCAATATCAAGGTCGGCTGCGGCTCGCGCATTGCCGCGGGCTCGGTGGTTCTGGCCGAGGTGCCGCCGTGCAAGACCGTGGCGGGGGTGCCTGCCAAGATCGTCGGCGAGGCGGGCTGCGATCAGCCCTCGCGCTCGATGGACCAGAAGCTGACCGGCTGCAATTGCAGCGAGTGAGCGGTTTCAGGACTGCGGAATAGAGAAAGGCGCGGACCTCGGGGTCCGCGCCTTTTGCGTTGTGGTGGTGAGCGCCATAGGTGGATTTGATGAGCGCTACAGAGGCCAGTGGACGACCGCGGGCTGCCGCTTCCAGCGATCGTGGCTTGGCGCTTTATCGTGCCGCACCGGCCTGCGCTTGCGCGCGCGCTGTCCTGACCGAAGCGGCCGCCCTGGGGGCGGTCGGCCGCTGGCCGGCGGCGCTGCGCGCCTTGCTCCGGCAAGTCACTCAGCGGGCATCACGGCGGGCATGACGCGGCGGGCGCGGCTGCGGCTCTCGAACCACGCCAGAGCCAGCATCACGATCCCGCCTGCGGCGAGCGCCGCACCCACTTGCCCGGTTGCGCCCCAGCCATGGCCCGCAGCCAGCGCGCGCCCGGCAAGGAACGGCCCCAGCGCGTTGGCGGCGTTGAAGGCGGCGTGGTTGAGCGCGGCGGCCAGCGTCTGCGCCTCTCCGGCTACATCCATCAGGCGCATCTGCAGCGGGATGGCGAGGCTGGCGGTGGTGCCGAGCAGGAAGATCGACAGGCTCATCATCAGCCAATCGCCGATCACCACGGTGTAGAGCAGCGACATCAGCACCATGCCCACCAGCAGCAGCAGCGCGCCGCCGAGCCGCGACCAATCGGCCAGACGCCCGGCGATGAGATTGCCCAGCACGCCGCCAAGGCCAAAGCCCGAGAGCGCCGCCGGGATCGCCCAAGCGGGGGCGGTGGTGGCGTCGAGCATGGCGGCGGAGAAATAGGAATAGACCGCGAAGACCCCGCCAAAACCAATGGCGCCGATCATCAGCGTGCTCCAGACGGCGCGGTTGGCCAGCGCGCCAAGCTCACGCAGCGGGCTCGGCATCGGGCCGGTCTGCACATTGGGCGCGACGCGGGTGATCATCAGCGCCGAAGCGGCGGCAATGGCGGCGGTCACGACAAAGCACAGACGCCAGCCAAACACCTGACCCGCGGCACCGGCCAGCGGCACGCCGATCACATTGGCGATGGTCAGCCCCATCAGCACCTGCGCCACGCCGCGCGCCTTGCGGCCCTCGGGCGAGAACTCGGCGGCGAACAGCATCGAGATGCCGAGGAAGGCCCCATGCGGCAGACCCGAGGCGAAACGCCCGATGATCAGCGTGGTGAGATCGGTGGACATGGAGCTCAGCAAGTTGCCGAGGCCGAAGAAAGAGATCAGCAGGATCAGCAGCAACTTGCGCGGGATCATCGAGCCGAGGACGGCCAGCACCGGCGCGCCGACGACGACGCCAAGCGCATAGGCGCTGACCGCGTGGCCCGCTTCGGGTTCGGTCACCGACAGATCGGCGGCGTAATAGGGCAGCAGCCCCATTGCGGCGAATTCGGAAACGCCGATTGCAAAGGCGCCAAGCGCCAGCGAGAGGATCGTCAGAACGGCCTGACGGTCTTGGGTAGCCATGTCACAGCTCCGATGGTCGGAAGTTGGGTTGGACGTGGGTCGTCGAATGCGATGTCGGGAAGCCTTGGCGGGGCGGGTGTCAAACAGGCATGACAAGCCCGCCGCGACGCAGCATGAGCTTAATCTACGCGAACGGTACATCTTCTCAAGCGACGCCTGCGCAAGCTCGCCATGCAGCGATTGCATGACGCATGGGCAGCTTTCCGCGCGCCGAGTGCGGGGCCCGAACGGAAAACGGCCCCCGCCGCGAAGGCGAGGGCCGCTGATGTGCTCAGGTTTTGCGGCGGATCAGGCCAGCATCACCATCGGGTTCTCGAGGTTGTCGGCGATGGCCGACAGCAGCTCGGCGCCAAGCGCGCCGTCGATGACCCGGTGGTCGACCGAGAGCGTCACCGACATCACGGTGGCCACGGTCAGCTCGCCATCTTCGCCGACGATCGGCTTCTTAACGCCCGCGCCCACGGCGAGGATCGCGCCATGCGGCGGGTTGATCACCGCGTCGAAGTTGTCGATGCCATACATGCCGAGGTTGGAGATCGCGAAGCTGCCGCCGACATATTCATGCGGTGCGAGCTTCTTGTTGCGGGCGCGGCCCGCCAGATCCTTCATCTCGGACGAGAGCGCCGACAGCGACTTCATCTCGGCGTCTTTCAGCACCGGGGTGAAGAGACCGCCTTCGATCGCCACGGCCACGGCCACATCCGAGGGCTTGAGCTTGAAGATGCGGTCGCCTGCCCAGACGGCGTTTGCGTCGGGCACGGACTGCAGCGCCAGCGCGCAGGCCTTGATGATGAAGTCGTTGACCGAGAGCTTCACGCCGCGCGCTTCCAGCTGCTTGTTGAGCTGGCTGCGGAACTTCAGCAGCGCGTCGAGCTTGATATCGCGGCGCAGGTAGAAGTGCGGGATCGTCTGCTTGGCCTCGGTGAGACGGCTGGCCACCGTCTTGCGCATGCCGTCGAGTTTGACCTCTTCGAAGTCGCGCCCGTCGTACATCTTGCGCACCGCATCCGTGGACGGACCGGCGGGCATGACGGCGGCATCGGCGGCCTTCTTCTCGGCAGGTGCCGCAGCCTCGGACTTGGCCGGAGCAGCGCCGGGCTTGGCGGCCTCGACGTCGGCTTTCACGATGCGACCGTGCGGGCCGGTGCCTTTGACCTGCGCCAGGTCGAGCCCCTTGTCCGCCGCGATGCGGCGGGCCAGCGGCGACGCGAAGATGCGGGTGCCATCGGCAGCGGCGGGCGCTGCCGGGGCAGGGGTTGCGGAGCCAGCTGCCGGGGTGGCGGCCGCGGCCTTGGCCTCTTCCGCCTTGGGCGCTTCGGCTTTCGCCTCGGGTTTGGCGGCCGAGGTGTCGATGTCGTCGGCGCTTTCACCTTCTTCGAGCAACACGGCGATGGGGGTGTTCACCTTCACCCTTTCACTGCCTTCCTCGATGAGGATCTTGCCGATGGTGCCTTCGTCGACGGCTTCGAACTCCATCGTCGCCTTGTCGGTCTCGATCTCGGCGAGGATGTCGCCGGAGTTGACCGTATCGCCCTCTTTCACCAGCCATTTGGCCAGTGTGCCTTCCTCCATGGTCGGCGACAGCGCGGGCATCAGGATTTCCGTGGGCATGACGCGCTCTCCTTACCGGTAGGTGACTTGGCGGACCGCGTCGACCACCTCTGCGGTGGTGATCAGCGCGTGCTTTTCGAGGTTCGCCGCATAGGGCATGGGCACGTCCTTGCCGGTGCAGTTGATCACCGGGGCGTCGAGCCAGTCGAAAGCGTTCTGCATGATGTAGGCCGACAGGTGGTTGCCGATCGAGCCGACGGGCCAGCCTTCTTCCACGGTCACGCAGCGGTTGGTCTTTTTGACCAACTCGATGACCGTGCCATAGTCGATCGGGCGCAGGGTGCGCAGGTCGATGACCTCGGCCGAGATGCCGTCTTCCGCCAGCTTTTCCGCCGCCTCGAGGGCGTAGGTCATGCCGATGCCGAAGGACACGATGGTGACATCCTCGCCCTCGCGCCAGATGCGGGCCTTGCCGAAGGGCACTGTGAAGTCATCCATCACCGGCACATCGAAGGAGCGGCCGTAGAGGATTTCGTTCTCGAGGAAGATCACCGGGTTGGGATCGCGGATCGCCGATTTGAGCAGGCCCTTGGCGTCCGAGGCCGAGTAGGGCATCGCCACCTTGAGGCCGGGCACCATCGCGTACCACGCCGCGTAGTCCTGAGAGTGCTGCGCGCCGACGCGGGCCGCTGCGCCGTTCGGGCCGCGGAACACCATGGGCGCACCCATCTGGCCGCCGGACATGTAAAGCGTCTTGGCCGCCGAGTTGATGATCTGGTCGATCGCCTGCATGGCGAAGTTGAAGGTCATGAACTCGACGATGGGCTTGAGCCCGCCGAAGGCCGCGCCAACACCGATACCGGCAAAGCCGTGCTCGGTGATCGGCGTGTCGATCACGCGCTTGGAGCCGAACTCGTCGAGCAGGCCCTGGGTCACCTTATAGGCGCCCTGGTACTCGGCCACTTCCTCGCCCATGACGAAGACATTGGCGTCCGAGCGCATTTCCTCGGCCATGGCGTCGCGCAGCGCTTCGCGCACGGTCTGCTGCTTGAGCTCGGTGCCCTCGGGCCAGTCGGGTTCAACCGCCTTGGCTTTGGGGGTCGCGGGGGCGGAGGCGGGAGCCGCTTCTGCCGGAGCCGCGGGCGCTTCTTCGGCGGCTGCCGGAGCTGCGTCGCCACCCGAGGAGACCTCGATCGACGAGGCGTCTTCGCCTTCCTCGACCAGCACGGCGATCGGGGTGTTGACCTTCACGCCTTCGGTGCCTTCCTCGATGAGGATCTTGCCGACGATGCCTTCATCGACCGCTTCGAACTCCATCGTGGCCTTGTCGGTCTCGATCTCGGCGAGAATGTCGCCCGAGGTGACGGTGTCGCCTTCCTTGACCAGCCATTTGGCCAGCGTGCCCTCTTCCATGGTCGGCGAGAGCGCGGGCATGAGAATTTCGGTTGCCATATGCGTCTAGTCCTTCTGCCTCAGGCCTCTACCGCGTCGCCTTGCGGCACTTCGTCGGCATAGATGTCGGTCCACAGCTCTTCCAGAGCGGGCTCCGGGCTCTCTTTCGAGAACTCCGCCGAGGCGTTGACGATGTCCTTGATTTCCTTGTCGATGGCCTTGAGGTCATCTTCCGAAGTATGCTTGCCCTGCAGCAGCAGGTCGCGCACGTTCTGGATCGGGTCGCGCTCGTCGCGCATCTTCTGCACTTCCTCGCGGGTCCGGTATTTCGCCGGGTCCGACATGGAGTGGCCGCGGTAGCGGTAGGTCTTGATCTCGAGGATATAGGGACCTTTGCCGGCGCGGCAGTGCGCCACGGCCTTTTCGCCAGCTTCCTTGACCGCCAGCACATCCATACCGTCGACCAGCTCGCCCGGGATGCCGAAGGGCGCGCCGCGGGTATAGATCTCGTCGGTGGAGGTCGAGCGCTTCTGCGAGGTGCCCATGGCGTATTGGTTGTTCTCGATCACGAAGACCACCGGCAGCTTCCAGATCGAGGCCATGTTGAAGGTCTCATAGACCTGGCCCTGGTTGGCAGCGCCGTCGCCGAAATAGGTGAAGGTCACGCGGGAATTGTCGAGATAGGCATCGGCAAAGGCGAGACCGGCGCCAAGCGGCACCTGCGCGCCGACGATGCCGTGGCCGCCGTAGAAATGCTTCTCGCGGCTGAACATATGCATCGAGCCGCCCTTGCCCTTGGAGTAGCCGCCTTCGCGGCCGGTGAGCTCGGCCATCACGCCGTTGGGGTCCATGCCGCAGGCGAGCATGTGGCCGTGGTCGCGATAGGAGGTGACGCGCTTGTCGCCTTCCTCCGCTGCGGCCTCGAGGCCGACGACAACGGCTTCCTGACCGATGTAAAGGTGACAGAACCCACCGATGAGCCCCATGCCATACAGCTGACCCGCCTTCTCTTCGAAGCGGCGGATGAGCAGCATGTCACGATAGTATTGCTTGAGCTCTTCGGGCGAGACGTTCGGCTTGGCGGCTGGTTTCCGGGCGGCCATTAGCGCTCCTCCCAACTTAGTTTAGTGTTAAACTTTCTCACACAGTAAAGCCCTGACACGTCAGTGTCAAAGGGCGCTGGCGGCTGTTGCGGGAAAAAGTGGTGCGGGCCGGGCTCAGGGCAAGCGGGTGGCGAAACCCCGCCGGCGCGCGCCGCTGCCTGCGCGGCGCCCGGACGGACCGGTGCGCTATGCGTATTTGGAAAGAGAAGAAGCCCTCAGAGGCGCTTACAGGTGGTCCCCGGGGCTTCTTCTCTTCAAAAATACGCCGGGGGAGCGCGCCGCGCAGCGGCGGGCGGGGGCGGAGCCCCTAGAACTGTGGGTTGGATGGAGTGCCGCGGCGGGCCTTAGCGCACGACGATTTCGTCCGAGCGGATCATTCCCAGAACGTCGCGGGCCTGCTGGTCGAGCAGGTCGAGATCGAGAAAATCATCCGACAGGCGGCGGGTGAGGTTTTCCATATGCGCCACTTCGGTGTTGAGCCGGTCAAGCTCGGCGGTCAGCCGGTCGCCCTCGACCTCGATCTCGGCGCGGCGGAACACGCCATAGTCGCCCTGAACCGCGGCGAAGGTGAAATAGCCTGCAAGGCTCACCGCGATACTCGCGAAAATCAGGCCGCCAAAGGCCGGTTTGCGTCTGCCCGTCATGAAAATTTGGTCCTGCTCAAAGATCGTACCGCTCTGCACTCTGCCGCGGCCCCTCGTTCGTGCGGGGGCCTTCCGGCGCAGAAACTATGCCACAGGCGAATCGTGTTGGGAATGATTGCCGGTGCCGGCGGCGGGCGCGGGCCGGTAATTTGCCGCTTTTCCCGGCGGGTGTGCCGGGAAAAGCGCAGTTGCGGTGGCCAGTTACCGCCGCTTACCGCCTGTTACCCTAGTGCGGCGACGCCGGGCAGGGTCTTGCCTTCCATCCATTCGAGGAAGGCGCCGCCCGCGGTGGAGATATAGGTGAAATCCTCCGACGCGCCGGCCTTGTTGAGCGCCGCCACCGTGTCACCGCCACCGGCAACCGAGACCAGCTCGCCCTGCGCGGTGCGCTTGGCGGCAAATTTGGCCGCGGCATTGGTCGCAGCATCGAAGGGGGCGATCTCGAAGGCGCCGAGCGGGCCGTTCCAGATCAGCGTCTCGGCGCGGCCGATGGCCTGCTCGACGTGGGCCACGCTGTCGGGACCGGCGTCGAGGATCATCGCATCCGCGGGGCAGGCCTCGGCAGGTACCACTTCCGACGGCGCGTTTTCACGGAACTCGCGCGCCACCACCACGTCCCGCGGCAGCAGGATCTCGCAGCCTGCCGCGGCGGCCTTCTCGGCGATCTGAAGGGCGGTGCCGGTCATCTCATGCTCGCAGAGCGATTTGCCCACGTCCACGCCCTGCGCCGCAAGGAACGTGTTGGCCATGCCGCCGCCGATCACCAGCATGTCGACCTTTTCCACCAGATTGCCCAGCAGGTCGAGCTTGGTCGACACTTTCGCGCCGCCGACCACCGCCAGCACCGGGCGCTTGGGGTTACCCAGAGCCGCCTCCAGCGCTTCCAGTTCGGCCTGCATCAGCCGTCCGGCGCAGGCCGGCAGCAGATGCGCCAGCGCGGCGGTGGAGGCATGGGCGCGGTGTGCCGCCGAGAAGGCATCGTTGCAATAGACATCGCCAAGCGCGGCATAGCGCTGCGCCAGCGCCTCGTCGTTCTTTTCCTCGCCGGGCTCGAAGCGGGTGTTCTCCAGCAGCACGATCTGGCCCTCGCCGCAGCCGTCGATCACCGCCGCAGCCTCGTCGAGCGTGGCGAAATTGACGGCGGTGCCAAAGGCGGCCTCGAGCGCGGGCACCAGCATTTTCAGCGACATCTCGGGCACGACCTTGCCCTTGGGGCGGCCGAAATGGGCGAGCAGCACCGGGGTGCCGCCGCGCGAGAGGATGTCCTGCACGGTGGGGGCCACGCGCTCGATCCGCGTTGCATCGGTGACCACGCCGCCATCCACCGGCACGTTGATGTCGACACGGGTCAGCACGCGCTTGCCGCTCAGGTCCATGTCGTCGAGTGTCTTCCAGGCCATTCTGGTCCTCCTGATCTCGTCCTTGCCCAAAGGTCTGCCCCGAGCGGCCCCAGAGGTCAATGCAACACAAGAGCTTGCGCTGTTTGGGCGCGCGCCCGACTTGGCATTCGGAGCGGGGCAGACTAAATCTCGGCCAGCACTTGCCATAGGGAGTATCGACATGGCCGAGATCAAGGACCCCGAGAACACCATTCTCATCGAGCTGAAAGGTGGCACCGTCACCATCGAGCTGCTGCCCGACGTGGCCCCCAAACACGCCGAGCGCATGAAGGAACTGGCGCGCGCGGGCGAATATGACAACGTCTGTTTCCACCGCGTGATCGACGGTTTCATGGCGCAGACCGGCGATGTCGAGCATGGCGACATGGAAGACGGCTTCAACCTGCGCCGCGCCGGAACCGGTGGCTCGGACCTGCCGGATCTGCCGGCGGAGTTCTCGAAACTGCCGCATGACCGGGGCACGCTGGGCGCCGCGCGCTCGATGAACCCGAACTCGGCCAATTCGCAGTTCTTCATCAATTTCAAGGACAACCACTTCCTCAACGGCCAGTACACCGTCTATGGCCGGGTTGTCGAAGGCATGGAGCATGTGGACGCGATCACCCGCGGCGAGCCGCCTGCCGAGCCCGACCGGATGATTTCGGTGAAGGTGGCTGCAGATGCGTAAGCTGGCACTGCTGCTTTCGGTGCTGGCCTCGCCCGCGCTGGCGGCGGGGCTCGACGTGCAGGTCGAGGGCGAGGGCGCCAATGGCACCTTCCACATCGAACTGTTCGACGATGTCGCGCCCGAGGCCTCGGCCCGGCTGACCGAACTGGCGAAATCCGGCGCCTATGACGGCGTGGTGTTTCACCGGGTGATCGACGGCTTCATGGCGCAGACCGGCGACGTGCAATACGGCAAGCTGGGCGAAGACCTGCGCATGGCGGGCACCGGCGGGTCGGACATGGATGATCTGCCGGCGGAGTTCTCGGACAAAGCGTTTGAGCGCGGCGTGGTCGGCATGGCCCGCTCGCAGAACCCCAACTCGGCCAACTCGCAGTTCTTCATCATGTTCGCCCCGGCGCCGCATCTGAACGGCCAGTACACGGTGGTGGGCGAGGTGACCTCGGGCATGGAAGTGGTCGACGCGATCAAGCGCGGCGAAGGCCGCAATGGCGCGGTGATCGGCAAGCCCGATGTGATGACCTCGGTGAGCGTGACCGAGTAAGCCTTGCGCCGGGGAGGGGCGCTGCCCCTCTTGCCCTGCGGGCAATTCACCCCGGCGTACTTGCGAAGAGAAGAAGGGCTGGGCACCGCGCGGTGGCCGGCCCTTTTATTTGCGGGAGGGATGTGGCGGGGGCGCGTTGCGGGTGTCAACGCGCCAAGGCGCGTGGCAGGCGGAGGGCCAGCGGGGCGAGGGCGCGGCTGTGCAGCCAAGTGCCGCCGAGCCGATGCACGCGCGCGCCGGTGCCGAGCTTGAAATGCGTCAGCCCCGGCGCGTCCTGCTGGTTGAGGATGCCCATGTCGAGCCAGAGGTGCCCCTGCGCCGCAAGCCAGCGCGCGGCCTCCCAAAGCAGCAGGTTCATCGCGCCGGAGCGGCGGCCTTCGGGCTTTGTAACGCCACTGGTCCAACTGGCCATCAGCCCGTGGCGCAGCACTGCGATGGCGGCGACGGGCGCGCCATCCAGCCGCGCTTCCCAGATCAGCGCATCACCGGGGTTGGCGGCAGCATAGGCGGCAAGAAATCCCGGCGGCAGGTTGCGATAGCGCCGGGCGCGCGCCTGCGCCGCCTCTGCGGGCAGCAGCCAGTGATCGCCGCGCAGCGCCAGCCGCCGCAGCCGCAGCCCGCTGCGCTGCGCCCGGTTGAGCCGGTTGCGCCATTTCTGCGCCATGGCGGCGCGCATCTCCGCCTCGGAGCCCAGCGGCAGCAGCGCCAAGCTCGCCGGGGTGAGCAGCGGCCAGAACCCCGCGCGGCGCAGCACTTCGGGCGGCATGCCATCGGCATTCAGCAGCAATGGCCCGCGGGGGCGGGCTGCGAGAAACCCCTCGAACCATGCGGCCAGCGCCGCGGTCGTATTGGTAAGGTCGCAGGTCACCGGGCCGCGTGAGAGCAGCTCGACCCGGCCAAGGCAGGGCAGGTGGCGCGCTTGTGTCTGCCAGTGCAGCCAGTGGCCGCCAGAGACGCATCCTGAGCGTGTCAACGTGCCGCCGCGCGTCTCGGTGCCGAGAAGCGCGCAGGCGCAGGCGTACTGCGGCGATTGCGGCAGGGGCAAGCAGGGCGCATCCATGCGGGCATTAACGCTTCGAGACGTCACTTTGTGGTTAACATGGCCGCATGAGCCGTCCGCCCCTCAGCCCGCGCCCCGCCAAGCCAAGAGACACCACGGCACCGCGCGCCCGTCCGACCCGCGCCGCCGCGCTCTTGCTGGCCTTGCTGCTTTCGCTCCCCTTTGCGGCCCTCGCGCTGATCGATCTTGTCTGGCGTCTCTTCGTCTAGACGAAAATATCCCGGGGGAGCCCGCAGGGCGGGGGCAGCGCCCCCCCAAATACCACGTCCAAGCGCGCGAAATCGCGAGGGGTCTTTCCCCCGCCCAACATCCGTGCAATAGGGACGTGCCAACCGATACCCTCCCAAGGAGCCGCCCCCATGGAGATTCGCGAGGCTTTCACCTTCGACGACGTCCTACTGCTTCCCGCTGCGTCCAGCGTCCTGCCGTCCACGGCTGACACGCGCACGCGGGTGACGAAGAGCATCGCGCTCAACATTCCGCTGCTGTCCTCGGCGATGGACACGGTGACCGAGGCCCGCATGGCCATCACCATGGCACAGGCCGGCGGCATCGGGGTGATCCACAAGAACCTCGACATCGAGCGTCAGGCGCAGGAAGTGCGCAGGGTGAAACGCTTTGAGAGTGGCATCGTCTACAACCCGGTGACGCTGACCCCCGAGCAGACGCTGGCCGACGCGCAGGCGCTGACCGAGCGCTACGGCTTCACCGGCTTCCCGGTGGTCGATGAAAAGCACCGCGTGGTCGGCATCGTCACCAACCGCGACATGCGCTTTGCGCAGAAGCCCGACACGCCGGTGCGGGTGATGATGACCTCGGAAAACCTCGCCATCCTGCAAGAGCCCGCCGACCGCGAAGAGGCGATCAGCCTGATGCGCGCGCGCCGGATCGAGAAGCTGCTGGTCACCGACGCCACCGGCAAGCTCACCGGCCTGCTGACGCTGAAGGACACCGAGAAGGCCGTGGTCAACCCCACCGCCTCGAAGGACGAGCTGGGGCGTCTGCGTGTCGCTGCGGCGAGTGGCGTTGGCGAGGCTGGCTTTGAGCGCACCGAAGCGCTGGTGGATGCGGGTGTCGACATCGTGGTGATCGACACCGCGCATGGCCATAGCGCCGGGGTGCTCGAGGCGGTGACCCGCGCCAAGAACCTGTCGAACCACGTGCAGGTGATCGCGGGCAATGTCGCCACCGCCGATGCCACCCGCGCGCTGATCGACGCGGGCGCGGATGCGGTGAAAGTCGGCATCGGCCCGGGCTCGATCTGCACCACCCGCATGGTCGCCGGGGTTGGCGTGCCGCAGCTGACGGCGGTGATGGACTGCGCCAAGGCTGCCGGTGACGTGCCGGTGATCGCCGACGGCGGCATCAAGTTCTCGGGCGATTTCGCCAAGGCGATCGCGGCGGGAGCGTCCTGCGCCATGGTCGGCAGCATGATCGCGGGCACCGACGAGAGCCCGGGCGAGGTGATCCTCTATCAGGGCCGCTCGTTCAAGGCTTACCGCGGCATGGGCAGCCTCGGCGCCATGGCGCGCGGCTCGGCGGACCGCTACTTCCAGAAAGACGCGGCGAGCGACAAGCTGGTGCCCGAGGGCATCGAGGGTCAGGTCCCCTATAAGGGCTCGGCCTCGGCGGTGATCCACCAGCTGGTCGGCGGCCTGCGCGCCGCCATGGGCTACACCGGCAACGCCACCGTCGAAGAGATGCGCAAGAACTGCAATTTCGTGCGCATCACCAACGCCGGCCTGTCGGAAAGCCATGTGCACGACGTGCAGATCACCCGCGAGTTGCCGAACTACCGCATCGGCTGAGCCGCAGCGGATTGAGAAGATCAGGGCCGGTCCTTCGGGGCCGGCCTTTTCCTTTGGGGGGCGGTCTCATTGAGAACGGTTCGCCTAAATCGGCTGCGAAACGCGAGTGGAGCAATGCGCGTGACGTCTACTGCCGGCATGGTCATCTGAGCGTTGTCCCGCCCCCGGTGGATCATTTCTGCGGTCCGCAAGTGAGAAGCAAGGCATCGCCATTCAAGGCGCTCTCCTTAGGCGCATATTCGAGGCGAATTGCGATGTTCTCCTTCGTCGCCAGCCGCTCGATCCTTGTCCAAGCGTCCCTAGACGAGAGGTTGCGGAGCGACGCTCCGAGGTTGGGCACGTAATAGTAGCCTTTCTCTGTATAGTTTCCGCGTATGAAGGCGATCTGGACGTCTTGCATCACCCGCTCGATATCCGTGCCTCGGCGCCTGAGCGCCAAGATCGCGGCGCGCAGCACGCCGATCCAACTGAGGTCTCTTACCGGCTCGCCGTCGACGGTCGCCTTTATGACTTTCATATCTTTAGGGGGCGCTGATGCCGGGTCTGACGCGGGTCCTGAGATCGAGGCGGATGGTGGCGCAGCGGCGTCCTCTGCCTCGGACCCGGTGTAGAGACCGAGCTGACACATCGCGTCATTGACCACGGCCTCGACGGTCTCACTCGGCGTTACCGTGTCGTGCCATATCTTGAGCATCCGCAGGTTGGCGAATGTCGTCTCGTCGATCGTGATCGTGGGCATTTCGGCGCTCTCCGGTACGGGCGGAAGATGCGGCATTTAATGAAATCAATTCTGAATATTCGGTAAATTGTCCGAGGCCGGGTCCGAAGCTGTGGGCGGTAGGGCGCATCGCCTCTTTCCTGCGCAGCGCCGGTAGCGGGGGGCGCGATCCCGCGCCGCCTGTCTTGCTTTGGCGGAAACCCAATGGCTAGAAGCGGTTGAACGGTGCCGGGCGCGGCGCCTCCCAAGCGAAAGGCCTTGCCATGTCCCTCGATCTCGTCATCTCTCAGGCGCGGCTGCAGGACGGTGCGGAGCCGGTTGATATCGGCATCGCAGAGGGAAAAATCGCCGCCATCGCGCCGCGGATCGACAGTGATGCGCCGGTGCGAGAGGCGCGCGGCGGGCTGCTCATCCGCGGCTTTGCCGACAGCCATCTGCACCTCGACAAGGCCTGCATCCTCGAACGCGCGGTGAACGACAGCGGCACGCTCAAGGGCGCGCTTGAGGCGGTGACCGCGGCCAAGCGCGGTTTCACCCAAGAGGACGTCTACGCCCGCGGCGCGAAGGTGCTGGAGCAGGCGATCGGGCAGGGCACCACGCTCATCCGCACGCAGGTCGAGATCGACCCGGTGATCGGTCTGGCGGGGTTTCACGCGGTGCAGCAACTGGCCAAGGACTATGCCTGGGCGCTCGATCTGCAGATCTGCGTGTTTCCGCAGGAAGGGCTGTTGAACTATCCCGGCACCGAAGAGTTGCTGCGCGCGGCGCTGGCGCAGGGAGCGGATCTGCTGGGCGGCTGCCCCTATACCGACAGTGACCCGCATGGGCAGATCGTGCGGATCTTTCAGATGGCGCGGGAGTTCGATGTGGATCTGGATTTCCACCTCGATTTCGACCTCGATCCCGGCTGGCGGCATCTGGATGAAGTGGCGCGCCAGACTATCGCCTTTGGCATGCAGGGGCGGGTGGCGATCGGCCATGTCACGAAGCTTTCGATGCTGCCGCCCGAGGCGCTGGCGCAGAGCGTTGCGCTGCTGCGCGAGGCGGGGATCGCGCTGACCGTGCTGCCGGCCACCGATCTCTTCATCACCGGGCGCGCGTTCGATCATGCGGTGCCGCGCGGAGTGGCGCCGGCGCATCGCTTTCACGCGGGCGGCGTGTGCTGCACCGTGGCCACCAACAATGTGCTCAACCCGTTCACGCCCTATGGGGATTGCTCGCTGCCGCGCATGGCCAATCTCTTTGCCAATGTCGCGCAACTGGGGCAGGACGCGGATCTCAGCGCCTGTTTCGACATGGTGAGCGGCGCGGCGTTCCGCCTGCTGGGGCGCGATCCGGCGATCACTTTGGGCAGCGCGGCGGATCTGGTGCTGCTGCCGGGGGCGAGCCGGGCGGCGACGGTTGCCGAGATCGGGCGGCCCTTGTGGGGGATGCGCGCCGGACGGATGAGCTTTGAGGCGCCCGCGCCGCGGCTGCTGTGGCCCTGAGCTTGGGGCTTTGTAGGGCAGGCGCTGCGGGGAAAGCGCTGGACGCGCCGCGCCGGAGCCGGGTAGAGGGGCGCTGAACGGCCCAAGGCGGGCGAGGTAGAGGGGCAGGCGCCATGCAGCATTCCATCACAGGGCGGGTCAGCCGGACGATCACGGGCGCGGCCCTCTGGGCGGAGCGCGCAGCATGACCCCCGGCGCACGGCTTCAGGCCGCCGCCGAGGTGCTCGACCGGATCGCTGGCGGCATGGCGGCGGAACAGGCGCTGCTTGGGTGGTCGCGGGGCGCGCGCTACGCGGGCTCCAAGGACCGGGCGGCGGTGCGTGACCATGTCTTCGACACGCTGCGGCGCTGGCGCTCGACCGCCGTGCAGGGCGGCGGCGAGAGCGGTCGTGCGCGGCTCATCGGATTGCTGCGCCAGCAGGGGATCATACCCGAGACGCTGTTCACCGGCGACGGCCACGCCCCCGCGCCGCTGACCGATGCCGAGTTGGCGGCGGGCGCTCTGCCCGAGGGGGCCGAGGCGCGCGACATGCCCGATTGGCTCGACGCTCTGCTGACCGAAAGCCTTGGCGATGAGGCGGGTCCGGCGGCAGAGGCGCTGCGCGAGCGCGCGCCGGTGTTTCTGCGGGTCAACAGCCTGCGCGGGGATCTGGCCGCGGCGCAGGAGGCGCTGGCCGCCGAGGGTATCGAGACCCGCCCGCATCCGCTCGCCGCAGGGGCGCTCGAGGTGACCGAAGGCGCGCGCCGCATCGCGCAAGGCCGCGCCTTTGCCGAGGGTCTGGTGGAACTGCAGGACGTGGCAAGTCAGGCGGTGGTCGAGGCGCTGCCGCTGGCGCCGGGGCAGCGGGTGCTGGATTATTGCGCCGGGGGTGGGGGCAAGGCGCTCGCCATGGCCGCCCGCGCCGGCGGCGAGATCGAGGCGCATGACGCCGAGCCGCGCCGCATGTCCGATCTGCCCGCCCGCGCCGAGCGCGCCGGAGCCCGTGTGCGCCCCGTGGCCAAACCCAAGGGCAGTTATGATCTGGTGCTTTGCGACGTGCCCTGTTCCGGCAGCGGTGCGTGGCGCCGGGCGCCCGAAGGCAAATGGCGGCTGACGCCGGACCGGCTGCAGGAGTTGCAGAAGGTGCAGGCCGAAATCCTCGATATCGCTGCGCGGCTGGTGCGCCCCGGCGGGGTGCTGGCCTATGCGACCTGCTCGATGCTGGCACCCGAGAACGGCGCGCAGATCGCGGCGTTCACGCAGCGCCACCCAGAGTGGACGGTGACGGAGCAGCGCCAGTATCTGCCGCGCGACGGTGGCGACGGTTTTTATCACGCGCTCCTGAAACGCGCCTCCTGACACGCGCCTCCTGAAGCTCCCCTCCTGAAGCGTAATCTTGCCGCTCCATCCGCTGCCTGACGTCATGTCACGCCGCGGTTAACCTTTGGTTAATCCTGCATGTGCCACATGAAGACGTGATGCTTGTCGCGGGAATGGAGGCAGTGTGACGCAATCAGAGGCCTATGAGGCGAAAGCGCTGCCGCGGCAGCTGCGCGAGATGGTTCCGGGCCTCGTTTTGGCGACGGCCGGTCTGGGCTGCGTCGCCGCGGCGGCCTTGCTGCCGCCGCCGGGCGATATGGCCAGCGCCGAGATGGAGCTTGCGCTTTTTGCCGCGGGCGGCGCGTTCTTTGCGCTGGCAGGGTTGCTGGCGCTGCGGCGCGGTCTGGGGCGGCGGCGCGCCGGGCGCGATATGGCGGCGCTTGAGGGCCTCATCGAGGTGGACCCGGTGCCAGCGCTGCTCTCGGGCAGCGGCAGGCGCGTGAGCTATGCCAACCGCGCGGCGCGCGCTGGCTTGGGCGCGGGGCCGGGCGACCGGGTCGAGGCGGTGTTGTCGCCGCTGCTGCCCGACGCTGCGGCGCTGATCCAGCGGCTCTTGCTCCGCGCCGATGGCGAGGGCGGGGCCAGCGAGGATGTGGTGTCCTCTGCGGGGCGCTACCGGGTCACTTTGATCGAAACCGCGGGCACGGCTTGCTGGCGGCTCGAACGTCTGCCGCCGCGGCCCTTGGCCGATCCCGCGGTGCCGCCGCGCCTCCATAGCCCCGAAACGCCGGTGCTGACCGTGGGGCGCAGCGGCGCGGTGCTCTATATGAACGCGCCGGCGCGGCGCCTGCTGGGCCGCCGCATCAAGCGGCTCGACGAGGTGCTCGAGGCCGCGCCGCGCTCGGGCATGGTACAGCAGGTGGTCACGGCGGAAGGGCCGGAGAGTTTCGAGATCCATATCGCCGATGCGGGCGTGGGGCGGCAGGAAATCACCCTGCAGCGACTGCCGGACACCAACGGCGCAGCGGTGCGCGACGGCGTTGACGAGCTGCCTGTGCCGCTGCTGCGGCTGCGCCCTGACGGGCTGATCCTGCGCGCCAACCCCGAGGCCTGCCGCATGCTCGAGGTCACCAGCGCCGATGGCAGCCGGATCGGCGAGCATATGGAGGGGCTGGGCCGTGCGATCACCGACTGGTTGGTGGATGCCGCCGCGGGCCGTGGCCTGCACCGTTCGGAGTTCCTGCGGCTGGTGCGTCCGGACCGCGAGGTGTTCGTGCAGGTCACGCTCAACCGTGTGATGGAGGGCGGACGCGCCGAGCTTGTCGCGGTGCTGAACGACGCGACCGAGCTCAAGACGCTCGAGGCGCAATTCGTCCAGAGCCAGAAGATGCAGGCGATCGGCCAATTGGCCGGAGGCGTCGCGCATGATTTCAACAATCTGCTGACCGCCATCTCGGGCCATTGCGACCTGCTGCTGCTGCGCCATGATCAGGGCGATGCCGACTATGCCGACCTCATGCAGATCAACCAGAACGCCAACCGCGCGGCGGCGCTGGTCGGGCAGTTGCTGGCCTTCTCGCGCAAGCAGACGCTCAGCGCCGAAAAGCTCGACCTGCGCGACACGCTGTCGGACCTCACCCATCTGCTCAACCGGCTGGTCGGCGAGCGGGTCAATCTGACCCTGCGCCACGATCCGGTGCTGCCGCCGATCCGCGGCGACCGCCGCCAGCTCGAGCAGGTGATGATGAACCTCGTGGTCAACGCCCGCGACGCCATGCCCGAGGGCGGCGAGATCACTATCGAGACCGAGCGCTGCGTGCTGCACGACCCGCTGCAGCGCGACCGCGCGCGGGTCGAGCCGGGGGCCTATGCCTGCGTGAAGGTGGTGGATCAGGGCGTCGGCATCCCGCAGGACAAGCTGCAGAAAGTCTTTGAGCCCTTCTTCACCACCAAGCGCACGGGCGAGGGCACGGGGCTTGGCCTGTCGACGGTCTATGGCATCGTCAAACAGACCGGCGGCTTCATCTTTGTCGACAGCGTGCTGGGCGAGGGCAGCTGTTTCACGCTGCTCTTCCCGGCCCATGAGCAGGCCGCCGAGGTGGAAGCGGTGAGGCCTGAGGAGAGCGCCAGTTCAGCGCCGCGCGACGGCAGCACCGTGCTGCTGGTCGAGGATGAAGCGCCGGTGCGCGCCTTTGCGGGCCGGGCGCTGCGGCTGCGGGGCTTTGAGGTGATCGAGGCCGAAACCGCCGAGGAGGCGCTGGAGATCCTTGCCGATGCGAAATTGCACGTGGATGTCTTTGTCACCGATGTGGTGATGCCGGGGCTCGACGGACCCAGCTGGGTGCGCCGGGCGCTGGTCGACAGGCCGGGCACGCGGGTGGTTTTCGTGTCGGGCTATGCCGAGGAAGCGCTCGACAAGAGCCGGATCGAAGTGCCCAATTCGGTGTTCCTGCCCAAGCCGTTTTCGCTCAGCGATCTCACCGAGACGGTGCAGCGGCAGCTGGCCTGAGGGGCGGGCTCAGCCAGCCCGCTCCCAAAGCTCGAAATCCGCCGAGCATTTGCGGCGCAGCTTGGCTTCGATCTCGGGCGACAGCGCCAGATCGGCGCGCGGCGAGACATTCTCGCGCGGCAGATCCAGTTGCAGCCCCAGCCGCTCCTCCAGAAACCCGGTGATCACCGCCTGGTTCTCGTAGCGGAACAGATGCGTGACGTTGGTGCCATTGGGCCGCGGCTCGACGAATTTCGCCTGACTGCCGACATTGGCGAAGGGCGGGCGCTCGCCGCGGGTATAGGCGTCGACGAAATCATCGAAGCTGAGGCCGCGGGTCGAGGTGGGCTTGCCCTCCAGAAACCCGCGCTGGCGATAGCGATACCACGAGCCGAGCCAGGACACCGGCTCGCGCACCACGGCCATAAGCTCCATATGCTCCACGCCCATCTTCTCGAACATCGGCCGGAAGAAGCGGTTGTAGCGGTAGACCGGCGCGTGTTTCAGCTCGGGCGGATCGAGCACCGCCATCGACGCATGTGGCCCCAGCGCCGCCTCATAGGCAGAGGTTCCCGTCTTTGGCACCGCCAGCAGCACCAGCCGCGCCTTCCAGAACACCAGCATTCCCGTCCCCAGCTTTGTCTTTTTGCCGATAAACTACTCTTTAACCATGTTTCGCAAGACTTACGTGAGTTCGTGCTTGAAATGTTCTCTTTTTGGTCTCATAACGGCGAGTAAGAACAAGAGGCGAACAAAAGCAGCGATTGCCGCCCCGGACGCGGTGTGAAATAAGGATCGGAAATCATGGCAACGGCAGATCTTCTGACTATGGACAGCAAGCGCAACGCGGACAGGCAAAAGGCACTCGACTCGGCGCTGGCCCAGATCGAGCGGCAATTCGGCAAGGGCTCGATCATGAAGCTGGGCGGCGACAACGCCCTGCGCGACATCGAGGCAACCTCCACCGGCTCGCTGGGGCTCGACATCGCCCTCGGCATTGGCGGCCTGCCCAAGGGCCGGATCATCGAGATCTATGGCCCGGAAAGCTCGGGCAAGACCACGCTCACCCTGCATGCGGTGGCCGAGGAACAGAAAAAGGGCGGCGTTGCGGCTTTTGTCGACGCGGAACACGCGCTTGACCCGCAATATGCCAAGAAACTGGGCGTCGATCTTGACGAGTTGCTGATCTCGCAGCCCGACACCGGCGAACAGGCTCTGGAAATCACCGATACGCTGGTGCGTTCGGGCGCGGTCAGCCTCGTGGTGGTCGACTCCGTCGCCGCGCTGACCCCCAAGAGCGAGCTTGAGGGCGACATGGGCGACAGCTCGGTCGGCGTGCACGCCCGTCTGATGAGCCAGGCGATGCGCAAGCTCACCGGCTCGATCGCGCGCAGCAACTGCATGGTGATCTTCATCAACCAGATCCGGATGAAGATCGGCGTGATGTTCGGCTCGCCCGAAACCACCACCGGCGGCAACGCGCTGAAGTTCTACAGCTCGGTGCGCCTCGACATCCGCCGCATCGGCTCGATCAAGGACCGGGACGAAGTGGTCGGCAACGCCACCCGCGTCAAAGTGGTGAAGAACAAGGTCGCGCCGCCGTTCAAGCAGGTCGAGTTCGACATCATGTACGGCGAAGGCATCTCGAAAACCGGCGAACTGCTGGATCTTGGGGTCAAGGCCGGCGTGGTCGACAAATCCGGCGCCTGGTATTCCTACGGGGACGAGCGCATCGGTCAGGGGCGTGAGAACGCCAAGAACTACCTGAAGGAAAACACCCAGATCGCCACCGAGATCGAGGATAAGATCCGCGCGGCGCATGGGCTCGAGTTCAACGGCGGCGACGGCGACGACGCGGTCACCGAGGACTGAGGCGCGGACCACGGGTAGCTGACCGCCAGTAGGGGCCAGCAGTGGGGACCGCCAGCACGGACCACTGACGCGGCGCCGGTGGCGCGGTCGAGATACGCGTATTTGAAATGAGAAGAAGGGGCGGGCCTTGGCGGGCGCGCCCCTTTTTTCCTTTGCGGTAGCGGGCTGTGGCGGTGGCGGAGAGGCTTGCGGGGAACCTCTGGCGGCGGATGCTGGTTTTGGATCTGCAGCTTTAGGGAGGAGCGATATGAAACATCTTCTTGCACCCATCGCGCTTGCGGCGCTTTTGCCCGCCGCGGCTTTCGCGGATGTGGAACGCGTGCAGGCCGAAGGCTCGGTGGCCGAGGTCGCCGACCGGCTCGAGGCCAGTGTCAAAGCCGCGGGAGCGAGTGTTTTTGCGCGGGTCGATCACGGCGCGGGCGCGCGGGCGGCGGGGATGGAGCTTGCCGAGGCGCAGCTTTTGATCTTCGGCAACCCCAAGCTCGGCACGCCCGCCATGCAGGACGACATGCGGGCCGGGCTCTACCTGCCGCTGAAGATGCTGGTTTATGCGGGCGAGGATGGCGAAACGCAGATCCTTTGGGAGGAGCCGGAGGAGACCTTCGACGATCTCGATATCGATGATGACGCCGCGTACATCGAGAAGATGGAGGAGGCGCTGGAGCGCTTCGCCAAGGCGGCCGCCGGGGAATAGGCGCGGAAAGCCTTGCAGCTAAACAAAAAAGCCACGGCACTGCCGTGGCTTTGATGCGTCATGGGCAGGGCGCGTTTACATCGAGAAGCTGGTGCCGCAGCCGCAGGAGCTGGTGGCATTGGGGTTCTCGATGGTGAAGCGCGCGCCGATCAGCTCTTCGGAGAAGTCGATCACCGCGTCGGTCAGGAAAGGCAGCGAGACGCTGTCGACCACCACGCGCTCACCCTGACGTTCGAGCACCAGATCGTCCTCGGCGGCCTCGTCGAGGCGGATGTCATACTGAAAGCCCGAGCAGCCGCCGCCTTCGACGGCGATGCGCAGCGCCTTGCCCTGCGCGCCCGCACCGATCTCGGCGAGGCGCTCATAGGCGCGGTCAGTCACTTTCGGGGGCAGGTTCATGGGCGGCCTCAAAGGTTTATCTCCCGGTCGGTCCATAATATAGGGATCCTCAAGAGCAGCGGCAACCACCCGGCACAGCCGTGCCAAGCACCGTGCCGTGAGCCGCGACCCGATGGGCTGAAAGGCTGAAGAGATGGCTATCTATTCCTGCGCCCCCGAAGGGGCGAGACCCCGCCGCGTGGCGGAAGAGGAAAGCGCGTTCCGCTCGTGCTTTCAGCGTGACCGCGACCGCATCATCCATAGCTCGGCCTTCCGCCGGCTCAAGCATAAGACGCAGGTCTTCGTCGAGCATGAGGGCGATTTCTACCGCACCCGGCTCACCCACAGCATCGAGGTGGCGCAGGTGGCGCGCACCATGGCCGGCGCGCTGGGGCTCAACACTGACCTGACCGAAGCGGTGGCGCTGGCGCATGACCTTGGGCACACGCCCTTCGGCCATACCGGCGAGGATGCGATGCATGATCTGATGGCGCCCTATGGCGGCTTCGATCACAACGCCCAGACGCTGCGCATCGTCACCCGGCTCGAGTGCCACTATGCCGAGTTCGACGGGCTGAACCTCACCTGGGACACGCTCGAGGGGATCGCAAAGCACAACGGCCCGCTGCTGCCGCTGAAAGAGGGCGAGACGCTGCCGCTGGCGCTGGCCGAATATAACGCCGAGCATGATCTGGAGCTTCACACCCATGCCAGCGGCGAGGCGCAGGTGGCGGCGATCGCCGACGATGTGGCCTATAACAACCATGATCTGCAGGACGGGCTTCGCGCCGGGCTGTTCACCGAAGAGGATATCGCCGATCTGCCGCTGATCGCGCCCGCCTATGCCGAGGTTGACCGGCTCTATCCGGGCCTCGACGCCTACCGCCGCCGCCATGAGGCGCTGCGCCGGGTGTTCGGCTATATGGTCAGCGACGTGATCGACACCAGCCGCGCCCGCATCGCTGCCGCGAACCCGCAGAGCTGCGACGACATCCGCGCGCTTGGCCATCCGGTGGTGGCTTTCTCGGATGAGATGTACCGCGAGCTGAAACAGGTGCGCACGTTCCTCTTCACCCGCATGTATCGCGCGCCTTCGGTGGTGGTGATCCGCGAGAAGGTGACGCAGGCGCTGATGGAGCTGTTCCCGATCTATATGAACAACCCGCTGCTTTTGCCGGCACGCTGGCGCGCGACCGAGCCGCGCGGCGAGACCGAGCTTGCGCGGATGGTGGCCGATTATGTGGCCGGGATGACCGACCGCTTTGCCCTGCAGCAGCATGCCAAGCTCACCGGCAAGGATATCCTGCACGACGTGCCATAGGCCCGTGTTAGCCTGTGCTCTGGACAGAGCCGCCCCGCGGACCAGATCATGGACGCGGGAGGCGCGGGACAGACGAAAGGGCCCATGAATGACCGGACCTGATATGGGCGGGATCGACCCTATACTTGGCTTCGCCCTCGTGGGCGCGCTTGGCGTGGGATCGCAATGGCTTGCATGGCGGATGAAGCTGCCGGCGATCGTGGTGATGCTGGTGGCGGGGCTGGCCATCGGGCCGGGCTTCGGCATCCTCGATCCGCATGGCGATTTCGGCGAGCTGATGGAGCCGATGCTGGCGATCGCCGTGGCCATCATTCTTTTCGAAGGCGGGCTGACGCTGAACTTTCAGGGGCTGCGCGACGCGCGGCTCGGGGTGCGGCGGCTGATCTTTGTCGGCGCGCCGCTGGGCTGGCTGGCTTCGGCGGCGGCGCTGCATTGGGTGGCGGGGCTGAGCTGGGAAAGCTCGGCGGTCTTTGGCGGCATCATGATCGTCACCGGCCCCACGGTGATCGCGCCGCTCTTGCGGCAGGCGCGGCTGAAACACCGACCCTCGGCGCTGCTGCAATGGGAAGCCATCGTCAACGACCCGGTCGGCGCGCTGGCGGCGGTGCTCGCCTTCGAGGTGGTCACCGTGCTGGCCGATGCCGTGTCCATGAGCGAGGCGCTGGTCGACATCGCGGTGGGCATTCTTGCGGCCTCGGCGCTGGGGGTGCTGGGCGGCTGGGGGCTGTCGCAGGCCTTCAAGCGCGGCAAGGTGCCCGAATACATGAAGGTGCCGGTGCTGTTCGTGTCGATGCTGGCGGTCTTTGCGCTGGCCGACTCGGTGCTGCATGAGAGCGGGCTGCTGGCGGTGACGCTGATGGGCGTGTGGATCGCCAACGCCGGGCTCGCCAGCTACGAGGAGATGCGCCGCTTCAAAGAGCACGCGACGATCCTGCTGGTGTCGGGCGTGTTCATCCTGCTCGCCGCGAACATGAGCCGCGAGACGCTGGCCTCGCTCGATTGGCGGGCCGCAGCCTTCGTGTTGTCGGTGATCCTGCTGGCGCGGCCGATTCCGGTGCTGATCTCGCTTATCGGCACCAATCTGCCGTGGTCCGAGCGGTTGCTGGTGGCCTTCACCGGGCCGCGCGGCGTGGTGCTGGTGGCGGTGGCCGGGCTGTTTGGGCAGCGGCTGGTGTCGCTGGGGGTCGAGGACGCGGGCCGCATCCCGGCGCTGGCCTTCGCGCTGGTGGCGGCGACGGTGGTGCTGCATGGCTTCACGCTGGCCCCCATGGCGCGGCTTCTGGGGCAGACCGCGACCGAAACGCCCGGCGTGCTGATCACCGGCGGCTCGCGCTGGTCCGTGGCGCTGGGTCTGGCGCTGAAGAAGCTGGAACTGCCGGTGCTGATCGCCGATCCCAACCACGCGCATCTGCGCGACGCGCGCAAGGCGGGGCTGGATACGTTCTTTGGCGACATCCTGTCGGAAGCCGCCGAGCATCGGCTCGATCTGGTGAGCTACGAGCATCTGATCGCCGCCACCGACAATGACGCCTACAACACGCTGGTCGCGACCGACCTTGCGCCGGATTTCGGGCGCGAGCACATCTTCCAACTCAAGCCGCAGCGCGACAGTTCGACCCGTCACGCGCTGCCCGCCACGCTTGGCGGGCGCCGCTTCGGGCCGGACGAGAGCTATTGGGAGGGCAACGCGCGCATCTCCGAAGGTTGGGAGTTCCGCGTCTCAAGGCTCACCGAAGAGTTCACGCTGGAAAACTGGCGTGAGATGAACCCGCGCGGGCACATCGTGGCCGATCTTGGGCCCAATGGCACCTTCCGCCTGCTTGGGCCGGATGATGCGCCGAAAGAGGCCGACGGCGTGCGGCTGGTGGTGCTGGCGCCCAAGCGCGAAGAGCGCAAGGAAGACCGCCGCGACGAGAACGGCAATGACACGCTGAAGGGCGCGAAAGCGGTCTAGGGCAGGGGCCGGGCATGGGTTTCGGGGCCGCCTGCGGGCGTTCCGGCACATTCCCGGCCATTCCGCCGCTCTCTGCATTTGACCCTGCGGGCCAAGATGGTAGAGGAGCATCCGACCGTATGGAGACAGATAGATGAACCTCTTCACCGACATTCGCGCGCTTGTCCTTCAGGCAATCGAGGCGCTGCAGTCCGAAGGCGCGCTGCCCGAGGGGCTGGCGACCGCCGCCGTGACGGTGGAGCCGCCGCGAGACCCCTCGCATGGCGACATGGCGACCAATGCCGCGATGGTGCTGGCCAAGCCCGCCAAGCAAAAGCCGCGCGACATCGCCGAGGCGCTCGCCGCCAAGCTGGGCGCCGACAGCCGGATCGCCAGCGCCGAGGTTGCGGGCCCGGGGTTCCTCAACCTGCGCCTTGACCCGTCGGTGTGGCAGGCGCTGCCCGCCACCGTGCTTGAGGCCGGCACCGACTATGGCCGCTCGGACATGGGGCAGGGGCTGAAGGTCA
This sequence comes from Salipiger sp. ABN3_019, assembly GCF_056158605.1. Taxonomy (NCBI): domain Bacteria; kingdom Pseudomonadati; phylum Pseudomonadota; class Alphaproteobacteria; order Rhodobacterales; family Roseobacteraceae; genus Salipiger; species Salipiger sp. ABN3_019. Next base: position 1,882,503 of record NZ_JBSWTP010000009.1, read on the forward strand.
ACGTCGAATATGTCTCGGCCAACCCCACCGGCCCGATGCACGTGGGCCATACCCGCGGCGCGGTCTTCGGCGATGCGCTGGCCTCTCTGCTGGATTACGCGGGCTACGCTGTGACGCGCGAGTATTACATTAACGACGGCGGCGCGCAGGTCGATGTGCTGGCGCGGTCGGTGTACCTGCGCTACCTCGAAGCGCATGGCCGCACTGTTGAATTCGAAGCCGGGACCTACCCGGGCGAATATCTCATCGGCGTCGGCGAGAAGCTGAAGGCGCAGGTTGGTGACAAATATGTCGATCAGCCCGAGGCCGAATGGCTCGAAGAGGTGCGCAACTTCGCCACCGACGAGATGATGGGCATGATCCGCGAGGATCTGGCGCTGCTCGGCGTGAAGATGGATCATTTCTTCTCGGAAAAGTCGCTCTACGGCACCGGCAAGATCGAGGCCGCCATTGCCTCGCTGACCGAGAAGGGCCTGATCTACCGCGGCGTGCTGGAGCCGCCGAAGGGCAAGAAGCCCGAGGATTGGGAGCCGCGCGAGCAGACCCTCTTCAAGTCGACCGAGCATGGCGACGACGTCGATCGTCCGATCATGAAGTCGGACGGCAGATGGACCTATTTCGCCCCCGACATCGCCTATCACTACGACAAGGTGAGCCGCGGCTTCGACATGCTGATCGACGTGTTCGGCGCCGACCACGGCGGCTACGTCAAGCGGATGAAGGCGGCGGTTTCGGCGCTGTCCGATGGCAAGGTGCCGCTGGATATCAAGCTGATCCAGCTGGTTAAGCTCTTCAAAAACGGCGAAGAATTCAAAATGTCCAAGCGGGCGGGGACCTTTGTCACCCTGCGCGACGTGGTCGAAGAGGTTGGCCCCGATGTCACCCGTTTCGTCATGCTGACCCGCAAGAACGACGCCTCGCTGGACTTCGATTTTGCCAAGGCCGTTGAGCAGAGCCGCGAGAACCCGGTGTTCTATGTGCAATACGCCCACGCGCGGGTCTGCTCGGTGATGCGCAAGGCGCAGGAAGCGGGGATCGACGTCAGCGATGCGGCGCTGTCCAAGGTCGATCTGTCGGGCATGACCCATGAGGCAGAGCTGGCGCTGGCCAAGAAGGTCGCCGAATGGCCGCGCCTCGTCGAGATCGCCGCCAAGGGCCACGAGCCGCATAAGGTTGCCATCTGGCTCAACGAACTGGCCTCGGATCTGCACGGTCTGTGGAACCGCGGCCACGACGAGCCCGACCTGCGCTTCCTGCAGGACGATCCGACTGTCAGCCAAGGCAAAATCGCGCTGGCGCGGGCCGTCGCGGTTGTCATTTCGGCGGGTCTTGGTATCTTGGGCGTGACCCCGGCAGAAGAGATGCGCTGACAAAAGGCGCCTCGGGGCAACAAGGCAGAGCAAGATGGCCGGCAGCGACACCCGTCGCCGGCCCGACAGGCAGACCGAGGCAGACATGGCGGACTACCCGGCGGATTATTCCGCGGACTACCCCGATTACCCCTATGAGGGGCCGGAGGCACCGGCCCCGTCCGGGCGCCGCGCCGCATCGCTGGCCAATTGGGCCGGTGCGGCGGTGTCGCTGGCGCTGGTCGTTGGCGTTGGCGTCTGGGGCTACGATCTTCTGATGCGTGATGTGAACGGGATCCCCGTGGTGCAGGCCATGGACGGTCCCATGCGTGTGGCGCCCGAGGATCCGGGCGGCTCCACCGCCGACCATCAGGGGCTTGCGGTCAACGCCGTGGCCGGGACCGGCACCGCCGAGGGCGGCGCGGACCGGCTGCTGCTGGCGCCGCAGGGCATCGGTCTGTCGGACGAAGATATCCCGCAATCGCGGCTGGCCGAGGCGCGGCGCAACGCCGACCGGATCGAACCGGCGGCCTTGTCCAGCGACGCGTCCGGCGAGGGGCTGAGCGATGATCTGGCCGAAGGCGGCGAGGTCGATCCGATCCAGGCGCTTGCCGATCAGATCGCCGCCAATGCCAAGCCGCTCAGCGATCTGGATGGCGAGGATGGCGAGGGCGAACTGGTCGCCAGCGTCACCGGCGCCGCGCCCGCGGGCGCGCTGATCCGCTCGCTGCGGCCCTCCACCCGACCCGGCGATCTGCTGAACCAGCCGGTCGCATTGGCCCCGGCAGAGCCCGAAGCCGTTGGTCCCGAAGAGATCAGCCCCGACACGCTGCCCGCGGGCACACGGCTTGCGCAGCTTGGCGCCTATGTCAGCGCCGATGTGGCGCGCGAGGAATGGCAGCGCTTCAGCGCCCGGTTTGGCGAGTTCATGGACGGCAAGGATCGGGTGATCGAAAAGGCAAGCTCGGGCGGGCGCACCTTCTACCGGCTGCGCGCTGCGGGCTTTGACGATCTGGCCGACGCGCGCCGCTTCTGCGCCGCCTTCGTTGCCGAAAACGCCGACTGCATCCCGGTGACCACCCGGTGAGCCGCTTTGGGGCGACCATTCTGGCGCCGCTCGGCCCGGTGCTGAGCGAGGACGAGGCGCGTTTCTTTGCCGAAGCGCGCCCGTTCGGCTTCATCCTCTTTGCCCGCAACCTTGAAACGGCGGAGCAGATCCGCGCACTCTGCGACGATCTACGCGCTGCTGTGGGCTGGCACGCCCCGATCTTCATCGATCAGGAGGGGGGCCGCGTGCAGCGCCTGCGCCCGCCGCTCGCCACCGAGTTCCTGCCGCCGCTCGATGAGGTGATGCAGGCCGGAGCCAACGCCGCGCGCGCCATGGAACTGCGCTATCGCCTGATCGCCGCCGAGCTTCTGGCGCTGGGGATAGACGGCAATTGCGCGCCCATGCTCGATGTGGCGCGGCCTCAGACCCATGCCTTCCTGCGCAACCGCTGCTACGGCGAGAGCCTGTCGCAGGTGGTCGAGATGGGCAAGGCCGCGACCAAGGGCATGGTCGATGGCGGCGTGCTGCCGGTGATGAAACACCTGCCCGGTCATGGGCTTGCGCAGCTCGACAGCCACAAGGACCTGCCGCGCATCGACGCGCCGCGCGGGGAACTGGAAGAGGTGGATTTCGCCGCCTTCCGGCCCTTCGCCGATCTGCCGCTGGCGATGACCGCGCATCTGGTCTTTGAGGGGCTCAACACCAAGCCCGCCACCATCGACCCGGCAATGATCACACTCATTCGCGAAAACATCGGCTTTCAGGGCCTGTTGATGACCGACGACATCTCGATGGAGGCGCTCTCGGGCAGCATCGGCGAGCGCAGCGCGGCCTCGATTGCCGCGGGCTGTGATCTGGTGCTGCATTGCAACGGCAAGATGCCCGAGATGGAACAGGCTGTGCGAGAGGCCGGCTCGATGACCGAGGCCGCGCAGGTGCGCGCCGAGGCGGCGCTGCGCACGCGCACCGTGCCTGCCGAGATTGACATAGCGGCCCTCAGGGCCGAACGTGAGGCCTTGCTGGCCGGGCACCGCTGATCACATGCAGGACAATTCGCAACTGGAGTTCGAGACGCTCAGCGTCGCCGACCGTCTTGCGGCGGAGGCGCTGATCGTCGACGTCGAGGGCTATGAGGGGCCGCTCGACCTGCTGCTGTCGCTGTCGCGCACGCAAAAGGTCGATCTGCGCAAGATCTCGGTGCTGGAGCTGTCGCGCCAATATCTCGCCTTCGTCGAGCGCGCCAAGGAGCTGCGCATCGAACTTGCCGCCGACTATCTGGTGATGGCCGCCTGGCTGGCCTTCCTGAAATCGCGCCTGTTGCTGCCGCCCGACCCCACCGAAGAGGGTCCGTCGGGCGAGGAACTGGCCGCCCACCTTGCCTTCCAGCTCGAGCGCCTGCAGGCCATGCGCGACGTCGCCGCCCGGCTGATGGCGCGCGACCGTCTGGGGCGCGACTTTTTCGCCCGTGGCATCCCCGAAGACATGCAGCGCGTGCGCAAGGTGAAATACACCGCCTCGCTGATCGACCTGATGCAGGCCTATGCCCGCATCCGTACCCGCGACGAGTTCCGCCCCTTCGTGATGGACCGCCACGACGTCTTCACCATGGAGCAGGCGCTCGACCGGATGCGCGGGCTGATGGGCTTTGCCGGGGAGTGGACCGACATTTCCGGCTGGCTGCCCGATGGCTGGTCCGAGGATCCCATGCGCTGGCGCTCTGCCACCGCCGCCACCTTTGCCGCCTCTCTGGAACTGGCCAAGGAAGGCCATGTGGAGATCCGGCAGGACGAGACCTTCGCGCCGATCCATCTGCGCAAGAGAGAGACCCCGCGTGAGTGAAGATATCGACGATTTCCGCCCCGAGCAGCCTGCCGAGGAGGATCAGGACAGCCTGTTCGAGGCACCGCCCATGGGCGCGCAGGAGCGTATGGTCGAGGCCATCCTCTTTGCCTCCGCCGAGCCGGTGACGGTGCGCGAGCTCGAAGATCGCATGCCGCATGGCTGCGATCCCGCCGAAGCGCTGGCGCATCTGCGCAAACGCTATGAGGGGCGCGGCGTGCATGTGGTGCGCGTCGGCGACGCTTGGGCGATCCGCACCGCGCCTGACCTCGGTTTCCTGATGCAAAAGGAAACGGTGGAGACCCGCAAGCTCTCGCGCGCGGCGATCGAGACACTGGCGATCATCGCCTATCACCAGCCGGTCACCCGCGCCGAGATCGAGGAGATTCGCGGCGTCAGCGTTTCGCGCGGCACCATCGACCAGCTTCTGGAGATGGAGTGGATCCGCTTTGGCCGCCGCAAGATGACCCCGGGCCGCCCCGTGACCTTCGTGGTGACGCAGGATTTCCTCGACCAGTTCGGGCTGGAGAACGCGCGCGACCTGCCGGGGCTGAAGGAACTGCGCGCCGCCGGTCTGCTCGACAACCGCCCGCCGCCGGGCAGCATTTCGCTGGGTCAGAGAGACGCGGACGACGAGGAAGACGAAGCCCCCGGTCAGTCGGAACTGTTCGAAGACTGACCTCGTCTTTGCCAGCCCAAGGCGCGCCGCAGACGTCAAAAGGCCCCGATCAATCGGGGCCTTTCGTATTTATAATCAGGTTATTGCGGCGCTAAGTTAGCGCACGACCTGAACGATGCGACGGGTCTCGGGGTCGATCAGCACGGTCTGCTGGTTGACGTTGAGATACTCAAAGTCGCTCTCCGGCACCTCATAGACCTCGATCTCCTGCGGGATGCCCGCGCCCACGGCAACTTCACCGTTCAGATAGACCGGCTCGACCGGGTTGCGCTCGATATAGGTGACGGTCTTTTCTTCGGCGTTGTTTGCCGCGCCGGTCACGGCACCCAGCACCGCGCCTGCTGCGACGGCAGCCGGGCCACCCACCAGCAGCGAGCCCACGGCCGCGCCCCATGCACCGCCGACGCCTGCGCCAGCTGCGGCATTGTCCTTGTCTTCATAGGTGATGGTTTTCACCTCAACACGGTCGCGGTTTTCGTAAAGCACAACCGGCTCGTCCTCGACCGGGGTGGTCAGATAGGCGGAATAGGCCCAGCCTTCCACACCTTCATAGCTCACCTCGCACCATTCCGCGTCTGCCAGGCAGCCCTTCACGTCAACCTCGGCGTCCGAGGGGATCACGTTCTCGATCTGGTACTGCGGGCCAGGGCCTGCGCGCAGGTTCAGCTCGGTGGTGGCCGAGGCGCTCATCGCGGCGGAGACGGGAGCGGCAACCAGAGCGGCAAGCGGCAGCGAAAGCAGAAGCGTTTTCTTGGTGGTCATCGGAATAATCCTTTCTGATCTTTGGCGGCCGCGCTGCGATCCGCCGTTCTGGTGCCTCAACCGCAAGATCAGAAAAACCGTTCCCGCAAAGATGAAAAAACCGCCTGAAGTGATTGATATTTCATTCTTTAGGCGGAATTGCGCTTGGCGGCTTGCGGGATTGGAACAAGATCGCAACGGGGGAGTTATCTTGCCCTCGCGCGATCTTGGGCATGCTTTGGTCGTCGCCCGGCAGCCGGTGATGGCAGGGCCGCGCAGGTTTTCGTCAAATGCGCCGGAGTAAGTCGCAGATCGTTGTGCGGCGGCGGCGTCATCTAAAGCCCGCCTTAACTGCGATCTGCGAGGATGCCTGTCTTACCAAGCGAATTCCGGAGGCCGGACAGGTGGATCACAGTGCAAAATTTCAGGCTCTGACGGCGCAGAACGGCGTGTTTCTCGCGCCCGCCCATCCCAGCCTTCGGCCCCTCGCGTGGACGCGTACGGTCTGTCTGGTGCTGGCCGGTGCGCTGCTGCTGATCGCGGCAGAGGGGCATATTTACGGCATCTCGCGTCTCTATGCGCCAAGCGGCGACGCGGCGCTCTCTCTGCCGACGCTGCTGGCGGGGGTCGCGGCGCTGTCGGCGACGCTGCTGCAGCGGCCCCTGCGCCGCTCTGACGGGCGCGAGACGCTGCTTTGGCTCATGGTCATTGCGCTGTGCCTGCTCACCGGGCTCGGCTACCGCGCCGGGATCGATGTGGGCGCCGGGCGCATGGGCGGCAACACCGCGGTGTCCTTCGTGCTGCTGGCCGGGGCGCAGCTGTGCTACCGGCGGCTGCCGCTGTCGTCTTTCAGCCTGACGCTGATGACCATGTTCCTGCCGTTCATCGCCGCCGTGGGCTATCTCAATGGCCAGCCCGTGATGTTCGGCGATATGTCCCTGTCCACATCGCTGCTGCTGCTGGCGCTTGGGGTGGCAAATGTTTCCAGACATGCCCGCCGCGCGCTGCTGCGGCCGCTGGTCAGCGGCTCGTCCTCGGGGCGGATCGTGCGCGGCATCCTCCTCGCGTGGCTCGTGCTGGTGGCGGTGCAGGCGGTCTCTGTCCGCTTCGTGCCGGGCCCTTGGCTGGAATTGTCGAGCGTGACGCTGATGCTGGTCGACACGCTGGTGATGCTGGCGGCGATCCTCTTTCTTGGCGGCAAATATGACGCCAGCGCCTCGCGGCTGCGTCTCACCGAATGGCGCCTCTACCGTGCCGCGATGCGCGATCCGTCGACGGGCATGCGCACCCGGGCCTCGGCAGAGCTTTACAGCGCCACCTTCGGGCCGCTGACCAGCCAAGGGCTCGTGCTGCTCGAGGTTGAGGGGATAGACGCGCTAGAGGCGCGCTATGGCCGCACCGCGGCAGAACGGGTGCTGCGGCTGGTCTCTGTCGGCCTTCACCGCGACCTCGCGCCCGAGGAACTGCTTTGCCGGGACGAGGATATGGGCCTCATGCTTCTGGCCCGGAACTGCACCCTGGATTCGCTGACGATACGGGCGCAGGACCTCTGCGCGCGGGGCGGCGAATTGCGCGATCCCGAGCGGGAGCTGCTGCCGATCGCGCTCACCGCTGCCGTGGTCATGGCCCGGCGCGGCGACGGCGATCTGGGGCCCGCGCTGCGCCGGGCGCGGCAGGCGCTGGATGAGGCCCGCAAGCAGGGCGAACGGGGCGTGGTGCTCTGTGAGGCGGCGTGACGCTTCGGCGGTCAGCGCCGGGTCTTAGCTGCGAAAGTGTTTCGACAGCTTCAGGCCCTGACCCTGATAGTTCGAGGCGATCCCGGCCCCGTAAAGCTGCTCTGGCGGCTCATCCATACGCTCATAGACCAGCCGCCCGACGATCTGCCCATGCTCAAGCACGAAGGGCGCTTCGTGGCAGCGCACTTCCAGAACCCCGCGAGAGCCGGTGCCGCCAGCCGCGGAATGGCCAAAGCCCGGATCGAAGAAGCCCGCGTAATGCACCCGGAACTCGCCGACCATGGCCAGATAGGGCGCCATCTCGGCGGCATAGAGCGGCGGAATATGCACCGCCTCGCGGCTGACGAGAATGTAAAATGCGTCGGGGTCGAGGATCAGCTGCCCGCGCGAGGCCTGCAGCGGGTCCCAGAACTCCGCCGGGTCATACTGCCCGATCCGGTCGAGGTCGATCACCCCGGTGTGCGGCTTGGCGCGCCAGCCGACAAGCTCACCAGCGCCGGGCTGCAGGTCGACGGAAAAGCCAAGGCCCTCACCGATCACCGCCGGGCCGCCGCTGACCAGCGTTTCGGCCTCATGCAGTGTGGTGAGCTCGGCGTCGCTCAGCACCGACTGGCCGCGCCGAAAGCGGATCTGGTTGAGCCGCATGCCGGTGCGCGCCAGCACCGAGAAGGAGCGGGGGCAAATCTCGGCGTAGAGCGGGCCTTTGTATCCGGGCGCGATTCGATCAAACTCGGTGCCGCCATCGGTGATCGTGCGGGTCAGCAGGTCGAGCCGCCCGGTCGAGCTTTTGGCATTGGCGACGGCCGAAAGGTCCTGGGGCAGATCGAGGCTTTCGAGCAGCGGCACCACATAGACGCAGCCCTTCTCCAGCACGGCGCCTTCGGTGAGGTCGACGCGGTGCATCTCAAACTCTTGCAGCCGCGCGTCCAGCGGGCGTCCGGCTCCGGCGAGGAAGGAGGCGCGCACGCGGATCGCCTCATGGCCGAGTTGCAGATCGAGGCTGGCGGGTTGGATTTGCCCCTCGACGAGCGGTGCTGCGCTGCGGATGGCTCCGCTGTCGACGAGCGCCGAAATCTGCTGGCTGGCGAGCACCCCTGTCATGGTCACGATCCCCCGGTATTGCGTTGAACTTGCTTAGCAAGCGGCGTGGGCGAGGGGAACGGCAAATGCGCGCGGGCGGCACTTCGGGCGCGGCTGTGTGACAGCGGCCAACAGGGCGACGGGTTAGCTACGCTCAAGGGCGAGCGGTGCAACTTTTTGGTGGTTTTGGAGAGGCTTACCTCTGGCCGTTTCTCTCACCCCGAGGGGCGGATCAAGTCAGAAACGGCGGCGGGGGTGAATTGGTCGGGCTAGCAGGACTCGAACCTGCGACCTTCCGTCCCCCAGACGGACGCGCTACCAGGCTGCGCTATAGCCCGACTTGTGAGGCCGGTATTTACTGGTTCTGAGCGCAGGCACAACCCCTAATGCGCAAGTTTTTTCACCAATTTTCTCACGCTGCCGAATGGCTGTCGCGCGCGGCGACGAAGGCGCGCAGCGCGGCCAGTTTGGCGCGGGCGGAAACCGCTTTCTGCGCGGTCAGTTGCGGGGCTGTGGCGAGCGCCGTGAGCGGGCCGGACGCGGGCTGGGGTAGGCTGTCGAGCTGCGCGACCTCGGGCAGCGGGGCAGCGGCAGCGGGGGCGCCTTCCGCGCTTCCGGCCTCGGGCAGAGGCGTGGCGCCGCGGTCCTCCAGCGATTGGGTCAGGAAGCCGGGGAGCGGCTCTTCCGGGGTGTCGTCGGGCTCTGCGGGTAGGGCCTCAGCGTCTGCCTGAGGGTCGGGCTGCCAGAGCGCATCATCGGCGGTGGCCTGCGGGTCCGGATCGCTGGCCTCGGCAAAGAGCGGAGCGTCGGGCGCAGTGGAGTCGGGCTGGGGGTCAGGCGCCGGTTCGGCGGAGGCAACCGAACTCGGCCTCGGGCAACGCGGCCTGCGGCTGCGCGAAGGGCAGGACGGTGGCGCTGTCTTGTTGCGGCGCGCGCTCGGCAGCGGTCGGCGCGGCGGGGGCCTCGGCGATGTCCTCGCCGCTTTCGTCCAGCAGGCCGGGCGGCGGCGCGATGGCCGCCACATGTTTGACGCCCTGTTCGCGCAGCACCTTCTGCACGCCCTTGATGGTCAGCCCGTCGTCATGCAGCAGCTGCCGAATTCCGGCCAGAAGCGCGACGTCATTGGGCCGGTAATAGCGGCGGCCGCCGGCGCGTTTCACGGGTTTGACTTGGGTGAACTTGGTTTCCCAGAAGCGCAGCACATGCGCTGGGGTCTCCAGCAGTTCGGCGACCTCGCTGATGGTGCGGAAGGCGTCGCGCGACTTGCTCATGTGGTCGGTCCCCTCAGAAGCGCCCCCCAGACGAAGCGCTGGGGCGCGGGGCGGAGGGGACGCAGGGTTGCAGTTGGATCAGCGCGGGCCGCTCAGGACTTGTTGCCCTCGGCCACGCGTTCTTTCATCAGGTGCGAGGGCCGGAAGGTCAGCACGCGGCGCGGCTGGATCGGCACTTCTTCGCCGGTTTTGGGATTGCGGCCAATGCGCGCCGCCTTGTCCCGCACCGAGAAGGTGCCGAAGGACGAGATCTTCACCTGTTCGCCGCGCACCAGCGCGTCGGACATGTGCTGCAGCACGGATTCGACCAGTTCCGCGCTTTCATTGCGCGACAGGCCCACTTCGCGAAACACGGCTTCGCTCAGGTCCATCCGGGTCAAAGTCTTGTCACTCATAGTGGCAGCCTCCAAAGGTTGCGGCCAAGCATAGGGGGCAGGCGGATTCCGAGTCAAGCGCGCGGAGCGTCCTCTTGCCGTGCAAGGGCCGGATTTTGCCGGAGTTTTCGGGCTGGGGTGCGGGCCGGGTGGGAAGCCGGGCCCAGGATTGCGGCAGGGCGAGGCGCTGGCGCTTACCAGCGCAGCACCACCGCGCCCCATGCGAGACCGCCGCCGATGGCCTCGGTGACCACAACGTCGCCGGTTTTGATCTTGCCTTCGGCCTTGCCGACCGAGAGCGCCAGCGGGATCGAGGCGGCGGAGGTGTTGCCGTGATCCTGCACGGTGACCACCACCTGCTCCATCGGCAGGCCGAGCTTTTTCGCGGTGCCGTTGATGATGCGGATGTTGGCCTGATGCGGCACGACCCAATCCACCTGTTCCGAGCTGATCCCGGCCTTTTCCATCGCGGCGGTGGCGGTCTTGGCCAGCTTCTCGACCGCGTGGCGGAAGATCTCCTTGCCCTCCATCCGCAGGTAACCGATCGACTGTGTGCTGACCCCGCCGTCGACATACAGCAGATCGCGGAAGTTGCCGTCGGAATGCAGATCGACCGAGAGAATGCCGCGGTCGGCAGAGGTGCCCTCGCCCTCATCCGCCTCGAGCAGCAGCGCGCCCGCGCCATCGCCGAAGAGCACGCAGGTCGAGCGGTCGGTCCAGTCCATGATGCGCGAGAAGGTCTCGGCGCCGATGACCAGCACGCGTTTGGCGGTGCCCGCGACGATCAGCGCGTTGGCATTGGCCAGCGCATAGACAAAGCCCGCGCAAACCGCCTGCACGTCAAAGGCAAACCCGCCGGTCATGCCGATGCGCGCCTGCACCATGGTGGCGGCGGAGGGGAAGGTGAGGTCGGGGGTCGAGGTGGCGACGATCAGCGCGTCGACCTCGGAGGCGTCGACGCCGGCATCTTTCAGCGCGGCGGCGGCGGCATGGGCGGCGAGGATCGAGGTGGTCTCGCCCTCGGCGGCAAAATGGCGGCGTTCGATGCCCGAGCGGGTGCGGATCCATTCATCGGAGGTGTCGAGGGTTTTCTCGAATTCCGAGTTGGGGACGATGCGCTCCGGCAGGTAATGCCCGACGCCCGCGACCTTTGCCCGTATGCTCATATGCCTGTTCCGCTCTTTTTTGTCTCTGTGGCTTCTGCCGGCTCTGTGGCCTCTGTGGGCTCTGCGCTTGCGGCAGAGGCGGCAACCCGTGCCGCCAGTCTGTCGCCAAAGCCCGACTGCGCGAGGTCATAGGCCAGTTCCACCGCTGCTGCCACCCCGGTGGCATCGGCGGCGCCATGGGATTTCACCACGGTTCCGTTCAGCCCGAGGAACACGCCGCCGTTCTTGCGGCGCGGATCGACGCGCGCCTGCAGCCGCTTGAGCGAGCTCAGCGCCAGCAGGGCCGCAAGCCGCGACAGCGGCGAATAGGTGAAGGCCTCGCGCAGCAGCTTGTTGATCAGCGAGGCGGTGCCTTCGCCGGTCTTGAGCGCGATATTGCCGGTGAACCCGTCGGTGACGATGACATCGCAGCGCTTGCCGGGGATGTCTCCGCCTTCGACGAAGCCGACGTAATCGAAGCTGCCCGCCTCGGCGTTCGCGGCGATCAGGTCATGCGCGGCCTTCAGCTCGGCGCGGCCTTTGTGCTCTTCGGTGCCGACGTTCAGCAGGCCGACACGCGGGCGCGTCAGCGACAGGCCGTTGCGGGCGTAGGACGCCCCCATCATCGCGTATTTCAGCAGATCGTCGGCGTCGGCGCGGATGTCCGCGCCCACGTCCAGCATCACGTTGAACCCCTGCGGGTTCAGCGAGGGCCAGAGCACGGCGATGGCAGGGCGGTTCACCCCGGGCAGCTTGCGCAGCCGGACCATCGACAGCAGCATCAGCGCGCCGGTGTTGCCGCAAGACACGGCAACGGTGGCCTCACGGTTGCGCACCGCGTCGAGCGTGGACCACATCGACGTGTCCTGCCCGTTGCGCATCACGTGGCTGGGTTTGTCTTCCATCGACACGACGCCGGAAGCGTCGCGGATCTCGACCTGGGCGGGCAAGCCTTTGTGCTTGTCCACCAGCGGGCGCAGTTCTGCCTCGGGTCCGTGCAAAAGGAAGCGGACATCGCGGTGCTTCCGCGCAAAGGCGGAAAGACCGGCAACGATGGTTGCCGGCCCGCGATCGCCACCCATGGCGTCGATGGAAAGGACCAGAGGCCCGCGCGCTTGACGGTTATCCGTTGCGGATGTCATGCGACGACCGGGCCTTTCAGCAATTTATGCCGCGTCTTCGTCCAGGTCGATCTCGTCGGCCATGGCGACGACCTCACGGTCGGCATAGTGGCCGCAGGAGGGGCAGACGTGGTGCGGGCGCTTCAGTTCGCCGCAGTTGCTGCACTCATTGGGGTTGGCCGCGACGAGCGCGTCATGGGCGCGACGGTTGTTGCGGCGCGATTTCGATACTTTGTTCTGTTGGACGGCCATGTCTCAACCTCGATTGTTCGCGTGTGGGGGCTATACGAGTGCCCGATAACGTTCGGGCGTGTCCGGCCTCATAGTCTTAACCCATGGCGGCTGGCAACCCGGAATTCCGATGAAGGCGCGAAAATAGGTATTTCTTGCAAAGACGCAAGAGAGATTTCGCGCTTATCGCTCTTACTTCTCGTCTTTTTCGTCTTTTGAGAGCTGATCGCGCAGTCCGGCGAGCCCGGCAAACGGGTTCGGACGAGATTCGCGGTCCTGCTCCTCGGCCTCTGCGGCATCGATGATTTGCGACGACTGCTCGGCGGCGGCCTCGGCCCCTTCGCTGCGCGGGTAGGGCGGCAGCGCGAGGCTGAGGGCCTCGGTCAGAATCGACGCAAGGTCGATCACGTCGGGCAGTTCGTCCTCTTCCTCCTCGGGCACTTCGATTTCCGAGCCGGGATCGGGCTCGGCGATCTGCGCGGCGGGACGGAAGACGCGGTTCAGCGGCTCGTCGATCCGCGTGGTCACCGGATCGAGCGTGACGACGCAGGGCTGCACCACGGTGGCGCCAAGCTCGGCGGTCAGCCGATAGGCCCCGCCCGCCTCGGGGCTGAGCCGTCCGGCCAGCCGCGCCTTGCGCAGACCCAGCAGACCCAGCTGCTCGGCCATGGCGGCGCGCTCGTCCGCGTCGGGGCGGAAATCGAATTCGGTGGGGGAGTCGCGGCGCATCGTCGAGACGCGCAGCCGCGCGGGGTTTCCGCCTCTGTCCATAGGCTGGGCTTTCCTTTGCTTGAAGCGCTTGGCTCGGTTGTGTAATGCGGGATAGAAGGCCCGCGAGGGCAAGGCAAGGGGCAGGACTGCGTCCATGGTATCACGGTTGAGATTCGCATTTCTGGCCGGAGCGGCTACGCTGGTATTGAGCGCCTGTACGGCACAGTACCAGACCCACGGTTACGTGCCGCGCGAAGACGAATTGCAGCAGATTGTGCCCGGTATCGACACCCGCGCGACCGTAGAGGACGTCATCGGCGTTCCCACGGCCTCGGGCGTGCTGGATCAGGGCGGCTATTACTACATCGAGTCGGAAGTGCGCAGCTTTGCCTGGCACGAGCCCGAAGTGGTGGACCGGCAGGTGCTGGCGATCACCTTCGACGGGCAGGGCGTGGTGGACAATATCACCCGCTACGGGCTCGAGGATGGCAATGTCGTGCCGCTGACCCGGCGGATCACCCGCACCACCGATGGCGAATTGGGCTTCATCCGCAAGCTCTTCGGCAATATCGGCGGGCTTTCCCTCGGCGATTTCGACCAGCAGTGAGGCACGCGCCATGTCCTCCCGCCTGCACGACGCTGCATCGGGAGAGGGCGGCGTTCTTCTATCCCGCGGCGGCCTGAGGGTCCGCCTCGCGCAAGGCGCTGCCGATGTCGCGGCAGCGCAGCGGCTGCGCGGGCTGGCGTTTTTCGGTCCCGAGGGTGGGGCCGATGTGGACCCGCTCGACACGCGCTGCAGCCACGCACTGATCGAGGATCGCGCCGGGCAACTGCAGGCCTGCTTCCGCTACCTCTGGCTCGATACCAGCGCCGAGATCGGCACCAGCTATTCCGCGCAATATTACGATCTGCAGCGGCTCGCGGGCTACGGCGGGCCGATGATCGAACTGGGGCGCTTCTGCACAAGGCCCGGTCTGGTCGACCCGGATGTGCTGCGGCTGGCGTGGGGGGCGATCACCGCGCTCGTCGATCGGGGCGGCGCGCGGCTGCTCTTTGGCTGCGCCAGTTTCGCCGGGACCGATCCGGCGCCCTATGCAAAGGCTTTCGGCTTTCTTGCGGCGCGCCATGCGGCCCCCGAGCGCTGGCGGATCGGTGCCAAGGCGGCGGAGCGGGTGGGTTTTGTGCCCACCGAGGCAGAAGCGCGCGGGGTGATGCGGCTGATCCCGCCGCTGCTGCGCACCTATCTGGGCATGGGCGGCTGGGTCAGCGATCACGCAGTGGTGGACCGACAGATGAACACGCTGCATGTGTTCACCGGGGTCGAGACCGCCGCCATCCCTCCGGCGCGGGCCAAGGCGCTGCGGGCGATCGCGGGCTAGGTCTCGGGAGTTGGGCTCGTAGAGGGGGCGCTGCCCCCTCGGCCTACGGCCTCACCCCCGGCGTATTTTGAAAGAGAAGAAGCCCGGGGCCGCAGGGCGCGAAAGAGGTAGGCATGGCGATTTTCATCGGATCGGAGATCTATCGCGGCTCGCGCTACGGCGCGCTGCATCCGCTGTCGATCGAGCGGGTGCCGGCGGTGATCGATCTGTGCCGCGCCATGGGCTGGCTGACGGCTCAGGAGTGGCGGGTCTCGCCGCGCGCCAAGCCCGCCGCGCTGACCGATTTTCATGCGCCGGACTATGTGGCGGCGCTGCAAGCGGCGGAGGCGGCGGGGGCCGTGTCGGATCAGACCCGCGAGCGGCACGGGCTGGGCACGCTGTCGAACCCGATCTTTCCCGAGATGTACCGGCGCCCCGCAACGGCGGTGGGCGGCGGGCTGTTGGCGGCGGAGATCGTCGCGGCGGAGGGCAGCGCGGTGTTCAACCCCGGCGGCGGCACGCATCACGCGCTGGCCGACCGCGCCAGCGGCTTTTGCTTTCTCAACGAGCCGGTGCTGACCATCGGCCACCTGCTGCGGCTGGGGATGCGGCGCGTGGCCTATGTGGACATCGACGCACATCACGGCGACGGGGTGGAGATCGCCTTTGACGGATCCGAGCAGGTGCGGGTGATTTCCGTGCATGAGGCGCGGCGCTGGCCCTTCACCGGCGCGCTGGAGGATCGGGCCGGTGGCGCGGCGTTCAACCTGCCGGTGCCGCGGGAGTTCAACGATGCTGAGTTTGCCCATGTGCTGCAGGAGATGATCCTGCCGGCGGTGGCAGCGTTCCGGCCCGACGCGATCTTTTTGCAATGCGGCGCCGATGCGGTGCTGGAGGATCCGCTGGCGCGGCTGGCGCTGTCGAACAACGCCCATGCCTCGGCGGTGCGGGAGCTGCGCGCGCTGGCGCCGCGAATGATCGTCTCGGGCGGCGGCGGCTACAATCCTTGGACGGTGGCGCGCTGCTGGTCGCTGGTCTGGGCCACGCTGTCCGGCCACGAGGTGCCGGAGCATCTGCCCGCCGAGGCGCTGGGGGTGCTGGGGCGGCAGGTCTGGGCACGGCGCGGGCGCCCCTCGGAGGCGCTGTTGACCACGCTGCGCGACGCGCCGCGCGAGGGGCAGCTGCGGGATGAGATCCGCAGCGGTGTCGCGGCGCTCCGGGTGCGTCTCAGGGCTGAGGTCTGAGCGGGCTGGTCTGACGCCTGTGGTCTAGGCTTCGTGATCTAGGCCGCATGATTTAGACTGGCGGGGAGGATGGAGCGGGTAACGGGAATCGAACCCGTAACTTAAGCTTGGGAAGCTCGCGTGATACCTTTTCACCATACCCGCGCTCTGGAGTGCTGATCTACTGGCGGCGCGGGCTGGCGTCAAGCGGCTGCGTCGCGGAAATTGCGCCCCACGCGGCTGTGAACAGGCGTTGGCTTGCCGCAGCGCCCATGACGCGCAAACTTTGTTTCATGAGCCAGTCCTCCGCCGTCTCCCGCCGCGCTTTCCTTGCCACCTCCGCCGCCGCGCTTGGCCTGCCGCTGGCTGCGCCGGCGCTGGCGCAGAGCCGCGCTTGGGCGGGGCGGGCCGAGGGGCTTGATCAGTTGCACGCGCTGCTGGTCTGGCGCGGCGGCACGCCGCTTTATGAAGAGGCGTTTCGCGGGCCGGGGCTTGACCGTATTGCCAACGTCAAATCGGTGTCGAAAACGCTGGTGGCGCTGCTGACCGGCATTGCCATCGAGCAAGGCGAGATCGGCGGCGTCGAGGCGCCTGTGCTGCCGCTTTTGGGACGCGCGCCGACCGGCGACAGCCGCGATGATCTGACCGTGGGCGATCTGCTGTCGATGCGCGGCGGGCTGGTGCGCACCTCTGGGGCGTCTTACGGCGCATGGGTGGCCAGCGACAATTGGCTCGACAGCGCGCTGCAGCCCGATCCGCAGGCGCGGCCGGGTGGGCGGTTCATCTATTCCACGGGGGGCTGGCATGTGCTGGGCGCGGCGCTGAGCGAAGCCACGGGCGAAAGCCTGCTGAGCCTTGCGCGCAGCGGGCTGGGCGATCCCTTGGGCATCGACGTGGCGCCTTGGGTGCGCGATCCGCAGGGGCGGTATCTGGGCGGCAACGACATGGGGCTGACCCCGCGCGGCCTGCTGCGGATCGGCGAGATGGTGCGGCAGAACGGCGGGTGGCAGGGGCGGCAGGTGGTGCCGCAGCGGTGGATCGAGACCTCGTGGCAGCCGCGCGCGCGCTCGCCGTTCTCGGGCGATCAATACGGCTACGGCTGGTTCCTGACGCGGTTCGATGGCGCGCAGGCGGCCTATGCGCGGGGATACGGCGGGCAGATGCTGGTGGTGGTGCCAGAGCGCGAGATGGTGATCGCGATCACCTCGGACCCGATGCGCCCGGCGCGTTCGGGCGGGTATTTCGGCGATTTGCGCGGCCTCGTGGATCAGATCGTCTCAGACGCCTGACCGGGAAGTCCCCGACCGCGCCGCCGCCGCCCGCCGCTGTCGCCCGCGTTGAACTGCGGCTCGGGCAGGGGCGACACTTGGCGCAGATGGGCGAAGGGCGCCTCGGCATGGGGCAGCGCGCTGGCGGCGACGAAATGCTCCTGAAAGCGCGGCTCCACGGCGGTTTCCACCTTGGTGATCTGGCGCACCTGCGCCTCGATCCGGCGCCGCGCCGCAAGGCTGCAGAGCGCGATGCGCGCGCCGGTGCCCGCAGCGTTGCCAGCCGAGGTGACCCGCTCGGGCGGCACATCGGGGATCATCCCCAGCACCAGCGCGTGCAGCGGCGAGATATGCGCGCCGAAGGCCCCGGCCAGCACCACGCAATCGACCTCATCCACCCCCATCTCGTCCATCAGCAGCCGCGCCCCGGCGTAGAGCGCCGCCTTGGCCAGCTGGATGGCGCGAATGTCGGCTTGGGTGACGAGGATGCGCGGCCCGCCCGAGGCGCTGGCGTCATGCAGCAGATAGCCATGGGTGCGCCCCTCGGGGATCATCCGGGCGCTGCCGGTCTGTGCCGCCGAGCCGATCAGCCCGCGCGCATCCACCAGCCCGGCCATGCGCATCTCGGCCACCGCCTCGATGATGCCAGAGCCGCAGATGCCGGTGACGCCGGTGCCTGCGGTGGCTTCGGCAAAGCCGTCCTCGTTGGACCAGAGCGGGCAGCCGATCACCCGAAAGCGCGGCTCTTTGGTGGCCGGGTCGATGCGCACCGCCTCGATGGCACCGGGGGCGGCGCGCTGCCCGGCGCTGATCTGCGCGCCCTCGAAGGCGGGGCCGGTGGGCGAGGAACAGGCAAGCACGCGGCTGCGGTTGCCGAGCAGGATCTCGGCGTTGGTGCCCACATCGACGATCAGCACCAGATCGTCCGACGCGCCCGGATCCTCGGCCAGCGCCACGGCGGCAGCATCGGCGCCCACATGGCCGGCGATCAGCGGCAGCAGGTAGACGCGCGCGCCCGCAGGCAGGGTGGCGAGGCCCAGATCGCGCGCGCCGAGATCGAGCGCAGAGGAGGTGGCGAGGGCGAAGGGCGCCTGTCCCAGCGGCGTCGGGTCGAGGCCGAGCAGCAGGTGGTGCATCACCGGGTTGCCGACGATGGTCACATCGAGCAGGCGATCCGGCGCAATGCCCGCCTCGGCGGTCAGCTCGCCCGCCAGCGCGGCCAGGGCCTCGCGCACGGCGGCGGTCATCTGCACCGCGCCGCCGGGGTTCATCATGGCATAGGACACGCGCGACATCAGATCCTCGCCAAAGCGGATCTGCGGGTTCATCCGGCCCGCCGAAGCCACGACCTCTCCGCTGCGCAGCGAGACCAGATGCGCGGCGATGGTGGTCGAGCCCAGATCCACCGCCAGACCGTAGGCATCGCCTTCCAGCAGGCCGGGCCATGCGGCGACGATCTGCGGCGGCTGGTTCGCATGAGTGTGATGCAGGGCGACGGTGATCCTGCCGCTGCCGTCCTGCAGCGCTTGGCTCAGCGCCGCCAGCACCGGCAGCGCCGGGCGGGCGCCGGAGAGGCCCCACTGCGCCTCCAGCGCCTCGGCGACCCGCTCGGCATCGCCGCTGGGAGCGTGCATGTCGGCGGCGGCGACCTCGATGAAATGCAGGCGGATCGCCGGGTCCATCTCCACCGCGCGGGCGCTGGCGGATTTGCGGATCACCTGCCGGTGCAACTGGCTTTCGGGCGGGACATCAATCACCACGTCCGACAGGATCTGCGCCTGACAGCCAAGGCGGCGCCCCTCGGGCAGGCCGCGCTTGTCGGCATAGCGCTGCTCGGTGGCGTTCCACGCCGAGAGCGCGCCCGGCTCCGAGGTGATCCCATGTTTGGCGAACTGCCCGAAGGCGGGCGCGACCTGACATTTCGAGCAGATGCCCCGGCCGCCGCAGACGCTGTCGAGATCAACGCCCAACCGGCGCGCGGCGTCGAGCACCGGGGTGCCGGTGGGCACGTGGCCGCGTTTGCCCGACGGGGTGAAGACAACGAGCGGGTCAGTGAGCGGGTCTTTGGCGCTTGCGGCGGGAGCCTTGTCTTGGGTCATGCCGTCAGTCTGCGCGGCGCGGGGCAGGCAGGGTTGCCGGAAAACGCCGCCTCAAAGCCCGCGCGCGGCACGGGGCCAAGCGGGGGGCGCGCGGGGTCCGCCTGAGGTCAGCCCTCGGGCGTGACCCCCTCGGCGCGCAGCGCCTCGAGCCGGCGGCGGAAGCGCGGGGCGTTGATCCGCTCGGTGACATTGGCGCAAAGCCATTCGGCCAGCAGCGGACGGTTCTCGGCATCCAGCCGGCTAAGCAGACGCCGCAGATAGGGGATATGGCCGCGCCGCTTGCGCAGCAGCCGCGCCATCTCGGCAGTGTCGAGCCGATCCTCGGCGGCGGCGGAAAGGATCGGGTGGATCAGGTCAAGCTCCAGCAGATCGCCCTGCAGCGCATCGCCCATATAGGGCAGGCGGAAGCGGGTGACATTGCGCCGCTCGAACAGCGCCGCGTGCATGGCATCCATCCGCTGCTGCGGATCGTAGAGCACATAGCCCGCCTGCGCGGCGTCCAGCATGTCGGGCGCGTAGCCGAAGCGCGAGGTGAAATCGACGCGGCGCATCTCGGGGAAGCGATCGTCCCATTCGGCAACGCGCGGATCGAGCGTAGCCTGCGGCTGCAGCAGCACCACGCGCGCCCCGGGCGCGGCCACGGAATAGGCGGCGGCGGCATAGCCGCAGGGACCGGCCCCGTAGAAGATCACCTTGTCGAACTCGTCGAAAAATCCGTCATCGAGCAACTGATCGAAGAAGCGCGTCACCTCTTCGTCGCGGAACCATGTGTCGGCGGTGCAGATCACCGACAGGTTCGACCAGCCTTCGATCGCCTGCATCTCCCAGCCGAGCGGCGTGGCGGTCTGGCTGTAGGCGGAGATGCCGGGCATGCTCTCGAAGGTGACCAGCAGCGTGTCGCCATCCTCGACGAAGATCGCGTGATGCCGCTTGCCCAGCGGTTCGGCAAAGCCATGCTTTTCGCCAAGCTTCGAGATCTCGGCGATCCAATCCGCGCGGGTGAACGCACTAAGATCGACATCCGTGAGGTCGAGCTCATCGTCGAATGCGGGCCGGTCGAGGGGCTGTTCCGCGCTGTCCTTCATGATATCTGCCATTGTCCTGTCGCTTCCGGCACCGTTCCGTAAAACACTCACTGTCGTAACCTTCTCACCTGCCAGTGCGTTCCCCGTGCGTTCCCTTCGGGCCCGTCAGGGCAAAGGGCAGGGCGGCGGCAGGCAAGCGATGGAGGCCAGGTACGGAACGTGCCCGGTATCCTCTGCAGCCTGAGCGCCGAATGGGGCGGAACTGTGTGGCTTTATGGGTAATATGGCGGTGTTACGGCGGCAATCAAAAACTGCCTTTTGAGGAGGCGGCTCTGGCACCGGCGAAAGGGGCCTCAGTCCTCCTCGCCAAGCCGCGCACGGGTCGCCGCCGCGATCAGCGGGCGCGCGAGTTCCGGGCTCAGCGGGCGCGAGGGCGGGGTCATCATCAGACGGCCCATAAGCGCGCGAAAGGGCTCTTCGGCCATCAGCTCGGCAAACCGCGTCTGGCGCCAGCGCACCGCCTGCGCGTGCAGATCGGCCAGTTGCGGATCGGCGGCGAGGTCGGCGCGGCGCGCCGCTGATGGTGCGGCCAGCGCGGCGATGCTGAGGTCTTCGTCGGTGTTGAAATTGCGCTCGCACCAATAGTCGAGCCCGAGCATGTGATCGCTGTGCACCGCGCGGCCCCGGTCGGCCTTCAGCACATAGCTCTCCATCGCCCCGAGCGGGTAGTGGTTGAGCTGCGCCAGCCGGTAGTTCGAGCGCCCGTAGTTCGAAAAGATGCGCCGGGTGTGGAACTGCGCGTCAAACTCGCGCCCCTCGCCATCGAACCAGCGGGCGGCGGCGATCCGGTCGGGATCGGGGTTGCGCGGACGGTGCACGCCCAGCTTCCGATAAGTGCCATCGTTGCGGTAGAACGTCTTGAACATCGCCGAGCGCCACGGCCAGAACATCCGCACCGGCGCGGCGCGGGTGAACTGCTGCGGCACCGGCACATCCATGTAGCGCAGCACCCCGGCGTTGCCGAACAGCCGCCAGGTGAGCGGGATCGCCGTCGCCTCGGGCAGCGCCGCGATGAGTGCGGGCAGGGTGTGATCGCCGGTATGGACGTTGACGAACTCATCCACGTCGAGCGCCAGCAGCCAGTCGGCCTGCTGCACGGCGGGGGCCTTGTCGGCGAGTTTCAGGCCGGTGAACTGGATGCCGCCCTTGTCATAAGGGCCGTCGTTGCGGATGTGGGTCAGCGGCGCGATCTCTGCCAGCCGGTCCAGCATCGCGTCGGTGCCATCCTGACAATCGTTGCTGAGCGCGACCACATGGCTGATCCCGGCGGCGTAATGATGCGCCAGCCAGTCGAGCAGAAAGGCCGCCTCGTTGCGCAGGCAGACAACCGCGGTAATTTTTGGCGCGGTGATCGTCGGACCCGTCCTCACCAGCCGCGCCGAAAGGTGACCACCTTCGCCTCCGACGCCTTGGGGAAATAGGTGAGCCCGGCGCGCTGCATGGCGTCGAACACCGCCTGCACTCCGCGCTGGCCGATCCATTGCGGGTGCAGTTCGATCACCGCCACGCGCAGGCACGACCAGTCGCCAGCGGGCAGCAGTTCGGCCTCGGCGCCCTCGATATCGCAGACCAGCACGTCCGGCGCGGTCTCGGCCAGCACCTCGCGCAGGTCGTGGCGCGGCACGGGCACGGTTTCGGTGATGCTGTCGGGATCGCTCTCGCGGTCCATCGAGGAGGCGAGGAAGTTGCGCCGCACATAAAAGGGCACCGGATCACCGCCGTCTGGCGAGAGCAGCGCATTGCGCAGATCGACATTGCTGACGCCATTGGCGGCGTGCACCTGCCGGATATAGGGGATCAGCGCCGGGTTCGCCTCGTAGCTGGTGACGCTGGCCACCTTGCGCCGCACCGACAGCAGCGTCGACATATAGCCAATGCCGCCGCCCAGTTCGAGCACCCGGTCGCCTTCGTGCACCACGCGGCTCACGGCGTCGCATTCCTTGCGTTCGTAGGTCTCGCCCTTGATCGCGCCGCGCACGCGCCCGGTGGTCAGCTGCGGATGCTTGGGGATGCGCAGCCCGCGCGAATGCAGATAGGGGTCGCGCGGCGGTTTGGCCGTGTCCATCGCTCAGCTCTCCATGTCCAGCGACAGCGCCCATGCGACGCGCTCGGCGGGGGTGAGGCGCAGCGCCAGCGCCTGATCGTAAAGCTCGGCAAATTCGGGCGTGGCGCGCAGCTCGGTGGCTTTGGCGCGGTGCCACGCCTGCCCGGCGCGGTGCAGGCGGGCAAGTTCGGGGTCGGCCAGAAGCCGGTCCATCTCGGCGCGCAGGCGCGGCAGATTGCGCTGGATGGTGAGATCGCGCGCCCCCGACCAGTCCATGCGGATCCAGTAGTTCAGCCCGATCGCCCGGTCCACATGCAGCGCCCGCCCGCGCTGGCGCTTGATCAGATAGCTTTCCGCCGAGCGCAGGGCGTAATGGTTGAGTTGCACCAGATCGTAACCGACGGATTTGCGCGAGTTGCGCCAGCCGTTCCGCGCCACCTCCGCCGTCATGTCACGGCCCGAGCCATTGACCCAAGTCACCGCCTCCTCGGCGGCCTTGCGAAGCTTGTTGGGGCGGTGGCACGAGAGCTTGGCATAGGCGCCATCGTTGCGCATCAGGGTCTTGAAGCCCCATGTAGTGTGCGGCTTGGGGCTGTAGCGCGGCGCGCAATCGGTGAATTGCGCGATCACCGGCGCATCGCTCAGCGCCCGCACCCCGCCATGCCCAAAGAGCCGCCACGTCAGGGCGAAATGGCTGGCCTTGGGCGCGGCGGCAAAGAGATCATCCAGCGTGCCATTGCCGGTGCGGATGTTGACGAACTCATCGACGTCGATGTGCAGCAGCCAATGCGCGGCGCGTACCAGCGGCTCGTCTTGCGCGGCGTCGAGCGCGTGCTGCTGCGGCGAGCTACCGGACCATGCGGAGTTGTCGCGGTGCTGCAGCACGCCCATGGCTTGCAACCGGTTCAGGATCGCATCGGTGCCATCTTCGCAATCGTTGGAATAGATCAGGAAGTCATCCGCGCCGATGGCGCGGTGATAGGCGATCCATTCGACGATATAGGGTGCCTCGTTCTTCATGCAGCCGAGGATGACGCGGCGGTCCTGCGTCTCAGCCGGGCGCGGCGCGGGCGTGTAGTCCGGCGCCGGGGCGGTCTCGTCCAACGTGCCGTGATTGTTGTGCGGCAGCCATGGCGAGCCCTGCAGACCCGCCAGTTTCTGCGCCACATGCGGCGGAAGGCCGGGGGCTGTGGTCGGGGCTGCTTTTGGGGTGTTTTGGAGGGCGGCGCGCTCCGAGGCTTGCGCTTCTTTCGAGGCGCGCTCGATGCGCCAGCGGAAGGCAATGAGGTATTGCGTGGCGCGAAAGCCAAAGAGCGGATCGGCCTCTTGCCACGGCGCACCCGTGCTGGGCGCGCTGCCGATGTCCAGTTGCAGCCCCGGATGCTGCGCGCAGAGCGCTTCGATATCCGCAGCGAAACGGTCATTCACCGGCGCCAGCGCGGCCGGATCCAGCGGCGCGCCCTTCACCTTGATCTCGGTCAGCAGCCGCCGCCAGAGCGGGCGCTGCAGCACCAGCCCTGGATCGGTGGCAAGACGGCGCAGCAGCACCTCGTTCATCCTCCGGCAGCGGCTGAGCCATGCGGCAGAGGGGGCCTTGGGCGGCTCTGCTGGTTCTGCCCGCCCGATGGTCTCAGGAATGCCGAAGGCCGCGCGGATCTCCTCGGTGACCTCCGCGCCGTATAGCCGCTGCGGATCGACGCTGCGCATCTGCACGGTGCCGGGGCCAAAGACCGCCTGCCACTCGCGCTGCAGCCGCGCGAGATCGAGCCACTGCGGCGCGCCCTGTGCCTCGGGGAACTGCCCGGCACGCGGATCGCGCGGCGGTCGGCTCACCAGCGCGGCCTGCCACCAGTCGGGCGCGTCCAGCAAGCCAAGCTCCAGATCCAGCCCGCGCGCGCGTCCCTCCATCAGCTGCGCCGCATAGCTGCGCGCCAGCATCTGCGCGGGCGTGTCCACATGCGCGACAATGGTGATGTCTTCGCTGAGCGGGGTGAGCAGCGCCCGCAGCCGCGTCAGCTCTGAGGCACTCACCAGCGCAGACCCAAGCTGATGCGCCGCGAGGATGAGCAGATCGGGCTCCGCCGCCTCGACCTCGGCCCGCAGGTCCGCCGCCACCGCGTCGCGCAGCACGGCCTGCGCCTCAGGGGTGGCGCAGCCGCGGCTCCAGCGCAGCGCATCCACTGCCTGCGGATCGCTCACCGCCATGTAAAGCCGCGTGTGGTTGCGCGCGCCAAGGCTGCGGGAATAGAGCACGCCGCGCTTGGCCAACTGCCTGCGCTTGCCGTCCAGCACCCGCTGCAGCCGGTCGGCGATCTGGGCCTCGGGACCGATGTGAACGCAAATTCTCATGGCGTCTCCGCCGCCGCGCCGCGCCGCCCCGAGAGGTTCTCGTTGGCCTTGCCCCACCACGGCAGATCAACGCCGAGATGCGCCGAGATACGCACCGGTGCTTCGGGGTCGTCGATGTCATAGGCAAGAAAGCGCGGGTCATCCGCGAAGATGCGGGCGAGAAAGGCATGATGCGCGGCGATCCACTGCGCCCGCTCCAGCCGGGTCTCGCCATAGCCCGCGGGCAGGCCGGGCACCGCACCGCGCGGAAGGCGGTTGCTGCCAAGGTCGGACCAGCGCAGCATGGAATGCGCCATCGCCTGCGGGTCGCGCGTCGAGGCCAGGAACTTCAGCTCGGGATGGCGGCTGCGCAGCGCCTCGATCAGCCCGAAGTCGGTCTGCGGCCAGAGGCAGAGCCGCGTGTTGAGCACGCTGATCTCGGTCAGCGCATCGAGCCCGCCGAGCCGCTGCAACGGATCGCCCGAGCCGAAATAGCCATCATAGAGCTGCCGCGCCACAAAGCTGCCTGCGATCGACGGGTCGGGACATTTGCCGCGCCGCAGCCGGTAGTCGGCGACGCGCAGCCCGGCCCGCTCCAGCGCGACGCCGAGCGTTGTGGTGCCGCTCTTGGGCAGGCCGAGGTTCACGACGATCATCGCGGTGTCTCCGCAAGGCCAAGCTCGGCGATCAGCTCGGCCTCACCCGGCGGCAGCGCGGGCAGGGCGGCCAGATGCGCGGCGCGGGCGGCGATCTCGGGCCGGGCGCGCAGCATGCCGACCTTGGCGCGATGCGCCTGCACCGACAGATCATGCAGCCGCGCCACCTCGGGCAGGGTGCGCAGCGCGGCGATCTCTTCCTCCAGCGCCGGAAGCATCCGCTGGATCGAGCGGTCTTCCCATGCCGGGTCGTTGCGCTCTTGCCAGTAGCTCTCGTCGAACACCCGGCCCTCGCGGTTCACGTCGCCGCGCTCGGTTTTCACCAGATAGCTGTCGACCGAGCGCAGCGCGTAATGGTTGAGCGTCGCAAAGCGCCGCGCCCCGGCGGCGGGGAACTTGCGGATGCGGCGCGGTTTGGCAGCGCTGAGGAACGGGCCGGGCACGGCGCGCCCGGCGCCATCGGTCCAGCTTTCGGGCGCGCGGGACTTGCGGGCAAAGGGGCGATGGGCACCGAAATATTGCAGCGGGAAGTCGCGGCGGACCAGCGTCTTCACCTCGATGGCGCTCTGGTCGCACCAGAGGTCGGGGTTGTGCGCACGGCAGAACTGGCCGATCACCGGACGGTCCTCGAAGGTCTCGACGCCATCATTGGCGAAGAACTGAAAGCTGAGCGAGATCGCCTGTGGATTGCCACACGCCTCGATCAGCGCGGCAAAGCTGTGATCGCCCACGTGGATATTGGGAAACTCGTCCACGTCCGCCACCCAGACCCAATCGGCGCCGGTGACCAGATCCTGCCGTGCGGCGTCCTTCAGCGCCTCCATCTGGTAATTCCGCCCCTCGGCCGGGTTCGGCAGATGCCGGACGCCCGCGGGCGCCAGCGCGTCCAGCAGCGCATCGGTGCCATCGTCGCAATCATTGGAATAGATCAGAAAGTCGGTGACGCCGATCAGCCGATGATAGGCCACCCATTCGAGCACGAAGGGGCCCTCGTTCTTCACGCAGGTGACCGCGCAGATGCGCAGCCCGCTTGCCGATGGTGTCGCCATGTCGCTGCCCGTCGCCGCCCGTCCCCATCCGAGGGTTTCTCCCCCGTGATATTGCCTTTGACCATCGCATCTTGCCCCGGCTGCGTCAACGCGGCGCGGCGATAGAGCCAAAGGTCGGTAACGCTGGGATCTTGACCGGATGCGCGCGGACGGGCAGCAAGAGAGGCAGGAGGAGGCACATGATGGATCACCAAGGCGCCGGTCTGCCCGGCTCGATCGATGCGGTGCAAGACATGCTGGCCCGCAGCGGCTATGTCTGCCCGCGCCCGTTGGCCACGGTGCTGTTTCTGGCGCTGCGGCTCGGGCGGCCGCTGTTTCTCGAAGGCGAGGCGGGGGTCGGCAAGACCGAGATCGCCAAGGCGCTGAGCCTTGCCACCGGGCGGCGGCTGATCCGCCTGCAATGCTACGAGGGGCTGGATGCGGCGACGGCGGTCTACGAGTGGAACTTTCCGGCGCAGATGATCGCCATCCGCGCCGCCGAAGCTGCGGGCACTCTGGCGGGCGGGGCCGACCGCGGCCAGCTGCAGCATGATCTCTTCGGCCCGGACTTCCTGATCGAGCGGCCTTTGCTGCAGGCGATGCGCCCGGATGAGACCGGCGCGCCGATCCTGCTGATCGACGAGCTGGACCGCACCGACGAGCCCTTCGAGGCGTTTCTGCTTGAGGCGCTGAGCGATTTTCAGGTCACCATCCCCGAGCTTGGCACGATCACCGCGCCCGAGCCGCCGGTGGTGATCCTCACCTCCAACCGCACCCGCGAGGTGCATGACGCGCTGAAGCGGCGCTGCCTTTATCACTGGGTCGACTACCCCGATTTTGACCGCGAGCTGGAGATCCTGCACGCCCGCGCCCCGGAGGTGGCCGAGGCGCTGTCGCGGCAGATCGTGGCCTTCGTACAGGCGTTGCGCACCGAGGACCTGTTCAAGAAACCGGGCGTGGCGGAAACCATCGACTGGGCGAAATGCCTGCTGGCGCTTGATGTGATCGACCTCTCGCCCGAGGTGATCTCGGACACGCTCGGCGCGATCCTGAAGTATCAGGATGACATCATGAAAATCCAAGGCTCCGAAGCCAAACGCCTGCTCGACGAAGCCAAATCCTCGCTCGAGACCGCATGACGCTTCGTCTAGACCGAAATATCCCGGGGGTCCGGGGGCAGCGCCCCCGGCTGCCCTGTGTCCGGGGGCAGAGCCCCCGGCTGTCCTGTGTCTGGGGGCAGAGCCCCCGAAACTTCGCCGTCCGGATCCTGCACTAGATGGCCGAACAAATCCCCCTCACGCTCCCCGAGCACCCGCGCCTCGCGCAGAACATCCTGCATTTTGCCCGCGCGCTGCGCCGCGCCGGATTGCCGGTGGGGCCGGGCCGCGTGGTGGATGCGGTGCGGGCGGTGGAGGCGGCGGGGTTCACCGACCGGATGGATTTCTACTGGACACTGCACGCCTGTTTCGTCTCGCGCCCCGAGCAGCGGCTGGTCTTTGCGCAGGTGTTTCGCCTCTACTGGCGCGACCCGCGCTATCTCGAGCACATGATGTCGATGATGCTCCCGGCGGTGCGCGGCGTACAAGAGGAAAAGCGCGCGCAATCGGCCGAGAAGCGCGCCGCGCAGGCGCTGCTGGGCGACGCGCTGCCCGATCTGCCAGAAGAGCCGCCGGAAGAGGAGGCGACGAAGATCGAGGTCGACGCGTCGTTCACCGTCTCGCGCGAGGAACGGCTCAAGAGCCTCGATTTCGAACAGATGTCCACCGAAGAGATTGCCGAGGCTAAGCGCATGCTGGCCCGGCTGACCCTGCCGGTGAAACCCTTGCCCTCGCGCCGCGGCATTGCCTCGCTGCGCGGGCGGCGGATCGACGGGCGGCGCAGCCTGCGCGCGGCCCTGCGGCAAGGCGGAGAGCTGCGCGAGCTCGCCTATCTCAAACCGCGCGAGAAATGGCCGAACCTCGTGGTGCTCTGCGATATCTCTGGCTCGATGAGCCAATACTCGCGGATGGTGCTGCATTTCCTGCACGCGGTGGCCAACCGCAAGGGCGCGGGCTGGGCGCGGGTGCATGCCTTCACCTTTGGCACGCGGCTCACCAATATCACCCGCCATCTGGCCACGCGCGACGTGGATGCGGCGCTGCGCGCGGCGGGGGCCGAGGCGCAGGACTGGGAGGGCGGCACGCGGATCGGTGGCTGCCTGCACGCGTTTAACCGCGACTGGAGCCGCCGCGTTCTGGGGCAGGGCGCGGTGGTGCTTCTGATCACCGACGGGCTCGACCGCGACAACGCGGGGCTGCTCGGGCGGGAAATGCAGCGTCTGCATCTTTCGGCGCGGCGGCTGATCTGGCTCAACCCGCTGCTGCGCTGGGATGGGTTCGCCCCCAAGGCGGCGGGCATTCGCGCCATGCTGCCGCATGTGGACAGTTTTCGCGCCGGCCATTCCATCGCCTCACTGGAGGCGCTCGGCGAGGTGATCTCCAGCACCGGCGACAGCGGCGAGAAGGCGCGGCTCATGGCCTTGCTGCAGGAATAAGAAAAGTTCCATCCAAAAGGTGATTATTTTTTAGACGTTTTGAATGAACCTTTGTTCGTCCGCGACGTTGCCCCCTCATGCCGCGAAAGCGGAGAGGAGAAAGGACGACAAGATGACCAAGGGTCTTCTCAAATCGACGACCATGCTCGCGCTGGCAGCCAGCCTCGCGATGCCTGCCGCCGCGCAGAGCAACAACGGCGCGGATTGCGCCAAGACGCCCGACGCCCCTGCCTGTGCGCCCGAAAACGCGCAACAGAAGGGTGAGCAGGCCAAGGGTGATCAGGCCAAGGCCAAGCAGAGCAAAGGCGAGGAAAAGCCGGGCAAGGCCAAGAAGGCCGAGGCCGACGCCGCTGCCGAGACCGGTAAAGACGCTGGCGGCAAGCAGGCGAAGGGCAAAGAGCAGACCGCCGAGCCTGCCGCGACGCAGACCGCAGCAGAGCCCGCTGTGGACGCGCCGAAGGCCCAGACCGGGGTCTCCGCAGAGGCGGACGCGGCTCCGGGCAAGAAGGCGAAGCAGGCGCAGAAGGCAAGCGAGCCGGGCATCGCCGAGGGGGAGGCCAGCACCGCCGCCGCGGCAGAGCCCAAGCTCGACGCCGGGACGCAGGCAACCAAGCAGGCACCTGAGCAGACGCAGGATGCGCAGAGCGCCGACCGCCAGCCCAAAGGTCTGAAGGCTCAGCAGGACGCCGAAGCCAAAACGCAGGCGCCCAAGGCCGACAGTGCGGCAAAGGCGCCCGCCGCTGGCGCAGCCGCCGCGACGGAGCAGACGGCACCGGCGGATGGCGATGTGGCATCGGACGATCTCGCCAAAAAGCTCGAAACGCAGCAGGACGGCACGGTCGAGGCAGAGGCAGACAAGAAGCCGAAGGCGCAGCAAACCACTGAGGCGCCCACTGCGGCAGAGGCCGCACCGGCACCGAAGGCTGATGCCCAAGCTGAGACCACAGCCGAGACCAAGGCCGAGACGAAACCCGGCGGCGACGTGAAGGCCGAGGACCTGGCCAATGAGCTCGGCGGCAAAGACCCCGAGGCGCAGGACGCACCGCGCGCCGCAGACAGCCAGCAGACCGCACCGGAGCAGACCGCCGCAGAGCAAACGGGCCAGCAGCCCGCGCCCGAGCAGGAGGCCCCGAAGAAGCAAAGCGCGGAGGCGCAGGCCGAAGCGGTGGCTCGTCAGGACAAGCAGGAGGCCAAAGTGGCCGCCGCCGCCGCGAGCGAGTCCGACAGCAGCGAGGCGGAACTGACCGAAGAAACGCTGACCGACGCCGACGTGCGCAGCTCGGACGAGGATTTCGCCACCGACCTGCAGTCGCGCAAAGACGCACGCAAAGAGGCCCGCAAAGAGCGCGCCAAGAAAGACGATGACGACGACGAAGACGGGCTCAGCAACTTCGAAAAAGCTGCGCTGCTTGGTCTCGGCACCTTCGCGCTGAGCCAGATGGTCGGCGATGACGCGCAGGTGGTGCAGAACACCGGCGACCGCGTCGTGGTCGAAGAGAACGGCCAGTACCGCGTGCTGCGCAACGACGACGTGCTGCTGCGTCAGCCCGGCTCGGACGTAAAGACCTACCGCTATGACGACGGCTCGACCCGCACCGTCGTGGCCTATGACGACGGCACCACGGTCGAGACGATCAAGGCCGCCGATGGCCGGGTGCTGCGCCGTGCGCGCATCCTTCCCGATGGTCAGCAGGTCATGCTGTTTGACGACACGCAGCAGGCGCAGGACGTGGTGGTGAGCGAGCTGCCGCAGGCCCGCACCCAGCGTCTCAACTTCCGCGACCTGCAGGGCGAGGACCTTGCCGCCGCGCTGGCCGCTCAGGAAGCCGAGGGTGTGAACCGGGCCTTCTCGCTGAACCAGATCCGCAACATCGACCGCGTGCGCCATCTGGTGCCCGAGATCTCGGTGGACACGGTGACCTTTCCGACCAACTCCGCGGCGATCCGCCCTGGTGAGGCCGAGGAACTGGCGGCGCTCGGCAATGCGATGAAGCGGATGATCGAGCAGAACCCATCGGAGGTCTTCCTGATCGAGGGCCACACCGACGCCACCGGCTCGGCCAGCTACAACCTCGCGCTCTCGGACCGCCGGGCGGAATCCGTGGCGCTGGCGCTGACCGAATATTTCGACGTGCCGCCGTCGAACATGGTGCTGCAGGGCTACGGCGAGAGCGATCTTGCGGTGCAAAGCCAGGGCGACGAGCGTGAGAACCGCCGCGCCGCCGTGCGCCGGATCACCACGCTGCTGCAGGGCGACTGACGCCCGACCGAGCACACCAAAGAAGCGCCCGCCCGGTTCCCCGTGGCGGGCGCTTTTCATTACTACGAAGCGGTGGCCGTAATCGCTTTAACGCCGTTGCTCCAACGTCGCCGCTTTATCTTCTTCTCTTTGAAAATACGCCGGGGGTGAGCCGCGCAGCGGCGAGGGGGCAGAGCCCCCTTAGTTTCACCCGTTCAGGCTCGCCCCCTCAGTTCCAGAGCGTCACGCGGTTCAGCCGCCGGTATGGCTCATGTGCCGCGACACGCGCCCGTCCACCGACTGGCGCGAATAGTCGAAATCATGGCCCTTGGGCTTGCGCGCAATGGCAGCGCGGATCGCCTCTTCGAGCGGCGCGTCGCTGCCCGGATGGTTGCGCAGCGGTGCGCGCAGATCGGCGTTGTCCTCTTGACCGAGGCACATATAAAGCTCGCCGGTGCAGGTCAGCCGCACGCGGTTGCAGCTTTCGCAGAAATTGTGCGTCAGCGGGGTGATGAAGCCGATCTTCTGGCCGGTCTCTTCCAGACGCACGTAGCGGGCCGGGCCGCCGGTGCTTTCGGGCAGATCGGTGAGCGTATATTGCTCGGCAAGCTTGGCGCGCACATCCGACAGCTTCCAGTACTGGCCCAGACGGTCCTCATTACCGATGTCACCCATGGGCATGACCTCGATCCACGTCAGATCGATGCCGCGCTCGGCGCACCATTCGGTCATCGAGAACAGCTCGTCCTCGTTGAAGCCCTTCAGCGCCACGGCGTTCAGCTTCACCCGCATGCCCACGGCCTGAGCCGCGTCGATGCCGCGCAGCACCTGCGGCAGGCGGCCCCAGCGGGTGATGTCGGCGAATTTCTGTTCGTCCAGCGTGTCGAGCGAGATGTTCACCCGGCGCACGCCCGCGTTCCACAGCGGCTGCGCAAAGCGTTCGAGTTGCGAGCCATTGGTGGTCAGCGTCAATTCCTTCAGCGCCCCGGAGTTGAGATGCCGGGTCATCGCGCCAAAGAAGGTCATGATGTCGCGCCGGACCAGAGGCTCACCGCCGGTGATGCGCAGCTTTTCGACGCCAAGGCCGACGAAGGTCGAGCACAGGCGGTCCAGCTCTTCGAGCGTCAGAAGCTCCTTCTTGGGCAGGAAGCTCATGTTCTCGGACATGCAATAGACGCAGCGGAAATCGCAGCGGTCCGTCACCGAGACGCGCAGGTAGGAGATCGGGCGGAGGAATGGATCGACAAGCGGGGTCATGGGTCTGAATGTATGCGCGAAACCCTGCCGGGACAAGCCGCTGCGCGATTGTCAGACCGGGGGGTGCGCCCTAATCTTGCACACATGACAGTGAACGTTGCGACACACGCCCCGATCCGCAGCCGCGCGCCCAAGCTGGCGCTGGCGCAGAAACTCGTTTTAGGCGCGGCGCTTGTCGCGCTTGGTGCCTGCGCGCAGCAGGGCGCGCAGAGCCCGACCAGCCCCGCGCCCGAGGCGCAGAGCCCGACCCAGACCGCGGTGACCACGGCGCGCCCGCCGGCCAGCGCGCGTACCGAGGAAGAGTTCGACACCACCAGCGTCGAAGAACGCGCCGCCGCCGCCGCCGCGCCGAGCAGTTCCGAGCGTCAGCTTGGCAGCACGGTGGCCTCGCTCGGTGATCCTGCCGAGCCGGGCTTCTGGCTCGAAACGCCGCTGGTCTCGAGCGTGACCAAGGGCAGGGTGGTCTATCCCGGCACCGGCAAATCGGCGCAGGTCGAGCTTCGGCCCATCGACGGCCCGGCCTCGGGGGGCAGCCGGATCTCGCTGGCCGCAATGCGCCTCATCGGCGCGCCGCTGACCGATCTGCCGACCATCACGGTCTACGCGGGCGGCGCGGCCAGCTGAGCGCGGCCCAACGCGTCGTGGCGCGGCGGGGGCGGGCGGCCCCCGATCCCCGGCACGCGCTCTGCGCTTGAAGGGCGACCGGCGCTGGTTTATGTCCCCCGGAACAAACGCCAGACCAAAACCGCCCTTTTCCCAGGAAGACCCGCATGCGCGCCGAGATCCAGAACACCGTCGAGAAAATCAAGAAGTCGGTCGACCTGCTGGAGCAGCGCCTTGACTGGGAGACCGCCGAATTCCGGCTCGAGGAGTTTAACGCGCGGGTCGAAGACCCGAACCTCTGGGACGATCCCGCCGCAGCGCAAAAGCTGATGCGCGAGCGTCAGCAGCTGGTGGATGCCATCGACACCTACAAGTCGATCAAGCAGGAACTGGCGGATCAGATCGAACTGATCGAGCTGGGCGAGATGGAAGAAGACGACGAGGTCGTCGCCGAGGCCGAGACGTCGCTCAAGGCGCTGGCCGAGACGGCGGGGCAAAAAGAGCTTGAGGCGCTGCTCGACGGCGAGGCCGACGGCAATGACACCTTCCTTGAGATCAACGCCGGTGCCGGTGGCACCGAGGCCTGTGACTGGGCCGCCATGCTGCAGCGGATGTACGTCCGCTGGGCCGAAAAGCGCGGCTATGAGGTCGAGCTGCAATCGGAAGAAGCGGGCGCCGAGGCGGGCATCAAATCCTGCGCCTACAAGATCTCCGGCCCCAACGCCTATGGCTGGCTGAAGTCCGAGAGCGGCGTGCACCGTCTGGTGCGCATCTCGCCCTTCGGCAAGGGCACGCGCGAGACCTCCTTTGCCTCGGTCTGGGTCTACCCGGTGGTCGACGACAATATCGAGATCGAGGTGAACCCCGCTGACATCCGCGTCGACACCTACCGCTCGTCCGGCGCGGGCGGCCAGCACGTGAACACCACCGACTCCGCCGTTCGGATCACCCACCACCCCACGGGCATCGTCGTGACCTCGTCGGAAAAGTCGCAGCACCAGAACCGCGATATCGCCATGAAGGCGCTGAAATCGCGGCTCTATCAGATGGAGCTCGACAAGCGGAACGCGGCGATCAACGAAGCCCATGAGAACAAGGGCTCGGCGGGCTGGGGCAACCAGAATCCGGTCGTACGTGCTGCAGCCCTACCAGATGGTGAAGGACCTGCGCACCAGCCACGAGACCTCGGACACCCAAGGCGTGCTCGACGGCGATCTCGACCCGTTCATGGGCGCGACGCTGGCGCAGCAGGTCTCGGGCAAGTCCCGCGCCGACGCCCGCGACGACTGATCCTGCCACGCCTGCCCGACAGGATGCTTGCCTAACGCGGTCCCTCCCGGCTTAAATCTCCTGCAAGAGGGGATCGGAGGGAAGGCGTATGGAGCGTATCGGGTCGGAGAGGACTGGGGAGGACAGAGACGGGCGGCGCTTCGGTCCGGATGATCACGCCGAGGCCCCGTTGCACGGGGTGCCCGAGTTTTCCGACGTCACGGTCAAGACATTGCGCAAGGCATTGCGGCAGGGCTGGTCCGATCTGGTCTTCGCGCCGGGCTTCGCGCTCGTCTTTGCCGGCGTCTACGTGCTGGCGGGCCTGTTTCTGGCATGGCTGACCATGGCGACCGGCACCAGCTATTGGCTGGTTCTGGCGGCGATCGGCTTTCCGCTGATCAGCCCCTTTGCGGCGGTGGGCTTTTACGAGGTCTCGCGCCGTCTCGAACGCGGCCAGCCCTTGGACTGGATGCAGATCTTCAGCGTCATCCTGCGGCAGTCGAAACGGCAATTGCCCTCGCTCTGCGCGGTGATCGTGATCGTCTTTCTGTTCTGGTTCTTCCTCGGCCACATGATCTTTGCGCTGTTCCTCGGGCTTGCGCCGATGACCAATGTGTCCTCGAGCCTCGAGGTGTTCCTCACGCCAAACGGGCTGACCATGCTGGCGGTGGGCTCGGTTGTGGGGGCGGGGTTTGCCACGCTGCTTTACATGATCACCGTGCTGGCGCTGCCGCTGCTTTTGGACCGGGACGTGGATTTCGTCACCGCGATGATCGCGTCGTTCCAATATGTTGCCGCCCACCCGCTGCCGATGTTCGGCTGGGGTGTGCTGCTGGCGCTGGTGACCTTCGTGGCGATGCTGCCGGCGTTTCTGGGGCTCTTCGTCGCCTTGCCGGTGCTGGGACATGCGACGTGGCACCTTTACGATCTGCTGCGGGTCGACGGCACGTGATGGATGGCGGATGAGGGGAGTGCTGGGCGGGGCGCCGGGTCTGACGGCACCCCGCTTGTGGTCAGCGGAACGGCTCGTTGACGCGCAACTGCTGGCGGTGGAAGGGCACAAGCTCTTTCATCGTCCGGTAGCCGGCACCGCGCGCAGCGGCGAGCACCTTGTGGGTGTCATGGCCGAGGTATTCGTAGACCAGCCGCGCCGCGCGCCTGCCCGAAGGGTTCTCGGGGGTGGTGCGCACGGTGTAGCCAACCCAGAAATGGTTGGCGAGCGCGGCAGCGCGCGACAGGTAGTTGAACGAGGTGGTCACCGCATCGCGGCGGCTGACCAGCGCGGCGATCCCTTCGGCCTGCGGCATGACCAGCCCGCGATACTCGCGCGAGGCGGCATCGGTGGGCAGATCATACATGGCCAGCGCCTCTTTCGGCTCGAAGCCGCGCAGGAAGGTATAGCCGCCCTGACGCGAAATATGCACGACGCCGACGACGAAACGCTCTTCTTCGGAGAAGGCAGCGCGCGAGAAGCGGTAGAAGCCCGAGGGGAAATCATCCTCGACCAGCCCCTTCATTCCGGCACCGACATAATCGGCGATGAACGGATGGCTCAGCAGATCGCGCGGCTCTTGCCGGATCTCCTCGACCGGTTCGAGCAGAATGCGTGCGTCGACGTTGAAGAAGGTACAGATGCGGTGCAGCACGTCCGGCCGCGGGAAGGACTCCCCCGCCAGATAGCGATTGAACTGCGTCCGGTTAATTCCGAGGTCGCGGCACAGGGCGGAAATGGAGGGGGCGTGTTTCCCGAGCCTTCGAAGATTTGCACCGAACACGCTGCGCAATTCTGCGGGGCTGGGCTGTGATTGTCTGTCTCCGGGACGGTTTGCCATGCCGCTTTCTTTCTTCTTCGAGACAGTTCCTTCAAGGACAACGCCATCCATGGGCAATTTCTCCCTTTGAACCGATTACCTGTCGCGCTATAGCGTCAGCGTTGATGCCATTGCGCACCAAGCGTTGCGCATATTGTCACAAAAAGCAAGCGTGCGTCACGTTTCGCGCGATGTGCCCAGGTGCTTGAGTGCGTCAGTGTTAAGTGGAGAGACGGTGGGGGGTGTCCATGTCACAGAAAATGTATGGTGTTGTACTTTGGGCCGATCAAACCGAACAGAAAGCGGTCATCTGGTGTGAGGACCATGGTGATCTGGCTTATTGGCACAATTCAAATCCGAGCATTCACGACGGCGCGGAACTGGATGTGGGGGACCTCATTCAATTCGAGGTCACCGAGGGCGAGAGCCTGCGGCGGGCAAGCAATCCTGAACGTCTTGAGTCGCAATCCTACTTCGGTCTTGCTCAGAGTTTGCGCGCTGTGGAGTCTTCCGCAACGCCGAGCATGGTCGATCGTCCGGCTGGGGAGCGGGTGATCGCCTTTCCGGGGGCACGCCGACGTGAAAAGGCTTTTGTCGCCTAGCCACCACTCCGGAACGTCGCGTCCTTGGAACAAAGAAAGGGTCCGCTAAGCGGACCCTTTCGCATTTCTACCCAATGTGTTGCGCGTCTTGTGCTCAGTCGTGTCCGCGCGACAGCGCCGCGACCCCGGTGCGCGCCACCTGAACAAGGCCCAGCGGGCGCATCAGGTCGGCAAAGGCGTCGATCTTGTCAGGCGTGCCGGTGAGTTGAAAGACAAAGCTCTCGAGCGTGCTGTCCACCACATTGGCGCGGAAGATGTCCGCAAGGCGCAGCGCCTCGACCCGCTTGTCGCCAGCGCCCACGACCTTCAGCAGCGCCAGTTCCCGCTCGACCGAGCTGCCTTCGGCGGTCAGGTCGTGCACGTCGCGCACCGAAACGATGCGGCCAAGCTGTGCCTTGATCTGTTCGATCACCTGCGGCGTGCCGGTGGTGACGATGGTGATCCGCGACAGATGCCCCTCGTGATCCACCTCGGCCACGGTCAGGCTGTCGATGTTATAGCCGCGCCCGGAAAAGAGCCCGATAACCCGCGCCAGAACGCCCGGCTCGTTTTCCACCAGAACGGTAATCGTATGGGTTTCCTGCACGTCCGAGAATGTCGGCCGGAGGTTATAGGCCGAATGTTTGGACGAACCTTTCTTGATCTGTAGCGGCGACATTATTGCAGCTCCTTATTGCAACGCTGGGCGCGGGACGGGCATTCGGGCAATTGTGGCGGATTGTTGACCGCTTGTTGACACAATGTTGCCTAAATTTTTGGAAACCGTTTCGCTCTCTTTTTCGTGACTCCTGCTGTGCGTCGTAAGGCGCATGCAACAGGAGGAGTTATTGATGTTCGGAATTTTCAGGGGCTTCGGCTCGAAGGACGAAGACCAGCACGACGGTGGCCTGCATGTGGATCTGCTGGCCGATGTGAATATCGGCGGCGACGATGGGATCGATATCGGGGCGATTGCCGATGTGGACCTCGACGAAGACGGGCTCGACACCGATGTGCTGGCCGGGGTCAACGTGGGCGGCGACGACGGCATCGACGTGGATGCCTTTGCCAGCGCCGATCTCGATGAGGACGGGCTGGATGTCGACGTGCTTGCCGATGCAGATATCGGCGGCGACGACGGGATCAACGTCGATGCTTTTGCCAGCGCCGATCTCGATGAGCATGGGCTGGACGTTGACGCCATCGCCGATGCGGATGTGGGCGAGGCGATCGATGTCACCGCTCTGGCAGACGCGGATGTCGGTGAGGACATCAATCTTTTTGCGCTGCTCACCGGCAATGTCGAAAGCGGCTCTGACGAGCACGGCGGCGAGGAATACGCCGACGATTGCGACGACGGGCTGCTCGATTTCATCCTGTAAGCCGGTTTCAGAAAGCCCTTTTCAACCGGCATTTCAGCGAAGATTTCAGCATGGCTCGCGCGGCGCCCTGAACGGGGGCGCCGCGTTTTTCTTGCCCGCAGCGGCAGGGCGCACGCAAGGGATGCGTCGCATTGGCGGGCTGGGTGGCTGGCCGAAGTGATGGCGGCAAAGATCATCCGGCTTCCTCCTCTGACCGGCGCTGCGGAACATGCGTGGGGTGGGGGCGGACGGGGCAGCCCCGTCCGCTGAAGGCTCAGACCAGCACCGCGCCCTTGCCGGCGATGGCGTTGGTCGCCTGTGCGTCGCCCAGCAGCATCTTGTTGTGCGGCTCGCCCGACGGGATCATCGGGAAGCAGTTCTCGTGCTTCTCGACGAGGCAGTCGAAGATCACCGGCCCGTCGTAGTTGATCATCTCCATGATCGCGTCGTCGAGATCGGCGGGATCCTTGCAGATAATGCCCTTGGCCCCGAAGGCCTCGGCCAGCTTGACGAAATCGGGCAGCGCCTCGGACCAGCTTTGCGAATAGCGCTCGCCGTGCAGCAGCTGCTGCCACTGGCGCACCATGCCGAGCCGCTCGTTGTTGAGGATGAACTGCTTCACCGGCAGGTTGAACTGCACCGCGGTGCCCATCTCCTGCATGTTCATCAGCCAAGACGCCTCGCCCGCCACGTTGATCACCAGCGCATCGGGATGGGCGACCTGCACGCCGATCGAGGCGGGGAAGCCGTAGCCCATGGTGCCAAGGCCGCCCGAGGTCATCCAGCGGTTGGGATCCTCGAAGCCGAGGAACTGCGCCGCCCACATCTGGTGCTGGCCCACTTCGGTGGCGATATAGCGGTCATGGCTCTTGGTCAGCGCCTCGAGCCGCTGCAGCGCGTACTGCGGTTTGATCGTGGTCTCGGAGTTCTTGTAGGTCAGGCATTCGACCTTCTTCCACTCTTCGATCTGACGCCACCATTTGGCGATGGCCTCGCGGTTCACCTTGCGGCCGCGCGCCTTCCAGATCTTCAGCACGTCCTCGAGCACATGGCCCACGTCGCCGACGATCGGGATATCGGCCTTGATCACCTTGTTGATCGACGAGGGATCGATGTCGATATGCGCCTTCTTCGAGCGCGGTGAGAAGGCATCGAGGCGCCCGGTGATCCGGTCGTCGAAGCGTGCGCCGATGTTGATCATCAGATCGCAGCCGTGCATCGCGAGGTTGGCCTCGTAAAGACCATGCATGCCGAGCATCCCCAGCCACGCCTTGCCCGACGCCGGGTAGGCGCCAAGACCCATGAGCGTTGAGGTGATCGGGAAGCCGGTGGCCTCGACGATCTCGCGCAGCAACTGGCTCGCGGCAGGGCCCGAGTTGATCACGCCGCCGCCGGTGTAGAACACCGGTTTCTCGGCGGTCTCAATGGCCTCGACCAACTGAGTGATCGTCTCGATATCGCCCTTCACCTGCGGCTGGTAGTGGCCGACCGGTGCCTGCGGCTTGGCGGTATAGGTGCCGGTGGCGAACTGCACATCTTTGGGAATGTCGATCAGCACTGGGCCGGGGCGGCCCGAGGTCGCCACGTGAAAGCCCTGATGGATGGTGGCCGACAGTTTGTCGGTCTCTTTCACCAGCCAGTTGTGCTTGGTGCAGGGACGGGTAATGCCGACGGTATCGGCCTCCTGAAAGGCGTCCGAGCCGATCATGAAGGTGGGCACCTGACCCGAAAGGACGATGATCGGGATCGAATCCAGCAGCGCATCGGTCAGGCCGGTCACGGCGTTGGTCGCGCCGGGGCCGGAGGTCACCAGCGCCACACCCGGCTTGCCGGTCGAGCGGGCATAGCCTTCGGCAGCGTGGATCGCGCCCTGCTCATGCCGCACGAGGATGTGGCGGATGTCGTTTTGCTGAAAGATCTCGTCATAAATCGGTAGCACCGCGCCACCGGGATAGCCGAATACCGTGTCCACACCCTGATCCTTCAGGGCCTGAACCACCATCTTCGCTCCGGTCATCTGACGTGTCATCGCGGTCTCCGTTCCAGACGTCATTCACTTAATTTCTGTCGCGCACAAAAAAGCCCCCGAGGATTTCGGGGGCGCATGGGGGTCCATTATGGTTCCGATTACCGGCCCATGCGCCATGTCTCTACAATGATTACAAGTAGGCCCATAATCCGCAGACTCCCTTCGTGCGTGGGCCGGACCATAGGCGGAGGGGCAGGGGGCGTCAACACCTAACGCCACAGAAAAACTGCGTGCGGCGCGAGAAAAATTTACTTTTGTTGCGCGTGATGTGGGTGTGAATGATCTTTTACGAAACATTGCGCCAGTTTTGGCCTGCTGTGCGCCACGACTCGCGCATGACACGAGACCGCGCGTCAACGTGAATTGTGCGTGCGGCACCTGCGTGGAATACTGAACTGGAGGGTTTACTTATGCGCAGGAGGGAAACATGGCGCATCATCACAGGTTCTATCGCCGGGCGCGCGACTTTGGCGCGCTGAAGGCCGTCGCGCTGGTGGGGCTGCTCGTCCTGACCCAAGCGCTGTCCAGCATCCAGACCCATCACGCCGCCGAAGAGGCCGCGATCGAGACCGTGCATGTCCCGCAGCTGCTGCCCGCCATGTTCGGAGAGGCCGAAGACGCGGTGGCGAAGATCGGCAAGCTGATCTGAGCGCGGTCTGGCGGTGGCGGCTTTCGGGGCGCTGCCCCGTCCGCTGACGCGGACTCCCCGGGATATTTTTGCCAAGAGGAACGAGGGCGGGGGCGCTCAGCTGTTGACGCCGGTGCCCTGCAGCACACCATGTTCCAGCGCGTAGCGGGTGAGCCCGGCGGTGGAGCTGATGCCGAGCTTGCGCTTGATGTTCTTGCGGTGCGTCTCGACCGTGCGCACCGAGATATCCAGCGCCTGCGCCACTTCCTTGTTGGATTTGCCCTGCGCCAGCTGCAGCAGAATGGTCTGCTCGCGGTTGGTCAGCTGTTCGCGCCCGCCCGACATCACCGGCGCCAAAGCGCCCTCGGCACCGGTGCAGAGATAGCGCTCGCCGCGCATCACCGTGTCGATGGCGGTCTTGATCTCTTCGGTCGGCACATCCTTCAGCACATAGCCCGAGGCGCCATGGCCGAGCGCGGTGGTGATATATTGCGGGGTGTCATGCATCGACAGGATGAGGATGCGCGTCTCGGGGCGGCGTTCGAGGATCATCTCGGTGGCCGAAAGCCCGCCGAGGCCGGGCATGTTGAGATCCATCAGGATCACATCCGGCGACAGCTCGTCGAGCCGGTCGATCATGATCTGCCCGTCCGAGACCGTGGCCAGCACGGCAATGTCGTCATAGCTGTCGAGCAGCGCCTCGATCCCTTCGGCGACGAGCGGGTGATCGTCGACGATCACCACTTTGGTGGGCTCTGCGCCCTGCGCGTGCTGGGGGATGGGCTGTGTCATGCGGACGCCTTGCTGCTGGAAGTGGTTGCGCCGTCTTCGGGTGGCAGGAGGTGGGACAGCGGGATCTGCGCTTCGATAACCGTGCCAGATTTCGAGGACAAGATCCGCAAGCTTCCGCCAAGCTGATCCATGCGCTCCTGCATATTGCGCAGGCCGATGCCGCGCTGGCCGCGCGCCTTCTCGGGGTCGATGCCGTGGCCATTGTCCTCGATCCGGAGCGTGGCGCCGCGGCGATGACCGCGCAGGTCCATGGTGACCGAGGTGGCGCCGGAGTGGCGCTCGATATTGGTCAGCGCCTCCTGCGCGATGCGGTAGAGGGCGATCCGGCCCTCCTGATCGACGCGGTTGCGGAAGACCACCGTCTCGAGGCGGCTGGTGATGCCGGTGCGGGCCTCGAAATCGTCGATGAGTGCGCGCAGGGCGGGGCCGAGACCGAGATCGTCGAGCACGCCGGGGCGCAGGTCGCGGCTGATCCGGCGCACCTCCTGGATGGCTCCCGAAAGCGCCTCGGTGCCGCGGCCCAGCGTATCCATGGCGCGCGGGTCGTTCTGGCTGAGGCGGCGGCGGGTGATGTCGAGCGCGTATTTCACC
The DNA here is from genome assembly GCF_056158605.1 of Salipiger sp. ABN3_019. Classification (NCBI taxonomy): domain Bacteria; kingdom Pseudomonadati; phylum Pseudomonadota; class Alphaproteobacteria; order Rhodobacterales; family Roseobacteraceae; genus Salipiger; species Salipiger sp. ABN3_019. The sequence goes on from NZ_JBSWTP010000009.1 coordinate 1,924,611, forward strand.
CCGACGAGGATTTGGCTGATGCCGTCGTGCAACTCGCGCGCGACGCGGCGGCGCTCGTCCTCCTGCGCGTCAAACACCCGCTGCGTCAGTTCCTTGAGCTTGGCGTCCGCCAGCCGCCGTTCGCGCAGGTTCATCGCCAGCCCCGAGAGGAACACCATCAGCAGCGCGCCAAGGGTGATCCCGCCGATATAAAGGAAGGTGCGGCGGATGCGGGCCTGCACCTCGGTGCGGCTGGCGCTGACCGTGGCCAGCACGTCGTCGATCCAGACGCCGGTGCCCACCGCCCATTGCCAGTCCTGAAAGCCCAGCACGAAGGCGATCATCTCGGCCTCTTCGCCGGTCGAGGGTTTGGGCCAGAGAAACGAGTGATAGCCCGAACCCTGCCGGGCGATCTCGATCATCGGATCAACGATCGGCGTGCCCGCGCTGTCGGCCAGCCCCGACCAGTTCTTGCCGATCATGTCGGTGCGGCGCGGCGAGACCAGATTGGTGCCGTCGTAGTCGTAGACGAAGAACGAGCCGTCCTCGCCGTAGATCATCGCTGCGAGGATCTGCGCGACCTGCGTCTTGGCGGCCTCGTCGTCGGGGGCGGCGGCACCATAGATGAAGTAGAACCCGTTGCGCGCCTGCGTGACGTAGTTGCGCAGCTCCTGCTTCTTGGCTTCCAGAAGTTCGGTTTCGAGCTGGCGAATTTCACGCTCGGCCAGCATCCGCGACTGATAGGCCACCAGCAGCGCGATGGCGGCGCAGGCGAGGATCAGCGGCACCGAGGCCAGAAGAAAGAGCTTCTGTCCGTAGCTGAGGCTGAATTTCTGCATGAGCGCGCGCATCTTGTTCCAGTTACGCCACGATTCGGCCTTGAGGGAAGCCGGAAGGCGATTTTTCCCTAGAAATTCCGCAACGGAAGGCAAGGGGAAGCTGCCGTTTCGCTGCGTAATCGGCAATTTTATGTCGCGATTTACGTAGTGCTGGGTATTTCGTTTGCGCGCGCACCTGTCTTAGTCTGCCCGAACTGTAACGATCCGCGCGAGGACATGAGGAGATGGCCCGCGCCTGATAATCTATGGGAGGATTTAAATGGATCGTCGTTCCTTTCTGAGGGCGTCCACCGCTGGTGGTGCCGCTGCTGCCGCGTCTGCGCTTGCCGCTCCGGCCTATGCGCAGGGCAAGCGTACCCTCACCATGGTCACCACCTGGGGCCGCGGCCTTGCCGGTGTGCATGACAGCGCGCAATATTGCGCCGACCAGATCACTGCGGCCACAGATGGCCAGCTGACCGTCGAGCTGAAGGCCGCGGGCGAGCTCGTGGGCGCCTTCGAGGTGTTCGACGCGGTGTCCGCCGGTCAGGCCGACATGTACCATGGCGTGGACTACTACTTCCTCGGCCAGCACCCGGCGCTGTCGTTCTTCAGCCAGGTGCCCTTCGGCATGAACTTCATGGAATATGCCAACTGGTTCTACCATGATGGCGGCGAGGCGCTCTGCGACGAACTCTACTCGATCTTCGGCCTCAAGGCCTTCCCGTCGGGCAACACCGGCCCGCAGTCGGGCGGCTGGTTCTCGAAAGAGATCAACTCGCCGGAAGACTTCCAGGGCCTGAAGTTCCGTATGCCGGGCCAGGGCGGCCAGGTGCTGGGCAAGCTCGGCGCATCGGTGCAGAACCTGCCGGGCGCGGAAGTGTATCAGGCGCTGTCCTCGGGCGCGATCGACGGCACCGAGTGGATCGGTCCGTGGGCCGACGAGAAGGCCGGTTTCCAGGAAATCACCAAGATTTACTACACCGCCGGTTTCCACGAGCCGGGTCCGAACCTGAACCTGACCATGAACCTCGACGTGTTCGAGGGCCTGAGCGCAGGTCATCAGGAGATCGTCCGTCAGGTGGCGCGCGCGTCGAACCTGTGGACCATGTCGCTGTTCATGGCCAACAACTCGGCAGCGCTGCAGCGCCTGCAGTCCGGCGGCGTGAAGCTGATGGAATTCCCCGACAGCGTCTGGGATGCCTTCGGCGCCGCGGCCAAGGAAGTCATGGAAGAGCCCATGGGCGACGAGCTCTATGCCAAGTGCTTTGAGAGCTTCAACACCTCGCTGCGCTCCTCGGCACAGTGGATCAGCCGCTCGGAAGGCTCGTTCTCGGCACAGCGTAACCGCGTCATGGGTCTTTGATCCCACGCATACCGCAAAACGCGCCCCCGCTTCACGCGGGGGCGTCGCTGCTTCAAGACATCGCCCCGTCCGGGACCGCAATTTCGCAGGTCCGGGGGCGGCATCCAACAAGATAAGAAAAGGGGGCACCGGTCATGGAAGAGACAGCCTCGGGTGGGGCGTTCAGTGCGATACTGGACGCGCTGGCCTGGTTCTTCGGCAATATCGCCATGTCCTTCTGGAATTTCGGCTACGCACTGACGCATCCGTCAAGCTGGCTGAACTGGGCGGACAACGAGGCGGTGATGCGCTTCGTCTATTACGGCGCATCGGCAGAGTTCTTCTTTGTCGTGCTCACCACGTTCCTCGTGCTCACGGCGATCGGAATTTGGCGCAACAGCTTCATGTGGGGCATGGTGCGCGGGCTCGAAGCCTTCCACAACACCGTCGGGCGCGTCGCCGCATGGGCCGGTCTCATCATGGTGCTGCAGCAGGTGATCATCATCCTCGTGCAGCGCGTTTTCGCCCGGCCGGACCTGTCGTTCGGCTTTGGCGTTCCGGTGACCTTCGACGTCAGCTGGTGGTCCGAAGAGCTCAAGCTCTATAACGCCATCGTCGTGGCGCTCTGCCTTGCCTACACCTTCGTGCAGGGCGGGCATGTGCGCGTCGATCTGGTCTACTCGCCGGTGAAATACTCCACCAAGAAGATCATCGACATGTTCGGCAGCCTGTTCTTCATGATGCCGATGGCCACGCTGATGTGGCTTTACTCGTGGTTCTTCCTGTGGCGGCACCTGATCGTGCCCAAGCCCTCGGCCTCCGAAGGCCTCGAGCGGCTGGTGATGAAGGCCCGGGCGCTGCGCTGGAACGTCGAGACCATCGGCTTCAGCCCCAACGGCTTTTCCGCCTACTTCCTGTTCAAGATCCTGATCGTGCTGATGTGCGGCTTCATCTTCCTGCAGGGGGTCACCTTCTTCTGGCGCTCCTACCTCGAATGGAAAGAGGGCCCGGAGAGCGACGGCAAATACCACGATCACGACAAGGTCGAGCAGGGCGAAGAAGCCTACGACCACGCGGAATTCTGAGAGGGACATAGGTAAATGCTATTCGGACTCGATGGCGTCGAGATCGGCCTGATCATCGTCTTTCTCACGCTCTTTTCCTCGATCCTTTCGGGCTTCCCGGTGGCCTTCGCCATCGGCGGCGCGGGGGTCATCTCCTTTGGCATCATCGCCGCGCTCGACAGCGCGGGGCTGCTGATCCATCAGGCCATCGACACGGGCTCTGACGCCTATCGTGCGCTGGTCGCAAGCGGCGTGCGCGAGGACGCCATTTCCATCTTCCGTTATCCGGACCTGCCGCGCTACGCGATGCCGGTCTTTGATCGCGGCTGGGAAGTGGCGCTTGACCGCAACGTGTCGTTCATCGTCAACCGCATCAACGAGCGGGTCATCGCGGGCCAGTCCATCGAGACGCTGCTGGCCGTGCTGATGTTCGTGATGATGGGCATCGTGCTGGAACGCTCGAAGATCGCCAACGACCTGCTGACCACCATGGCGCGCGTCTTCGGACCGCTGCCGGGCGGCCTTGCGGTGTCGATCGTGGTGGTGGGCGCGTTCCTCGCGGCCTCCACCGGCATCGTCGGCGCAACGGTGGTGACCATGGGCCTGCTGGCCCTGCCGACCATGCTGCGCAACAACTACTCGCCCGAGCTGGCGACCGGCGTCATCGCCGCGTCGGGCACGCTGGGCCAGATCATCCCGCCGTCGATCGTGATCGTTCTGCTGGGCACGCTGGCCGGTGACCTCTACGCCACGGCGCAGGAAGACCGCGCGCAGCTTGCGGGCTGTACCGACGCGCTGACGCTGCTGGGCGAGCCTGCGGTGGTTTCCGTTGGCACGCTGTTCCAGGCGGCGCTGCTGCCGGGCATTCTGCTGGCGGTGCTCTACGCGCTTTATGCCTTCGGCTTTGCCATGTTCCGTCCGCAGTCCGCACCGCCGGTGCAGCTTGAAGGGTCCACCAGCGAGCCGGTGACCCGCGGCGAGGCCTTCACCTGGTACCTCGGCGTTCCGGCGCTGATCATCGCCGGCACGCTGGTACTGGGGCAGATCGGCATCGTCGGCTCGCAGTCGACGCAGGTCGACAGCTTCTCGGACAGCGGCCAGATGGCCTCGCTGCGCACCAACGTCGGTGAAGAGTGCAAGGCGTCGATGATCGACCTGCACGGTCAGGCGGCATGGGATGCGGCGGTGGCCGAACAGCAGGCTATCGACGAAGCTGGTGGGGTCGAGCAATCGCACCGTCTGAGCGCCGAAGAGATCGAGACCCTGCGCGCCGAAAAGATCGCCAATGCCGCGCCGATCGGCACCGGCATCGCGGTGATCGCCGTGCTGCTGGGCATCGTGCTGGCATGGGCACGGGCGGTCTCGCCCTCGTCCGAGCCGAAGCCGCTGCTGATCGGGGCAGGCGGTCTGGCGCTTGGTCTGCTGGTGGATGTGCTCTTCATCTCGCCCAGCACCTCGCCGCTCGCCACCGTGCTGATGATGCTCATCCCATGGGCCATCGCGCTCTGGGGCTGCAAGCACGCGGCAGCGCGCCTTGCGCAGAACGATCTCATCCGCGTGGTCTTCCCGCCGCTGGTGCTGATCGTCGCCGTGCTGGGCTCGATCCTCGGCGGCATCACCAACCCGACGCCCGCCGCGGCGCTCGGCGCGGCCGGTGCCATCATGCTGGCGGCCTACCGCAAGCTGGGCGAAGAGGGGCGCTCGCCGAAGATCATCCTGATGTCCACCTTCGCGGTGGCGATCATGATCCTCATCGGGGTGAACTTCGACCTGCGCGTCGGCACCGAGGGCGCGGGCGCCGAAACCTGGATCGCCTTCATGGTGGCACAGGCGGCCTATCTCTACGCGCTCTTTGGTCTGCTCTTTGCCTGCTGGGTGCTGTTCAAAGCGGGGGTGCTGACCCCGGCGGTGCGCGAGACGGCCAAGGTGACCTCGATGGTGTTCACCATCCTCGTGGCCTCGCAGCTGCTCAACCTCGTGGTGATCTCCTTTGGCGGCGAGCACTACATCCAGAGCTTCCTGCGCAGCTTCGATGACGAGCATAAGGTCTTCCTGATCGTCATGCTGGTGCTGTTCATCCTCGGCTTCGTGCTCGACTTCCTCGAGATCATCTACATCGTGGTGCCGATTGTCGGGCCGGTGATCTATGGCGGCAGCTTCGATCCCAAATGGGTGACCATCATGATCGCGGTGAACCTGCAGACCTCGTTCCTGACGCCGCCTTTCGGCTTCGCGCTGTTCTACCTGCGCGGCGTGGCGCCAAGCTCGGTGACGACGGGGCATATCTACCGCGGGGTGCTGCCCTTCGTGCTGATCCAGGTGGCCGGTCTTGCGCTGCTGTGGTTCGCGCCGGGGATCGTCACCATCGTGCCCGACCTGATCCCGAACTAATCGGTCCGGTGAGAGACAGCGAGGGGCGGGCCGAAAGGTCCGCCCCTTTGCGTTGCGGCCGGGCAAATCTCTTCAAAGAGATTTGCAAAAGCCTTGAGAGGCTTTTGGCCGCCGCTTGAGCCGTCTTCATATAAACGATGATTAATATGAGATGGCCTTCACCGCCCGAGATCGCTAGAGACGGCGCAACCAATGCTTGCCACCTCTGGCCCGGAGTCCGTCATGTCCGCTTCCATCCCGACCCGCTCCCCCGTCTTCGACCGTCTCGAGGCGGCCGCGCGCGAGCGCATCCTCATCCTCGACGGTGCCATGGGCACGCAGATCCAGAAGCTGGGCCTGTCGGAGGGCGACTTCCAAGGCTGCGGCGGCGGCGCCTGCACCTGCCACCTGCCGCATTCCAGCGACAAGCCGCAGCAGGGCAACAACGACATCCTCAACCTCACCCGCCCCGAGGCGATCGAGGAGATCCACTACCAATACGCCATGGCGGGCGCCGATATCGCCGAGACCAACACCTTCTCGTCGACCACCATCGCGCAGGCCGATTACGACATGCAGGCGGCGGTCTATGACCTCAACTTCGAGGGCGCGCGGCTGGCGCGCAAGGCCATGGACCGGGCCGAGGCCGAGGACGGGCGCGCGCGCTTCGTCGCTGGCGCGCTTGGGCCGACCAACCGCACCGCCTCGATCAGCCCCGACGTGAACAACCCCGGCTACCGCGCGGTGACCTTCGACCAGCTGCGCGAGGCCTATGCCCAGCAGGCGCGGGCGCTGATCGACGGCGGCATCGACATCCTGCTGATCGAGACGATCTTTGACACGCTGAACGCCAAGGCCGCGATCTTTGCCTGCGAAGAAGTGTTCGCCGAGCGCGGCGAGCGGCTGCCGGTGATGATCTCGGGCACGATCACCGACCTTTCGGGCCGCACGCTCTCGGGCCAGACGCCCACCGCCTTCTGGCACTCGGTGCGCCATGCCGCGCCGCTGACCATTGGCCTGAACTGCGCGCTTGGGGCCAATGCCATGCGCCCGCATCTTGCCGAGCTTTCGTCGGTGGCCGACACGCTGATTTGCGCCTATCCCAACGCTGGCCTGCCCAACGAGATGGGCGAATATGACGAGACTCCCGAGCAGATGGCCGAGCAGGTCGCTGGTTTTGCCCGCGACGGGCTGGTGAACATCGTTGGCGGCTGCTGCGGCTCGACCTATGACCACATCCGCGCCATCGCGGGGGCCGTGGCTGAGTACGCACCGCGCGAGATCCCCGAGCACATCCCGCAGATGCGCCTTTCGGGGCTGGAGCCCTTCACGCTCACCGAGGCGATCCCCTTCGTCAACGTCGGAGAGCGGACCAATGTCACCGGCTCCGCCCGCTTCCGCAAGCTGATCACCAATGGCGACTATGCCACCGCGCTCGAGGTCGCGCTCAATCAGGTCGAGAACGGCGCGCAGGTGATCGACATCAACATGGATGAGGGGCTCATCAACTCCAAGCAGGCGATGATCGAGTTCCTCAACCTCATCGCCGCCGAGCCCGACATCGCCCGCGTGCCGATCATGATCGACAGCTCCAAATGGGAGGTGATCGAGGCGGGCTTGCAATGTGTGCAGGGCAAGTCCATCGTCAACTCGATCTCGCTGAAGGAAGGCGAAGAGAGCTTCCTGCATCAGGCGCGTCTGTGCCGTGCCTATGGCGCTGCCGTGGTCGTGATGGCCTTTGACGAGACGGGCCAAGCCGACACCGAGGACCGCAAGGTCGAGATCTGCCAGCGCGCCTATAAGATCCTGACCGAGCAGGTGGGCTTCCCGCCCGAGGACATCATCTTCGATCCGAACGTCTTTGCCGTCGCCACCGGCATCGAGGAGCATGACAACTACGGCGTCGATTTCATCGAGGCCACCAAGCGCATCACCGAAACCTGCCCGCACGTCCACATCTCGGGCGGCGTGTCGAACCTGTCGTTCTCGTTCCGGGGCAACGAGCCAGTGCGTGAGGCGATGCACGCGGTGTTCCTCTATCATGCCATCCAGAACGGCATGGACATGGGCATCGTCAACGCGGGCCAATTGGCGGTCTATGACCAGATCGACGCCAAGCTGCGCGAGGCCTGCGAGGATGTGGTGCTGAATCGCAAACCCGCGAACGGCGGCTCGGCCACCGAGAACATGCTGGAACTGGCCGAGGAGTATCGCGGTCAGGGCGGCGCCAAGGGCCGCGAGAAGGACATGAGCTGGCGCGAGCTGCCCGTTGAGAAGCGGCTCGAGCATGCGCTGGTCAACGGCATCACCGAGTTCATCGACGCCGACACCGAAGAAGCCCGGCAGGCCGCCGAGCGCCCGCTGCACGTCATCGAAGGGCCGCTCATGGCCGGGATGAACGTGGTCGGCGATCTCTTTGGCGCGGGCAAGATGTTCCTGCCGCAGGTGGTGAAATCCGCCCGCGTGATGAAACAGGCCGTGGCGGTGCTGCTGCCCTACATGGAAGAGGAAAAGCGCCTGAACGGCGGCGATGGCCGCGAGAGCGCTGGCAAGGTGCTCATGGCCACGGTGAAGGGCGACGTACACGACATCGGCAAAAACATCGTCGGCGTCGTGCTGGCCTGCAACAACTACGAGATCATCGACCTCGGCGTCATGGTCCCGGCGGAGAAGATCCTCGCCACCGCGCGCGAGCGCAATGTGGATGTGATCGGCCTGTCGGGCCTCATCACCCCGTCGCTCGACGAGATGGTGCATGTGGCCTCGGAGATGGAGCGCGAGGGCTTCGACATTCCGCTGCTGATCGGCGGCGCGACCACCTCCCGCGTGCACACGGCGGTGAAGATTTACCCGCGCTACGGCGCCGGGCAGGCGGTGCATGTCAACGACGCCTCGCGCGCCGTGGGCGTGGTCTCGTCGCTGCTCTCGCCGGTGCAGAAGCCCGAGTATGTCGCGAATGTGCAGAGTGAATATGCCGACGTCGCCGAAAAGCACGCCCGCGCCGAACTGGCCAAGAAGCGCCTGCCGCTGGAGAACGCCCGCGCCAACGCGCTGAAACTCGATTTCCAGCCGCAGCACGCGCCGAGCTTCCTTGGCACCAAGGCCTTTGACGATTGGGATCTGGCCGAACTGGCGCGTTACATCGACTGGACGCCGTTCTTCCAGACATGGGAGATGAAGGGCGTCTATCCGAAGATCCTCGATGACGAGAAGCAGGGCGAGGCGGCGCGCGCGCTCTTTGACGACGCGCAGGCGATGCTCAAGAAGATCATCGACGAGAAGTGGTTCCACCCGCGCGCCGTGGTCGGCTTCTGGCCCGCCAACGCCGTGGGCGACGACATTCGCCTCTACAAGGACGAGACCCGCTCCGAGGAACTGGCGACCTTCTTCACCCTGCGCCAGCAGACCGCCAAGCGCGGCGACCGGCCCAATGTGGCGATGTCGGATTTTGTTGCGCCCGAGGGCACGCCCGATTACGTCGGCGGCTTTGTGGTGACCGCGGGCATCGAGGAAGAGCGCATCGCCAAGGAGTTCGAGGCGAAGAACGACGACTATTCGTCGATCCTCGTGAAAGCGCTGGCCGACCGTTTCGCCGAGGCCTTCGCCGAGCGCATGCACGAGATGGTGCGCCGCGAGCTTTGGGGCTACGCGCCGGATGAGGCCTGCACACCCGAGGAACTGATCGCCGAGAAATACGCTGGCATCCGCCCCGCGCCGGGCTATCCCGCGCAGCCCGACCACACCGAGAAGACGACCTTGTTCGAACTGCTTGATGCGACCAATGCCACCGGCGTCGAACTGACCGAGAGCTATGCCATGTGGCCGGGTTCGTCGGTGTCGGGGCTCTATATCGGCCATCCCGAGAGCTATTATTTCGGCGTGGCGAAGGTCGAGCGCGATCAGGTCGAGGATTACGCCGTGCGCAAGGGCATGGCGGTCGAGGAGGTCGAGCGCTGGCTCGCGCCGATCCTCAACTACGTGCCGGGCGGCGTAAAGACCGTGGCGGCAGAGTAAGCCCGAACGATAGCCGGGCGCGCGCGCCCGGCGGCTTCGCCTTGAGTTCGGGTGGATCACCCTTCGGGCAGTGACAAAAAGGGCCGCCGCGATCTCTCGCGACGGCCTTTTCCTTGTCCGTGTCTGAATGCGCTCAGGCCTCGACTTCGACCTTGCCGATGGGATGCGAGCAGCAGGCCAGCACGTAGCCGTCGGCGATATCCTCTTCGGTGATGCCGCCATTGTGCACCATGTGGACCTGACCCGAGGTCTTCTTGATCTTGCAGGTGCCGCAGACGCCGAAGGTACAGCCCGAGGGAATATTGAGACCCGCCGAGCGTGCGGTGGCGAGGATCGTATCGGTCTCCTTGCAGCTCTGGGTGACGCCGGAGGAGGCGAAGGTAACCTCGGCAGAGACGTCGTGCTCGGGCACCACATCGCCCTCGGTCGCATCCTGCTCTTCCTTGGCCAGAGAGGGCTGGAAGCTCTCTTGATGGTAGCGGTCCATGTCGTAGCCAAGGCCCTGCAGCGCCTCGCGCACCGCCTGCATGAAGGGCTCGGGGCCGCAGCAGAACACCTCGCGCTCCAGATAGTCCGGCGCGGTGAGGCCCAGCATCAGCTGGTTGAACATGCCCTTGTAGCCGGTCCACGGGTGGAACCGGTCGCCTTCCTCGACCACCCAGCGCAGTTCGATGCCGTCGATGCGGCTGGCGATATGCTCGAGCCGCTCGCGGAACACGATGTCCGACGGGCGCTTGGCGCAGTTGATGAACACCACATCCGGGATGCGCCCCAGATCATACATATAGGTGACCATCGACATCATCGGGGTGATCCCCGAGCCCGCCGAGATGAACAGATACTTCTCGGCCGGGTGGTGATGCGAGGTGAAGTGCCCGGCCGGACCGATCGCCTTGATCCGCATCCCCGGACGCAGGTTGTCGAGCATCCAGCGCGTGCCGATCGAATCCGGCTGCGCCTTCACGGTGACGGTGATCGACAGCGCCCGCGACGGCGAGGACGAGATCGTATAGGTGCGGTGCAGCGGCCCGCCCGGCACCGGCAGTTCCAGCGTGACGAACTGGCCGGGCAGGTAGTCAAACAGCGCGCCCGACGGGGCCGCGAAACAGAAGGTCGACACATTCGGCGCCTCGGGGATGACCGAGACGCATTCCAGCATCTCGTCATCTTTCCAATAGCGCACGGCGGCGGAGGGCATGTTGTTTGCCGCCGCCATTATTCTGCTGCCATCCGTGCGGGGCTGAGACGTTTGGTCATCGTGTCGCAATACCAGTCGACGAATTGGTTCACGCCATCCTCATGGCTGGCCGAATAGGGGCCGGGCTCATAGGCGGGCGAGTTGATGCCCTGCTGGTTGTCCTCGACCACGACACGGTCCTCGTCGTTGGTGTGGATCCAGACGGTGGTGAGGTTCTCCAGATCGTAATCCACGCCTTCGACGGCATCCTTGTGCACGAGCCAGGTGGTCTGCACCTCGGTCTCGGTCGGGCTGATCGGGACGACGCGGAAGGTGATCGAATGATCCGACAGGAAGTGGTTCCAGGTGGTCGGATAGTGGAACTTCAGCAGCGTGCCCGCATCGTTGAACGGGATGCTGCCGAGGCGCTTTTGCACCGCGATCTTGCCGTTCATTGTATAGCTTTCGGCCCCGTCGAGCAGCGGCATGCGCGCAAGGCGGTACTGGCCATCGGCGCCCATCTGGAAACGCGAGGGCGCACCAGCGGCTTCAAGGCGGCTGAAGTGGCTTTCGACGATGGGCGGGAAGGTGCCGTCCTGCGACACGCCGGTGATCGTCGGATCCTCGGGGTAGGTGCGGCACAGCGACGGGTGGTTGCCGGCGCAGTGATAGCACTCGCGGTTGTTCTCCCACACCAGCTTCCAGTTGCCGTTCTCGACGATGGTCGACTGATGCGCGACCTTGGCGTTGCTCAGGTCGTGCACGGCGAGGAAGGGCTCGGCCATGGCGGCGAAGGCGTCGAAATCGGGTGCTTCATCGGCGAGGCAGATATAGACGAGGCCCGACAGCACACGGCAGTGCACCGGCTTCAGCCCATGCGACGAGGCGTCGAAATCGCTGCCCATGTCGCGCGCCCACAGCAGGCGTCCGTCAAGCTCGTAGGTCCACTGGTGGTAGGGGCAGACCAGCTTGGCGACCTGACCGGAGGCGGCCTTGCAGATCACCGAGCCGCGGTGGCGGCAGGTGTTGTGGAAGGCGCGGATCGAGCCATCGGGGCCGCGGACGATGACCACGCGGTAGGGGCCGACCTTCTGGGTGACATAGCTGCCGGTCTTGGGCAGCGCGGCGACCGGTGTGGCGAAGAGCCAGTCGCGGTACCAGATCTGCTCCATGTCCTGAGCGAAGATCTCGGGGTCGGTGTAGAAGGCCTGCTGCAGCGAATGGCCGGGCTTGCGGCGGCTCAGCAGGTCGAGGGTCTTGGCGTCAGCGGTCATGGCCGAACTCCGTAGGCCGGGCGCGGGGCCCGTGATCTCTGGTGGAGAAGGGGGCGCCCCGGAAGGCGACACCGCCCTCCGCGGTGGTGCGCGCTGCCGCTTCCGCTCCGAGCCGCACCGCAGAAATGCGACGCAGGCCATGGATCATCCGCGACAATCTGAGGGTAGAAATATCGCGCTCGCGACAATTCTGAGGGCTGGATGCGACATGGTGCGTTTCGAAACAGACTTGCCGCGCAATTCCGCGCAACCTGTCGCGCGCCTGCCACCGGAGGTTGCCTAGGGATTGGGCAGAATTGAATCGTTTTCCAACTGCAGCAGGGTCTTGCGCAGTGCCGGATCGCTGAGCACCACCTCACCGGCGCCAAGCGCGGCGGCGCGCTGCAGGGCACGTCCGGTGAGTTGCTGCGCCATCTCCACAGCGTCGGGCAGGCTGCGCCCGCGCGCCAGCGCCGCAGTCAGCAGCCCGGCATAAAGGTCTCCGGTGCCGGGCAGCGCGATGGGCAGATGCGGGGCGGGGTGACGCGTGACCTCAGGTCCGCTCAGGATGACGCTTTCGATGTGGCCCGCGGGCGTGTCCGCGAGCGCGCAGCCGGTGGTGATCAGGCGCGCGCCCTCGGCCAGCCGCAGCGCGGCCCGCGCGGCGCGCAGATCGTCCAGGGTCTGCAGTTCGCGCCCGGTGAGCCATGACAGCTCGAACGGGTTGGGCGTGGCGAGATCGGCCAGCGGCAGCAGCTGGTCGCGGTGGATCTCGGCGATGCTGCCGGGCACGTAAAGCCCCGGTCCCGCATCCCCCATGACCGGATCGCACAGATAGGTGAGGCCGGGGTTCTGCCGCTTCGCCTCGGCGATGAAACCCGCCGTCAGTTCAGCGACCTCTGGCGATCCGATATAGCCCGACACGATATAGGCCGCGCGCTCTGGCAGGCCGCGCTCTTTGGCGCCGAGCAGCAGCTCGGCAAAGAAATCCGCGGGCAGGGCGCGGCCGCGCAGCGTGGGGTAATCGGGGGTGTTGGAAAAGACCACCGTGGGGATCGCCGCCACCTCGAGCCCCGCCGCCTGCATCGGAAACAGCGCGGCGGAATTGCCCACATGGCCAAGCACGACCTGGCTCTGGATCGAGATGACGAGGGGCGGGCGGGACATGGCGGCTCTCCGGGGTCTGGCGCCGGATGCCTGCGCCCTGCGCCGCCGAAGGTCAAGCGCTGCGGCGGTGCCCTGCGCTCAGAGACGCATCCGGGGCACGTCGTTGGGATGGAGCCGCAGTTCGATCAGCAGCGGGCGGTCGCGGGTCTCTATGGCGTCGATGGCGGTCTGCAGGTCGTCCTCGCTTTGCACCAGCAGCCCCTTGCCGCCGAGCGAGGTGGCAACCTCGGCAAAGCTCGGCCAGTCGAATTGCGTCAGGCCCGGGTCCATCTTGCGGTCGATGAACTGGATATGCTCGGCGCCATAGGCGCTGTCGTTGCACAGGATCACGATAAGGTCCTGCCGCAGCCGCACGGCGGTGTTGAACTCGCCCAGCCCGCCCATCATGAAACCGCCGTCGCCGGAGAACAGCACCACGGGCCGCTCGGGCGCCGCCACCGCGGCGCCGATGGCCTCCTGCAGGCCAAGCCCGATGGCGCCGAAATTGGCGGTGACGACAAAGCTGCGGGGATCGGGGGCGGATACCCGGCACCAGACCTCGGTCATGAAGCGCCCGCCGTCGGTGACAAGGATGCGGTCCTGCGGCAGTGCCTGCTCCAGCCGGTCGAGCGCGCCCACGTAGTTCACATAGCCTTCGGGCATCTTGGTGCTGCGGGCCGGGGGATGGCGCCGCAGGCTGCCCGGCTCAAGCTCGCGGGTGAAGCCGCTGGCGGGGATCTCTGCCTCATCGAGCCAGTGCACGATATTGTCCGCCGTCAGCCCGGCGTCGGCGATGAGCCCCGCATCGGGATGCACGTTGCGGCCGATGGCCCGGCTGTCGCTGTCGATCTGCACCAGCCGCTTGCCGTTCAGCAGCGCGCCCTTGTCGGTGGTGAAATCATGCAGCCCGGCGCCAAAGCTGACGATACAGTCGGATTTGCCGATCACCTCATAGGCGGCGGGCGTGCTCAGCGTGCCAAAGATGTCCATGTCGTGCGGATGGCCGCGGAACAGCCCCTTGGCCTTGAGCGTGGCGGCCAGTGGCGCTTCGAGCCGGTCGGCGAGCGCAATGATCTGGTCGCGCGCGCTGCAGGCGCCAGCCCCGGCAAGGATCACCGGGCGGCGGGCGCTGGCGATCATCCCGATCGCCTCGTCGAGCGCATCGCCCTCGGGCACAAAGCTGCGGGTCTCGAACACATCCAGCACGCAGGGCGCATAGGGCGCATCCTGCCACATGAAATCGGCGGGCATGTTGAGCACGATGGGCCGCCGCTCGACCTGCGCGCGGTAGAAGGCCCGCGCCACGTCGCGCACCGCAAGCTCGGGCGAGCGCATCTGTTCAAAGCCGGCGCCGGTGGATTTCACCACCTCGCGCTGGTCGATGCCCTGCAGGTGGCGCGGGTTGGCGACCGGCGTGTCCCCGGCGAGCAGTACCATGGGGATCTGCCCGCGCGCGCCTTCGGTCAGCGCGGTGACGCAATTGGTCAGCGCCGGGCCATGGGTGACGGTGGCGACGCCGATGCGGCCCGCCACATGCGCATAGGCCAGCGCCATCAGCACCGAACTGCCCTCATGCGCCGCCGGAACGAAGCGCCCGCCACAGCCGCGCACGAAGTGATCGGCGATGAACAGATTTGCGTCGCCCATCAGGCCGAACATCGTGTCGATCCCGTGATCCCGCACCGCCTGAGCGATGGCCTGATGCACATGGGTGGGGGTGGTGTCGAACATTGCGGCCTCCTGTTGTCTGATCTCAGGATAGCGCGAGGAGGCTGCACGTTGTGTGCAATCGCATGCGTTTCGATTTGAGGAGATGCGCAAAACGTGCATGGTTTGCGTTCAGAGCGCGTGGTATGTGTATCCGACTTGAAATGAATGCATGAGGTTTGCCCGCCGTGGCCTTCGACCGTTTTGACCGTCTCATCCTCGACGCGCTGCAGCGTGACGGCGCGCTGACAAATGCGCAACTGTCGCAGGTGGTGAACCTGTCGCCCTCGCAATGCTCGCGCCGCCGCGCCGCGCTCGAGGCGGCAGGGGTGATCGAGGGCTATCGCGCGCGGCTTGATGCGGGGCGGCTCGGGCTCGGGATCCGGGTGGTGGTGCGGGTGAACCTGCGGGTGCACGACAAGACCACCGACAGCGATTTCTCGCGTTGGATCGACCGGCAGCCCGAGATCCAGTCGGCCTTTTCGGTGTCGGGGGATGCCGATTACGTGCTGCACGTCCGCGCGCGCGACCTCGAGAGCTTCTCGACCTTCCTGCACGAGCGGCTGCTGCAGATGCCGCAGATCTCGCAGGTGCGCTCGGATTTCGTACTGAAGACGCTGAAGGACAGCGATGCCATGGACCTGTCGGGGCTGGTGGGCTGATCGCTCCAGCCCCGACGGCTCGGCTCAGATATGCAGCGCGCGCGCCTGCGTCAGCGCCGAGGACAGGCTCCGCGCCGCGCTCTGCCGCGCGTCGCCGAGGATGATCGCCTGCGGCTGCAGGGTGGAGCGTCCGGCGGCATCGGTGGGGCACCAGTGGTCGGCGCCAGTGAGCCCCGCGGCACGCGCAAGCGTCGCCGCCCCCTGCGGCGGGATGAAGTTGACCACATCTGCCCGCAGCCGTCCGGCAGTGGTCTCGATCGAGCCGTCGGGCGCAGAGAGCGCGGTGACCCTGCCGCCCTCGCGCGGACCAAGCCAGCGCGCCTCCAGCCCCTTGGGGACCGCCGCGTGAAAGGCCGCTGCAAGCCCCGCCGCTGCGCCGCCGTCGAGCACCGTCAGCCGCGCCGAGGGGCGGTGCTTTGTGAGGTGATCGGCCAACCTAAGTGCACGCGACAGCGCGATCTGTGGATGGCTCAGGCCCGATGCAGGCAGGCGCAGCACCACGTGGCCTCTTTCCGGCAGCGCGGCAAGCTGGGCCGAGAGCCGCAGCGCCTCGCGCCGATTGCCCCATGCGGCGGGGAAGCGGTGGCGCGCGGCGGCGTCAAAGCCGGGGATATCCTCGGGCAGCGCGGCGATGCCGGGCGCGATGACAAGCTGATCGAACCCGGTGCTGCGCCCGCTGAAGCCCTGTAGCTCTGCGCGCTGCCAGTCGATTTCGGTCACCTCGTCGATCATGATCTCGACCCCGGCGGCCTGCAGCTCCGACAGCGTCGGCCCGGCCTCGGGGCGGGCAAAGGCGGGACTGGCGGCGCGGGCAAGGCGCGTGGGATCGCGCTCGACCAGCACCACCGACGCGCGTGGCGCGCTGCGGGCGAGGGCGAGCGCGGCGCTGGCCCCGGCAGGGCCGCCGCCGACCACAAGCGCACGGGCGCGGCCCGGCAGGGTGAACGGGGCAAGCGCCGCCCCGCAGAGCAATGCGGCGCCAAAGCCGCGGCGCGTGAGGCGCGTCATGATCCGTCTCCTTTTTGCTTCTTTTCAAGCAGTTCCGCCTCGGGGTGAATGGGGCGGTAGATCTCGACCCGGTCGCCCTCCTTCACCTGTTTGTCGAGTTTCGCCACTGTCCCGAAGATGCCGACCTTCATCTCGGCAAGGTCGATCTCGGGGAATTCTCCCAGCAGGCCCGAGCGCTCGATCACGTCGCGCACCGTGGCGCCCTCGTCGATCTCAAAGCGTTTCCACACCTGCGCGGTGGGTTTGGCATAGGCGCATCCGACGTTCATTCACTCTCTCCCATATCAGCCATGTCAGGCTCGGGCTGCAGCACGCCCACGGCGGTGAACACGCGCGCCGGGTCTGCGCTGCCGCGGCCCGCGGCGCTTTGCGTGCTGCGCCGGTCGAGCAGCGCCTTCAGCGCCAGCAAGCCCCCCAGCACCAGAAAGCCGCCCGGCGGCAGGATCATCAGCAGAAACCCCTGATAGCCGGGGATCACCGTGGTCTCGAGAAAGCCAAAGCTCGGCCCGAGCAGGACCGAGGCCCCGGCAAAGAGCGTGCCCGCGCCGAGAATCTCGCGCAGCGCCCCCAGCAGCACCAGCGCGGCGGTGAAGCCAAGCCCCATCATCAGCCCGTCCCAGCCCGCGGCGAGCGGGTGCTGGCGCGAGGCGAAGGCCTCGGCGCGGCCAAGAATGGCGCAATTGGTGACGATCAGCGGGATGAACAGGCCAAGCTGCCGGTGCAACTCATGGGCAAAGGCGTTGAGTTCCATGTCCACCGCCGTCACGAGGCAGGCGATGATCAGCACGAAGGCGGGGATCCGGATGTCGGGGGTGATCACATGGCGCAGCAGCGAGACCGCCAGCCCCGAGGCGATCAGCACCGCCGTGGTCGCCAGCCCCATGCCCAGCCCGTTGGTCGCAGTGCCGGTCACCGCCAGCAGCGGGCAGAGCGCAAGAAGCTGGCCAAAGACCACATTGTTGTCCCATAGCCCGTCGCGGGCGATGCGCGCGTAATCGGTCATGGTTCGGCTCCTTCTGCTGCGGTGAGGATCGCCGCGCGCTGGCGCTCGTACAGCGCGAGGCCGCGGGCGACGGTGGCGACCACTGCGCGCGGGGTGATCGAGGCGCCCGAGAACTGGTCGAAGATCCCGCCGTCGCGGGCGATGTGCCAGCCCTCGGGCGCGGTATTGGTTAAGCTGCGTCCGGTAAAGTACTGAACCCATTCGCTTTTGGCGGCCTCTATCTTGTCGCCCAGACCCGGGGTTTCCGCATGCGACAGCACCCGGACGCCGCTTAGCGTGCCATCCGGGGCGATCCCCATCAGCACCCGGATCGCGCCGCCATATCCGTAGCCGGTCAGCTCGAAAGCGGCGCCGGTGACCTCTCCGTGAAGGGTGGCACGATGCACGTTCAGCGGCCCCTCAGCGGGGTCCTCCAGCGCCAGCGGTTCCTGCGCCGGGTCGTTGTCATGCGCCATGGTCAGCACCTGCGAGAGCGAGGCGCGCATGTCCTCGGCCTCGCGCGCCGCAATCGGGCCCATGGTCAGCTGGTCGGTGAGCGCCAGCGTCATCGCGCTGCCAAGGCCGAAGAGCCCCAGCGCAAGCCCGGCGGCGAGCGGCGTGTCGCGCAACGCCCGCAGGCGCGGGGGTTTGGGCTGCAGGGTGTCGCTCATGCCTTCTCTCCCAGCTTGTCGGTCAGCGGCAGCGGCTTGCCCGCGCGGGTGCGGCCAAAGACACGCGGACGCACATAGGTGTCGATTAGCGGCGTCACCGCGTTCATCAGCAGCACCGCGAAGGCGACGCCCTCGGGGAAGGCGCCCCATGTGCGAATGACGAAGATCAGCGCGCCGACGCCGATGCCATAAATCGCTTTACCCGCGCCGGTGACCGGCGAGGTGACGTAATCGGTGGCGATGAAGAAGGCGCAGAGCATCAGCCCGCCCGAGGTCAGATGCAGCAGCGGCGGGATGAAATGCTCGGGGTCGAGCGCATGGGCGATGGCGGCAAGGATAAAGACAGAGCCCAGCACGGTGAGCGGGATCACCAGCGTGATGATCCGAAGGAGCACCAGCGCGACGCCCCCGCCTAGCAGCAGGTAGGCCGAGGTCTCGCCAAGGCTGCCCGAGATCATCCCCTGCGCGTGGGTCTTCAGGTCCGGCAGCCCGGCGAGGATCTCGGCCATGGGCACCCCGGCGTCGAGGCTGCTTTGCACGTGGTTCAGCGTCGAGGCGCTGCTGACCGCGTCGAAGCCGCTGCCGCCGCCAAAGGTGATCGCCGCCGCCTGAGCCAGATCGGGACCGGCACCGCCAAGCGGGGCGACCCATGTGGTCATCTGCACCGGCAGGGCGATCAGCAGCATGGCACGGGCGACCATCGCGGGATTGAAGAGGTTCTGCCCGAGCCCGCCAAAGGCGTGTTTGGCCAGCAGGATCGCGATACCCGCCCCGGTGACGCCCAGCCACCACGGTGCCCAGGGCGGCAGCGACAGCGCCAGCAGCCAGCCGGTCAGCACCGCCGAGCCGTCCGACAGCCCGCGCAGCAGCGGTTTTCCCGCGAGCGACAGGGCCAGCGCCTCGAACAGCAGCGCCGACAGCAGCGTCACCGCAAAGAGCAGCGCGGCGGGCCAGCCGAATTGCGCCATGCCAAAGAGCGTCGCGGGGGTCAGGCAGACCATCACCGCCACCATGGTGCGCGGCACGTTGAACATCGAATGGGTGTGCGGCCCGGCAATGATGCGAGGAAGGCTCATTTGGTGACCTCCGTATCCGAGGCGGCGGCTGCGGCCTCCTTGGCGCGCTTCTTCTCGGCGTCGCGCTTTTTCTTTTCGGCCATCTCGGCCTTGCGCTTGGCCATGGCGGCGCGTTTGGCCTCGGCCACGGCCTCTTCACGGGCGGTACGCTCGGCGGCGAGGCGCTTGGTGGCCTCTTGCTGATGCTTGCGGCTCTGGCTCTCGGCCAGCGCGCCCTTGGCGTAGTTGAAGGCCTGCACCAGCGGGATCGACGAGGGGCAGATGTAGGAACAGGAGCCGCAGGAGACGCAATCCATCAGCCCGACGCCCGCCGCGCCATCAAGGTCCTCGGCCTGAATGCGGGCGTTCATCTCGAAGGGCATCAGGCCGCAGGGGCAGACCTGCACGCAGGAGCCGCAGCGGATGCAGGGGTGCGGCTCGCTGGCGCGGGTCTCGGCGCGGGTGAGGGCGAGCACGCCGTTGGTGCCCTTGACGATGGGCACGCGCAGGTTCTGCACCGGCTGGCCCATCATCGGCCCGCCCAGAAGCAGCCGGTCGGGCTCGCCCTGCAGGCCGCCGCAATGGTCCAGCAGATCCGCCACCGGCGTGCCGATCAGCACCCGAATGTTGGCGGGCTGACCGACGCCGCGCCCTGAAACGGTGACCACGCGCGAGATCAGCGGCTCGCCGTAGCGCACGGCGGCATGCACCGCCTGCGCGGTGGCGGCATTGTGCACAACCACGCCCAGCTCGGCGGTGAGCGCGCGGGCCGGGGTCTCCATCCCGGTGACGGTCTGCACGAGGTGCTTTTCCGAGCCCATGGGATATTGCGTCGGCACCACTTTGATCTCGAGCCGCAGGCCCATCGGCAGGTTGTGGCGCTGCAGCGCGTCGGCGGCCTCGGGCTTGTTCGACTCGATGGCGACGATCAGCCGCGAGACCCCCAGCGCCCGCGCCATGATCGCCGCGCCATCGGCCACTTCCTCGGCCTGCTCGCGGATCAGCCGGTCGTCGCAGGTGAGGTAAGGCTCGCATTCGGCGGCGTTGATGATCAGCGTGTGCAACTGGTATTTCGCGCGCAGGTTCAGCTTCACCGCCGCGGGGAAGGTGGCGCCGCCCATGCCGACGATCCCGGCCTCGGCGACGCGGGCGGCAAGATCTTCGGGGCTGGCGGTCTCGGGGCGCAGGCGCGGCATGCGCGGGCCCCATTCGTCGGCGCCATCGGGGCGCAGGGTGATTGTCGGCACCGGCAGACCGGAAGGATGCGGCGCGGTGAAATGGCCCACCGCGATGATCTCGCCCGAGGTGGGCGCATGGACATTGGCCGACACCGGCCCGCGCGCACGGCCGATCAGCTGGCCCTTGAGCACATGATCGCCGCGCCGCACCAGCGGCTCGGCCTCTGCTCCGATGTGCTGCTGCAGCGGAATGCGCAGGAGCTTGGGCATGGGCAGCGGCTCGATCGCGCAATGGGCGGCGAGGAACTTGCGGCCCTCGGGGTGCACACCGCCGCGGATGCCGAAAAGCTGAGCCGGTTTGCGCAGGGCAGCGAGCGACAGGAAGCTCATGCCAGCCTCCGGCTGGTCTGGGCGGTCTGGCTGGTCTGGGCTGTCTGCGGTTTCTCCCAGTACCAGCTGCGCAGGGTGCGGGGCTTTTTGCGCAGAAGGATCGCTTGGGTCGGGCAGACCTCGACGCATTCGTTGCAGCCGATGCAGGCGTCGGGGATCACCGTGTGGATCTGCTTGGCAGCGCCAAGGATGGCGTCGGTCGGGCAGCGCTTGAAACACTTGGTGCAGCCGGTGCAATGGTCCTCGAAGATGAAGGCGATGCGCGGGGTCGTGTCGGCCATGTCGCCCGGCGCGGGCGGCGCAATGCCGGTGATCTCGGCCAGCTGTAGCACCACGTCGCGCCCGCCCGGCGGGCAGAGGGTGAGCGGCGCGCCGCCTTCTGCGATGGCCTCCGCCGCGCCCGAGCAGCCGGGAAAGCCGCATTGGCCGCAGTTGGTTCCGGGCAGGGCGGCGGTGATCTCTTCGACGATGGGCGGGGCGTCCACCTGCAGGCGGCGGGCGGCGACGCCCAGAACAAGGCCCAGTGTCACGCCAAGGGCAGACATGGTGGCGGCGGCGGCAAGCATGGTCGTATCCTCCGAACGTGGCGGATCAATTGGGCACGAGACCGGCAAAGCCCATGAACGCCATGGACAGCAGGCCCGCGGAAATGAAGGAAATGGGCACCCCGGCAAAGGCCGCGGGCACTGAAAGCTGGGCGAGTTTCTCGCGCAGCCCGGCAAAGATCACGAGCACCAGCGTGAACCCCAGCGCCGAGCCGAAGCCGTAGAGCAGGCTCTGCGCGAAATTGTGCTCTTCTTGAATGTTCAGCAGCGCAACGCCGAGCACCGCGCAGTTGGTGGTGATCAGCGGCAGATAGATGCCAAGCGCGCGGTAGAGCACCGGGGACATCTTGCGCATCACCGCCTCGGTGAACTGCACGATGGCGGCGATCACCAGAATGAAGGCGAGGATGCGCAGGTATTGCAGGCCCAGAGGCAGCAGGAGCGCGGTTTCAATCACCCATGAGGCGGCGGCGGCGAGGGTCAGCACGAAGGTGGTGGCAAGCCCCATGCCGATGGCCGCGTCGGTCTTGCGCGAGACGCCCATGAAGGGACAGAGCCCGAGGAACTTCACCAGCACGACATTGTTCACCAGCGCGGTGCCCAACAGGATCAGGAAAATCTCGCTCATCTCGGTCTCCTCTGCCGCGTCTCTGTCTCTGCGGGGCGGCGGTGGAGAGGGTGAAGCAAGGCCCGTGCCAAGTGGATTTCGCGCGTCGTTTCTGTGGGGTGGCTGGGTGGAGGCTGGTGTTCGCGGTGCCCGCGCGCCGCCGCTGTCGCAATGGCTACAAAATGTCGGACAGGGGGCGGATGGGCCCACGGGGCGCGGGAACTGGCGCTGAAGGTGCAGGCGCTCACAGGTTTGGCACGGCACTTGCTTGGCTCTGAGGCACACGCCGTGACACGCGCGCCGCCAGAGGGAGACCCGCGCCATGACCAAAGGAAGTCTGACGTTCACCGATGTCGATCTGACGGTGACCGTGCCTGCGGGCACGCGGATCATCGAGATCTCGGAAAAAGTGGGGGCGGGGATCGTCTTCGGCTGCCGCGAGGGCGACTGCGGCACCTGCATCACCCATGTGCTCGAGGGCTCTGAGCATCTGTCGGACCCCTCCGCGCTGGAGCTTCGGGTTCTGCGCGAAAACCTTGCCGGACAATCCGACCGGCTGGCCTGCCAGTGTCAGGTGCTGGGCGGCGCGGTGAAGGTGAAGCCGGGCTGACGGTCGGCGGTTGCGCAAGATGTCAGGATTTGGAGGGCCGAAGATGGATACCACCCAAAGCAATAGCCCCAGCGATACGCCGGGTTTCCTGCGCGAGACCCTGCGGGTGATCGGCACCCGCGACGGTCAGATCGAGCTGGAACTGCGACGCACCGCCGGATGCGCCGCCTGCGCGGTGCGCGAGACCTGCGGTCCGCGCGCGCTGACCGAGATGGCCGCCGCGCGCAAGACCCATCGCTCCGAGCGGCTCGTGCTGCCCCACGCGGGGCCGGCGCAGCCCGGTGACAGCGCGGTGGTGGTCATGCCGTCTGGGGCCTTTCTCGGGGCGGCGGGGCTGATGTACCTTCTGCCGGTGCTGATGCTGGTCCTCTGCGTCAGCCTGTGCAGCGCGCTGGGGATCTCCGACGCGCTGGCCGCGGCGCTCTGCATCCCCGCGCTTGCCGTCTCCTTCCTGCCGTTTCGTGCCAGCGAGCGGCGCGGACGGCTGGCAGAGGAGATCAGGATCGAGCGGATCATCCCGGCCGGATCGCGCGGATGAGTGCCCGCGCCCTGCGTCTGTGGGCGCTGGCGGTGCTGCTTGTGGCGGCGCTTGGCTTTGGGCTGCGGACAGGGCGCGGCGGCGAATATCGCGAGACGGTCTATGTCTTCGGCACGCTTGTCGAGATCGTCATTCAGGGCGAGCGGCCCGCGCGCGCTCGGGCGGCGGCGGGGGACGTGGCGCAGCTGCTTCAGGGGCTGCACGGCGCTTGGCACGCATGGCGACCGGGCGCACTGAGTGATCTCAATGCCGCGCTGGCCAGCGGAGAGCCTGCCTCGGTGCCGCCAAATCTGGCCTCGGCGCTGTCGCGGGCGCGGGACCTCTCCTGTGCCAGCGGCGGGCGGTTCGAGCCCGCGATTGGCGCGTTGATCGGCCTATGGGGATTTCATCAGGACACGCCCCCGGAAGGCGCGCCACCGGCACCCGAACAGATTGGTGCGCTGCTGGGCGCGCAGCCGAAGATGACCGATCTCATTCTAGACGGCACGCGCGTCCGCTCGATCAACCGGGCCGTGCAGCTTGACCTCGGCGGCTTTGCCAAGGGCGCGGCACTGGAGCAGGCGGTGGCCGTGCTGCACGCGCGCGGGATCGAGAACGCGGTGCTCAACGCGGGCGGCGACGTCACGGTGAGCGGCGGCAACGGCGCGCGGCCATGGCGGGTGGCGATCCGCGATCCCTTTGTCTGGGGGGCGGTCGCATCGGTCGAGTTGAGACCCGGAGAAAGCCTATACACATCAGGAAATTACGAGAGATACTTCGAGTATTCCGGCACCCGTTTTGCGCATATCATCGACCCAAAGACAGGCTGGCCGGTCCAGCAGATCGTCTCGGTCACGGTGCTGGACACCGACCCAAGCCGCGCCGATGCGGCGGCCACCGCGCTGTCGGTTGCCGGGGCGCAGGACTGGCCGCAGGTCGCCTCGGACATGGGCGTGGATGCGGTGCTGCTGATCGACGAGGCCGGGCGGATGTTCGCGAGCCCACGGATGCGCGCGCGTCTGTCGCCGGTCGGCGATGGCTTTCCGGCAGAGATCACCGAAGTTCCCTTGCCGCCCGTGATCGCCCGCCACTGCGCACCGGCTGGCATGAGTTTTGCTGAAATCCGAAAGAGCGGCCCTTCGCGGGTGGCCTTCCTTCCACACAGCAAGTGAGCACAGCCATGGCCAATATTACCTTCCAATCCCCGATCATGCAGCGCGACAAAACCGTCTACGCCGTCGCCGGAAACACCGCGACGATCCTCGCGCTCGCCAAAGAGCATGAGATCCCGATCCCCTTTGATTGCGGCGATGGCGACTGCGGGTCGTGCCTGATCGAAGTGACCTCGCTCGAGGACAAGCCCGCGATGGGCATGGCCCTGACCGAAAAGGAAAAGGCGCGGCTCAAGGAGCTTTCGAAGCTGACCCCAGCAGAGATCGAGAACGCCGAGGTCAACGACATGCCGCCGCGCTACCGGCTGGCGTGCCAGTTCATCGCGCGCAACGAGGATGTGCTGGTGCGCTTCAGCGGCGCGCCGGGCGGCTCGGACTGAGCCGCGCCCTGCGCAGGCAATACCCAAACACCCAATCACAGGAGCGACAGATGAAAACCAACATGAAGCTGCCGAATGTCACCTTTCGCACGCGGGTGCGCGACGAGAGTGTCGGCGGTCCGAACCCGTTTCGCTGGCAGGACATGACCACCGCCGATTACTTCAAGGGCAAGCGGGTGATCCTCTTCTCGCTGCCGGGGGCGTTCACGCCCACCTGCTCGACCTACCAGCTGCCCGGGTTCGAGGAGAATTTCGCCCGGTTCCGCGACCTTGGCATCGACGAGATTTATTGCCTGTCGGTCAACGACAGCTTTGTGATGAACCAATGGGCGCGCGCGCAGGGGATCGCGCATGTGAAGGTCATTCCCGACGGCTCGGGCGAGTTCACCCGGCGGATGGGCATGCTGGTCGGCAAGGACAACCTTGGCTTTGGTCAGCGGTCTTGGCGGTATGCGGCGATCGTCAATGATGGCGTGGTCGAGGCGTGGTTCGAAGAGCCCGGCCTGATGGACAACTGCCCCGACGATCCCTACGGCGAAAGCTCGCCGGACACTCTGCTTGCCTATCTCGAGACCGCAGCGGTCGCAGCAGAGTAGGGCGCGCGCCGCCTCCTTTGGAGCCGCCTTTAACACCCCGCCCATGTTGGCGGGGTGTTCGCGTCTTGGGGCGGCGGGGACCACTTGGCACGCGGCTTGCTGGATGAGTGGCAGGCGCAGTGCCGCCCCGCGCGGCGGATGGGTGCTGCGCGCATCCGACATCCAGACAGAGGAATGCAGCCCATGGCCAAGATTGGCATCTTTTTCGGAACCGACACCGGCAACACCCGCAAGATCGCGAAGCAGATCAAGCGCCAGTTCGACGATGAGCTGATGGCGAAGCCGCTGAACGTCAACCGCACCGAGGTCGATGACTTCATGAGTTACGACTTCCTGATCCTCGGCACGCCGACGCTGGGCGACGGGCTGCTGCCCGGCCTCAGCGCCGATGCCGAGAGCGAAAGCTGGGAGGAGTTCCTGCCCAAGCTCGAGGACCAGAGCTTTGAGGGCAAGACCATCGCGATCTACGGGCTTGGCGATCAGGTGACCTATCCGCTGGAGTTCATCAACGCCGTCTTCTTCCTGCATGAGTTCTTTGAAGAGCGCGGTGCCAAGATGGTCGGTTACTGGCCGACCGAAGGTTACGGCTTCGAGGAGTCCATGGCGGTCGACGGCGATCACTTCCTTGGGCTGGCGCTCGATCTCGACAATGAATCCATGCTGACCGAAGAGCGGCTCTCGGGCTGGCTGGCGAGCATCGCCGAGACCTTCGGCCTGCCGCTCTCTGCGGCCAGCGACGCGGCCTGATCCGGCCTTCCCCTCCAAAACCCGTTATGGCGCGGCTCCGGTGGTTCGGGGCCGCGTCCTTTTTTGGGGCAGTGCGAATATGGGGTGTGACTGTCGGTCTTTGTCGGCTTTTGTCGGCTTTGCTCCAAGCTCCAAAAATCCGCCTAAGCCACTGATTTTAAACCACCTGAGTGATTTCCACGGCTTGGCACGCTCCCTGCTTCTTACTCATCGAGCGCGGTCGCGCACCGTCTCGACCATGACACCGAACGAAGCAACCAAAGGAACCGATTATGAGCGAACTTCGTCAGATCGCCTTCTACGGCAAGGGTGGGATCGGCAAGTCCACCACCTCGCAGAACACCCTCGCAGCGCTGGTCGAAATGGGTCAGAAGATCCTGATCGTCGGCTGTGACCCCAAGGCGGACTCCACCCGCCTTATCCTCAACTCCAAGGCGCAGGACACCGTGCTGCACCTTGCCGCCGAGATGGGCTCGGTAGAGGACCTCGAGCTCGAAGACGTGCTCAAGGTTGGCTATCAGGACATCAAATGCGTCGAGTCCGGCGGCCCCGAGCCGGGGGTCGGCTGTGCCGGCCGCGGCGTGATCACCTCGATCAACTTCCTCGAGGAAAACGGCGCTTATGACGACGTGGACTACGTGTCCTACGACGTTCTGGGCGACGTGGTCTGTGGCGGCTTCGCCATGCCGATCCGCGAGAACAAGGCGCAGGAAATCTACATCGTCATGTCCGGCGAGATGATGGCGCTCTATGCCGCCAACAACATCTCGAAGGGCATTTTGAAATACGCCAACTCCGGCGGCGTGCGCCTTGGCGGGCTGATCTGCAACGAGCGTCAGACCGACAAGGAACTGGAACTGGCCGAAGCGATGGCCGCCAAGCTGGGATCGAAGCTCATCCACTTCGTGCCGCGCGACAACATCGTGCAGCACGCGGAACTGCGTCGCCAGACTGTGCTGCAATATGCGCCCGAAAGCGCGCAGGCCAACGAGTACCGCGAACTGGCCCGCAAGATCCACGAGAACTCGGGCAAGGGCGTGATCCCGACCCCGGTCACCATGGACGAGCTGGAAGAGATGCTGATGGAGTTCGGCATCATGCAGTCCGAGGAAGAGCGTCTCGCGGCCATCGCCGCCTCCGAAGCGCAGGCTGGCTGAGACGGCCCGACCCCAGAGCCCCCAGAGCCACCGGAGGCCGCGCGCTGCGGCCTCCATCCCCCCGGAAATCAGTGAGAGGAGCCAAAAGGATGGCCAAGGATCACGCAAACGGGCCGGAAGATTATGAGGCGATGATCGAGGAAGTCCTCGAAGCCTATCCGGCCAAGGCGAAGAAACGCCGCGCCAAGCACCTGACGGTGTCGAAGCCTTCGGAAGAAGAGCCCGATGCCACCACCGGGATCGCGTCGAAATGCGACACCCAGAAATCCAACGTCAAGTCCGTGCCGGGCGTGATGACCATCCGGGGCTGCGCCTATGCGGGCTCCAAGGGGGTGGTCTGGGGACCGGTGAAGGACATGGTGCATATCTCGCACGGCCCCGTGGGCTGCGGGCAGTACTCGTGGTCGCAGCGCCGCAACTACTACATCGGCAAGACCGGCGTGGACAGCTTTGTGACGATGCAGTTCACCACCGATTTCCAGGAAAAGGACATCGTCTTTGGCGGCGACAAGAAGCTGGCCAAGACCATCGACGAGATCAACGAGCTGTTCCCGCTGTCGAACGGCACCACGATCCAGTCGGAATGCCCGATCGGCCTCATCGGCGACGACATCGAAGCGGTCGCCCGCCAGAAGAAGAAGGAAACCGGCAAGACCATGGTGCCGGTCCGCTGCGAAGGCTTCCGCGGCGTGTCGCAGTCGCTGGGTCACCACATCGCCAACGACGCGGTGCGTGACTGGGTGTTCGAACAGGAAGAAAGCGATGCGGTGAAGGCCTATGAGCCCGGCCCCTACGATGTGAACGTCATTGGCGATTACAACATCGGCGGCGACGCTTGGGCCTCGCGCATCCTGCTCGAAGAGATGGGTCTGAACGTGGTCGGCAACTGGTCCGGCGACGCGACGCTGGCCGAGATCGAGCGCGCCCCCAAGGCCCGGCTCAACCTCATCCACTGCTATCGGTCGATGAACTACATCTGCCGCTACATGGAGGAAAAGCACGGCATCGGCTGGATGGAGTACAACTTCTTCGGCCCGACCCAGATCGCCGCGAGCCTGCGCGCCATCGCCAAGAACTTCGACGAGACCATTCAGGAAAACGCCGAGAAGGTTATCGCCAAGTATCAGCCGCTGGTCGACGAGGTGATCGCCAAATACAAGCCGCGCCTCGAAGGCAAATCGGTGATGCTCTACGTCGGCGGCCTGCGTCCGCGCCACGTGGTGACGGCCTATGACGATCTGGGCATGGTCATCGCCGGCACCGGCTATGAGTTCGCCCATGGCGACGACTACAAGCGCACCGGCCACTACGTGAAGGAAGGCACGCTGATCTATGATGATGTCACCGGCTACGAGCTGGAGAAGTTCATCGAGCGCGTGCGCCCCGATCTCGTCGGCTCGGGCATCAAGGAGAAATACCCGGTGCAGAAGATGGGCATCCCGTTCCGCCAGATGCACAGCTGGGACTACTCCGGTCCGTACCACGGCTATGACGGCTTCGCGATCTTCGCCCGCGACATGGACATGGCGGTGAACTCGCCGGTCTGGAACCTCTATGACGCGCCTTGGGAAGCCGGTCAGGCCATCGCCGCCGAGTAACCCTTCGCGTTTTCCCAGCGCCGGGGGGCCATTGCTCCCGGTCCCCCGGCGCCCCTCCCACATGATCCCCTCAACAGGCGCGTCTCGGAATGCGGACGGCCAACAGAAGGAATACATCCATGCCCCAGTCCGGCGACAAGGTGCTCGACCACGCACCGCTCTTCCAGCAGCCCGAATACAAGGAGATGCTGGCCAACAAGAAGATGAAGTTCGAATGCGGCCATCCCGACGAGCTGGTCACCGAGATCGGTGACTGGACCAAGTCGTGGGAGTACCGCGAGAAGAACCTCGCCCGCGAGGCGCTGACGGTGAACCCCGCCAAGGCCTGCCAGCCGCTCGGCGCGGTGTTTGCCGCCGCTGGCTATGAGGACACGCTGTCCTTCGTGCACGGCAGCCAGGGCTGCGTCGCCTACTACCGCTCGCATCTGTCGCGCCACTTCAAAGAGCCGAGCTCCTGCGTGTCGTCCTCGATGACCGAGGATGCGGCGGTCTTTGGCGGGCTGGTCAATATGGTCGACGGTCTGGCCAACGCCAAGGCGCTCTACGATCCCAAGATGATCGCGGTCAGCACCACCTGCATGGCCGAGGTGATCGGCGACGACCTCAACTCCTTCATCCTGCAGGCCAAGGAAAAGGGCTCTGTCGCCGAAGACTTCGACGTGCCCTTCGCGCACACTCCGGCCTTCGTCGGCAGCCACGTCGATGGCTATGACAACATGCAAAAGGGCATCATCAGCCACTTCTGGGAAGGCGAGGAACGCACCGAGACCGACAAGATCAACATCATCCCCGGTTTCGACGGGTTCGCCGTGGCCAACAACCGCGAGATCACGAAGATGCTGGATGCCATGGGCGTCGAGTTCAGCTTCCTGTCGGATGTCTCGGACGTCTACGACACGCCCTCGGACGGCGAGTTCCGCATGTATGACGGCGGCACCAAGCTCGACGAGGCCAAGGCGGCGCTGAACGCCAAGGCGACGATCTCGATGCAGGAATACTGCAGCCCCAAGACGCTGGAATATATCGCGGGCAAGGGGCAGGAGACCGCCGCGCTGCACTATCCGATGGGTGTGCAGGGCACCGATGAGTTCCTGATGAAAGTGCAGGAGCTGACCGGCAAGGAGATCCCCGAGGAACTGCGCCTCGAGCGTGGCCGTCTGGTGGATGCCATCGCCGACAGCCAGGCGTGGCTGCACGGCAAGACCTTCGCGATCTACGGCGATCCCGATTTCGTCTACGGCATGACCCGCTTCGTCATGGAACTGGGCGGCGAGCCGGTGCACTGCCTTGCGACCAACGGCAACAAGAAGTGGGCCGCCAAGATGGAAGCGCTTCTGGCCTCTTCGCCCTTCGGCAAGCAGGGTCAGGTCTGGGCGGGCAAGGACCTGTGGCACATGCGCTCGTTCCTCAACACCGAGCCCTGCGACATGCTGATCGGCAACAGCTACGGCAAGTATCTCGAGCGCGACACCGGCACGCCGCTGATCCGTCTGGCCTTCCCGATCTTCGACCGCCACCACCACCACCGCTTCCCGACCATGGGGTATCAAGGCGCGCTGACGGTGCTGGTCAAGCTGCTGGATACGGTGTTCGACAAGCTCGACGACGACACCATCGTGCCGGGCGAGACCGACTACAGCTACGACCTGACCCGCTAATCGAGGCAGGGCGAACAGGACACCGGCCGCGGGAGACCGCGGCCGGTGTTTTTCTGGCGTTGCGCCGACACGCCCGGGATCAAGGCGAAGCCGCCGGGCGAGGCACTGCGCCGCTTAGGGCCGCACGTAGGCGTAGCCTTCCTCCTGCAGCTCGATCAGCCGCACAACGCCCGAGGGCACCACGCCGGCCTCTTCCAGCAGCACGACCTTCTCGCCGGTCTTCTTCTCCATCCCGGCGATCGTATTGGCGCAGGCCGAGAAGGTGATCGGCAGTTCCAGCGACATCGTCTCGATCCGGTCCTTCACCGGGCTTTTCCCCTCGACCAGCATGTGCAGGCCGGGCCCATAGGTGACCATCTCGATGACCACCTCATCACCCACCTCGGCGTAATAGGCCGCGAGGTTCTGGGCGTTGTTGAGCGCCATATTGAGCACATGCGGCTCGTTCTGATCGACGTGGATCGCCACGTGATGGGTTTTTCCTGCTGCCATGGCCATTGCAGGCGCCGCCGCCAGAATGGCGGCGAGCGCGGTTCTCCTGATCATGTTGGTCTCCTCCCTAAGACACCAAAATCATACATTCGAATGCATTGGTTCGATAGCGCCTTCTGCGCGGCCTCAGGATAGTGCCCCAGCGTTTCGGATGCCCCATTGTCGGGAAAGCTACAGGCGCTCCATGTCCCGGTAAGGCCCCGCGCGCCCTTGAAAACCGCGGCCAATGGCGGATGGCACGGCGCTTGCTTGGATACCTCGAACCCGCGCGAGGAGACCCCAAGATGGCCGATGCCCTGAAAGACAAGATCGCCGATGTCTTTGACGAGCCCGCCTGCGGCACCAACGTCTCGAAGTCCGAGCAGCAGCGCAAGAAGGGCTGCGCCAAGCCGCTGACCCCCGGCGCGGCGGCGGGGGGCTGCGCCTTCGACGGCGCCAAGATCGTGCTGCAGCCCATCGTCGACGTGGCGCATCTGGTGCATGCGCCGCTGGCCTGCGAGGGCAACGGCTGGGACAACCGGGGCGCGGCCTCTTCGGGGTCCGAGCGCTACCGGACCGGCTTCACCACCGACATGAGCGAGCTCGACATCGTTATGGGGCACGGCGAGCGCAAGCTCTTCCGCGCGATCCGCGAGGTGATCGAGGCCGAGGCGCCGCCCGCGGTCTTTGTCTATGCCACCTGCGTTCCGGCGCTGATCGGGGATGACATCGGCGCGGTGTGCCGCGCCGCCACCGAGAAATTCGGCACGCCCTGCATTCCGGTCAACGCGCCCGGCTTCGTCGGCTCCAAGAACCTCGGCAATAAGCTGGCGGGCGAGGCCATGCTGGATCACGTGATCGGCACGCTGGAGCCCGAGACGCTAACTCCTTACGACATCAATATCGTCGGCGATTACAACCTGTCGGGCGAGCTGTGGCAGGTAAAACCGCTGTTCGACAAGCTGGGGATCCGCATCCTCGGCTCGCTGGCGGCGGATGCCCGCTACAAGCAGGTCGCCTATATGCACCGCGCCAAGGTGACGATGATGGTCTGCTCCAAGGCGCTGATCAACGTCGCCCGCAAGCTCGAGGAACGCCATGGCGTGCCGTGGTTCGAGGGGTCTTTCTACGGCATCTCCGATACTTCCGCTTCGCTGCGCGAGATGTGCCGCATCCTTGTGGAGCAGGGCGCCGATGCCGAACTTCTGGACCGCTGCGAGGCGCTGATCACCGAGGAAGAGGCGGCGATCTGGGCGCGGCTCGAAGGCTTCCGCGCGCGGGTCGAGGGGCGGCGGGTGCTGCTCTACACCGGCGGGCACAAGTCGTGGTCGGTGGTGGCGGCGCTGCAGGAACTGGGGATGGAGGTGATCGGCACCTCGGTGCGCAAGGCCACCGAAGAGGACAAGACCCGCGTCACCGAGATCATGGGCGACGACAAGCATATGTTCGACAATTTGGCGCCCAAGGACATGTACCGGCTGCTCAAGGACGCGGGCGCCGATGTGCTGATGTCGGGCGGGCGGAGCCAGTTCGTCGCGCTGAAGGCGCGCATGCCCTGGGTCGATGTAAATCAGGAAAAGCACGAGCCCTACGCGGGCTACATGGGGATGGTCGATCTGCTGCGCGCCATCGACCGCGCGGTGAACAATCCGATGTGGGAAGAGCTGCGCGCGCCCGCGCCCTGGGAGACGCCGCTGACCGAGACCCGCACCTTGCCGCCGCTGAGCGGAGAGTGCCCGGTCACCGGGATCGCCGGAACGGGCAGGGCGGTTTCGCTGGTGCCGCCGCTGCCGCCCTCGGGCGCTGCCCTGGCCGCGCCGGTAGAGGTCGCAGGCTTCACCTCCTCCGCCACCGATTTCGAGGATTGCTGACATGGCCAAGCTGACCCATCCCAAGCGCGCGCTTTCGACCATGCCGCTGAAAAGCTCGGCCCCGCTGGGCGCGGCGCTGGCCTACCTCGGGATCGACCGGGCGATCCCGCTGTTTCATGGCTCGCAGGGCTGCACCGCCTTTGCCATGGTCCACCTCGTGCGCCACTTCAAAGAGGCGGTGCCGCTTCAGACCACGGCGATGAATGAGGTCTCGACCATCCTTGGCGGCGCCGATCAGATCGAAGAAGCCATCGAGAACCTGCGCAAGAAGAGCGCGCCGGAGTTCATCGGCATCGCCTCCACCGCGCTCACCGAGACGCGGGGCGAGGATGTGCCGGGCGATCTGCGGCTGATCCTGCAGCGGCGTGAGGATTTTGCCGATACCAAAGTGGTCTATGCCTCGACCCCCGATTTCGACGGCGCGCTGCAGGACGGCTGGGCCAAGGCGGTGGAAGCCATTGTCGCGGATCTGGTGCCGCGGGTGACCGAGCGCGATGTGGATCTGCGGCAGGTCACCTTGCTTGCGGGGGCGCATCTGACGCCCGGCGATATCGACGAGCTGACGCGGCTGATCCGCTCCTTCGGGCTCGAGCCGCTGGTACTGCCGGACATCTCGGGCTCGCTCGACGGCCATGTGAGCGACGACTGGTCGGGCGCCACCCAGGGCGGCACCCCGGTGGCCCGCATCCCCGAGGCGGCGCGCAGCGCCTTCACGCTGGCCATCGGAGAGAGCATGCGCAAGGCGGCGCAGATCATCGAAGACCGCGCCATGGTGCCCTATCGCGTGTTCCAGTCGGTCACCGGGCTGAAACCGGTGGACGCGCTGGTGCGCACGCTCATGGCGCTTTCGGGCGTCGCCGATCCGCCGCCCTCGGTCAAGCGCGATCGTGCGCGGCTGGTGGACGCGGCGCTGGACGCGCATTTCCATACCGGCGGCGTGCGGGTGGCCATCGGGGCCGATCCTGACCTGCTGTTCTCGCTGTCGACCGCGCTGAGTTCCATGGGCACCGAGATCGTCGCGGCGGTCACCGCCTCGCAACATTCGCCGCTTTTTGACCGGATGCCCTGCGACGAGGTGGTGCTGGGCGATCTGGGCGATCTGCGGCGCGGCAGCGAGGCGGGCGCGGCGCAGATCCTGCTCACCCACAGCCACGGCCGGCATCTGTCGGAGGCGCTGCATCTGCCGCTGATGCGCGTGGGCTTCCCGATCTTCGACCGCATCGGCGCGCAGGATCTCTGCCGCGTCGGCTACCGCGGCAGCCGCGCCTTTCTCTACGAGTTCGCCAACATCATGCAGGCGCAACATCACCGCGCGACGCCGGAAGACTTTGGCGCCGCCCCCATCCCAGAGGAGTTCGATCATGTCCCGCACATTGCGCGTCATTGACAGCGCCACTTCAGACGGACCGGCACCGGGCGAGACGCCCCTGCGCATCGCCATCGCCACCAATGACATGGAAACCCTCGGCGCGCATTTCGGCAGCGCCAAGAAGTTCGCGATCTACGAGGTTTGGCAAAGCGGCTTTCGGTTCATCGAGGCGCATGCCTTCGACAATGTTACCGGCCAAAAGGGCAAGCACGACGATCAGGACGACAAGATCACGCCCAAGGTTGAGGCGCTGGAGGGCTGCGCGCTGCTCTTTGCGCTGGCCATCGGTGGGCCCTCGGCGGCCAAGGTGGTGAAGGCGGGGATCCATCCGATCAAACGCAAGGACCCCGAGCCGATCAGCGACGTGTTGGCCCAAACGCAAGAGATGCTGCGCGGCACGCCGCCGCCCTTCCTGCGCAAGATACTCGGCACGTTTCAAAAACCCGATTTCATGGATGAAGAGGAGTGGGCCTGATGGTCTCGGATACCCTAGAGGCCCCGCGCGGGGGCGACATGGTGCAAAGCGATTTCCTGACCCAGCTTGCCGCGGTGATCCGCGCCGAGGACAGCTATGGGCAGTGGGACGGCAAGTCCGACGCCGAGCTGATGGATGAGTTCATCGTGACCCGCGAAGAGCGGCGCGAGATTCCAATCATCGGCGATCCCGATCCCGACGTCATGTGGCGCATTGGCAAGTTCTACGATGCGGTCGGGCTGATGATCGAGAAAAAGACCGGCTGCATGGCCAGCCAGATGCAGAAGATGAGCCACGAGGGCTTTGGCCGCATCGTGCTGATCGCGGGCAAGCTGGTGGTGGTCTCCAAACATCTGCGCGACGTGCATCGCTTTGGCTTCGAGACATGGGCCAAGCTTGCCGAGGCGGGGGAAAAGCTGGTCGAGGGCGCCGCCGAGATCATCGACACCTATCCCGACGCCGCGAAGGGCTGAGGCGATGATCCGC
The DNA here is from genome assembly GCF_056158605.1 of Salipiger sp. ABN3_019. NCBI lineage: Bacteria > Pseudomonadati > Pseudomonadota > Alphaproteobacteria > Rhodobacterales > Roseobacteraceae > Salipiger > Salipiger sp. ABN3_019. The sequence continues at coordinate 1,959,689 of NZ_JBSWTP010000009.1, forward strand.
ATCGCCCCGCTGCCCGCCGCGAAACCCGTGGTGAGCCTGCCGCCGCTGGTGGCGCGCCGCCCCGCGGGACGCACGCCTGCCTCGCGCTTTCTGCGCGGGCTGACACCCCGGAAAGGACCCCAGAACGAACCCCAGAAAGGATCAAAAGGATGACCGTCGAAGATCTGGAAAAACGCGTCAAGAAACTGTCGATGCGCTCGACCGACGCCAAGATGAACCTGCACGATCTGGCCGAGGAACTGCCCACCGACTGGCAGAAGATCCCCGAAGTGGCCGCCGCGACCTATGAGGTGTTCAAGGAACTGACCGAGGCGCGAAAGGAACTCAAGGCTGCCAAGAAAGCGGCGGAGGAAAGCGCATGACACGCACGGCGCTCACCCGGGGCGGCACGGAATATGTGCCCGAGTTTCTCATGGCGATCGACCCCGAGAAATGCATCGGCTGCGGGCGCTGCTACAAGGTCTGCGGCCGCGGTGTGATGACGTTGCACGGGCTGACCGAAGATGGCGATCTCGTGCGGCCGGGCACCGACGAATACGATGATGTCGAGGATGAGATCATCAAATCGGTGATGACCATGGTCGCGCCCGATCTCTGCATCGGCTGCGGGGCCTGCGCGCGGGTCTGCCCGTCGGATTGCCAGAGCCATGCAGCTGTTGACTGATCTTCCCGCGGTGCAGGGCGCGCTTGCCGCGGCCATGCTGTCGCGCTCGGATTTTGCCTGCATCCTCGACCATGCGCTGGCCGAGCGCGAGGCCGGGCAGGGGCCGCTGACCGAGCGGCTTGGCCTTTCGGGGGCCGAGATCGCGCGGCTGCGCGATCGCTGGTCGCCTTCGGCGGTGCTGCCGGACCTGAGCCTGCCTGCGCCGCAATATTCCGCCGACCAGCAGGCGATCGCCACGCTGATCCTCTGGCGCGCGCGGGCCTCGGACGACGAGGCGCGCTGGCTTGCCGCGATCCTCGCCCGGCGCGCCATGGAGCGGCGGCACCTGTGGGAAGACTGCGGCCTGCCCTCGCGCGCGGCGCTGAGCGGGCTTATCGCGCGGCATCTGCCGGGGCTCGCCGCCGCGAACAGCCAGAACATGCGCTGGAAGAAGTTCTTCTATCGGCAGATCTGCTCGGATGCGGCGTTCTCGCTGTGTCTGTCGCCCACCTGCGACGATTGCGAAGAACGGGCGGATTGTTTTGCCCCAGAGTGACAGGCACGACTTGCTGGCCGGGGCCGAGGCACCGCACAGCAACCCCGAGGAGGGGGCCGAGGTGATCGCCGCGGCGCTTGAGGCTGCGCCCGATGACGCGGAAGTGCGGCTCGCGGCCTATCGCTTTTATTACTACACCCATGATTATGCCGCGGCGCGGATGCAGGCGCATGTGCTGCTGGGCCATGTGGCGCGGCGGCTCAACGTCTCGCCCGACTGGCGCGAGGTGCGCGCCACGGACGCCGATTTCACCGCCCATGAGTTCGCGCCGGGGATGTTCCTGCAGGTGCTCGTCGCGATCGGCTATTGCGCCGCCCGCACCGGTCAGAGATCCGAGGCCGAGGACGTGCTTGCCAAGGCTGCCGAGCTTGATCCCACGGATCGTTTCGGCGGGCGGTGGATCCTGGATATCCTCGCGCAGTCGGGGGACGACGCCTAAGCCGCACTGCGCAAGCCCCCTTGGCACTGTCGGCTTTTGTCGCACCTGTCGCAAATCATTCATTGTCGCGACATGGTTTGAAGAATTTCTCATAAAATCAATGGATCACCCGGCGCGCGCAACTTGGCACGCTGCTTGCTTCATCTCTTCCGATGCCACCTCAGCACCGCACAGGAGAGCAAGATGATCGAGATCACCGAACCCGCCCGCAGCGCCATCAAGACCGCCATCGACGGCGCCGGGCAGCCCGTCGCGGGCCTTCGCGTCATGGTTCAGGGCGGCGGCTGCGCCGGGATGAAATACGGCATGGCGCTGGAACTCGAAGCCCAGCCCGACGACGCCATCATCGAAGCTGGCGAGGTCACCGTGCTCGTCGATCCCGAAAGCCAGGCGCATCTGACCGGCACCAAGATCGACTTTGTCACCGGGATCGAAGGCTCGGGCTTCGTTTTCGACAACCCCAACGCCCAGTCGTCCTGCGGCTGCGGCAAATCCTTCTGCTAAGGGAGCGGGCGCGATGTGGGACTACTCGGAAAAGGTCAAGGAATACTTCTTCAACCCGCGCAACGCTGGCGCTTTGCTTGACGCCAACGCGGTGGGGGAAGTGGGCTCGCTGTCCTGCGGTGACGCGCTGAAGCTCATGCTCAAGGTGAACCCCGAAACCGATGTGATCGAAGACGCCAAGTTCCAGACCTTCGGCTGCGGCTCGGCCATCGCCTCGTCCTCGGCGCTCACCGAACTGATCATCGGCAAGACGATCACCGAGGCGCGGCGGCTGACCAATCAGGACATCGCCGATTTCCTCGACGGTCTGCCGCCCGAGAAGATGCATTGCTCGGTCATGGGCCAAGAGGCGCTGCACGCCGCCGTCGCCGCCTATACCGGCGAGGCGCTGGACGAGGATGACCACGAAGAGGGCGCGCTGATCTGCAAGTGCTTTGGCGTTGACGCCGGGATGATCGAGCGCGCGATCCGCACCAACAAGCTGACCTCGCCCGAGATGGTGACTTTCTACACCAAGGCGGGCGGCGGCTGCAGCTCGTGCCGCGAGCCGCTTGAGGAATTGCTGGCCGACACCAATGCCGCGATGGTGGCCGAAGGGGTGATCGCCGCCTCCGAAGCCTTCGTGTTCGGCGCGGCGCCCGCTCCGGCGCCGAAGAAAAAGGCGCAGGGCTTTGTGATCCCCGACCAGCCGCCGACGCCCAAGGCACCGCCGCAGCCCTCGGCACCTATGCAAATCGAACCCGTACAGATTGAACCCGTGCAGACCACTGCGCCGACCCAGATCGCCATGCCCAACGGCGCGGTGATCTCGGCCACGCGCGATGCCGCCGCGAAGCAGATGCCGCGCCCGGTCGCGCCCACGCCCGCCGCCGCAGTGGCCCCCGAAGTTACCTCGGGCCTCAGCCCCGCCAAGGAGGCGATCATCTGCGCCAAGATCATCGAGGAGCTGCGCCCGATCTTCCGCCGCGACGGCGGCGACGTCGAGATGGTGGATATGGAGGGCTCGCTGGTCCTCGTCCATCTCACCGGCGCCTGCTCGGGGTGCCAGCTGGCGTCGCAGACGCTGGGCGGCATCCAGATGAAACTTTCCGAGGCACTTGGCCGCCCCGTGCGCGTCATGCCCGTCGCCAAGACCTGAGGAGGCCGCACGATGGAACCCGTTTACCTCGACAACAACGCCACCACCCGCGTCTTTCCCGAGACCGTTGCGAAGATGCTGCCCTTTTTCTCCGAGCAGTTCGGCAACGCCTCGTCGATCCATGCCTTCGGCTCGGAGGTCGGCGGCGCGCTGCGCAAGGCGCGCAAGTCGCTGCAGGCCCTGATCGGGGCGGAGTTCGATCACGAGATCATCTTCACCTCGGGCGGCACCGAATCCAACAACACCGCGATCCGCTCGGCGCTGCAGGTGATGCCGGGGCGCAACGAGGTGATCACCTCGACCGTCGAGCATCCGGCGATCCTGTCGCTCTGCGACTGGCTGGAAAAGCACGAAGGCGTCGTGGTGCACCGCATCCCCGTGGACAAGCTCGGCCGTCTCGAGATCGACGCCTACCGTGAGGCGCTGTCGGAGAAGACCGCCATCGTCAGCTTGATGTGGGCCAACAATGAGACCGGCACGATTTTCCCCGTCGATGGTCTGGCGGAACTGGCGCATGAAGTCGGCGCGCTGTTTCACACCGATGCGGTGCAGGCGGTTGGCAAGGTGCCGATCGACCTCAAGAGCACCGAGATCGACATGCTCTCGCTCTCGTCGCACAAGTTCCACGGGCCGAAAGGGCTGGGCGCGCTCTACCTGCGCAAGGGCACGCGGTTCCGTCCGCTGCTGCGCGGCGGGCATCAGGAACGCGGGCGCCGCGCCGGAACCGAGAATGCCCCGGCGATCATCGGGCTTGGCCATGCGGCAGAGATGACCCTGCAGACCATGGCCGAGGATGGCGCGCGCATGGCGGCGCTGCGGAACAAGCTCGAGAGCGGGCTGATCAAGAGCATCGGCCATTGCTTCGTCACCGGCGATCCGCACGACCGGCTGCCCAACACCGCCACCGTGGCGTTTGAGTATATCGAGGGCGAGGCGATCCTGCTCAAGCTCAACGCCGCCGGGATTGCCGCCTCGTCGGGGTCGGCCTGCACCTCCGGCTCGCTGGAGCCGAGCCATGTGCTGCGGGCGATGGACATCCCCTTTACCGCCGCGCATGGCGCGATCCGCTTCTCGCTCAGCCGCGAGACCACCGAGGCCGAGATCGACCATGTGCTGAAGGTGATGCCCGAGATCATCGCCGGGCTGCGCACCATGTCGCCCTTCTGGTCCGAAGCGGGCGCCAAGCCCGACGGTTTCAACCCCGAATACGCCTGAGGTGCCTGCCATGTCCTTCCTCTCCTCTCAGCCACAGGTCGCGATCTGCGACACCACCCTGCGCGATGGCGAGCAGACCGCCGGCGTCGCCTTCACCCTGACCGAGAAACGCGCCATCGCCCGGGCGCTCGACCGCGCAGGGGTCGCCGAGATCGAGCTGGGCATCCCGGCGATGGGCTGGGACGAGGTGGCCGACATGCGGGTGCTGGCGGCGGAGCTGACCCGCGCCGAGCCGGTGGCCTGGTGCCGCCTGCGGATGAGCGATCTGGACATGGCGATGAAGACCGGGGTGCGGCGGGTGCATTTCGCCGTCCCCACATCGAAGATGCAGCTTGATGGCAAGCTGGGCCGCAGCCCGGACTGGCTGCTGGCCGAGACCGCCGCGCTGGTGTTCTGCGCCGTGGATCGCGGGCATGTGGTCTCGGTCGGGGCCGAAGACGCCAGCCGCACCGATCCCGAGTTCCTCGTGCGGCTGGCCGAGGTGGCGGCGGCGGCAGGGGCGGTGCGCTTCCGTATCGCCGACACGCTTGGGCTGCTTGATCCGATGGGCGCCTACCGGCTGGTGGCGGCGCTGGCCGAGCGCATCACGCTGCCCATCGAGATGCACGCGCACAATGATTTCGGCATGGCCACCGCCAACACGATGATGGCCTATCACGCGGGCGCGCCGTTCCTGTCGGTCACCGTGAACGGCCTTGGCGAGCGGGCGGGCAACGCTGCGCTGGAAGAGGTCGGCGCGGCGCTGGAGGCGAACGGCATCGCCACCGGCATCGACCTGACCGCGCTGCCCGCGCTTTCGGCGGTGGTGGCGCGCGCCTCGGGGCGGGCGCTGCCGGTGGCCAAGCCGATCACCGGCGATCTGGTCTTTGCGCATGAGGCGGGGATCCATGTGGACGCTATCCTCAAGAGCCCCGACACCTACGAGGACCCGCGCTGCGCGCCCTCGCGCTTTGGCCGCGAGCGGCAGCTCGTAATCGGCAAGCACTCGGGTCTGGCGGGGCTGCGCGCGGCGTTGAGCGCGGCGGGCTTGCCTGCCACCGACGGTATCGCGCTGGCGCTGAAACCGCATCTGCGCGCCCACGCGCAGCGGTTCAAACGGCCCGCCACGCCCGAGGATCTGCGCCGCATGGTGGCGCGCGTCTCGGGGCTGGCGCTGGTGCCGGATGCGGGGCAGGCGTCATGAGCCTGCGCCGCCTCATAAGCGCCGATTTCGCCGCCATCCGGCAGCGCGATCCGGCAGCGCGCGGCAAGCTGGAAACCGCGCTGACCTATCCGGGCCTGCACGCCACGGTGGCGCATCGGCTGGCGCATGGGCTGTGGCGGCGCGGCTGGCGCTTCTGGGCGCGGCTGCTGTCCTACGCGGCGCGCGCCGTCACCGGCATCGACATCCATCCCGGCGCGCAGATCGGGCCGGGGTTCTTCATCGACCATGGCGCGGGCGTGGTGATTGGCGAGACCGCTGAAGTGGGCCGCGACGTGACGCTTTATCATGGGGTGACGCTGGGCGGCGTGTCGTGGTCGCCGGGCAAGCGCCATCCGACGCTTGGCGACGGGGTGATGGTGGGTGCGGGGGCCAAGATCCTCGGGCCGATCACCGTCGCCGCCGGGGCCCGTGTCGGGGCCAATTCGGTGGTCGTCGAAGCGGTGCCGCCGGGCGCGACGGTGGTCGGCATTCCCGCGCGCATCGTGCGCAGCGCGCCGCGTCCCAGCGCCGATCCCTATCGCGTCGATCTCAATCATCACCTGATCCCCGATCCCGTGGGGCGCTCGCTGGCCGGGCTCGCGGACCGCGTCGCCTTTCTCGAGGCACGGCTCGCCGCGCGCGACCGCGATCTGCAGCACCATGAGGCGCGCTGCCACGCCCCGGATGGGCGCCTGCAAGATGTGCCCACCGAGAGGCCGAACTGATTTCACCCAACCAAGCCACGCAAGCAACAAGGAGAGAGACCATGCCCAAGGATTTCGAAGAGACCGGCGTTCTGGACCACATCGGCAAACTGTCCTCGGCGGAGGATATCTTTACCTATCTGCTGCTGCCCTTCGAGCAGGAGGTGGTCAACGTCTCGCGGCTGCACATCATGAAGCGCTTTGGCGGCTATCTGCGCGACGCGAGCTTTGACGGGCTGACCGAGGAAGAGGTGTTCCTGCAGGCGCGCGGGCTGCTCAAGCAGGCCTATGCCGACTTCCTCGAAAGCACGCCGCTGAAGGAAAAGGTCTTTAAGGTATTCCGCGACGAAGAGGCAAAGATGAAGGCGCGCTTCGTCGGTCTCGACACGCTCAAGCTGGGCGCGCAATGATCCGCCCGGCGCGCCTCCTTGCGGTGCTGGCCGTCTGCGTTCCGGCGCTGGCGGCGGCTGATCCCATGGTGCTGGCTGCGGCCTCGACCAGCCGCGCGCTGGATGCGGCGCTGCAGGAAAGCGGCATCGCGGCGGTCACCAGCTACGGCGCCTCGGGGATGCTGGCGCGGCAGATCGAGCAGGGCGCGCCGGCGGATATCTTCGTCTCCGCCAACCCCAAGTGGATGGCCTATCTCATCGAGCGCGGGCTGGTGGCCGAGGCGGAGGTCTCGGTGCTGATGTCCAACCGGCTGGTGCTGATCGCGCCCGCCGGGGCAGCCGCGCTTGTGCCCGAGGAGATCGGCGCGCGGCTTGCCGGTGAGAATTTCGTCATGGCCGATCCCGAGACCGCCCCGGTGGGCAGCTACGGCAAGGCCGCGCTCGAGACGCTGAAGGTCTGGGAGAGGATCGCTCCGGCCTTCGTGCCGACGCGCAACACGCTCGCCACCGTCGCGGCGGTGGCCTCGGGCGATGCGGCGCTGGGGCTGGTCTATGCCTCGGACGCCGCCGGTCAGCCGGGGGTGCAGGTGGTCTGGGACATCCCCGAAGACAGCCATCCGCCCATTCGCTACCTCGTGGCGCCGCTGGCGCAGGGCGAGGACGCAGAAGGCGGCGCGGCGCTCTGCAGCTACCTTGGCAGTGCCGAGGCGGCGGGGGTGCTGGCCGAACATGGCTTCATCGCATTGGAGGGCGGCACATGATGCTCGAGCCCGCAGAACAGGCGGCACTGCTGCTGTCGCTCTCGGCCTCGGCACGCGCGGTGCTGTGGTCGCTGCCGCTGGCGGTGGGCCTTGGCTGGCTGCTGGGCACCCGGCGCTTTCCCGGCCATGCTGCGCTGAACGCGCTGGTGCATCTGCCGCTGGTGCTGCCGCCGGTGGTGCTGGGCTATCTGCTGCTGCTGGCGCTGGGGCGTCGCGGCCTAATTGGCGCGCCGCTGGAGCAATGGTTCGGCCTCCGCATCGCCTTTTCCGAAAGCGCCGTGGTGATCGCCTGCGCCGTGGTGGGCTTTCCGCTGATGGTGCGCGCCATCCGCCAGTCCGCCGAGGCGCTCGACCCGCGCTTTGCCCGCGCGGCGCGCTCGCTGGGCGCGTCGGAGGTGAAGATCTTCGCCACCGTCACCCTGCCGCTGATGGCGCCGGGGATCCTGACCGGGCTGACGCTGGCCTTTGCCCGCGCGGTCGGCGAGTTCGGCGCGACCATCACCCTTGCGGGCAATATTCCGGGCCGCACCCAGACCCTGCCGCTGGCGCTGTTCACCGTTACCCAAAGCCCCGGCGGAGAGGCCGCGGCGACCCGGCTCTGCCTGCTGTCGCTGGCACTTGCGGGGGCGGCGCTGCTGGCATCCGAGGCGGTATCGCGGCGGCTCACATGGCAACAGGAGGCACGGGCATGATCATGGGGTCCTCGCATCGCAGGCGGCGGCACGCGCGTCCGGGGCTGATCGAAATTAGCCTCAAACACCGGCAGGGCGACTTTCTGCTCGACGTTGATCTGCTGCTCGAAGCGCGCGGCGTGACCGGGCTGATCGGGCGCTCGGGGGCGGGCAAATCGACGCTGTTTTCCTGTCTCGCCGGGCACATCAGGCCCTCGGGCGGCTATATCAGCCTCAACGGTCGCAGCCTTTTCGATGCGGCAACGGGCCTGTCGGTCGCGCCCGCGCGGCGCGGCATTGGCGTGGTGTTTCAGGACGGCGTGCTGTTCCCGCATATGAGCGTCGGCAAGAACCTTGCCTATGGCGCCAGCAACGTCGGCACGGGTTTTTGGGATGAGGTGATCGACGCGCTGGAGCTTCGCCCGCTGCTGCGCGCCCGGCCCGGTCGGCTGTCGGGCGGAGAGCGGCAGCGCGCAGCGATCGCGCGGGCGTTGATGGCCGAGCCGGAATTGCTGCTCCTCGACGAGCCGGTCTCGGCGCTCGACCCGGCGCTGAAGGCGCGCACGCTCGATCTGATCGCCGAGGTGCAGGCGCGCACGCAGGTGCCGATGATCTTCATCAGCCACGCCCCGCAAGAGGTCCGCCGCCTGTGCAGCAAGGTCATCACGCTTTGCGATGGGCGGGCCGAGGTCGCGCCGGTGCCGGTGGCGGGCACGGTGCATGATCTGGTGCCGCTGCGGCTGGCATCGGTGGGGGCTGGGGGGCGCGCGGGTCTGGCGACCGGCGGCTGAGGGCAAAGCGCAGCGCCGAGGGGGGCGACGATGATCCTATGTTCCTGCACCTGCCTCGATCAACGCGCGGTGCAGGCGGTCGTGCGCGAGATGCTCCACGAGGACCCGTGGACGGTGATCACCCCGGGCCGGGTCTTTCACCGCGCCGGCCGGCGCATGGAATGCGGGCGCTGCTGCCGGCTCGTCAACACCGAGGCGCAGCGCTTCCGCCACAAGCTGGGCTACGGCTCGGATGAAACCACAGAGACGAAAACCGCAATCAGGGAAGGTAGACTATGAAGGGCAATGCAAAGGTCATCGATTATCTCAACAAGGCGCTGCGCTCCGAGTTGACGGCGGTCAACCAGTATTGGCTGCATTACCGGCTGCAGGCCGATTGGGGGCTGCAGAAGATGGCCGCCAAGTCGCGCGAGGAAAGCATCGAAGAGATGGGCCATGCGGACAAGCTGATCGACCGGATCATCTTTCTTGAAGGTCATCCGAACCTGCAGGTGCTCGATCCGCTGCGCATCGGCGAGACCCCGAAGGAGACGCTAGAGGCCGATCTCGAAGCAGAATACGGCGCACGCGCGCTCTATAAGGAAGCCCGCGAGCTCTGCGAGGCCGAGGGCGATTACGTCAGCAAGAACCTCTTCGAAGAGCTGATGACCGACGAGGAGGGGCATATCGACTACCTCGAAACCCAGCTCGAGCTGCTGGGCAGCATTGGCGATGCGAATTACGCGCAGCTCAATGCCGAGCCGTCGAACAGCGTGCCGGAGGAATGAGCGGGCGTGCCCCATCTGGCGTGGTGGGCGGTGCCGCATACGGCACCGCAGATATCACTCGGGCCCGCCATCGCCGCAGATTTGCGCAGGCGGGCGTTGCGACGCCGCGGCAGATGGGGCGCAGCGCAACCGTAGCGGCGGCAGCGTGATAGGAATCTAGCCATGGAACTGGTCCAGACGCTTTCGACACGGCAGACCATGCAGATGGGGGGGCAGATGCTGCACTCCCTGTCGATCCTCGGCATGGCGTCCGAGGATCTCTCGGAGCATCTGGCCGAGCGCGCCGAGACCAACCCCTATGTCTCCTATCGTCCGCCCGCCGCCTTTGTCGCGCGCGGCGGCGATGATTTCGACGCGGTGGCGGCGCTGGCGGCGGATCGGCCAAGCCTGATGTCGCATGTGGTGGGGCAGATCGAACTGGCCTTCCCGGCGCCGCAGGACCGGATGATCGCGCTGCGTTTTGCCGAGGCGCTGGAGCCCACGGGCTGGCTTGGCCAGCCGGTCGAGGCCGTGGCGCTGCAGGCCGGGGTGCCCAGCCTCCGCGCCGAGCAGGTGCTGCGCGCGCTGCAGGGGATCGAGCCTGCGGGGCTGTTTGCCCGCAACCTTGCCGAATGCCTGCTGATCCAGGCGCGCGAGGCGGACCTGCTGACATGGGAGGTCGAGACGCTGCTGGCCAATCTCGATCTGGTCGGCGAGGGGCGCATCGCCGAGCTTGCGGTGCTGTGCGACTGCGAGCCCGCGGATGTGCCCGACATCCTGTCACAGCTCAAGGGGCTCGACCCCAAGCCGGGGCTGGCCTTCGATCACGTGGCGGTGCCGGTCTTCCCGCCCGATATCCTGGCCACCCGCAGCGAAGACGGCTGGACGGTCGAGCTCAACCGCGCCACCACGCCAAAGATCACCGTTCAGGAAGAGCGCGGGGTCGAGGGCGATACCGCCGAGGCTCGCCGCGCCAACCGCAAGGCGCTGTCGGAGGCGCGCGCGCTGGCGCTGGCGCTGGAACGGCGCGGCGACACATTGCTGCGCACCGCCGCCGTGCTGGTCGCCAAACAGGCCGCCTTTCTTGATCGCGGCGCGGCAGAGGATCTGGTGCCGCTCACCCTCGAAGACGTGGCTGGAGAGCTTGGGCTTCACGCCTCGACGGTCTCGCGCGCCATCTCGGGGCGGATGATCCAGACCCCGACACATGCGCTGCCGCTGAAGGCGTTCTTCTCGCGCGCTGTCTCGTCCATGGCGGGGGCGCCCGCCGTCTCGCGCGACAGCGCGCTTTGCTTTGTCGAAACCACCGTGCGCAATGAGGACAAGACGCAGCCGCTCTCGGATGATGCGATTGTCGAGCTTGCCGAGCGGGCAGGTCTGCGCATCGCCCGGCGCACCGTGGCCAAATATCGCTCCATGCTGGGACTCGCCTCGTCTTACCAGAGGCGGCGTGCGGCAGTTGCCGAGTAGTGGCGGCCGAGTCCGGGTGCAGTGATTCTGTCGGGTATCCGCGAGATGTGACCTATTGATGACCCGAACCGCTTTGATCTGCGTTTTTCTGGCGGAAACGGCGCGCGGCTGCTGCAAGCTTGGGCATCGGGCGGGCCGCAGCGTGGCTGAGAGGTATCCTGTGGCCGCTGCCGCGCGAAAGCCCCCCGGAGTTTGCCTTCAGTTGATAGAGTGCTCGAACGGACGCCGGGGAGAGGAGCCCCGATACGCGCCCGTTGAAGAGAGACATCTGGGAGGACGTCACTTCAGGAGAGGGCTCGACATGATCTCTACGACCACGCACGACCCAAGAAATTCCGAGGCGACACACATGCCTGCAGGCCGTGGCGCGGCCGAGCGGCACGCGCTCGATGCGGTCTTCGAGATCGCCAAGTCTTTTGCAACGGCACCCGATCCGATCGACGTGGTGCCGGATATTTTAAATGTTCTTTCATCGTTTCTCGACCTGCGACACGGGGTTCTGGCCTTGCTGGCAGAGCCCGGCAGCGCGCCGCCCCCCGGCACGGTGAACCCCTATCATATCGCCGCCACCGCCTTTGTGCATGACGACAGCATGCCGATCGCAGAGGTGATCCCGGACAAGGTGGTGCAGATGGTGTTCCGCTCGGGGGTGACGCTGGTCTCTTTCGATCTGGCCGATGAATACGGGCCGGACGCGGTGCCCACGCGGCTGCGCGACTGTGGTCAGACCTTGGTGGCCGTGCCGCTGCGCGACCCCGAGCGCAGCCAGTTCGTGCTGGGGGTGCTCTGTGCCTTCCGCAGCCATGACAGCGACCTCACCGGCGCCTCGGATCTGGATGTGCGGGTGATGACGATGGTGGCCGCGCTGCTCGAACAGGCGCTGCGCTTCCGCCGCCGCATCGCCCGCGACCGCGAGCGCGCGCTGACCGACACGCGGCGCATGCTGCAAAGCGTCACCGACGGCCGGACCCGGCAGCGCCCGCCGGTCAATATCGACGGCATCGTCGGCGACAGCCCGGCCATTGCCGATGTGATCGCGCAGGTGAAACGGGTGGCCGGAACCCGTGCCCCGGTGCTGCTGCGCGGCGAAAGCGGCACCGGCAAAGAGCTTTTCGCCCGCGCCGTGCACACCGCCTCGGATCGGGCGCGCGGGCCGTTCGTGCGGGTGAACTGCGCGGCGCTGTCGGAAACGCTGCTGGAGTCGGAGCTTTTCGGCCATGAGAAGGGCGCGTTCACCAGCGCCGGGGCGCTGAAGAAAGGACGGTTCGAACTGGCCGACAAGGGCACGCTGTTCCTTGACGAGATCGGAGAGATCTCGCCCGCGTTCCAGACCAAGCTTCTGCGGGTTCTGCAGGAGGGTGAGTTCGAACGGGTCGGCGGCACCAAGACGATCAAGGTCGACACGCGCATCGTCGCCGCCACCAACAAGGATCTCGAGCGCAGCGTCGCCGAGGGCAGTTTCCGCGCCGATCTATATTTCCGCATCTGCGTCGTGCCCATCGTGCTGCCGCCCCTGCGCGACCGCAAAAGCGACATCCGCCCGCTGGCGCAGTTGTTCCTCGATCGGTTCAACCAGATGAACGGCACTAGCGTGGTGTTCGCGCCCGATGCCTTCGAGACGATCTGCAAATGCAGCTTCCCCGGCAACGTGCGCGAGCTGGAGAACTGCGTGAACCGGGCTGCGGCGCTGTCGGATGGTGTGGTGGTGCTCGGGCAGGAACTGGCCTGCCAGCAGGGCACTTGCCTGTCGTCGGAACTGTCGCGGCTACAGGAAGGCGCGGCCTCGCCGATTGGCGGGCTTGGTGTGGGGCGGGTGGTGACGCCCACCGTGCGGCGCACACCGCCGCCGCCCGCGCCGCCCGTGGCCAGCAGCCCCGACGACACCCTCGGGTATCCGCGCCGCAAGACCGCCAACACCGCCCGCGAGGATCTGATCGCGGCGATGGAAGAGGCGGGCTGGGTGCAGGCCAAGGCCGCGCGGCTTTTGGGTATGACACCGCGGCAGGTGGCTTACGCGCTGCAAAAACACGGCATCGAGGTGCGCAAGATCTGATCCCTCCCAAGCGCGCCTATGGCGGCCCGGTCCGAAATGGATCGGGCCGTTTGCGTTTGCCAATCCCTGTCCGCTAATCCCAGTTTAGCCACGCGCGTTTGTAGGGCCACGGCGCTTGGGATGTTGCAGGCTTTGTGCCCTTAGCGACATCCGGCGCGACAATCGCCCGCCGGAATGTCGCAAAACCCAAGGCCCCGGCGTTTGGCACGGCGCTTGCTGAAGGACATGGAAACGCTCCGAACCTCCAGCATGAAGGAAACGCGCGCATGTCCAATGTCATTTCGATCGGCGACCTCTCGGTCGGCTCCAAGGATACGCTCACCAAGGCGATGGAATCCGAAGGCTGCTCCTCCTCGGCCTGTGGCTCCTCCGACGCGCCAGAGGATATGGACCCGGCCACTTGGGAAAAGGTGAAGGATCACCCGTGCTATTCGGAAGAGGCGCATCACTACTTCGCGCGCATGCATGTGGCCGTGGCACCCGCCTGCAACATCCAGTGCAACTACTGCAACCGCAAGTACGACTGCGCCAATGAATCCCGCCCCGGCGTGGTCTCGGAACGGCTGACGCCGGAAAAGGCCGCGCGCAAGGTGATCGCCGTCGCCAATGAGATCCCGCAACTTTCGGTGCTTGGCATCGCCGGGCCGGGCGACAGCGCCTACGATTGGAAAAAGACCCGCGAGACCTTCCGGCTGGTCCATGAGCAACTGCCCGACATTAAACTCTGCCTCTCGACCAACGGTCTGGCGCTGCCCGATCACGTGGATGATCTGCTCGACATGAACATCGACCATGTGACGCTGACGATCAACATGATCGACCCCGAGGTCGGCACGAAGATCTACCCGTGGATTTTCTGGGACCACAAGCGCCGCACCGGGCTCGAGGCCAGCCAGATCCTGCACGAGCGGCAGATGCAGAGCCTCGACATGCTGCACGAGCGCGGCATCCTCGTGAAGGTCAACTCGGTGATGATCCCCGGCATCAATGACGAGCATCTTCTTGAGGTGAACAAGGAGGTGAAGAAGCGCGGCGCCTTCCTGCACAACATCATGCCGCTGATCTCGGCCCCCGAGCATGGCACGGTCTTTGGTCTCGAAGGCCAGCGCGGGCCGACCGCCGCCGAGCTGAAGAAGCTGCAGGATGCCTGCGCGGGCGGGGCCAACCTGATGAAGCACTGCCGCCAGTGCCGCGCCGATGCGGTGGGCCTGCTGGGCGAGGACCGCGGGCAGGAGTTCACCATGGATCTGGTGCCCGACGAGGTGACCTACGATCCCTCCAAGCGCGAGGCCTACAAAGAGTGGGTCGCCGAAGAGCGCGGCGAGCGCCGCGCCGCCGCCGAGGAAGCCAAGGCCGAAACGCAGGCCGCCGTTGCGGGCGATGCCGGTGCGATGCTGATCGCGGTCGCCACCAAGGGCGGCGGGCGGATCAATCAGCACTTCGGCCATGCCACCGAATTTCAGATCTTCGAGGTGGATGCGGAAGGCGTGCGCTTTGTCACCCACCGGCGCTGCGACAATTACTGCGTCGGCGGCTACGGCGAAGAGGACAAGCTCGAACTGGTGATCAAGACGCTCGAGGGGATCGACACGATCCTCGTGGCCAAGATCGGCGACTGCCCGCGCGAAGACCTCGAAGCCGCCGGGATCGAGGCCATTCAGGACTACGCCTACGAGTACATCGAGACCGCGGTCTCGGCGGTCTACCGCGCCAAGGCGGGGCTTCCCGCCGCTGAAATCGCCTGACCGCAAGTTCCCCCGGGGGGGGCGCAGCCCGCGCCCTTCGACAGCCGTTCGCATCAGGAGTGAGCACGCCATGTCCCTGACCATCGTCCAGAGCAATTGCACCGTCTGCGGTGCCTGCGAGTTTGAATGCCCCAACGCCGCGATCCGCTTCGAGGATGAGACCTACATCATCGATCCCGACCTCTGCACCGAGTGCAAGGGGCACTACGATATCCCGCAATGCGCCGAGATCTGCCCGGTGCCGGAAACCTGCGTGCCGGCCTGAGCATGCCCGATGGACCAGAGCCTCTCGACTGGCAGGGCGCGCCGCTTGATTGCACGGGCTGCCGGTTTCGTGCCCGGCTGGCACCGGGGCGCTGCGGGCTGGGCTGGTCCTGCCTGCACGACCGCTACGCCAAGCGGATCGAGCGGTTCTTTCTGCTCAACCGCGATCTGGCCGACGAATGCCTGACGCACCCTTACTTTGAGGTGCGGATGAATGCCGCAAGGGTGGCCTCGGTCTTTCGCTTGCCGCGGATGCTGTCGGACCCGGATGCCGGGGTGCGCGCCATGGCGATCCTGCGCCTGCCCAGCGTGCAGGCGGCGCGGCGGGTGCATGATCCGGACCGGCGGGTGCGCATCGCCGTGGCGCATCGGCTCGATGTGGATGCGCTGGTGGCGATGGCGGACGACGCCGACAGCTATGTGCGCAGCATCGTCGCACGCCGCGCCGCGCCGGGAATGCTGCCGGTGATGCTCGGCGATGACGACCCCGAGATCCGCCGCATCGTCGCGCGGCGCATCGGCGAGGGCTGGCTCGACCGGCTGCGGCTCGATCCCGACCCGCTGGTGCGCCGCGAGGCGGCGGCGCGCTGCCCGGCGCCCTTTGTCGGGGATGCGGACATGCGGGTGCGCCACACGGTCGCCGAGAATGGCACCACCGCCGAGGCCGAGGCGCTGCTCGACGATCCAGAGGAAATCATCCGCGAGACCGCCCGCGCGCGGCTCGCTCAGCTGAAGGAGAATGCCTGATGTCTACCGATGACCGCGAGATCGAGGTCTACCGCGACCCGGCCTTCGAGCCGGGCGACAAGGTGATCTCGAAGAAGAACGTCAAGAACGACGGCACCATGGCCGGGGTCGAGATCGGCGAGACCGTGGTGCGCAAGGGCGACGAGGGCTACGTGCGCGACATCGGCGTGTTCCTCCAGCAATTCTATATCTACGCGGTCGATTTTGTCGGGCGCGGCAGCATCGTCGGGATGCGCGAGCGCGAGCTTATTGCAGCCGACCCGGACGCGTCGCGCCGGGTGGACGACCCAAGCGCGCTGCAATCCCACATCGTCACACGCACCAGCAGGGAGGCGGCAGAATGAAAGTCATCATCCGCGAAACGCCGAAGGGGCTCGAGGCCTATGTGCCCAAGAAGGACCTCGAGGAAATGGTCGTCGAGACCGAGAACGAGGGGCTCTGGGGTGGCTGGGCCCGGCTGTCGAACGGCTGGGTTTTTGCCATGCCCGCCTTTGACGAGCCGCCGCGCCTGCCGATCACCGTGGACGCGCGCCGCCTGACCACCGCCGAGGAGGACTGAGCCATGTCGCCCTATGACCAGCTTGAACAGGCGATGATCGAGGTCGCCGCCGGACGCCGCATCGCCTATCTCGGACCCGAGGTCTCGGCGCTCTCGGGCGGCCGCGCGCCAAGCTCTCCGGCTGCGCTCTGCGCGCAGATCGAGGCGCAGGTGCGTGCGCCGCGCCGGGCGCAGGGCAACCTGTGGTCGGTGGCGCAATATGTCGAGAGCCGCAAGTTCCGCGCCACGCTCGACAAGCTGGTGCAGGACGCCTTTGCCGGGGATACCCCCGGCCCCAATCCGGTGCACGACTGGCTGGCGCGGGTGCGCCCCTCGATGGTGGTGGACACATGGTATGACGACGGGTTGCTGCGCGCCTTCGATGCCGCAAGCCAAGGCACCGAAGATTGGGGGCTGGTGCAGGGTGTCAGCCGCAATGGCGAATGGATCGACATCTTCACCCGCGCCTATGACACCACCGGCGCCGAGGTCGAAGCCGCCGATCCCGCGTGGAAGACCTTGATCTACAAGCCGCACGGGCTGGCGCGCAAGGGCGGCTCGATGCTGATCTCCGACAGCGATTACGTCGAGGTACTGACCGAGATCGACATCCAGCGTCCGATCCCCGAGGAGGTGCAGCGCCGCCGCACCGGCACGCCATTCCTGTTCCTCGGCTGCCGCTTCGACGATCAGATGCTGCGCATTTTCGCGCGGCAGATCGCCAAGCGCTCGGGGCAGGGGCATGTGATCGTCACCCCCGGCCCGCTGAGCCGCATGGAGGCGCGCTTTGTCGAGGAGATGGGCGCCACATGGCTCGACCTGCCCGCCGAAGCGGTGGCCGAGGCGCTGTCAGTGCCCGAAGGCTGAACAGCGCCCGCCCGCTTGGGCCCGGCCCGCGCATGCGCTATCCTGCACGCGGGGCCGAAGCCGAGCAGGCGTCATTCCGGCGCATATTGTGTTGCACAGTCTATTGCACCGGGCCCTGATCCGGGGCAAACGGCCCCGCACAGGCAACCAAGGGGCCAATGCACCATGACCGCACAGGCAGCACAGAAAGATCTCGACCTGTCGCGGGCCGCGCGGCTTTCCGTCGCTCCGATGATGGATTGGACCGACCGGCACTGCCGGTACCTGCATCGCATCTTGTCGCGTGAGAGCCTGCTTTATACCGAGATGGTCACGTCGCCCGCGCTGGTGCGTGGCGGGGCCTTGCATCTGCTCACCTATGATCCCTCGGAGCATCCGGTGGCGCTGCAGCTTGGCGGCTCGGATCCCGAAGAGCTTGCGCAGGCGGCGAAGCTGGGGGCCGAGGCGGGCTATGACGAGATCAACCTCAACTGCGGCTGTCCCTCGGATCGGGTGCAGTCGGGCACCTTCGGCGCGGTGCTGATGAAACACCCGCAGCTGGTCTCCGATTGCGTCGCGGCCATGCGCGAGGCGGTGGACGTCGAGGTGACGGTGAAATGCCGCATCGGTGTCGACGAGCAGGAGCCGCGCGAGGTGCTGCCCGAGTTCCTCGAAAAGATCGCCGCAGCGGGCTGCGCGCGGGTCACCATCCACGCGCGCAAGGCGTGGCTGCAGGGGCTCAGCCCCAAGGAGAACCGCGATATCCCGCCGCTCGATTACGAGTTGGTGCATGAGATGAAGGCCGCCTTTCCGCAGCTTCATGTGTCGATCAACGGCGGGGTGCAGAGCCTCGAAGAGGCCGAGGCGCATCTGGCGCGGGGCCTCGACGGGGTGATGATCGGCCGGTCGGCCTATCACCAGCCGTGGGACGTGCTGGCCGAGGCGGATGCGCGTATCTTCGGGCGGGATGTGGAGACGGTATCGCCGGATGCGGCGGTCGCCGCCATGCTTCCCTATATCGAGCGCCATATCGCGTCGGGCGGGAAGCTGCATCAGATCACGCGGCACATGCTGGGGCTCTACGCGGGGCGTCCCGGCGCGCGCAAATGGCGGCAGGTGCTGTCCGAAAAGTCGACCCGCGATGGCGCTGGCCTCGAGGTGATCGAAGAGGCGCAGGGCCGGATGCGCGACGCCGCCGCCTAAGCCTCGCGGCTGCGGCGTCCGGCGCGGCCGCCCCGGCGCTGGCGCAGCAGCGCCTTGCGCTCGGGCAGCGCGTCCATGATGGCGCGGCGTTCCTGCGGCGTGTAGCCGCCCCAGCCCGCGATCTCATCGAGCGTGCGCAAACAGCCGGTGCAGAGCCCGGCTGCGCGGTGCACCACGCAGATATTGATGCAGGGGCTTTCTATGGGGCCATCGTCGCTGGGCGCGTCGCC
The DNA here is from genome assembly GCF_056158605.1 of Salipiger sp. ABN3_019. Taxonomy (NCBI): domain Bacteria; kingdom Pseudomonadati; phylum Pseudomonadota; class Alphaproteobacteria; order Rhodobacterales; family Roseobacteraceae; genus Salipiger; species Salipiger sp. ABN3_019. The sequence continues at coordinate 1,978,525 of NZ_JBSWTP010000009.1, forward strand.
GGTCATCGGCTCAGGCCCCGCGCAGATGGCGCAGCCGGTCCAGCGCGCCCTGCAGGATGAAGCTCGCCGCCACATGGTCGATCAGCTCGGCGCGCTTCTTGCGCGAGGTGTCGGCTTCGAGCAGCGCGCGTTCGGCGGCGACGGTCGACAGACGCTCGTCCCAGAAGCTGATCGGCCCGTCCCAGAGGTTCGACAGGTTGCGCGCGAAGGCGCGGGTGGATTGCGCGCGCGGGCCTTCGGAGCCGTCCATATTGCGCGGCAGCCCGAGGATGATGCCGCCGACCTCGCGGTCCCGAACGATCTTGAGCAGCGCCTCGGCGTCGAGGGTGAATTTCTTGCGCTTGATCGTCTCCACCGGGGTGGCGACCGACAGCAGCCGGTCCGAGAGCGCGACGCCGATGGTCTTGGTGCCAAGGTCGAGCCCGGCAATGGCCCGCATCGGCGGCAGGGCGGCGGCGAAATCGGCGATGTCTTCGTGGATCATCTCGGGGCGTCCTGTGCTGGTTTCGCGCTGTTTAAGCCAGCGCGGGCGGTGTGGGAAGGGAGGGGCGCTGCCCCTCTTGGCCTGTCGGCCAATTCACCCCGGCGTATTTGGAAAGAGAAGAAGGGCCCAGCGACGAATGGACCGCCGGGCCATCAGTCGGTGAGGCCGGCGCGGGCCGCGCCTTGGCGCACCGTGGCGAGCGCCTCGGGGCGGGTGGCGAAAACCTGCTGCGCTTCGTTCCAGATGGATTGCGCGCGATCGGTCTGGCCGAGCACGCCGAGCGCGGTGAGCAGGCGGGCCCATTCCTCGGGGCTGCCGCCCTGATCAGCGAGACGCTGCGAGAGATTGTCGACCATCCCCTCGATCATCGCCTGACGGTCGCCTTCGGACATCTCGGAGGCGGCTTGCATGTCTTCTGTAGTTGGTCCCGGAAGATCGGCGCTGGCCATCTGCGGCAGCGTGTAGTCGTTGATCCCGGCGCGCTGCGCCATCTGCGGCATCTGCTCGGCGATGGCGGGCACCCAGGGCGAGCCCGCGTCGCTGTCGCGCAGCAGATTGTCCCAGATGCGGAAGGCGCTGTCGGGGCGGCCGGTCTGCGCCATCATCAGCCCGCCGTAATAGCGTGCCACGCCGTTCTCGGGATCGCGCTGCATGACCTGATCGAGCACTTTTTCGGCCTCGGGCGAGACGTAGCCACCTGCCGCCAGAACCATCATATCCGCCAGATCGGCATAATCTTCGGCACCGGCAGCATCGGCCTTGAGGTCGATCACCCGGCGCTGCGCCGCATAGGCGGCGGCGTAATTGCCAAGCGCTGCCTCAGAGCGGGCGAGCAGCATCTGGCCCTGCAGATCGTCCGGGCGCTCCTCCACCGCGCCGCGCAGGCGGGTGACGAGCTGAGCGTATTCCTCGGGCGCATCGCTGGGCGGGCTGGCGGGCAGGGCGGCTTCGGCCTCTTGTTGCGAGGGGCGAGCCTCGCGCATCTCTTGCGCTGCGGCGATACGCCCGCGCAGCGTCAGATCGCCATAGCCGGGCGCGCCGAGCGTCAGATAGAGCGCATAGCTGCCGCCGATCAGCGCCAGCAGCAGCAGCGCGGCACTCAGCCGGCGCGGTCCGCGTGCGGCGCCGCTGGCGGGCGCGGCACCGGCTTGATGGGCGCGGCTGTCGGCGGCGAGAATGCGGCGCGACACTTCGGTGCGCAGCCGCTCGGCCTCGGCCTCGCCGATGGTGCCACGGGCGCGGTCGCGGTCGATCTCGGAAAGCTGGTCGCGGTAGACCTGCAGGTCGGAGGCCTCGGCCCCGGTGATCTCGCGGCGCGCGCGCAGCAGGGCCACCACCATCGGGGCGGCCACGGCAAGCACCGCAAGGCCGGTCACGATCCAGAAAATCATCATCCCAAGCTCTCCTTCTGCCCTCCATGTATATGCCCGCGCGCCGGGAAAAAAGGGCAAAGCCCTGCAGCTCTTTGCCGCGTGTTCACCGCGCGGCAAGACAGGCGGTTGCACCGCGCGCCGCCGCGTGCAGGAATTGCATCAGCCAGTGGATTTTTCACAAAGCGGATTCGAGACCCATGAAACGCTATTCGGTATTTGCCATCGCCCGTGAGGCCGCCCGTTACCACACCGGCTGGGCGCGCGCCTGGCGCAAGCCCGAGCCGAAGCGCCGCTACAGCGTGGTGATCATCGGGGCGGGCGGACATGGTCTGGCCACCGCCTATTACCTCGGCAAGAATTTCGGCATCACCGATGTGGCGATCCTCGAGAAGGGCTGGCTTGGCGGCGGCAACACCGGGCGCAACACCACGATCATCCGCTCGAACTACCTGCAGGACCCTTCGGCAGCGATCTATGAGAAGGCCCGCTCGCTTTACGAGGGGCTCAGTCAGGACCTCAATTACAACGTGATGTTCAGCCCGCGCGGCGTGATGATGCTGGCGCAGACCGAGCATGAGCTGCGCGGCTATCAGCGCACCGTACACGCCAACCGACTGCAGAACATCGAGACCGAGATGATTGGCCCGCGCGAGGTGAAACGCCTGTGCCCGATCATGAACATCGACGGGCCGCGCTATCCGGTGCTGGGCGCGCTGTGGCAGGCGCGCGGCGGCACGGCGCGCCACGATGCGGTGGCCTGGGGCTATGCGCGGGCCTGCTCGGACATGGGCATGGACATCGTGCAGAATTGCGAGGTGACCGGCATCCGCGCGGAGGGCGGCAAGGTGCAGGGCGTCAGCACCACCCGCGGCGAGATCGACTGCGACAAGCTTGGCATCGTGGTGGCGGGACATTCGGGCGTGCTGGCCGAGAAGGCCGGCTTCCGGTTGCCGATCGAGTTGGTGGCGCTGCAGGCGCTGGTCTCCGAGCCGATCAAACCCTGCATGGATGTGGTGGTCATGGCCAACACGGTGCACGGCTATATGAGCCAGTCGGACAAGGGCGAGATGGTGATCGGCGGCGGCACCGACGGCTTCGTCAATTACACCCAGCGCGGCAGCTTCCAGCACATCGAGGAAACCGTGCGGGCGCTCACCGAGACCTTCCCGATGATCAGCCGCCTCAAGATGCTGCGGCAATGGGGCGGCATCGTCGATGTGACCGGCGACCGCTCGCCGATCCTGTCGCAGACACCGCTGGAGAATTGTTTTCTCAACTGCGGCTGGGGCACCGGCGGCTTCAAGGCGATCCCCGGCTCGGGCTGGGGCTTTGCCGAACTGATGGCCAAGGGGCACTCACCGCTCACCGCCGAGTTCGGGCTGGATCGGTTCCGCGAAGGGCGGTTCATCGACGAAAGCGTGGCGGCGGGGGTGGCCCATTGAGCGCCGCCACGAGCCCCTTCGGAGGCGCTGCTGCTCGCGCCTCAGCGGCCGAGCGCGCTGCGCGGCAGGGTGACGGGCAGGGGCGCGGCCAGCCCCATCAGCCCGGTCTGCGCGCCTTGGCCCGCGTTGCAGGGCGGGTGCCAGCTGTCGATGAACTCGCGGGCGATCATCTGCCGGTCCTCGGGGCGCGACAGCGCCACGGCACCCACGGTGTCGAACCCCATTTCGGCGGCGCGGGACCACGGGCCGTTCTCGCGCTTGTCGGCCTCAAGCTGCGCGCCAAGCGCTTCGGCGTCGCCCACATAGAGGATTTGCGCCTGCACGGCGCGCCCCTCGGGCAGGCGCATCAGAAGATAGACCGCGCCTTCGTCGGCAAAGGCGGTGTCGGCGGTGAAAAGCTCGACCGGGTAGCGGCGACCGCGATGGCTGGTCAGGGTCAGGGTCAGAAGTCTGCTCATGGGGCCTCCTTGCGTGGCTTCTTGTCTTCCGGTTCGGGCCGGCGTTTCCTCACGGTAGGTCGGGGCGGTGACCAATCATTGACCAAGCGCAACACAGCGCTGAATTCCGCGTGTATTCAGCGTGTACGCCCGCAAATCAGGCGCGCGCAGGGGGGAGGTGCCCGCACGATGAACGGAAAATGGACCATTGCCGCGGTGCAGCGGAACGGAACCGCCGGGCTGCGCGTTGCGGTCACGCAACGCAGCACCCAAGGAGAGCGCCCATGGCAGGCCACGCCACGCCGCATGACACACCCGCGGCAGAGGCCCGCGCAACAGGCCGCGCACCTGGCCGGGACGCCCCCCGCAAGAGCCGCTCATCGGCGCGCAGCGGCCTCGTGGCGCTGCTCTCCCTGCTTCTGGGCGTGGCGCTCGTGGTCATTGCCGTTGTCCTCTGGGCGCTGTTCGGAGCCGGACCAGAGGCGGGCGCTGGCGACCAAAGCAGCGCTGCCGCCAGCGCCGACAGCCAAAGCCTCGTCGAAGCGGTCGAAGCGGTGGAAGGCGAAAGTGGCACGCTTCAGGACACCGCCGAGCCGCCCGCCGCTGCGGACTGACGGCACCGCGCGCTCTCTGATCCGCCAAATTACCGCCCCCGCCGCTCCGGCGGGCTGGCGGCGCTGCGCCATGCCCCTGTCTTCCCCAACCAAAGGAGAGGTCGCATGCTGATCCTCACCTGTCCCTGCTGCGGCCTCGAGGCTGCAGAGATCGAACTCGCGCCCGGAGGCGAGGCGCATCTGCGGCGCGAGGGCCCCGGCAGTTCCGATGCCGATTTTGAGGCCTACCTCTTCAACCGCCACGCGGCGAAAGGCCCGGTGCTGGAACGTTGGCGCCACGCCTATGGCTGCGGCAAGTGGTTCCTTGCGGCGCGCGACAGTGTGACGATGGAGGTCTATGGCACCTACAGCGCCCGCGCGCCCGAACCGCCCGAAGAGATCCTCGCGCGGATCCGCACCCGCCACCCGGACTGGCAGGTGCCCGCATGAGCTTTCACCTTTCGGCAAATACTCCCGCCGGAGGCTCCGGCGGATTCCAGACAGCGAGGCACCGCACATGAGCACCCGTCTGGCCAAGGGCGGTCGGTTCATCGACCGCTCCAAGAGCATCCGCTTCACCTTCGACGGCACATCGATGACCGCCCATCCCGGCGACACGCTGGCCTCGGCGCTCATCGCCAACGACCGGCTGCTGATGGGCCGCAGCTTCAAATATCACCGCCCGCGCGGGGTCGTTGCCTCGGGGGCGGAAGAGCCGAACGCGCTGGTCGGGCTTGGCACCGGCCCACGCTTCGAGCCGAACCAGCGCGCCACGACCACCGAGGTCTTTGACGGGCTCACCGCCGAAAGCCAGAACCGCTGGCCCAGCCTCGAGCATGACATCGGCGCGGTGAACGCGGCGCTCTCGCGCTTTCTGCCCGCGGGGTTCTACTACAAGACCTTCCTCTGGCCGCGCGCCTTCTGGAAGCATCTCTACGAGCCGGTCATCCGCCGCGCCGCCGGGCTTGGCAAGGCGCCGCATCCGGAAAGCCGCGACGCCGATGGGTACGAGCATTTCCATGTCCACACCGATGTGCTGGTGGTCGGCGGCGGCATCGCGGGGCTGCAGGCCGCCAAGACCGCCGCGCGGGCCGGGGCCGAGGTGCTGCTGATCGAGCAATCGCCGCATTGGGGCGGGCGTGCGCCGGTCGATGGCGGAACGATCGACGGCATGACGCCCGAGGCGTGGGTCGAGGCGACGCTCTCTGAGCTTGACGCGCTGCCGAACCTGCGCCGCGTCGCGCGCTGCATGGGCGCGGCGGTGCAGGATCATGGCTATGTGCTCGGCTACGAGCGGCTGACCGATCACGTGCCGGGCGCGGCGGGTCCGCGTCACCGGCTCTGGCGGATCCGCGCCAAGCGCATCATCACAGCCACCGGCGCGATCGAGCGGCCGCTGAGCTTTGCCGGCAATGACGTGCCGGGGGTGATGCTGGCCTCGGCGATGCGCGATTATGTGGTGAACTATGGCGTCACGCCGGGCGAGAAGGTGGTGATCGTCACCAACAATGACGACGCTTATCGCACCGCGCTGACGCTCGTCGATGCCGGTGTGATCGTCGAGCGGGTGCTCGACGCGCGGCCCATGGGCGGCGGCAAGTTGATGGAACTGGTGCGCGAGCGCGGCGTGCGCGTCGATCCCGGGCGCGCGGTGGCGAAAGTCACGGGCGGGGCGCGGGTGGCGACGGTGCACAGTTGTCTCGCCGATGGCACCGGCAATGTGCTCGAGGATATTGCTTGCGATGCGCTTGCCATGTCGGGCGGCTGGTCTCCGGTTGTGCATCTCTGGTCCCATTGCGGCGGCAAGCTGCGCTGGGACGAGGATGGCGCTTTCTTCAGACCCGATCCCGCGCGGGCCGCCAGCGGTGCCGATGGCATGGCAAATCTGATCGCGGCGGGCGCGGCTGATGGCGAAATGAGGCTGAATTATGTCCTGCAAAGTGCTGATAAAGCAGGTCTAAAGGCCGCTCTTGAAGTGGGGTGTGAGGAGGCAAAAGGTATCTCTGCGACGGGCGAGGACCTTGGCGAGACCCCGCTTCTGGCCACATGGATCATGCCCAGCAAGGCGACGCCCGATCTGCGCATGAAGGCCTTCCTCGACTATCAGAACGACGTGAAAGTATCGGACCTGCAGCTTGCCGCCCGCGAGGGCTATGAGAGTGTCGAACACGCCAAGCGCTACACCACGCTGGGCATGGCGACGGATCAGGGTAAGCTCAGCAATATCAATGGTCTTGCCGTGCTTTCTCATGCATTGGGTGAGGCCATTCCTCAGGTTGGCACCACCACGTTCCGCCCGCCTTACACGCCGATCTCTTTTGGCGCGATCACCGGCGAGGCGCGGGACGAGCTGTTCCAGCCGCTGCGCCGCACGCCGATGGATGCGTGGCACGAGGCCAACGGCGCCGCTTTCGAGCCGGTGGGGCAATGGCGGCGGCCCTATTGCTACAAGCGCCCCGGCGAGACCACCGAGATGGCGGTCAATCGCGAGATTCTTGCGACACGTCAAAGCCTTGGGCTGCTGGATGCATCCACGCTGGGCAAGATTGTCGTCAAAGGGCCGGATGCGGGCAAATTCCTCGACATGCTCTACACCAACATGATGAGCACGCTGCCGGTGGGCAAATGTCGCTACGGGCTGATGTGCAGCGAGAACGGCTTTTTGATGGATGACGGCGTGGTGGTTCGGCTGGCCGAGGACACTTGGCTCTGCCACACCACCACGGGCGGCGCCGAGCATGTGCATGCTCATATGGAAGATTGGCTGCAATGTGAATGGTTTGACTGGCAAGCCTATACCGCCAATATAACCGAGGCCTACGCGCAGGTCGCCGTGGTTGGCCCGCAGGCGCGGCACCTTCTGGAAAAGCTCGGCGGCATGGACCTCAGCAAAGAGGCGCTGCCGTTCATGAGCTTTGCCGAAGGTACGCTCGGCGGCTTCCCGGCGCGGGTGTTCCGCATCTCCTTTTCTGGAGAACTCAGCTATGAGGTGGCGGTTCCGGCGGGCCTCGGGCGGGCATTCTGGGGGCGTTTGCTGGAGCTTGGCGCGGAATGGGACGCCACGCCCTATGGCACCGAGGCACTGCATGTGATGCGCGCCGAGAAGGGCTTCATCATGATCGGCGACGAGACCGACGGCACGGTGATCCCGCAGGATCTGAACCTTGGCTGGGCGATCTCGAAGAAGAAGGAAGACTTCCTCGGCAAGCGCGCGCAGGAGCGGGTGCATATGGCCGATCAGACCCGCTGGAAACTGGTCGGGCTCGAAATGGACGATGGCGGTGTGCTGCCCACGGGCGCGCTCGCCATTGCGGCGGGCAAGAACGCCAATGGCCAGCGCAACACCGAGGGGCGGGTGACCTCCTCCTATTTCTCGCCGACGCTGGGCAAGGGGATCGCCATGGCGCTGGTGCGCGGCGGCCCGCAGCGGATGGGCGAGGAGCTGACCTTCACCACCGATGACTATGATCCCGCAGACGAGGCCAAGACCACGCTGAAAGCGCGGATCGTCAGCCCGGTCTTTTACGATGCCGAGGGGGCAAGGAACGATGTCTGAGATCACCATGGAGCCGATGAGCCCGCTGATGGGCGCCGTGGCCGAAGGCGCGATCACCCTGCGCGAGATGGGGCCCTGCGGCATGGTTTCGCTGCGCGGCGCGTTTGATCATCCGGCCTTTGCCCACCCGGTTGAGGCACTGGCGGGCTGCGCGCTGCCGGGGCGCTGGCAGGTCTCGGGCACGGCGGAGCGGGGGCTGCTGTGGATGTCGCCCGATGAGCTGCTGTTGCTGTTGCCGCATGGCGAAGCCGCCGAGGCGGCGCGGCGGCTGCAGGCCGAGCTGGATGACGCCGGGGCGCTTGCGCTGGTGCTCGACGTGTCGGACATGCGGGTGCGGCTGAGCCTGACCGGCGGCTGCCTGCGCGAGACGCTGGCGCGGCTCACGCCCAGCAATATGGCGCCCGCTGCGTTTCCGGTCGGGGCGCTGCGCCGCACCCGACTTTCGCAGGCGGCTGCGGCGATCTGGCTGGTCTCGGACGAGGAGGCGCAGATCTTCGCCTTTCGCTCGGTGGCCGATTACGTCTTTCGTCTGCTGTCTGGCGCGGCGAAAAATGGCCCGGATTTCGAATATTTCTGAGGCGTAGCTCATTGCACCTTTGGCCCGGCACCCGTAGCGTCGGCAGACGTACCGCAAGGGAGAGAGGCGATCGGATGAGGTTCCAAGCGCATACCATCGCCCGGATCGCCCTGCGCCACCTGTGTGTGGCGGCGCAGATCGGCGCGCTTGCGGGGCCAGTTGCGCTGAGCGCTCAGACGCTTTGGGCGGGCGGAGCGCCCGCCGCGCGGCAGGATCGCGCGCTGGCCGCGCCGGCGGCAGAAGTGGTGCCGCTGGTGATTCCGGCAGGGGCGATCGGATATTTATGCCGCATAGATGCGCCCTACAGCCAACGCTGGATCCCGCCGGTGCTGTTCATCGCCCATGATCCCGAAACTGGGCGCGTGATCATCTCGGACCCGATCGCGCTGAGTTACAATCACGGCCTGCCGGTGCCGGGCAAAGTGGCCCGCGACAGCACGCGCAGGATCAGCTTTATATGGGATTATCCGGTTGGATCGGGGGCGCAGCAAACGCGGCGGATGCTCTACCGTGCTGGGTTTGACAAGCGCAGCGGAGAGGTTGTCGTCACCGCGATCCCGGCGGGATTTGACCGGGTGTTTCAGGCCAGTGGCATCTGCGAAGGCGCACCGCTGAACGAACTTGCCGCACAGCCCTGAGTGCAATGGTACACGGAACTTAGCTTGACCTCGCGTGTAGCAGGTCTAGGAATACACTCAAACTCACAGACAGGCGAAAGGAAACGCATATGTCCTTTGAACTTCCCGACCTTCCCTATGCCCACGACGCGCTGGCCTCCAAGGGTATGTCCAAGGAGACGCTGGAGTATCACCACGACATCCACCACAACACCTACGTCACCACGCTGAACAAGCTGATCGACGGCACCGAGTGGGCGGACAAGTCGCTGGAAGAGATCGTCAAGGGCACCTACAAGTCCGGCGCTGTCGCCCAGTCCGGCCTGTTCAACAACGCCTCGCAGCACTGGAACCACACCCAGTTCTGGGAAATGATGGGCCCGGGTGAGAACGCGCTTCCGGGTGAGCTGGAAAAAGCGATCACCGAGTCCTTCGGCACCTTCGACAAGTTCAAGGAAGACTTCTCGGCCGCTGGCGCTGGTCAGTTCGGCTCGGGCTGGGCCTGGCTGGTGAAAGACACCGACGGTGGCCTGAAGATCACCAAGACCGAGAACGGCGTGAACCCGCTGTGCTTCGGCCAGACCGCGCTGCTTGGCTGCGACGTGTGGGAGCACTCCTACTACATCGACTTCCGCAACAAGCGTCCGGCCTATCTGGCGAACTTCCTCGACAACCTGGTGAACTGGGAAAACGTGGCCTCGCGCCTCTGATGTCCTGACCACAGGTCGAGATTTGATGCCCCGTACCGCAAGGTGCGGGGCGTTTTCTTTGCGGGGGTGGGCGAGCCGCTAGTCGCCTTACAGCCCTAACAGAGGCCAGCGGCCGACCGCGGGCTGCCGCTTGCGGCGCTTGAGGGGCAGCGCTTTATCGTGCCGCACCGCTGAACCGCCGAGCGCGCGGTAACGACAAAGAAGCGGCCGCCCGGGGGGCGGTCGGCCGCTGGCCGGCGGCGCTGCGCGCCTTGCTCCGGCTGGGATGGCGCCCGTACGGGCCGGAGGCCGCCGGGTGAGCGCTGGCCCGTGGGGTGGCGCCGCAAGCTGCGGCTAGGGCGCTTTATGTAGGCCAAACCCGGATGACCGTGTCGCCTTGTGGAACCTACCAAAGCGCCAGCCCGCCGGGACGGGCCGGCGCTCGCCCGGCGGCTTCGCCTTGATTCCGGGCACGTTGGCGCAGCACCCAGCTTGCACCGCTCCCTTCCGCAGCGTAGCAGAGGGCGCACCGCTCATTCCGCTCACGGAGGCCCCATGTCCGGCTTTGTCAGTTTCGTCTCTTCCGGTCCCGGAGACCCCGATCTGCTGACCGTGCGGGCGCTGAAGTGCCTGCAGGCCGCCGATGCCGTGCTCTATGACGATCTCGCCTCCGGTCCAATCCTCGAACTTTGCAACCCAGGCACCGAGATGGTCGCCGTCGGCAAGCGCGCGGGCTGCCCCTCGCCAAAGCAGGAATATGTCAGCGCGCTGCTGGTCGAACATGCGTTGTCGGGCCAGCATGTGGTGCGGCTGAAATCGGGCGACGCGGGCATCTTCGGACGGCTCGAGGAAGAGATCAAAGCCGTGACCGAGGCGGGCATTCCCTTCGAGGTGGTGCCGGGCGTGACCTCCGCGTCGGCGGCGGCTGCGGCGGCGTCGATGCCGCTCACCCGGCGGCTCACCGCGCGGCGGCTGCAGTTCGTCACCGGCCATGACGTCACCGGCGCGCTGCCCGAAGAGATGAACCTCGCCGCGCTGGCCGATCCCGAGGCGGTCACCTGCGTCTACATGGGGCGGCGGACCTTCTCGAAGCTGGCAGAGCGGCTGATCGCGGCGGGGCTGCCGCCCGAGACGCCGACGCTGATGGCCGAGAACGTGAGCAAGGCCGGGCAGCGCATGGTGGCCTCGACCGTGGCGGAACTGGGCGAGACGCTGAAGGAAGCGCCGAGCCGCGCGGTGGTGATGATCCTGTATGGCGCGCTTGGCAGCCCGGTGATCGACGCGGCCACGCGCGAGGACTGACGCAACGTCCCTCCGCCCGCGCGCTGGACGCGGGGCCTTGGCTGCGGTCATCTCGCGCCCGAGGAGAAACTGGAGGATTTCATGCAGATCGACGAAAATGTCGTGGCCGTGGTGTCGGGCGGCGCTTCGGGGCTTGGCGCGGCGACGGCGGTGCGGCTCGCCGGGCTTGGCGCCAAAGTGGTGCTGCTGGACAAGGATGCCGAGCGCGGGCCGGTGACGGCGGGCGACATCGGTGGCAGCTTTATCGAAACCGATGTGACCGACCCCGAGAGCGTCGCCGCCGCGCTGGCGCAGGTCGCCGCGGCGCATGGCGCGCTGCATGTGGCGGTCAGCTGCGCCGGGATCGCGCCGGGGGCCAAGACCGTCTCGCGCGGCGCGGCGCATGATCCGGCGCTCTTTGCCAAAACCATCGCCATCAACCTTACCGGCACGTTCAACGTCGCCTCGCAGGCGGCGGCGCTGATGGCTCAGAACGCGCCGCTGGACAAGGACGGCAACCGCGGCGTCATCGTCAACACCGCCTCTGTGGCCGCCTATGAGGGGCAGGTCGGGCAGGTGGCCTATGCCGCCTCCAAGGGCGGTGTGGTTGGCATGACACTGCCCATGGCGCGCGATCTGGCCCCGACCGGTATTCGCGTCTGTGCCATCGCGCCGGGGCTCTTCCTGACGCCGATGATGCAGGGGCTGCCGCAGGAGGTGCAGGACAGCCTTGGCCAGCAGGTGCCGTTCCCGGCGCGGCTTGGCGATCCGGCGGAATATGCCGCGCTGGTCCAGCATATCGTCGAGAACCCGATGCTGAACGGCGAGGTGATCCGCCTCGACGGCGCGATCCGCATGGCGGCGCGCTGAGGCGGTTTGTGCGGGTGCACAGGTTCGGGCGCGCTGTGTGCGTCTGTGCAGGGTGACGGTGCGGGCATGCGGAGCCTATATCGAGGGTCGACACGACAAAGAGGTTCTCCATGACCCGCATTCCCTACAGCCTGCTCGACCTGTCGCCGGTGCCCGAAGGCGGCACCACGGCGGAGGCGCTGCAGAACACGCTCGAGCTGGCAAAGCACGCCGAGGCCTGGGGCTACGCGCGCTATTGGCTGGCCGAGCACCACAATATGCCCGGCATCGCCTCGGCGGCGACCTCGCTGGTGATCGGACAGGTGGCTGCGGCGACCAAGACCATTCGCGTGGGCGCGGGCGGCATCATGCTGCCCAACCATGCGCCGCTGGTCATCGCCGAACAGTTCGGCACGCTGGAGACGCTGTTTCCCGGGCGCATCGACCTTGGCCTCGGGCGCGCGCCAGGCTCGGATCAAACCACCGCCATGGCGCTGCGACGCAATATGGCGCAGAGCGCCGATCGCTTCCCCGAAGATGTGGTCGAACTGCTGGGCCTGTTCCAACCCGCCGAGCCACACCAGCCGGTGCGCGCGGTGCCCGGCGAGGGCACGTATGTGCCGGTGTGGATCCTCGGCTCGTCGCTCTTCGGCGCGCAGCTGGCGGCGCATCTCGGGCTGCCCTACGCCTTTGCCTCGCATTTCGCGCCCGACGCGCTGGAGCAGGCGATCGACGTCTATCGCAGCCGGTTCCAGCCGGGGGTGACGCAGGAGCCGCATTTCATGCTGGCCGCCAACGTCTGGGCGGCGGACACCACCGAGGAGGCGCTGCGGCTCAAAAGCTCGCAGCAGCAGGCCTTCATCAATCTGCGCACCGGACGCCCCGGCAAACTGCCGCGCCCACTGGACGATATCGAGGCAGCCACCGATCCGCGCTACCTTGCCGCCGCCAATTCGGCGCTGCGGATCTCTGCGGTTGGCGATCGTGCGGCGGTCGCGGAGCAACTCGATGCGCTGATCGTGCGCTACCAGCCGGATGAGATGATCCTGACCGGGATGATCCACGATCCCGCGGCGCGGCTGAAGAGCTTTGAGATCGCGGCGGATGTGCTGGGGCAGGGTGCAGAGCCCAAGGCGGCGGCCTCCGCCTGAACCGGCCCTTTCCGTGATCCGCAAAGCAAAAGGCCCGCAGCATCTCCGCTGCGGGCCTTCTTCGTGGCGCGGGTCACCCCTTATCGAGTTGTGGCCCGCAGCGATTGGATTTGCGTCTGGAGCCGCGCCAGCACCGCCGACAGAAGCATGCTCTCGCGGGTGGTCTGCTCTTCGCGGGGATAGACGACCTGACCATCGGCGAGCGCGGTGGCGGTCTGGATGAGACGCTGGAACGGGCGCGTGAGGTGGCGGAACAGCAGCGCCGCGCAGAGCAGGGTGCCAAGGGCGACCGCCGCGATCAGAATGTTCACGCCGCGCATGAAGTCGGGCAGGGCCTCGGCAAAGCTGTCCGCGTGCACATCGACGATCAGCGTCCAGCCAAAGCCCGGCATCGAGGCGTTGGTGAAGCTGGGCAGCACGGCATAGAGATGGCCCGCGTCGGTGCGCTCCAGCGCGGTGCGGTCGGCGTCGGGGCGGCCTGCGAGGATCATGCCTTCGACGCGCGGCGGCAGGTCTTCGGCGTGGTCGCCGCCGCGGGTGTCGACGATGGTCTGGCCCTTGCGGTCGCGGATGACCGCGCCGACGGCGAGGTTGCTGGCGGCATCGGCCATATAGTCGGCAACCCACGCGATGCGCAGACGGTAGACGGCCACGGCTACGGTGTCGCCGTTCTGATCGGTCACCGGCATCGACAGGTTGATGAAGCGCTCGCCGCTTTCGTCGCCGTTCTTCTTGGTCCAGGCGGTCCCCACCGTCTCGCCGCTGAAGCCGGACTTGAACCAGTTCCATTGGTCCGCAAACTCTCCGACCCGCTCGCCACGCGATCCGGCGATGATCACCCCGTCGGGCGAGGCGAAGCCGACCCAAGCCACCTGACCACCGGCTTGAATGACGGCGTCGGCGAAGTCCTGCATTTCCTCGGTGGAGGCATCGGCGGTCCGGGCGGCGACGGCGCGCAGCGAGTCCCATTCCCGTTCGATCGCTTTGTTGAAGGTCTGCGCGAGAGCCTGCGCGCTGCGCAGCCCCAATTCGCGCTGCAGACGCACCTCGTAATCCTCTGCCTGCCAGCGGATGCCAAAGATGGCAGCGGCAGTGGCCGCGATCACGACGAAAGACATGACACCCACAAAAGAGGTGGCGAGTTTCGGGTGGCGATCAAGACGGTCCGGCATGAGGTTTACCCCTTATCACTTGTAGTTACTTGCGACCTTGCCCTCAGGCTCTTGCTGCCCAGAGTGGGCATCTGCTCAGTGGTTAATGAATTGTTTAGGTGAACTAAGCGGAGAAACTTTGATCTAACTGTGGCGCAAATTGGTCAAATCACATGCCTGTGGCATGGATTGTCGACCTGGCGCATGGACAGCGGCGGGCCCAAGCACAGCGTTTGCCTTTGCAGAGCGAAGGCTTGCACGACAGCGGGATGTTCCGAGGAAGGTTCAGGGGAGGGATCGCCGAATATGGCGGTTTTTGGTAGGCCCGGCAGGACTTGAACCCGCAACCAAGGCGTTATGAGCGCCCTGCTCTAACCAATTGAGCTACAGGCCCACCGTCCCGCCTCACTAGCATCCCCGCAGGTCCGGTCAAGTGGGGTTCTGCCGATCCGGACGCGCATAAGTTGCGGCTGTGGCCGCGGTGATCTTAACATCCGCCCGGATGCGGCGCTTCAGCCCAGCAGGAGAGAGCGGATGGACCCAGCGGATGTGCAGCGCCTTGCGCGTTATAACGACTGGCAGAACCGGCTGATGCAGGCGGAGCTCGCCTTGCTGCCGCCGCAGGATCTGACGGCGCAGAGGGGCGCGTTCTTTGGCTCCATTCTTGCCACCGCCAACCATCTTCTCTGGGCTGATCGCATGTGGCTCAGCCGGCTTTCGGATGTCGCGCGGCCCGAGGGCGGCATTGTAGACAGCGTGGCGCTGACCGATGGGCTGGCTGATTGGTCTTCAGAGCGGCAGGAACTGGACGCGCACATGCTGGGCTGGGCGGAGGCCCTCGGCAGCGCGGATCTGGTGGGCGATTTGCGCTGGTGGTCGGGGGCGAGCGGGTGCGAGCAACAGCAACCCAAAGCGGTGTGCATCGCGCATATGTTCAACCACCAGACCCATCACCGCGGGCAGATCCATGCGATGGTCACCGCCGCGGGCGGCGCGGGCTGGGTCAGCGATCTGTTTTTGATGCCTTCGCAGTGATCCCGGCTCAGGGCTCAGCGAGGGGGCGGGAAAAGCCGCCGAGCTGACGCTAGGGCAGGCTAAGCTTGGTCCGCAGCTAAAATAAATGTAACCTTTACCTCACGTCTCCGTGCGCTAGCTGATGGCGCGCCGGGGGTCCGCCGGGCCGTTGCGGCCCCGCGCCAACGGCAATTGCCCAAGGCTGGCGCGGGCATAGGCCGCCGCGGCGGGTGACAGAGGGGCAGGCGGGATCAGAGGCTCAGCGCCCCTGTCGCGCCTTGCTGGAACAGGTACGCAGGCCCGCACACGGGCCGTGAAAGACGGAGGGACCCATGTTCAAACGCATCATGGTGCCGGTCGATTTGACCCATGCGGATCGGCTGCAGAAGGCTCTGGACGTGGCGGGGGATCTGGCCGCGCATTACGGAGCCAAGCTGATCTATGTCGGGGTCAGCGCGTCGACGCCCTCGTCGATCGCGCACACACCGGAGGAATATGGCGAGAAACTCGCCGTTTTCGCCAAGGCCAAGGCCCTCGCGGCTGGCGTCGAGGTGGAGTCCTTTCCGGTGATCACCCATGATCCGGCGGTGGACCTTGATCCGGCGCTGGTGAAGGCGGTCATCGACACCGATGCCGACCTCGTGGTGATGGCCAGCCACATCCCCGGCATCGCCGACCACTTCTGGCCGTCGAACGGCGGCACGGTGGCATCCCGCGCAAAAGTCTCGGTCATGGTGGTGCGCTGAGCTGCCTCTCAGGCTCATGACACAGGCACACCGCCAAGAACCACACAACAAGACAACACAATAAGGAGGGTCCACACGTGAGCGACAACAACTCCACGGAAGACACCGAGGATCTGGGTATCCCAGCGCCGGAAGGCGCGTCGGACATCATCCAGACCGACTATGAGATCGGTCAGGACAATATCGAAACCACAATCGGCCCGTTCGGCCTCGACATCCACAACCCGGTGTTCCTCATCTCGGGTGCGGTGGTCGTGGCCTTCGTGTTCTACACGCTCGCGCTGCCGGAACAGGCGGGCGCGGTGTTCAGCTGGCTGTTCTCCTTCGCCACCAAGACCTTCGACTGGTTCTTCCTTGGCGCGGCGAACATCTTTGTCATCTTCTGCCTCGTGCTCATCGTCTCGCCGCTCGGCAAGGTGCGCCTCGGCGGGGCCGAAGCGACGCCCGATTACGGCTACGCGGGCTGGTTCGCGATGCTGTTCGCCGCGGGCATGGGCATTGGCCTTATGTTCTTCGGCGTGCTCGAGCCGGTTTACCACATGGCGGTCAGCTCGCCGCTCGGTGTGCCGTCGCCCTTTGACGCAGATGGCAATCTGATCCCCGAGAATGTCGAGGCGGCCAAGACCATGGGCCTTGCGGCGACGATCTTTCACTGGGGTCTGCACCCTTGGGCGATCTACGCGGTGATGGCGCTGGCGCTGGCGCTGTTCTCCTACAACAAGGGTCTGCCGCTGACCGTGCGCTCGGCCTTCTATCCGCTGCTCGGCGAGCGCGTCTGGGGCTGGTGGGGCCATATCATCGATATCCTTGCGGTCTTTGCCACGCTCTTTGGTCTTGCCACCTCGCTGGGCTTTGGCGCGCAGCAGGTGAACGCGGGCCTCAACCATGTGTTCGGCGTTCCGATCGGCTCGACGATGCAGGTGCTGATCATCTCCGGCATCACGGCGGTTGCTCTGGTCTCGGTGGTGCGCGGCCTCGACGGCGGGGTGAAGGTCCTGTCCGAGATCAACATGGGCCTCGCGGCGCTGCTGCTGCTCTTCGTGCTGGCGGTCGGCCCGACGATGATGATCTTCTCGGACTTCTTCAGCGGGCTCGGCGCCTATCTGGTGGACCTCGTGCCGCTGTCGAACCCGGTTGGCCGCGAAGACACCGACTTTGTGCAGGGCTGGACCTCGTTCTACTGGGCGTGGTGGATCAGCTGGTCGCCGTTCGTGGGCATGTTCATCGCCCGCGTCAGCCGTGGCCGCACCGTGCGTGAGTTCGTGATCTGTGTGCTGATCATCCCGAGCCTCGTCTGCGTGCTGTGGATGGCGGTGTTTGGCGGCGTGGCGATTGACCAAGTGCTGAGCGATCCGGCCAACAGCATGGTGAAAGCCAATGTGATCGACAGCTACAACCCGCCGCTCTCGCTCTTTGCGATGCTGGAGGGGCTGCCGCTGTCGTCGATCACCTCGGTGATCGCGGTGGTGCTGGTGATCGTGTTCTTCGTCACCTCGTCGGACTCGGGCTCGCTGGTGATCGACACGATCACCGCAGGCGGCAAGGTCGACGCACCGGTTCCGCAGCGTGTGTTCTGGGCGGTCTTCGAGGGTGCGGTGGCGATCGTGCTGCTGCTTTCGGCGGGCGGCCTGTCGTCGCTGCAGTCGATGGTCATCTCGACCGGTCTGCCGTTCACCATCGTGCTGCTGATCATGTGCCTTGCGATCTGGCGCGGCCTGCGCGCCGAGCCGCGCGGCTGACCTGACGGGTCTGACCCGTGGAAAGAAAAGCGCGGGCCCCTCGGGGCCCGCGTTTGGTTTTGGCGCTGCCTTGTTTGAAGCCGGCTGGGCTTAGTATTCGAGGCCAAAGGCCTGGTGAAACCGCAGCGCCCCCTCGGGCATGGCCTCGTGGAACGGCAGCGCAAGGATCGCTTCGGGCGGGATGCCCGTCAGCCCGATCCCCGGTGCCGCGCGAAAGCCGAAGCGGGTGTAGAACGCCGGATCGCCCACCAGCACGATGCCATGCGCGCCAGAGGCCCGCAGTTGCTCTACCGCCGCATGCATCAGCGCCGCGCCAATGCCGGTGCCCTGCCGCTCGGGCAGCACCGAGATCGGCCCCAGCCCCTGCCAGCCCCAATGCCCATCCACCTGCACCGGCGAGACGGCCACATGGCCAAGAAGCGTGCCGCCTTCGTCGGCGACCAGCGAGAGGGTCAGCGCGCTTGCGGCGCGCAGCCCTCCGACGATCTGCGCCTCGGTGCCATCCGCATGCGGGGCGGTGGCAAAGGCGTGGGTGGTGAGGGCCGAGATCGCCTCGGCCTCTTCCGGTCGTTCCGGTCTGATCTGCATGTCTGCCTCCCTGATCGAGCCTAGACGCGCCTGAATGCGCCTAAACTCGGTTGTCGGGGCGGGCTGCGACCAGCCGCCGCCCGCGCTCGGAGATACGATACGCGCCGCCGCCCTTCGAGGCGACCAGCCGTTTGCGTCGAAGTCGCTGGAAAATCTCCAGCGAGCAGGACGACAGGATCATCCCATCGGTGGTGATGCAGGTGATGTCGGTGATGCGGCTACCGCAACGTTCGTGTGAGATGCGGCCACCCTGTGCCAGCACGTGCAGCACACGGTTTTCGGGTTTCGAGATATTCATGATATTTGCCTGAATGAAAAACGCGATAACGCAGGCCCCCGAGGGGACCCGGTTCGGCGGGGTTTTCAGCGGCTCCGGCGCAATTGCGCGGGAGTTTATTCAGACAAGCTCGAGCATCCACTCTCCATTGCGGCCGCCACGATCGGCGGTGCTGACACGAAGATAAGCGCGCGGCGTCCGCGCCGCAAGCACCTGTGCCGCCGCGTCACCACCTTGACCCTGCCGCGCGGCGCGGCTTTGGTGCGGGAGAATTTGCGCAAATTGCAAGGAGCGCCTGATGCTTGACGTCGATTTCACCCGTGCCCAGTTCCCCGCCTTTGCCGAGCCCTCGCTGCACGATCTCGCCTTCTTCGAGAACGCGGGCGGCTCCTACACCTGCGGTGCGGTGATCGACCGGCTGACGCGCTTTTACCGGGAGCGCAAGATGCAGCCCTATGGCCCCTATGCGCCCGCCGAGGCCGGGGGCGCCGAGATGGATGAGGCGCGCAGCCGCATGGCGGCGCTTCTGGGCGTGGAGACCGAGGAGTTGAGCTTTGGCCCCTCGACCAGCGCCAACACATTCGTGCTGGCCAACGCTTTCCGCCGTTTTCTGAAGCCCGGCGAGGCGATCATCGTCACTGATCAGGACCATGAGGCGAACTCCGGTCCGTGGCGGCGGCTGGCGGAGGAGGGGATTGAGGTACGTGAGTGGCGGATGGACCCCGAGACCGGCCATCTCGACCCGGCGGCGCTGGCCGATCTGCTCGACGAGAAGGTACGGCTGGTGTGCTTCCCGCATTGCTCGAACGTGGTGGGCGAGATCAACCCGGTGCGGCAGATCTGCACGATGATCCACGCCGCCGGGGCTTATGCCTGCGTTGATGGGGTGAGCTACGCGCCGCATGGGTTTCCCGATGTGGGTGCGCTGGGGGCGGATATCTACCTTTTCTCCGCCTATAAGACCTATGGGCCGCATCAGGGTCTTATGGTGATCCGCCGCGCGCTTGGCGAGGCGCTGCCGAACCAAGGGCATTTCTTCAACGCGGGCACCCTCTACAAACGCTTCACTCCCGCCGGTCCGGACCATGCGCAGATCGCGGCCTGCGCCGGGATGGCCGATTACATCGACGCGCAGGCCGCCCATCACGGCACCGATGCGCGCGGCGTGGCGGGCCTCATGCGCGCGCAGGAAGTGGCGCTGACCGGGCCTTTGCTCGACTATCTCTCGGGCCGCAATTCCGTGCGCCTGCTGGGGCCGTCGGACGCCGAGCGCCGCGCGCCCACCGTGGCGCTGGAACACGCACGTCCCGCCGCCGAGCTGAACGAGGCGCTGGCGGCGCGTGGCATCATGGCGGGGGGCGGCGATTTCTACGCGGTGCGCGCGCTGCAGGCGCAGGGTGTGGACCCTGAAAAGGGCGTGCTGCGGCTGTCGTTCACCCATTACACCTCGGAGGCGGAGATCGCGAAGCTGATCGCGGCGCTGGATGAGGTTCTTTGAGCGGCCGGTGATCCGCGGGGTGGCGGGCTGCGTATTTTAGGGAACAATGAAAGGTGGGGGCGGGCCTCTGCCGTGCGCCGCGCTCTGTCGGGCGCGGTGCTTGAGTATTTTTGGAAAGATGAAAGGGCCTGTGCCGTCTGTGCTTGACCGCCTGCGCTTGCGGGCCAGCTTGGGGGCACGAGCAGGAGGTGAGCGATGAGTGAGCAGTCCCCGACATTGGTGTGGATCCGGCGCGATCTGCGGCTGTCCGACCACGCGGCGCTTTGTGCCGCCGTGGAGCGCGGCGGGCCGGTGATCCCGGTGTTCGTGCGGGACAGCACGGTCGAGGCGCTTGGCGCGGCGCCGAAATGGCGGCTGGAGCAGGGGCTCGCCGCTTATATGGGGGCGCTGGAGGAGAAAGGATCGAAACTGATCCTGCGCGCGGGGCCTGCGCGCGAGGTGATCCCGGCGCTGGTGCGCGAAACCGGGGCGGGCGCGGTCTATTGGCAGCGCGCTTATGATCCGGCCTCGGTGGAGCGCGACGCCGACATCAAATCGGCGCTGAAGGAAGACGGGATCGACGCGCGCAGCTTTGCCGGGCATCTGATGTTCGAACCGTGGACCGTGGAGACCAAGCAGGGCGGTTATTACAAGGTTTACAGCCCGTTCTGGCGGGCGGTGAAAGAGCGCGAGGTGCCCGAGCCCTTGCCGGAACCTTCGGATCTGTCCGCGCCAGCGGACTGGCCGGAGAGCGAGGCGCTGACGGATTGGCAGCTCGGCGCGGCGATGAATCGGGGCGCCGAAGTGCTCGCCAAACATGTGAAACCCGGAGAGGCGGCGGCGCAGGCGCGGCTCGGGGCGTTCATTCGCGATGGGGTCGGGGACTATGGCGAGATGCGCGACCGGCTCGATGTCGAGGGCACCTCGCGCATGTCGGAGTACCTCAGCCTTGGCGAAATCAGCCCGGCGCGCTGCTGGCACGCGGGGCTGCGGGCGCAGGCGGACGGCAAGGCGGGCGCGGGAAAATTTCTCGCCGAACTGGCGTGGCGCGAGTTTGCCTATCATCTGATGTGGCACACGCCGCATATGCTGGAAGACAACTGGCGTGAGGAGTGGAAGGCCTTTCCGTGGAAGGAGGACCGCCGCCTTAAGGAAGTGCGGGCGTGGGAGCAGGCGCGCACCGGCATGGAGGTCGTCGACGCGGCGCTGCGCGAGATGTATGTCACCGGCTATATGCACAACCGCGCGCGGATGATCGTCGCGAGCTACCTGACGAAACACATGATGGTGCATTGGCGCATCGGCATGGCGTGGTTTGACGATTGCCTTGTGGATTGGGATCCGGCCTCGAACGCCATGGGCTGGCAATGGGTGGCGGGCTGCGGCCCCGATGCGGCGCCCTATTTCCGCGTCTTCAACCCCGAGACGCAGGCCGAGAAATTCGACCCCAAGGGCGCTTACCGCCGCCGCTGGATCGCCGAGGGCCAGAGCCAGCCGCCGCAGGACGCATTGGATTACTTCGAGGCGGTGCCGCGCAGTTGGGACCTGTCGCCCGAGGATGGCTATCCAAAGCCGGTGGTGAGCGCCTCTGAGGGGCGGCAGGCGGCGCTGACCGCTTATGAAGAGCGCGACTTCTGACACCGGCACGCGCGGCGCAACGGCAACGGCCCTCACGGAAGCTTGCGGGCTCTCTTGCATCCTGCAGGAGAGCGGAGTTAGCTGGCACGGTATTTTTGCGTATGTGTTTCCGAGGGGTTTCTCATGACGACTGCTGCGCGCCTTGTTGGCGCCCTATGTCTTGCGGCATTGGCCTATCTCGCCTCGGGGTACCTGATGGTGGCCTTGGAGCAGATGCAGGATTTCGGCTATTTTCGCTGGGTCAATGTGGTGCTCGGGCTGGTGATCGGCTGGGTCTTGCCGGGCGGGCAGGCGTCCCGCGGCTATGCGCATGGCATCTCGGCGGGGCTGACATCGGCGGCGGCGCTGGTGGCCTGCGGGCTTTTCGTGCAGGCGATCAATGAGATGACACGCCTTGCCATGCGGCATCGTTACGACGGTCCAATGGAAGCCTTCGCAGCCATATTCGAACTTACTCTGGACTTCGGCGAGCTTCTGTTCGATGGCGGGTTCATCTTTCTGATGCTCGCCGGTGCTGTCATCGCCGGCATGCTGACGGAGCTTGCAGCACGCAACTGGAGATAAGCGCGATGACGATGTTCCTGACCGGCACGCTGGCCTATCCGCCGCTGCTGGAGATCGTTCTTGGCCGGGTGCCGGTGCTGGTTCCCGCGGAATTGCCCGATCACGCGGTGCTGCCGCCTGCGGGCGGCGCGGACACGCTGACCCGCCTGTGCAAGGTGCAGGGCGAGCGCGCGGCGGGCGTGCTGGTGACGGACGGCGAAGCGCAGGATCTGGAGCGGCTGTGCTATTTCACCGGCTGGTCGGAAAGCGATTTTGCGCCGGTCGATGTGCCGCAGGTGCAGGAATCCGTTCAGGCACCTGTGTCGCCGGACAGTGCCGAGGGGCAGCCGCGCTTTGACGCCGAGGCTTGGGGGCACGCGCAGGGCGCCTTGGCCTGCGAGATCGCGCGGGAGATCATGCGCGGCTATGGCCAGCGGCCCGCCGCCATGGTCCGGGCGATCCGTCCCTACCTTGCCGCGCGCGCCTGGTCGCGGGCGCTGGCGGACCGCGAGACGCCTTGCGTGCTGCGCTCTGACCGGACGCGCGAGCATGCGGTCCGGATCGTCTCGGACAGTTCGGCGCATGACGGGTTCTTCCGGATGCGGCAGTTTTCCCTGCAGCACGAGCGCTTTGACGGCGCGATGTCGGATGTGATCCAGCGCGAGGGCTTTGTGGCCTATGATGCCGCGCTGGTGCTGCCCTATGATCCCGAGCGCGATCTTGTGCTGCTGATCGAACAGATGCGCTATGGCCCGATCCTGCGCGAGGACCGCCATCCGTGGATTCTCGAGCCGGTGGCCGGGCTGGTCGATGCGGGCGAAAGCCCCGAGGATTGCGCACGGCGCGAGGCGGTCGAGGAAGCGGGGCTGCATCTGGGTTCGCTGGAGCCGATGATGCGGGTCTATGCCTCGCCGGGCTACACCAGCGAGTTCTTTCATTGCTTCCTCGGGCTGTGCGATCTGGGCGAGCACGGCGGTGGTCTGGGTGGTCTCGACAGCGAGAACGAAGACATCCGCAGCCACGTGCTGGCCTTTGACGACGCCATGGCGCTGGTGGAAAGCGGCGAGGTGAACGCCGGGCCGCTGGCGATGATGCTGCTGTGGCTGGCACGTCAGCGTGAAAGGCTCCGCGCGGCGGCTTGAGTTCACCCCCCTCACGCCCTACACCTGTGCTCCAACGGTTAGACCAAGGGGAGATACCCATGCGCGTGGCACAAGATCTTGCACAAGCGGTTGGCAATACGCCGCTGATCCGGCTGCGGAAAGCCAGCGAGATGACGGGCTGCGAGATCCTCGCCAAGGCCGAATTCATGAACCCCGGCCAGTCGGTGAAGGACCGCGCGGCGCTGTTCATTATCAAGGACGCGATGGAGAAGGGGCTGCTCGAGCCCGGCGGCACCATCGTCGAAGGCACCGCGGGCAACACCGGCATCGGCCTCGCGCTTGTCGGCGCCTCGATGGGCTTCCGCACGGTGATCGTGATTCCCGAGACCCAGTCGCAGGAAAAGAAGGACATGATCCGTCTGGCCGGTGCCGAACTGGTGCAGGTTCCGGCGGCGCCTTACCGCAACCCCAACAACTACGTGCGCTATTCGGGCCGTCTGGCGGAAGAGCTGGCCAAGACCGAAAAGCACGGCGCGATCTGGGCCAACCAGTTTGACAACGTGGCGAACCGGCTGTCGCATGTGGAAACCACCGGCCCCGAGATCTGGGAGCAGACCGGCGGCAAGGTCGACGGCTTCATCTGCGCCGTGGGCTCGGGCGGCACGCTGGCCGGCACCGGCATGGCGCTGCAGCCCAAGGGCGTGAAGGTGGGGCTGGCCGATCCGATGGGCGCGGCGCTCTACAGCTATTACACCACCGGTGAGCTCAAATCCGAAGGTGACTCGATCACCGAGGGCATCGGGCAGGGCCGTATCACCGCCAACCTTGAAGGGTTCACCCCCGATTTCGCCTATCAAATCCCCGACGCCGAGGCGCTGCCGGTGGTGTTTGATCTGCTGGCCGAGGAAGGGCTTTGCGTCGGCGGCTCGTCGGGCATCAACGTCGCCGGGGCGATCCGCATGGCCAAGGAGATGGGTCCGGGCCACACGATCGTCACGGTCCTCTGCGACTATGGCACCCGTTATCAGTCGAAACTGTTCAACCCGAGCTTCCTGCGCTCGCGCGATCTGCCGGTTCCCGGCTGGCTCGACCGCTCGCCGGCGTCGATCCCGGGTGTCTTCGAGGACGTATGACTGCCCTGATCCGGCGCGGCCTCGCCGCGATTGCCATGCTGCTGCTCTGCGCGACCTTTGCGGTCGCGCAGGAACAGTCCGACATCGACTACAAGGAATGGCTGAGCACCGTCGAAAAGGCCGACACGCTGATCGACGGCGGCGTGGCGACGGTCAAGGAATACGAAGACCTGCGCCGCGAGATCGCTGGCTGGCGCGACAGTTTCCTGCAGGCCGAAAGCACCAACGCGGGCCGGATCGACACGCTTCAGTCGCAGCTTGAGACGCTGGGGCCGCCCCCGGCCGAAGGCGAGAGCGAGGCCGAGGACATTGCGCAGCGCCGCGCGGATCTGAACGATCAGCTGTCGCAGGCGCAGGCGCCGGGGCGCCGCGCGCAAGAGGCCTATACGCAGGCCAACGGTCTGATCAGCGAAATCGACGGCAACATCCGGGAATTGCAGACCAACCGGCTGCTGACGCTTGGGCCGTCACCGCTGAACCCGCAGCTCTGGGGGCCCGCGTTCGGCGAGGTCATGGGCGCGGGATCTTCCGTCGTGCAGGGCGTGCGCGACAATCTCGCCTCCGAGACCACGCGGGCCACCGCCCGTGAGAACCTGCCGGTGATCGTGCTCTTGGTGGGCCTGTCGATCCTGCTGCTGGTGCGCGGACCGCGCTGGATCACCAAGCTCGAGGAAATGCTGCGCCGCCGCACCCGGCGGGGCACCGGCGTCTGGCGCTTCGTCGCCTCGCTGGGCTCGATCATCGTGCCGCTGGCGGGGCTGATCCTGCTGGTGGTGGCCGCCGAGATCTCGGGGCTACCGGGCGAGAACCTCAACGTCATCCTGATCAGCGTGCCGATCTGGGGGATGGTGCTGCTCTATATCCGCTGGCTGGCGGATCAGAGCTTCAACAGCGACAACTCGATCGCCACCATGCCGCTGCCCAGTTGGCAGCGCACCGAGGCGTGGCTTTACTCGTCAGTGCTGGCGGTGCTCTTCGTGCTGCGCGGCATGGGCGAGACGCTGGCGCAGCTTTACGACTTCACCGAAGAAACCATCGCGGTTCTCGACTTCCCGCTGCTGCTGCTGTCGGCGCTGATGCTGTTCCGGCTGGGGCTTATTCTGTCGGGGCTGAGCGAAGAGGACAGCGAAGACACGGACGGCGAGGGCACGCTGCTCGAAGGCTCGACCTTCCGCATGCAGATCGCCCGGCTGATCGGACGCGGCGCGATCTTCCTCTCCGTTGCCGGTCCGATCCTTGCGGCCATCGGCTATCACCGCGTCGGCCAAGGCATGGTGTTCCCGGCGGTGCAAACGCTGTCGCTGCTGGCGCTGGTGCTGGTGCTGCAACGCTTCGTGCGCGATCTCTATGCGCTGATCACCCGCAAAGACCCCAACGACAGCCTCGTCACGGTGCTGGCGGGCTTTGTGATCATCCTGCTGGCGCTGCCCGCGCTGGCGCTGATCTGGGGCGCGCGGATCGCCGATCTGACAGAGCTTTGGGCGCGCTTTCAGGAAGGCTTCCTGCTGGGCGACACGCGGATCTCGCCGACCAGCTTCCTGACCATGCTGGTGGTCTTTGCGGTGGGCTATAGCGTCACCCGGCTGCTGCAAAGCGGGCTGCGCAGTTCGATCCTGCCCAAGACGCGGCTCGACATCGGCGGGCAAAACGCGGTGGTCTCGGGGCTGGGCTACGCTGGCGTGATGCTGGCGGCGCTGCTGGCGATCACCGCGGCGGGCATCAACCTCACCGCGCTTGGCTATGTCATCTCGGCGCTGTCGGTCGGCATCGGTTTCGGCCTGCAGAACATTGTGCAGAACTTCGTGTCGGGCATCATCCTGCTGATCGAACGGCCGATCAGCCAGGGCGACTGGATCGAGGTCGGCCCCAATATGGGCATCGTCAAGGATATCTCGGTGCGCGCCACACGGATCGAGACCTTCGACCGCACCGATGTGATCGTGCCGAACTCGGACTTCATCTCGGGCACGGTGACCAACTTCACCCGCGGCAACGTCATCGGGCGGGTCTTCGCCTCGGTGGGCGTGGCCTATGGCACCGACACGCGGCTGGTCGAGGACATTCTGCTGCGCATCGTGCGCCAGCACGATATGGTGCTGCTGAACCCCGAACCCTCGGTGGTCTTCGCACGCTTTGGCGCGGATTTGCTGGAGTTCGAGATCCGCGCCATCGTGCGCGACGTGAACCAGAAGCTGAACATCCTGTCGGACTTCAACCACGAGATCGCCCGCCGCTTCACCGAAGAAGGGATCGAGATCCCCTTCGCGCAGCGCGATATCTGGCTGCGCAATCCCGAGGCGCTGCGCAGCAATGCGGTGCCGCCGCAGGCGGACGTGGCTGGCAAGAGCGGCGACAAACAGGTGCCGCGCGACAGCGATACAGAGACCACGGCCGAGCATCGGGATGAAGAGTTCCCGACCGCCGGGCCGGATGATGCCTAGGAGAGAGAGTTGACCGAGCGTCTGTTCCTTGAAGATGCCTACCGCCGCGAGGCGCCGGGTGAAGTGATCGGCCTGACCGAAGAGGGCGGGATCATCCTCGATGCCTCGCTGTTCTACGCCACCGGCGGCGGCCAGCCCGGCGACAGCGGGCGGCTCAGCTGGCCCGGCGGCGAGATCGAGATCGCCACGGCGGTAAAAGGCGAGGACGGCGCGATCGTGCTGGTCCCCGCCGAGCCGAAGCCGCTGCCGATGGTCGGCGCGCATGTCACCCAGCACCTCGACTGGGAGCGTCGGCACCGCCATATGCGCGTGCACACCGCGCTGCATCTTCTGTCGGTGGCGCTGCCGCTGCCGGTCACCGGTGGCCAGATCGGCGCAGGCAAGGGGCGGCTGGATTTCCTCATGCCCGAACCGCCCGAGGACCGCGAGGCGTTGGAAGCGCAGCTCAACGCCTTTGTCGCCGCTGATCTGCCGGTGAGCGAAGACTGGATCACCGAGGCGCAGCTGGACGCCAACCCCGAGCTGGTGAAGACCATGAGCGTGCAGCCGCCGCGCGGCGCGGGCCATGTGCGGTTGGTGCGGATCGGCGAAGGCGCGGAACAGATCGACCTGCAGCCCTGCGGCGGTACCCATGTGGCGCGCACCGGCGAGATCGGGGAAATCCGCCTCGGCAAGATCGAGAACAAGGGCAAGCAGAACCGGCGGGTCAACCTGCTGGTCGAGTGACGCGCTGTTTGGGCGAGTGCTCGGGCGCGTGTCAGCGCCGGTCGCGACCCCTCAGGGGCGCGCGGCTGGCGGCCGAGCAGGGGGCTCCGCCCCCTCGGCGCGGGGCACCTCACCCCCGGCGTATTTGGCAAGAGAAGAAGCCGGGACCGGGCGGCGGCGCGTGCTGAGGATGTAGAGCGCGAGGCTGGCCACCACGATGGCGCCGCCAAGCAGCATCCGGGGCCCCGGGCTCTCGGGCAGGAAGGCCCAGACCCAGACCGGGCCCAGCACCGTCTCGAGCAGCATCAGCAGGCTGACGTTGGCCGCCGCCGTGTGGCGCGAGGCCGAGCTGAGGCAGAAGAACGAGATCGGCAGGATCAGCAGGCCGGTGGCGAGGATCGGCAGCGCGTGGCCCTCGGTCAGCGCGCCCGGCGCGATCAGCACCAGCCCGCAGAGCCCCGAGATCAGCGCGCCACTGCCCATCGCCGGCAGCAGCGGCAGGCGCGGCGCATGGCGCAGGGTGACGAAGCTGAGCCCGAGGGTCAGCGCCACACCCAGCCCGCAGAGCGCGCCCACCAGCGTGTTGCTGGCCTCGGTGGTGCCATGGCCCGTGCCGCCCTTGCCGCTGACCGCCAGCGCGATGCCGAGCAGCACCGCCGCCATGGTGATCCATGTGGATCGCCGGGTCGGCTCGCCATAAAGCAGCCGCGACAGCAGCGCCGCCCAGACCGGCATGGTCGCCACCGCCAAAAGCACCACGGCCACCGGCGCCATGGAGATGCCGAGCGCGAAGAGCGCGGCATTGGCGCTCTGGCAGGCGATCACCGTCAGCCCGGGCCGGGTCAGCAGCAGGCCAAGGTTGCGCGGCGCGCGACTGGTGAGCAGGAAGATCGCCCAGAACACCGTGCCGAGCGCCAGCGCGCGCCAGACCAGCATCGCCAGCCCGTCCATCTGCGACAGCCGCATGAGCAGCGTGTCGGGGGTCAGGACAAGGGCGCCCAGGGCGGCGAGCCCCAGGCCGTAGTGCGGCGGTCTTTGCATGCGGGCCTTCGGGTAAGTCAGGTGTAGAGCGGCTGCAGGCCCATCTGCATATGCAGTGCATTGACTGCGGTCTCAGGCAGGCCCATCGCCTTGGCGAGGCGATCCAGATACTCTGCCTCTTTCTGCGTGTCCACCGTGATGGTCATCAGCGAGGCCGAATAGACCTGCGTCTTTTGCGCATCCGGCGTGTCCTTGGCCAGCGCCTCGGGGTCGACCTTTGCGGCAAGCTGCGCCTTGAGGAAGGCGATATCCTCGGCGCTGGCATCCTCGCCGAGCGTGTCCATCAGCTTGGCCTGCTCGGCCTTGTCGATGTCGCCGTCGGCCTTGGCCGCCTGGATCATCGCCCGCAGCATCAGCCCGGCGGCGGTTTCGGCCTCGGGGGCGGCCTGCGCCGTGCTCATCTGGTCGAGCATCGAGCCGAGGTTCTTTCCACCCATATTGGCGGCCTTGGCCATGGCGGCGAGCATCCCCGCAAGGCCAGAGCTTGCCGCCTGACCGGCCTGATCCATCCCCGGCAGGTTGCCCAGACCGCTCTTTTGCAGCTGCTCGACGATGGCGCCCAGCGGATTGCCGCTGCCGCCGAGCATCTTGCCCATCTGCGCCTGCAGGTTGGTGCCGGGCTCGGAACCGGGCAATTGCGCCTTGCCGCCGATCAGTGGCCCGAGCCCCTGTTCGCCCGAGAGACGGTCGACCCCGCGCGCAGCGGCGTATCCGACGGCGATCTTCGCCAGTGTGCCCATGAGGCTCATCTTCTCTCTCCCTTGGTTTTGGTCAACTCACGTCAGTGACCCTAGGGCAGCTTGCCGGAAGCACCAGCAGGGGTGAAGCGAAAACCTCGGCTTAAAGAGCCGCGCCGCGGGCCTGAGCCGGTTTTGGCGAAATGACGCCGAAGCGGTTCAGGTGCCGCAGAAGGTCGCCTGCACCACTTCCGACGGCGCGGGCGGGCGGCGCAACTCCTCGGCCTCCGGCTGGTCCTCATAGGGGCGCGCGAGCACCGCGTTCAGATGGTGGAAGGGCCGGTCGTCGCCGTCGAGCGCGGCGGCGATCATCTGCTCGATCCGGTGATTGCGCGGGATGAAGGCCGGGTTGGTGCGCCGCATGAGCGCTTCGGGGGCGTCCGCCCGGGCGATGCGTTCCTGCCAGCGGGCGTGCCAGAGGTCATAGGCGCTGCGCTCGGTGATCTCGTCGCGTGCCGAACCGCTGGCGAGCGCTCGGAAGGTATTGGTGAAATCAGAGCCGCCCGCCTGCATCATCGCCAGCAGATCGGCGATCAGCGGTGCGTCCTCGGCCTGCGCATCGGCAATCCCGAGCTTGGCGCCGAAGCGGCGCAGCCAGGCGGCGCGAATGAGATTGGGCATGCCGTTGACGATGGTGGTGAACTCATCGACCGCCGCCTGCTGGTCCTGCACCAGCGGCACCAGCGCCGTCGCCAGCTGCGCCATGTTCCACACGATCACATCCGCCTGCGCCTGATAGGCATAGCGCCCATAGCGGTCGATCGAGGAATAGACGGTGTTTGGATCATAGTGATCCATGAAGGCGCAGGGACCATAGTCGATGGTCTCGCCCGAAAGCGTGCAATTGTCGGTGTTCATCACGCCATGGATGAACCCCAGCGACATCCACTGCGCCACCAGCTCGGCCTGCCGCGCGCAGACCGCCGCCAGAAGCGCGCCGGGGGTCTCGGCCTCGGGGTAATGCCGCTCGCGGGTGTAGTCGAAAAGCTGCTGCAGCTGATCGTATTGCTTGCGCGAGGCGAACAGCTGGAAGGTGCCGACGCGGATGTGGCTGGCGGCGACGCGGGTGAGCACCGCGCCGGGCAGTACTGTCTCGCGGTAGACCTGCTCGCCGCTGCGCACGGCGGCAAGGGCGCGGGTGGTCGGCACACCAAGCGCATGCATCGCTTCCGAGACCACATATTCGCGCAGCACTGGCCCCAGCGCCGCGCGGCCATCACCGCGCCGGGAAAAGGGCGTGGGCCCCGATCCCTTGAGTTGGATGTCGCGGCGGATGCCGCTGCGGTCCACCACCTCGCCCAGCAGCAGCGCGCGGCCATCGCCCAGCTGCGGCGAGAAGCCACCGAACTGGTGCCCGGCATAAATCTGCGCCAGCGGCTCGGCGCCGCCGGGCAGGGTGTTGCCAGCAAATATCGCGGCGAGCAGGGGATCGTCTTCGCCGCTGATGCCAAGATCCTGCGCGAGGCTTTGGTTGAAGGCGATAAGCTCGGGCGCGGCCACCCGCGCCGGCTCAAGACGGGCGTAAAAGCTCTCGGGCAGGCGGGCGTAGCTGTTGTCGAAGGGGATGCTAAGGGTCATGCCCCAGAGATAAGGCCGCGCGGCGGGAACGAAAAGCCCCTGCGGGGTTCCCTGTCTCACGCCCAGCCAAGCCGCCGGGTCTTCTTCTCTTTGAAAATACGCCGGGGTGAATTGGCCGCAGGCCAAGAGGGGCAGCGCCCCTCAGCCCCAGCCATCAGCCCAGCCCTCAGAGCGCGCAGCGCATGAGCATCGCGCCGTCCCGGTCCTGCAGCCGGGCGCGGCGGCAGAAGCGCAGCAGCGGCTCGTCGCTCGCCGAGACTTCCATCTGCAGCGCCGTGACCCCGCCCTGACGCAGCGCCTGGGTAAGCTGGAACAACGCCTCGCTGCCCATGCCGCGGCGGCGCACTGCGGGGCGCACGTAGATCTGGTCGAGCGTTGCGGTCAGCCCGCCGCTCTCCACCGACCAGCCGAAGGCCGCCACCACATAGCCCACCGGTGCCTTGCGCGGCCCGATCAGCCAGATCGCGCCCTGCGGTGCGCCGTCCAGCAGCGGCGTCAGGGCGGCGGAGAGATGCTCTTCGTCGGGCTGCTGCCCGGCGCGTTCGGTCTGAAAACTGGCCACCATGGGCAGCAGCCGCTCGAGGTCGTCGGGGCCGGCAAGATGCAGGGATTTCATAGGTTGGCCAGTCTTTCGGTCAGCAGGGTGAAAAAGGCATCGGCATCGAGATCGCCGATGAAGGTGGCATTGGGCGCGCGATCAGAGACCCGCCACCAGTCGGCGACGGTCATGCCGCGGGTCAGTTCCGAGGTGGTCTCGATCTCGACGTTGATGTGCCGCCCCGAGAAGATGCCGGGTGCCAGCAGATAGGCGGTGACGCAGGGATCATGCAGCGGCGCGCCGTTCGATCCGTATTTCTCCAGATCG
The DNA here is from genome assembly GCF_056158605.1 of Salipiger sp. ABN3_019. Taxonomy (NCBI): domain Bacteria; kingdom Pseudomonadati; phylum Pseudomonadota; class Alphaproteobacteria; order Rhodobacterales; family Roseobacteraceae; genus Salipiger; species Salipiger sp. ABN3_019. Next base: position 2,010,350 of record NZ_JBSWTP010000009.1, read on the forward strand.
AAGCGCTCGAAAAAATCAGTCATCTCGGCGACCGCCGTGCCGACTTTGCTGCCCAAGGCCCGAAACGCCTCGTTGCGGGTGGGGGTGACCAGCGCCTTATGGGTGACGTCGAGCGGCATGACCACCAGCGGCACACCCGCGCCAAACACCTCGGCGGCGGCTTCGGGATCGACGAAGATGTTGAACTCGGCGGCGGGGCTGATGTTGCCGACCTCGAAATAGGCGCCGCCCATGAGCACGATCTCTTGCACCCGCGGGATGATGTCCGGCGCGCGGCGGAAGGCGGTGGCAATATTTGTCAGCGGCCCCAGCGGGCAGAGGGTGACGCTGCCTGCGGGTTCGCGGCGTAGCGTCTCGATGATGAAATCCACCGCATGGTCCTCTTGCAGCGCCATCTGCGGCTCGGGCAGCACCGGCCCGTCGAGGCCGGTCTTGCCGTGCACATGTTCGGCGGTGACCAGCGGGCGCGAGAGCGGCGCGTCGCAGCCCGCATAGACCGGCACATCGGTGCGCCCGGCAAGTTCCAGCACCATCCGTGCATTCCGCGAGGTCAGCGCCAGCGGCACGTTCCCGGCGACCGCGGTCAGCCCCAGAACCTCTAGCTCGGGCGAGGCCAGCGCCAGCAGGATGGCGATCGCGTCGTCCTGTCCCGGATCGGTGTCTATGATGATGCGTCGTGCCATGATCTGCCCGTAACTTTCTGGTGTCCTTGCGTCGCACGGGGGCGGGTCCGGTTCAAGCGGACTGTCGGCTTTCGGCAATCGGTCACCGGCTGGTTACCCGCTGCGGTTAATCTTGCCGCGACCATTGCCGTGTGGTCGCAGGATGTTAGACTCGGCGGCAGCAATGGGGTAGGCAGAGGTCGGTTAGCGCTAACCGCCACAGATACAAGAATTGGAGTTAGCCCGAGATGGTTTCCCGCGTTATTCCCGTCGATCCGTTCGACTTGGTCATTTTTGGGGGCACCGGCGATCTGGCCCGGCGCAAGATCCTGCCCGGCCTGTTCCGCCGCTATTGCTCGGGGCAGATGCCCGCGGGCTCGCGGGTGATCGGTGCCGCGCGCTCGGAGATCAGCGCCGATGAGTTCCGCGACATGGTGCGCGAGGCGATCCGCGAATTCAGCAAGGCCAAATGCGACGATGCCGCGCTCGAGGAGTTCCTTGGCCTTTTGGACTATGTGGCCGTGGACGCCCGCGGCGAGGGCGGCTGGGACGAGCTCAAATCCGCGCTGCGCGACGACGAGGACATCGTGCGCGCCTTCTATTTCTCGGTGGGGCCGAGCCTCTTTGGCGATCTGGCAGAGGGGCTGCGCAGCCACGGGCTGACCAATCCCGCCGTTCGGATCGTTGTCGAGAAGCCCTTTGGCCATGATCTCGAAAGCGCCCGCGCGCTCAACGAGGAACTGGCGCGGCACTTCCACGAGACGCAGATCTACCGCATCGACCATTACCTCGGCAAAGAGACGGTGCAGAACCTGATGGCCGTGCGTTTTGGCAACATGCTGTTCGAGCCGCTGTGGAACGCGCAATACGTCGATCACATCCAGATCACCGTGGCCGAGACCGTCGGCGTGGCCGGGCGCGGCAGCTATTACGACAAGTCGGGCGCCATGCGCGATATGGTGCAGAACCACCTGATGCAGCTTCTGTGCCTGATCGCCATGGAGCCGCCCGCGCGGTTCGAGCCCGATTCAGTGCGCGACGAGAAGCTCAAGGTGATCCGCGCCCTCGATCCGGTGGACCCCGAGAGCATCGTGCGTGGGCAGTATACCTCGGATGGCGAGATGAGTTCTTACCGCGAAGACGTGGAGAACCCCGCCTCGAAGACCGAGAGCTTCATCGCGATGAAGTGCTATATCTCGAACTGGCGGTGGGCGAACACGCCATTCTATCTGCGCACCGGCAAGCGGCTGGCGGCGCAGGCCTCCGAGATCGCCGTGGTGTTCAAGGACGCGCCGCATTCGATCTTTGGCATGGACGCGGGGCGGCATCGCAACATGCTGTCGATCCGCCTGCAGCCGAACGAGGGCATGACGCTTGGGGTCACCATCAAAGAACCGGGTCCGGGCGGGATGCGTCTGGTGGATGTGCCGCTGGATATGTCCTTTGCCGATGCGCTGGGGCCGGATGCCGAGGATGCGCCGGATGCCTACGAGCGGCTGATCATGGATGTGATCCGTGGCAACCAGACGCTGTTCATGCGCGGCGACGAGGTCGAGGCCGCTTGGGCGTGGACAGATCCGCTGATCGAGGGCTGGGAGCGCCGCGGCGATCACCCCAAACCCTATGACGCGGGCAGCACCGGGCCGGATGACGCGGCCTTCCTGATCAACAAGGACGGCCGCCGTTGGCGGGCGATCAAGACATGACCTACGAATTCCGAGAATACCCCGACCGCGAGATGCTGGCCATCGATCTGGCCAATATGATCGCCGGAGAGCTGCGCGCGCAGCTGTCGCACAGCAAGCGGGTGTCGCTGGCAGTGCCCGGCGGCACCTCGCCGGGGCCGATCTTTGACGCGCTGAGCGCCACCTCGCTCGACTGGGACCGTGTGGACGTGCTGCTGGGCGACGAACGCTGGGTGCCCGAAACCTCCGAGCGATCGAACACGCGCCTTTTGCGCGAGCGGCTTCTCACCGGCAAGGCGGCGGCGGCAACACTGTTGCCGCTCTACGCCGAGGCCGAGACGCCCGAGGAAAAGCTTGCCGATCTGGCCGAGGCGATCGAGGCGGCGCTGCCGCTTGGCGTGGTGCTGCTGGGAATGGGGGCCGATCTGCATACCGCCTCGATCTTCCCCGGGGCCGACAAGCTTTCAGAAGCGCTGTCGCCGAAGGCGCCGGTGCTGCTGCCCATGCGCGCGCCCGGGGCGCCTGAACCGCGCATCACGCTGACCGCCCCCGTGCTCGACGGGGCGCTCAGCAAACATGTGCTCATCTATGGCGCCGAGAAACGCGCGGCCCTCGAAAAGGCCAAGGGCCTGCCTGCCGAAGAGGCGCCGATCAATGCGGTGCTCGATCAAGCGGTGGTACACTGGGCCGAGTGACGCTAACTCTGGGCGCAGCTTTTGGGCCCCGCCTTCTGGGCCACGGATCAACACGGGAAGAACCTTTATGTGGGATGACCTGAAACGCCTCGCGGCAGCACGTGACGGCCGCCGGATCGATGCGCTCTTTACCGAAGATGCGGAGCGGGCGCAGACCTTCTCGGTCGAGGCCGAGGGTATGCTCTTCGACTACTCCAAGACGCAGATCGACGATGAGGTGCTGGCCGCGCTTCTGGCGGTGGCGCAGAATGCCAATGTCGCGTCGCGGCGCGAGGCGATGTTCGGTGGTGCCAAGATCAACGAGACCGAGGGCAGGGCGGTTCTGCACACCGCACTGCGCAACCTTTCTGGCACGCCGGTCGAGGTGGACGGCACCGACGTGATGCCGCAGGTGCTGGACACGCTGTCGCGCATGGAGGCGCTGGCCAAGGACGTGCGCGGCTCGGCGATTACCGATGTGGTGAACATCGGCATCGGCGGCTCTGATCTGGGGCCAAAGATGGGGACCATCGCGCTTGCGCCCTACCATGACGGCCCGCGCTGCCATTTCGTCTCGAACGTCGATGGCGCCGATATCGCCGACGCGCTGGCGCACTGCCAACCCGAGACCACGCTTTTCATCATCGCGTCCAAGACCTTCACCACCATCGAGACCATGACCAACGCGCGCACCGCCTGGGACTGGCTCGAGGCGAAGGGCGTTTCGACCGAGGGTAAATTCGTGGCTCTGTCGTCCAATGCCGAGAAGGCGGGCGAATGGGGCATCCCGGCGTCGCGCGTCTTCGGCTTCGAGGATTGGGTCGGCGGGCGCTATTCCATGTGGGGGCCGATTGGCCTTTCGATGATGATCGCCGTGGGCCCCGAAAACTTCCGCGCCTTCCTCGAGGGCGGGCAGGCGATGGACGATCACTTCCGCAGCGCCCCGCTCGAAGCCAATATGCCGGTACTGCTGGCGCTGGTGGGCATGTGGCATAATCAGGTGCTGGGCCATGCCACCCGCGCCGTGCTGCCCTATGAGAACCGTCTCGCGCGGCTGCCGGCCTATCTTCAGCAGCTCGAGATGGAGAGCAACGGCAAGTCGGTGGCGATGGATGGCGAGACGCTGGCGTTTGACAGCGGCCCGGTGGTTTGGGGCGAGCCCGGCACCAACGGCCAGCACGCCTTCTACCAGTTGATCCACCAGGGCACGCGGGTGATCCCCTGCGAGTTCATGGTGGGCGCGCGCGGCCATGAGCCGAACCTGCGCCATCACCACGAGCTGCTGCTGGCCAATTGCCTCGCGCAGTCCGAGGCGCTGATGCGCGGCCGTGATCTCGACGAGGCGCGGAGCAAGGTCGCAGGCAAATTCGAGGGCGCGGAACTGGAGCGTCAGGCCAAGCACCGGGTGTTCCCCGGCAACCGTCCCTCGACCACGCTGATGTACCAGCAGCTCGATCCGCGCACCCTTGGCATGATCGTCGCGCTCTACGAGCATCGGGTGTTTGTCGAGGGGGTGATCCTCGATATCAACTCCTACGATCAATGGGGGGTGGAACTGGGCAAAGAGCTCGCGACGGCGCTCGGCCCGATCGTTTCGGGGCAGGCCAGCGCCGACGAAAAGGACGGCTCGACCCGCCAGCTCGTCGCATATGCGCAGCGGAATGTCTGAAAAAGTTCCATAGATAATAAGTAATTAATTCTGGGGCCCGGCAGGAACACTGCCGGGCCCCGCGTGTTGTGGTGGCAGACAAGATGACGATCCCATGAAGGAGGAGACACCATGAAACGCCTTACCACCACTGCCGCCCTCATCGCCCTCACCGCGGGTACCGCTGCCTATGCGGACAACCACAACATGGACGCCGCGAAGGACAACGCCGACGCCGCCATGCAGAACGCCGAGCAGGCGATCGAGAACACCGGCGACGCGATCGAAAACGAAGCCAACGAAGCGGTTGCCGAAGGCGAGCAGGCCATGGAAGAGGCCGGCGATGCGATGGCCGAAGCTGGCGACGAGATGAAGCAGGAAGCCAGCGAGATGGGCAATGAGATGGCCCAAGCTGTTGACGGCCCGTTCGGCGCCGACTCCGACGGCCTGATCCGCACCCGCGACATCACCGGCGGCACCGTCTACGCCATCGACGCCGACGGCGAAGCCACCGACTGGGACGAGTTGATGTCCTATGACGCCGTCTCGGAAGAATGGGACAACGTGGGCGAGATCGAAGACATCGTTCTCAACGCCGACGGCTCGTTCCGTGGCATCGTGGCCGAGGTTGGCGGTTTCCTCGACATCGGCGACAAGCACGTGCTGCTTGAGATCGACAACGCCAAATTCGTTCCGATCGACGACGGGTCCTACTCGGTGGTCACCAACATGACCTCGGAAGAGCTGGAGAGCCTTGAAGACATCGACGAAGGCCCGATGAACTAAGGCTTCTACGCCGAAGTATCTCTAAGGCACACAAAGGCCGGGGCAGAGAGCCCCGGCCTTTTTCATGCGCATATTGTCAGCAGACGGTCAGCGGATGTCGAACCCCGGAGCGGCAAGTTCAAACCCCTCGAAGCGAAACGCGGGCGAGACGGTGCAGCCCACCAATGTCCAATCCCCCAAGCTGCGTGCGGCCTGCCAATGGCCCTGCGGCACGATAAGCTGCGGCCGTGCGCCAGTGGCGAGATCCGGGCCCAGCAGATGATCCTGCCGCGGACCGGCATCGCTGGCAGCCGTCGACAGCTCCAAAGGTGCGCCCGCGTAGAAATGCCAGATCTCTGCGGCATCCACCCGGTGCCAATGGCTGCGCTCTCCGGCCCTCAGCAAGAAGTAGATGCAGGTGCCCGCCGGACGCGCCGCACCCTCTCCTTGGGCGATCCACGTCTGACGATAATGCCCGCCCTCGGGATGCGGCGAAAGCTCTAGCAGGGCGATGATCTCCTCGGCGGTCATGGTCTGGGTCACGGCATCCTCCGTTCGCTGCGCTGATCGGCTGTTTACGCTTTGTGGCAAACCATGGGCTTGGGAAAAAGCCCAGAGGCACGCAGCAGGAGCAGTGAGATGAGCGACGACACAGAGGTCCGCCGCATGGCCGAAGATATCGTCGCCCGCGAGGGCGGCTATGTGAACGATCCCGACGATCCCGGCGGCGCCACCAACCATGGCGTCACCTTGGGCACGCTGCGGCAGCTGGGGCGCGATATGGACTTCGATGGCGATATCGATGCGCAGGATGTGCGGCAGCTGCAGCCCTCGGACGCCACAGAGATCTTTCTGCGGCATTATTTCCACGGGCCCGGCATTTCGCGGCTTCCGGCGCTGCTGCAACCTTCGGTGTTCGACATGTATGTCAACGCGGGCGGCGGGGCGGTGAAGCTGTTGCAGCGGCTTTTGTGCGATATGGACCAGAGCGTTACCGTCGACGGGGTGATCGGCCCGCAGACCGAGGCGGCGGCGGCGCGCGCGGCCTCCGAGGCGCCGGAGCATATCGCCGACGCTTACGGCATCGCGCGCCGGAACTATTATTTCGCGCTGGCCGACCGTCGTCCCGCGAGCCGCAAATTCGCGCGCAGCCGGACAGGCGGCAAAGGGGGCTGGATCCGCCGCGCCGAAGGGTTCATCTCGCCGCGCTTTCACCTCACGCAGGCGCAGTTCGAGGCGCGCACCGCAGCATGGGGGGCGACAGGATGATCGACCGGATGTTTCAGCTGCTTTTCGGCAGCGGCGGCAATGTGATCCGCGACACCGCCGAGGTGTTCCGGGTCAACGCCGAAGCCGAGGCCAGCCGCCGGGCAGGGCTCAGCGCGGCGGCCCTCGCGCAATTTGCGCAGGAGTTCGCCCGCGCGCCCGCGACGCGCTTTGACCGGGTGATCGACGGGGTGAACCGCCTGCCGCGCCCCGCCATGGCCCTCGGCACGCTGGCGCTGTTGGCCAGCGCCATGGCCGCGCCGGAGTGGTTTGCCGCCCGCATGACCGGCCTTGCGCTGGTGCCCGAGCCGCTCTGGTGGCTGTTGGGCGCGGTGGTCAGCTTCTATTTCGGGGCGCGGCATCAGGCCAAAGGGCAGGATCTGCAGCGCCAGATCATCGTCGGCATGGCTGCCGCCAGCGCGCCGCCCACTGATAAGGCGCCCGAGGTCGCCGAAACCGACAACGCCGCGCTGGCAGAATGGCGCGCGCTGCGCGGCCAGGGCACTTAGCCCCTTCCTCTTGGCACAAATATCCCGGGGGAGCCGCGCCCCGCGCGGCGGGGGCAGAGCCCCAAAATGCAGCCCCGCCAAAAGAACAAAGGCGCCCCAATGGGGCGCCCGTGTCACATAAAGACGTTTTTGCTTCGCAGCGTGATCAGCTGCCCCAGCTGCGCACCGGGCCGCAGTCCATATGGACGAAGTTCGAGCTGGTGTAGCGGCCAACGCCACCTGCAGCGCAGGCCGAGGCTGCGCGCGCCATCTGGTTCACCGAGCGCGAGTTGAGCCGCAGGTCGGCCGCTTCGCCCTTGAGGTGACGCGAGTTTTTCGCCACGCCCGAGGAACGGGCCCGCAGCATCGCGTTGGTCTTCGGGCAGCGGTAGCCCGAGATCAGCATGTAAGGCTCGCTCACGTCCATGAGGTTATGGGCTGCCGTCATGATGTCGATGGTGCGCGGATCGATGTGTTTCACCTCGTTGGTCCGCCAGTCGCGCATGAAGTAGGAAATCTCTTTCAGCGCATCGGGGATATATTCCCCTTCGATCCAGTAGATCATGTTGAGCGTTTCGCCAGTGCGCGAGGAGTACGCCCGGAGTCTCCGGACATCACCTGCACCCCGAAGGAAACCCGCCGCGCTCGCGTAAGTTGGTGCTGCCGTGACGACGGTTGCCGCGAACGCGCCAATGAGGCCACGCCGCGAAATGCAGCTTGCAGTCTTGTTTGTCATGTGAAGCGCCTGTCCCGTTTAGTCGCTGTGCCTGTTTGTTCCGCCTCGTTGGGCGGACCTACCATCTTTCCCCCAGATGTGCGGCTTTTATGGCACATGGAGATTAATGGATGAAGGATGTTTTCCCGTGTATAGTGGTTCCCATGCGGAAATCGGCGAGATCTTGCGCACGTATGGAATAGCTGACTTGCCCAAAGCGGGAACCTGCCGCCACGCGATGCATTGACGTATCAGGTGCCGAAAACTCGCGTTTCTTGCGCGATTGTGTGTGGACAACCTCAGGCCCCGCACCGGAAAATCGGCACCTGAGATGAATGATAAAATTATCGGGTAGTCATGGTCATGATGCAGAGTTTCCGGAGTGGACGCAGCCTCGCAGTGTTGGCGCTGACAGGGGCGCTTTTTGCCTTCCAGCCGCCGGCTGCGGGCGCGCAATCCATGACATCCGTGCTTGGCCTGACCGCCTACCGGCAGGCCGTGGCCGAGAATTTGTCGAAAGATTCGGGCATGGCGGCCTTCTATCGCTCGCGCGATTTCGCCCCCATCTGGACCGGCCCCGACGACACGGCGGCGCTGCGCCGCGCAGCACTGATCGAGGCATTGGGCACCGCGCAGGCGCATGGCCTGCCAGCGCGCCGCTATGATCTCGACGGGCTCATTCGCCGCTTGCGCCACGTCGAGGGCGAGCGGGCCCGCGGTGAGCTTGAGGTCGAACTGAGCCGCACCTTCCTGCAGTTTGCCGCTGACCTGCAGAGCGGCATCCTGACCCCGAACCAGACTGATCCGGGCATCAAGCGCGAGGCGCCGCGGCGCGATCCGAAGATCCTGCTCGAAGTGCTGGCCGCCAGCGATCCGCATCAGGTGCTGCAGCATCTTGCGCCGTCGTCGGATGAATACGCCCGGCTGATGCGCGCCAAGATGCGCCTCGAACAGACCGTCGCAGGCGGCGGCTGGGGGCCGGTGGTGCGCACCGCCAAGCTCGAGCCGGGGCAGAGCGGCGGCGATGTGGTCGTGCTGCGCGACCGGCTGATTGCCATGGGCTATCTCGAGCCGACGCTCTCGGCCTCTTACGATGGCGCGCTCACCAGCGCGGTGAAGGAGTTCCAGACCCACCACGGTCTGGCGGTGGACGGCATCGCCGGGTCCAGCACGCTCAGCCAACTCAACATCAGCGCCGAGCAGCGGCTCGAGCAGGTGCTTGTGGCTATGGAGCGCGAGCGCTGGATGAACCTGCCCGGCGGGCTGGGTAAGCGCCACATCACCGTGAACCTCACCGATTTCCACGCCAAGATCATCGACGACGGCAAGGTGACCTTCGAGACCCGCGCCGTGGTCGGCTCGCAAGAGAGCGACCGCCGCACGCCGGAATTTTCGGACGAGATGAACCACATGGTGATCAACCCGTCGTGGTATGTGCCGCGCTCGATCGTGGTGAACGAATATCTGCCGCTGCTGCGCCGCAACCCCGGTGCCGCCAGCCATCTGGAGATCACCGACCGGCAGGGCCGGCGGGTGAACCGGGCCAACGGCTTCTCGCAATACAGCGCGTCGAGCTTTCCGTTCTCCATGCGGCAGCCGCCGGGGCCGCGCAACGCGCTGGGGACGGTGAAGTTCATGTTCCCCAACAAATACAACATCTACCTGCACGACACGCCGTCGAAGTCGCTGTTCGACCGCACCACGCGCACCTTCTCGCATGGCTGCGTCCGGCTCAGCGATCCGCATGACTTCGCCTATGCGCTCCTGGCGCGGCAGACCGCCGATCCGCAGGGGTTCTTCCAGTCGAAACTGGCCACCGGACGCGAACAGCGCGTCAATCTCGACCAGAAGGTGCCGGTGCATCTAATCTATCGCACAGCCTTCACCACGGTGAAGGGCGAGATGGAATACCGCGAGGATGTCTATGGCCGCGATGCGCGGATTTGGGAGGCGCTGAGCGCCGCAGGGGTGGTACTGGCAGGCGGGCCGAGTTAAATCCTCTGGGAGACCATCCCGGAGGACCCCATGTCCCTAGACAGCACCGTTCAGAGCCACAGCATCGCTGATATCGCCGCCGCGCTTGGCCTTGAGGCCGCGGGCGACGGCACCATTCTTGTCACCTCGGTTGCCGAGCCCGCCTCGGCCGGACCCGACCAACTGGCGCTGGCCATGAAGCCCGAGTTCGCCGCAACCTTGGGGGAGGGCAAGGCGCGCGCCGCCATGCTCTGGGAGGGTGCCGACTGGCAGGGCATGGGCCTTGAGGCGGCGATCCTTGCGCCGCGTCCGCGCCACGCGCTGTCGGGGCTGTCGGCCATGCTCGACCGGGGCAACGGCTATGGCGAGGGCATCCACCCGAGCGCGATCATCGACCCGACGGCGCAGCTGGGCGAGGGCGTCTCGGTCGGCCCGCTTGCGGTCATTGGCGCCTATGCCAAGATCGGCGCGCGTTCGATCATCGGCCCGCAGGTCTTCATCGGCGAAGATGCCACCATCGGCGAAGAGGCGGTGATCCATTCGGGCGTGCGCATCGGCGCGCGTTGCACCATCGGTAAACGCTTCTTCGCGCAGTTCAACTGTTCCATCGGCGGCGACGGCTTCAGCTATGTCACCCCCGAGGTGTCGGGGGTCGAGAAGGCCCGCGCCAGTCTTGGCGAAGAAGGCACGCAGGTCGCGCAGCAATGGGCGCGGATTCACTCGCTCGGCGCGGTCACCATCGGCGACGATTGCGAGGTTGGGGCCAACGCCAGTATCGACCGCGGCTCGGTGCGCGACACGCGCATCGGCAATGGCACCAAGATCGACAGCCTTGTGATGATCGGCCATAACGTGGTGGTGGGTGACAACACGCTGATCTGCGGCTGCTGCGGCATCGCCGGATCGACCAAGATCGGCAATAACGTCGTGCTGGCCGGGCAGACCGGCGTGTCGGACAATATCTTCATCGGCGACAACGTGATTACCGGCGGCGGCACCAAGGTTCTGTCGAACATTCCGGCGGGCCGCGTGATGCTGGGCTACCCGGCGATGAAGATGGAAACCCACGTCGAAACCTACAAAGGTCTGCGCCGTTTGCCACGCCTCTTCCGCGAAGTTGCCGATCTCAAGAAAGCTGTTTCCAAGCTCACCGGGAGTGAGTAAGCCGAGACCGACGCCGAAGCTGCGACGACGAGAAGGGGAGCGCCGCACCATGAGTGTAAAAGACAAGGTCATCGAGATCATCGCCGAACAGGCTGTTCTGGAGCCATCGGATGTGACGATGGACAGCACCCTCGAAGATCTGGGCATCGACAGCCTCGGGCTGGTGGAAAGCATCTTCGCCATTGAGGAAGCCTTTGACATCTCGGTCCCGTTCAACGCCAATGAGCCCGAAAAAAGCGATTTCGACATCTCCACGGTGGCGAGCATCGTCGAGGGCATCGAAAAGCTGGTGGCCGAGCAGACCGCGTGAAACGGGTCGTCATTACGGGCGCAGGCACGATCAACGCGCTGGGGCGCGGCGTGCCTGCGACATTCGAGGCCATGCGCGAGGGGCGCTGTGGCATCGGGGAACTGGAGTTTCGGGACGTCGAGCGTCTGGCCATCCGCATCGGCGGCCAGATCAAGGGTTACGAGCCGGAAGAGACCTTCAACCGCCAGCAGCTTGCGCTTTACGATCGCTTCACGCAGTTCGCGCTGATCGCAGCGCGTGAGGCCATCGCGCAGTCTGGGCTGGAGTTTCACGGCGACATGGCCGACCGCTCGGGCGTGGTGCTGGGCACCTCGGGCGGCGGTCTGACCACGCAGGACGAGAATTACCGCTCGGTCTATGAAGAGGGGAAGAACCGCGTTCATCCCTTTGTCGTGCCCAAGCTGATGAACAACGCCGCCGCCAGTCATGTCAGCATGGAGCTCAACCTGCGCGGCCCGACCTTCACCGTCGCCACCGCCTGCGCCAGTTCCAACCACGCCATGGGGCTTGCGTTTCAGATGGTGCGCTCGGGGGCGTGCCCGGCGATGATCACCGGCGGGTCGGAATCCATGCTCTGCTTTGGAGGGGTGAAGGCGTGGGAAGGCCTGCGGGTGATGTCGAAAGACGCCTGCCGCCCGTTCTCGGCCAACCGCAACGGCATGGTGCAGGGCGAGGGCGCGGGGGTCTATGTCTTTGAGGACTATGATCACGCCAAGGCGCGCGGCGCGGATATCCTTGCCGAGGTGGTGGGCTTTGCCATGACCTCGGATGCTGCCGACATCGTTATGCCCTCGAAACAGGGCGCGGCACGGGCGATCTCTGGCGCGCTGCGCGACGGCAAGATTGACCGCGATGAGGTGGGCTATATCAACGCCCATGGCACCGGCACTGCCGCCAACGACAAGACCGAATGCGCCGCCGTGGCCGATGCCATGGGGCCGCAGGCCGACCGGCTGATGATCTCCTCGACCAAATCCATGCACGGCCACTGCATCGGCGGCACCGGCGCGGTCGAACTGCTGGCCTGCATCATGGCGCTGCGCGACGGGGTGATCGCCCCGACGATCGGCCATGAGGAGTTCGACGCGGAATGCGCGCTCGACGTGGTGCCCAATGAGGCGCGCGAGGCGGATGTTTCGGTGGTGCTGTCGAACGCCTTCGCCTTTGGCGGGCTGAACGCGGTGCTGGCGCTGCGCAAGGTGTGATCCAATGAGACGGCGCGGCGGGCAGGTCTGTGTCCGCCGTCCTCTCGCCGCTCTCGCCACTCCTGTTCCGCGCATTCCTGCGCAGATCCGGTGCGCAATTCGGCCTCCTCCTCTCCAGCCCACGCCCCATATCTAAGGGCGAAGGAAAGGAAAGGAGATCGTCATGTCCAGAAAAGTTGCCGTCATCGTGGGCTCTCTGCGCGAGGGCTCTTATAACCGCAAACTCGCCAAGGCGCTGACCGAGGTCGCGCCAGAAGGGCTTGAGTTCGACTTCGTGGAGATCGGCGATCTGCCGCTCTACAATCCCGACTTCGACGAGGGCACGCCGCCCGAGCCGTGGAGCCGCTTCCGCAGCCAGATGAAATCCGCCGAAGCGGTGCTGTTCGTCATGCCCGAATACAACCGCGGCCTGCCTGCGGCGGTGAAGAACGCGCTGGATGTGGGCTCGCGCCCCTATGGCGACAGCATCTGGGATGGCAAACCGACGGCTGTGATCACCGGCTCGCCGGGCGGCCCCGGCGGCTTTGGCGCCAACCACCAGCTGCGCCAGTCCATGGTGTTTCTGAACATGCACCCGCTGCAGCAGCCCGAGGCCTATATCGGCAACATCACGAAGCTGATCTCGGAGGACGGCGAGGTGCAGAACGAGGACACCAAGAAATTCCTCGGAACGATCATGAGCGCCTTTGCGGAGCTGATCGAAAAGCACGTCTGAGCGCGGCTCAATGCGCAACGCCAAAGAAAAGGGCGGCCCCGCGACGGGCCGCCCTTTGGTATTTCGGAAATAGTGGTATTTCGGAGATAGCCGAAACAGACCGGGCTCAGCGCCCCAACTCAGTGCAGCGTGCGCCCGAGTTCGGCGGCGACATCGGCCATACGCGCCGAGAAGCCCCATTCGTTGTCGTACCATGCCAGCACGCGCACGGTGCGGCCGATGACCTTGGTCTGGTCCGGCGCAAAGATCGAGCTGTGCGTGGTGTGGTTGAAATCGACCGACACCTTGGGCTCGGGGTCATAGGCCAGAACCGAGCCCATGCGCCCGCCAGCCGCCTCGCGGATGATCTCGTTCACATCCGCCACGGTCACGTCCTTGCCCGCCTGGAAGGTCAGATCCACCGCCGAGACGTTCGGCGTCGGCACACGGATCGACGAGCCGTCGAGCTTGCCGCGCAGGTTCGGCAGCACCTCGCCAAGCGCCTTGGCTGCGCCGGTGGAGGTGGGGATCATCGCCATGGCGGCGGCGCGGGCGCGGTAGAGGTCCTTGTGGCGGCGGTCCAGCGTCGGCTGGTCCCCGGTGTAAGAGTGGATCGTCGTCATGATGCCGCTCTCGATGCCGATCGCCTCGTCCAGCACCTTGGCCAGCGGCGCCAGCGCGTTGGTGGTGCACGAGCCGTTGGAGATCATCGTGTGACCTTTCTCCAGCTCGCGGTGGTTGACGCCGTAGACGATGGTCTTTTGCACGTTCTTCGCGGGTGCCGAGATCAGCACCGAGCGCGCACCCTGATGGATGTGCTGCACGGCTTTCTCGCCATCGTTGAAATTTCCGGTGCATTCCAGAACGACATCGCAGCCGGTCCAGTCGAGCTCGGTCATATCGTAGGTCGACATCACTTCCATCGGCCCGCGGCCGAGGTCCATGGTCGAGCCGCTGATCCGCACGTCGCCGGCGAAACGGCCATGCACGCTGTCATAGCGCAGCAGGTGCGCGGCGGTCTCGAGCGGGCCGGTGGCGTTGATCTTCACCACCTGCACGTCGTTGCGCGCGCTCTCGGCGATATGGGCGAGCGTGCAGCGGCCGATACGGCCAAATCCGTTGATCCCGACGGTCACGGTCATGGATTGGTCTCCTGGTCATATGGCGGAACTTGCCATTTCGTATACAGGCGCACACCGTGGCGGCAACGCGAAAAATACAAATATTGCAATATGTTAGCGATAAACTATGCTGCGGGCGCTAACATGAGTCACTGATAGCGTATAACCTTAGGCAGTGCCGCGACGGCAGCTTGTGCCCTTGCGCATCGCGCCCGCCGCCTTACCTTGCGGCGAAACAGAACGGAGACGGACATGAGCGGACTTCTCGCGCTCCTCGACGATGTGGCGGGAATCGCCAAGATCGCCGCGGCCTCGGTCGATGACATTTCGGCCAGCGCCGCCAAGGCCGGATCCAAGGCCGCCGGGGTGGTGATCGACGACGCGGCGGTGACGCCGAAATACCTGCATGGCTTCGAAGCCAAGCGGGAGCTGCCGATCATCTGGCGCATCGCGCGCGGATCGGTGTTCAACAAGGTGGTGATCCTGCTGCCGCTGGCGCTGCTGCTCTCGACCTTCGCGCCGTGGATGATCCCGCCGCTGCTGATCGCGGGCGGCTCGTTCCTCTGCTTCGAGGGGGCCGAGAAGGTGCTGCATGTGCTCAAACCCGGCCATGAGGCGAGCGGGCCCGAGAAACAGGCGGCCAAGGGCGATCCTGTGCATCTCGAAGAGCAGAAGGTGAAAGGCGCGATCAAGACCGACTTCATTCTGTCGGCAGAGATCATGACCATCTCGCTCTCGGCCATCGAGGTCACCGAGATCTGGATCAAGGCGGTGGCGCTCGGTCTCGTTGGCGTCGGTATCACTGCCATCGTCTATGGCGCCGTGGCGCTGATCGTGAAGATGGACGACATCGGCCTGTGGCTGACCCGCGTCGGCCGCCTCGGCGCCACGCGCTCGCTGGGGCGCGGCATCGTCAAGGCGATGCCGGTGGTGATGTGGCTGCTCTCGACCGTGGGCACCGTGGCGATGCTCTGGGTCGGCGGCTCGATCCTTGTGCACTCGCTGGCCGAGATGGGCTGGCATATGCCCGAGGAAACCATCCACCATATCGCCGAAGGCGCGGCGCATAAGGTCTCCGAAGACCTGCAGCCCGCGGCGCTCTGGATCGTGACGGCGGTCTGTGACGGCATCCTCGGGGTGATCTGGGGGATCATCCTCGTGCCGATCGTCACCAAGCTGGTGATGCCGCTCTTCGGGAGCAAAAAGCAGGCACAGCACTGATCGCAGCACTGATCACAGCACAGATCTCTGTGCCAACCGCCCGCCGCAGCGCTGCCTGCGGCGGACAGGGCGTGCTAGGCTGAGCGCGGCGCAGAGGAAGCGATCCGCGCCGCGTCTCCCCGGGATCTGCCCCGGATCTCCAGAGAGGCCTTGCATGGCTGTTCACCCGTGTCTCACGCTGCAAGCGCTGCTCTGCGCAGCCCTCCCGGCGGCGCTGCCTGCGCAGAGCCCGCTGATCGACGAGTCCTTTCTCACCGACCGCAGCTACGTGATGCTGGTGCCCCCGGCGGAGGCGGCAACGGCATGGGTCTGCATCGGCGCGGACAGTGAGGCAGGCGCAGTGCTGCGCCAACCCGGCAGCGCGGCGCTGCAAGAGGCGCTCACTCAGGACTGGACCGCCACCGCCCGCTGCGACGCAGGCATCGCGCAGCTGCGCATCTCCGGACCCACCGGCACAGCCCAACAGAATTTCCCGGTCGGCCGCCATTATGTGGATGGCATCGCCCGGCTGCAGAGCTTTGACGTCACCGCGGTGATACGCCAATGCGCGCGCTGGTTCGACAGCCTGCCTGATGCCTGCCG
The DNA here is from genome assembly GCF_056158605.1 of Salipiger sp. ABN3_019. Taxonomy (NCBI): domain Bacteria; kingdom Pseudomonadati; phylum Pseudomonadota; class Alphaproteobacteria; order Rhodobacterales; family Roseobacteraceae; genus Salipiger; species Salipiger sp. ABN3_019. The sequence continues at coordinate 2,026,524 of NZ_JBSWTP010000009.1, forward strand.
CAGCGCGCCGCAAGGCGAGGCCTGCGCCGCGCTCGAACAGAGTTTCAGCTTCGGCCCCGGCGCGCCGCTGCCGGGCAGCGCGCCGCTCTCTATCTCCGCCAGCTGCGTCAATGGCGACATCGCCCCGCGCCAGATCACCCCCCGGCTTGATCTGCGCTGCCTGCATGAAACAATATGCCTCGCGGCCTTCTGACGAAAAAAGGGCGCCCCAGCAGAGGCGCCCTTCAAACTTCTTCTCTTTGACAAATACGCCGGGGGTGAGCCCGTAGGGCGAGGGGGCAGCGCCCCCTCATCCTTCGCGTATCAGAGCAGACCCTTGGCCTTTTCGACCACGTTCTCCGCGGTGATGCCGAACTTCTCGTAAAGCACCTCTGCCGGGGCCGAAGCGCCGAAGCTGTCCATGCCCACGAACGCCTGCTTGGCCTCGCGGCCACGCTCGCCGAGCAGCCAGCGGTCCCAGCCACCCAGACGGGTTGCCGCCTCAATGCCGACGCGCACGGGGCCGGCGGGCAGCACGCGCTTGCGGTAGGCCTCATCCTGCTGCGCAAAGAGCTCCATACAGGGCATGGAGACGACGCGGGTGCCGATGCCCTCGGCCTGCAGCGCGTCGCGCGCGGCCAGAGCGATCTCGACCTCAGAGCCGGTGGCGATGAGGATCACCTGACGCTTGCCCTCGGCATCGGCGAGCACATAGGCGCCCTTCGAGGTGAGGTTGCTCGTCTTGTGCTCTTTCCGCACGGTCGGCAGGTTCTGACGGGTCAGCGACAGCACCGACGGCGTGGTCTTCTGCGTCAGCGCAATTTCCCATGCTTCGGCGGTCTCGACGGTGTCGGCCGGGCGGAACACCAGCGTGTTCGGCGTCGCGCGGCTGATCGCCAGATGCTCGATCGGCTGGTGCGTCGGGCCGTCTTCGCCCAGACCGATGGAATTGTGGGTCATCACGAAGACCGTCGGGATCTGCATCAGCGCGGCAAGGCGCATCGCGGGGCGGGCGTAGTCGGTGAACGCCATAAAGGTGCCGCCATAGGGGCGCAGGCCGCCGTGCAGCGCCATGCCGTTCATCGCCGAGGCCATGCCGTGCTCACGGATGCCCCAATAGACGTAGCGGCCCTTGCGGCTCTCTACGTCGAAGACGCCCAGATCGCCGGTCTTGGTGTTGTTCGAGCCGGTGAGGTCCGCCGAGCCGCCCACGGTTTCGGGCATGATCGGGTTGACCACCTCGAGCACCATTTCCGAGCTCTTGCGGGTGGCGACCTTCGGGCCTTCCTCGGTGATCTGCTTTTTCAGCGCGCGGATCACGGCCGACAGCTTCTTCGGCGCGTCGCCGTCCTGCTGGCGGGCGAACTCTTTCTGGCGGCTGTCCGACAGGCCACCCAGACGGGTTTCCCATTCGGCGCGCTCGGCGGCGCCGCGGCTGCCGACCTCTTCCCACCAGGATTTGACCTCAGCGGGCACTTCGAACGGGCCGGTGGTCCAGCCCCAGACCTTCTTGGCCGCGTCGTTCTGCTCGCCGTTGGTCAGCGCGCCGTGACCCTTCGAGGTGTCCTGCGCGGCGTGGCCGAGGGCGATATGCGTCTTGCAGGCGATCATCGTCGGCTGTGCGCTCTTCTTCGCTGCCACGATGGCCGCGTCGATCGCTTCGGGGTCATGGCCGTCGATCTCGATGACCTCCCAGCCCGCCGAGCGGAAACGGCCCGGCTGATCGGTCTTGTCCGAAAGCTCGACCTTGCCGTCGATGGTGATGCCGTTGTTGTCCCAGAAGACGATCAGCTTGCCGAGGCCGTAGCGGCCGGCGAGGGTGATCGCTTCTTGGCTCACGCCTTCCATCAGGCAGCCGTCGCCGGCGATCACATAGGTGTGGTGATCCACGACCTTTTTTCCAAAGCGCGCGCGCAGGATCTCTTCGCCCATGGCGAAGCCGACGGCGGTGGCGATGCCCTGACCGAGCGGACCGGTGGTGGTCTCGATTGCGTCGGCGTGGAAGTTTTCCGGGTGGCCTGCGGTGCGGGCGCCCCACTGGCGGAAGTTCTTCACCTCATCGAGGGTGATCTGCTGATCGCCGGTGAGATAGAGCAGCGAGTAAAGCAGCATCGAGCCATGGCCCGCCGACAGGATGAACCGGTCGCGATCGGGCCATTTGGGGTTGGCCGCATCGAACTTGAGATGCTTCGAATAGAGCACGGTCGCAACGTCTGCCATGCCGATGGGCATGCCGGAGTGGCCGGAGTTGGCGGCGGTTACCGCATCAAGCGTCAGCGCGCGAATGGCGCAGGCGCGGGTCCAGTGCTCGGGGTTGTTGGCTCGGAGTGCGTCGATATCCACGGGGCTTTGTCCTCTTGCCGGAAGCCTGTCAGCGCGCTCAATAGCAGCGTGGCCGATAAGTTCAAGCATTGCGCGGAAATCCGGTGATGCGCAGGATGAAGCGCGGGCCGTAAGGCCTTGGAACATATGGCGCGCATTTTCCCGGCACGCTTGCTATCCTTTTACGAAACCCGCTTGCATTGATTCGCCTTTCCCGTCTCGATGGTATAATTCGCGCCGAGGCCGCCGGTCGGCCCGGCACTGGCCGAAGCAGCATCGGACGGACCAAACCCGCGCAAAGGCGGGAGGCAAGACCAAGGAAACAAGGGACGCAGGATGACCCAGATCGACGAGTTGCACTCACGGATCACCCGCGCACTCGACCGTATCTCGACCGGCGTCGAGATTCTGGGCACGGCGCCGGGCGCCGCCGCGCCGGGCGGCGAGAGCGATGAGATCGAGGCGTTGCGCAAGGCGCTGGACGATGAGCGCATGGCCAACGCCCAGCTCGAGGAGCGGGTGCGCGCGCTGCATGCGCAGATCGAGAACCCGCCGGTTGAGGCGGCTGCTGAAAAGGACGCGGACACGGACGCGCTGGCGGCGCAGATCGACGCGCAGCGCGGTGCCATGGCAGCGCTCGACGAGGACCTGCAGCGCCTGCGTCAGGCCAATGCCGCGCTTCTGGCCTCGCAGCAGGAAATGCGCAGCGCGCTCGAAGCAGGTGTCGGCGAGCCGCATCTGATCAATCAGGCGATGCTTGCCGAGCTTGAGGCCATGCGCGCCGCGCGCGCCACCGAGGTCAGCGAGGCCAAGGCGCTGATCACCGGGCTGGAACCGTTGCTGGCCGGTGCCGCCAGCGACGGCCAGAGCGAGCCTCAGGGCGAGATTCAGAGCGAAGCGGAGGAGCAGTGATGTCGCAGATCGAGGTTGAAATCATCATCGGCGGGCGCAGCTTCGAAGTGGCCTGCCAGCAGGGCGAAGAACAATACCTGCAGACCGCCGCGCGCATGCTCGACACCGAGGCGCAGGTGCTGGTCAGCCAGATCGGGCGGATGCCCGAGGGGCGCATGCTGCTGATGTCGGGGCTGATGCTCGCCGATAAGACCGCCGGGCTCGAAGACCGGCTGACCGAAACCGAGGCGCGGCTGCGCGAGGCCGAGGACCGGCTCGCCGCCATGTCCTCCGAGGTGCGCGCCCTCCGCGACGCGCCGCCGCCCGAGCCGCAGCGCGTCGAGGTGCCGGTGATCCCGCAGGGGGTGACCGAAGCCATGGCCGAGCTTGCCGCCCGGGCCGAGGCACTGGCCGCCGAGGTCGAGGAGAAGGCAGGGGAATGACCCCTGCCGCCGCGCCCTTGGATGGGGCGGGATTTGCGTATTTTTAAAGAGAAGAAGGGCTGGGGGTTTACGCCCGGTTGCCGATAGCGCGGCGCGAGGGGCCGCGCTTGGGAATGTCCTACGAGAAAGGGCGGGAAAATTTCCCGCCCTTATCTTTTGGTGCTGTAGCGCTCAGCGCTTGAGGATCGAGGCCCCGGCGTATTCCGCCGCTTCATCGAGCATCTCTTCGATACGGATCAGCTGGTTGTATTTCGCGAGCCGGTCGGAGCGGGCCAGCGAGCCGGTCTTGATCTGACCGCAGTTGGTGGCCACGGCGAGATCGGCGATGGTGGCGTCCTCGGTTTCGCCCGAGCGGTGCGACATCACGTTGGTGTAGCGCGCGCGGTGGGCCATATCGACGGCCTTCAGCGTCTCGGACAGCGAGCCGATCTGGTTGACCTTCACCAGCATGGAGTTGGCCACGCCCTTTTCGATGCCCATGGCGAGACGCTCGGGGTTGGTGACGAAGAGATCGTCGCCGACCAGCTGAATCTTGTCGCCGAGCTTTTCGGTCAGCAGCTTCCAGCCGTCCCAGTCATCCTCGGCGCAGCCGTCTTCGATCGAGATGATCGGGTAGTCGTCGCAGAGCGCGGCGAGGTAATCGACGTTCTCGGCCGGGGTGAGCGAGAGGCCTTCGCCCTTCATCTCGTATTTGCCGTCCTTGAAGTATTCGGTCGAGGCGGCGTCGAGCGCGAGATAGATGTCCTCGCCAGGTTTGTAGCCGGCCTTTTCGATCGACTTGAGGATGAAGTCGAGCGCCTCGCGGGTCGAGCCAAGCTCGGGGGCGAAGCCGCCTTCGTCGCCGAGACCGGTGGACATGCCCGCCGCCGACAGCTCTTTTTTCAGCGTGTGGAAGACCTCGGATCCCATGCGCACCGCTTCGCGGATGCTGGTCGCCGAGACCGGCATGATCATGAATTCCTGAATGTCGATCGGGTTGTCGGCATGCTCGCCGCCGTTGATGATGTTCATCATCGGCACCGGCAGGACGCGCGCCGCGGTGCCGCCGACGTAGCGATAGAGCGGCTGGCCGGTGAATTCCGCCGCCGCTTTGGCCACCGCCAGCGACACGCCGAGGATGGCGTTGGCGCCGAGGCGGCCCTTGTTGTCGGTGCCATCGAGCTCGATCATCGCCATGTCGATGGCCTGCTGCTCGGTGGCGTCAAAGCCGACGATGGTCTCGGCGATCTCGCCGTTCACCGCTTCGACCGCTTCGAGCACGCCTTTGCCCATGTAGCGGGATTTGTCGCCGTCGCGCTTTTCCACGGCTTCGTGCACGCCGGTCGAGGCGCCCGAGGGCACGGCGGCGCGGCCCATGGTGCCGTCTTCGAGTGTGACGTCGACTTCGACGGTGGGATTGCCGCGGCTGTCGAGGATTTCGCGCGCGTGAATGTCGATGATGATGCTCATGGGTCCCTCGCAAAGGAATGGGTTCGCGACGAGCTATAACAGGGGCGGCGAAGAAGTAAACAATTGTGCTAACGCTAACAGCGCCTGTTCCCGTTTGTTTCTATTGGGTTGCGCTAACAATGCGGCGGCGCGGCGCGCAGGGTTTTGCCCTGCAGCGAAAACCCCCTAAGTTTTGCTGCAACCGCGAAAAGAGCAAACAGCAGGAAAGGCCGCAGGGCAGCGCCGAGGGGAGGACGGCGGGGCGCGGAAATACATGCATGGATGAAGAAATCAGCGAGATCGGGCAGCAGGTGGCAGAGATCTCGGAGCTGGATCAGCTTGAGCAGCAGGTGGCGGATTTTTCCGACACGGTCGAGGCGATCATCCCGGTGCTGCCGCATTGGGTGATGCCGACGGTGGTGATCGCGCTGGCCTTTCTCGTCGGCGTCTCGGCCTATCGGCTGGTGTTCTGGGCGCTGACCAAGGCTGTGGCGAAGCGCGATCTGTTCTGGCGCAGCCTTGTGTCGCGCACCCGCAGGCCGCTGCGCATGGGGCTGGTGGTGGCCTTTCTTGCCATCGGCGTCGCCGTGGCGCCGATGAACGAGGAATGGAGAAACCTGCCGCAGCACGCGCTGCTCATCGCCTTCATGGTGCTGGTGGCTTGGGTGATCCACACCGCGCTTTACATCTGGACCACGGTGCATCTGCGCAAATTTTCGCTCGACGCCGAGGACAACACGCTGGCGCGCAAACATGTGACGCAGAGCCGTATCCTCATGCGGCTGGCGGGCTGGCTGATCATCATCGTTGCCGTCTCGGCGATCCTGATGACCTTTCCGGGCGTGCGGCAATGGGGCGTCTCGCTGCTGGCTTCGGCGGGGGCGGCGGGTATCGTCGTCGGCTTTGCCTTCCAGCCGGTGCTGAAGAACCTGATCGCGGGGATCCAGCTGGCGATCACCCAGCCGATCCGCATCGACGATGCGGTGATCGTCGAGGGCGAATGGGGCTGGATCGAGGAGATCACCGGGACTTACGTGGTGATCAAGATCTGGGACTGGCGGCGGCTGATCGTGCCCCTGAGCTATTTCATCGAGCAGCCGTTCCAGAACTGGACGCGGGACGGGGCCTCGCTGATTGGCGGGGTGCTGCTCTATCTCGATCATTGCGCCGATATCGACCGCATCCGCGCGAAGATGAACGAGATTTGCCGTGAGAGCGAGCTTTGGGATGGCAATGTGTGCCACTTGCAGGTGAATGACTTCCGCGAGCGGGTGATGGAGATCCGCATCCTCGCCTCGGCCCGCAACGCGCCGCGCACCTATGACCTGCGCTGCGAGATCCGCGAGAAGCTGATCACTTGGATCCAGCGCGACATGCCCGAGGCGCTGCCGCGCACCCGCGAGACGGTGTCGGTGGATCGGCCAGAGACGGATATGCACCCCAGCGTCGAGGTGATCGGCGGCTGAGGTGCCGCGCGGCGCGAACCGGAGGTCTCAGAGCCCCCGGTTCACGTCGCGCTCTTTGGCCCGTGCCAGACGGTGCTCGCGCACGAAGGTGTAAAGCCCGGCGCAGAGGATCAGCGCGGCACCGGCATAGGTCCAGCCGTCGGGCCGCTCGCCAAAGATCAGCATGCCAAGGCTGGCGGTGAAAATCAGCCGCGTGTAGCGGAAGGGCGAGACCGCCGCGACCTCGGCAAGCCGCATGGCGGTAGTGACCGCAAGATAGCCGCCCGCGGTCACCGCGACGGCGGCGAGGATCGGGGCCAGCGCGCTTGGCGCAAAGACCGGCGGCTCGCCCGAGACCAGCAGCAGCACCAGACCCACCGGCGCGATCGAGGCCATGCCCCATGCCGAGACCACCACCGAGGGGATCGCCACGGGCAGGGTCCGGGTGACGAGATCGCGCGCCGCAAGACCGATGACGCCGACCACCGCGAAAATCTCCCAGCCGGAGAAGGCCGCGCCGAAGGGGCGGATCACCATCAGCATGCCCACCAGCCCCACGGCGATTGCCGACCAGCGCCGCCAGCCGACGGTCTCGCCAAGGAACAGCGCGGCCCCGAGGGTCACCGCAAGCGGGGCGGTCTGCATGATCGCCGCCATCACCGACAGCGGGATATGCGACAGGCCGACGATCATCCCGAGCCCGCCGATCATCTCGAAGACGTTGCGCAGCAGCACCTTGGGATGCAGCGCATTGGCGCGGCGCAGCGGCATCCGCTTGAGCCGTGCAAGGATCAGGAAGACGAGACAGCCGCCAATCCCGAGCGCGATCATCACCTGACCTGCGGGTGCCTGCAGGGTCGACAGCTTGATAAAGGCGTCGCTGAGAGCCAGCAACGCCATGCCAAGCACCATCATGCCGATGGCGCGAAGGGTATCCATTTTACTGCCTTTCGGTCAGGTGATCACGTCAGGCGCGTCGCGCCCGGTGCGGGTCTTGATCCCGGCGATGGCTTCGGCGGCGGAGATCACCGGGGCCAGCGCCACCTGCGGATCAAGCGCGAATTTTGCCGGATCGGTCTCGACCTTCTCGAGGTAGACGCGCAGCGTGGCGCCTTCGGTGCCGGTGCCCGACAGGCGCAGCACGAGACGCGAGCCGCCCTCGAAGCCGATCTGCAGGCCCTGTTTCTCGGCGCGCGAGCCGTCGACCGGATCGTCATAGGCGAACTCTTCGGCGGAGGTGACCTTCATGCCTGCGACCTCATTGCCCGGCAGCACGCCGAGCTGCTCGCGCACATGGTCCATCAGCCCGTTCGCCGCATCGCTGTCGACGCCCTCGTAATCGTGGCGCGAGTAGTAGTTGCGGCCGTATTCTTTCCAATGGGCATCCATCAGTTCGGCGACCGAACATTGCTTCTTGGCCAGCACGTTGAGCCAGAAGAGCACGGCCCAGAGGCCATCCTTCTCGCGCACGTGGTCCGAGCCGGTGCCCGCGCTTTCCTCGCCGCAGAGCGTGGCGCGGCCCGCGTCGAGCAGATTGCCGAAGAACTTCCAGCCGGTGGGCGTGGCGTAGCAGTCGATGCCAAGCCCCTCGGCCACGCGGTCCACCGCGCCGGAGGTGGGCATCGAGCGGGCAACGCCCTTCAGGCCCTCGGCATAGGCCGGAACCAGCGTGGCATTGGCGGCGAGCACTGCAAGGCTGTCCGAGGGGGTCACATAGCAATGCTTGCCGACGATCATATTGCGGTCGCCGTCGCCATCCGAGGCGGCGCCGAAGTCGGGCGCGTGATCGCCCATCATCTCGTCCATCAGCGGCTTGGCCCAGATCGGGTTGGGATCGGGGTGGCCTTGGCCGAAATCGGGCAGCGGGATGGCGTTGATCACAGTGCCGGGGCCGGCACCAAGCTCGCCTTCGAGGATCATCCGCGCGTAGGGGCCGGTGACCGCATGCATCGCGTCGAACCGCATGGTGAAGCCCGAACGGAACAGCGCGTGGATCGCGTCGAAATCGAAAATCTCTTTCATCAGCTCGGCGTAGTCGGCGACGGGATCGACGATCTCGATCTCCATATCGCCCAGCATCACCATGCCGGTGCCTGCAAGGCCCACGTCCTGACTGTCGAGGATCTTGAATTCCTTGATGGTCTTGGTGGCCTCAAAGATCTTGTCGGTGATGCTTTCCGGAGCCGGGCCGCCGTTGGCGGCGTTGTACTTCACGCCGAAATCGCCCTCGGGGCCACCGGGGTTGTGGCTGGCGGACAGGATGATGCCGCCATCGGCACCGCGCTTGCGGATGAGGTTCGAGGCGGCGGGTGTCGAGAGCAGCGCGCGCTCGCCGACGATCACCTTCTTGGCGCCGCTGGCCGCGGCCATGCGCAGCACCACCTGCGCCGCCTGCGAGTTGAAGTGCCGCCCGTCACCGCCCAGCACCAATGTCTTGCCTTCGACGCCGCCGATGCCGTCCCAGATGCTCTGGATGAAATTCTCGAGGTAGTGGTGCCCCTGAAAGACCGGGGTCTTCTTTCGCAGGCCGGAGGTGCCCGGCTTCTGGCCCTCGATCGGCTCGGTAGGGACGGTGCGGATGCTGTGCGTCATGACTTTCTCCTTCGGCCGGATGCTTCCATGATCCGACCGGCATTGGCAAGAACCGGGGTGTCTGCAATCGCTTGCGGCCCCAGAGGCAGGCGCTGGCGCCAGTTTGGGTATTCCGAGACGGTGCCCGGAAGATTGGGTTGGACATCGCTGTCCAGAACGTCCTCGACCTGCACGGCGACGAGCCGCGCCTTGGTGGCGGCAAGGACGTGGAACATCGCTTCGGGCGCTTCGGGCGGCAGGTCGCCGCGGAACTGGCCCGAGAGCCAGTCGAAACCGGCGATCTCGCGCCCGCGCCAGTCGCGCATGCCATTGGCATGGTCTGGCGGGGTGAGGCCGATCTCGACCCGCGTGTCGATCTCGCGTCCGGCGCGCCAGCCCTTCCATGTGGGCAGGTCGTGGGTGGTGAAACTAGCGATCACCGCCTCGTCGTAATGCTCGGGGCGCTTGAAGGCGGGCGGGTCGCCCTCGTGCTCAAAACAGGCAAGGCGGCAGCCGAGCAGGCCGCTTTCGTCCATCGCATGGTGCAGCCCGTCGGGGATCACGCCGAGATCCTCACCGATGATCACCGCGTTGGCCCGCGCCGCCTCGATCCGCGCCACGGCGAACATCGCCTCGCGCGGCATCTTCACATAGGCACCGGGCAGACCTTCCTCGTCGGGCACCCAATAGGCGCGCTCGAAGCCGATGATATGGTCGATGCGCAGCATCCCCGAGAACCGCAACTGCTGGCGCAGGGTGAGCGCCAGCGCCTCGAATCCGGTCGCTTCCAGCACCACCGGGTTGAACGGCGCGAGCCGCCAGTTCTGGCCCTGCGGCGCAAAGGCGTCGGGCGGCGCGCCAAGGCTGGCACCGGTGGCGAAATTGGCGCGGTCGGTCCATGTCTCTGCGCCATGCGGATGGGTGCCCACGGCCAGATCAAGATAAAGCCCATGCGCCATGCCCGCGGCTTTGGCGCGGCGCTGCGTGTCGGTGACGGCCCCTTCGGCGGCATATTGCAGCCACGCGTGGAACCGCACCCGCTCATGCAACTCGCGCGCGGCCTGGGCCACCTGTGGGCTGGCCGGATCCTGATAGGCCGGATCCCACGCATCCCAATAGGCGCCGAGCTTTTCCGACAGCGCCTGATGGAGCGCGAATTGCTGCAGCTCCTCGCCCTCGTGCCGAAGCCATGCGTCAAAGGCGGCTCCCGGCGGCGCGGCGCGAAACTGCGCCTCAAGCTCGGCGAGGCGGGCAGGGGTTTCCACCGCGAAATCGACGATCGGACCGGGCGCCGCAGCGCTACCGGTGGGCAGGTAGAGCGGCGCGAGGCGGCGGCGGTGCGAGGGGGTGTAGGGGCTGAAGCCGCCGGGGTCGGCCACGTGAAATCCGGCGTGGATGGGGTTGATCCCGAGAAACCCCGCGCCCTGCGCCGCGGCGCCTTCGGCGACCACGGCCAGGTCCGCGAAGCTGCCGATGCCGCCCTGATCCGCGGGACGCAGACAGGCCAGCGGCACCATCAGGCCCCAGTCCCGCTCGGGCAGCGGCAGGCGCGGCGGCGCGCTCAGCAGCCAGCAGACCTCTTCAGCCGCGTCCAGCCGGTGCCGCCCCATGGGCAGCGCGGGCAGGCGGCCTTCGCCTTCGAAACCGCGCCCGTCCTCCAGCGTGATCTGCCACGGGCCGCGCACGCCAAGGCTGGGCGGCTCGGCATGGGTGCAGACGTGCCAGCGCGGCAGGGTCCGGCTGTGGGGGCTTGCATCGGCGTCCTGTCCCATCGCCGCCAGCAGCGCGGCTTTGGTCTCGGGCGGGGTGTCGTGCCATGTCCCATAGAGGTCGCGGTACTCGCCAAGGATGCCGGCGGCTTCGGCGCGCGCGTCGAGATCGCTCATCGCGGCTCCTCCACCAGTGCCAGTACGGAATTTGCCGCGAGCGTCACCGTCCCCGAGACCGTTGCGGGGTCGGCGGTGGGATCCGCGGTGTCGAGATGGCGCACCCAGAGGAAATCCTCGCCCGGGTCGGGCAGGGTCAGATCCACCGCGTCGCCTGCGTTGAAGGCAAGATAGATCGCCTCTTCGCGCTGTTTGTAGAGCGGCGTGCCCGAGGCCATGCGAAACTCGGCGCAGAGCACATGCAGATGCCCATTGGTCCAGTCAGAGCGGCCCATCTCTTGCCCGTCCGGCCGCCACCAGAAGAGATCGGGCACACCATCGACGCGGCGGGGAATGGAGTGCAGATAACGCCGTTGCCGCACGATCGGATGCGCCTTGCGGAAGGCGATGAGCTTGCGGGTGAAGGCGAGGAACGCGTCATCCTTCTCGCCCCAAGTGATCCAGCCGGTCTCATTGTCCTGCGCGTAGGCGTTGTTATTGCCGCCCTGCGAGTTGCCGATCTCATCACCGGCAAGGATCATCGGCGTGCCTTGGCTGAGCAGCAGCGTCGCCATCATGTTGCGCCGCCGCTGGGCCCGCGCCGCGAGGATCGCCGCATCGTCGGTCGGCCCTTCGACGCCCATATTGTCCGAGTAATTCTCGCCATGGCCGTCGCGGTTGTGCTCGCCGTTCGCCTCGTTGTGCTTTTCGTTGTAAGAAACGGTGTCCATCAGGGTGAACCCGTCGTGGGCGGTCAGCAGGTTCACCGAGGCGGTGGCATTGCGTCCGGAATGGTCAAACAGCCCCGCCGAGCCGGTGATCCGGTCGGCCATCACCGGCACATGCCCCAGATCGCCGCGCCAGAACCGGCGCACGCCGTCGCGGTACTGATCGTTCCACTCGCTGAAGGGCGGCGGGTAGGCGCCAAGCTGATAGCCACCCGGCCCGATGTCCCAAGGCTCGGCGATGAGTTTCTTGCTGGCCAGAATGGGGTCCTGCCGCAGCGCCTTGAAGAAGGCGGAGTTGCGGTCAAAGCCGGTGGGCGTGCGCCCCAGCGTAGAGCAGAGATCAAAGCGGAAGCCGTCGACGCCCATGGTATCGGCCCAATAGCGCAGGCTGTCCATCACCATGCGCAGCACCATCGGGTGATCGAGGTTGAGCGTATTGCCCGTGCCGGTGTCGTTGATGTAGTGGCGCCGGTCCTCGGGCAGACGGTAGTAGCTGAGGTTGTCGAGACCGCGGAACGACAGCGTGGGGCCGAACTCGTCGCCTTCGCAGGTGTGGTTGTAGACCACGTCGAGGATCACCTCGATCCCGGCGGCATGCAGCCGGGCGACCATATGCTGGAACTCCCACAGCGCGCCCTGTTCGAGATAGCGCGGGTCCGGGGCGAAAAAGCCGAGGGTCTGGTAGCCCCAGTAGTTCTTGAGGCCCTTTTCCACCAGAAAGCGGTCGTTGAGAAAGGCCTGCACCGGCAGCAGTTCGATCGCGGTGATGCCAAGGCTGGTGAGATGCTCGAGCACCGGGTCCGACGCGATGCCGAGAAATTTTCCCGCAGGCTCTGCGCCGGGGAACTGTTGGGTGAGGCCCTTCACATGCGCCTCGTAGATCACGCTTTTGGCAAGGCGGGTCTCGGGGGAGCTATGGCCGCCCCAGTCAAAGCTGGGGTCCTCGACCACGCCTTTGGGCATATAGGGCGCGCTGTCGGTGGTGTTGCGGCTTTCGGTGCCGCCGTTCAGCGCGTCGTTCCAGACCGGATGGCCGGTGATGCGCCGGGCGTAGGGATCGAGCAGCAGCTTGTGCGGATTGAAGCGGTGGCCCTGTTTTGGCTGGAACGGCCCGTCGACGCGGTAGCCATATTGCTGTCCCGGTGTGAGGCCGGGCACGCGCCCGTGCCAGACATCGCCGTCGCGCTCGGGCAGGGGCAGGCGGTGGGTCTCATTGCCCTCCGCATCGAACAGGCACAGGGTGACGGATTCGGCATGCGCCGAGAACACCGCGAAATTCACGCCGTCACCGTCGAACGTCGCGCCCAGCGGGGTGGCACTCCCCGCAAGGATCACCGGATCGCTCATGGGCTCTTGGCCTTCACCATATCCTGATAGAGCGCCGCGTATTTTGCGGCGGAATGGGTCCAGCTGACTGGCGAGGCCATGGCGTTGGTCATCATGCGGGTCCAGGTTTCCTTGTCCTGGTACAGAGTTATAAGCTTCATCAGCGCTTGGGCCAGTGCCTGTGCGGTCACCGGGTGGAATTGTACGCCTGTGGCACATCCCGCTGCCAATCCAGCAGGCGATGCGTTGATCACCGTGTCCGCCAGACCGCCGGTGAGCGCCACCAGCGGCAGCGTGCCGTAGCGCAGCCCGTAAAGCTGGGTCAGGCCGCAGGGCTCGAAGCGCGACGGCACGAGGATCGCATCGCCGCCCGCGATAAGGCGCTGCGCCAGCCCCTCGTCATAGCCGATGTGCACCGCCACGCCGGGGTGTTTTTGCGCCTTGCGCTGGAACGCCTCTTCAAGCCCCGGATTGCCCGAGCCCAAAAGCGCCAGCTGGCCGCCGCGATCAAGCAGCGCGGGCAGGGCTTGCAGCAGGATGTCGAGCCCCTTTTGCTCGGTGAGCCGCGAGATCACCACGCAGAGCGGACCGGGCCAATTGTCGGGCAGGCCAAGCTCCTTGCGCAGCGCCGCCTTGTGCTTGGCCTTCTGCGCGATGGTCTTATAGGGCGGGGTCCAGATCGTCTCGTCGATGCCGTTGAGGATGCCGACCAGATCCGCCTGCCGCTCGCGCAGCACGCCGTCGAGCCCCATGCCAAATTCCTTGGTCATCAGCTCACCCGCATAGGTCGGCGAGACGGTCGACAGCTTGTCGGCATAGACCAGCCCTGCCTTGAGCGCCGACACGCTGTCCCAGAACTCGTAGCCGCGCTGATGAAAGCCCGTGCGCGGCAGGCCGAGCGTGCCGATCCGCGCCGCCGAGGCCATGCCCTGGAAGGCGATGTTGTGAATGGTCATCAGCGTGGCGACCCGGCCCGCCGCGCCAAGCTCGCGCAGGTAGAGCGGGGCGAAACCGGCCTGCCAATCGTGACAGTGCAGCACCTCGGGACGCCACGCGTCGATGCCGTCGGCACCGATCATCGCGGCGACCGAACTGAGCGCGGCAAACCGCTCGGGGTTGTCGCGCCAGTCGTTGCCGCCCTTGTCCATATAGGGCCCGCCGTCGCGGTCATAGAGATGCGGCGCTTCGAGCACATAGAGGATCTGATCCCCCAGCGGCGCCTTAAGCACCCGCGCCGGACCGCCAAAGAGATCGTCGTAATCGGCCACCGCCTCCTGCGTCGGCAGCTTGGCCATCACCTGAGGATAGCCGGGGATCAGCACCCGCATGTCGACCCCGTGAACTGCAAGCGCCGCGGGCAGGGCGCCGACCACATCGGCGAGCCCTCCGGTCTTGATCAGCGGCACACATTCCGAGGCGACAGACAGGACACGAGTCATTTGGCGGCTTCCCTCCGGTCGAGCATTCCTTGCGTGATCAATGTCACCCCCGAAGCGGTAACACGGAACCACTTAGCGTCTTCCTCCGGATCTTCGCCGACCACAAGCCCTTCGGGAATATGCACCCCACGATTGACCACCGCCTTGGTGAGCCGCGCGTGCCTCGAGACGTAAACATTGGGCAAAAGCACCACCTGCTCGAGCGAAGCATATGAATTCGTGTGCACGTTCGTAAACAACAGCGACTCGCGGATCTCGGTGCCCGAGACGATGCAGCCGCCCGCGATCAGCGAACTGACCGCCGATCCGCGCCGGTCTTCCTCGTCGTGGATGAACTTGGCGGGGGGCAGAACCTCGGCATAGGTCCAGACCGGCCAGTCGGTGTCCCAGAGGTCAAGATCGGGGTCAAAATTCGTCAGGTCGATATTGGCGCGCCAGAAGGCGTCGATGGTGCCCACGTCGCGCCAATAGGCGGGCTTGCCCGCATTGCGCACGCAGCTGTCCTCGAAGCGGTGCGCCTGCGCGCCGCCCGAGGCGACGATCTCGGGGATCATGTCGTTGCCGAAATCATGGGTCGAGCTTTCCGAGCCCAGATCCTCCATCAGCTTGCCGCGCAGGTATTTCCAGCTGAAGACATAGATCCCCATGCTGACCAGCGTCTTCTCGGGATCGTCGGGCAGGCCCGGTGGATCTTTTGGCTTTTCCAGAAACGAGGTGATCCGGTCGCTCTCGTTCACCGCCATACAGCCAAAGGCGCTGGCCTCATTGCGGTCCACGGTCAGACAACCCACCGTCACCTCGGCCTGACTGTCGACGTGCTGCTGCAGCATCTCCTCGTAGTCCATCTTGTAGATGTGGTCGCCCGCGAGGATGACGATATGGTCAATGTCGTAGCTGTCGATGATGTCGATGTTCTGCGCCACCGCGTCGACCGTGCCGCGATACCACGTCTGTTCGTTGTAGCGCTGCGAGGCGGGCAGGATGTCGAGAAACTCGTTGCGCTCGGCGCGGAAGAAGTTCCAGCCGCGCTGGCAGTGGCGGATCAGGCTGTGCGACTTGTACTGCGTCGCGAGCGCGATCTTTCGGATGCCGGAATTGAGCGCATTGGACAGCGCGAAATCAATGATCCGCGCCTTGCCGCCAAAATAGACGGCTGGTTTCACTCGAAAATTCGTCAGCTCATGCAGGCGCGATCCGCGTCCGCCCGCGAGGACGAACGCCATACTGCGGCTGGCGAGCCTCTGAGACCGTCGGGGCATCAATCTCCTCCTCAGTTGAATGCAATGTCTCGGCGATGGCCGTGACAGGGGTATGAAATCTTCAAGTTTCCTCGCGCACGAGGAAGATCGCCGAAAGCGGCGGCAGGAACAGCTCGGCCGAGGCGGGATAGCCATGGCTGGGCTCGTCATCGGCGACGACACGGCCGAAATTGCCGCGGTTGCCGCCTCCGTAAATTTCTGCGTCGGTGTTGAGTGCCTCGCGCCAGACGCCGGTGTCGGGCAGGCCGATGCGATAGGCCTGCTGCTCGGCGTTGCTGAAGTTGCAGATCACCGCCACCTCGGGCTCGTCGGCGCGTCCGCGGCGGATCCACGACAGCACCGAATTGCCGGTGTCGCCGCCCGCGATCCAAGCGAACCCCTCGGGCTCGCAGTCCTTGGCGTGCAGCGCGGGCGTGTCGCGGTAAAGGTGGTTGAGATCGCGCACCAGCCGCTGCATCCCCGCGTGCTGCGGATCGCCAAGGCAGGGCCAGTCGATCTCGGCGTCATGGTTCCATTCGTGCGCCTGCGCGAACTCCTGTCCCATGAACAGCAGCTTCTTGCCCGGATGGCCCCACATGAAGCCATAGTAGGCGCGCAGGTTGGCGAATTTCTCCCACCCGTTGCCCGGCATCTTGCCCAGCATCGAGCCCTTGCCGTGCACCACCTCGTCGTGGCTGATCGGCAGGATGAAGTTTTCCGAGAACGCATAGACCAGCCCGAAGGTCATCTGGTGGTGGTGGTGGCTGCGGTAAATCGGGTCTTTGTGGATGTATTCGAGCGTGTCGTTCATCCAGCCCATGTTCCACTTGAACCCAAAGCCGAGCCCGCCCTGATCGACCGGCGAGGAGACGCCCGGATAGGCGGTGCTCTCTTCGGCGACGGTGAGGATGCCGGGATGCTGGCCGTAGGTTTCCGTGTTCATCCGGCGCAGCATGGCGATGGCTTCGTAATTCTCGCGCCCGCCATCCTTGTTGGGCACCCATTCACCGGCCGGGCGGGAATAGTCACGGTAGAGCATCGAGGCCACCGCATCCACGCGCAGCCCGTCGGCGTGATACTCGTCGAGCCAGTAGAGCGCGTTGGCGGTGAGATAGTTCGACACCTCGGCGCGCCCGTAGTTGTAGATCAGCGTGTTCCAGTCGTGGTGGAAGCCTTCCTTGGGGTCGGCATGCTCATAAAGCGCGGTGCCGTCGAACCGGCCAAGCCCATGCGCATCGGTCGGGAAGTGGCCGGGCACCCAGTCGAGGATCACACCGATCCCGGCGCGGTGCGCGGCGTTGACCAGATCGCGGAACTCATGCGGCAGCCCGTGGCGGATGGTCGGCGCGAACATGCCGATGGGCTGGTAGCCCCAAGAACCGTCGAAGGGATACTCGCTGACCGGCATCAGTTCGATATGGGTAAAGCCCATCTCGGCGACGTAATCCACCAGTTCCTGCGCCGCCTCGATGTATGAGATCGGACGCCCCCAGTCCTTGCGCCGCCACGAGCCCAGATGGACCTCGTAGATCGAGATCGGCGCGCTGCGCTTATGCGCCTCGGCGCGGGTTTCGATCCAGTCCTCATCAGACCAGCCATAGCCCGAGATGTCGCGCACGATCGAGGCATTGGCGGGCGGGTGCTCGGAGCCGAAGCCGATGGGATCGGCCTTGCGCGGCTGCACGGTGCCGTCGGGGCCGACGATCTCGTAGCGGTAGAAGGCGCCATCGCCAATCTCCGGCAGGAAAATCTCCCACACGCCGGTGGCCCCGCGGCGCCGCATCGGGTGGCGCAGCCCGTCCCACCAGTTGAAATCGCCAACCACTGAAACGCGTTTGGCATTGGGCGCCCAGACCGCGAAATGCGTGCCTTGGATGCCCTCATGTTCCATCACATGCGCGCCAAGCGCCTCCCACAGCCGCAGGTGGCTGCCTTCGCCAAGCAGGTATTCGTCGATCTCGCCCAGCACCGGGCCAAAGCGATAGGGGTCTTCCTTCTCGAAAGAGAACGGCCCTTCGTCGCCATGGCCCTCGCCGCGCAGCCGGTAGGGCAGATCGCCGGGCACCGCGCCGCGGAAGAAGCCGGGCACATCGGTGGGCAGGAGCGGGTGGCTGACGCCTTTGACCACGGCCCACATGCTGTCGGCGCCGGGATCATAGGCTGTCACATACCTCGCCCCGTCCACCTCATGTGGGCCGAGCACGGCAAAGGGATCGTCATGCTGCCCGCGAAGCAGGCGCAGCAGCGCGGAGTCGGGGGGATGCGAAGCGCTGGTCATGGAGGTGACTGTAGCTGCTTCGCAAGCGCTGGCAATGATCTAAGACACGTTGTCTCAAAGAAGACTTGTCGCGCCCCAGATGTCCCCCATGTAGCCGCGGATCGTCCGGTCGGACGAGAACCAGCCCGAGCGCGCGGTGTTGAGCGCCGCCATATGCGCCCAGGCCCTCGTGTCCTTGAAGGCCACATCCACCTCGCGCTGCGCCCGCCAGTAGTCGGTGAAATCCGAGCAGACGAGGAAGTAATCGGCGCCTTCAAGGTTGCTGGTGATGCCGTGGTAGCGTTCGGGCTCGCCGGGCGAGAACCGGCCCTCGCGGATAAGGTCCAGCGCGCGTTTCAGACGCGGATCGGCGTCGATTGCTTTGCGCGCGTGGCCCTCGATCTTGCGGCGCTCCATCACCTCCTCGGCGGTCATGCCAAAGAGGAAGAAATTCTCGGCCCCCACGTGTTCGCGGATCTCGACGTTGGCGCCATCCAGCGTGCCGACGGTGGGCGCGCCGTTGAGGGCGAACTTCATGTTGCCGGTGCCCGACGCCTCCTTGCCCGCGGTCGAGATCTGCTCCGACAGATCGGCGGCGGGGATCATCCGCTCTGCAAGGCTGACGTTGTAGTTCGGCAGGAAGGCGATCTTGAGGAAAGGCGCGGTGACGGGATCGCTGTTGATCACCGTGGCCGCGTCATTGATCAGCCGGATGATGTCCTTGGCGAAGAAATACCCCGGTGCCGCCTTGCCGCCAAAGAGCTTCAGGCGCGGCGTCCAATCGGCGTTGGGGTTGTCGCGGATCTCGGCCCAATGGGCGATGGTCTCGAGGATATTGAGATGCTGGCGCTTGTATTCGTGCAAGCGCTTGATCTGCACGTCGAACAGCATCTCGGGGTCCACATGCAGCCCGTAGGTCTGGCCCATCCAGTTCGACAGTTCAGCCTTGTTGTCGCGCTTGACCTGCGTGTAGCGGTCGAGCCAAGCGGCATCCTCGATCGAGGGCTCCAGCTTTTGCAGCTGCTCGAGATCGTCGACCCAGTCCTCACCGATGGTCTCGGTGATCAGGCCCGCCAGCCGCGGGTTGCACGACAGCAGCCAGCGCCGCGGGGTGACGCCATTGGTCTCGTTGACGATGCGCTCGGGGTGCAGGTTGTGCAGTTCCTCGAAGACGGTGGTCTTCATCAGCTCGGTGTGCAGCGCCGAGACGCCGTTCACGTGATGCGCCATGACAAAGCTGAGCGGCCCCATCTTCACCTGATGATCGGCGCGCATGGAGTTGAGGCGCGAGGGGTTCTGCTTGGCATGGGTGCTGTCGATCTGGTCGATCAGCTGGATATGGCGCGGCAGCAGGCGGCCAAAGAGCGCCTCGTCCCATGTCTCCAGCGCCTCGGGCAGCAGCGTGTGGTTGGTGTAGCTCAGGCAGCCCTTGGCGATCTCCATCAACTCCTCGAACGACAGGCCGCGCTCGTCATGCAGCACGCGCACCAGTTCCGGCCCGGCGATGGCCGGGTGGGTGTCGTTGAGCTGGATGGCGACTTTCGAGGGCAGCTTGCGCAGGTCGCCGAACTGGTTGTCGAAGCGGCGCAGGATGTCGCGCAGCGCGGCGGCGGTGAGGAAATACTCCTGCTTGAGGCGCAGTTCCTTGCCCTCGACGGTGGTGTCGTCGGGATAGAGCACGCGGCTGATGGTGCGCGCCAGCGCCTCGGGCTGGGCGGCCCCGGCAAAGTCGCCGTGGTTGAACCGGTCGAGATCGAACGGATGGATCGCGCGGCCCGACCACAGGCGCAGCGTGTTGGCCCAGCGGCCCTTCCAACCGACGATCGGCGTGTCATAGGCCTCGGCATCCACCACTTCGGACGGGTGCCAGCGCACGGTTTCGCCGCGCGTGTCCACATGACCGCCAAAGCCGATGCGATAGCGCACCTCGGGGCGTTCGAACTCCCACGCGTGGCGCTGTTCGAGCCAAAGTTCCGGCTGCTCGACCTGCCGCCCATCAACGAAGCTTTGGCGGAAGAGGCCATGCTCATAACGGATGCCATAGCCGTGCGCCGGACAGCCAAGCGTCGAGAGGCTTTCGAGGAAACAGGCCGCCAGCCGCCCAAGGCCGCCATTGCCGAGCGCCGCATCGGGCTCGTCGGCCAGCACGGCGGCATAGTCCTTGCCGAACTCATGCAGCACCGCCTTGGCCTCGTCCACCAGTTCGAGGTTGACGATGCCATCCTCGATCAGCCGCCCGATCAGGAACTCCATCGACAGGTAGTACACCCGCTTGGCACCTGCCTCATAGGTCTTATGCGTGGCGTCGATCCACGCGTCGGTGATCCGGTCCCGCACCGCATAGCTCAAAGCCATGCGCCAATCTTCGAGGATCGCGTGCTCGGGATCCTTGCCGAAAGAATAGCGCAGGTGTTGGAGGACGGACTCACGCAGGGAGGCAGTGGTGGTCATGGAAAGGCTCACTCGCTTTGGAAAAGACGAAGGGTTGCGCCGGTCGACCTAGGGCGTTCGCTCGATTGATGAACAGACTTTATTGTGAAAAGGCGACCTTCTTGCGCATCACGCCGAGAATTCCGGCAATTCGCTCAAGTGACAGGCACATCCCGTGAGCGCCGCATAATCGTCGGTCACAAGGCTGACCGGAAACTGATGCATGAACTCCTTGAAGCGGCCGCGATCCACAAAAGCCTCCTCGAAGGCGCCGGTGGTCAGATAGGGGCCGAAGTGCCGCGCGACACCGCCGATCAGATAGATGCCGCCGAAGGGCAGGGTGGTGAGCGCAAGGTTGCTGCAGACCCGGCCCATCATGCCCACAAAGGCGTCGATGGCGCGCAGGGCGCGCGCGTCGGTGCCGGCCTGTACGGCCTCCATGATCTGCTGCGCCTCCAGCGGCTCGCCCTCGCCATCCTCGTCGCAGAGCCACGCATAGACACGCTCGAAGCCGCGGCCCGACAGGATGTGCTCGACGCCGGGGCCTTCGTGTTTGCGCTCGATGAAGCGCAGCAGGCGCATCTCGGCCTCGGTCTGCACGGGGATCGCCGTGTGCCCGGCCTCGGACGGCGGCACCAGCGTGCGGTCGCCAAGCCGGTAGACGGGGGCGGCGTTCATCCCGGTGCCGATGCCGACAACCAGACGCGCGGCCTGCGGGCTGGCGGTCTGGCCGGTCAGGATCGGGGTCAGGCAGTCGTCCGCGATATGCCCCAGCGCATGGCCCTGCGCCTGCAGATCGTTGAGCACAGAGATCACGCTGGCACCGGTGGCCTCGGCGAGCGTGGGGCGGTCAATCTCCCAATCGATGTTGGTCAGCCGCCCAGCCCCGTCGCGCACCGGCCCGGCCACGGCGACGCAGGCCGCCTGAGGCCGCGCGCCGATCTCTGCGAGGTAATGCTTGAGCACGGCACCGATGCCGTCGTTCTCGGCGTTGCGGTAGCGTTTGACCGAGCCTTCGATCAGCGTGCCGCCTTCGCTGAGCGCGACGCGCGTGTTGGTGCCGCCGATGTCCGCCAGAACTGCTGTGCCGCTGCTGCTCATGATGCCCTCACTCCGTTTCGCCGCGCCCTTGGTCCGTGCCGTTACGGCTCATCCCGTCGTTAGCGCTCTCGCCAGCGCGTGGTAAGAGGCTTTGGGCGTGCGTTCAAGCGTCTCGAAGTCCACATGCACCAGCCCGAAGCGTTTTTCGTAGCCAAGGCTCCATTCGTAATTGTCGAGCAGGGACCAGACGAAATGCCCCTTCACCGGCGCGCCCGCGTCGATGGCGCGGCGGACCTCGGCGAGATGATCGTCGATATAGGCGATGCGGTCCTGATCGTCGACGCCGCCATCCACCAGCGGGTCGGGCGCGGCCATGCCGTTCTCGGTGACATAAAGAGGCAGATCACCGGTGTATTCCTGCGCCAGACGGATGAGGTGCTGCGACAGACCCTGCGGGTAAATCTCCCAGTCCATGAAGGTCTTGGGCAGCGGTCCCTCGACCTCGGTGAGCGACGGCCACGGGCCGGGGTCGGGCGCGATCACCTTGCGGGTGTAGTAATTCAGCCCGCACCAGTCGAGCGGCTGGGTGATGGTCGGGAAATCGTCTTGCCAGTTCTGCGGCAGATGCGGCTCGAGCCCATCGAGCACGATCTCGGGATAGGCGCCTTTGAAGACCCCGCCGACGAACCAGCGGTTGTAAATGCCATCATAGAGCGCCGCCGCATGGCGGGCGTCATCGGTGTCGTCCGCGGCGGTGGCCCACTCCATGTTGAAGACGCCGCCAAGGTTGCTCATGCCGAGGCCCCGCATCACCTCGATGGCGCGGCCATGGGCGAGCAGCACGTGGTGCATGGCGCGGGCGGTGGCGCGAATGTCGCGCAGCCCCGGTGCCTGCAGCCCCATGAAATGCGACAGCCACGCCACGCACCACGGCTCGTTGATCGGTGCGACGGAATACATGCGGTCGCCGATGCGCTTCATCAGCACTTCGGTGAAATCGCCGAACCAGCCAGCGATATCGCGGTTGCGCCAGCCGCCGAGGTCGGCGAGCGGCGAGGGCAGCTCCCAGTGATAGAGCGTGGCACAGGGTTTGATGCCGCGCTCGAGCATGGCGTCGGTGAGCCG
This sequence comes from Salipiger sp. ABN3_019, assembly GCF_056158605.1. Lineage (NCBI taxonomy): Bacteria > Pseudomonadati > Pseudomonadota > Alphaproteobacteria > Rhodobacterales > Roseobacteraceae > Salipiger > Salipiger sp. ABN3_019. The sequence goes on from NZ_JBSWTP010000009.1 coordinate 2,049,052, forward strand.
GTCGTAAAAATCGAGGCCCTCGGGATTGGGGGTGCCGCGCCCCTCGGGCAACACCCGCGCCCAGCTGGTGGAAAAGCGGTAGGCATCAAGCCCCGCCGCCTGCACCAGATCGAGATCCTGCTCATAGCGGTGGTAATGATCGCAGGCCCGCCCGCCATGTTCGGCGCGGACCACATTGCCCGGCGTGGCGGCGTAATCATCCCAATGGGAGCGCCCGGCACCGCCGAAGGCATGACCCTCGATCTGATAGCTCGAGGTGGCGACACCGAAGAGGAAGTCTTCGGGGAAATCCTTGCGGGTAAACTGCATGGCCTGTCCTTGTGGGGTTGGGCGATTGGGGGTCAGCTGGGCGATGCGGGGGCCGATGAGGGAACTGGGCCGGTGGAGCCGCCGATGATCAGCTGCGCCTCTAGCAGGCGCGATTGCGCCGGAAGGCTCGGGTCTTCGATATGCGCCAGCAGCATCGCGGCGGCGATGCGCCCGGCCTCATAGACCGACGAGCGTGTGGCGGTGAAGATCGGCAGATCCGGCCCGTTGCGCAGGAAGCTCAGATCGTCGTCATGGGTGATCACCGAAACGTCGCGCCCCATTTCCAGCCCGGCGGCATGGATCGCCCGGCGAATACCGATGGCGGCGATCACCGAGGAGGTGAGCAGCGCGGTGGGCGGCTCGGGCAGGGCAAGCAGGCGCTGCGCCGCCTCGAAACCGTAGCTTTCGGTCATCTCGCCGCTCGCCAGAAGTGCCGGATCGGGCGCAACGCCGCGCGCCGTCAGCGCCTGCTCGAAGCCGAGCCTGCGGCGATAGGCGAAGTCCATGAACTCCAGCCCGTTGATCAGCCCGATCCTGCGGTGGCCGAGGTCGAGCAGGAAATTCGTCGCGCGCTGGAAAGCGTGGGTGTTGTTCATATCGACCCAGCTGTAGGCGGTCTCGAGCTCTGAGGCGCGGCCATGCACCACGAAGGGCAGCCCGAGCTTGCGCAGGAAGGGGATGCGCCCGTCGTGCATCGACGGGCCATGCACGATGATGCCGTCCACATTGCCCTTGGCCTTGAGCCGCCGGTAGTTCTCTTCCTCGTCGCGGTCGCCGGTGACAGAGAGGGTCATGTCATACCCGGCCTTGACGTATTCCTCGGACGCGCCAGCTATGAAGTCACCGAACACCGGGTTCATCATCTGGTGCTGCGTCGAGATCGGGATCACATGGCCGATGGCCATGGCCCGTCCCGTCGCCAGCCCTTTGGCTCTGGCGTTCGGGGCATAGTTCAGGGCCTGCGCCGCTTCCGCCACGCGTTTGCGGGTCTGCTCGCTGACCTCGGGATAGCCGTTGAGCGCGCGACTTACCGTGGTCTGCGACAGATTGAGGTGCGCGGCCAGTTGCTTGAGGTTCATCGCGAGGTCTTCCAAAGCGCTTCGGTAATCATCGACATTATCGCCAAAAGCAGGGTCACGGAAAGACCTTTTCAAAACTGCCTTTTTTAGCTGCAGTGCAGCATAAAATTAACACTGCGGCAGCGGATTGCGTGATTGACAAACGGGGGCAAACGCGGGACGCTTCGGCAATCTCAAACCGCTTTGGGGGATTTTTCCCTCAAATTGCGCTGATACATTGCGCTGATACTGGGAGTTTCACGCGGCACGGGAGGCCGCGACATGACGGGAGGACTCTGACGACATGACCATTGGCATGACGAAGCAATCGGGCACGCGCGCCATTCTTGGATCCGTTGCGGCGCTGGCGCTCTGCGCTGGCACGGCACAGGCGGATCTGGTGTTCACGCCGGGCGAGGGGGATTTCAACTGGGAAAGCCTCGACAGTTTCGGCGCCGAGCATGATCTCTCGGGGCAGACGCTCAGCATCTTCGGACCGTGGCGCGGCGACGATCAGGCGCTGGTCGAAACCGTGCTGGCCTATTTCGAGGAAGCCACGGGCGCGACGGTCAGCTATGCCTCGTCGGAGACCTATGAGCAGCAGATCGTCATCGACACCGAGGCGGGAAGCCCGCCCAATATCGCGATCCTGCCGCAGCCGGGGCTGATTGCCGATCTGGTCAAAAAGGGCTTTGTCGAGCCGCTTGGCGACGAGACCGCCGAATGGCTGCGCGAGAATTACGCCGCAGGCGACAGCTGGGTGAGCCTCGGGTCTTACGAAGGGCCGGACGGCGAGGAGGCGCTCTATGCGTTCCCCTATAAGATCGACGTAAAGTCTCTGGTCTTCTACGTACCCGAGAACTTCGAGGACGCGGGCTATGAAGTGCCCGAAACGCTCGAAGACCTGAAGGCGCTGACCGAGCAGATCGCCGAAGAGGGCGAGACGCCGTGGTGCATCGGGCTGGGATCCGGCGGGGCGACCGGCTGGCCCGCGACCGACTGGGTCGAGGATATGATGCTGCGGGTGCAGCCGCCCGAGGTCTACGACCAATGGGTCAGCAACGAGATTCCCTTCGACGATCCCAAGGTGATCGAAGCCATCGAAGAGTTCGGCTGGTTCGCCAAGAACAATGATTTCGTCGCGGGCGGCACCGGCGCGGTGGCCACCACCGACTTCCGCGAAAGCCCCAATGGCCTCTTCGCCTCGCCGCCGCAGTGCTACCTGCACCATCAGGCCAGCTTCATCCCGACCTTCTTCCCCGAAGGCACGCAGATGGGCGTGGATGCGGATTTCTTCTACATGCCCGCCTATGAGGGCAAGGACCTTGGTCAGCCGGTGCTGGGTGCTGGGACACTGGCCTTCATCACCAAGGACAGCGACGCCTCGCGCGCCTTCATCGAATTCCTGCAGACCCCGATTGCGCATGAGATCTGGATGGCGCAGTCCGGCTTCCTGACCCCCTATAAGGAAACCGATCCCGAGATCTACGGCACGCCGACGCTGAAGAAGATGGGCGAGATCCTTCTTGATGCCACCACCTTCCGCTTCGACGCCTCCGACCTGATGCCGGGCGCGGTGGGCGCGGGCAGCTTCTGGACCGGGATGGTCGATTACGTGGGCGGCAAATCCGCCGAGGACGTGGCCGGGGCGATCCAGAACAGCTGGGACGCCGCGAAGTAAGGCCGAAGACGCGCCGGGGCCCGCGCGCGACTTCCATCGAAGGAAGTTGCAACTCTCTTCGAAGAGATTTGCGGGTCCCGGAGGCAACTCAAGTGACTGACCCAAGTGACTGACCAAGGCTGAACGGGGGGAGGAGACCATGCATCCGGCACTTCAGGCCGTGCTGACCATCGTAATCGGGCTCGGCGGCTGCATCGCCTATTTCTGGCTGTCCAACCAGCTTCTCGACAAGGTGCTGTTCCCGGCGCGCGGGCCCAACATCGGGCGCAACATCCGCCGCGCCGAGATGATCCGGCCCTGGCTCTTCCTCTTCCCGGCGCTCTTCGCGCTTGGCCTCTATCTGGCCTATCCAGTGGTGGCGACCTTCTGGCTGTCGCTCACCGACCGCAATCAGGGCGGCGCTTTCGTCGGCCTCGCCAACTATGAGCAGATGATGCGCGAGCCGAAATTCTGGGAGGCAATCCGCAACAACATGCTCTGGCTGGTGGTGGTGCCCGCCGCCTCCACCGCGTTCGGGCTCTTGGCGGCGCAGCTCACCGACCGCATCCGCTGGGGCAATATCGCCAAGTCGCTGATCTTCATGCCGATGGCGATCTCTTTCGTGGGCGCCTCGGTGATCTGGAAACTGGTCTATGATTTCCGCCCCATCGGGCAGGAGCAGATCGGCATCCTCAACGCCGTCTGGGTCTGGCTCGGCGGCGCGCCGCAGACATGGCTGACCATCACCCCGTGGAACAATTTTCTGCTGATGGTGGTGCTGATCTGGATCCAGACCGGCTTTGCCATGGTGATCCTTGGCGCGGCGCTGCGCGGCATCCCCGAAGAGACGGTGGAGGCGGCGATCGTCGACGGCGCGAACCCGTTCCAGATCTTCTTCAAGATCAAGGTGCCGCAGATCCGCTCGACCATCGTGGTGGTCTGGACGACGATCACGCTGGTGGTGCTGAAGATCTTCGACATCGTGCTCGCCATGACCAACGGCCAGTGGCAGACACAGGTTCTGGCCAACTACATGTACGATAAGCTGTTCCGCGCCTTCGACTGGGGCGTCGGATCGGCCTCGGCCATGGTCATCATGCTGCTGGTCTCGCCGATCCTTGTCTGGAACGTGATCAACGCGCGCCGCGAGATGCGCTGAGGGAGGGCGAAGAGATGGAGAATATCGCGGGCCAGAAATCCCACCTCACATGGGCGGTGCATATCTCGGTGGCGCTGCTGGTGGCGCTGTGGCTTTTCCCCACCGTGGGGCTTTTGGTGTCATCCTTCCGCACCGCCGAGCAGATCAGCAATTCGGGCTGGTGGTCGGCCTTTTCGGCGCAGAAGGGCCAGCTTCCGGCGATCCGGATCGAGGGCGACGAGGTGCAGGAGGGCGATCTCTACGTCATCGACGGCAACCTCTTCGGCACGGCGGAAACAACGCTGTCGGCATGGGGCACCTCTTCGCGCGAACCCGAGGCCTATGAGCCCGACACGACGGTCGATCTGAAAGACGGCTGGCAGCTGACGGTGGAAAGCTCGGGCGCCTTCCGCCTCAGCAGCCCGCAGAGCTTTGAAGGCGAGCGGCTGCCGCGGGTCTTCAGCACCGCCACCACACCGCCGGAGTTCACGCTGGAGAACTACGAAAACGTGCTCTTTGGCACGACCGCCGGGGCGGGCGTGGGGCAGGCCTTCCTTAACACGCTGACGGTGGCGATCCCGGCGACGGTGATCCCCATTCTGGTCGCGGCCTTCGCCGCCTATGCGCTGGCGTGGATGGAATTCCCCGGTCGCGCGCTGCTGGTGGCGGCGGTGGTGGCGCTCTTGGTGGTGCCGCTGCAATTGGCGCTGATCCCGCTTCTGCAGCTGCACAACAGTATCGGCATCGGCAAAGGCTATCTTGGGGTCTGGCTGGCGCACACCGGCTTTGGCCTGCCGCTCGCCATCTACCTGCTGCGCAACTACATGGTCGGCCTGCCGAAAGACATCATCGAGAACGCCCGCGTCGACGGTGCGTCGGATTTCCAGATTTTCACCAAGATCGTGCTGCCGCTGTCGTTCCCGGCGCTGGCAAGCTTTGCCATCTTCCAGTTCCTCTGGACGTGGAACGATCTGCTCGTGGCGCTGGTTTTCCTCGGCACCGATGACGACCGGCTGGTGTTGACCGCGCGGCTGGTCAACCTCATGGGCTCGCGCGGCGGGCAGTGGGAAATCCTCGCCACCTCGGCCTTCGTGTCGATCGTGGTGCCCTTGCTCGTCTTCTTCGCGATGCAGAAATATCTGGTGCGCGGCCTGCTGGCCGGTTCCGTAAAGTGATCGAAAGTCCCTGAGCCATGAGCAAAAAGACAACCCTCCCCGTGCCCTCGACCGAAGACCGCGACTGGTGGCGCGGCGCGGTGATCTATCAGGTCTATCCGCGCAGCTTTCAGGACAGCAACGGCGACGGTGTTGGCGATCTGCTGGGGATCTCGCGCCGGCTGCCGCATATCGCCTCGATGGGGGTGGACGCGGTGTGGATCTCGCCGTTCTTCCGCTCGCCGATGAAGGACTTCGGCTATGACGTTAGCGATTACTGCGATGTCGACCCGATGTTCGGCAGCCTTGCGGATTTCGACACGCTGATCGAGACGGCGCATCAGCTTGGCCTGAAAGTGCTGATCGACCTCGTCATGTCGCACAGCTCGGACCAGCACCCGTGGTTCGAGGAAAGCCGCAGCTCGCGCGACAACCCGCGCGCCAATTGGTACGTCTGGGCCGATGCAAAGCCCGATGGCACGCCGCCCAACAACTGGCTGTCGATCTTCGGCGGCTCGGCATGGCAATGGGACACGGTGCGCTGCCAGTATTACCTGCACAACTTCCTGACCTCGCAGCCCGATCTCAACTTCCACGAGCCCGAGGTGCAGCAGACGCTGCTTGAAACCGCGCAGTTCTGGCTCGACCGGGGGGTCAATGGCTTCCGCCTCGATACGGTGAACTTCTACACCCACGACAAGGAGCTGCGCGACAACCCCGCGCTGCCCCCCGAGCGGCGCAACCCGATCACCGCGCCGGCGGTGAACCCCTACACGTGGCAGGAACATCTCTACGACAAGACCCAGCCCGAGAACCTCGAGTTTCTCGCCAAGCTGCGCAAGCTGATGGACCGCTACAACGCCGCCGCCGTGGGCGAGATCGGCGAGGATCTGCGCGGTCTGGAAGTGCTGGGCGAATACACCTCGGGCAATGAGCACCTGCAGATGTCCTATGCCTTCGAGCTGCTTTCCGACAAGCCGCCCTCGGCCGCCTACGTCAAGGATGTGATGGACAAGGTGCATGAGGTCGCCAGCGACGGCTGGGCCTGCTGGGCCTTCTCGAACCATGACGTGGTGCGCCATGTGACGCGCTGGGGCATCGGCGACGGCGGCGCGCGGGCCTATACCACGCTGATGATGTGCCTGCGCGGCTCGGCCTGCATCTATCAGGGCGAGGAACTGGCGCTGCCCGAGGCTGTGCTGGCCTTCGAGGATCTGCAGGATCCCTATGGCATCCGCTTCTGGCCCGCGTTCAAGGGCCGCGATGGCTGCCGCACGCCGATGGTCTGGGAGCCGCACGCCCATCACGGCGGCTTCACCGAGGGCCAGCCGTGGCTGCCGGTGAGCCACGAGCATCTGCGCATGACCGTCGAAGATCAGGAGAAGGATCCGGCGGCGATCCTGCATCACTACCGCCGCGCCATCGCGTTCCGCCACGCCCATTCGGCGCTGCGCAAGGGCGAGATCACCGATGTTAAGGCGCAGGGCAGCGTGCTCAGCTTCCACCGCATCAACGACGAAGAAGAGCTGTTCTGCGCCTTCAACATCGGCCGTGACCCGGCGGCGATCGACGCGCCCGCGGGCAAGTGGCAGCAGGTGGGGGTCGAACTGGGCTCCACCGGCACGGCGCCCGACGGCAAGTTCCATCTCGGGCCGTGGCAGCCCGCGCTGGCGCTGCGGATGTGATCAGCAGGGTGATGGGCAGGCAACGAGGATAAGGGGGAGACCATGGCGGATCTGAAACTGGCCAGCGTCGGCAAAACCTACGGCGGCACCGTCGAAGTGCTGAAGGACATCAACCTCGACATCACGGCGGGCGAGCTGATCGTCTTCGTCGGTCCGTCGGGCTGCGGCAAGTCCACGCTGCTGCGGATGATCGCCGGGCTCGAAAGGATCACCGCCGGCACGCTGGAGATCGACGGGCAACTGGTCAACGACGTGCCGCCCGCGCAGCGCGGCATCGCCATGGTCTTCCAGAGCTACGCGCTCTATCCCCACATGACCGTGCGCGACAACATGTCCTTCGCGCTGCAGATCGCCAAGAAGAGCAAGGAAGAGATTGCCGCCTCGGTCGAGCGCGCCGCCAAGATGCTGCAGTTGGAGCCCTATCTCGACCGTCTGCCCAAGGCGCTCTCGGGCGGGCAGCGCCAGCGTGTCGCCATCGGCCGGGCCATCGTGCGCGACCCCAAGGTCTATCTCTTCGACGAGCCGCTGTCGAACCTCGACGCGGCGCTGCGCGTCGCCACCCGCATCGAGATCGCCCAGCTGAAAGAGGCGATGCCGGACCGCACGATGATCTATGTCACCCATGATCAGGTCGAGGCGATGACGCTGGCCGACCGCATCGTGGTGCTGGCCAATAAGGGCGTGGCGCAGGTCGGCTCGCCGCTGGAGCTTTACGAGACCCCGAACAGCGAGTTCGTGGCGCAGTTCATCGGCTCTCCGGCGATGAACATGCTGGCGGGCGAGGTCACCGGCACCGGCCCACGCACCACCGTGGCGCTGCAGGCGGGCGGCACCGCGCTGTCGGACGTGCCCACCACCGACGCCGACATGGGGCTGAAGGTCAACGTCGGCATCCGGCCCGAGGATTTCACCATTGCCGAAGGCGCGGCGATCTTCCGGGGCAGGGTGGCGCTGACCGAGGCGCTCGGCGAGGTGACGCTGCTGCATTTCGAGCCCTCCGAGGGCGCCAAGGAAGCGGTGATCGCCAAGCTGCCGGGCATCCACAAGGGGCTGCGTGGCAGCGATGTGGCGCTCACGGCGGAGCCTGCGAAGGTGCATCTTTTCTCGGATGGCGTCTCGCTGCTCTATCGCTGAGCAGGGCAAACGCCTTGAAAGGCTTTTGCAACTCTCTTCGAAGAGAGTTGTTTTGCACGGGGCTGGGCTGATTTACACTGAAATGGCGCCGGAACGCCCCTCGTGTTCCGCAAAAGTTCTCTTTTGAGCATTGCGATCCGGCTGGTTTCCCCTATGTGTAGAGGCGTTCCTTTCCCGAGGGTCTTCATGCCAGAGCTCAAGCAGATCGAAGTTCGCGGCGCGCGCGAGCACAACCTCAAGAACATCGACGTGGACATCCCCCGCGACGAACTGGTGGTGATCACCGGGCTGTCGGGCTCGGGCAAGTCCTCGCTGGCCTTCGACACGATCTATGCCGAGGGCCAGAGGCGCTATGTCGAGAGCCTCTCGGCCTACGCGCGGCAGTTCCTCGACATGATGGAAAAGCCTGATGTCGATCATATCGCGGGCCTCTCGCCGGCGATCTCCATCGAACAGAAAACCACCTCGAAAAACCCGCGCTCGACGGTCGGCACGGTCACCGAGATCTACGACTACCTGCGCCTGCTGTTTGCCCGCGTCGGCACGCCCTACAGCCCCGCAACCGGCCTGCCCATCGAGGCGCAGCAGGTGCAGGACATGGTCGACCGTGTCATGGCGCTGGAGGAGGGCACCCGCGGCTACCTGCTGGCGCCGATCATCCGCGACCGCAAGGGCGAGTACCGCAAGGAATTCCTCGAGCTGCGCAAGCAGGGCTTCCAGCGGGTCAAGGTGGATGGTGAGTTCTACGAGCTTGACGAGCCGCCGACCCTCGACAAGAAATTCCGCCACGACATCGACGTGGTGGTCGACCGCATCGTCGTGCGTGAGGGGCTGGAAACGCGGCTTGCCGACAGTTTTCGCACCGCGCTTGACTTGGCCTCCGGCATTGCCGTGCTGGAAACCGCGCCGCGCGATGGCGAGGGCGAGGCCGAGCGGATCACCTTCTCCGAGAATTTCTCTTGCCCGGTCAGCGGCTTCACCATCTCCGAGATCGAGCCGCGGTTGTTTTCCTTCAACGCCCCCGTGGGCGCCTGTCCCGATTGCGACGGGCTTGGGGTGGAGCTGTTCTTCGACGAGAACCTCGTGGTGCCCGACATCACGCTGAAGGTCGCCGATGGCGCCATCGCGCCGTGGCGCAAGGGCAAGTCGCCTTATTTCCTGCAGACCATCGAGTTGATCGCCAAGCACTATGGCTTCGACAAGAACGCCCGCTGGAAGGATCTGCCCAAGAAGGTGCAGGAGGTGTTTCTGCGCGGCTCGGGCAAGGAAGAGATCCCCTTCCGCTACGACGAGGGCGGGCGCGTCTACCAAGTGACCCGCGCCTTCGAAGGCGTAATCCCCAATATGCAGCGCCGCTACCGCGAGACCGACAGCGCCTGGGTGCGCGAAGAGTTCGAGCGCTACCAGAACAATCGCCCTTGCGGCAGCTGCGGCGGCTACCGCCTGCGCCCCGAGGCGCTGGCGGTGAAGATCGGCGACGCCAAAGCCGGGCAGGACAATCTGCTGCACATCGGCCATGTGGTCGAGAAGTCGATCCGCGAGGCACATGAGTGGATCGAGACCGTGCCCGACGCGCTCTCGGGTCAGAAGAACGAGATCGCCCGCGCCATCCTCAAGGAGATCCGCGAGCGGCTTGGTTTCCTCAACAACGTCGGCCTCGACTATCTGACCATGTCCCGCGCCGCGGGCACGCTGTCGGGCGGCGAGAGCCAGCGCATCCGCCTGGCCTCGCAAATTGGGTCCGGGCTGACAGGCGTGCTCTACGTGCTCGACGAGCCCTCGATCGGGTTGCATCAGCGCGACAACGACCGGCTCATCGGCACGCTGAAGTCGCTGCGCGATCAAGGCAATACGGTGATCGTGGTCGAGCATGACGAGGATATGATCCGGCAGGCCGACTATGTCTTCGACATCGGCCCCGGCGCCGGGGTGCACGGCGGCAATGTGGTCAGCCACGGCACGCCGCCAATGATCGCCGATGATCCTGCCAGCCTCACTGGCCAGTATCTCGCCGGCACGCGCGAGATCGCCGTGCCGACCGAACGGCGCAAGGGCAACGGCAAGATGCTGAAAGTGGTCAAAGCCACCGGCAACAACCTCAAGGGAATCGACGCCGAGTTTCCGCTGGGCAAATTCGTCTGCGTCACCGGCGTGTCGGGCGGCGGCAAGTCCACGCTGACCATCGAGACGCTCTACAAGAACGCCGCCATGCGGCTCAACGGCGCGCGCGAAACCCCGTCGCCCTGCGAGACGATCAAGGGTTTTGAGTATCTCGACAAGGTCATCGACATCGACCAGCGCCCGATCGGACGCACGCCGCGCTCGAACCCGGCCACCTATACCGGCGCCTTCACCCCGATCCGCGACTGGTTCGCCGGGCTCCCCGAGGCCAAGGCGCGTGGCTACAAGCCGGGGCGGTTCAGCTTCAACGTCAAGGGCGGGCGCTGCGAGGCCTGTCAGGGCGACGGTGTCATCAAGATCGAGATGCACTTCCTGCCCGACGTCTACGTTGAATGCGAGACCTGCAAGGGCCAGCGCTACAACCGCGAGACGCTGGAGATCAAGTTCAAGGGCAAGAGCATCGCGGATGTCCTTGATATGACTGTGGAAGAGGCGCAGGAGTTCTTCCAGTCGGTGCCCTCGATCCGCGAGAAGATGGACGCGCTCATGCGCGTCGGCCTCAGCTATGTGAAGGTCGGCCAGCAAGCGACGACGCTCTCGGGCGGCGAGGCGCAGCGGGTGAAACTCTCGAAGGAACTGGCGAAACGCTCGACCGGGCGCACGCTCTATATCCTCGACGAGCCGACCACAGGCCTGCATTTCGAGGATGTGCGCAAGCTTTTGGAAGTGCTGCACGAATTGGTGGAGCAGGGCAATACGGTGGTGGTAATCGAGCACAATCTCGACGTCATCAAGACCGCCGACCACATCATCGACATCGGCCCCGAGGGTGGCGACGGCGGCGGCGAGATCGTCGCGACCGGCACGCCTGAAGATGTGGCCGAGGTTGGGCGCTCGCACACCGGCCAGTATCTCAAGCCGATGCTGCGCACCGGCAAGGTCGCCGCGGAATAGCAGCGCGGCGCGGCCGCGAGGTTGTGCCATGCGTATTTGAAAAGAGAAGAAGGACCGGCGCTTGTGCCAGCGCCGGTCCTTCTTTCGTCTAGATCAAAATATCCCGGGGGTCCGGGGGCAGCGCCCCCGGCTGTTCTTAGCGCGCCAACTGCGCGAGACCGCCGATGATGTCGAGCACGGCGCCGGTGTCGGGATCGACGCGGTAGATGTAGTCATCGACGTTGTAATAGGTGCGGCGCGGGTCGAGATCGTAGCGGCGCGGGTCGCGGATCACCACGTAGTCGCGGTCGATACGCTCACCCCGGTCGAAGCGGCGGTAGCGCACCCGGTCGTGGTCGCGATCGTCATAGCGGTCGTGGTCGTAGTGATCGCGGTCGCGGTCGTGACGCACCGGTGCCTGCTTCTTGTACTGACCCGGCGGCATGCAGGCCGCGTTCTTCTTGGCAAGGCCCGGCGGGCAGCCCTTGGGCGCGGCGGTGGCGGCCATCGGGGTGGCCAGAGCGGCAGCGGACAGGGCCGCGAAAGTGAGGGTACGCAACATCATGCTCTCCTGTACGTGGTGCGGAGTTATACGCAGCGAACGCAGTCCCCCGCCGCAGCGGTTCCGCAACACATGCAAATATCAGCGGATTTCCGCGCGCGGCTCAGGCGCTCCAATCGGGCTTTCGCTTATCCAGAAAGGCCGACATGCCTTCGCTGGTGTCGCGCTCGAGCATGTTCTCCACCATCACGTGTCCGGCGAGCGCATAGGCCTCGTCGAGCGGCAGCACGGCCTGCGCGTAGAAGGCCTGTTTGCCGATCTTCACCGCTGTAGGCAGTTTTTCGGCCACGGTTTCAGCCAGCTCCAGCGCCGCGCCAGCGAGGTCTTCGGCAGGCACCACGCGGTTGATGAGCCCCATGGCCCGCGCCTCGTCGGCGTGGATGAAGCGGCCGGTGGTCAGCATCTCGAAGGCATGTTTGCGCGGCAGGTTACGGGTCAGCGCCACCATCGGCGTCGAGCAGAAGAGACCGATGTTGACGCCATTGACCGCAAAGCGCGCGTCCTCTGCCGCCACCGCCATGTCGCAGCTCGCCACAAGCTGGCATCCGGCGGCGGCGGCGATGCCATGGACCTGCGCGATCACCGGCTGGGGCAGGCGGGTGAGGCCGGTCATCACCTTGGCGCAGCGGGCGAAGAGATCGGCGAAATAGCCCGCGCCCTTGTCCTCGGCCTGCCGCCCGGCCTGCATCTCGCGCAGGTCGTGTCCGGCGCAGAACACCTTGCCCGCGCCCGAGATCACCACGGCGCGGATCGCCCTGTCTTGCCCCAGCGCGTCGATCTGTTCCTGCAGCGCGGCCAGCATGGCATCCGACAGCGGGTTCAGCCGCTCGGGCGCGTTCAGCCGCAGATGCGCCACCGGCCCGGTGTCGTGACGTTCGAGAATTGCCATCTTGTCCTCCTCCATCCTCGCGGGCAGCCTAGCCAGCGGAGATGAGGGGCGAAAGAGGCGGGAGGTCGCATGACGCTGCAGTTCACCATACCGGAGATGAAGGGCTATCTGTCGGAGGTTTTTCCGCAGGTCGAGGGGATGTTCGGCATCGACCGGATGGACGAGGATCTGCTGGTGATGCGGCTGATCACCGGTGATCAGCATCTGCGCCCCGGCGGCACGGTCTCTGGCCCGTCGATGTTCGCGCTGGCGGATGTGGCGGCCTATGTGGCGACGCTGGCGCGCATCGGGCGGCAGGCGCTGACCGTCACCACCCATTGCTCGATCGACTTCATGCGCAAGCCTGCCTCCGGCTGCGACCTGCTGGCCGAGGCGCGGCTGCTGAAGCTCGGGCGCAGCCTGAGCGTGACCGATGTGCTGCTCTACAGCGAAGGCACGCGCAAGGCGGTCGCCCATGCCTCGCTGACCTATGCCATTCCGCCGCGCCGCTAGCGCGCAGCGCAGCCTCAGAGCGGATCGGGGAAGGCGAGCCCACCCTCGGCGGCGCAGGCGCGGATGCGGGTGAGCACTTCGCCGGGCAGGGTGACGCCCTCGGTGCGGGCACGTGCGGCGGCGCTGGCGGCGCGGTCGCCGGGGATGCGCACCGGGCGCGCAGGGTCGATCGGGCGGCTGTTGCGGCAGGCCTCATTGAGATGCTCGACCTGCGCCACGAAAGCCTCGCGCCCGCCGAAGGCCTCGGGGTCGATCACCTGCAGAAACACATTCGCGCCCCAGCGCGTCGGCGCCTCGACCCGGCCATGGCCCGCGAGCGCCTGCGTCAGCATCTCGACCATCAGCCCCATGGCAAACCCCTTGTGGCCATGATCGGCCCCGCCGACCGGCAGGATCGAGCCCTTGGGGCTCTGGTTGATCACCGTGGGATCGGTGGTGGCATGGCCGGTGCCATCCAGCATCCACGGATGTGCGAACTCGGTGCCGGAATTGATGTGCTCACGCACCTTCGACAGCGTGGTGATCGAGGCGCATGTGTCGATCAGCACCGGGTGATCGCGGCCCGGATAGCCCACCGCCCATGGGTTCGGGGTGAGCAGCGGCTCGCAGCCGCCGTAAGGCGCCACCCATTCGCCCGAGGGATCGGAGGTGGCGATGTAGCACACATAGCCCTTCTCGGCGGCGATCCGGGTCAGGGCCGACAGACAGCCGATGTGATGGCTGCGGCGGATCGCCATGGCGGCCATGCCATAGTCGGCAGCGCGCGCCATGCAGGTGTCGAGCGCGTGGCGCATCACCCAGTGGCCCGGCAGATAATTGCCATCCCAAAGCAGCGTGACCTTATTGTCGGCCAGCACCTCATGGCTGCCCTCCTTGGTCATCAGACCCTTGGCAAGCTCGGGCAGGTAGTAGGACACCATCGAGATGCCATGGGTGGTGACCCCGATCTCATCGGTCTGGATCAAAAGCTCGGCCACGGTGGCGGCCTTGTCGGCGGGCAGACCGCCCTGTTCCAGCAGGCTGCGGGCGAGAGTGTAAAGGGCGGTGCGGTCAAATGTCTGGCTCATGGCTCTGTTGTCGGGCGCCTTTGCCCTTTGGTCAACGGCGGGTTCCCGCAACCGCCCTGCGGGGGTCCGCGGCGGGGATTTTCTGCGCTGCCGCATGGGTTACGCCAAGGCCCCGCGCGCAGGAGGGGTTGCGAAGCGCCGCCATCGGCGCAATCCTCTGACCCTGAAGGCTCTGCTGCCCGCGCGCGGTGCGGCGCATAAGCCATTGGTCTAATATGCGCCCGATCATGGCCTGATAGGCTGGGCGCACTCGAAGAAGGATTTGAGCCATGGAGATGAGCGATTCCCGCGTGATCAAGGCCCCGCGAGAGGTGGTCTGGGCGGCGATCCTGAGCCCCGAGGTGCTGAAGGCCTGCGTGCCGGGCTGCACCGAACTGACCGGCACGCCCGAAGAGGGATATCAGGCCACCGTGGTGCAAAAGGTCGGCCCGGTGAAGGCGACCTTCAAGGGCACGGTGACCCTGTCCAACATGAACGAGCCCGAAAGCCTGACGCTCTCGGGCGAGGGCAAAGGCGGCGCGGCGGGCTTTGCCAAGGGCGGCGCCGATGTCAGCTTCAAAGAGGTCGAAGAGGGCACCGAGCTGACCTATGCGGTGGACGCCAAGGTTGGCGGCAAGCTTGCGCAGCTCGGCAGCCGGATCATCGACGGTTTCGCCAAGAAGATGGCCGACCAGTTCTTCACCAACCTGCAGGACGCGGTCGAAGGCCCGGCAGACGCCGAGGCAGCACCCGAGGCCGAAGGCGAAGCCGCCGAAGAGGGTAAGAAAAAAGGCTGGTTCAAGCGGATGGTCTCGGGCTGATCCCCGTGCCAGAGTAACACCAAGCCAAAACCGAACAGTCATCCCAGGGAGGGAACGTATGACCAAGGTAACGATGACGGTGAACGGCAAATCGATCAGCAAGGAGGTCCGGGGCAATATGCTCATGACCGAGTTTCTGCGCGACGAGCTGCATCTGACGGGCACCCATGTGGGCTGCGACACCTCGCAATGCGGCGCCTGCACGATCCACGTCAACGGCGAGAACGTGAAGGGCTGCACCATCTTCGCCGCCGAATGCGACGGCGCCGAGGTCGGCACGATCGAAGGGCAGGCCAATGCCGACGGCTCGCTCAACGTGATCCAGCAGGCGTTTCAGGACCACCACGGCCTGCAGTGCGGTTTTTGCACACCGGGCATGGTGATGGCCGCCGCCTCGCTGCTGCAGGAGAACCCCAAACCCTCCGAGGCCGAGATCCGGCATTATCTCGAGGGCAATATCTGCCGCTGCACCGGCTATCATAACATCGTCAAGGCGATCATGGCCGCCAGCGGTCAGGACGTGAGCAGCATCGCGGCGGAGTAATGCGGGCCAAATGAGAGCGGCGGGACGTTTGGAGGCGTTCGGCCGTGCGTATTTGCAGAACAATGAAAGGCGCTGAGCGGCGCTTTTGACGGACCGGAGGCGGAGGGGAGACCGCCATCGGTGACGGGAGGACCGGCGGGAGCAAAGCGCGCCGGGTGGAGAGTTCGAGGCGGGGCGGGCGCGACAGACAGCCCAGGCAGACCCGCCGGCATATCAGGGAGGAGACCCCATGCCGAAGGATCATGGAATCGGCGCGGCGCAGAAGCGGCGCGAGGACGTGCGCTTTCTGACCGGCGCCGGTCAGTACACCGACGACATCAACACCTATGGGCAGGCCTACTGCCATTTCCTGCGCTCGGATGTGGCGCATGGCAAGATCACCTCAATCGACACCAGCGCCGCCGAGGCGATGCCGGGCGTGGTGCGCATCTTCACCGGCAAGGATTTCGAAGGCATCGGCGGGCTGCCCTGCGGCTGGCAGGTCACCGACAAGCACGGCGAGCCGATGAAGGAACCGGCGCATCCGGTGCTGGCGCAGGGCAAGGTGCGCCACGTGGGCGATCCGATCTGCGCGGTGATTGCCGACACGCTCGATCAGGCGCGCGATGCCGCCGAGGCCATCGAGGTGGAGATCGAAGATCTTCCGGCGGTGGTCGACATGAAGGCGGCGCTGGAGAGCGGTTCGGCCTTGGTGCACGACGATTTGGCGGACAACCTGTGCTATGACTGGCAGTTCGGCTCGGATCAGGAGGCGGTGGACAAGGCCTTTGCGAAGGCCGCCCATGTCACCACGCTGGAGCTGGTCAACAACCGGCTGGTCGCCAATCCGATGGAGCCGCGCGTGGCGCTTGGCGAGTACAACCGCGCCAATGACGAAAGCACGCTCTACACCACCTCGCAGAACCCGCATGTGATCCGCCTGCTGATGGGGGCCTTTGTGCTGGGCATTCCCGAGCACAAGCTGCGCGTGGTCGCGCCCGACGTGGGCGGCGGCTTTGGCACGAAGATTTTCCACTACGCCGAAGAAGCCTTCGTCACCTTCGCCTCGCGGCAGATCAACCGGCCCGTCAAATGGACCTCGACCCGCTCCGAGGCCTTCATGTCCGACGCCCATGGCCGCGACCATGTGACCAAGATCGAACTGGCGCTCGATGCGGACAATAACTTCATCGGGCTGCGCACCGACACGCTGGCCAATATGGGGGCGTATCTGTCGACCTTCTCCAGCTCGGTGCCCACATGGCTGCACGGCACGCTGATGGCCGGCAACTACAAGACCCCGGCCATTCAGGTGAACGTCAAGGCGGTCTTTACCAACACCGTGCCGGTCGACGCCTACCGCGGCGCGGGCCGCCCCGAGGCGACCTTCCAGCTTGAGCGGCTGGTGGACAAGGCGGCGCGGGAGCTGGGCGTGGACCCGATCAAGCTGCGCCGTCAGAACTTCATCGAGAGCTTCCCCTATGCGACCCCGGTGGCGGTGGAATATGACACCGGCGACTATGTGGCGACCATGGACAAGCTCGAAGCGATGATCGACATTCCCGGCTTTGCCGCCCGCCGCGCCGAGAGCGAGGCGAAGGGCAAGCTGCGCGGCCTTGGGGTCAATTGCTACATCGAGGCCTGCGGCATCGCGCCGTCGAACCTTGTCGGGCAGCTTGGCGCGCGGGCGGGGCTCTACGATGCGGCGACCGTGCGGGTGAATGCCACCGGCTCGATCTCGGTGATGGTCGGCGCGCACAGCCACGGGCAGGGGCATGAGACCGCCTTTCCGCAGGTGGTGGCCGACATGCTGGGCATCGACGAGAGCATGATCGACATCGTCCACGGCGACACCTCGAAAATCCCCTTCGGCATGGGCACCTATGGCTCGCGCTCCTTGGCGGTCTGCGGCTCGGCCATGGTCCGCGCCACCGAGAAGATCATCAATAAGGCCAAGAAGATCGCGGCCCATCTGATGGAGGCTTCGGAGGGCGACATCGAACTGAAGGACGGGCAGTTCACCGTGGCGGGCACCGACAAATCCGTGGCTTGGGGCGATGTGACCCTCGCCGCCTATGTGCCGCACAACTACCCACTCACCGAGATCGAGCCGGGGCTGGAAGAGACTGCCTTCTATGATCCGGCCAATTTCACTTATCCCGCGGGGGCCTACGCCTGCGAAGTGGAGGTTGATCCCGAGACCGGCAAGGTGACAATCGAACGCTTTGCCGCCGCCGATGATTTCGGCAATGTGGTGAACCCGATGATCGTCGAGGGGCAGGTGCATGGCGGTCTGGCGCAGGGCATCGGGCAGGCGCTGCTGGAAAGCTGCGTGTATGATGCCGACGGCCAGCTGCTCTCGGCCAGCTACATGGATTACGCCATGCCGCGCGCCGGGGATGTGCCGTTCTACATGGTCGACCACAGCTGCGCCACGCCCTGCACCCACAACCCGCTTGGGGTGAAGGGCTGCGGCGAGGCCGGGGCCATCGGCTCGCCGCCCGCGGTGGTCAACGCGGTGCTCGATGCGCTCAACCATGCGGGACATGACGTGGCGCATATCGACATGCCCGTTTCGCCGCATCGTGTGTGGCAGGCGATGCAGGGCTAGGGGATTTCAGCGCTATTTCCCGGCGCAGGTGCTTGCATCTCGCGCCGGGGGACGTGAGTATTTGGCGAAAGATGAAAGGGATAGCGGCAGGGCCCGTACCCTTTTCGCAGGAGGATGACGATGTACAGCTTCGACGTTGTGAAACCCGGCACGCTGGATGATGCGCTGGCCGCGCTTGGCGAGGATGAGGCGCAGGCGCTGGGGGGCGGACAGACGCTGATCCCCTCGCTTAAGCAGCGGCTTGCCATGCCCTCGGTGCTGGTGAGCCTTACGGGGATCGAAGAGATCAAGGGCGTGTCGAGCGAGGGCGGCGTGCTGACGGTCGGCGGCGGCGCCAGCCATGCCAGCGTGGCGCGTGAGGCGGCCTCGAGCTACCCGGCGCTGGCGGCGCTGGCGGGCAATATCGGCGATCCGGCGGTGCGCAACCGCGGCACCGCGGGCGGCAGCCTTGCCAACAATGATCCGGCGGCCTGCTACCCGGCGGCGGCGCTGGCCTCGGGCGCGACGATCGTGACCAACGCGCGCGAGATCGCGGCGAACGAGTATTTTCAGGGCATGTTCACCACGGCGCTCGACGAAGGCGAGATCATCACCGCGGTGAAATTCCCAATCCCGGAGAAAGCCGCCTACATCAAGTTCGAACAGCCCGCCTCGCGCTTTGCGCTGGTGGGGGTCTTCGTGGCGAAATTCGCGGACGGTGCGCGCGTCGCGGTGACCGGCGCGTCGGAAGAGGGCGTGTTCCGCTGGACCGAGGCCGAAGACGCGCTGTCGGGCGATTTCTCGGCGGCGGCGCTGGACGGGCTGTCGGTGCCTGCGGAGGGGCTGATGACCGACCTGCATGGCTCGGCGGCCTACCGCGCGCATCTCATCGGCGTGCTGACCAAACGGGCCGTCGCGCAGGCGTAACCCTTTGCTGTGCTGCAGATTGGCGCCCTCCGGGAGACCGGGGGGCGTTTTCTATTGCCGCGGGCTAGCGCGCGAGGGCCAGCAGGCCCGGCACGTCCAGATGCTGCTCCATATGATCGGCCAGCGCATCGAGCACGATGTCGACCTTGGCCTCATAGCGCAGATCGCTGCGGGCCACGCCCAGCCCGTCGAGCCAGCGCGCGCGGAAGGCATCATCGGCAAACAGCCCGTGCAGATAGCTGCCGGTGATGCGCCCGCCCAATGAGATCGCCCCATCGGGCGCGCCGTCGATCATCGCGAAGGGTCGGGCGCAATCGGGGCCGTCGGTCTGGCCGATGTGGATCTCATAGCCATCGAGCGGCAGGCCGCTGGCGGCATGGGTGGCGCGCACGCGGGTCAGGCGTTTGTCGGCGGTCATCACCGTATCCACGTCCAGCAGGCCAAGCCCCGCGTCCGTGCCAGCGGCGCCCTCGATGCCCTCGGGGTCCGAGATGCTTCGGCCCAGCATCTGGTAGCCGCCGCAGATGCCGAGCACATGGCCGCCGCGGCGCACATGCGCGGCAAGATCCACGTCCCAGCCCTGCGCGCGCAGAAAGGCCAGATCGCCGCGGGTGGATTTGCTACCGGGCAGGATCACCAGATCGGTGTCGCCGGGGATCGCCTCGCCGGGGGCCAGCATCGACAGCGAAACGCCCGGCTCCTGCGCCAGCGGGTCGAGATCGTCGAAATTGGCGATGCGTGAAAGCGCGAGGCAGACCACCCTGAGCCCCTCATCCCGGGAGCGGCGCGGCAGGTCGAGCGCATCCTCGGCGGGCAGAAGATGCGCGTCGCGGAACCACGGCAGCACGCCGAAGCCGCGCCAGCCGGTGTGCTCGGCGATCATCTGGTAGCCATCGTCAAAAAGCGTAGGATCGCCCCGGAACTTATTGATCAGGAAGCCTTTCACCATTTCGGCATCACCCGCATCCATGACCGCCTGCGTGCCGACGATCTGCGCGATGACGCCGCCGCGGTCGATGTCTCCGGCCAGCACCACGGGCACATTCGCGGCCCGGGCAAAGCCCATATTGGCGATGTCGCGCGGGCGCAGGTTCACTTCGGCGGGGCTGCCCGCGCCTTCGACCAGCACCAGATCATGCGCCGCGCGGAGCCGCGCGAAGCTCTCCAGCACGGCCTCCATCAGCCGCGGGCGCAGCCCGGCGTAATCGCGCGCCTGCGTGGTGGCGATGCGCTTGCCCTGCAGCACCACCTGCGCGCCGATGTCACTTTCTGGCTTCAGCAGCACCGGGTTCATGTCGGTGATCGGCTCGAGCCCGCAGGCACGGGCCTGCAGCGCCTGCGCCCGGCCGATCTCGCCGCCATCCGCCGTCACCGCCGCGTTGTTCGACATGTTCTGCGGCTTGAAGGGCGCGACGCTGTATCCCCGGCGCCGCGCGGCCCGGCAGAGCCCCGCCACCAGCATGGATTTGCCGACGTTCGAGCCGGTGCCCTGCAGCATCAGCGCGGGCATGCGCAGCCTCCGGCGGGGGCGAGATCGCGGGCGGCGCGCTGCGGGGCAGGCGGCGGGCCGGCGTATTTGCGGAACAATGAAAGGGCGGGCATTGCGAGGCTCTCAGGGGTGCTCTTTGGGGTGCTCTTTGGTCCCCTGAGTGCCATTGCGCGCGCGCGGAGGCCAGCCGGAAACGCTCAGGAGCGGGCGATGTAGCGGTCGCGGCGGTGGTTGATCGAGATCAGCGCGTTGAGAATGATTGCGCCTAAGAGTGACCAGAGCACCTGCATCGGCTCGAACAGCAGCGCCGCCAGCGCGAAGACCAGCAGGTCAAAGCCCAATTGCACCCATCCCGCCTTGATCCCGCGGGTGTCCTGCAGCCAAAGCGCCACGATGCCAACACCGCCCAGTGTCGCACCATGGCGGAAAAGCGACAGCAGGCCGATGCCTGCGCAGACCCCAAAGAGCGCGGCGGCCAGCGGCGGCGAGACCTCGATATCCATGGCCAGCGGCAGCAGGTCCACCATGCTCGACATCAGCGCCACCGAGATGAAGCTCTTGATGGTGAAGCGCCAGCCCAGCTGTTTCACTGCGAGGATGTAAAAGGGCGCATTGAGCAGGAAGAAGAGCAGGCCGAAGCGCAGCCCCGTAGGCTCGCCCAGCACGAGCGCGAGACCGGCGATCTGACCGGTGAAGAGACCCGAGGCGCGCAGGAACTGGATCCCCAGCGCAACCAGTGTGGTGCCGACGAGAATGCCGTGGACGTCTTCCCACAGCGTATGACGATCAGGAGGGGGGCTTTCGAGGAGGAGCATGGGGCAGGAATGCTGACCTTTATCGGCAAGGTCAAGGGGTGTTCGCTGCAGCGCGGCGTCAGCCCGCGGGGGACGCACAGAAATGAGGCAGCAAAGCAAACGGCCGGCCCCTTGGGACCGGCCGTGTTTTCAGGGGCTTGGCGTCAGGCCGCGCCGAGCGCCTTGTTGAGGTTCTCGTCCACCTTCTCGAGGAATCCCATGGTGGTGAGCCACTTCTGGTCCGGCCCGACCAGCAGCGCGAGGTCTTTGGTCATCCAGCCCAATTCCACCGTCTGCACCACCACCTTCTCGAGCGTCTCGGCAAAACTCATGAGCTGCGCGTTGGCGTCGAGCTTGGCGCGGTGCTTGAGACCGCCGGTCCATGCGAAGATCGAGGCGATGGAGTTGGTCGAGGTCGCCTGACCCGCCTGATGCTGGCGGTAGTGGCGGGTGACCGTGCCGTGTGCGGCCTCCGCCTCGACGATCTTGCCATCGGGGGTCATCAGCTGCGAAGTCATCAGGCCGAGCGAGCCGAAGCCCTGCGCCACGGTGTCCGACTGCACGTCGCCATCGTAGTTCTTGCAGGCCCAGACGAAACCGCCGTTCCACTTCATGGCGCAGGCCACCATGTCGTCGATCAGCCGGTGTTCGTACCAGATTTTCTTCTTCTTGAACTCGGCTTCGAACTCTTCCTCAAAGACCTTCTGGAACAGGTCCTTGAAGCGCCCGTCATAGGCCTTGAGGATGGTGTTCTTGGTCGACAGATATACCGGCCAGCCCATCATCAGCCCGTAGTTGAACGAGGCGCGGGCGAAGTCGATGATCGAGCTGTCGAGGTTGTACATCGCCTGATAGACGCCGGCAGAAGGCGCCTGATAGACCTCTTTCTCGATCACCGTGCCGTCTTCGCCGACGAATTTCATCGTCAGCGTGCCAGCGCCGGGGAAGTGGAAATCGGTGGCTTTGTACTGATCGCCGAAGGCGTGGCGGCCAATGACGATCGGCCGGGTCCAGCCGGGCACCAGACGCGGCACGTTGCGGCAGATGATCGGCTGGCGGAAGACCACGCCGCCAAGGATGTTGCGGATCGTGCCGTTGGGCGAGCGCCACATCTTCTTGAGGCCGAATTCCTCGACCCGTGCCTCATCGGGTGTGATCGTGGCGCATTTCACCGCGACACCGATCTCTTTGGTCTTTTCGGCCGCGTCGATGGTGATCTGGTCCTCGGTGCGGTCACGCTCTTCGATCCCGAGGTCGTAATAGAGCAGATCGACGTCCAGATAGGGCAGGATCAGTTTCTTCTTGATGAAGTCCCAGATGATCCGGGTCATCTCGTCCCCGTCCATTTCGACGATGGGGTTCTCGACCTTGATCTTCGACATGGGTGTCCCTTTCGATGGCTGAGTTGGCTGAGTGGCATGTAGCGCGTTTCCCCGCGGGAGGGAAGGATGGTATGCATTCGTATACCGTAACGTCGTCATTTTTCCATGATGAGCCCGGCGGAATTAGCGAAATGGAAAACCTTCGCCACTTATGCAGGCGTCATGGATCAGAAGATTGAGGATTTCATGACCGTGCTGCTTTTGGGATTTGTTCTAAGCGTCTCCCTCGCGGCAGGCGGCGTGGCGCTGGTTGGCGGCTCTTCGGCGAATGGCGCTGCGCCGGGCCCCGTGCTGGTCATCGCGCCGCCCTGGGGACCGGGGGCCGCGGCTCTGATCCACGGCGCTGGCGGGCGGATGGTCGGCCCGGTAAGCGCACCGTTTGGGGCCTTGGCGAGTTTCGACGGCGCGGTCCCGGTGGACGGGTTGCGCGCGCTCGGCGCATGGGGTGTGCGCGATGCATCGGCGCTGGCGGCCTACTGCGGGGCAAAGCCATGAGTAGGGCAGCGAATTTCCTCGGCCTACGCGCCCTGCAGGCGCGCGTGCAGGCGATGTCGGCGCAGACGCTGCTTCTGCTGCTGGGCGTCATGCTGCTGCCGGTGCATATGGTCACCGACCTCTACCTCGGGCGTCCCGGCATGACCGGCACGCTGATCTCGGTCACGCTCTTGCTGGTCGCCGGTGCCGCAACGCGTCTGCGCAGCCGGTTGACCGACTATGTGCTCGCCGCCGTGGTCATCGCCGAAGTCGTCGAACTCACGGCGGCTTATCGCCTGCACCCGTGGCAGCTTGATACCCATATGTTGTATTTCGTCATGCTGGCCGGGATCTCGATCCTCGGACGGGTGAGCGTGCTGATGTTCGGCTGCGCGCTCGTCGCGGTTCAGCACCTCGCGTTGGTGTTCATCATGCCGGCGCTGGTCTTTCCCTCGACCGATCTGGTGGAAAATCTGATGCGCGTGCTTCTGCATGGCGGCATCGTCCTGATGGAGGGGATGATCCTCACCATGGCGATCATGCAGCGCAACGCCGCACAGCGCCATCTTGCGGAAAGCGCCGAACGGCTCGCCGACGAAAGTCACCGCGCGGCTGAGGCCAAGCAGCGCGCCGAGCAGGCGGCACGGCAGACCGAGGACATGGCCGCACAATTCTCGCGGCATCTGCACGACCTTGCCGAGCGCAACCTCGACTGCGCGGTCGAGACGCCAATGGACGGCGCCTTCGAAGATCTCCGCCGCGATTTCAACCGAGCGCTGAGCCAGTTGCAGGGGGCGTTGGGCAGCTCGCGCCGCACCGCCGATGGCGTCGACGAAGAGGCCGCGGCGCTGGAGCAGGTGACCGGCGATCTCTCGACCCGCAGCGAGCGGCAAGCGCAGGAACTTAGCGGCGCGGCAAGCGGCATGGCCGAAGTGACATCGGCCTTGCGCGGCACCGCGCAGCGCGCCGGGGAGCTTGCCGATCAGGCCCGGCTCGCGCGCACCAGCGCCGAAGAAGGCGGCACGGTCACCCATCGCGCCATGGAGGCGATGCAACTGATCGAAGAAAGCTCGTCAGAGGTCGGCAAGATCATCGACCTGATCGACGATATTTCCTTTCAGACCAACCTTCTGGCGCTCAATGCCGGGGTTGAGGCCGCCCGCGCCGGTGAAAGTGGCAAGGGCTTTGCGGTGGTCGCCTCTGAGGTGCGGCAACTTGCACAGCGCACCTCCGAAGCCGCCGCCGGGGTAAAAAAGCTGATCCTCGACAGCGAGGATCAGGTCTCCGAAGGCGCCAAGCTGGTCAATGAGGCGGGGGGCAGGCTCTCCAGCATCGTCGACGCGGTGAGCACCGTCAGCAATATGATCGCTGAGATACGCGACGATGCGCGCGGCCAATCCGAACGGCTTTCCACGCTCTCCGATGCCGTCTCCCGCCTCGACAGCCAAACTCAGGAGAGCGCGGCGCTGAGCGAGGAAATGGCCGCGATGGGCCTCCGGCTACGCGGCCACGCGCGCGATCTCACGCAAGAGATGGCGATCTTCCGGCTGGGCAACAGCCGAACGGGATCGGGGGTTGCCGTTACCCCGCCGCCTCGAGCTTCTTCAGCTTGAGCATCAGAAGCGTTGCGACGATCACCTCGGCAAAAACACCACAGGCGAGCGGCAGCGGCGTACCGTCAAACATCAGCCCGACCGGCACCGCCATCAGCACCGCCAGCACGGTGGAAATCGCACCAATCAGCGAAGAGGCCATCCCGGCGATATGCCCCACCGGCTCCATGGCGATGGCGTTCACATTGCCCATGGTCATCCCCATCTGAAAGAACACGGTGATCTGCCACAGGTAGAAGACGGCAAAGCCTGCGGTTCCGGAAAGCCCGCTGGCAAACGCCACGATCGCGACGCCGGAAAAGAGGATCTGCGCAGCAAGCACCGCGGTCACGATCCGACGCATGCCAAGTCGGCCCACGAGCCGCGCATTCACAAAGCTCGCCGAGGCAGCAAAGACCGCCGCAGCCCCGAACCAGATCGGGAAATAGGTCCCTTGATCGAAGCTCACGTCATAGATCTGCTGCACCGACGAGATCATCGAGAACATCGTGGCCTGACACAGCGCCTGCACGCCGATCGAGACGCGAACAACCGGATGCGCCAAAAGCTCCTTTACCGCCGCCCAAAGCGGACCCGCGCGGAACGGGCGCCGACGCTCGCGCGGCAGGGTTTCCGGCAGGCGGATGCTCAGCCAGATCGCGATCACCGAGGCAAACCCGACGAAGGCCAGAAACACGCCGCGCCAGCCCGAAAGCCCGATGATCAGCGTGCCGATGCTCGGTGCCAGTGCCGGGAACAGGGTGAAGACCATCATCACAAAGGACATGATCTGCGCCATGCCGCGCCCGGCATAGACGTCGCGTACGATGGCCAGCGCCACCACCCGCGGCCCGGCAGCGCCGAGCCCCTGCAGCATACGCGCGGCCAGCACCCATTCGAGCGTTTCGGCATTCGCCGCCAGCAGAGCGGCGCAGATGTAGACGGCGATCCCGCCAAGGATCACCGGCTTGCGCCCAAAGGTGTCCGACAGCGGCCCGGTGAACAGCGTGCCAACACCCATCCCGAGCACGAAACTGGTGACCACCAGTTGCGCGCGGTTGATGTCATCCGGCGTCAGCTCCTGCCCGATTTGCGGCAGCGCGGGCAGCATGGCGTCGATGGAAAACGCGATCGTCGCGAACATCGACGCCAGCAGCGCGATCAGTTCGAAACGGCTCGGGCCCTTGGACGCGGCGGCCGCATCCGGGGTTTGGGAGGAAGTCATGGTCATTTCGGCCTCGGCGGAAAAACCCCGCGGGCACGATGAACGCAGGGGGAGGGGCAGGGTAGGGAGATGCCGCAGGGCTATCTCGAAACGTCACGTAACGAAAGGCCGCCGAGGCTCCATTGGCGCACAGAGCGCTCACGCCTCACGCACAGACGCCCCCTTAGGCTTGCGCCTTGACCTCTTCGATCACCCGCTCCCAAAGCTCGGTCGCCTGCGCGCCCGGCACCGCGTGCTGCCCGGCCACCACAAAGGTCGGCACCGCCTGCACGCCCATGCCGCGCGCCGCCTGGTCCATCTCGGCGATCTCTTTGCGATCTGCCTCCGAGTCCAGCAGCCGCAGCACCACGGCGGCATCCATGCCGCAGCTGTCAGCGATATCGCCCAGCACTTCGGCATCCCCGATGTTTCGGCCATCGACGAAATAGGCACGGAAGAGCGAGGACACCACGGCGGTCTGCACGCCTTCGATCCCGGCCCAATGGATCAGCCGATGCGCATCCAGCGTCGACGGCGTGGTGGCGATCTTGTCGAGGTTGATCTCCAGCCCGGCCTCCGCGGCTCTCTCGGCCACCGGCAGATAAGCCTCGACCGCGCCCTCCTTGCCGCCGAATTTACCCTCGAGGTACGCGCGGCGGTCCATGCCGCCCGCGGGCATCTCGGGATTGAGCATGAAGGGGCGCCAGCGGATGGTGAACGGGTGGTCGTGATGCGCCGCAAGCGCACGGTCCAGAAGGCCTTTACCGATGTAGCACCAAGGGCAGATCGGGTCGGAGAAAATATCAAGCGTGGTCATCGGTCATCCATCCTTTGCGGCCTCTTAACAGCCGCGCGGGCGATTGGCGAGGCACAGCGGCGCTCTAACCGCCTATTTCGGAAAATTCCGAAACGCCCAGATCTGCGGCACAGGCAAGCGCTCCCCCGGCTTCTTCTCTTTCAAAATACGCCGGGGGTGAGGCCGAAGGCCGAGGGGGCAGCGCCCCCTCATGCCGCAAAAGATCAGCCGCGCCCACGCCCTTCGAACCGCGGCAACATGGCGGAAAAATCCCGGCCCCGACCGTCTTCCTCTTCGACGAAGCTACGGTAGAGTTCCAGCGCCCGCGCGCCCATCGGCGTGTCGGCATCCGCCGCCTCGGCGGCCTGCTGCGACAACCCCAGATCTTTGAGCATCAACTCAGCCGCGAAGCCGGGCTTATAGTCATTGTCGGCGGGCGACTGCGGCCCGACGCCGGGCGCCGGGCAATAGGCGTTCATCGACCAGCTGTAGCCCGAAGAGGTGGAAACCACATCGAACATCGCCTCGCGCGACAGCCCCAGCTTGTCGGCCAGCGCGAAGGCCTCGCAGGTGGCGATCATGGTGACGCCAAGGATCATATTGTTGCAGATCTTCGCCGCCTGCCCATTGCCCGATGGCCCGCAGTGCACCGCTTTCTGCCCCATGATGTCAAAGAGCGGCCCCGCGATGGCAAAAGCCTCTGCGCTGCCGCCGACCATGAAGGTGAGCGTGCCGCCCGCAGCGCCGCCGATGCCGCCCGACACCGGCGCATCCAGCGCGCCCAGACTTGCGGCCTGCGCCGCCTCGGCCACCGCCCGCGCGCTTTCCACGTCGACGGTGGAGCAATCGAGCAGCACCGCGCCCGGCGTCATCGCCGGGATGATCTCTTCGGCCACGCTGCGCAGAATGGCGCCATTGGGCAGCATAGTGATCACCACCTCCGCGCCCGTGGCGGCCTCGGCTGCGCCGGAGGCCTGCGAAGCGCCCTCGACGCGCACGCCCGCCACGTCGAACCCGGTGACCTCATGGCCCGCAGCGATAAGGTTGGCCGCCATTGGCCCGCCCATATTGCCAAGCCCGATAAATCCGATCTTCATCTCTCTCCTCCCCCTTAACCTTGCTGCATTCGCCCCGTCAGAGCACCAGTTCCTGCGCCCCCAGCGGAGCGAGCAGCGCGGCGACACGCTCTGGCGGCACCGCGTCCAGCGCCATGCCCCAATGCGGGTTGCGGTCCTTGTCGATCAGCTGCGCGCGCACCCCTTCGAGGAAATCGCCCTCCTGCATGATGCGGTAGGCGACGCGGAATTCCTGCGCCAGCGCGGCGTCGATATCGCTTGGCGCCGGACCGAGCCGGGCGAGCATCTCCAGCGTGGTCGCCATCGACAGCGGCGAATTGCGGCGGATCTGCTTGAGCGCGGCCGCGGCCCAATCGGCGCTCTCGGCCTCTAGGCTCTCGGCAATTTTCGGCAGGCTACCGGGTGCATAGGCGGCGTCGATCTCTGCCTGCGCCGCGGCCATGGGGCTCTCCGGGGCAGGGCGCGCCACCTCTTCCAGCGCCGAGGCCTCTCCGCTGTCGATCAGGCGCTCTTTGAGCAACACCCAGTCTTCCTCGGGCACGAAGTGATCGGCAAATCCCGCGTGCAGCGCATCGCCGGGCCCCATGCGCGCGGCGGTCAGCGCCAGATGCGCGCCGAGCCGCCCCGGTGCGCGGGCCAGAAGGTCAGGATCCGCCGACGTCGGGCACAAAACCGATGCCGCATTCGGGCATCGCCACCTGCGCGCTCTCGCCGACGATCCGATGCGAACAATGCCCGCCAAGACCAACGCCGCCGCCCATGATGAAGCCATGCATGAAGGCGACGATGGGCTTGGGGTAGGCGGCGAGCTTGGCGTTCATCCGGTACTCATCCGCCCAGAACCGGCGGCCGAAATCCACGTCGCCCTTCAGGCCGCGGCGGTACATCTCGGCGATATCGCCCCCGGCGCAGAAGGCCCGCTCGCCCTCGGCATCGAGGATGATCAGCGCCACCTCGGGATCGTCCGCCCAAGCGTCCAGCGCCTTTTCGATGGCAAGGCACATTTCCCAACTGAGCGCGTTTAGCGCCTTCGGGCGGGTGAGGGTGATATGGCCGGCACGGCCGCTCTTGCGGGTCTCGACCTCTGTCATCGGGTTTTCCAGCGTGGGCATCTCGGTCATCGGCTTCCAATCAGGCTGCGCGCGGTGATCATGCGCATGATTTCATTGGTCCCTTCGAGGATCTGGTGCACGCGCAGATCGCGCACCAGCTTCTCGATACCGTAGTCCGCAAGATAGCCATAGCCACCGTGCAATTGCAGACATTGGTCGACCACCTTTGATCCCGCCTCGGTCACGAACTTCTTGGCCATGGCGCAGAATTTCGTGGCATCGGGCGCGCCGGTGTCGAGCTTCCACGCCGCCTGCCGCAGAAAGACGCGGGCGGCCTGCAGTTCGATTTCCATATCGGCAAGACGGAACTGCAGCGCCTGAAACTGGTCGATGCTCTGACCGAAGGCGCGGCGTTCGGCCATATAATCCAGCGTCGCATCCAGCGCCGCCTGAGCGGCGCCGAGCGAGCAGGCCGAGATATTGAGCCGCCCGCCGTCGAGCCCGGCCATGGCGTAGCGAAAGCCCTTGCCTTCCTCGCCCAGCAGATTGCCCAGCGGCACCTCGCAGCCGTCAAACTGCACCTGCCGCGTCGGCTGGCTCTTCCAGCCCATCTTCTGCTCGAGCCCGCCAAAGCTCAGCCCCTCGGTGCCATCCTCGACCAGCAGCGCCGAGATGCCCTTGGGCCCCTCAGCCCCGGTGCGGCACATGACGACATAGGCATCGGAATATCCGCCGCCGGAGATGAACGCCTTGCTGCCGGTGAGCCGATAGCTGTCGTTGCTCTTCTCGGCCTTGGTGCGCAGCGCGGCGGCGTCCGAGCCCGAGCCCGGCTCGGTGAGACAGTAAGACAGCACCGTCTGCATGCTCAGCGCGCCGGGCAGCACCCGCGCCTTCATCTCCTCCGAGCCATAGGCGTCGATCATCTTGGCGCACATATTGTGGATCGACAGGAAGGCCGCCACCGAGGGGCAGGCCATGCTGAGCGCCTCGAAGACCAGCGTGGCATCAAGCCGGGACAGCCCCGAGCCGCCGCTCTCTTCGGTGACATAAAGCCCGCCGAACCCCAGTTCCGCCAGCTTTGGCCAGAGATCGCGGGGGATGGTGCCCTCGGCCTCCCAGTCGCGGGCGAAGGGCGCGATATGCTCCTGCCCGAACGCCTTTGCCATGTCGAAGATCGCCTGCTGCTCCTCGCTCGGTGCAAACTCCATGGGGCCTCCCTTTCCCGATGGCTCCGGGGCCTCCCAACCCCGGAAATGAACACTTGTTCAGAACATGGCCGGAATCGCCCGACGATGCAAGCCGCGCACCGACGGCAGCTTCCTCTTGGCACAAATATCCCGGGGGTGAGGCGCGCAGCGCCGAGGGGGCAGCGCCCCCTCTACGAAGCGCTGGCAAGGGCCCAGTCGTCGAATGAGTATTTATGGAAAGATGAAAGGCTCAGGCCGCGTTTTCACGCAGGGCGACCACGCGGCGGATCTCGTCTTCGACCTTGCCCAGCAGGATGGCGTTGTCGAATTTCGCCTCGGCGGTGGCGCGGGCGGCGCGGGACATGGCGGCGCGGTCGGGCAGGTCGAGCACTTTCGAGATTGCCCCGGCAAACCCGGCCTCGCCCCATTCGGGCACCAGAAAGCCGGTCTCGCCCTCGGTCACCGCTTCGGGAATCCCCGCATGCAGGGTCGAGACGGTGATGCAGCCCGCGGCCAGCGCTTCTTGAATGGCGGTGGGCAGCCCTTCGGTATTGCCGTTCTTGTCGGTGATCGAATGCTGCAGGAAGGTCTCGGTGGTGAGCAGCTGCTTGCGGACCTCGTCGTGCGGCAGCGCGCCGGTGAAGGTGACCTGCTCTGCGACGCCAAGCTCGGCCGCGAGCGCCTTGGAGGGCTCAAGCAGCGGGCCATCGCCGATGAAGGTGAGATGCGCCTCGCGCCCCTTGGCGGCGGCGGCGAAGGCGCGCAGTGTCACCTGCGGCG
This sequence comes from Salipiger sp. ABN3_019, assembly GCF_056158605.1. Lineage (NCBI taxonomy): Bacteria > Pseudomonadati > Pseudomonadota > Alphaproteobacteria > Rhodobacterales > Roseobacteraceae > Salipiger > Salipiger sp. ABN3_019. The sequence continues at coordinate 2,079,920 of NZ_JBSWTP010000009.1, forward strand.
CTTTCTTGTCGACCATCCGGCCCACGGCGAGGCAACTGCCCGGCACTTTCTCGCCCGGGACGAAACGGCGCACGTCGACGCCCGAGGGCACCACGTGGGAATTGGGGTGGGTGACGCCGTGCCTGGCGAGATTGTCGAGCAGGAACTGCGAGACCGAGAACACCCCGTCGAGCCGCGGCATCATCTTGCGGTAGCTTTTGACCCGCTGCGCCGAGGTCAGCGCGCGCGAGGCATCGGTGCCGCGGAAATAGGTGAAGACCGGCAGGTTCATCTCATTGGCAAGCTTGGCCACCACCAGCGCCTGCGTGCCGAACTCGGCGAGGATGACCTGGGCGCCCTGATCGCGCAACCAGTGCTTGAGATGGGATTTATTGGCGCCGAAGGGCAGGCGGCCCGTGCCCTCGGTCAGGGAATTCCACCCCATGGCGAGCGGTGCCAGCACTTTGTCGGAGAGCGAGAGCTTCGCGCGGCGCTCGAACAGCGGTTTGCCGTAGGGGTTCTTGCCGTTGAACCTGCCGCAGAGCACCACCGTGTCGCCGCCGAAGATGTGCTCGATATGGCGGTTGATGAAGGTCTCGCCCGGCACATGGTAGTCGGAGGTGACGATGCAGGTTTTGTACTGGGGCTTTTCAGGGCGGCTCATGCGGGATCTCCCGGGGGTCTTCGTGCCGCGCCTACATGCCCGTGAAGACCCCGCCGCGCAAGGGCGGCGGGTTCCGGTCTTAGGTCAAGGTCATTCTCCGTAGGCCATCGCTGGCAGCCATGTGGTCAGCGCCGGGAACTCGAAGACGATGAAGAGCCCCAGAAGCTGCAGCAGCACGAAGGGGATGATGCCCTTGTAGATATGCGCCAGCGTGACACCCGGCGGGCAGACGCCCTTGAGATAGAAGAGCGCAAAGCCCACGGGTGGCGTCAGGAAAGAGGTCTGCAAGGTCACCGCCACGAGGATGGCGAACCAGACCACCTGCGGATCGCGCACCTGATCAAAGCCCGGTACCGCGAGATCGAGCCCTTGGATGATCGGCAGCATCAGCGGCATGATGATGATGGTGATCTCGATCCAGTCGAGCAGGAAGCCGAGGCAGAAGACGATGAACAGGATGAAGGCGATCGTCAGGTAGGGGTTGTCGAAGGCCGAGAGCACAAGGTGCTGCACGATCTCATCGCCGCCGTAGCGCCGCAGCACGAAGGCAAAGAAGTTCGCCGCAAGGAAGATCCCGGTGATGTAGCCGGCGGTGTTGAGCGTCGAACGCGCCACCTCGCGGAACACCTTCCAGTCGAGCTTGCGGTTGAGCAGCGCGAGGAGCGTGGCCCCAAGCGCGCCGAGGCCAGAGGCTTCGGTTGGCGTCGCGACACCCACGAAGATCGAGCCCAGCACCAGCAGGATCAGCAGCATCGGCGGCACCACCGCCAGCAGCACTTCCTTCACCTCGTGCCAGCCCACGTGTTCGGACTTCTCCGGCGCGGGCATCGCGTCGGGCGAGAGGAAGCCATAGACCACGATGAAGACGATGTAGAGCGCCCCAAGGATCAGCCCCGGAAAAAGCGCCCCCATGAAGAGATCCCCGAGCGAGATCGCCAGCTGGTCCGACATGATCACCAGCATGATCGACGGCGGGATCAGGATCCCCAGCGTCCCCGCCGAGGCGATGGTGCCGGTGGCGATGGGTTTGGAGTAATTCTGCGCCATCATCGCGGGCAGCGCCATCACCCCCAGCAGCGTCACCGAGGCACCGATCACCCCGGTGGAGGCCGCAAGGATGATGCCGATCAGCAGCACGGTCAGCGACAGCCCCCCGCGCAGCGAGCCAAAGAGCTTCTGCATGGCGTGCATCATCCGCTGCGCCACGCCCGACTGGTCGAGCATCAGCCCCATGTAGATGAACATCGGCAGCGCCACGAGCACCGGGTTGTTGACGATATTGCCAAACAGGCGACCCGAAAGCGCCAGCAGGCGGTTGTATTCCAGCCCGATGCGGTCGAACTCGATCACGTCCTTGAAGTCGGCGCGGAACGGGTCGAGCAGGATTTGCGACAGGATGACGAAGATCAGGCTCACGCCTACCAGCGCCATGGCCACGGGGATGCCGCGGAACAGCATGTAGATGAAGGTCAGGAACATCGCCGCGACGGCGATCTCGTTCAGCGTCAGGAATTGGCCGAGGAACTGCAGCATCTCAGCGCTCCTTACGCGCGAAGAGACGCGCCACAACAATCACGACCGCCGAGGCGACAAGCGCCAGAGCGATGGTCTTTTTCATTTCCCACGGCCCGAAGGCGAGGTCGTCGAAGATCGGCGCGCGCGTCGCCTTGCGCATGCTGTCGATCTCGGGGTCGGTGGCCATCAGCCAGCCGACGCAGGCGTACCAGATGATCAGCTGAACACCGAAGATGGTGGAGGGCAGGGCAAAGAGCAGCTGCTTCCACAGCGCCGGGCGCGTCAGCTGCGACAGGTGGCGCACATAGGCCGACCAGATCGCCACCATGATCACGATGAAGCTGAGGTTCATCAGCGTCTTGAGGATCCACAGGTTGTGCAGCCCATTGGGGCTCGACGAGCCTTCGTCCGAGGCGATGGAGGTCAGCGCATAATCCAGCGTCACGTCCCAGCACAGCAGCACGAAGGGGAAGAACAGCCAGACCAGCGCGATGATGTCGATGATCAGCCGTTTCCGCTTGGCGAAATTGTCGTAGAAGATATCGACCCGCACGTGGCTGCCGGTGGTCACCGCATAGGCGATGCCGACCAAAACGGCGACACCGTAGAGCCACCACTGCAGGTCATCGAGCCAGGCTTGGTTGTGCCCCGCGCCGCGCAGCAGGACCTGCGCGCAGATGGCGATCATCAGGATCGGGAACAGCCAGGCGACGATGTTGGACAGATGCACGATGAGCCTGTCGCCCCGGTTCTGGTCCTTGCGTCCGATCTCTCCGGGGTCGGAGATGGCGACCTTGAAATCCTCCACGGGCCTTGTCCTTTGCTTTGCCTGCCTTGGTCGGGGATGCGCGCCGCGCCCAGGCGGGCGTCTCGACGCGAAAACGGCGCGCCAGCGTGAGACCGGGGCGCGCCGGGAAGGGCCGGACCCGAAGGCCCGGCGCTCAGCCGCTCGCTGTTATTTCCAGGGACGCGGCAGGTAGATGTTGTTGTACCAGGTGGAGTAGCCCTCGCGGAACTCGCTGAGGTCGGCCCAGGTCTTGGCGAACATCTCGTCCTCGGCCTTCAGCTCCTCCACCACCTCAAGCCACGCCGCTTCGAATTCCTTCAGCTGCTCGGGCGTCCAGTTCTTGATCGTCACGCCATGCTCTTCGACGTTCTCGACCATCGCCGGGAAGTTCTTGGCCTCGCCTTCCGCAAAGTTGTCGGTGAGGTTGGCCATGCAGGCGATCTCGATCTGCTTCTGGCTCTTCTCGTCCAGATCTTCCCAACGATCCTTGTTGATCAGCAGTTCGAACATGGTGGCGGGCTGGTGCCAGCCGGGGAAGTAGTTGAACTTGGCGATGTTGTAGAAGCCGAGGTTCGCATCCACCAGCGGCATCGAGAACTCGGTGGCGTCGATCGCGCCGCGCTCCAGCGCCGGGAAGATGTCGCCCGCGCCCAAGAGCGAGGTCGACACGCCCATCTTCTGCATCACCTCGGCGCCAAGGCCGAAGAAGCGCATGTTCAGGCCCTTGAGGTCCTCGAGCGAAGTGATCTCTTCCTTGAACCAGCCCGAGGTTTCGGGCGCGTAGGAGCCGCAGAGCACCACATGCACGTTGTAGCCGTTGGTGTCATACATCTCCTGGAACAGCGTCATGCCGTCATCATAGAGCATCCACGCCAGCATCTCGCCCGGCTCCGGGCCGAAGGGCACGGCGGCGAAAAGGCCCGCGGCGGGCATCTTGCCCTGCCAGTAACCCGAGGTCGAATAGGCCGCATCCACCGAGCCGTTCGACACCGCGTCGAGCATCTCCAGCGACGGCACCAGCTCGCCCGGATCGAAATGCTCGAACTCGACGCTTTCCGAGATGTTGTTGATCTTGTCGACGAAATTGACCGCCGCGGTGCCGAGGATCGGCAGGTTCTTGGAATAGCCCGAGGTCATCTCGAGCAGTTCCTGCGCCGAGGCTGCCCCTGCAAAAGCAAAAGCGGCGGCCGAAACGGCCGTGAAGGTCTTGTTGATCATGTCTTTCCTCCCTGAAGCAGCGTCCCCTCCCAAGGACACCGCAGGCATTTGTGCCTGTCGCGAAAGCTAGCCAAGCCTCACGCGGCTGTGAATACCCAGTAGTACGTATGCGCCCGCAAGAAAGTTACTTACGCTGCGGAAATCCCGGAACTTTCCACCCCGCGCACTCCGTGCCGCCGCGGCCCTTTCATCTTTCCAAAAATACTCAAAACCCGCCGCCGCCCAGCCTTCCCCTTGCCTTTCATTGTTCCCCAAATACGCTTCGCACCGCCCGCGCTGACCGAACGTCGGGCAAGGGCGCTTTTCATCGCCCTCCGCCTGCGCTATTCCCGCGCGAAACGGGGTCTCGGAGGTTGGCATGACCGAAGGTAAGAACGGCATCACCTATGCGGATGCAGGCGTGGATATCGATGCGGGCAACGCGCTGGTCGAGCGGATCAAACCCGCGGCCAAACGCACCAGCCGCAGCGGCACGATGTCGGGTCTGGGCGGCTTCGGCGCGCTTTTTGACCTGAAAGGCGCGGGCTATGAGGATCCGATCCTCGTGGCGGCGACCGACGGCGTGGGCACCAAGCTGCGCATCGCAATCGACACCGGCCATGTGGACGGCGTGGGCATCGACCTTGTCGCCATGTGCGTCAACGATCTGGTCTGTCAGGGCGCAGAGCCGCTGTTCTTCCTCGATTATTTCGCCACCGGCAAGCTCGACACCGACAGCGCCGCGCGCGTCATCGAGGGCATTGCCGAGGGCTGCGTGCGCTCGGGCTGCGCGCTCATTGGTGGCGAGACCGCCGAGATGCCGGGCATGTATCCGGCGGGCGATTTCGACCTTGCGGGCTTTGCCGTGGGCGCCATGGAGCGCGGCACCGACCTGCCGAGCGGCGTGGTCGCGGGCGATGTGCTGCTGGGTCTGGCCTCGGATGGCGTGCATTCGAACGGCTATTCGCTGGTGCGCAAGCTCGTCGAAGTTTCCGGCCTTGGCTGGGACGCAGATTGCCCCTGGGCCGAAGGCTCGCTTGGCGAGGTGCTGCTGACCCCGACCCGGCTTTACGTCAAACAGGCGCTGGCGGCGGTCCGCGCGGGCGGCGTGCATGCTCTGGCCCATATCACCGGCGGCGGCCTGACCGAGAACCTGCCGCGCGTGCTGCCCGAGGGCTGCGGCGCGAGTATCGACCTGGGTTCTTGGGAGCTTCCGGCGATCTTTGGCTGGATGGCTGAGGTGGGCGGCATCTCCGAGGCCGAGATGCTCAAGACCTTCAACTGCGGCGTCGGCATGATCCTGTCGGTTTCGGCGGACCGCGCCGAGGCGCTGAAAGCGCTGCTCGAGGCCGAGGGCGAGACGGTCTACACGCTCGGCACAGTGACCGAAGGGCAGGGCGTCTCCTACGAGGGCAGCCTCAAGTGAAACGCGTCGCGATCTTCATCTCGGGCGGGGGCTCCAACATGGTGACGCTGGCCGAGAGCATGACCGGAGATCACCCGGCCCGCCCGGTTCTGGTACTTTCGAACAACGCCGATGCCGGCGGGCTGAAGAAGGCCGAGGCGATGGGCATTCCTACCGCCGTGGTCGATCACCGCCCGTTCAAGGGCGACCGCCCCGGCTTCGAGGCGGCGCTGCAGGCGGAACTCGACAAGGCGCAGCCCGACATCCTGTGTCTGGCGGGCTTCATGCGCGTGCTGACCGCGGGCTTCGTCGAGCCGTGGAAGGGGCGGATGCTGAACATCCACCCCTCGCTCTTGCCGAAGTATCGCGGGCTGCACACCCATGCGCGGGCGCTGGAGGCGGGCGACGCCGAGCACGGCTGCACCGTGCATGAGGTCACGCCCGAACTCGATGACGGCCCGCTGCTGGGTCAGGCGCGGGTGCCGGTGCTGGCGGGCGACACGCCGGACACGCTGGCCGCCCGCGTGCTGGAGATGGAGCACAAGCTCTATCCCGCCGTGCTCCGCCGCTTTGCCGCGGACGACAAGACGCCGGTGCTGCTGCCTTAAGGCACCAGCGCCGCCGCATTGCCATGCCAGTCAAGCTGCTGCGCCGCGCCGGGTTCAGGGGCGGGCGCAAGCAGGGCGGGAAGGCCGATCAGCAGCAGCAAGGCAAGCGCCGCAAGTCCAGCGGTGACGCCGCCGTGCGGGGCGGGGCGGGCGGTGTAGCTATAGGCAAGGTCGAGCGAAGTCATGGGAGGAACTCCTCTTGGGGTTGCGGTGTGATTTCGAATTACCCGCAACATAGGCGCCTGCGATCCTTCGCAAAAACGAATGCTTGTCGCCTACGTCATCACGCAGCGTGATGAATCCACCAAGCCCTTGGCGCCCAACACCTTCCTCGCGCCGCGCTTGATGCCAAAAGGCGGCGCTCTGAGGCTTTCTTGCATCGCCGCTTTGAACTTCCTCGCGCGAAGGTGTAGGAGGCGCGATAACCAAGAGAAACAAGAACCAGCCGGTGCCTGAATGAAGACATTGACCAAGACGGACGAGCTTGCGGAGTTCTGCGCCGAAGCCGCCAAAGCGCCTTACGTGACCGTGGACACCGAGTTCCTGCGCGAGCGCACCTATTACTCCAAGCTCTGCCTGATCCAGCTGGCGATCCCGGGCACTGGCGAAGAGAATGCCGTTCTGGTCGATCCGCTGGTCGAGGGCCTGTCGCTCGATCCGCTCATGGAGCTGTTCCGCAACACCGATGTGGTCAAAGTCTTCCACGCCGCGCGGCAGGATCTCGAGATTTTCTTCATCGACAACGGGGTGATCCCGCAGCCGCTTTTCGACACGCAGGTCGCCGCGATGGTCTGCGGTTTCGGCGAGCAGGTAGGCTATGAGACGCTGGTCAAGCGCATCGCCAAGCAGCAGCTCGACAAAAGCTCGCGCTTCACCGACTGGTCGCGCCGCCCGCTGACCGAGGCGCAGAAGAAATACGCGCTGGCCGATGTGACGCATCTGCGGGTGATCTACGAGTTTCTCGCCGCCAAGCTCGAAGAGACCGGGCGCGCGCATTGGGTGGCCGAAGAACTGGCGACGCTCACCGATCCCGAGACCTATATCACCCGCCCCGAAGAGGCGTGGCTGCGCGTGCGCACCCGCTCGTCGAGCCCGCGGTTTCTGGCCATCGTGCGCGAGCTTGCCGCCTTCCGCGAGAATTACGCTCAGACCCGCAACATCCCGCGCAACCGGGTGTTCAAGGATGACGCTCTGGCCGAGCTTGCCTCGACCAAGCCGGTGACCATGGAAGACCTCGGACGCTCGCGCCTGCTGCTGCGCGAGGCGCGCAAGGGCGCGATCGCCGAGGGCATCCTCGCCGCGGTGAAGGCCGGAACCGACGCGCCCAAGGAAAGCCTGCCGCAGGTCGATGCCAGCCGTGACCAGCTACAGGTCAACCCGGCGCTGGCGGATCTGCTGCGCGTGCTGCTGAAGGCCAAGACCGAAACCTCCGGCGTCGCCTCGAAACTGATCGCCCCGGCTGCCGAGCTTGATGCGATCGCCGCGGGCCAGCGCGACGTGAAGGCGCTCAGCGGCTGGCGGCACGAGGTCTTCGGTGCCGATGCGCTGCGGCTCTGCGCGGGCGAGATCGGCCTTGCCGCGAAGGGCAAGACGGTTCAGGTCATCGAGATCTAAAAACAAAAGGGCGCGCGGCTCAGGCCTGCGCGCCCCAACTCTCTTTGAAGAGAGTTGCAAAAGCCTTCAAAGGCTTTTGCCTCCCCCCAAACACTCTCAGCGGCTGATGCTCTGCGCGTTGCGCAGCCCTTCGACGCGCAGCGCGCGGTAGGGCGCGAGGGCTTTGTCGCTCAGCCACAGGCCCGCGGTCACCGTGCGGGCCAATTCGCCGCCGGTGCGCGGCCCGGGCAGTTGCAGCGCCAGCAGGCGGAAGGTCAGCGTGCCGGTGTCTTCCGAGCCCTCGACCGGCACCAGCCGCACATCGAAGGGGCCGGGATAATCGGCGACACCGGTGACGCGCAGGATCGCGCCGCCCGGGCGCCGCTCCAGCAGCAGCTCTGTGATCACGCCGACCGGCTGGCCGGGATAGACCTCATCCTTCTTGGTAAAGAAGCTCACGGCGCTGCGCTGCGGGATCAGCGGGTTGTTCACCCCGGTCTCGGCGCTCACGCTCGGTGCCTCGCTCTGGCCGCCACAACCGGCCAAAGCCAGCGCCGAAATCATCACGACCGATACGGTTTTGAACATGGTGCAACTGCCCTTTGCCTGTCTTGCCTCCGGGGTTAGCGCATCGCGGCGGGCTTGAAAAGCGCGGTTTGCCGGGGCTGGACCTTTGCCGCCCCGCCGCCTACCTCTTGGCACCGATCGTGCTGGTGCAATGAGATGGGCAAGGGGATCCGCTCCGGGCCCATGCACCTATGGACGCAGGCAGCAGGAGCGCAGATGGCACAGGCAGGTTTCGAGGAACTGGTCGAGGATTTCGAATTTCTCGAGGATTGGGAAGACCGCTACCGCACGGTGATCGAACTGGGTAAGGCGATGGCGCCGCTGCCCGAAGCGCTGAAGGTGCCCGCCACCAAGGTCGAGGGCTGCGCCAGTCAGGTCTGGCTGCATCTGACGTGGGATGCGGGCAAGCTGCAGTTCGAGGGCGAGAGCGACGCGATGATCGTGCGCGGCCTGATCGCCGTGCTGCACCGGCTCTACGACGGGCTGGCGGCGCCCGAGGTGCTGAAGATCGACGCCCGCGCCGAATTGGGGCGGCTGGGTCTGAACGAGCATCTTTCCGCGCAGCGCTCCAACGGGCTTCGTGCCATGGTAGAGCGTATTCGCGAGCAGGCAGCCGCCGTAGCGTGAGGCTTCTGCGGCGCCTGAAGTGGCCGCAAACCGCTATACATCCGGGCGCCTGTGGCTTAGAACGCCTTTTAACAGGAATGACTTGAACGGGCAGAACCAACATGTCTGAAGACTTCGAACTCGACACCGCTGACCTGCAGCGCCGCATGGACGGCGCCATGGCGAACCTCCGCACCGAATTCGCGTCGCTGCGGACCGGCCGCGCCTCGGCCTCGATGCTCGAGCCGGTGCAGGTCGAAGCCTATGGCTCCATGACGCCGATCAATCAGGTCGGCACCGTCAACGTGCCCGAGCCGCGTATGGTCACCATCAACGTCTGGGACAAGGGCCTTGTGGGCAAGGTGGAAAAGGCGATCCGCGAGAGCGGCCTCGGCATCAACCCGCAGCTCAACGGCACGATCATCATGCTGCCGATCCCCGAGCTCAACGAAGAGCGCCGCCGCGATCTGACCAAAGTGGCCGGTCAATATGCCGAACACGCCCGCGTCGCGGTTCGCAACGTCCGCCGCGACGGCATGGACCAGATCAAGAAGGCCAAGGCAGACGGCATGTCCGAGGATGACCAGAAGTTCTGGGAAACCGAGGTGCAGGAGCTGACCGACACCTACATCAAAAAGGTCGACGCCGCGCTGGAGACCAAGCAAGAAGAGATCATGCAGGTCTGAGGCGGAAACGCCCGAAGCGAGGAGGGCAGATGCCCAAACCGATCCGAGACGGCAATGGCCCGCGCCACGTGGCCATCATCATGGACGGCAATGGCCGCTGGGCGACCCAAAGGGGACGTCCGCGGCTGTTTGGCCACCACGCAGGCGCAAAGCGGGTCCGCGAGATTGTCGAGGCCTGCCCCGATGCCGGGGTGCAATATCTGACGATCTTTGCCTTCTCGACCGAGAACTGGAAGCGCACGCAGACCGAGGTGGCCGGGCTCATGAGCCTGTTCCGCCGCTACATCCAGAAAGAGGCGCGCGCACTGCACGCCGAAAACGTGCGGGTGCGCTTCATCGGCGACCGGGTCAAGCTCGACAAGAAGCTGATCACGCTGATGGACGAGCTTGAGGTGATGACCGAGGGCTGCACCGGGGTGAACCTCACCATCGCGATCAACTACGGCGGACGCGACGAGGTGGCCCGCGCCACCAAGCGGCTGGCGCAGGATGTGGCCGCCGGGCGGCTCGATCCCGAAGAGGTCAACGAAGAGACCCTGCCGCGCTATCTCGACACCTGCGTGCTGCCCGATCCCGATCTGGTGATCCGCACCTCGGGCGAGGCGCGCATTTCGAACTTCCTGCTGTGGCAGTCGGCCTATGCCGAATATGAGTTCGTCGACACGCTCTGGCCGGATTTCTCGGCCGAGGAATTTTCTACATTGATCGGCGGCTATGGCGCGCGGGACCGGCGCTATGGCGGGGTGAAGGCATGAACAGCACACGTTGGAGCGATCTGGGGCCGCGCATGGCCTCGGCGGCGGTGCTTATCGTCGTCGCCCTGGTCTGCGTCTGGCTCGGTGGCATCTGGTGGCGCGCCGCCATCGCGCTGGCCTGCGGCGGCATGGTCTGGGAACTGGTCAACATGGTGGACACCAACCGCCATCGCTCGGCCAAAATCCTCGCCGCTGTCGCGGGGGCCTGCGCGCTGGCCGCGATCTACCTGCCGCCCGCCTTTGCGCTGCCGCTGCTGCTGCTGCCGTCCATGGCGGGCTTTGGCCAGATGCAGCGCGGCGGCGTGACCTATGCGGTGTTCACCGCGATGATCATGCTGGCGGGCTATGGCATCATGGCGCTGCGCTCGGATTTCGGCCTGACGTGGATGCTGTGGATGGTCACCGTGGTGGTCGTCACCGATGTGGCGGGCTATTTCGCGGGCCGCGCCATCGGAGGGCCAAAGCTGTGGCCGCGCGTGAGCCCCAAGAAGACATGGTCGGGCAGCGCCGCAGGCTGGATCGGTGCCGCCATCGTTGGTGCGATCTTCGCGATGATCTCGCGCGAGGCGGGCTTTGGTCTGATCGGTGTGTCCATCGCCATCTCCATGGCGAGCCAGATCGGTGACATGGCCGAAAGCACCATCAAGCGCCGCGCCGGGGTCAAGGACAGCTCGAACCTGCTGCCGGGCCATGGTGGGCTGCTCGACCGCTTCGACGGCATGCTGGGCGCCGCGCTCTTCTTGCTGATCGCGGGGCAGATCGTCGACTTCCCGCCGGGTGTTGAGTGAGACCGTCGACATGAGGCGCATTTCCATTTTCGGCGCGACCGGCTCGATCGGTCAGAACACGCTCGACCTGATCGCCCGCGACCCCGAAAGCTACCATGTCGTCGCGCTGACTGGCGGCAAGAACGTCGCGCAACTAGCGAAAGACGCACGTAAATTCGGCGCCGAGATCGCCGTAACCGCTGACCCTGCGTTGCTGCCCGAACTGCGCGCGCGGCTGGCGGGCTCCAATGTCGAGGCCGCTGCCGGGCCGGAAGCGATCTGCGAGGCGGCAAGCCGTCCGGCGGATTGGGTGATGTCCGCCATCGTCGGCGCCGCTGGTCTTGCGCCGGGGCTGAAGGCTTTGGAACAGGGCGCCACACTGGCGCTCGCCAATAAGGAAAGCATGGTCTGCGCCGGTCCGCTGGTGCTGCACACCGCACAGGCCCATGGCGGCCGCGTGCTGCCGGTGGACAGCGAGCATTCGGCGGTGTTTCAGGCCCTGATCGGCGAGGAAATGAGCCGCGTCGAGCGGGTGATCATCACCGCCTCGGGCGGGGCGTTCCGCGACTGGCCGCTGGAGAACCTGGCCAGCGCCACCCCCGAACAGGCGGCGACGCACCCCAATTGGGCCATGGGCCAGCGGATCACCATCGACTCCGCCTCCATGTTCAACAAAGCGCTGGAAGTCATCGAGACCAAAGAGTTTTTTGACCTTGATCCAGCCAAGATCGAGGTGGTCGTCCACCCCGAGAGCATGATCCACGCGCTGGTCGGCTTCTGCGATGGGGCGCTGATGGCGCATTTGGGCCCGCCGGACATGCGCCATGCCATCGGCTTTGCCCTCAACCACCCGTCGCGCGCAGAGCTTCCCGTGGAGCGGCTGGATCTGGTGAAGCTCTCGCAGCTGACCTTCCGCCCCGCCTGCGAGACCCGCTGGCCGGCGCTGCGGCTGGCGCGCGAGGTGATGCAGGCCGGGGGGCTTGCCGGGGCGGTTTTCAACGCCGCCAAGGAACAGGCGCTGGATGCCTTCATCGAAAAGCGCATCGGTTTTCAGGACATGGCGAAGGTCGTTGAACAAACACTTGAACATGTGTTGGCCGAGAGTGATCTGGCCAGCGCCGCCATCACCCTTGATAACGTGCGCGGCGCTGACCATCTCGCTCGGGAGACCGCGCGCGCGCTGATGCTGCAGCACCATTGAGCCTCGCCGCCTCGGCGGGGTGAGTGAACTGATTTGAAAGGGCCGAGCTTTTGGAGATCACCCAGTTGCTTCCGGAATTCGGAGGCCTCATCTGGACGCTTCTGGCGTTTGTCATCGCGCTTTCGGTGATCGTCGCGATCCATGAATACGGCCATTACATCGTCGGGCGCTGGTCTGGGATCCATGCCGATGTCTTTTCGCTTGGCTTCGGGCCGGTTCTGCTGAGCCGTGTCGACAAACGCGGCACGCGCTGGCAACTCGCGGCGCTGCCCTTTGGCGGCTATGTGAAGTTTAAGGGCGACTCCAACGCCGCCAGCGGCACCTCTGACGAAGAGGTGATGCGCCAGATGACCGCCGAAGAGCGCCGCCAGACCATGACCGGCGCGCCGCTCTGGGCCCGCGCGGCCACCGTCGCGGCAGGGCCGGTGTTCAACTTCGCGCTGACCATTCTGCTTTTCACCGGCATCTTCATGTTCCAGGGCAAGGTGGCCGAGCCGCTGACCGTGGGTGAGCTGCGTGCCACGCCCAGCGAGCAGGAATTGCAGGTCGGCGACGTGCTGCTTGGGATCGAGGGCACGCCCACACCGTCCTTTGACGATGCTGAAGGCTTCGAGGCGTTCCTCGAAGGTCTGCCGCAGCAGAACACGCTCACCTATGACGTCGAGCGCGATGGCACGCGCATGGAGGTCACCGGCCCCTATGTCTATCCGCCGGTCGTCTCGCAGGTGGTGCCGCGCTCGGCGGCCATCGACGCAGGCATGGAGGCGGGCGACGTCATCATGTCGATCGACGGGGTGCCGATCTTTGCCTTCGACCAGCTCAAGCAGCGGGTCGAAAGCTCGGATGGCGAGACGTTGGGGCTGGAGGTGTGGCGCAACGGCGAGATCCTTGATCTTGCGCTGACGCCGAAGCGGACCGACGAGCCGCTGCCCGATGGCGGCTTCCAGACGGTCTATCGGATCGGCATCGTCGGCGGCATGGTGTTCGAGCCTGCCACCGAAGCCGCCGGGCCGGTCGAGGCGGTGCAGGGCGCGGTGCTGCGCACCTATGACATCGCGGCGGGCTCGCTGTCGGGGCTGTGGCACATGATCGCGGGCAACATCTCGTCGTGCAACCTGTCGGGCCCCATCGGCATCGCCGAGACCTCGGGGGCCATGGCCTCGCAGGGCGGGCAGAGCTTCCTGACCTTCATCGCGGTGCTGTCGACCGCCGTTGGCCTGCTGAACCTCTTCCCGGTGCCGGTGCTGGATGGCGGGCATCTGGTGTTCTATGCCTATGAGGCCGTCGCCGGCAAACCGCCGTCGGACAAAGCGCTGCGGATGCTGATGTCTGTCGGCCTTGTGCTGATCCTGAGCCTGATGGTCTTTGCGCTGACCAACGACCTTTTCTGCCCCTGATCGGGGAGACTGCGGGCAAAGCGCGGGCAGGGCGGGCCATTGGGCTCGCCCGCCACCCGAAAAATTTCCCGAGCGGCGCATAATCCCGCCGTAAATCAGCCATAATGCACCGATATTTCCCGAGCTTCAGGTATAGCACGTCGGGGGATAAGATGCAGACCCTACAGAATGGTTATCGCGGGCTCGGCCTGCTGCTTTCGATCAACTGGGAACGGATGTTCTTCCCGGCGGTGATCCTTGCCGCGTTGTATTTTGGCGCCTTCCTCGGAACTCTTTGAGACATCGCCGTTTCGTCTTTTGACAAGACCACTTCCAGCCGCTACTCACTTAAAAAAAACACGGCGGAGTGGACAGCGAGCATGAGCATCGGGCAGAAGACGGGCAGCCCCCGCATCAGGACTTACGCGCACCGCGCTGGCGTTTCGGCGCTGGCGCTTTCGCTTGCGGCGGCAGTGACCTTTACGGCACTTCCCGAAGCGGTTTTCGCGCAGTCCTATTCGTTCAATCAGGTTCAGATCGAAGGCAACGAGCGGATCGAATCCGGCACCATCCTGAGCTATGCGGGCATCGCTCGCGGCCAGACCGTGGATGCCGGGGAACTCAACGCCGCCTATCAGCGGATCGTTGAATCGGGGCTCTTTGAGAGCGTCGAGATCACCCCGCGCGGCAACACGCTGGTGATCGAAGTCACCGAGTTTCCGACGGTCAACCAGATCGCCTTTGAGGGCAACCGCCGCCTCAAGGACGAAGACCTTGCCGCCATCGTGAAAACCCAGTCGCGCCGCGTCTACAGCCCGCGTCAGGCCGAGGCCGATGCCGCTCAGATCGCGCAGGCCTATGTCCAGCAGGGCCGTATCGCCGCGCAGGTCACGCCGAAGCTGATCCGCCGTTCGAGCAACCGCGTCGATCTGGTGTTCGAGATCTTCGAAGGCGGTGTCACCGAGGTCGAGCGTATCGGCTTTGTCGGCAACCAGGCCTATTCCGACGGACGCCTGCGCCGCGTGATCGAAACCAAACAGGCCGGGCTTCTGCGCGCGGTGATCCGCAGCGACACCTACATCGAAGACCGCGTGGCCTTTGACCGCCAGCTGCTGCAGGATTTCTACGCCTCGCGCGGCTACGTCGATTTCCGCGTGACCGGCGTCAACGCCGAGCTTTCCGAAGAGCGCGACAGCTATTTCCTGACCTTCAACGTCGAAGAGGGCCAGCAGTTCGACTTTGGCCGCATCGGCGTTGCCAGCGATCTGCCGGAAGTGAACGTCGAGAGCTTCCGCAACGCGCTGAGCCTCAAGTCGGGCCGCGCCTATTCGCCCGCAGAGGTCGACAAAGAGATCATCCGTCTCGAGCGTCTGGCCACCCAGCAGGGGCTGAACTTCGTGCGCATCGAGCCGCAGGTGACGCGCAATGAGCGCGATCTGACGCTGGATGTGACCTTCAACCTGATCCGCGGGCCGCGCATTTTCGTCGAGCGCATCGACATCGAAGGCAACACCACCACGCTTGACCGCGTTGTGCGTCAGCAGTTCGACACCGCCGAGGGCGATCCGTTCAACCCGCGCGCCATCCGCGAGGCTGCAGAGCGCATCCGCGCGCTCGGCTATTTCTCGGACGCGCAGGTGGAGGCCCGCGAAGGCTCGACCCCGCAGCAGGTCATCGTCGATGTGAACGTCACCGAACAGCCCACCGGCTCGATCGGTTTTGGCGGCTCTTATTCGACGACCGATGGTTTCGGCGCGTCGATCTCTTTTGCCGAGCAGAACTTCCTTGGCCGTGGCCAGCGTCTGTCCTTCGGCATCAACACCGCGTCGAGCACCCAGAGCTATACGTTCAACTTCGTGGAGCCCGCATTCCTTGGCCGCGACGTCGCCTTCGGCCTCGCGCTGAGCTACAAGGAAACCTCCTACGACAGCGCCGACTATGACACGGCGACCGGGATTTTCCGGCCCAGCCTGACCTTCCCGATCTCGGAAAACGGCCGCCTCGGCGTGCGCTATACCGCGCGGTACACCGACATCATCGACGAGGATGATGAGGTCGGCAACATCGTGACTGCCGAAGCGCAGGAAGACGCACGCTGGGACAACATGGTCGGCTATACGCTGAGCTATGACACCCGTCGCAGCGGGCTGGAAACCGACCGCGGCATCCTGCTTGAGTTCGGTCAGGACTTCGGCGCGGGCGGCGACGCCCAGTTCATCCAGACCGACGTGCGCGCCATCGCGCAGACCATGGTCTGGAACGACGAGGTGACGCTGCGGGCCACGCTGCAGGGTGGGGCGCTCAACTACATGGAAGGCGACAGCCGCGTGACCGACCGCTACATGCTCACCGAGAGCATGCTGCGCGGCTTCGAATACGCGGGCATCGGTCCGCGCGAGTACAACTCGGAGGATGATGTCAACTCCCCGCTGGGCGGCAACTACTACGCCTCGCTGCGGTTCGACGCGGAATTCCCGCTCGGCCTGCCCGAAGAATATGGCATCAGCGGTGGCGTGTTCTACGATATCGGCTCGGTCTGGGGCCTGTCCGACGAAACGCTCGCCAAGGCGGATGGCAACGACGTGCTCTATGAGGATTTCACCGCGCGCTCTGCGATCGGCGTGTCGATCCTCTGGGACTCGGTGCTTGGGCCGCTGCGCCTGAACTTCTCGACCCCGGTGTCGAAGGAAGACCATGACAACGAGCAGAACTTCAGCCTCTCGCTGTCCAGCACCTTCTGATCGGATGGCGCGCAGCACCCTGCGCGCCGCCGCTTTCGGGCTGGCACTGGCGATCGGCGCGGCAACACCGGCTCTGGCGCAGGACAATATGCGCCAGGGCATCGTGCAAAGCCCGATCGTGACCATAGAGGTCGACCGTCTCTATTCCTCGAGCGATTTCGGGCAGAAGACCTCTGCCGCGCTCGACGCTGCGGGTGCGAGCATTGCCGCCGAGAACCGCCGGATCGAAGCCGAGCTGACCGCCGAGGAAAAATCCCTTACGGAGAAGCGCCGCTCGATGGACCCGGTTGCGTTCCGCAAGCTCGCCGATGCTTTTGACATCAAGGTGCAAGATCTGCGCGACGCGCAGGACAGCAAGGCGCGCAGATTGGGCAATGTTTCGGAAGAGCGGAGGCGCGAGTTCATCTCCAGCGCAGAGCCGGTTCTGGCGCAGCTGATGCGCGAGGCCGGGGCCTTGGCCATTCTCGACCAACGCTCTGTGTTCCTGTCGGCGGGGGCGATCGACATCACCGATGCGGCCATCGAACGGCTCAACGACGTGCTGGACGATCCCGAGCCGCTGCCCGACTTTTCGGGCGATGACGAAAGCGCGCAAGAGCCGGACACTCAGGCCGGGCCGCTAAAGCCCTGAGGGGCTGCCGCCGCCCGCGCTCTGTTTCAAAGCGTTACGGGCGCGCGTGCCCTGACGTGCCGCGCCGCTTGCCCCGCGCCGCAGGGATTGCTAGGGGAAGGGCGACTTTTTCCTTTTGAAAGGCCCACGATGACCGAGACGCTTCTCAGCGCTGACATCCAGCTGATCCAGCGCATCCTGCCGCATCGCTACCCGTTCCTGCTCGTCGATAAGGTCGAAGAGATCGACGGCACCAGCTCGGCCGTGGGCATCAAGAACGTCACGATGAACGAGCCGCATTTCCAGGGCCATTTCCCCGGCCTGCCGATCATGCCGGGCGTGACCATCGTCGAGGCCATGGCGCAGACCACCGCCGTGATGGTGGGCGTCGCGCTCGATCTCGCGGACAAGGACCTGAAGGTCTACTTCATGGGCATCGACAAGTGCAAATTCCGCCGCAAGGTGGTGCCGGGCGATGTGCTGAAGATGAAGGTCCGCACCCTGCGCGGCAAGCCGGGCGGCAAAGTCTGGAAGTTCGAGGGCGTGGCCGAGGTCGATGGCGAACTGGCCTGCGAAGCCGAATTCACCGCGATGATGGACCTGCCGGCGTGACCGAGGCGGTGATCCATCCCAGCGCCTATGTCGAGCCCGGCGCGCAGATCGGCGCGGGCTGCAAGATCGGCCCGTTCTGCCATGTCGGCCCCGAGGTGGTGCTGGCGGCGAATGTCGAGCTGAAGAGCCACGTCGTGGTCACCGGCCGCACCGAGATCGGCGAGGACACGGTGATCTTTCCCTTCGCGGTGATCGGCGAGATCCCGCAGGACCTGAAGTTCCAGGGCGAGAAGACCGCGCTGGTGATCGGCAAGCGCAACCGCATCCGCGAGCATGTGACCATGAACTCCGGAACCGATGGTGGTGGCGGGGTGACCCGGGTCGGCGACGACGGGCTGTTCATGGCCGGCTGCCACGTGGCGCATGACGCGCAGGTCGGCGACCGGGTCATTCTGGTCAACAACTCGGCGCTGGCGGGGCATTGCGTGATCGAGGATGACGTGATCGTCGGCGGGCTCTCGGGGGTGCACCAATGGGTGCGCATCGGGCGCGGCGCGATCATCGGCGCGGTCACCATGGTGACCAATGACGTGATCCCCTATGGCCTTGTGCAGGCACCGCGCGGCAAGCTCGACGGGCTGAACCTCGTGGGGCTCAAGCGCCGCGGCGTCGCGCGCTCGGACATCACCGCGCTGCGCGCCGCCTTCCAGATGCTGGCGCAGGGCGAAGGCGCCTTCGCCGAGCGCGCCAAGCGCCTCGGCGACGAGACCGAGAGCGAGTATGTCCGCGAGATCGTCGCCTTCATCCTCGGCGACAGCGACCGTCATTTCCTGACGCCGGGCTGAGCGCATGCTGGCGCTGATCGCAGGGCAGGGCGATCTGCCACGGGCGGTGGTGGACGCGCTGCCCGAACCGGCGCTGGTCTGCGCCATGGAAAGCTCGCCGCCCGACAGGATCACGCCTGATCATCTGTTCCGCGTCGAGCAATTGGGCAGTTTCTTTCGCTGGCTGAAGGCGCGTGGCGTCACCCGCGTGTGCATGTGTGGCGCGGTCGGTCGGCCTGACGTCAAGCTCTCTAAGCTCGACCTGCCGACGCTGATGCTGTTGCCGCGTGTGCTGCGCGCGCTGAAGCGGGGCGATGATGGCGCGCTTCGGATCGTCATCGGGATGCTCGAAGACAGTGGCTTTCAGGTGATCGGCGCGCATGAGGCCGCGCCCGCGCTGCTGCCCGAGGCCGGTGTTCTGACCGCCGCACAGCCGGGCGACGGCGCCGCGGCCATGGCGGCGCTGGCCGATCAGGTGAGCCACCGGCAAGGGCTTCAGGATCTCGGGCAGTGCTGTGTCATCTCGGGCGATCAGGTGGTCGCGCAAGAGGATGCGCGCGGCACCGACGCCATGCTTGGCGAATTGCCCCCCGTGCCCGGCGGGCTGTTCTACAAAGCGCCGAAACCGGGCCAAGAGCGCCGCGCTGATCTGCCGGTCATTGGTCCCAACACCGCCGTCGGCGCGATCCGCGCGGGGCTGGCGGGGATCGTGATCGAAGCGGGCGGGGTGATGATGCTCGACCGCGCGGCGGTGATCGAAATGCTGGATGCCGCAGGGCTCTTTCTGTGGGTACGGGAGCGGGACGCATGAAGGTTTTCATCATTGCGGGCGAGCCCTCGGGCGATCGTCTGGGCGGCGCTCTGATGCATGGGCTGAAGGCGCGCGTGCCCGATGTCTCCTTCGAGGGGATCGGCGGCGAGCGGATGCTCGAGGAGGGGCTGCAGAGCCTCTTTCCCATGGATGAGATCTCGATCATGGGCATCACCGAGATCCTGCGCCACTACGGCGCGCTGAAGGCCCGCATCCGCCAGACCGCCGATGCCATCGTCGCCGCCAAGCCCGACGTGCTGATCACCGTCGATCTGCCGGAGTTTTCGCTGCGCGTCGCCAAGCTGGTCAAGGAACGCTCGGACATCCGCACGGTGCATTACGTCGCCCCAACGGTCTGGGCGTGGCGTCCAGGGCGCGCCGCCAAGATGGCCAAACACATCGATCAGGTGCTTGCGCTACTGCCGTTTGAGCCGCCCTATATGGAGGCTGCTGGCATGCGCTGCGATTTCGTCGGCCATCCGGTGGTGACCGACCCGCAGGCGAGCCATAGCGAAGAGGCCGAGTTTCGCCTGCGCCACGGGATCGGCGATGCGCCGCTGTGCCTGATCCTGCCGGGCTCGCGCCGCTCCGAGATCAGCCGCCTTGGCCCGGTCTTCGGCGAGGCGCTGGAACAGCTGAGCGATGCGCGGCCCGAATTGCGCTACGTGCTGCCCATGGCGGGGCCGGTGGCCGATCTGGTGCGCGAAACCGTGGCGGACTGGCCGGTGGATCCAATCCTGCTTGATCCGCGCGCGCAGGGCGAAGCGGGCAAGGCCGAGAAGCGCGCCGCCTTTGCCGCCGCCGATGTGGCGCTTGCCGCCTCGGGCACCGTGGCGCTGGAGCTTGCCGCCGCCAGCACACCCATGGTGGTGGCCTATGACATGGGCTGGCTGTCGCGGCAGATCATCTCGCGGCTGATGCTGGTGGACTCGGTGAACCTTGTGAACCTCGTCACCGGCAGCCGCAGCGTGCCGGAATATGTGGGCGATGCCTGCAGACCGGGACCGATTGCTGATGCGGTGCTGCGGGTTCTCGACGCCCCGCAAGAGCAGATCGCCGCGATGCGCGACACGATGGAGCAACTGGGCAAGGGCGGACCGCCCCCCGGCCAGCGCGCCGCCGACGCGGTGCTCGACGGGATCCGCCAAGCCGGGTAACCCCAGTTTCGGGAAATGCCGAAATACAAAAAAGCCCCGGCATCCTCGCGATGCCGGGGCTTTGTTTTCTGGGCCTTAGCCGCGCTTACTGGCGCAGCGCGCTGGTCTCTTCATAGCCAGCGGTGAAACCCGACAGCGACATGTCCAGCTCGACCTTCTGATCCGGGGCAAGCGCCGGAACGATGGTGATCTTGGCGCTTGCGCCGCCCTTGAAGCGGTTCACGTCTTCTTCGGTGAAGCCGACGCGGGCGTAGCAGCCCACCGGGGTGCAGAACGAGAAATCATAGCGTTTCGCCTGACCGCCATCGACGGCGATGGTCATCTTCTGCGTCAGCAGCGTCTCGAGCGGCACGACGAACGTGCCGCCAGCCGCGACCTGGCCACCATTGGCGACGCGGAACAGGCTGACCTCGGCAACGTTATTGCCGTCGCCATCCTGCAGCAGCTGGTACATCTGGCACGGATCTTCTGCCTCGCTGCCCTCGGGGGCGCGCAGACACTGAAGCTCCCACGAGCCATGGGTGGCTTTGACATAGGTTTCGGGCTGGTTCTGGCCCGCCGCCGGTGCGGCCGCAGCGCCAGCGCCGGTGTCTTCGCCCAGCGACAGGCCGCCCGGCGCGACAGATCCTTCTGCCGCCGCAGCGGGCGCGTCTTCGGTCTCGGCGGTGTCCTGCGCATAGGCGGGCAGCGCAACAAGCGCAGCCGCCAGCGGCAGCACGCGCAGAATGTGAAGCGGTGTGGTCATGGTTTCCCCCTGAACGTTCATTCTTGCCTCACTGACCGCTTAGCATGCACGTCAAACGGTGTCAGTCGGGAATTCCTCGCGATCACGAGAGCGGCAAAAAAGCGCGAAACTAGTTCAAAAAAAAGAGAAAAGGGACCGTGCGGTCCCCTTTCCCTTGCTCCCTGTCGGACCGGCCGACTTTGTCATTGACGGGACGCTACGAAACTCTTCGGCACCGGTCAACAGGCTTTGCAAGGTCAGGGCTACACTTTTGTGCAAAAGGCCGCGCCCGAAACACGGACGCGGCAAGTCAGACAGGGAGGAAGTTCGCCCGAGGCAGGAGAGGACATGTTGCCCCGGACGAATTTCATACTGGCACCAAAGAGTTAAGATTGTATGCTCGGGGGCGGGCCGGATTTGGCAGAGCAAAGCGACATCGGAGGCGGGTCATGGAAAGTGACGTTTTTGTAGGCGGTGGCGGCGAAGGCTACTCCGAAAAACAATACCTTGGCCTGAAGTACGGCAATCGCCACGGGCTCATCGCCGGGGCGACCGGCACCGGCAAGACCGTCACGCTGCAGATCCTCGCAGAAGGCTTTTCCGCAGCGGGCGTGCCGGTCTTCCTGTCGGACGTGAAGGGCGATCTTTCGGGGCTTGCGCTGGCCGGGTCGGAAAGCGCGCCGCTGCATGGCCCGTTCACCGAGCGCAATGCCACCATCGGCTATGATGAGTTCACCTATCAGGCGTTCCCTGCGGTCTTTTGGGATCTCTTCGGCGCCAAGGGCCACCCGGTGCGCACCACGGTGGCCGAGATGGGCCCGCTGCTGCTGGCGCGGCTTTTGGAACTTACCGAGGCGCAGGAGGGCATTCTCAACATTGCCTTCCGCCTGTCGGACGAGCAGGGGCTGCCGCTGCTCGATCTCAAGGACCTGCAATCGCTGCTGGTCTGGGTCGGGCAGAACGCCAAGGAGCTCAGCCTGCGCTACGGCAATGTCTCCACCGCCTCGGTCGGGGCGATCCAGCGGCGCCTTCTGGTGCTCGAGAACCAAGGCGGCACGCGGTTGTTTGGCGAGCCGGCGCTGGATCTGGCGGATCTGATGCGCTGCGCCCCGGACGGACGCGGGCATATCAACATCCTCGCAGCAGATGCGCTGATGGGCGCACCCCGGCTCTACGCCACCTTCCTTTTGTGGCTGCTGTCGGAGCTCTTCGAGGAACTGCCCGAGGTGGGCGATCCCGACAAGCCCAAGCTGGTGTTCTTTTTTGACGAAGCGCATCTGCTGTTTGACGACGCGCCCAAGGCGCTGGTCGACAAGGTCGAGCAGGTCGCGCGGCTGATCCGCTCGAAAGGGGTTGGCGTCTATTTCGTCACCCAGAACCCCGATGACATCCCCGAAGACATCCTCGGCCAGCTTGGCAACCGCGTGCAGCACGCGCTGCGCGCCTTCACCGCGCGCGACAAGAAGGCGCTCAAGCAAGCCGCCGAAACCTACCGCCCGAACCCCGCCTTCGACACCGAAACCACCATCCGCGAGGTTGGCACCGGCGAGGCTGTCACCTCGTTTCTGCAAAAGAAGGGCGTGCCGGGCATCGTGCAGCGCACGCTGGTGCGCCCGCCAAGCTCGCAGCTCGGCCCGATCACCGACGCCGAGCGCACGCAGCTGATGGACGCCTCGGCGCTCAAGGGCAAATACGACACGCCGGTGGATCGAAACTCGGCGCATGAGATGCTCAAGGCCCGCGCCGAGGCCGCGGCGCGCGAGGCCGAGGCCGCCGAGACCACCAGCACGGCGCAGCAAACGATCGAAGCCGAGGTGCGCGACTATAACCGTGCGCGCCGCTACGATCCGACGCCGCGCGCCGGGGCCCGCTCCAGCAGCAAGAGCCGCAGCACCCGCTACAGCGCCCCCGACAGCATCGGCGAGGCGCTGGGGCAGGCGGTGCTGAAAGAGCTTTCGGGCACCACCGGCAAAAGGCTGGTGCGCGGCATTCTCGGCAGCCTGTTCAAAGCGCGCTGAGGCACGGGGAGCCGCAGGATGGGGATGGGACTACAGATCGTTCTGGGCACCGGGCTGCTGTTTCTCTGCGCGCTGGTGCAGATCTGGCTGGTGTCGCTGGTGGGGCCGCGGCTGATGCGCCACGCCGCGCGGCCCGAATTGCAGGCCAGCCGTTTGAAGCTCTTTGTCCTGATCTGCGCGGCCTTCGGCGCCATGGTGGTGGCACATACGATCCAGGTCTGGATCTGGGCCGCGAGCTTTCGCCGCCTCGGGGCCTTCGAGACGCTGAACGAGGCGTTCTATTTCGCCGTCGTCAGCTACACCACGCTGGGCTATGGCGACATCACGCTGGGCGAGGGGATGCGCATCTTCGGCAGCTTCGCGGCGATCACCGGGCTGCTGACCTTCGGGGTCAGCACGGCGTTTCTGCTGGCGGTGCTGACCCGGCTGCGCCCGATGCTGGGCGAGCCGTGACGCGGGGGCACTGCCCCCGCACGCAGGTTAGACACGGGGGGCTCTGCCCCCGTACGCAGGATAGACCACGGGGGCTCTGCCCCCGCACCCCCGGGATATTTCTGCCAAGAGGAAGGGGCCGGGATCAGAACCAGCTGTCGACCGTGCGCGAGGCGCGCGAGACGTCCTGTCCGAAGCCATCGACGGTGCCGCAAGCGGCAAGCGGGGCGGCCAGAAGGGCGATGAGGATAAGGCGTTTCATACTGTCTGCTCGTTTCTCGTTGTCGTGTTGGTCTTATTGTTTGGTCGTCTCGTCTTCCCACCACCAGGCGTTGGGCTGCCAGTCGATCCAATCGCCGTAGACCGGGGTGGGCTCGGCATATTTTAGCCCTTTGGCGTGGGCAATCCAGCTCTGGTTCCACTGGTAGGTGGGGATGACGTAGCGCCCCGCGGTGAGCACCCGGTCGAGCGCCCGCGTGGCGGCGAGGAAATCGTCGCGCGAGGTGGCGGTCAGAAGCTCTTCGATCATCGCGTCGGCGGCGGGGCTCTTCATCCCCATGAGGTTGCGCGAGCCCTCCTGATCGGCGGCGGCGCTACCCCAATAGAGGCGCTGCTCATTGCCCGGCGACAGCGACAGACCGCGGCGGAACCATGTGACGTCGAAATCGAAAGAGGCAGTGCGCGAATTGTACTGGGCGGAATCCACCGTATCGACGCGCACCTCGATCCCCAAGCGTTGCAGCGCCTGCACATAGATGTCGATCATCGAGCCCGCCTCGGTCTCGCCCTGCGGCAGCAGGATGTCGAAGCCGAAGGGCTGGCCGTCGGGGCCGGTCATCACGCCGTTCTGCACGGTGTAGCCAGCCTCTTCCAGAAGGCCCATCGCCTTGCGCAGACCGGCGCGATTGCGCGCCGAGCCATCGCCCTGAGGCAGGCTGTAGCCCTCGAGAGCGCCCGGCGGCAGGCTGTCCGCGAAAGGTGCGAGCAATTCCTTCACCCGGCCACCGGCGGGACCGTCCTTCATCGCCAGTTCGGAGTTGGAGAAATAGGAGGTGATGCGCGGCTGGCGGCCGCCGGTCAGCGTCTCGTTGATATATTCGAAGTTGAACAGCTGGATCATCGCCTCGCGCACCCGCCAGTCGGCAAAGGCCGGTTGGCGCGTGTTCATCACAAAGCCGGTCATCCCCGAGGGGCGCCCGTGCGGGATCACCGATTTGACCACCTCGCCGCTTTCGATCGCCGGGAAACCGTACTGGCTTTCCCATTTCTCCGAGTTGAACTCGCGGTTCGAGTTGAGCAGCCCGGCCTTGAACGCCTCGAACATCGCGGTGCCATCGCCGAAGAACTCCATGCGCACTTCGTCGAGGTTGGCCTGACCCTTCATGAAGGGCACATCCTTGCCCCAATAGTCGGGGTCGCGCTTGAGCGAGACGTAGCGCCCCGCCTCGAAATCGTCGATGACATAGGGCGCGGTGGTGATCGGGATCACGTCGAGGCCGGACTCGGCGAAATCCTTGCCCTCCCATTGCGCCTTTTTGAGGATCGGACGCATGCCGACGATCAGCGCCAGCTCGCGATCGGGGGTGTTGAAGGTAAAGCGCAGGCTACGCTCGCCGGTCTTTTCGATGCTCTCGATCCGGTTATACGTGCCCTGATAGCGCGGATGGCCGACAGTGCCGAGCGTGTCGAAGCTCCAGATCACGTCCTCGACCGTCACCGGCGTGCCGTCCGAGAACTTGGCCTCGGGGCGCAGGGTGAACTCGACCCAATCGCGCTCGGGCGAGGTCTCGACCGTTTCGCAGATCAGACAATAAAGTGTGAAGGGCTCATCCCAGCTGCGGCCCATAAGGGATTCATAAGCCAGAAACCGCAGCTGCCACGGCACCGAACCCTTGAGGATATGCGGGTTGAGACTGTCGAAACTGCCCACTTCGCCGGTGACGATGCGGCCGCCCTTGGGGGCATCGGGATTGACGTAGGGCAGATGGTCGAAATCGGCGGGCAGGGCGGGCGCGCCATACATGGCGATGCCGTGCATGGGCTCTGCCGCAGCGCCGAATCCGGCGCAGATCGCCAGCGCGGTCAATGTGCTGTTTCCCAGCGAGGGGAATTTGAAAAAATTCGCGGTCATCTTGGAAACCGTCCTGCTCTGCCCTTGTTTTCTTGGCTTCAGAGCCTACCGGGGCTTTTACGTCTTTTCAAACTTTTAGGTTGGACTCCGGCGGCAAAGCGCGTATAAAGAAGTCACTGCTCGATAGGTTTCTTGCCTGTATGAAACCTGCCTCAATGACTGAACGCCGGCTTCGTGCCGGCGTTTTTTTTATGTCTCGCAACACTTTTCCGAAGAGGCGCAGCCCGTTTTCCCCGCCCAGAAGGACGAGTTGAAGAGGGGCTGCGACGCGCGCCTTCTGCCTGCAAATGCGGCAGCGCGGCATGACGGGCAGCGATCCCGGAGCCATACAGGCCAAGGCCCCGCTTGCCTAGGGGGGCATTCATCCACAGGGCCTACTTATCCGTGATGACGTTGCGATCCCGGGCTTGCAGCTTCCGCTTGGATAGCAGAGCAATGGGGCGGACAGGGAACCGGGAGGATGGGTTGTCCCTTGGTCCCAGTGAGGCGTGCAATTTTGGCGCCGCAGCAATCGAGGAGTTTTCGCATGTCTCTCAAGGGCAAAACAGCCATCGTCACCGGGTCGAACTCGGGCATCGGCCTCGGCGTCGCGCGCGAACTGGCGCAGGCCGGCGCGTCGGTGGTGCTCAATTCCTTCACCGACCGTGACGAGGATCATCAGCTCGCCGCCGACATGTCCAAAGAGTTCGGCGTGCCGGTGCGCTACATCAAGGCCGATATGTCCAAGGGCGACGAATGCCGCGCGCTGATCGAGCAGGCGGGGGCCTGCGACATCCTCGTCAACAACGCCGGCATCCAGCATGTGGCGCCGATCGACGAGTTCCCGATCGAGAAATGGGACGCGATCATCGCCATCAACCTTACCTCGGCGTTCCACACCACCGCCGCGGCGCTGCCGATGATGCGCAAGGCGGGCTGGGGTCGGGTGGTGAACATCGCCTCGGCGCATGGGCTCACCGCCTCGCCGTTCAAATCAGCCTATGTCTCGGCCAAGCACGGCATCGTCGGCATGACCAAGACCGTGGCGCTGGAGACCGCGAAAGAGCCGATCACCTGCAACGCCATCTGCCCGGGCTATGTGAAGACCCCGCTGGTCGAGGCGCAGATCCCCGACACCGCCGCCAAGTACAACATGTCCGAGGAAGAGGTGATCGAGAAGGTGATCCTCGAGCGTCAGCCCTCGAAAGAATTCGCCACCACCGCGCAGATCGGCGGCACGGCGGTCTTCCTGTGCTCGGACGCAGCCGAGCAGATCACCGGCACGACGATCTCGGTCGACGGCGGCTGGACCGCGCTCTGATCCGGCACCGCTTCGGGGACACTTCGGCGTGAGCCGCGGTGTCCCCGCAACTTCCCCCGTTGATCGGGTGCTCATGTGAACATATCATGAACACATGGCAAGAATGACCCTCGATCAGAAGCTCGCGATTCTTTCCGACGCGGCAAAATACGATGCCTCCTGCGCCTCCAGCGGGGGGCAGAAGCGCAATTCGCGCGACGGTAAGGGCCTCGGCTCGACCACCGGCTCTGGCATCTGCCACGCCTATACACCCGATGGGCGCTGCATCAGCCTGCTGAAGATCCTGATGACGAACTTCTGCATCTATGATTGCGCCTATTGCGTAAACCGCGTCAGTTCCAACGTCACCCGTGCCCGGTTCTCGCCCGAGGAGGTGGTGACGCTGACGCTGGAGTTCTACCGGCGCAATTACATCGAGGGGCTGTTCCTCTCGTCCGGCATCATCCGCAGCCCCGACGAGACCATGGCCGACATGGTGCGCATCGCGCGGATGCTGCGGCTCGATCATCACTTCCGCGGCTATATCCACCTCAAGACCATCCCCGATGCCGCGCCCGAACTGATTGAGGAAGCGGGGCTCTATGCCGACCGTTTGTCGATCAATGTGGAACTGCCGACCGACCGCGCGGTGAAGGATTACGCGCCGGAAAAGGATCCTGCGCAGATCCGCCGCGCCATGGCCGACGTGCGGCTGAAGCGCGAGGCCCGCAAGGAGCGAAGCTTTACCGGCAAGCGCCCGCCGCGCTTTGCGCCCGCGGGGCAGTCGACGCAGATGATCGTCGGCGCCGATGGGGCGGATGACACCACCATTCTGCGCAGCTCGACCCGGCTTTACTCCAGCTACGGGCTGAAGCGCGTCTATTACTCGGCCTTCTCGCCGATCCCCGACAGTTCCGCCGCGCTGCCGCTGATCAAGCCGCCGCTGATGCGCGAGCATCGGCTCTATCAGGCGGACTGGTTGCTGCGCTTTTATGGCTTCGACGTCGACGAGATCGCGGCCTCGAGCAAGGGCGGGCATCTCGATCTGGAGATCGACCCAAAGCTCGCCTGGGCGCTGACCAACCGGCATCTGTTTCCGGTCGATGTGAACCGCGCCGAGCGTGAGATGCTGCTGCGGGTGCCGGGGCTGGGCACCAAGAGCGTCGGGCGCATCCTTGCCACACGCCGCCACCGCACGCTGCGCTATGACGATCTGCGGCGGATGGGGGCGAACCTCAAACAGGCCAAGCCCTTCATCACGCTGCTCGACTGGCGCCCGCGCGCGCTGAGCGATGCTGCCGATCTTCGCGCCCGTTTCGCGCCGCCGCCCGAGCAGTTGCAGCTGATCTGATGCGCAGCGTCAGCCTGCCAGAGATCGGCACCTTCGAGGCGTGGCGCGACGAGGCGCGGGCTCTGCTTGCCGCCTCAGTCCCGCCCGAAGAGCTGCTGTGGCAGCGCGGGCAGGGTGCGGCTGACCTCTTTTCCAATGGCCTCTTTTCCGATGCCCTCATTTCCAATGGCCCCGGCGCCGAAGCTCCGCCATCAGGCGCCGCCGCGCCGCCCTC
The DNA here is from genome assembly GCF_056158605.1 of Salipiger sp. ABN3_019. Classification (NCBI taxonomy): domain Bacteria; kingdom Pseudomonadati; phylum Pseudomonadota; class Alphaproteobacteria; order Rhodobacterales; family Roseobacteraceae; genus Salipiger; species Salipiger sp. ABN3_019. Next base: position 2,108,470 of record NZ_JBSWTP010000009.1, read on the forward strand.
TGTGCCGCGCGGCTTTGTCGATCTTGCGCGGCTGGTGATCTGCCACAGAGATCCCGAGCGCTTCGCCCGGCTCTATGCGCTGCTTTGGGCGCTGCGCTCGGACAAGCGCCTGCTGAGCGACCGCGCCGATCCGCGCATCGACCGGCTCGAACGGATGGCCAAAGAGGTCCGCCGCGACCGCCACAAGATGACCGCCTTCGTTCGGTTCCGCGAGATCGGCGCCCCCGGTGCCAACCGCCGCAGCTTTGCCGCGTGGTTCGAGCCGACGCATCATATTGTCGAGCTGACCGCGCCCTTCTTCGTCAGCCGTTTCGGCGACATGGACTGGTGTATTCTCACACCCGATATCTCGGCGCATTTCGAGGGCGGCGATCTGCGCTTCGCCGCCGGGGCCACGCGCCCCGATCTGCCCGAGGATGCCACAGAAGACCTCTGGCGCACCTATTTCCGCAATATCTTCAATCCCGCCCGGCTGAAGCCCAGGGCGATGCAGGCGGAGATGCCAAAGAAATACTGGCACAATATGCCCGAAACCCAGCTGATCCCCGAACTTCTGGCCAGCGCACAGGCGCGGGCACAGGAAATGGCCGAGGCCGCACCGACGCTGGCCCCGGCGCGCGCCGGGAAGATCACCGCAAGGCTGCGCGGCGCGCCGGATTTAGCGCCCGAGATACCGGACGATCTGGCGCAGGCGCTACAGGGCTGCCGCCGCTGCCCGCTGTGGCAGGACGCGACGCAGCCGGTACCCGGCGAGGGGCCGAAGGATGCGGCGCTGATGGTGGTGGGCGAACAGCCCGGAGATCGCGAAGACCTCGAAGGCCGTCCGTTTGTCGGCCCGGCAGGGCAGCTTTTCGACAAGGTGGCGGCGCGGGCCGGGCTCGACCGGGCGCAGGCCTATTTGACCAATGCGGTAAAGCATTTCAAATTCACCCCGCGCGGCAAGCGCCGGATCCATCAGGCGCCGAACCGGGGCGAGGTGATGCACTGCCGCTGGTGGCTCGACATCGAGCGCACGCAGGTGCAGCCGAAACTGATCCTCGCCATGGGCGCGACTGCCGCCGAGAGCCTCACTGGAAGTCGCGCGGCGCTGATGGCGCGGCGGGGACGGGTGGAGCACACCGAAGACGGCACGCCGGTGCTGATCACCCTGCACCCATCCTACCTGCTGCGTCTGCCCGACGCGGACAGACCGGCAGCCGAGGCCCTGTTCGAGCAGGACCTGCGGCTGGCGGCGGAAATGGTCACCGAGTTGCGCTGAGCCTCAGCTCGCGCGGCGCACCGGCTCGACCTTGGGTTTGCCGCCGGGTTTCTCGGGCGGATAGACGAGACCGGCGGAGATCACCAGTTTCGCAGCGTCCTCGATGCTCATCTCCAGTTCCACCACATCCTCGACCGGGAAGTAGAGCAGGAAGCCCGAGGTGGGGTTCGGCGTGGTCGGCACGAAGACCGACACAAGCTCTCCGGTGACGTCGGATTTCTCCAGCACCTCACCCTTGGCCTGCGTCGAGATGAAGCCGATCGCCCAGATGCCCTTGCGCGGGTATTGCACAAGGCAGGCCTTCTCAAAGCTGCGCTCGGTCTGGGCAAACACCGTCTCGGCGATCTGCTTGATGCCGGAATAGATCGAGCGCACCACCGGGGTCCGGTCCACGAGCGTTTCGGCAAAGCGGATCGCCGAGCGGCCGATGAGGCCCTTGGCGACCCAGCCCACCACGATGGTGAAGACAAGGAAGAAGATCACCCCGACGCCGCGCAGGTTGATCCCGATGTATTCCTCGGGATTGAACCGCTGCGGCACCAGCGGCAGCACAAAGCCATCGACCCAGCCAAACAGGGTCCAGATCAGCCAGACCGTCAGGCCGACCGGCGCGATCACCACCAGCCCGGTGAGGAAGCTGGCCCGGAGGCTCGCAAAGATGCCGGGACGGCGCGGCTTTTCGTCGAAGGGGGTGTTCATTCGTGGTCCGGAAAAAGAAGTTACCGCACCAACCTAGGCACTCGCGCGCCGCTTCACAATGGGCGCGCGAGCCTGTGATGTCAGCTTCGGGGCAGGGCGCTCAGTTCCGAAGCGATCGCAGCGCCCAGCTTGGCGTTGTTGAGCACCAGTTCGATGTTGCTCTCCAGCGAGCGGCCTTCGGTCAGCTCGAAGATGCGCTGCAGCAGATAGGGCGTCACAGCTTTGCCGTGGATGCCGTGCGTTGTGGCATCTTCCATGGCGCGCTGGATGATCGGCATCATGGTGTCGCGCGGGATTTCCGCCGCGGGCGGGATCGGATTGGCGACAAGCTGGCCACCCGGAAGCCCCAAGGCCGCGCGCATCCGCTGCGCCTCGGCGATCTGCTTGGGAGTATCGAGCCGCAGCGGCGCCGCCAGACCAGCCTCACGCGACCAGAAGGCGGGCAGGTGGTCCTGACCAAAGGCGATCACCGGAACACCAAGGGTTTCAAGCACTTCCAGCGTCTTCGAAAGGTCGAGGATCGCCTTTGCGCCGGCCGCGATCACGGTCACCGGGGTCTGCGCCAGTTCCTGCAGGTCGGCCGAGATGTCAAAGCTCTGCTCGGCACCGCGATGCACGCCGCCAATGCCGCCGGTGGCAAAAACCTCGATCCCCGCGAGCCGCGCCGCAATCATCGTCGCCGCAACGGTGGTGGCGCCGGTGCCGCCGCGCGCCATGCAAACCGCCATATCGGCGCGCGAGAGCTTCGCCGCGTGTTTGGTCTGCGCCAGATTCTCAAGCTGCGCATCGTCGAGCCCTACGCAGAGCTTGCCGTCGAGCACCGCGATGGTCGCGGGCGTGGCGCCGCCGTCGCGGATGGTCTGCTCGACCTTGCGCGCCATCTCGAGGTTCTGCGGCCAAGGCATACCGTGGGTGATGATGGTGGATTCCAGCGCCACCACGGGCGCGCCGTTTTCCAGCGCGTCGGCAACGGGGGCGGACAGATGCACGAGGCTCATGAAGCGATATCTCCGGATACGTAGGTTGCGGCGGCCTCCAGCGCTTCATGCAGCGCGGTGGCACGGTCAGCGCCGCGCAGTTCGGCGGCGATATGCGCCGCCATGAAAGTGTCGCCCGCGCCGGTGACACGGGTCACCAGCACCTCGGGCGGACATTCGGACACGACGCCCTCGGCGGTGGCATCGGCGGCGGGCTTGCCGCCATCGGTGACCAGCGCACGTGCCGCGCCGCGCTCGATCAGCGCAGCCGCCGCGGTCTTGGCATCGTCAAAGCTCTGCATGCACAGAAGGCCGGCTTCTTCGAGATTCACATAAAGCACGCCGCGTCCCGCGCGCAGGAAGGGCGTCAGACGCTCGGCCTTACCGGGGCTCGCCGGGGCGATGCGCAGGTCGGCGGCGCGGAAGGCGGGCAGGCGGACGATTTCCTCCAGCAGCGCCTCGGTGAGATTGCCGTCGAGCGCGACCGGCCCGCTCCATGGCGCATCGGTCTGACCAAGCGGGCCGTCGATCAGCGGCGCTAGGATACGCGCACCGGCCTGTTCCAGCGAATGCGCGTCGGCAATCGCCGCGATCAGCCCGTTCGCACCTTCAACCGCCATGTAAATATCGGTCGGCAAGTCCTCGGAACGATACAGAAATTCCGTGATACACCCAAGCCGCTCACAGGCATCGACAAGCTCGTGCCCGTTGGGGTCCTGACCGACCGCGCTAAGCAGTCCGGGCTTCAGACCAAAGCGCGTCAGGGTCATCGCGATGTTCATCGCGACGCCGCCGGGCAGGCGGGTGATACGTCCGGGCACGTCCGAGCCCTGACGCATATGGCTGGCGGATCGGCCAATCACATCCCACAGGACGGAGCCGATGCAAAGGATATCGGGGGCGCTGTTCATTCTGTCCTTGTGACCGAGCGTGCGCGCCGGGGCAAGAGCATTGATGCAAAGCCGCACGGCTGCTAGCGCTTCGGCGGAAACACGCATGAACGCGCCGGATTTGGGAGGAATAGAGCCATGATGAACCGCCGATGGGTGCTTGATCACTATCCGCAGGGCGCGGCAACCGAGGACGTCTGGCGGCTCGAAGACGCGCCGATCCCAGAGCTTGAGCCAGGGCAAATTCTTGTGAAAACCCAGTGGCTTTCGCTTGATCCTTATATGCGCGGGCGGATCGCTCCTGGGGCCAATTACACCGCCGGTGTTGCGCCCGGAGGGCTGATGCAGGGCGGCGGTGTCGGTGAGGTGATCGCTTCGGCGCATCCGGGCTGGAAGGTCGGCGACATGGCCGAAAGCATGAGGTTTGGCTGGCAGACCCATGCGGTGCTGAGCCCGGATCTGCCGGGCGCTCAGGCCACGAACCGGGTGCCCGAAGGGGTTCCGGCGCAGGCGGCGCTGTCGTGGCTCGGGATGCCGGGGCTGACGGCTTATGTTGGGCTGACCGAGATCGCGCGGCCGCTGCCGGGTGAAACCGTGGTCGTCTCGGCAGCCTCGGGCGCTGTGGGACAGCTTGTGGGCCAGATCGCAAAACTGATGGGCGCGCGCGTCGTGGCGATCGCAGGCAGCGAGGAAAAGCTGAACTATTGCCGTGAGTTGGGCTTTGACGTTGCGATCTCGCACCGCGACCCAAAGCTCGCCGAGGCGCTGGCAGAGGCGTGCCCGGAGGGCGTCGATGTTTTCTGGGACAACACCGGCGGCACCATCCACGACATCGTGCTGGCGCAACTGGCGACGCGGGCGCGTGTGGTGATCTGCGGTCGCATCGCGGTGGTCGACAAGCCCGCGAGCGAGGACATCGGCCTCAGGGCCAGCGCGCGGCTGATCGTGACGCGCGCACGGGTCGAGGGCTTGGTGGTCTTCGACTGGTGGCACAAGCGCGACGAGGCGTTCCGGCATCTGCGCAAATGGCAGGCCGCGGGGCATATCCGCTACCGTGAGGACGTTCTGGAGGGGTTCGAGCGCATGCCCGAAGCATTCCTGCGCATGATGAGCGGCGCCAATCTGGGCAAGCAGCTGGTGCGCGTCTGACCAAAATTCGAGGTGGGGACACCAAAATTCCCACCTCGATTTTGTGAGCTCAAGGGTGGTTGCGACAGGTTCCGCTATCTCAGTTTCACCATTTCTTCTCTGAAGGCTTCCGTTGGCGTGCGCCATCCGAGGCACTTTCGCGGTGTCGCATTCAGTCTCTCGCTGATCTCCTTCATCTGGGGTGTTGATAGCGATGCGAGAGGCGTATCACGGGGCAGGACGCGGCGGGCACGTCCGTTCAGGTTTTCCACCGAACCTTTCTGCCAGGGTGCCTGCGGGTCGCAGAACCAGGCGGTTGTCCCGATGCCGGCCTCGAGCTTTCGCCAGTCGCGAAACTCGAACCCACGGTCGAAGGTGATCGACTTGCGCGCCGCCTGAGGCAGCGGTGTCATCACGTTCATCAAGCTGTTCATGAAATGCGTGGAGCTGCGATCGTTGTTCCGGAACAGGACTGCGAAGCGGGTCTTTCTCTCGACCAGCGCCGCGACGTTCATCGAGCCTTGTGCGCGCTCGAAGATCATCAGATCACCTTCCCATTCACCAAATGTTTCCCGTGCTTTAACGTATTCTGGTCGCTGATGGATCGAGCGTTCGGGAGGAAAGACCTGGTTGCGGGAACGCCGTGCATACCGGGGCCTGCGTTTCTGGCGCCGCCTCGGCAAATGTCGCGCCAACTCTTCGGCACGACCCTCGGGGCCGTAGACCCAGGCATAGATGGTTTCATGGCTGATGCGGGTCTCGTGACCCTCAAAGGCAAGACGCCCCGCAACTTGCTCCGGAGACCAACCTTCCTTCAACCGGTCGATCACGGCCTCACGCAAGGCAGGAAGCCTGATGAGCTTGCGTCGCCTTGCGCGACGCGCGGTCGCTGATTTTTGCGCCACGACACCATAGTAGCCGTTCAGCTCCGGCAGCTCGTCAGCGACAAAACTATTGCGCTTGATCTCTCGGTAGACGCTGGACCTGTGACGGCCGAGTTCAGCGGCAATCCTACTGACTGGCAGCTTTGCGTTCAGCATGTCTTCGATACTGCGCCGTTCACGAAGGTCTAACTCTGTGTGCGCCATCATCCGTTCTCCTTACTTTCCAGAAAGATAGGGGAATTGTCGCAACGGAGTTTAGAATGTGCCTTTCCCACTATAGCGATTCTCATAATTGGTATTATGTACTTAAACTGCAGATGCGTGGCACTGAGAAAGACCAGATAGCCCTTTGACGCGGCGCGAAAATCTCCGCATTCTGGTGGTATGCGCCGAAATCCCGCACGTCCCATCCTCATCGCGATTATCGCCCTTGCCCTTGCCGCAGCGGTCTTTGTCGGCGTCCGCACCGTGCGTCACGCGCTCTATTGGGCCGATCCGGCGCATCGCAATGTCACTCCCGAGGGCTGGATGACGCTTGGCTATCTCGAGCGTTCGCATCAGTTGCCACACCGCAGCCTCGGCCCGGCGCTTGGGCTGTCGCCGCAGCCCGGCGAGCCGCTGAGCCTTGAGGAGATCGCCGCGACGCGCAACGAGCCACTGGCGCAGCTTCTCGCCGAGGTTGGCGCCGTGATCGAGGCCGAGAAGCAATGAGCGATGTCACGGGCAGCCTCAGCGATACGATCCTCGCGCTGCTGCCCGAGCTGGGTCTGCCGGTGCTTGGCGGAACCATCATGCTGGCCTCGCTCGGACTGCCGATGGCGCCGGGCTCGCTGATGGTTCTTGTCGCGGGCACGCTGGCTGCCGCTGGTGAGCTGCCCATTGTCGCCACGGCGCTCACCGCGCTCTGCGCGGCTTTGCTGGGCGATCAGCTGGGATATTGGCTTGGGCGTCTGCTGGGCACGCGGCTGCTTGGCGGCCGGCTGGCCGCGCGCCAAGGGCCGACGCTGGAGCGCGCGCTGGCGCTGCTGGCCGAGCGCGGCGCCATGGCGGTGTTTCTGACGCGCTGGCTGATCGCGCCGCTTGGCCCCGCGATGAATCTGGTGGCTGGCGCTGGCGGCTTGCCATGGCTGCGCTTCGCGCTGGCCGATCTCGCCGGAGAACTGGTCTGGGTCAGCGCCTATATGGGCCTCGGCGCGGCCTTCGCGCCTTTCATCCCGCAGATCGCCCAGCTCTCGAGCGATGTAACCACGCTGCTCGCCGCGCTCGCCGTCGCGCTGGCCGCCGCACTGCTGCTGCGCCGCCACCGGCATCATCGCCAAGACAGGCTCCGCTAGCGGGATTTCTGGACAAGCCGATCACGCCCGCGCTATCTGGGCGGGAATTACCGGAGACTTGCCCATGCACTCGCTGCTCATTCTGAACGGCCCGAACCTCAACCTGCTTGGCCAGCGCCAGCCCGAAGTCTATGGCCGCACCACGCTGGCCGACGTCGAGGCCATGTGCCGCGCTCACGCGGAAAAGATCGGCGTCACCTTGGATTTCGCTCAGAGCAACCATGAAGGCGCGCTGATCGACGCGATCCATGCCGCGCGCGGCACCAAAGATGGTATCATTCTCAACGCCGGCGCTTACACGCATACTTCGGTCGCTCTGATGGATGCGATCAGCTCGGCAGAAGTTCCGACGATCGAATTACACCTGTCGAATGTTCACGCCCGCGAAAGCTTTCGCCACACCAGCTATATCGCCAAGGTCGCGCTTGGCGTGATCTGCGGCTTCGGTGCGCGCGGCTACACGCTGGCCATGGATGCGCTGGTGTCCCACTTGGAGTGACACGCTCATGACCCCGGATGATCGGGCCCATCTTCTGGCACTCACCAATGCCTCCAGCATCGAGACCGCATGGTCCATGCATGTTGCGAAAATGGCCGGATATGGGTTCGATCGTCTGCTTTACGGGTTCACCCGCTATCGCACGCCGACCTCGCTGGGCGATCCCAATGATTTCCTCGTTCTGACCAACCACCGGCCCGATTACACGCGCGAGTTCATCGGCAACGGGCTCTATCGTCATTCTCCCATGGTCCGCTGGGCGCTGGAGAACGAAGGCCCGCGCTCTTGGAGCCGAACAGCCGCGGCGCTCGAGCGGGGCGAGCTGTCGGAAGATGCGCGGCGGGTCGTGGCGTTCAACGCGTCCAAACAGGTCACCGCGGGCTACACCATTGGTTTTAAATCACTTTCGCATCGGGCCAAGGGCGCAATCGCGCTGACCGCGCGGCCCGGCATGACGCAGGACCAGGTCGAGCGGATCTGGGCTGCCCATGGCGAGACCATTTTGCTGTGCAACAATGTACTCCACCTGCGCGTGCTCACCCTGCCCTACATCCCGCCCGATCAGAGTTTGACGCCGCGCCAGCGCGAGGCACTGGAATGGGTCGGCGACGGCAAAACCACTCAGGACATTGCACAAATCATGGGGCTGACGCAGGCGACTGTGGAAAAGCACTTGCGTCGCGCAAGAGACACACTGAACGTAGAAACCAGCGCACAAGCTGTCGCTAAGGCGACATTTCTCAACCAAATGTTCATTTTGGATATATAAGAGCGCCTGAATTAACAGAGCGACAAATTCGAATCGGACATCGAAACAATGCCCCCAGAGCACGCATCGCGCGTGTTCTTTTTTGCGTTTGCTTATGGCGACATTTGAAAAACTGGAAACTGTGGCCGGAAATGCCCGGGAATGCGCTCTAAAGTGCCTCGCGCTGCATCACCCCTCTTTTACTTAGCGTCAGTCCGTTGCACACTCACTCATGTTCCGTGAGTGGTGGCTTTGGCCATAGGAACCCGAGACTGTCACTCCCCGCAATTTCGGGGCTCTGCCAGCCTCCCGGTTTATACCGGAGCCAGATCGGTCCCTCGCAATTTCCGCTTGGGCTCGGCTTGGCACGCCTGTCTTGGCACTCCGGCCTCATCCCCAAATGTATTGGGGTGCCGAGAAACACAGGTTGCGGGGTCGCTCCAAGGAGCGGCTCCGCTCTTGTTTTCAGCCCCCGTCTGGCCCTCGTTCGGCCCACATCTGGCAGGCGAAATTCGCCCAAACACGAAGCCCTCGTAGAAGAACGTTCGTTCTGGCCCATTGCCCCTGCCCCGGCTCACGCATGGACCTGCATGGGCCTCTGGCACCTTCGAGCATCCGGCCCTGCGCGCCCCGCTGCGCGGCACAATGAACCAAAGCAAAAGAGGCGCCCCGGATGGGACGCCTCTCGATCTTTCGGCAGCGGGGCCGAGATGGCCCCGGAGCGGGCTTAGCCCTGAGCGGCTTTGGCCACTTCTGCCGCGAAGTCTTCTTCGACTTTCTCGATGCCTTCGCCGACCTGCAGACGGATGAAACCGGTGATCTCGGCACCAGCTTCTTTCGCAGCCTGCTCGACGGTCAGATCGGGGTTCACCACGAACTGCTGACCCAGCAGGGTCACTTCGGCAAGGAACTTCTTCATGCGGCCGACGATCATCTTCTCGATCACGGCGTCCGGCTTGCCGGATTCCTTGGCGATGTCGATCTGAACCTGACGCTCTTTTTCGACAACCGCCGGGTCCAGCTCAGCTTCGTTCAGCGAGGCCGGGTTGGCAGCTGCGATGTGCATCGCGACCTGCTTGCCGAACTCTTCGCTGCCGCCGGTCATGGCAACCAGCACGCCGATCTGGCCGAGGCCGGGCGCTGCTGCGTTGTGCACGTAGGTGGCGACGACTTCGCCTTCGATCTTGGCCATCCGGCGCAGGGTCATGTTCTCGCCGATCTTGGCGATCTTGTCGGTGACCAGCTCGGAGACTTTCTTGCCTTCGATCTCTGCGTCGGCCAGCGCTTCCACGCTGTCCACTTTCAGAGCGGCGCCAGCGATGTCGCGGACCATGCCCTGGAATTCGGCGTTCTTGGCAACGAAGTCGGTCTCGGCGTTCACCTCGACGGCAACACCCACGCCACCTTCAACCTCAACGGCCACGAGGCCCTCTGCGGCGGTGCGGCCGGATTTCTTCGCAGCTTTCGCGAGGCCCTTGGTGCGCAGCCAGTCAACCGCGGCTTCCATGTCGCCATCGGTCTCGGTCAGCGCTTTTTTGGCATCCATCATGCCTGCGCCGGTCATCTCGCGCAGTTCTTTAACCTGTGCAGCAGTGATCGCCATCTCGGCTCTCCTCATCTCAAATTCGGTGGGGCGGCCCTGCCCCGGGCCACCCGCTCCTGTCATGAATTCGTGACGCTTTCGCGACAGGCCCAGGGAACTGACCCATGGGACGCGCGAGAGCGTGGTGCGCCCGCCCCGCACGGGGGCGCGGCAGGCGCGGATGGCTTACTTGCCTGCGTTCGCGTCGGCGAGCAGCTCTTCTGCCGGTGCGTCTTCCAGAGCGCCGAGGTCAACGCCTGCCGCTTCCATCTGGCCGGTCATGCCATCCAGGGCTGCGCGCGAAACGAGGTCGCAGTAGAGCGAGATGGCGCGTGCCGCGTCATCGTTGCCGGGGATGATGTAGTCCACGCCTTCGGGCGAGCAGTTGGTGTCGACGATGGCGACAACCGGGATGCCCAGCTTGTTGGCTTCGGCCACGGCCAGCGCTTCTTTCTTGACGTCGATGACGAAGAGCATGTCGGGCAGGCCGCCCATTTCGCGGATACCGCCGAGCGATGCCTGAAGCTTCGCCTGGTCACGCTCCATGCCGAGGCGCTCTTTCTTGGTGAGGCCTTCTGCGCCGGTTTCCATGCGCTCGTCGATGGTCTTCAGACGCTGGATCGACTGCGAAACGGTCTGCCAGTTGGTGAGCGTGCCGCCCAGCCAGCGGTGGTTCATGTAGAACTGTGCGCATTTCTCTGCGGCTTCGGCGATCGGGCCAGCTGCCTGACGCTTGGTGCCAACGAAGAGCACCGAGCCGCCTTTGGCGACGGTTTCGCGGATCGCGTTCAGCGCAGCGTCCAGCATCGGGACGGTCTGCGTCAGGTCCATGATGTGGATGCCGTTGCGCGCGCCGTAGATGAACTCGCCCATGCGGGGGTTCCAACGCTGCGTCTGGTGACCAAAGTGCACGCCTGCTTCAAGCAGCTGGCGCATGGTGAACTCGGGGAGAGCCATGTCCGTATATCCTTTCCGGTTTCATAAATCCTCAGCGGGGGCTCATCCTTTTGGGACAACCGGTGGACGCTTGGGGATGTCTCCCCCAAAGGCCCGACCCCGCCTGTGGCGTTCTCGTGGGCGCGCCTATACTCCCGTTCCCGTGAGCGCGCAACCCCTGGAGCCGCAAATTCCTCTCAGCGCAATGCCCGGTCGTGGTTTCTGGCGGCGCTTTATGGTCTGCCTCCGGCGGGGATATTTTGATCTAGACGAAGACCCACGCCCCGCACCCTTCGTCTAGAGACAAATATCCCGGGGAGTCCGCGCAAGCGGACGGGGCAGAGCCCCATTTCTTTCAACCCATCACCCCAAGCCTGCCGCAGGGTCACGCCTGCGTGAGCCCCGCTTGCGGAAACTACTTACCCTGTTAAGTACCAATCCTATTAAGCAACCGCAGTAACCCGGCCCAACCTCATGTCCGATACCTCCCACACCTCCGACGCCCGCCAGTCTACACGCGTACTTGAAGCTCTGCTCGCCGCCACGCGCGAGATCCGCACACACTATGATGCCAGCGCGCAGGACCTCGGGCTGACCTTCTCGCGGGCGCGGGTGGTGTCGGAACTGGCACGGCACGAGGGCGCGACGCAGGCGGAACTGGCCTGCGTGCTGCGCATCGAGGCCCCGGCGCTCAAGCGCCAGATCGACGCGCTGGAGGCGCAGGGCTTCATCGAGCGCCGGGCGCTCGACGGCGACGCCCGCAAACGCGCGCTGCATCTCACCGACAAGGCCAGATCGAGCCGCATCACCTGTTTTCTCGGGCGCGTGCGCGCCGACCTTCTCGACGGGATCTCACCTGAGGATCAGGACCTCGCCTGCGAAGTGCTGGAACGCATCGCGCTCAACGCAACCAAGCTGACTTCCGAATGACCGACCAAACCACAGAAAACCAGAAGCCGGAGCGCGCGGAGGAGCCCCCTTCCGACACGCCGACACCGGCCGCACCAGAACCGGCCGCATCACAACCGGCCGCACCGCCGCCGCCCGCGCCGGGCATGCCCCTGCGCCGCGCGCTGCCCTATATCGGCGCCTCGCTCACCATCGGTGTGACGCAGGGGCTGGGACAGGGGTTCATCTCCACCAACCTGCCGCAGATCGCCGGCGATCTTGGGATCACCACGGCGCAGGCCAGCTGGCTCATGGCCGCCTATATGATCCCCCGCGCTTCGCTGACCATCATGCTGATCAAGCTGCGCACCCAATACGGGCTGCGGCGCTTCGCCGAGATCGGCATCGCGGTCTATGTGGTGGTGGCCTTCATCTCGCTGTGGATCACCGATCTGCGCTCGGCGGTGGTGATCGAGTTCCTCTCGGGGATAGCCGCCGCGCCGCTCTCGACGCTGGCGTTTCTCTATATCCTCGAGCCGCTTGCACAGCAGTGGAAGCTGCGCCTCGGACTGCCGATCGCGCTGATGCTGCTGACCTCCGGGCCGACGCTGGCGCGGGTGGTCTCGCCGTGGCTGATCGGCGATGGCGGGCTGGCGGGCATCCATTTCACCACGCTGGGCCTGTCGATGGTCTGCCTGATGCTGGTCTACCTGCTGCCGATGGGACCGATGCCGCGCAGCAAGGTGATCCAGCGCGCCGATTTCCTCAGTTTCGGGCTGATCGCGATCGGCCTCGGCGGGCTGGTCACCGGCTTCATCATGGGGCCGATCCACTGGTGGACCGCCCTGCCCTGGCTCGGCTGGCTGCTGGCGGCCTCTGTGCTGTGCCTGACGCTGGCGGTAATCCTCGAATTGCACCGCGACGCGCCGCTGATCGACATCCGCTGGCTGCTGACCCCGGCGATGCTGCACCTTGCCTTCACGCTGTTCCTGTTCCGCCTGCTGCTGTCAGAGCAGAGCACCGGCGCGCCGGCGCTGTTCCAGGCGCTGGGGCTGGGCAGCGCGCAGATGACCGGACTGTTCACCATGATCCTTGCGGGCACCGCCATGGGCGCGCTGGCCTGCGTGGGGTGGATGAAGCCCGGACGCGAGCCTGCCTATCACTTCGTCTCGCTGGCGCTCATCGCGTTTGGCGCGTGGATGGACAGCGCCTCGACGCTGCAGACCCGGCCCGAGCAGATGTATGTGAGCCAGACGCTGATCGCCTTCGCCTCGATGCTCTTCATGGCGCCCGCGATGATGAAGGGGCTGATCGCCGCGCTGAGCAAAGGGCCGATGTATCTGCTTTCTTTCGTCATCGTCTTTCTGGTCACCCAGAGCGTTGGCGGCATCCTCGGCTCGGGCATCTTCCGTTCCTTGATCAACGAGCGGCAGGCCTTCCACCTGCAGGTACTGCGCGAGGAACTCACCAGCGCCGATCCGATGACCGCGCAGAGCATCGCCGCCAGCATGCAGCAGCTTGCGCCGCAGATCGCCGACAGCGCGCAACTCAAGGCGCAGGCTGTGTCGCAACTGGCCAGCACCGCCTCGAGCCAAGCCTATGTGATGGCCTATAACGACGGCTATTTCATGATCTCTCTCGTGGCGCTGGCGTCGCTCGTGGCGCTGGTGCTGCACATCTTCCGCGACTGGCTGGCGGCGCGCCTTGCCCGGCCCGACACCGAGCAAGACACCCAGCCAGAGCCGCAACCCTCCTGACCCATCCGAGCAAGAACAATGAAGAAATTCCTCTCCCTCCCGACCCTCATCGCCTCGGCGATCGGCATCGCCGGTGTGCTGCTGCTGCTGTTTGCATGGCACCTGCCGCCGTTTGCCGCCGCCCATCCCTCGACCGAAAACGCCTATCTGCGCGGCAAGGTCACGCAGATCGCGCCGCAGCTCTCGGGCTATCTCTCCGAGGTCGACGTGAGCGACTTCCAGACCGTCAAGCAAGGCGATCTGATCGCGCGCATCGACCCGTCGAGCTATCGCCAGAAACTCTCACAGGCGCAGGCGACGCTGGCCTCCGCCAAGGCCGCCGTCGATGTGGCGAAACAGAGCGTCAGCTCGGCGGTGGCCAGCGAGCATGCGGCAGAGGCCGCGCTCGCCTCGGCGCAATCGACGCTGGAGACCGCGCAGACCGACGCCGAGCGGATGGACAAGCTGCGCGAGCGCGGCGTGACGTCCCAGTCCAGCGCCGACCAGACCGATCTTGCGCTGCGGCAGGCGCAGGCTTCTGTGCGGCAGGCCGAGGCGCAGCTTCAGGTCCAGCGCGAGGCCACCGCAAGCGCAAAGCTCCAGATCGCCGCGCGCAACGCGGATGTGGAAAGCGCCGAGGCGGCGGTGGAACTGGCGCAGATCGACCTTAACCACACCGAGATCCGCGCCCCGGCGGATGGCCGCCTTGGTCAGGTCTCGGCGCATGTGGGCCAATATGCGACGGCGGGCACCACGCTGGTGAGCCATGTGGGCACCGATCTGTGGGTGATCGCCAACTTCAAGGAAACCGCGCTGCACGGGCTGCAGGCGGGACAGCCCGTGCGCTTTACCGTGGACGCGCTTGGCGGGCGCGCCTTTGCGGGGCATGTGCAGGGCTTCTCGCCCGCCGCCGCCTCGGAATTCAGCCTGCTGTCGGGGTCCAACGCCACGGGCAATTTCACCAAGATCGCGCAGCGGCTGCCGGTTCGTATTTCCATCGACGAGGGACAGGATGCGCAGGCGCTGCGGCCCGGCTTTTCGGTCGTGGTGGATGTGGATACCGCGGGCGCGGCGGGCTGACGCCCATCGCGATGGGGGCGCTGCCCCCGTCCGCTGCCGCGGACTCCCCCGGCGTATTTTAAAAGAGAAGAAGCGCGGACAAGAAAAGGGCGGCCCTAGGGCCGCCCTTTTCGCTGTGGGGTGTGAGGTGCGCGCTCAGCCGAGCGCGTAGCCGGCGCCGCGCACGGTGCGCAGCGGATCCTCGCCGCCATGGGCGCCGAGCGCCTTGCGCAGCCGGCCGATGTGCACGTCGACGGTGCGCGTGTCCACATAGATGTCGCGGCCCCAGACCCGGTCGAGCAACTGCTCGCGCGACCAGACGCGGCCGGGCTTTTCCATGAAGGTGGAGAGCAGGCGGAACTCGGTCGGGCCGAGCTTCAGTTCCTGCCCGCCGCGCATCACACGGTGGGTTTCGGCGTCGAGCACGATGTCCTCGAACTCCAGCCGCAGCCCGGCCGCCGAGGGGCGCGCGCGGCGCAGCTGCGCCTTCACCCGCGCCATCAACTCGCGCAGGCTGTAGGGTTTGACCACATAATCGTCGGCGCCGGTGTCGAGGCCGCGAATGCGATCAACCTCTTCGGAACGCGCCGAGAGCATGATCACCGGCAGGCTGCGGGTCTCGGTGCGGGTCTTGATCTGGCGGCAGACCTCGATCCCCGAGAGGTTGGGCAGCATCCAGTCGAGCACCACCACATCCGGGTTCTCTTCGTCGAGCAGCACCAGCGCCTCTTCGCCATTGCCAGCGGCGGCGACGCGGAAGCCCTCGGCCTCGAGGTTGTAGCGCAGCACCTCGCGCTGCGCGGCCTCATCCTCGACCACCAGAACCGTGGGTTGATCAGCGGCCATGCCTCACTCCTTGCCCGCATCGGCGCTGAGCGCCGGGTCGGAGGAGGTGCGGTCTTCTTTCACCCGACCCTCATGCGGCATCTCGCCGGTGGCGAGGAAGATCACCTGCTCGGCGATGGCGGTCACATGGTCGCCCATGCGCTCGACGTTCTTGGCGATGAAATGCAGATGCATGCAGGAGGTGATGTTGCGCGGATCCTCGAGCATGAAGGTCAGGAACTCGCGGAACAGCGTGTTGTACATCTGGTCCACATCGCGGTCGCGCTCGATAACGTCTTTGGCCAGCGCCTCATCGCGGCGGATGTAGGCGTCGAGCCCGTCTTTGAGCATATGCTCGACCTCGCGCGACATGCGGCGCAGCGCGGTGGCCGAGCCTTCGATCTGCGCCAGTTGCGAGAGCACCGAGGTGCGCTTGGCCATGTTCTTCGACAGATCGCCGATCCGCTCGAGGTTGGCCGACATCCGCATCACCGAAAGCACCACGCGCAGGTCGCGGGCGGTGGGGGCGCGCAGCGCGATCACCCGCGCGGCTTCCTCGTTGAGCAGCTCTTCGAGCTCGTCGATCGCCTTGTCACCGGCGACGACCTTCTGTGCCAGTTCCTCGTCGCGGCTCTCGAGCGAGAGCGCGGCATCATGGATCGCCGCCTCGACAAGACCGCCCATCTTGAGGATCTGCGCCTGAATGCCCTCGAGGTCGCGGTCGAAGGCCGAGGCGATGTGTTTCTTCAGCTCGTCACTCATGACTTATCCGATCCGTCCGGTGATGTAGGATTCCGTGCGGGGATCCACGGGGTTGGTGAAGATCTGCGAGGTGTCGCCGTATTCCACGAGATTGCCGAGGTGGAAGAAGGCGGTCTTCTGGCTGACCCGCGCAGCCTGCTGCATGGAGTGGGTCACGATCACCACCGAGTAGTTCTCGCGCAGCTCGTCGATCAGTTCCTCGACCTGACCGGTGGCGATCGGGTCGAGCGCCGAGCAGGGCTCGTCCATCAGCAGCACCTCGGGCTCGGTGGCCACGGCGCGGGCGATGCACAGACGCTGCTGCTGGCCGCCCGAAAGGCCGGTGCCCGGCGCGTCGAGACGGTCCTTCACCTCATCCCAGATGGCGCCGCGGCGCAGGGCCTTCTCGACGATCTCGTCAAGCTCGGCCTTGTTCTTGGCCAGCCCGTGGATTTTCGGCCCGTAAGCGACGTTGTCGTAGATCGACTTGGGGAACGGGTTCGGCTTTTGGAACACCATGCCCACTTTGGCGCGCAGCTGCACCGGGTCGACACGCTTGTCATAGATGTCCTCGCCGTCGAGCTCGATGAGCCCTTCGACGCGGCAGATGTCGATCGTGTCGTTCATCCGGTTCAGAGTGCGCAGGAAGGTGGATTTGCCGCAGCCCGAAGGACCGATGAAGGCGGTCACGGTCTTGTCGAGGATCTCGACATTGACGTCCTTGATGGCGTGCGTGTCCCCATAATAGACCTGCACGTCACGGGCGGAAATCTTGCTAGCGTTGGTATCCACTTCGGTCTTCCTCAATGGCGAGTCGTACATGTTCAATATCCTTATAGCTTACCAGCGGCGCTCGAACTTGCGGCGCAGCACGATGGCGAGCAGGTTCATGGCCAGCAGGAACACCAGCAGGATGATGATCCCGCCCCAGGCACGCTCGTAGTAGGCAGGGTCGGCGCGCTTAGCCCATTCGTAGATCTGGGCGGGCATGGCCGAGTTCGGCGACAGGAAGCCCGAAAAGACCCCCTCGGGATAGTTGGTGGCGATATAGCCGACCATGCCGATCAGCAGCAGCGGCGCGGTTTCGCCGAGTGCTTGGGCAAGGCCGATGATGGTGCCGGTCAGGATTCCGGGCATGGCCAGCGGCAGCACGTGGTGGAAGGTCGCTTGCATTTTCGAGGCACCAACCCCCAGCGCTGCATCGCGGATCGACGGCGGCACCGCCTTCAGCGCGGCGCGGGTCGAGATCACGATGGTCGGCAGCGTCATCAGCGTCAGCGTCAGGCCGCCCACAAGCGGTGCCGACTGCGGCAGATGCGCGAACTGGATGAAGGCCGCGAGGCCGAGGATACCGAAGACGATCGAGGGCACGGCGGCAAGGTTGGAGATGTTCACCTCGATGAAGTCGGTGAACTTGTTCTGCGGCGCGAACTCTTCGAGGTAGATCGAGGCCGCGACGCCAATCGGCAGCGCCAGCAGCAGCACGGTGATCATCATGAAGAGCGAGCCCAGCATCGACACACCCAGACCGGCCTGTTCGGCGCGGCTTTCCGAGGCGTCGGCGCCGGTGATGAACTCCCAGTTGAAGCCCTTGTGGACCACGCCCTGCGCGCGCAGCGCGTCGACCAGATCGAGATGCTCGGCGTCGATGTTCTTGTCCTGCGCGATGCTCTCGCGGCTGACGCGGCCCTTGAGGTAGCCGTCGACGCGGCTCGACGCGAGGATCTGGAAATCGACCGTTTCGCCAACCCGCTCGGGGTTTGCCAGCACCCAGTCGCGCACCTTGGCCGCAGCCGAGGCAGAGATCATCTCCTTGACGTCCTTGGCTTCCTCAAAGGGCGTCTCGGCGCCGCTGTCGACGACGACTTTCCACAGCGAGTTCTGGATCAGCGGGTTGTAGCCAAAGGTCGAGACCTTCTGCATTTCCACCGGATCGCGGTTGCCGTTTTTGTCGAGCTTGGCTTCTTCGAGATAGACCGGCACCTCGATGAAGGTCTGCTGGAACGCGCCGATGCCGTTGCTGACGATGGCGATCAGCAGCACCGCGAGAAAGAACACACCGGCGCCGATGGCGGCGAGGCCATAGGTGCGAAAGCGTTTCTCGGAGGCGTTGCGTTTCTTGGTGCGGGGATCGACGGTCAGCAGCCCGTGGGACTTGGGCGCGTCGCCGGAATAGGTTGCGTCGGACATCAGTCGTACTGCTCCCGGTATTTGCGCACGATGTAGAGCGCGAAGACGTTGAGCGCCAAGGTCATGACGAAGAGCGTCATGCCGAGGGCGAAGGCCACCAGCGCTTCGGGCGAGGCGAAATCCGCGTCGCCGGTCAGCTGGCTGACGATCTTGGCGGTGACGGTGGTCATCGCATCGAACGGGTTGAGCGACAGCCGGGCCGCGGCCCCTGCCCCCATCACCACAATCATCGTCTCGCCGATGGCGCGCGAGGCCGCGAGAAGGATCGCGCCGACGATGCCGGGCAGCGCGGCGGGCAGGATCACCTGCTTGATGGTCTCGGACTGGGTTGCGCCAAGCCCGTAAGACCCGTCGCGCAGCGATTGCGGCACGGCGTTGATGATGTCATCCGACAGCGAGCTGACGAAGGGGATCAGCATGATGCCCATCACGAGGCCGGCGGTCATCACGGCGGTGCCCGCCTGCATCCAGTTCAGCCCGTCGCGGCCAAAGACCGACAGCAGCAGCGGGCCGACCGTCAGCAGCGCGAAGAGACCGTAGACGATGGTCGGGATACCGGCCAAGAGCTCCAGCGCGGGTTTGGCCACCGAGCGGAACTTCGGCCCGGCGTATTCCGACAGGTAGACGGCGGCAAACAGCCCGATCGGCACCGACACCAGCAGCGCGATCAGCGAGATATAAAGCGTGCCCCAAAGCAGCGGCCAGATGCCAAGCTGCGAGCCGCCGCCGAAGCTGGGCGACCATGTGAAGGAGCCAAAGAATTCCGACGCCGGGTAGATGCGGAAGAACTCGACGGTATTGAAGACCAGCGACAGCACGATGCCGATGGTGGTCAGGATCGCGATGGACGCTGCACCGATCAGGATCGCGCGGATCGCATGCTCGACCGAGTTGCGCGCGCGGAAATCCTTGTTGGTCTGCGCCAGCGCCCATGCGCCGCCAGCCAGCGCGAGGCCAAGCACCACGATGGCGCGCAGCAGATCGCCGGTCGCGTTGCTGGTGCGATAGCTTTGCGCGGCGTCCAGCACCTCGGGCGTGATGTCCGAGCCGACGGCAACACCGGCGCTGCCGAGAATGCCGCGAACGTCGGTGCCCGACGTGCTCAGGTCCGAGGCCTCACCAGCGGTCAGCAGCCCCTGCTCGACAGCGAGGTCGAGCCCGTCAGCCACGCGGCGCACATCCGACATCACCAGACCCAGCGTGGATCCTTCGGGGATGGCGGCAGCGTCGAGCAGGCCGGTGGCCTTGCTGTTGACCACGAACGGCTGGGCGACCAGCCAGATGATCAGAACGAGGAAGGCCGGGGCCATCGCTTTGATCGCGACGTTCCAGCCATAATAATTCGGCAGCGAATGAAGGCCGCGTCGGTCGTCGCCGGCGCTGGAAATGGCGCGTGCGCGCCCGGCGAAATATCCCGCGACGGCCAGCGCGAGAACGATCAGGATCAGCCAAAGAACAGGCATTGGGCCCCCAAGTTATTCCGGTGAGAGATCACCAAAAAGCAAAACGGAGGGCAGCGCGAAGCTGCCCTCCGCCCAACAGACTGACGTCCGCTTACATGGTTCCCTCGTCGGCGACCATGGCCTGAGTCGCGCTCAGCTCGGGGTCGGACACGAGGCCGTAGTTGGCAAGCGGGCCATCGGGGCCAGCGATCTCGTCAGCAACGAAGAACTCTGCGAATTCTTTCAGGCCGGGGATCACACCGATGTGGGCCTTCTTGATGTAGAAGAACAGCGGACGCGACACCGGGTATTCACCCGACGCGATGGTCTCGGTCGACGGCTCGATGCCGGACATGGTCGCGACTTTGAGCTTGTCGGTGTTGTTCTCGTAGAACGCGAGACCGAAGACGCCAACGCCGTTTGCGTTGCTGTCGATGCGGGCCAGGGTCTCGGTGTAGTCGCCGTCGATGTCGACCGACTTGCCGTCGGTGCGGACCGCGATGCAGGCGTCTTCAGCGTCGTCTTCCGACATGCCCGAAGCGACCATGGCTTCCAGAGCGCCGGTGGTCTCGCAGCCAGCCGCCAGAACCTTCTCTTCAAAGACTTCGCGGGTGCCGTGCTTGGTGCCCGGGATGAAGGCAGCGATCTCGACGTCCGGCAGATCGGCGTTGAATTCCGACCATTTGGTGTAGGGGTTGTCGACCAGCTCGCCATCGACGACGACTTTCGGTGCCAGCGCGTTGTACCAGTCAGCCGGCTCGAACGCGGTGAACTCGGGGCCGTCTTTCTGCGACGCGAAGACGATGCCGTCATAGCCGATGCGGACCTGGATGATGTCGGTCACGCCAGCGTCGGCACAGGCTTTGATCTCTTTTTCGCGGATGGCGCGCGAGGCGTTCGCGATGTCGATGGTGTTCTCGCCAACGCCTTCGCAGAAACGCTTCAGGCCAGCCGAGGAGCCGCCCGATTCCACGACGGGGGTCGGGAAGTCGAAGTTCTCGCCGAAAGCTTCGGCGACGATCGAGGCGTAGGGCAGCACGGTCGACGAGCCAGCAATTTGCACGTTGTCACGTGCGGCAGCAGCGGTGGCCGAAGCAGCGGCGAGCGCGAGTGCCGAAACGGCGAGTTTGACGGATTGCATATGAATGCTCCTGTTTGGTCAGAACCCGTCCCCCGGTCGGGGAACTTGAAGCGGTGCCTAGGCAACGTTCGCTATGCTTTTGTGACACCTATGTAACGCTTTTATGACACCGTCCGAATTGGGCCATTTTATTGAGCGACCCACTAAACAGATGTGCGAAAAATAGATCACGAATGCCACCCATACGGGTGCAAACGCTGCCTAACACCACCCCCTGACCCGCAGGGAGACGCGCACTATGCCGTTGATGCAAAGGTATTTTCTTCACGGCTCCGGGGACCGGGCCGTGATTTGGGTCGACCCGCGCACCGTCGATCTGGCTGTTGGCAGCAAATGGCCGGTCGGCAAAAGAAAGCTGCGCCATTTGTCGCGCAGATTGCCCGCGCCGGTCGTCGCCATGCTGCGTCCGTTCATAAAACACCGCGAGCCCTTCGTGATTCCACGCGCCGATTTTGCGACCCCGCGACCTGTCGCCGAGACACCGCGCTACATCCGTGTGGCCGATGTCGTCCGGCATCGCGGCGATGTCGGGCAAAGCGCGTGGTACCGGGACTTGCTGGCAGACCTCGAACAGACCGGCTGCGCGCGCCACAAGACCATCGAGATGCATAGCGAGCCGGAGATTCGCGCCTTCTTTGCCAGCTATGTTCTGCCGTTGATCGAGAGCCTCGAGCGTGAGGGCTACCGCTGCGGTGACGAAGGCTATGCCAGCACCGCGGTCATCGGCCCGCAGGGTGATATCCTGAAGGCTGGCTCGGGCAACCATCGCTTCTGCGTCGCCAAGGTTCTGGGGCTGGACCGCTTCCCGCTCAGGATCGTCGGGGCGCATCAGGACTGGGCGGAACGAACCCTTGGCAAAGACCCCGATCCCGAGAAAGCGCTGGCGGCGATTGCCGCGCTCTCGCTGAAGCCTAGGGTTTCCTAGGCACCATCCGAACGAGCGGCGGTGGCGCGCAGCGGCAGGATCACCCGGAAGGTGCTGCCCTTGCCCGGCGTGCTTTCGATCCGCAGCCGCCCGCGGTGGCGGTTCACGATATGCTTGACGATGGCGAGGCCCAGCCCGGTGCCGCCCATCTCGCGCGAGCGGTGACTGTCGACCCGGTAGAACCGTTCGGTCAGGCGCGGGATATGCAGCGGATCAAAGCCCGGACCGGTGTCGATCACCTCGATCTCGACCCCCTCAGCCCGCAGGCGCGGCTGATAGGTCGGCGGCGACAGGCGCACCGTCACCTGCGCGCCGCGCCCGGAATATTTCACCGCGTTTTCAACCAGATTGACCATGACCTGCCGCAGCTGATCGGAATCACCAACTACCTCCAGCGGCCCCTCGGGCAGATCGCGGACCAAGCTGACACCGGCCTCTTCGGCCAGCGGCGCCAGCCCGTTCAGCACCGAGCCCATAAGCTCCGGCAGATCAAGCGGCTCGGTCGGGCGCACGCGCTCTTCCGCCTCCAGACGGCTGAGCGAGAGCAGATCGCCCACGAGCCGTTCCATGCGTTCGGCCTCGGTCTCCATGATCCCCAGAAAGCGCTCGCGCGCCGCCGCATCTTCGCGCGCCGGGCCGCGCAGGGTCTCGATGAACCCCAGCAAAGCGGTCAGCGGCGTGCGCAGCTCATGGCTGACGTTGGCGACAAAATCGCGCCGCATCTGCCCGGCCTGCTCCAGATGGGTGACATCGGCGAAGGTGAGCAGCACGCCCGGCCCTTTCTCGAGCGCCACCGCGCGGCAGGCCACATCAAAGGCGGTGTCCTGCCGACCATCGGTCGACAGGTAGCGGGTCTTGCGCGGTGTGCCGTCGCGAAACGTGCCCTCGATCGCATCCAGCAGCACCGGCTGGCGCAGCACGGTGATGAAATGCCGGCCCGCGAGCCCCTCGCCCAGCAAGGCGGTCGCTTCGGCGTTGGCGGCGTCGATCCTCTCGTCCCAGCGGATCAGCACCGCCGGAAGCGGCATGGCGTCGATCAGATCGCGCGCCTCGGCCTTCATCAGAGCGCCTCTCGCGCGGCTTTGAGACCACTCTCGAAGACCTCGAGCAGCGCCTCGGGATCCTCAAGACCCACCGAGACGCGGAAGAAGCCCTCGGAGATCCCCAGCGCGGCCCGCCCCTCGGGCGTCAGCGCGCGGTGCGACGAGGATGCGGGGTGCGACAGCGTGGTGCCCACATCGCCCAGCGTCGGCGCGAAGGCGATGCCCTGCGCCGCCTCTGTGAAAGCATTGGCCGCGGCCCGCCCGCCGTCCAGCTCGAAGCTGAGCATATTGCCCGGATTGCCCCGCAGCACCGATTGCGCGCGCCCGGCGTCGGGATGGTCGGCGCGGCCCGGATAGAGCACGCGGCGCACGCCCGGCTTGCCGGTCAGGAAATCGGACAGCCGCTGCGCCGTCTCCTGCGTCTGGCGGAACCGCAGCGGGAAGGTCATCAACCCGCGCTCGGCCAGCCAGCAATCAAACGGGCTTGCGGTGAGGCCCGCGGTCACGGCGAAGACGCGCAGGCGCTGGTTCACCTCCGGGTCCTTGGCGGCCACCCAGCCCAGCGTCACATCCGCATGGCCCGCGAGCAGCTTGGTCACCGAATGAATGACGATATCGGCACCGCGCTCCACCGGCTTGATCGCGGCGGGGGTGGTAAAGGTGTTGTCCACCGCCAGCAGCACGCCCTTTTCCTTGCAGAGCGCGGCGATCCCGTCGAGGTCGGCGATCCGCAGCGTCGGGTTCGACACCAGTTCGATCAGCACCAGCTTTGTCTCGGGCCGCAATGCGGCAGCAAAAGCGGTGATGTCGGTCGGATCGGCCAGCGAGGTGGCGATGCCCAAGCGCGGCAGGTCTTCGGCCATCATCCGCAGCGACCGGCCATAAAGCTGATCGGCCCCCAGAACGTGATCGCCCGCGCTCAGCAGCCCAAGCAGAACGGCGGACACAGCGGACATGCCGGATCCGGTGACGATGCCGCCCTCCATCCCCTCAAGCGCGTCGATGCGCTGCGCCAGCATGTCGGCGTTGGGATGACCTTCGCGCGCATAGGTGTAGCCGGAGGTGACCCCATTGTACTGATCGTCGAGCGAATCCGGGCTGTCGGAGGCGTAAACCACCGCCGGCATGATGGGCGTGACCACGGCCGAAGAAACCGATGCGGGTACGGGAACCGGGCGAATGAGGGTCTTGCGGGTGTCCATGGGGCCTCCTTAATTCGGCCACAGGCTTTGCACAGCGCCCCGGTCAGGACAAGACAGAGAATCTGAGGCAAAAATCCGCGCAGAACCGTGGCGGAACAATCACCCCGCATTCACGCGAAAAACTAAACAAAATCACAGAAAATTCAAAAGCGTCTGCAGCAAGCGTGAACGTCCGTCAGAATTGTTTACTGTCGCCCTCTTTACACCCGTGTAACGGGAAGTTTGCAATAATTAAGGTTGATTTCAGCCCAATTCTTAACACATCCTAAAGACGTAGGTGGGGGCACCTACAACTTACAGGAGCGTCGACGAAGATGCAGAATGATCCTCTCGATGTACGCTGTAGTGATTGCGGCAAGGCTGCCCAGTTCTTCGAGCCTTTCCGGTTTACCTGTGTCGTACGGCTACCTGACGTCCCAGAACATTCGCATGTCTGGGGCCGCGTTGTCGTAGAAGAACTTTTCCCCGAGCAGTTCAAGTGGCAACAGCCGGACTGCAAGAAGCCGAAGTTCCTGCAACCGGGTGAGACCGGCGAAGGGTATCGGCTGAACGAGCGGGGCATGGTGTGGTGCAAGGCCTGCAAGACCTTCGAGGCGAAGACGATCTCTTGGCCGGAGGACGCCTATTGGCAATGGACGGTGAAGGGCCACAAGCTTGTGGCGCGCAACCGTGATCATGCCGAGCAAATTCTTGGCTTCCTGCAGGAAAGCCAGCGCGCACCGAACCGCAAACCGGCGCTTCGCGGCATTCCGACGCCGCTGCTGACCCGTCGTCTTCAGGACGAAGTTAGCAGCAAGGTCGAATACGCACTCGCCAACGCCTGACCCAGCATTCGCCGGATCAGACAGGGATTAGCCCGGCGCTGAAGCGTCGGGCATTTTCTTGGTAGTTCAGCGCCGACTTCCGCAGCCCTTCGATCGCCGCCTCGTCAAGCTGCCGGACCACCTTGCCCGGCATGCCCATCACAAGGCTGCCATCGGGGATTTCCTTGCCTTCCGGGATCAGCGCCCCGGCACCGATCAGGCAGTTGCGCCCGATCTTCGCGCCGTTGAGGATTGTCGCCCCCATGCCGATCAGAGAGTTCTCGCCGATCGTGCAGCCGTGCAGCATCGCCTTATGGCCGATGGTGCAGCCCGCGCCGATGGTCAGCGGGAAACCCATATCGGTGTGGCACACCACGTTCTCCTGAACGTTCGAGCCTGCGCCCACGCGGATTTCCTCATTGTCGCCGCGCAGCGTGCAGCCGAACCAGACCGAGCTGCCCTCTTCCATGACAATTTTGCCGATGAGGTTCGCATCGGGCGCGACCCAGGCGCTTTCGTGAAGCTCCGGGGCCACCCCGTCCAACGCGTAAACTGTCATACGTCGCCCTCCTCAAACTCTGCCTGCAGCGCCCGCACATGGTTCAGCAGTCCGGGCTGCTGGGTGCGGCGCAGCCGCGTGGCGGTGATGATGCTCTTGAGCTGCGCCTCGGTCTCGTCGAGGTCCTCGTTCACCAGAACGAAGTCATACGAGCCCCAGTGCGAGATCTCGTCCCAGCTTTTCTGCATCCGCTTGTCGATGACATCGGCGCCGTCCTGACCGCGCGCCTCGAGCCGCCGCTTGAGCTCGCCGATCGACGGCGGCAGCAGGAAGATCGACAGCGTGTGCAGGCCAAGCTCGGAGTTGGTGATCTGCTGCGCGCCCTGCCAGTCGATGTCGAACAGCACGTCCTGCCCGTCGATGATCGCCTCGCGCACCGGGCCCTTGGGCGAGCCGTAGAAATTGCCGAAGACATGCGCGTGTTCGAGCATATTGCCGCTCGACACGGCCTTCTTGAAGTCGATCTCGGGCATGAAATGGTAGTCCTCGCCGTCCACCTCGCCGGGCCGCGGCGCCCGTGTGGTCGCCGAGACCGAAAAGATGATCGACGGATCCCACGCCCGCAGACGCTTGGCCAAGGTCGATTTGCCCGCGCCCGAGGGCGAGGAAAGGATGATCAGGAGGCCGCGCCGTCCGCTCATAGTCATATTACTCCACGTTCTGCACTTGCTCGCGCATCTGGTCGATGACCGTCTTGAGGGTCAGGCCGACCTGCGTCAAGGCGGCGGAGCCGGATTTCGAGCAGAGCGTGTTCGCCTCGCGGTTGAATTCCTGCATCAGAAAGTCGAGGCGCCGCCCTACAGCCCCTTCCGCTGCAAGAAGCTCGCGCGCCGCGGCCACATGGGCGGTCAGGCGGTCAAGCTCTTCGGTGACGTCGGATTTCACCGCGATCACCGCCAGTTCCTGCGCGACGCGCGCCTCATCGACGCCGCTCACCCCCTCCATCACGCGCTGCAACTGGGCGCGCAGACGCTCGTCCTGCTCGCCCCGACGCGCCTCGACCGCCTCGGCGGCCTGCGCCACCAAAGCCTCGATCTCATCAAGCTGCCCGGTCAGGATCGCGGCCAGAGCCGCGCCTTCGGTGCGGCGCATCTGGGTGAACTCCTCCAGCGCCTCGCCGAACGCCGCCAGCATCTCGCCGCGCAACTGGGTGATATCGGCGGGCGCGCCAGAGGTGCTCAGCACGCCGCGCAGGGCCACAATCTGCGCCGCAGAGGATGGCGAGAGCACCAGCCCCTGCCCGGCCGCAGCCCCCTCGATCCGCGCCATCGCCGTCAGGACGCGCGTCAGCACCGCCTCATCAAGCTCCGCCGCCGCCTCCTCGCCGTTGCCCTGCGTCTTGAGCGAGATCTGCACGTTGCCCCGCGCCAGCGCCTTTTGCGCCGCGGCGCGGACCTGCGGCTCGAGCCCCTCGATCCAGTCGGGCAGCCGGAGGCGGAGCTCCAGCCCCTTGCCATTCACCCCGCGCAACTCCCAGCTCCAGCGGAGCCCCGCGGTTTCTCCTTGGCGTGATGCAAAACCGGTCATGGATTGCCGCATTTCAGACCCTTTCAAATTCGCGTCCGGGCAAAATTCGACGCCCGCTTTCAATGGCCTACAAGCCCATGCCGAGCCTGTCCAGCCGCACCCTAAAAGGCACTGTTAACCCTTCGGTCACAATTGGGGCGAAAACCGGACGCATTTGAGGTAACTTAATCTCCAATCAACGTCGGCTGCATTCGGGGGCGCGCATCCGGCGAAAAGTGTTAGCATTGGAGCGAGTGCAGATGTTCGGGTTGGGTGGTAACGGCGAGGGTGTGGTGTCTATGACAGAGCACGAGAAGGAACGGCGTCTCGCGCCGCTGCGGCTGATCGAGGCCTATTGGCAGGGGCTCGTCGGCGCCGACGGGCAGATCCCGCTGCGCAGCCAGATCGACCCCCGCGGCATCGAAAGCGCCTTGGAATATGCTTTCCTCGGAGAGCGCATTGCCCCGATGCTGGCAAAGCTGCGCGTGGCGGGCACCCATCTCAACGAGCTTATGGGAATGGAAACCTCGGGCATGCCGCTCTCGGCTCTGATCGCCCCCGAGGATCGCGACCAACTGGGCGCGGCCATTGCCAAACTCTTCGCCGACGGCGTGGAAGTGCGGATGCAGCTTGTGGCCGAGGAAGGCTTCGGCAAAAGCCGCCTGACCGGGGACATGGTGCTTCTGCCGTTGCGCTCGGACATGGGCGATCTCAGCCGGATGATCGGCGCACTGGTGACCCATGGCCGCGTCGGGCGCACGCCCCGACGCTTCCGCATAGAAAGCATCAGCATGCATGCGCCGGGTGAGGCTTTGGCCAAGCGCGACGAGCACAGCCTCACCAAGCCCGTCAGCCTGCCCAAGCCGCCCGTCGCGCCGATCCGCGCGCTTGCCGAAGACGGCGCGCCTTTCACGCCCGCTCCGTTCAAACCCGCGCAGGAGACCGGCGGCAAACGTCCGCCCTACCTGCGCCTGATCGTCTCTAACGACGATTGAGCCAATTGGGCGAGCCCATCGCGACATAAGAAAAACGCGGCGCCCGTAAGCGCCGCGTTTTGATTTTGCGGACCTGCGTCCGAAAAGATCACTCTGCCGCGATGGGCATCGGCTGCAGCTCCTGCAGCACCGGGTGGAATTCCTTCTGCGTTCCGGCATAGGCCAGCGTCGCACGCAGCATCCCGGCCTTGGAGCCGCAGTCGAAACGGTCGCCCGAGAAGCGGAAACCACACAGACCCACCTTCTCCGCGCCAAGCGCGATGGCATCGGTCAGCTGAATCTCGCCGCCCAGACCGGCGGGCAGGCCGTCGAGATCGGCAAAGATCGACCCGTCGAGCACGTAGCGGCCAACCACCGCCTGCAGCGACGGCGCCTTGTCGGCCTCGGGCTTTTCGACCATGCCGGACGCGCGCAGCATCTGGCCCTCGGCCTCGCCCTCGGGCACCAGAACGCCATAGGCCGAAACCTCGTCGCGCTTCACTTCCATGGTCGCAACCATGTGGCCCGGCTCCGAGGTCTCATAGGCTTCGATCATCTCGGACAGGCAGCCCTTTTCGCTGACGATCAGATCGTCGGGCAGGATCACCGCCACCGGACCCGGCAGCGCATGTTCGGCGGCGCAGAGCACCGCGTGACCAAGGCCAAGCGGCTCGGGCTGCATGACGAAGAACACCTGCTCTTCATCGGGGTTGATCGCCGCCTCATGCAACGAGTTGGCGATCTTGTGCTTGCCGCGCTCGCGCAGCGTGTCGCAAAGGTCTTTGTCCTGATGGACATAGCGCTCGATGGCGCTCTTGCTGGGGTGCGAGACGAAGATCATCCGCTCGATCCCGGCGGCGCGCGCCTCGTCGATGGCGAACTGCAGCAGCGGCTTGTCGAGAACGGGCAGCAGCTCTTTCGGTGTTGCCTTGGTCGCGGGCAGGAAACGGGTCCCGAGTCCGGCAACGGGGAAAATCGCAGTTCTCACTTTGGATTTGCCGGTCTTCATATCGGGCGTGCTCACGTCTGGAACTCCTTTCGAGTGACCTGATCTCGGTGATCCGCCCTCGTGACGGACCGCCAAAATATCAATGCCGTGCTAAGGCCTGTGTAATCAGCCCCGCTGCACTGCGGCGTATGGGTAAGAGAGTATGGCCAATTTTCCGCAGGTCAAATCCGAGGCACCCGGAGATGAGCGGCGGAACGCTCAACCTCTTGTTTTCTCGAACACCACGAGCCGCCAAATGGTTCCATGATTAAAATTTAGGCAGTAATTTCAGATCAAAACATGCGTGTTATGTCAGCGGGTTGCATCGAAAATACCTCGCAAGCGCAGAAAAATTTCGCGTTCACTGGTGTTATTCCCGGAACAATCGACCTAGAGTCAGCGTTATCAGGACAACAGCAACGGAGAGAGCCCTCTGGGTCGCCGACGGTGCCACCACGTGGCAGCGGCCCCACATGTGTCATGGACGGACAGAGCATCCCAACCCCGCCCGCGCAGCCCGAAAGCCTCACCGGCCCCCGGCGCGCCACGCCCTATTCTCGCCTGACCGTGATCGGCATGGGGAGCTGGGGCACCGCCCTTGCCACCACCGCCGCCCGCGCAGGATGCGAGACACGCATCTGGGGCCGCCGCCCCGATCTTGCCAAGGCCATGGCCGACACCGGCCAGAACCCGGACCACCTGCCCGGCATCGACCTGCCCGCAACGCTGCGTCCAACCTCTGACCTGCGCAAAGCGCTCGAAAACACCGAAGCGGTTTTGCTGGTCACCCCCTCCCACACATTGCGCGACGTCGCCCGCTCGATGCGCGAGTTTCTGCCCGAGGGCGTGCCCCTCGCGCTCTGCTGCAAGGGCATCGAGCGCGGCACCGGCTATCTGCTGAGCCATGTGGTCGAGGAAGAGCTTCCCGGCCATCCCGTCGGCGCCCTTTCTGGCCCGACCTTCGCCACGGAAACCGCGCTCGGCCATCCGACCGCTGCCACCGTGGCCTTCAACTTCACGCACCATGACCGGATCGAGCCCGAGAAAGCCCCCGCGGCCCGGCTCGCGCTGACCATGCAGACCGACGCCTTCCGCCCCTATATCTCCGACGATCTGGTCGGCGTAGAGGTTGGCGGCGCGGTGAAGAACGTGATCGCCATCGCCTGCGGTATGATGACCGGCGCTGGCTTTGCCGAAAACACCCGCGCGGCGCTTATCACCCGCGGCATGGATGAGATGAAGTTCCTTGCCGAAGCGCTTGGCGGCCGCCGCGAGACGGTGACCGGCCTTGCCGGCGCGGGCGATCTCACCCTCACCTGCTCGTCCACCACCTCGCGCAATATGGCGCTTGGCACGCAGCTGGGCCGCGGCATGGCGCGCGATGAATGCTTTGACGGCAAGCCGGTCGTGGTCGAGGGCGAAGTGAACGCCGTCTCGGTGGTCGATCTGGCCCGCCGCCTCGGCGTGCGCATGCCGATCTGCGAGGCGGTGCATGCCGTCCTGCATGAGGGCGCGCCGCTCACCGCCACCTTCCAGCAGCTTTGGGCTGCCCCGATCGAGGGCGAACCCCGCGCCCTCGACCTGCTACTGCATCCCCACGAAGGAGACCCCGCATGAGCCTCGACACCACGAAGGCCCGAGACATCGCAACCTGCCGCTTCGTGCTGGCGACCGATCTCGACGGCACCTTCCTTGGCGGCACCGATGCGGACCGGAAAACCCTTTATGACTGGATCGAGGCGAACCGCGACACGGTCGGCCTGATCTTCGTCACCGGCCGCGACCCGCGCTTCATCCGCGAGCTTTGCGACGGCGGCGTGCCGTGGCCCGAATTCGTGGTCGGCGACGTGGGCACCACCATCGCCGAGGTGCAGGATGGCGACATCCACCCGATCGAGCCGCTCGAAGAAGAGATCGCCGAGACATGGGGCAACGCCGGTGACACGGTGCGCGCGGCGCTCGAAGGCCACCCCGGCCTGACGCTGCAGCCCACCGATTTCCGCTACCGCATCAGCTATGACCTCGACGCCGAGGCCTTCGATCCTTCGGCGCACGACAAGGTGCGCGAGATGGGCCATGACCCGCTGGTCTCGGACAACCGCTATTTCGACGTGCTGCCGCGCGGCATTTCCAAAGGGCCGTCGTTGCGCCTTCTCGTCTCGCATCTGAAGATCGAAGAGCGCCGCGTGCTTGCCGCGGGCGACACGCTCAACGATCTGTCGATGCTGCAATGCGGGCTGCCCGCCGTCGCCGTGGGCGGCGCCGAGGACGCCCTGATCAAAGAGGTCAAGGACCTGCCGCATGTCCATAAAGCAGAGCGCATCGGCGCCGCGGGAATCATTGAGGCGATCCAGACCTTCGAAATGCACGACCTTCCGAAAGGAGCCTGACCCATGCCCAGTGATCTGGTGATCGTCTACCACCGCCAGCCCTATGAAGAGGTTGAGGTGAATGGCAAGATCGAGTTCCGTGAAAACAAAAGCCCCAACGGCATCGTCCCCACGCTGAAGAGCTTCTTCGGCTCGGTCGACAAGGCCGCTTGGGTGGCATGGAAAGAGGCCGAGATTCCTCGAACCCCGGTTTCGACCGCGTGGTGGATATCGAGGACAGCTTTGGCAAATACACCGTCTCGCGCCTGCCGCTGACCGCCGAACAGGTGCGCAGCTTCTACCACATCACCTCGAAAGAGGCGTTCTGGCCGATTTTGCACGGGTTCAAGGAAAAGTATAACTACGACCCGGTCGACTGGCCGACCTTCCGCGAGGTGAACTGGGCCTTCGCCGAGGCGGCCGCTTCGGAGGCCGCCCATGGCGCGGCGGTCTGGGTCCACGACTACAACCTGTGGCTGGTGCCCGGCTACCTGCGCCAGATGCGCCCCGACCTGCGCATCTCCTTCTATCACCACACGCCCTTCCCGGCGGCAGATATGTTCAACGTGCTGCCGTGGCGCGGCGAGATCATCGACTCGCTGCTGGCCGCCGACGTGGTGGGCTTTCACATCCCGCGCTATGCCTCGAACTTCCTGAGCTGCGTGCGAAGCCTGCGCGACGTGGGCCAAGTGCCGCGCACCAAGGTCGCCGAAGACATGATGTCGGAAGGCTCGGCGCTGTCGGACCGCACGGTGCCGACCGAGATTCACCTCGACGACGGGCATGTGGTGCATCTTGGGGTGACCCCCGTGGGCGTGAACACCGACTACATCAAAAGCCTTGCCGAGAGCGAGGACACCGACAAGCTGGCCGCCCGCTTCCGCTCAGAGATCGGCGACGGCAAGCTGCTGCTGTCGGTCGGGCGCACCGATTACACCAAGGGCGGTGCCGATCAGCTCTTGGCGTTCGAGCGCCTGCTGGAGCGCCGCCCGGACCTGCGCGGTCAGGTGCGCCTGCTGCACGTCTCGGTGCCCGCCAACCGCAATATGACCGTCTACGAGCCGATCCAGAAAGAGCTCGAAGAGATCGCGGGCCGGATCAACGGGCGTTTCGGCAGCTTCACCTTCCAGCCCTGCGCGCTGATCTCGCGCGCCATCCCCTTCGAGGAACTTGTGGCCTGGTATCAGGTGGCCGACGTGGCGTGGATCACCCCGCTCGCTGACGGCATGAACCTTGTCTGCAAGGAATATGTCGCCTCGCGCAAGGATGGCGACGGCGTGCTGGTGCTCTCGGAATTCGCCGGCGCAGCGGTGGAGCTCGGCGCGGCGGTGCTGACCAATCCCTGGTCGACCCGCGCCATGGATTTCGCCATCGATCTGGCCATCGACATGCCCGAGGAAGAGCGCCGCGCCCGGATCGCGCTGCTGCGAAGCGCGGTGGAAAAGCGCGACACCAACCATTGGGCCAGCGACCAGCTTGCACTTCTGTCGCCGAAGGATTTCGGCAAGCCGAAGGAACCCAGCGACACCGAAGCGGCCTGACGCCGCCTCCGGTCCGTCCAGACACAAGAAAGGCGCGGTCTGCGGACCGCGCCTTTCTCTTGCAGCATCAATTGCTTGCAGGTCAGTCGTTCATCTCGTTCCGGCGCATCGGCATCCGGTCGATCACCGCGAACAGCTGCTTGGGGGACAGCACCGCGTCTTCCTCCAGTTTCACGCCGCCGTCCTTGCCGACCAGCACCAGCTTGAAGCCGCCGGGCGAGAACCCCTGCCGCAGCGGGCTCGGCTGATCCGGCTGCAGGTCGCTGAGCACGACGATATCGCGGTCGCGCAACTCTGCCTCGGCCTGACGGAAGAGCGCCATCTGCTGGCTATAGGTCTCATCGCTTTCGGACGGCGCAAAGAGCAGCACCGGGCGCTTGTCCCAGCGCATGTCCTGCAGGTCGCGTTGCTCTGCGGGGAGCGGGCGGAAAATCTCGCCATCTGTCTGTCCGGCGGCTTGACCGGCGATTGGAGCGACAAGCGTGGCTGCGGCAGCAAGACCGACCGCGGTAAGGGGAAATGGGCGTCGAAGCATCTGCAATCTCCTTGAGGGTTACAAGGACTACGCAGAAGGCGCCGCTCCGGATCTCTCACAATTTCCGGGTGGGCCGAAATTGGCCGAACCGCGCAGCGATTTGTCACCGCACGTCCCCAAAAGCAAAAAGGCGGCCCCGAAGGACCGCCTTTCTCAATTCTCAGGATGCACTGGCTCAGGCCGAGGCAACATCCGCCGATTTGTCGCGCAGCGCGGTCAGCTCCTCGGCGACGAGGAAGGCCAGCTCCAGCGACTGCGAGGCGTTGAGACGCGGATCGCAAGCGGTGTGGTAGCGGTCCGACAGGTTCTCGTCGGACACGGCGTAAAGGCCACCGGTGCATTCGGTCACATCCTGACCGGTCATCTCGAAATGCACGCCGCCGGGCACGGTGCCCTCGTCGCGGTGCACGGCAAAGAACTCGCGCACCTCGCGCAGCACCGAGTCGAACGGGCGTGTCTTGTAGCCCGAGGCCGACTTGATGGTGTTGCCGTGCATCGGATCGCAGGTCCAGACGACGTTGGCGCCCATTTCCTTCACGGTCTTCACCAGACGCGGCAGGTGATCGCCCACATTGCCCGCACCGAAGCGCGAGATCAGCGTCAGGCGGCCCGCTTCGTTCTCGGGGTTCAGCTTCTCGATCAGCACCTTGAGATCTTCGGTGGTCATCGAGGGGCCGCACTTGAGGCCGATCGGGTTCATCACGCCACGGGCAAATTCCACGTGCGCGCCATCGGGCTGACGGGTGCGGTCGCCGATCCAGATCATGTGGCCCGAGCCTGCGAGCCATTTGCCCGAGGTCGAGTTGATGCGGGTCAGCGCCTCTTCATACTCCAGCAGAAGCAACTCGTGGCTGGTGTAGAAGTTCACCTGATGCAGCGCCGCCGACCGGTTGCTGTCGACACCGGCGGCTTTCATGAAGTCCAGCGTGTCCGAGATGCGGTTCGCCATGTCGCGGTAGCGCGTGGCTTTCTCGCCCTCGACGAAGCCGAGCGTCCACTGGTGCACCTGATGCACATCGGCGTAACCGCCGGTCGAGAAGGCGCGGATCAGGTTCAGCGTCGCCGCCGCCTGCGTGTAGGCCTGCAGCATCTTGCGCGGATCGGGCTTGCGCGCTTCGGGGGTGAAGGCCAGCTCGTTGATGATGTCGCCGCGGAAGCTCGGCAGTTCGACGCCATCCACGGTTTCCGTGGGGGCCGAACGCGGCTTGGCGAACTGACCGGCCATCCGGCCCACTTTCACCACCGGCACCTTGGCGCCATAGGTCAGCACCATCGCCATCTGCAGCATCACCTTGAAGGTGTCGCGGATGGAATTGGCCGAGAACTGGTCGAAGGCTTCAGCGCAGTCACCGCCCTGCAGCAGGAACGCCTCGCCGCGCGACGCTTTTCCCAGCTCTTCGCGCAGGCGACGGGCCTCGCCCGCAAAAACCAGCGGTGGATACTTCGAAAGCTGAGCCTCGACAGCGTTCAGTTCTGCCTGATCTTGATAATCCGGCATCTGAATCCGCGGTTTGGTTCTCCAGCTCGATTTGCTCCACTCGGTCATGGCTTTCTCCCGACGACACTCCGTTAGCGTAAACGTTCCTTGAAACGTGGATCGCGTATAGCGAACCAAATGCGGCAATGCCACAGCTAATACACGCAGCGTCAAGGACGCCACGTCATAGCCCTGCGCATAGCGAAGCGGCAAATGTCCCGCGAACCCCCTGTCATCAAAACGACATGTCTTGACGCAGATTGGCTTTCCTGACCATGTGACCCCGCCTGCCCCTGCGCAGCAGGTAACCAGCAAGGATCCGCGCGATGCCCGACCCGCGAGTGCCCGCCGCACCAGCCAGCCTGCAGAAGCCGCGCCGCTTCACCTTTGTTTTGCTGGAGCAATTCACGCTTCTGAGCTTTTCGGCCGCGATCGAGGCTTTGCGCATCGCCAATCGCATGTCAGGTCAGACGCTCTACGAATGGAGCCTTGCCGGTGCCGATGGCGATACGGTGCGTTGCTCGGCGGGGCCGGAGTTCAAGGTTGCCTCCGAATTGCCCGAACTGGGCCGGGACGATACGATCTTGGTCTGCGGCGGCATCGACGTGCATCTGGCCACCTCCCGCAAGCTGCTGAACTGGCTGCGCCGCGAGGCGCGGCGCTGTCAGGCGGTCGGCGGGCTGTGCACCGCCAGTTGGACGCTGGCCAAGGCCGGGCTGCTCGACGGCAAGCGCGCGACGATTCACTGGGAGAACCACGACGGTTTCGCCGAGGAATTCGAAGAGGTCGAACTGTCGAAGCGGATCTATGTGATCGACGGCAACCGAATGACGGCGGCGGGCGGCACCGCCTCGATCGACCTGATGCTGAAGATCATCGCCGATGATCACGGTGCCGATCTGGCCAATGCCGTGGCCGACCAGATCATCTACAGCTCGATCCGCACCGATCAGGACAGTCAGCGGCTTTCGGTGCCCACCCGCATCGGCGTGCGCCACCCCAAGCTCAGTCAGGTCATCCACCGTATGGAGGCCAATATCGAAGAGCCGATCAGCCCTGCGGTGCTGGCCAAGGAAGTGGGCATGTCCACCCGCCAGCTTGAACGGCTGTTCCGGCGCTACCTCAACCGCTCGCCCAAGCGCTACTACATGGAACTGCGTCTGCAGAAGGCGCGCAACCTGCTGATGCAGACCGACATGAGCGTGATCAACGTCGCGCTGGCCTGCGGTTTTGCCAGCCCCTCGCATTTCTCCAAATGCTACCGGGCGCATTACCAGACCACGCCCTACCGCGAGCGCGGCACCCAAGGCACGGTGCGGGCCGAGGACTAACGGCTCAGCCGTCCTCGCCCGCCCCCGACTGTGGCGTCATCCGGTAGAGCGTGCCGTCGATCTCGGACAAGAACCAGATCGCGCCGTCCGGCCCCTGATCCACGTCGCGCA
Organism: Salipiger sp. ABN3_019; assembly: GCF_056158605.1. NCBI lineage: Bacteria > Pseudomonadati > Pseudomonadota > Alphaproteobacteria > Rhodobacterales > Roseobacteraceae > Salipiger > Salipiger sp. ABN3_019. Next base: position 2,144,791 of record NZ_JBSWTP010000009.1, read on the forward strand.
CCCGGCCCGTCTCCGGCGCTTCGATCCGCTCGACCTCGCTCAGCGGCTCCCCCGACAGCCGTGAGATGAAATCGAACTTCAGCGAACCGACCAGCGCGTCGCCGTCCCATGCGGGCACGGCACTGTCCTCAAGGAACACCATGCCCGAGGGCGCAATCGACGGGTCCCAGTAGAACACCGGCTGCGTCATGCCCGGCTTTTCGGTGCCCTCGCCGATCTTTGCGCCGGAATAATGCGTGCCATAAGAGATCACCGGCCAGCCGTAGTTGCCCGCGCGCTCGATCAGATTGACCTCATCGCCGCCCTTGGCGCCATGCTCGGCCACCCACAGCCGCCCTTCGCCATCCATCGCCGCGCCCTGCGGGTTGCGATGCCCAAAGCTCCAGATCGCCGCCTGCGCCCCGGCGGTGCCGATGAACGGGTTGTCCTGCGGGACAGAGCCGTCACGCCCGATGCGCAGCACGGATCCATTGTGGCGCGACAGGTCCTGCGCCGCCGCCGCCTCGCCCCGCTCGCCTACGGTGACAAAGAGCGTGTCGTCCGGCCCTTCGACCAGACGCGAGCCGAAATGCCGCCCGCTGGAATTGCCCTGCGTCATCTCAAAGATCACCCGCACGTCCTGCAGCGCCGTGCCCGCCTCGGGAAGCACCGCGCGCAGCACTGCCGTGCCCGCGCCGCCATCCTCCTGCGGCTTGGCATAGGTCATGAAGACCTCGCGGCTCTGCGCAAAATCCTCGGGCACCAGCACGTCGAGCAACCCGCCCTGACCGCTGTCCGCGACCTCTGGCAGGCCAGAAAGGCGCTCGGCCCGCCCATCCTTGACGCGCAGCAGCACACCCGCCTTCTCGGTGATCAGCACCCCGCCGCCGGGCAGGAAATCGAAGCCCCACGGCATCTCGAGCCCGTCGACAACCGGCGTGATCCGCATCTCGCCTGCGCTGGTCTCCAGCGCCAAAGCCGGTCCGCCCGCCAAGGCAAGCATCACGCTCAGCGTGCTCGAAAAAGTGATGAAGCGGTCTCGCATGGTCACATCCTCCTGACCCGACGAGATGGGGCGCGAAAGACCTTGGACCAGCGCTTAACCGCCGATCTGTCGGCAACGTGATTGACGTTGGGAGAACGTAATTATCGCTCGCGGAACGCCCTTTTCTTTTGCATTTTGCCCGCATAGGCTCCGCCGAGAATAACAAGTAACCAATCTGGGAGATACCACATGAAGAAGTGGCTTCTGGCCTCTACGCTTCCGCTCGTCACCGCCGGTGCCGCCTTCGCCGATGACGCCAAGATCGGCGTCATCCTCGGCTACACCGGCCCCATCGAGTCGCTGACCCCGGCGATGGCCGACAGTGCCGAACTGGCAATGACCGAGGTGAACGACAGCGGCAAGTTCCTCGAGAACGTCACGCTGGTTCCGGTGCGCGCAGACAGCACCTGCATCGACAGCGCCGCCGCCACCGCCGCCGCAGAGCGCCTTGTCACCACCGACGGCATCGTCGCCATCATGGGCGCCGACTGCTCGGGCGTGACCGGTGCGGTGCTCTCGAACGTCGCCGTGCCGAACGGCGTGCCGATGATCTCGCCCTCGGCGACTTCGCCGGCGCTCTCGACGGTCGAAGACAACGGTCTTTTCTTCCGCACCGCCCCCTCCGACGCGCGCCAGGGCGAAGTGCTGGCGGGCATCCTGCAGGATCGCGGCATCTCTTCGGTGGCGCTGACCTACACCAACAACGACTACGGCAAAGGCTTTGCCGATGCCTTCGAGGCGGCCTTCAAAGAGGCTGGCGGCGAAGTGACCCTCGCCGCGCCGCATGAAGACGGCAAGGCTGATTACTCCGCCGAAGTCGGCGCGCTGGCCTCCGCGGGCGGCGACGTGCTGGTGGTGCTGGGCTATTCCGATCAGGGCGGCAAGGGCATGATCCAAGCCGCGCTCGACACCGGGGCCTTCGACACTTTCGCCATGGGTGACGGCATGTATTCCGACGCGCTGCTGGCCGACCTTGGCAGCGACATCGACGGGTCCTTCGGCTCGGTGCCCTGGGCGCAGGGCGAAGGCGCGGATAAATTCGCCGAGGTTGCCGAAGCCGCCGGTGTGAACGCCGAAAGCACCTACACCCGCGAGAGCTATGATGCGGCGGCGCTGATCGCGCTGGCCATGGCCAAGGGCGGCGAGCCGTCGTCGGCCGCGGTTGCGGCCAACATCCTCGACGTGGCCAACGCCCCGGGCGAGCCGATCCTGCCGGGCGAGCTTGGCAAGGCGCTGGAGATCCTCGCCGAAGGCGGCGACATCGACTACGTCGGCGCCACCAACGTCGAGCTGATCGGCGCAGGCGAAGCCGCTGGCACCTACCGTTACTACGAAGTCAAAGACGGCGCCTTCGAGACCGTCTCCTTCAAGTAAGCAAAGCGGCGCGTCCGGGAGCGATCCCGGGCGCGCCCGCCAGCAAGGGCGCGGGAGAACATGCGCCGGACAGAACGCGGGACGCCGAACGCCCGCCACGAGAAACCCCACGCAAACCTCCGGGGACCCAAGATTTGATCCGCGTCGAAAACCTCCACCGCCACTTCGGCGGTTTCCGTGCCGTTGACGGGGCCAGCCTCGAGATCGCCAAGGGCTCGATCACCGGGCTCGTCGGCCCCAATGGCGCGGGTAAAACCACGCTCTTCAACGTCGTGGCCGGTGCGCTGCCGCCGACCTCGGGCCATGTCTTCATGGATGGCGAGAACATCAGCGGGCTGCCGCCGCATGAGCTGTTTCACAAGGGCCTGCTGCGCACCTTCCAGATCGCCCATGAGTTCAGCTCGATGACCTGCCGCGAGAACCTGATGATGGTGCCCGGCACCCAGTCCGGCGAGAGCCTGTGGAACGCCATCTTCGGGCGCGGGCGCATCGCGCAGGAAGAGGCGGCGCTGCTGAAGCAGGCAGACGAGGTGCTCGACTTCCTGACCATCTCGCACCTGAAGGACGAGAAGGCCGGAAACCTCTCGGGCGGGCAGAAGAAGCTGCTGGAACTGGGCCGGACGATGATGGTCGACGCCAAGATCGTCTTTCTCGACGAGGTCGGCGCGGGGGTGAACCGCACGCTGCTCAATACCATCGGCGACGCGATCCTGCGCCTCAACCAAGAGCGCGGCTATACGTTCTGCATGATCGAGCACGACATGGATTTCATCGGGCGCCTGTGCGACCCGGTCATCGTCATGGCTGAGGGCAAGGTGCTGGCCGAGGGCACGGTGGACGAGATCAAGGCCAATGAGGCAGTGATCGAGGCCTATCTGGGCACCGGACTGAAGAACAAGGAGATGATCGGCGGATGATCTGCTTGTTGAGTAAAGCTGGGGGCTCCGCCTCCGCGCGCCAAAGGCGCGCAGTGAAAGACAGAGGGGGCTTCGCCCCCGCCGCGCTGCGCGCGTCTCCCCCGGCGTATTTGGAAAGAGAAGAAGAGGCGGGCGCGGCATGAGCGGCGAGACCTATGACGATCGCGGCAACAAGGACCGCTCGATCACCAATCCCGCAGGGATGGGAGAGGCTATGCCGGTCAGCGGCGGCGGCGGTCATGCTGCAGCCGTAGGGAAGACTGAAGGGCCTTTCCTCATCGGCGACGCGATGACCGGCGGCTACGGCAAGGGCGCGGATATTCTGCACGGCTGCACCATCGCCGTGGAGCGCGGCGAGATCGCGGTGATCGTCGGCCCCAATGGCGCGGGCAAATCCACTGCCATGAAGGCGGTCTTCGGCATGCTCGACCTGCGCTCGGGCGCGGTGCGGCTCGACGGCGAGGACATCACCGGGCTCAGCCCCCAAGAGCGGGTGCGGCGCGGCATGGGCTTCGTGCCGCAGGTGCGCAACATCTTCCCCTCGATGACCGTGGAAGAGAACCTCGAGATGGGCGCCTTCATCCGGCGCGATGACATCCGCGAGACCATGGAACAGATCTATGGCCTCTTCCCGATCCTCAAGGACAAGCGCAAACAGGCGGCGGGCGAGCTTTCGGGCGGCCAGCGCCAGCAGGTCGCCGTGGGCCGCGCGCTGATGACCCGGCCCAAGGTGCTGATGCTCGACGAGCCCACGGCGGGCGTCTCGCCGATCGTCATGGACGAGCTTTTCGACCGCATCCTCGAAGTGGCGCGCACCGGCATTCCGATCCTCATGGTCGAGCAGAATGCCCGGCAGGCGCTGGAGATCGCCGACAAGGGTTATGTGCTGGTGCAGGGCGCGAACGCCTTCACCGGCACCGGCAAGGACCTGCTGGTCGATCCCGACGTGCGGCGGAGCTTCCTCGGTGGCTGAGCGGCGGCGGAGAGGGCTGGATATGCGTATTTGCGGAACGATGAAGCTTCTGGTGCTTTGCGCTATGGCCGCGCCCGCGCTTGCGCAGGAGGGCCCGCAGATGTCGCTGCAGGACGCGCCGGTGCAGCGGCAGGTCGCGCTGGCCTGCGATTTCGCCACGGAATGCCGCGAGGCCGCGCCCTGCGGCGAGACCGATTTCGCGCCGGTGCTGAACGGCAGCTCCGGCGGGCTCGACGAGACCAGCATGGTGGTGCGCGCGCAGCTCTCCTCGGGCGGGCGCGGCGTCGAGCTCATCGGGGTTTCGGACGGCAGCACCATGTCGCTTTGGGGCGGTGAGATCGAGGAGCGGCATTTCTTCACCCGCGCGGCCACTGGCGAGACCCGCTACACGGTGCACCGCGCCGAGGGGCCGGAGGTGATCAGCTACCTTGGCGTGTGCAAATGAAGGCTGTGCAAATGAGAGCTTTGCGGATCGCGGCGCTGGCCGCCCTGCCCCTTCCCCCGCTTGGCCTGCCCCACCCGGCTGCCGCCGAGGGCGCGCGGCTGGTGCTGGAGTGCAGCTTTGTCACCGCCTGTTCGGAGGCCGGGGCGTGCGCCGCGGGCGACGGGCCCGTGCGCTTCGTGCTGGCCCCGCTGGAGACCGATGCCGCGGGCGCCGGGCGCTATGAGGTCACGGTCGACGAGCAGCCCGCGCAGCCCGCCGCGGCGCTCGGCTTTGCCGGGCCGTTCCTCTGGCAGCCCTCCGAGGGCACGCGGATGGTGCTGAGCCTGACCTCCGAGACAACGGCGCTCTGGACGCGCCAGATCGTCGACAGCGGCACCAATGCGCCGCCCTCGGCGGAGATAGATTTTCTGACATGCGGGATCCTGCCCTGATGGATATCCTCAACGCCTTCGTGGCGCTCGCCAATTTCGTTCTTGTCCCCGCCATCGCCTATGGCAGCCAGCTGGCGCTTGGCGCGCTGGGGGTGACGCTGACCTACGCCATCCTGCGGTTTTCCAACTTCGCCCATGGCGACACGATGGCCTGGGGCACCATGTGCGCCGTGCTGGCCACTTGGGGGCTGCAGGCGCTTGGGGTGAACCTCGGGCCGCTGCCCACCGCGCTGCTGGCGATCCCGGTCGGCATCCTCGGCGCTGCCCTGCTGGTGCTGATCACCGACCGCGCGGTCTATCGCTTTTACCGCAGGCAGAAGGCCAAGCCGGTGATCCTGGTGATCGTCTCGATGGGGGTGATGTTCGTCTACAACGGGCTGACGCGCTTCGTCATCGGGCCGGACGACCAGAACTTCGCCGATGGGACGCGCTTTCTCATCTCGGCCCGCGATTTCAAGGCGATGACCGGCCTTGATGAGGGGCTGGCGATCAAGACCACACAGGCGCTGACCGTGGTGGTCGCGCTGATCACCGTCTCGCTGCTGTTTTGGTTCCTGAACCGCACGCGCACCGGCAAGTCCATGCGCGCCTATTCCGACAATGAGGATCTGGCGCTGCTTTCGGGCATCAACCCCGAGCGTGTGGTCACCGTTACCTGGCTCATCGTGGCGGCGCTGGCGACCATCGCGGGCGTGCTCTACGGGCTCGACAAAAGCTTCAAGCCCTTCACCTACTTCCAGCTGCTGCTGCCGATCTTCGCGGCGGCCATCGTCGGCGGCATCGGCAATCCGCTGGGTGCCATCGCCGGCGGCTTCGTCATCGCCTTTTCCGAGGTCGGCATCACCTACGCGTGGAAGAAGGTTCTGGGCTATCTGATGCCCGAGAGCCTTGCGCCCGACGGGCTCGTGCAGCTGCTTTCCACCGACTACAAATTCGCGGTCAGCTTCGTGATCCTGGTGATCGTGCTGCTGTTCCGCCCGACCGGACTGTTCAAGGGGCAGACCATATGACCCGCACCCTCGGCCTCTTTGCGCTGGTTGCAGCGCTGATCCTCGGCACTGGATTTCTGCAAAGCTGGAACTCGGCGCTGATCATTCTCAACATGGGCCTCGTCAGCGCCATCATGGCGCTGGGGGTGAACCTGCAATGGGGCCTTGCCGGGCTTTTCAACGTGGGTGTCATGGGCTTTGTCGCCGTCGGCGGTCTGGCGGTGGTGCTGGTGTCTATGGCGCCGGTGCCCGAGGCCTTCGCCGCAGGCGGGCCGCGCGTGCTGGGCGCGCTGGCCTTTGGCGCGGCGGTGATCGCCGCGGCGGTGCTGGCATGGAAACGGCTTGGCAAGGGCCTCCGCGGCTGGGCCGTGGCGGCGATCACCATCGCCGGGTTCTTTGCCTATCGCGCGCTGCTCGATCCCGGTGTCGAGGCCATCGAGGCGGTGGACGCGGCCTCGGCAGGCTATCTCGGCGGGCTGGGCCTGCCGGTGCTGCTGGCATGGCCGGTGGGCGGGCTGATGGCGGCGGGCGTGGCCTGGGCGATCGGCAAAACCGCGCTTGGCCTGCGTTCGGACTATCTGGCCATCGCCACGCTGGGCATCGCCGAGATCATCATCGCGGTGCTGAAGAACGAGGACTGGCTGTCGCGCGGCGTCAAGAACGTCATCGGCCTGCCGCGCCCGGTGCCCTATGAGATCGACCTGCAGGCCGATCCGGGCTTTGTCGAAACGGCGGGCTCTCTGGGCCTCGACGCCACCACCGCCTCGACGCTGGCGGTGAAGCTGGGCTACTCGGTGCTCTTCGCCGTGGTGCTGGTGGTGCTGCTGATCCTTGCGCAACTGGCGCTGAACTCGCCCTGGGGCCGGATGATGCGGGCGATCCGCGACAATGAGGTCTCGGCCGAAGCGATGGGCAAGAATGTCACCCGCCGCCACCTGCAGGTGTTCATCCTTGGCTGCGCGCTCTGCGGCATGGCGGGCGCGATGATGACCACGCTCGACGGGCAGCTGACGCCCGGCACCTACCAGCCGCTGCGCTATACCTTCCTGATCTGGGTGATGGTCATCGTCGGCGGCTCGGGCAACAACCTCGGCGCGGTGCTCGGCGGGTTCCTGATCTGGTTCCTCTGGGTGCAGGTCGAGCCCATGGGACAGTTCGTCATCAATGCAATCACCGCGGGCATGGCCGATGGCAATTGGCTCAAGGGCCACCTGCAGGACAGCGTGCAGCACATGCGCCTGCTGACCATGGGGGTGATCCTGCTGCTGGTGCTGCGCTTCGCCCCGCGCGGACTGCTCCCCGAGCGCTGAGCGCAACCGCGAGCAATCACCGCCGGTGGCGCTACCGGCGGTGATTGGCTCATTCGCCTGCTCCATGCGCTGGCTTTGGCCGAGCGGACGGCGTGTCGCATCCTAACGCTATGGTAATTCGCCTGCCTCATCTTAGGTGGACGTCACCGCCAAGGCGCGGCCTTCGGATCGGGCTTCCGATCAAGCTTCCGATCATCCGGAGCGCGCCTGCGGAAACTACCACCTGCGGTGACCCGCATGTGGGAACAACCGCCGGGCGACCTCGTTCAAGAGTCATGAGACATGGAGTGATGACAGACATGGAATGGCAAGACACCACCCGCAACTGGGGCCTCACCGTCGAGCGCCTGAAAGCACGCTTCCCGCATATCGATGACGCCGCCCTGCGCGCGCGCCGCCACGATCATACCGAGATGGCGCAGCATATCGCCGCCCGCCATGACCTCACGCAGCAGGAAGCCACGCGCGAGCTGGATGATTGGGCCTTCGCCAATGTCCTGCACCAACAGATCGACCGGCTGGCTGGCTAATCGGCAGCGTGACAGGTGCCTTGACCGTTTAGCCCCGGCTCAGACCAGCCTCAGGTCAGAGAAGTGACCCAGAGGATCGTCGCATCCTCGGGGCTGACCGACACCACGTTGTGCCCCATCGAGGCGTCGTAATAGGCGGAATTGCCGCGGCGCATCTCGATGGGCTCATAGAACTCGGTGTAGAGCGTCACCACCCCGGTAAGCACGTAGAGGAATTCCTCGCCATCGTGCCGCACCCAGCCGTCGAATTCATCCATCGACCGCGCGCGGACCCGCGCCCGGTAGGGCAGCATCTTCTTGCGCGTCAGGCTCTCGGCCAGCAGCTCATGCTCGTAAGTCGTGGTGACCTGATGCAGCCCCTCGCCATCCTTCACATGCACCATCCGGCCCGAGACCTGCTCGCGCTTCGGCGGGGTGAACAGCTGCGGCACCGAAATACCCAGCCCCACGGCCAGCTTCTTCAGCGCCTCGTAAGTGGGTGACATCTGGCCGTTTTCGATCTTCGACAGGGTCGAGCGCGCAAGCCCGGCCTGTTTCGCCGCCTGCTCGAGCGTCCAGTCGCGCTCCTTGCGAAGCTCGCGCACACGCATCCCCAGATCGAGGGGTTCGGCGGTTTGCTCCTGCCCGGACTCGCGGGCAATGCGGATGAGTGTTCGAGGATCGCGCGACATGACGTTTGCCATAGCGCCCGCGCGGCGCGCTGGCAATGGCGCTCATGCAGGCTTGCGCGAATGCGGCGCGCTGCCTAAGCCTTTTGTCATGCAGTCCGTTTTCGATGAAGGGCCCTTTGCGCCCTGTCCCGCTCCGTTCAACCTCGCGGCCCATGTGCTCGCCGCCGGAGAGACCGTGCCCGACAAGATCGCGCTGTCGATCCTGCGCACCACCGGGGCCGAGCGCTGGTCCTATGCACGGCTGGTCGCTGCGGTGCGGGGCACCGCCACGGGGCTGCTGCAGGCCGGCGTCGCGCCGGGCGAGATGCTGCTGCTGAGACTGGGCAATACGGTGGATTTCCCCATCGCCTATCTCGGCGCGATCACCGCCGGGATCGTGCCGGTGCCCACCTCGTCGCAGCTGACCGCGCCGGAAGTGGCCAAGCTGCTGCAGCAGATCAGCCCCACTGCGATCGTGCTTGGCGCGGGCATCGCCTGCCCCGAAACCGAAACGCCGGTCATCTCCGAGGCCACCTTCACCGCATGGCGCGATCTTTCCCCGGCGGACTACGCCATGGGCGATCCCGAACGGCTGGCTTATGTGGTCTTCACCTCCGGCACCTCGGGGACGCCGCGCGCCGTCGGTCATGCGCATCGCGCGATCTGGGCGCGGCAGATGATGATGCGTGGCTGGACCGGGCTGCAGCCCAGCGACCGGCTGCTGCACGCGGGCGCGTTCAACTGGACCTACACGCTCGGCACCGGGCTGATGGACCCTTGGACCATCGGCGCGACCGCGCTGATCCCCAAGGCGGGCACCGACCCCGCGCAGCTGGCGCTTTTGATGAAACGCAATGATGCCAGCCTCTTCGCCGCCGCGCCGGGGGTGTTTCGGCAAATCCTGAAATACCCGGTGCCGCCGCTGCCGAAGCTGCGCCACGCGCTGGCCGCAGGTGAAAAACTACCCGAGGCGCTGCGGCAGGCGTGGAGCGCGGCAACCGGGACCGAGATTTTTGAGGCCTATGGCATGTCCGAATGCTCGACCTTCATTTCGGCCAGTCCCGAAAAGCCAGCCAGCGAGGGCGCGCTTGGCTGGCCGCAGCACGGGCGGCGCGTGGCGATCCTTGGCGAAGACGGCGCAACGGTGCCCCGGGACACGCCCGGAACCATCGCCGTGCACCGCAGCGACCCGGGCCTGATGACCGGCTATATCGGCGCAGCAGACGAGACTGCGGCGCGCTACGTGGGAGAGTGGTTTGTCACCGGAGATCATGGGGTTATGACCGACAGCGGCGCGATCACCTATCTTGGCCGCGATGACGATATGATGAACGCTGGCGGCTACCGCGTCTCGCCGCTGGAGGTCGAGGCGGCGCTCGCGGATCTGCCCGGTGTGCAGGAACTGGCGGTGACCGATATGGCGGTGAAAGATGGCGTGTCGGTGATCGCGGCCTTCTACACCGCCGAGCAAGAGCTCGACAGCGATACTCTAGCGGCGCTCGCGGCAGATCGGCTGGCCCGCTACAAGCAGCCGCGCGCGTGGGTGCGGGTCGAGATGCTGCCGCGCAATCCCAACGGCAAGCTGCAGCGCAAGGCACTGAAGGACTACGCGTTGGACTAGGCCCGCCGCTTCGAGACGAGCCCGCACTTCACTGATCACAAAAGAAAAAGAGCCCCCAAAGGGGCTCTGAGGTTCATGCGCCAAGGCTCATCCTGTTGTGCTGCTCGCGATGTGTTCTGCCTGCGGCCTGGGCATGTGCGGAGCGGGCGCACCCGCTCCGAAACCATGGGCCGGTCTGCCGGCCCCGGTGATCCGTCTTAGCTGCAGCCGCTGGTCGAGCCGCAGGTGTTGCACTTCATGCAGGTGCCGTTGCGCACCAGCGTGTAGTTGCCGCATTCGCCGCAGGCCTCGCCCTCATAGCCCTGCATCCGCGCCTTGGTGCGCGCATCCATGGCCAGCGACGAGGTTGCGGTGGCAGTCACTGTACTCACCCGCTCTTCGGCGACCAGCGTGCCGAGCGCCGAAAGCTCCTCGGGCAGACGCTTGCGCAGATAACCCGACGAGGAGATGTGCTTGAGCACTTCCAGCGAGCGGTTCGCGGCGCGTTCGCTGAGTTCCTCAACATTGCCCAGCCCGTCTTCCTCGCCGCGGCCAAGATCGTCGAAGGTCGCGCCCGAGGGCTTCACATGCGCCAGATCGGTGCGGTCGAGGTAGGACACCGCCAGTTCGCGGAACACATAGTCGAGGATCGAGGTGGCGTTCTTGATGCTGTCGTTGCCCTGCACCATGCCCGCCGGTTCGAACTTGGTGAAGGTGAAGGCGTCGACGAATTCCTCCAGCGGCACGCCATATTGCAGGCCGACCGAGACCGCGATGGCGAAGTTGTTCATCATCGCGCGGAAGCCCGCGCCCTCCTTGTGCATGTCGATGAAGATCTCGCCAAGCGAGCCGTCGCCATATTCGCCGGTACGCAGATAGACCTTATGCCCGCCGACAACCGCCTTCTGGGTGTAGCCTTTGCGGCGGTCGGGCATCTTCTCGCGGTGGGACCGGACCAGTTCCTTGACCACCACCTTCTCGATCACCTTCTCGGCCAGCACCTGCGCCTTCTCGGTGGGTGTGCCGGTCTCGAGCACCTCCTGCGCGTCCTCGTCATCTTCGATCAGCGCCGAGGCCAGCGGCTGGCTGAGCTTCGAGCCGTCGCGGTAGAGCGCGTTGGCCTTCACCCCCAGCGACCACGACAGCTCATAGGCCTGCTGGCAGTCCTCGATGGTGGCGGAGTTGGGCATGTTGATGGTCTTGGAGATCGCGCCCGAGATGAAGCTCTGCGCGGCGGCCATCATGCGGATGTGGCTGTCGACGCTGAGGTAGCGCTTGCCCTTCTTTCCGCAGGGGTTGGCGCAATCGAAGATGCCGATGTGCTCGGCCTTCAGGAACGGCGCGCCTTCCAGCGTCATGGTTCCGCACACATGGTCATTCGCCGCCTCGATCTCGGCCTTGCTGAAGCCGAGGTGGCGCAGCAGATCGAAGCTCGGATCGTTCAGCTTGTCGGCGGGAATGCCCAGCGTGCCGCGGCAGAACTCTTCGCCCAGCGTGAACTGGTTGAACACGAAGCGGATGTCGAAGGCGGTGGCCAGCGCCGCCTCGATCTTTTCCAGTTGCGCCTTGCCAAAGCCGTGGCCGATCAGCGCCGTGTGGTTCACCCCCGGCGCATTCCCGAGCGAGCCATGGCCCACCGCGTAAGAGGTGATCTCTTCGATCTGGCTGGAGGTGTAGCCCAGCCCCGCCAGAGCCGAAGGCACCGAGCGGTTGATGATCTTGAAATAGCCGCCGCCCGCCAGCTTCTTGAACTTCACCAGCGCGAAATCGGGCTCGATCCCGGTGGTGTCGCAATCCATCACGAGGCCAATCGTGCCGGTGGGCGCGATCACCGTCGCCTGCGCGTTGCGGTAGCCGTGTTTCTCGCCCAGTGTCAGCGCCTCGTCCCACGCGGATTTCGCAAGATCGACAAGGGTTTGATCCGGACAGTTCGCGTGATCCAGCGGCACCGGCGGCACCGCCAGCCCCTCATAGCCCTCGGCGCGCCCATAAGCGGCGGCGCGGTGATTGCGCATCACCCGCAGCATATGCTCGCGGTTGCGCGCGTAGCCCGAGAAGGCCCCAAGCTCTGCCGCCACCTCTGCCGAGGTCGCATAGGCCGTGCCGGTCATGATCGCCGTCAGAGCCCCGCAGAGCGCCCGGCCCGCGTCGCTGTCATAGCTCAGCCCCATGGTCATCAGCAGCCCGCCGATGTTTGCATAGCCAAGCCCAAGTGTCCGGAAATCATAGGAAAGCTGCGCGATCTCCTTGCTGGGGAACTGCGCCATCAGCACCGAGATTTCCAGCGTCAGCGTCCACAGCCGCGTGGCGTGCACATAGCCGTCTGCATCGAACTTGCCGTTCTCCAGGAAGGTCAGCAGGTTCATCGAGGCGAGGTTACAGGCGGTGTCGTCGAGGAACATATATTCCGAGCACGGGTTCGAGCCGCGGATCGCGCCATCTTCGGGGCATGTGTGCCATGCGTTCACCGTGTCGTGGAACTGGATGCCCGGATCGGCGCAGGCCCATGCGGCATGGCCCACCTGCTCCCACAGATCGCGCGCCTTGATCGTCTTGGCGGTCTTGCCGTCGGTGCGCCGGATCAGTTCCCAATCGGCATCGTCGCGCACCGCCTGCAGGAAGGCATCGGTGACGCGGATCGAGTTGTTGGAGTTCTGGCCCGAGACGCTGGCATAGGCCTCGCTGTCCCAGTCGGTGTTATAGGTCGGAAACTCGATGCTGGCGTAGCCCTGCTTCGCGTAGTCCAGCACCCGTTTGATATAGGTCTCTGGGATCGCTAGCTTTTTCGCCTCACGCACGGCGGCTTTCAGCCCCGCGTTCACCTTGGGATCATAGGCGTCGCTCTCGGCTCCGTCCCAGCCCCGGATCGCGTCGAAGATGGCGTTGAGCATCTTCTCGTGCATCTTAGAGCCAGCAACGATGCTGGCCACCTTCTGCTCTTCGCGGACCTTCCAGTTGATGAAATCCTCGATATCCGGGTGGTCTGCATCGACGATCACCATCTTCGCGGCGCGGCGCGTGGTGCCGCCCGACTTGATCGCCCCCGCCGCGCGGTCGCCGATCTTCAGAAAGCCCATGAGGCCCGAGGATTTGCCGCCGCCCGACAGCGGCTCATTCTCGGCGCGCAAACTCGAGAAGTTGGTGCCCGTGCCCGAGCCATATTTGAACAGCCGCGCCTCGCGCACCCAGAGGTCCATAATGCCGCCCTCGGTCACCAGATCGTCGCTGACCGACTGGATGAAACAGGCGTGGGGCTGCGGATGCTCGTAGGCGGATTTGGATTTGGTGAGCTTGCCGGTCTTATGGTCCACATAGAAATGGCCCTGGCTCGGCCCGTCGATGCCATAGGCCCAGTGCAGCCCGGTGTTGAACCATTGCGGCGAATTTGGCGCGGCCATCTGGCGGGCAAGCATGTGGCGCATCTCGTCGTAATAGGCGCGCGCATCGCTCTCGGCAGTGAAGTAACCGCCCTTCCAGCCCCAGTAGGTCCATGCGCCAGCGAGGCGGTCAAAGACCTGCTTGGCCGAGGTTTCGCCGCCATGCGGCGTGTCCGCCGAGGCAGGCACAGAGCGCCAGAGAAACTCCGGCACGCCCTGCTCTTTGACCTTTTTGAGCTCGCTCGGGACACCGGCCTTGCGGAAGTATTTCTGCGCGATCACGTCAGAGGCGACCTGACTCCAGCCCGCCGGAACCTCAAGCGTGTCGAGCTTGAAGACCGAGCTGCCGTCGGGGTTGCGGATCTCGGAACTGGTGGTGACAAAATCGATGCCCGCGTATGCGTCCTGCCCCGCGGTGGTAAAACGTCTGTCGATCTTCATGTTCGCCTCTGCCTTTGCCTTGGCCACAATTCAAATCCGGATTGCGAGGCACAGAGCTTTCCCAGCCGGACACGCCATCGCGCGCCCGCCAGATTTAGAAAGGCTTCGGTTTGATCTGACCCTGCTGAAGGCCACTACATATTGTGGCTCTTGATCCGCTGACAACAAACTGGATCAAGAAAGCGTCATCGGTCAACGAAAAATTCCGCACGGCTCCATATATTTGGTGAGCCGGACCACTTGGGACACCATCTGTATGAAAAATGCACCCCTGTGCGATGGCCTGAAATTCCCACCAAAGCTTACGTAACGTAGGCTTTGAGCCAGTTCGGCAACAAACCCGCCCCTGTCTGACACAAGATGTGGCCGATTGTTTTCAGGTCAGCACTAATGACTTTTTTTGTCGGGATCGCGCCATCGCCAAAAAAATGTGCGGTGCCCGTCCGTTGATCACGGATGCCGTCGCGGAAGCATTTGTGCTGAAGAGAGAGCCCAGAGACGCGGAACACCGGTTTCGCCGCTCTGTGGTGGTCGGGGCGAGAGGATTCGAACCTCCGACCTACGGTACCCAAAACCGTCGCGCTACCAGGCTGCGCTACGCCCCGACGCGACAGGCAATACAAGCCTCGTCAGGGATTGAAAAGCGGAAAACTCACTCGCAGGGCCATGCGGCGTCAGAGATGCGCGGATGTTGCATTTCGCTGCCCTCGGCAATGCCGAGCTGTGCCGCCAGACCGCCGTTGATCTCCAGCACATATTGCGCCTCTCCCGCGCTGGGGATCGGCGTCAGATCGCCGGGCACGGCGTTTTCATGCACCGAGATGACCACGCCTTCGGCATCCGCAAAGACCATGTCCAGCGGGATCAGCGTGTTCTTCATCCAAAAGCTCATCTCATGCGGCGCGTCATAGACGAAGAGCATCCCCGCGCTGGAGGGCATCTGTTCGACGAACATCAGCCCCCGCGCCCGCTCGCGCGTGTCATCCGCGACCTGCACCGCAAAGCGTGCGCTGCCCCAGTCACCGCGGAGCCACAGGCTCTCGTCACTGCAGGCCGCCTGCGCCGCCTGCCCTGACAGAATGCTCAGCCCAACCCCAAGCAGGGTCAGGGCACCAAGGCGGTTTCCCATGCGCAGACCTCCGTGGCCATCTGGCCGCGTTTGCCGTCGATCACGCGGATCGCCAGCGCCTCGCCGGGCTGCAAATCTGCCAGCCCCGAGCGCCGCAGCACTTCAATATGGATGAAGACGTCCTGATCACGCCCGAAGACATTCGCAAAGCCAAAGCCCTTGGCCTTGTCAAACCATTTCACCCGTGCCGGCTCCAGCGGAGCTGCCTTGATGATCTCGGGATCGATCTCTTCGAAGTCCGCAAGCGGGGCGCCCGCGGGCGCCTCCGGCGGTTCAATCCGGAACACTTCGGTGGCTTGTATGCCGCGATCGGTGCGCTGAACGCCCACTTCTATCCGCGCCGCATCGGCGACCGAACTCTGCCCAAAGTTGCGCAGCACATTGGCATGCAGCAAAATATCGGGCCCTCCCTCATCCGCGATGACGAAGCCGAACCCTTTCACCGGGTCAAACCATTTTACCCGGCCGAGCACGCGCCGCGTTTCACTCTCTTCTTGTGTCAAATGCGTTTCCACTGGTCGTCTTGCGTATCCCCACCACTGTCTTGCGCCAGTGTGGCTCTCAATTGCAAGTCATTGAAACCTGTATTCTCTACGAAATTGCATTTCGCGTAACATGAAATTCAAGGATTTAATCTGGTCACTGTCCACTCATCCGAAACACTTGTGCGCCTCCAGACGAACCTGTCATGCAACCGGAACGCCCCATCGGCCCAAAATTCAACTTCAACGGGAGTGATGCGAAATCCCCCCCAAAATTCAGGCCGCGGCGGGTTCGGCCCCTTGGTCGCCGTAATCTTGGCAACTTCCGCCATGAGTGCCGCTCGTGACGCAAGAGGCCGGGACTGTTTGGAAGCCCAGGCCCCGAGACGCGATTTGAGCGAACGAGACGCGTAATATGCATCCGCTTGCGGGCCATCCTCCCTCTCGACAAATCCACGAACACGGATCTGACGCCGCAACGATTTCCAATGTAACACAAAAGCTGCCTTACCGCTGCCTAAAATTTCCTTAGATTTGGCACTTTCGTAGTTGGTGTAGAAAACAAAGGCACTCGCCTCGATTTCCTTGAGCAGCACCATGCGCACATTCGGCAAGCCATCCTCGTCGACCGTCGACAGGGCGATGGCGTTGGGATCGTTCAGCTCGGTCGCTTCGGCCTCTTTCAGCCAGTTGCGTGCGATCTCGAAAGGATCGTCCCCTGCAAAGATGCCGGTCCGGTCGCTCATCTGTCTGTCTCCCTGTGCTGCCCGCTCTGCGCCGCCCGCTTTCTGACGTGGCGTCGCTCAAACCCTTGATGCCCCCCGGCCAATCGCCTAAAGGACACAAACAAAATCAATGCCGGGTAGAGGTGAGGGATGTCAAATACTCTGATGGCCGGAAAACGCGGCCTGATCATGGGTCTCGCCAATGACAAGTCGATTGCCTGGGGCATCGCGAAGAAACTGCGCGAGGCGGGGGCAGAGCTTGCCTTCTCCTACCAAGGGGACGCACTGAAAAAGCGGGTCGATCCGCTGGCCGAGCAGCTTGGCTCGAACATCGTGCTGCCTTGCGACGTGTCCGACGAGGCGTCGATCGACGCGCTCTTCGACAGCCTCAAGGAGCGCTGGGACAAGATCGACTTCGTGGTGCACGCGATCGGCTTTTCCGACAAGAACGAACTGCGTGGCCGCTACGTCGACACCAGCCGCGACAACTTCAAGCTGACCATGGATATCTCGGTCTACAGCTTCACCGCGGTGATGCAGCGCGCCGAGAAGATGATGACCGATGGCGGCTCCGCGCTGACGCTCACCTATTACGGTGCCGAGCGGATCATGCCCCATTACAACGTGATGGGCGTGGCCAAAGCCGCCCTCGAAGCCTCCGTGCGTTACCTCGCCGAAGACCTCGGCAAGGATGGCATCCGGGTCAACGCAATCTCCGCAGGTCCGATCAAGACGCTGGCCGCCTCGGGCATCGGCGATTTCCGCTACATCATGAAGTGGAACGAATATAACTCGCCCCTGCGCCGTAACGTGACCATTGACGACGTCGGCGGATCGGCGCTTTACCTGCTGTCTGATCTGGGCGCGGGCGTGACAGGCGAGACGCACCACGTGGACGCGGGCTATCATGTCGTGGGCATGAAGGCCGTCGACGCGCCCGACATCTCCAAGGGCTGAGCCCTTCACACCGACGACAGATATCCGCCAGGGAGTGCTCCCATGCCCGAGATGACCGACCGCCTGCCCCATGAAAAGGGCTTTCACGTAAGCTGGGACCAGCTGCACCGCGACAGCCGCGCGCTGGCGTGGCGTCTGCAGAGCCACGCGCCCGAAGGGGGCGGCGAATGGCGCGCCGTGGTGGCAATCACCCGCGGCGGCATGGCCCCCGCGATGATCATCGCGCGCGAGCTCAACATCCGCATGGTCGATACGATCTCGGTCAAGAGCTACAACCACCAAGAGCAGTCCGAGCCGAAGGTCATCAAGTTCCCCGACATGGAGGTGATGGGCGACGGCGACGGCGTGCTCATCATCGACGATCTGGTCGACACCGGCCGCACGCTGGAAGTGGTGCGCAAGCATCTGCCCAAGGCGCATGTGGCCACCGTCTACGCCAAGCCGATGGGCCGCCCGCAGGTTGACAGCTACATCACCGAGGTGAGCCAGGACACGTGGATCTTCTTCCCGTGGGACATGGCGCTGCAATACGTCAAACCCTTCCACGGCACCGCGGACTGATCTTCGGGTCTTCTACAATGCAAAGGGGCGCTGCCATCGCGGCAGCGCCCCTTTTCGTTTGTGCCCTTAGCGCCGGTTATGCGTCCAGTTTGACGCCCGCTTTCAGCG
This sequence comes from Salipiger sp. ABN3_019, assembly GCF_056158605.1. Classification (NCBI taxonomy): domain Bacteria; kingdom Pseudomonadati; phylum Pseudomonadota; class Alphaproteobacteria; order Rhodobacterales; family Roseobacteraceae; genus Salipiger; species Salipiger sp. ABN3_019. The sequence continues at coordinate 2,162,814 of NZ_JBSWTP010000009.1, forward strand.
TCTCGCGCCACGGCGTGGTCGGACGACCGATCAGCTGCGAGAGTGTCTTGTCGTCGCTGTAGAGCCCGCCCTGAGCCGCGCCATTGTCGCTGTCGGCCAGCATATGCGCCACCGGACCGGGCAGGCCCGCACCTTCAAGCGCCGCGGCATAATCGGCCTCGCTCATGTTCACATAGGGGATCTCTTTGCCCGCGATCTCCGACAGCGCTGCGGCGAATTCGGTCAGCGTGTAGCTGTCGTCACCTGCCAGCTCATAGACGGTGCCGCGCGCCGGGGTTTCGCCGGTCAGCACCGCCACGGCCGCTGCCGCGAAATCTGCCCGTGCCGCCGAGGCGATGCGCCCGTCGCCCGCCGCGCCGATCAGCGCGCCATGCTCAAGCGCGGCACCGGCGCCCATCACGTAGTTCTCGCTGTACCAGCCATTGCGCAGCAGCGCGTAGCGCAGACCCGAGGCGGCCAGCGCCTCTTCGGTCGCCACATGTTCGCCCGGCAGAACGGTCAGCGGCGAGTTCGTGGCGTTCAGGATCGAGGTATAGGCGATGAAGCCAACCCCCGCCTTCTCCGCCGCGGCGATCACATTGCCGTGCTGCTCCGCCCGCTTGCCGACCTCGCTGGAGGAGATCAGCAGCAGTTTGCCGACGCCCGCAAACGCCGCCTCCAGCGCCGCCGGATCGTCGTAGCTGGCGACCCGCACCGCAAGGCCCTGCGCCTCCAGCGCGGCGGCGGCTTCGGCGCGCCGCACCAGCGCGCCAATGCGCGCCTCCGGGGCCGCTGCGCGCAGGTGCTCCAGCACCAGCGCCCCAAGCTGCCCGGTGGCACCGGTGATCAGGTAATCAAGCTTCTCCGACATGGTCTTTCCTTTCTGTGCGCCCTGCCCGGTCCGATGCGATCTGGCGCAGGGTTCTGATTCGAGCTATGGTCTCTTTTCTAGACCTACTCGCCTGATCCCGGAAGGAGGCACATTCGCATGACAAGGTTACACGCAGGGAACCCCGATGCGGTGCGCGCCATGCTCGACAGTATGGCCGCATGGACCGGCGCGCCCGAGGATGAGGCGCAATGCCCGGTGCGGGATGTGCTCGACCGGATGGCGCAAAAGTGGACGCTGCTGATCCTTGTCGCGCTCGAACCCGCGCCAAAGCGTTTTTCCCAGTTGCAACGGCAGGTTGGAGACATTTCCAAACGTATGCTCACACAGACCCTGCGGCAGTTGGAGCGCGATGGCATGGTGTCGCGGCAGGTCTTTCCGACCAAGCCGCCATCGGTCGAATACGCGCTGACCGAGCTTGGCCGCTCGTCGCTTGCGCCGATTGGCGCGCTGCTGGTCTGGGCCGACAGCCACCATGGCGAGATCACCGCCGCCCGCGCCAGTTTCGACGCCGGGGAAGCCGCCTGAGACCTCTTCCCCCGGCTGCATGGCGCTGATAGCGTCCGCGCAGTTTTGAGGGAGAGACCAGACATGACCAAGCTCAGCCGCACCCAGACCACCTTCGCCCCGCCGGTGATGGAGGCGCGCCGCTGGCTCGACGGGGTCACTTTCCCGCCCGACCGTCCGCTGATCAACGTCAGTCAGGCCGCGCCGATCGACCCACCGCCCGCACCGCTGGTGGCGGCGATGGCCGAGGCGCTGCAGGACCCGGCAACCCACCTTTACGGGCCGGTTCTGGGTCTGCCCGAATTGCGCACGGAACTGGCGGCGCATTGGTCTGCCCACTATGGCGCAGAGGTTCGCCCAGAAAATGTCGCAATCACGGCAGGTTGCAACCAAGCCTTCGCAGCCAGCATTAGCGCGATCTGCGGTGAAGGAGACGAGGTTCTTCTACCAACTCCTTGGTATTTCAACCATAAAATGTGGCTGGACATGGACGGCGTCACCACCGTGCCGCTGCCGACCGACGAACAGCTCATCCCGCAGACCGAAACCGCCTCCTCTCTCATCACCGAAAGAACGCGCGCTATCGTTCTGGTTTCACCGAATAATCCGGGTGGCGCGGAATATCCTGCAGAGACCTTGCGCGCCTTCATGAAGCTGGCCAAGGCGCATGACCTCAAGCTGATCGTCGACGAAACCTACAAGGATTTCGACAGCCGCAGCGGCGCGCCGCATGATCTGCTGACCGCCCCCGAGGACCGCGCGCATCTGATCCAGCTCTACAGTTTCTCCAAGGCTTACCGTCTGACCGGGCACCGCGTCGGCGCGGTGATCGCCGCTGAAGACCTGCTGCCAGAGATCGAGAAATTTCTCGACACTGTAACCATTTGCACGCCGCAGCTCGGGCAGCGCGCGGCGCTCTGGGGGCTGCGGAACCTTGGCCAATGGGTGGCCGGAGAGCGCAGTGAGATCCTCGACCGCCGCGCCGCCATCGCCGACAACATGCCCAAGCTCGAAGCCAAGGGCTGGAAGCTGCTCGGGCTTGGGGCCTATTTCGCCTATTTCGAGCATCCTTTCGAAGGCAGCTCGGCCGATCTGGCGCCGAAGCTGGTGCGCGAGGCCAGCGTGCTGACCCTGCCCGGCACGATGTTCATGCCCGCCTCGGACCCGCGCGGCGCGCGGCAGTTCCGCTTTGCCTTCGCCAATGTGAACCGGGAAGAAATCGGCACGCTCTTCGACCGGCTTGCCGCGCTCGACTGGCCGCAGGCCAACAAGGCCGAGAGGCCCCTTGCGAGCAAGGGCTTGGCCCAGTAAACCCCGACGCCAGAAACAGGACGAGCGAGAGGCAGCGATGGCACGCGGCAAGAGCAGTATCAGCAAGACCCTTGTGTGGGGTCTCCTGATCCTCGTGGTGATGGGCTTCGGCGCCTTCGGCACGGTCAACTTCAGCGGCGGCGTAAGCGGCATCGGCTCGGTGGGCGACACTGATATCTCGACCACCGATTACACCCGCGCGCTGCAGAACGAGATGCGCGCGTTCGAGGCGCAGACCGGCCAGCCGATGACGCTGGATCAGGCGCAGCAGTTCGGCCTCGACCGGCAGGTGCTGGCGCAGGTGGTGACCGGCGCCGCGCTTGACGACGAGGCACAGCGCATCGGGCTTTCGGTCGGCGACGATCAAGTGGCCGAGGCGCTGAGCGAGATGCCTGCCTTCCAAGGCCCGGACGGTGCGTTCAGCCGCGAAAGCTATTCCTACGCGCTGCGCAACGCCGGTCTGACCGAGGCCGAGTTCGAAACCGATCTGCGCCATGAGAGCGCCCGCAACCTGATCAACGCCGCGATCTACTCGGGCACCGCGCTGCCCGACACTTATGTCGACACGCTGCTTGGCTGGGCGGGCGAGACGCGCTCGTTCACTTGGGCGCGCATCGGCCGCGACGCGCTGGAGACCGGCCTGCCGGTGCCCTCCGATGACGAGCTGCAGGCATGGTACGACGATCACATCGATCAGTTCACCATGCCCGAGACCAAGGTCATCACCTACGCTTGGATCACGCCCGACATGATCGTCGACAGCGTCGAGCTGGACGACGCAGCGCTGCAGGCCGCCTATGACGAGCGCAGCGAAGAGTTCAACCTGCCCGAGCGTCGCCTGATCGAACGTCTGGTCTTTGGGGATGACGCCGAAGCGCAAGCGGCGATGGAGCGTATCACCTCGGGCGAGATCGACTTCGAAGGTCTGGTCGAAGAGCGCGGGCTGGAGCTGAGCGACACCGACATGGGCGATCTGACCGAGGACGCGCTTGGCGAGGCCGGTGCCGAAGTCTTCGCCGCCGGAAGCGGCGATGTCGTCGGCCCGCTGCCGTCGAACCTCGGCCCGGCGCTTTACCGGGTGAACGGTATCCTGCAGGCACAGGAAACGCCCTTCGAGGAAGCTGTGCCGCAGCTGCGCGACGAGCTGGCGCTGGACCGTGCCCGCCGCGTGATCGAGGGCATGGCGCAAAGCCTCGACGACGAGCTTGCAGGCGGCGCGACGCTCGAAGAGCTTGCCGGTGACACCGATATGGAGCTTGGCCAGATCGAGTGGAACCAGCAGAGCGATCAGGGCATCGCGGGCTATGACGTGTTCCGCGAAGCCGCGCAGCAGGTCACCGAAGACGACTACCCGGCGATTGCCGAACTGGGCGATGGTGGCGTCTATGCCATGCGCCTTGACGAGATCCGCCCGCCCGCGCCGCGTCCCTTCGAGGAAGTGCGCGCCGAGGTTGCCGAAGGCTGGGACAAGGACAAGACCACCGAGATGCTGGTCGCGCAGGCCGAAGACCTCGCGCAGCAGATCAAGGATGGTGCCAGCTTCGAGGATCTGGGCCTCGAGCCGACCCGCGAAGAGCGGCTGACCCGCGACGCGCAGATCCCCGAGATGCCCGCCGCGCTGCTGCCCGCCGCCTTCGAGATGACCGAAGGCGAGACCCGAGCCCTGCCCGGCGACGGTGCCGCGCTGGTCATGCAGCTGGACGGGATCGCGCCGGTCGACCGCGACACGGATGCCTCCAAGCAGCTTGAAGGGCTGCTGCGTGACCGGGCCGCAAACAGCGTGGCGCAGGACCTCTTCCGCGCCTATGTCACCGACATTCAGGAGCGTGCCGGGGTCTCGATCGACCAGCAGGCGGTGAATGCCGTTCACACCAACTTCCGGTAAGCCAATGGTCACTCTCACGCCTTCCTACGAAGAGTTCGCCCGCGCCTATGAAGCGGGCGAAAACCAAGTCGTCTACACGCGGCTCGCCGCCGACCTCGACACGCCGGTGTCGCTGATGCTCAAGCTGACGGGGGCGGCCAAGGACGCCTTCATGCTGGAGTCGGTGACCGGCGGCGAGGTGCGCGGGCGCTACTCGATCATCGGCATGAAGCCCGACCTCGTGTGGAAATGCCACGGCCAGCAGGCGCGGCTCAACCGTCAGGCGCGCTTTGATCCCGAGGCCTTCGAGGAAGAAACCCTCGATCCGCTCGCCTCGCTGCGCGCGCTGATCGCCGAAAGCAAGATCGACCTGCCCGAGGATCTGCCGCAGGCCGCGGCGGGTCTTTTCGGCTACCTCGGCTACGACATGATCCGTCTGGTCGAGCGCCTGCCCAACGTGAACCCCGATCCGCTCGGCCTGCCCGATGCGGTGATGCTGCGCCCCTCGGTGGTGGCGGTGCTCGACGGGGTGAAGGGCGAGGTCACGGTCGTGGCCCCCGCTTGGGTGCAGTCCGGCCAGTCGGCGCGCGCCGCCTATGCGCAGGCCGCCGAACGGGTGATGGACGCGGTGCGCGATCTGGAACGCGCGCTACCGCAGGCGGGCCGCGAGCTGGGCGAGGCGCGTGAGGTCGGTGAGCCGGTCTCGAACTTCACCCGCGAGAGCTATAAGGCCGCAGTCGAGAAGGCCAAGGATTACATCCGCGCAGGCGACATCTTTCAGGTGGTTCCGGCGCAGCGCTGGACGCAGGATTTCCCGCTGCCGCCCTTCTCGCTCTACCGCAGCCTGCGGCGCACCAACCCGTCGCCCTTCATGTTCTATTTCAACTTCGGCGGTTTTCAGGTGGTCGGAGCGAGCCCCGAGATCCTCGTCCGGGTCTTTGGCCGCGAAGTCACCATCCGCCCGATCGCCGGCACCCGCCCGCGCGGCGCGACCCCCGAGGAAGATCGCGCGCTCGAGGCCGATCTGCTGGCGGACAAGAAGGAACTGGCCGAGCACCTCATGCTGCTCGATCTGGGGCGCAACGACACCGGCAAGGTCTCGAAAATCGGCACCGTGCGCCCGACCGAGCAGTTCACCATCGAGCGCTACAGCCATGTGATGCACATCGTGTCGAACGTCGTGGGCGAGCTCGCCGAGGATCAGGACGCGCTGTCGGCCTTCTTTGCCGGGATGCCCGCAGGCACCGTCTCGGGCGCGCCCAAGGTGCGCGCGATGGAGATCATCGACGAGCTGGAGCCCGAGAAGCGCGGGGTCTATGCGGGCGGTGTGGGCTACTTCAGCGCGGGCGGCGACATGGACATGTGCATTGCCCTGCGCACCGCCATCGTGAAGGACGAAAAGCTCTACATTCAGGCGGGCGGCGGCGTGGTCTACGACAGCGACCCCGAGGCCGAGTATATGGAGACCGTCCACAAGTCGAATGCCATCCGCCGCGCGGCCGCCGACGCGGCCCGTTTCACCGGCTCTGGCAATGGCTGACGCGGCGCAGGTCACGATCCGCCGGGCCACCCCGGCGGATGTGCCGGGGCTCTCGGCAATGCTGAAAGCTCTCGTGGCCGCTGGAAAGCGCACCCGCCCGGCGGACGAGGCTTTCGTGATGGCGAGCTATGTGGCGAATCCTGACGGGATCAGCTGCTTTGTCGCCCTGTCCGAAGACGGCGAGGTGCTTGGCTTGCAGGCGCTGTCGCGCGCCACGGCAGGCAATCCCTATGGCACCCCCGAAGGTTGGGGCATCATCGGCACCCATGTCTCTCCCGCCGCCGCCCGGCGCGGCGTTGGATCGGGGCTCTTCCGCGCGACGCGCGAAGCGGCGCAGGCCGCGGGGCTTCCGGCCATCGAGGCCTATATCCAAACCGCCAATGCCGAGGGTCGGGGCTATTACGCGGCCATGGGCTTTCGCAGCTGGCGCAGCCCGGATGGCGTGGATTGCAAACGCTTTGACCTGAGCACCTGAAGCCGCCCCGAGATTTCCGCGCGGTTTTCTGCTAATCTCCCGCGTAAGGGGGAGTGCGCATGACACCGATCGATTTCTGGTTCTCCATCGGCAGCACCTACAGCTACCTGACCGTCATGCGCCTGCCTCAGCTGGCGGATGCCAAAGGGATTGAGGTCCGCTGGCATCCGTTCAACGTCCGCCACGTGATGGTTGCGCAGAACAATATCCCCTTCAAGGGCAAGCCGGAAAAGACCGCCTACATGTGGCGCGACATCGCGCGGCGGGCCGAGGGGTACGGGCTGTCGCCGAAGCTTCCGGCGCCCTATCCACTGGCGGGGCTGGTGCTGGCCAATGAGGTGGCCGAGCTTGGCATGCGCGAGGGCTGGGGCATCGACTACACGCGCGCCACCTATCGGCGCTGGTTCGAACAGGGCGAGCCCGCGGGCGAGGCACCGAACCTGCTCGAGAGCCTGCGCGAGATCGGTCAGGACCCCGAGCGGGTGATGGAGCGCGCTGGCTCCGAAGAGATCGTGCAGGCGCTCGCCAGCGCCACCGCCGATGCCATGACGCTGGGGGTCTTCGGCTCACCGAGCTTTCTGGTGGGACACGAGCTTTTCTGGGGCGATGACCGGCTCGAGGACGCCATCGCATGGGCTATGAGCCACTGACACGGCGCGCGGGCTAACCGCCGCGCACCGCGTCAGATCAATGGAGCCTGGGTCAGTCCGCTTCGAACACACCGCAGGCCAGACGGCTGCCCGCATCACCCGAGGGCTGGCTTTCGTAATCATCCGGCCCCGCGTGCACGATGAAGGCCGAGCCATCGTCGTCCATCATCAGGCTTTCCACATCGAAATCGGGCAGGAAGGCCTCGACCGTCACCGCGCCATCGGCGGGAACATGCGCGTTCGGCAGATCGCCCGGATGCGGCCCGCCTTCGACCATCACGCCATGTTCGGCATCGCCCGCGAGGTGGCCGCCCGCCGAGGTGAAATCGCTGGCCGAGCAGTCGCCCGTCTCGTGGATGTGGATGCCATGCGCGCCTTCGGGAAGGCCCTGCAGCTCGACCGTGGCATGCGCCATGCCCGAGGGGGTGTCGGCGACGGTCACGGTGCCAATGGCGCTACCGTCGGTGCCCGACAGCTGCGCGGTGGCGGTGGCGGCGGCAACCGGCGCGGCGGCGAGAGTGACAAGCGCGGTGGCTAGGGCAAATCGTTTCATGAAAATCTCCTCTGTGCGGCGCGTTGCGCGCCTGCCTCAGAGAGCCAACGCGTGGCGCCAAGCGCGGTTGCAGCATCGCGGCAAAAAACCGCGCGTGGCTGCGCCCTCTTCCGAAACAGGCGGAAATGATTAACTCTTCTGGGGAAGGCAGCGGCCACGGGTGCCGCCCGCCCAGCGAGAGAGGCTCTGCCCATGTCCTGGTCATTTCCCATCGGTCGCCTGTTCGGCTCGGAGCTGCGGGTGCATGCGACCTTCTTTCTGCTGCTGCTCTGGATCGGCGCGGCGGCGTGGTCGGTGGGCGGCGCGGCGGCGGCGGTGCAGAACATCCTCTTCATCCTCGCCCTCTTTGCCTGCGTCGTGGCGCATGAGTTCGGCCACGCGCTCACCGCTCGGCGCTTCGGCATCAAGACGCCCGACATCACGCTGCTGCCGATCGGCGGGCTGGCGCGGCTCGAGCGGATGCCCGAAAACCCGGTGCAAGAGATCCTCGTCGCGCTGGCCGGGCCCATGGTGAACGTGGTGATCTGGCTGGTGCTGGTACTGCTTGGCGCCTCTTCCGGCTTCGGCGGGCTGGAAGGGCTTGGCACTGGCACAGGTGCCTTCCTCGGCCAGCTTGCGGCGATAAACCTCGCGCTGGCGCTGTTCAACATGATCCCCGCCTTTCCGATGGACGGCGGCCGCGTGCTGCGCGCCGTGCTGGCGCTGCGCATCGGACGGGTGAAGGCCACGCAGGCGGCGGCCACCACCGGGCAGATCCTCGCCTTTGGCCTTGCCTTCTGGGGGCTCAGCTCGGGTAATTTCATCCTGATCCTGATCGCCATCTTCGTGTTCTTCGCCGGACAGGCGGAAAGTCAGGACGTCGCGAACCGCGCGGTGGCGCATGATCTTCTGGCGCGCGACGCGATGATCACCAGCTTCGAGGCGCTGCGCCCCGAGGACACGCTGGCCATGGCCGGACAGACCCTGATCCGCACCACCCAGCACGAGTTTCCGGTGCTGGCCCCCGGCGGCGAGCTTGCGGGATTTCTGACCCGCGACGCGCTGTTTCGCGGCATGGCCGAGGATCACGCGGCGCGGCAGGTCTCGGAGCTGATGACCGAGGTGCCGCAACTGCCCCTCGCCGCGCCGCTGCAATCGGTGCTGGACGCGCTGGCGCAAGCGCCCGCCGTGGCGGTGATCGACGCGCAAAGCCGGGTGCTGGGCTATGTCACGCGCGAAAATGTGGGCGAGCTGATGGTGCTGCGCGGGCCGGGCATGACCGGCTGAGCGTTGCCGTCTCGCACAGGGAAAACCGGCTGATTGGCGCCGCCGCGACGGGAGGGATTGCGCCATCTGCCATGATGTGGAAAGCCCACGGCGGGGGAGAATTTCCAAGAGGCATACTATGACGAATGCGCTTTCCAAGCTGCTCGGCACGCGCGATTGGCTGCTTGCCGATGGCGCCACAGGCACCACGCTGTTCAACATGGGGCTTGCGCCCGGCGATGCGCCCGAACTGTGGAACGAGACGCAGCCGGGCAAGATCCGCGCCCTCTACCAAGGGGCGGTTGACGCGGGATCCGATATCTTTTTGACCAACTCATTTGGGGCCAATGCCGCGCGGCTGAAGCTGCATGACGCCGGGGGCCGTGCCCGTGCGCTGTCGCGCTGCGCCGCCGAACTGGGGCGCGAGGTGGCCGATGCCGCCGGGCGCCCGGTGGTGGTCGCCGGCTCGGTCGGCCCGACGGGCGAGATCATGGAGCCGGTCGGCACGCTCAGCCACGCGCTGGCGGTGGAGATTTTCGAAGAGACCGCTGCCGGGCTGAAGGAAGGCGGCGCCGATGTGCTCTGGCTCGAGACCATCTCGGCGCCCGAAGAGGTTCGCGCCGCCGCCGAGGCCTTTGCCCGGCAGGACATGCCGTGGTGCGGCACCATGAGCTTTGACACCGCCGGGCGCACGATGATGGGGGTCACCTCGGCCGAGTTCGGGCGACTGGTCGAGAGCCTGCCGAACCCGCCGCTGGCCTTTGGCGCCAATTGCGGCACCGGAGCCTCGGACCTTCTGCGCACGGTGCTGGGCTTTGCCGCCAGCGGCACCGAACGGCCGATCATCGCCAAGGGCAACGCCGGGATCCCGCGCTATGAGGACGGCCATATCCACTATGACGGCACGCCGGATCTGATGGCCGATTACGCGGTGATGGCGCGCGACGCCGGGGCGCGGATCATCGGCGGCTGCTGCGGCACGACGCCGGAGCACCTGCGCGCCATGCGCGCGGCGCTGGAAGAGCGCCCGCTGGGCCCGCGCCCGACGCTCGAGCAGATCGTCGCGGCACTGGGTCCGTTCAGTTCCGAGAGCGACGGGCTGAGCGGCTCTGCGCCCGAGCGCGCGCGGCGCGGGCGGCGCAGGGGCTGACCGGCGAGACGTGGCTCCGGCCGACACTTCTCGTCGAGCACATGGCGTTGAGCACGTGTCGTTAACCAAGTTGGCGGCAGGCTTCAGCGATGACCGACCTGCCGCTGCCGATTCGTCCCGAGGACTGGCTGCGCCAGATGTTCCTCAGCCGCGCCGCCGCGCAGGGCGGCGTTGTCCGGCGCAAAACGCGCGATATCGACCGGATCGTCGGGCGGGAGCGGTTTCTGGCAGAGCTCGACCGGCGCGGCTTTCGGGCGGTCGAGAATGCTGGTCAGACGGTGATCTTCTGCAATTGCGAGCCGGTGCGGGTGGTGCGCTAGGCAACGTCCTTCGAAGGACGTTGCAAATCTCTTCGAAGAGATTTGCCGCTCAGAACAGCGACAACTGATCACCGGCCCGGGGCGGCGCACGGAACAGATCGCAGCGCAGCGCGGGCTGCGCCGCGTCCAGCCCGAGCCGCCGCACCGCCTTGTCGAACCGCTGCGCGATCAGCTGCGCATAGGTCCCCTCGCCGCGCATCCGGCTGTGCCAGCGCGCCGAGTAGTCCTGCCCGCCGTGCATCTCGCGCAGCCGCGCCATCACCCGCGCCGCGCGCCCGGGGTAATGCTCTTCCAGCCATGCGCGCCAAAGCGGCGCGACCTCGCGGGGCAGGCGCAGCATGATCCAGCTGGCGGCGCTCGCCCCGGCCTCGGCCCCGGCGGCAAGGATACTTTCGAGCTCGGGATCGGTCAGCGCGGGCACCATCGGCGAGGCCATGACCCGCACCGGGATGCCCGCTGCACTCAGCCGGTGGATCGTCGCCAGCCGCCGCGCTGGCGCAGGCACCCGCGGTTCCATCCGGCGCGAAAGATCGGCGTCCAGCGTGGTGACCGAGATGCCCACCCGCACCAGCCCGCGCGACGCCATATCCGACAGGATGTCGATGTCGCGCTCGATCAGCGTGCCCTTGGTGACGATCGCCACCGGGTGATTGAACTCCGACAGTACCTCAAGGCAGGCCCGCATGATCCCCCGGTCGCGCTCGATCGGCTGGTAAGGGTCGGTGTTGGTGCCAATCGCCAGCGGCGCCACGTCGTATCCCTTTGCCCGCAGCTCGCGCGCCAGCACCTGCGGCGCCTCGGGCCGTGCCACCAACCGGGTCTCGAAATCCAGCCCCGGCGAGAGCCCGAGATAGGCGTGACTGGGCCGGGCAAAGCAGTAGATGCAGCCATGCTCGCAGCCGCGGTAGGGATTGATCGACCGGTCGAACGGCAGGTCGGGCGAGCGCACGCGGTTGATCATACTGCGCGGGCGCTCTTCCGAGACCTCGGTGCGCAGCGGCGGAAGCTCCTCGGGGATATCCCAGCCATCATGCGCATCGGCATAGGAATACCGCTCGAACCTGCCGCTGTCGCGCGAGCCCGCACCGCGCCCCCGGCGGCGCTCTTTTTCGACGATGCGGGACATCTCGCTCATGGCGCCACGCTAGAACATAAAGGGAACACGCGCAATCCCCCCGGCGCGCAGGTCGCCTCCGGGCCCGGCGGTGTCGCAATCGGCCATGAGCGGGCGCGCACCGGGGCGCAGGCTGGAAAGACGTTGCAAGGGAGGTGACCATGGCCGACGACGAGATCATTCTCTCCGAACTCGATGACGCCGAACTGGTCGAGCAGATGTTCGACGATCTCTACGACGGGATGAAGGAAGAGATCGAGGAAGGCGTGACCATTCTTCTGGATCGGGGCTGGGCGCCCTACCGGGTGCTCACCGAGGCGCTGGTCGGCGGCATGAAGATCGTCGGCGAGGATTTCCGTGATGGCATCCTCTTCGTGCCCGAGGTGCTGCTGGCCGCCAATGCGATGAAGGGCGGCATGTCGATCCTCAAGCCGCTGCTGGCCGAGACCGGCGCGCCGACCATCGGCAAGATGGTCATCGGCACGGTTAAGGGCGACATCCACGATATCGGCAAGAACCTTGTGGCGATGATGATGGAGGGCGCGGGGTTCGAGGTGGTCGATCTGGGGATCAACAACGCCGTCGAGGCCTATCTCGAGGCGATGGCCACCGAAAAGCCCGACATCCTCGGCATGTCCGCGCTGCTCACCACCACGATGCCCTATATGAAGGTGGTGATCGACACGATGGTCGCCGAGGGGCTGCGCGACGATTACATCGTGCTGGTTGGCGGCGCGCCGCTGAACGAGGAATTCGGCCGTGCCATCGGGGCCGACGCCTATTGCCGCGATGCCGCCGTCGCCGTGGAAACCGCCAAGGAACTGGTCGCCCGCCGCCACAACCGCGCCCCCGCGCAATGAGCCCAGCCGTTGCGGCCCGCCCCCGGCCCCAGCGCCTCTGCCCACCGGCCCGGCGCAGGAATGTGGCCGAATTTCGCTTTTGCCTTTGCTTTCACGGGGACAGGCCCCTATCTTTAGAGACAGGGAAAGGAGATGCCCATGCCGGTGACCACGCTTGTGACCCTTCTTATCGCGGTTCTCGCTTCTGCGGGGCTGACCGTGTGGGCCTTCGTCGCCTGGGGCGCCAGCAAGGTGATCCCGCTGCTTCTCGCCGTCGCGCTGCTGATCCGCTGGGGCATGTCCTCGGTGCCAGCAGATGACACCCGCGCCTGACCTCATTGGGCCCGACACTTCCGGTTCTGAGCCTTCCGAGGCTGACACTTCCGGTTCTGAGCCTTCTGGACCTGACTCACAGGTAGGGCCGCGCTGTGACGCGCCGCCGCCCGCGCCTTCCCAAATCCTGCTGATCGCCTGCGGCGCGCTGGCCCGCGAAATCCTCGACATCAAGGCGCAGGCCGCTGGCAGCTTGGACCATCTGGACCTGCGCTGCCTGCCCGCCGAGCTTCACAACACGCCGGACCGTATCCCCGAGGCCGTGCGCGCTGCCGTAGCGGCGCAGCGCCCGCAGTATGACGAGATCAAGCTGCTCTACGCCGATTGCGGCACCGGCGGGCGGCTGCAGGCGCTGTGCGACGAGCTTGGAATCGAGATCCTGCAAGGCCCCCATTGCTATGCGTTTTTCGACGGCGTCGCGCGGTTCGAGGCACGGGGCGAGATGCGCAGCTTCTTCCTCACCGATTTCCTCGTGCGCCAGTTCGACGCTTTCGTCTGGCGTCCGCTCGGGCTCGACCGGCACCCGGAGCTGCGCGAGATGTATTTCGGCCAATACACCACGCTGGTGCATCTTGCGCAGACCGACGACCCGGCGCTTGCGGCGCTCGCCGAGACACACGCCGCCCGCCTTGGCCTCGCCTTCGAGCGGCGGCTGACCGGCTATGGCGATCTGCAGCGCGACCTCAGCCGCTGGGCGCGCGCCGAGGGCTGACGCGCCCGACCCCAAGCCCGCCAGACGCTCAATGCCCGTCAGGCGGAAGGATCAGCCGTCGTTCTGCTGGCGCTTCAGCAAGGCCGAGACCGGCACCAGCGCCACGCTGTTGGCGCGGTCCTGCAGCCCCCACAAGAGCAGCGCCGAGACCGTGTCGGCGCGCAGACGGCCCAGCATCACCACGCCCTCTTCCTGACGCGCCTTGAAGGCGGCCTGATCGAGGAACCGGCGCATCACCCGCGGGTCCTGCCCCTTGCCGTCGAAGTCCCGGAACACGGTCAGCGCCGGAACGCCCTCGCGCCGGGCCAGCGCCTCGGCGGTGTTGAGCCCATTGGCCATCAGCAGCAGCCCATGGCCGGTATCGCGCAGGAACTGCGCCGCCTGCGTGCCGATCTCGCGGCTTTGATGCAGGCCCAGATCAGGCCCTTCGAGCACGCCGATGGCCTCGGGCACCGCGCCAAGCGCGCCTTCGAGCGCGACCTCGGTATCTGCGGGCGTGGCGTTCTCGGGCAGGTCCGACAGCGCCAGCACCTCGAACCCGCGCGCGCGATAGGCCGCCGCGGCCGCCGCAGCATCGGGATGGTCCGCCGAGATCGCAAAGCTCACCGGGAAGGGGAACGCCTCCACCGCCTCCGGCCCAAGCGGCCCGCTGCCGTCATCAATCAGAACAATCGACAGCGCGGGCTCGCCGGCGGGAAGATCCGTGGCCGCCGCATAACGATAGAGCGGGCTGTCCTGCGGCGCGGGGTCTGTGGTGTCAGGCGCTTCCTCGGCGTCCGAGACCACCGGCAGGCGGCTCTGCGGCACCGCGCCCTCGCGCCCCACCAGCGTGTCGGCGGGCGTGCCAATGGCGGGACGCTCCTCTTGCGGTGCGGGCTCTGGGGTTTCGCTGCGCTCCGGGGTCAGCACGGTGACGCGGGGCTTTTGCGGCTCTGCCTCGGGCAGCGGAGATTTGTCCATTTCGGGTGCTTCCGAAACAGCATCGGGGGCCGGTTCCGGCTCTGCCGCCAGCCCGCTGTCCTCTGCCGGTTGCGGCGGCTGGGCCGGGTCGGTGGAAACGGCGGGCTGCGCTTCGGCCAGCGGTGCCTCGGGCGGCAGCGTCGGAAGCCCCGGCTGCACCGGCGCGTCACCGCCCACGGCCAGCCGCGCGGCCTCGGAGGTGCCGGGGGCGTCGGGGGCCTGCGGCGCGGGAATGGGCTCGGGCCGCTGCGAGGGCTGGGTGTCGGGCGCGCTGCCCTCGACCAATCCCGGCGCGGCGAGCGACGGCCCGGCGCTGGCAGCCTCGACGCCGCGCTCTTCGCTGGGGCGGCGGGCGGGCGGCGTCACCGGCTGTGGCTCAGCCTCCTCAGCGGCACCCTCACTCTCCGGTGCGGCCTCTTCGGCGCTCGGCGTCGGAATTTCGGTCGATGTTTCGGATGCGGCAAGCTCCGCTTCGGCTGGGGCGTCATCCGCTGGCTCGGGTGTCTCTACCGGCGGCTCCCCAGACGGGCTCTGATCCGGCGCGCTGTCCGAAGGCGCCTCAGGGTCCTGCGGCGCGGGCATTTCGGCGCTATCCGAAACAGCCACATCGCCAGTTTCGGCCTCCTCGGCCTCCGCGACACTGGGCGGTGTCGGGCGATTGGCGGGCGGGCCCATCGCCACCGAAATCGCCGCCAAACCGACGCCAGAGACCACCAGCCCCCAGATCGCCCCTGCCAAGAAACCGCGTGCCATGTCCCTGCCCGTCCTTTTCTCTACCCCGGGCCCCGTTGCCGGACCCTTTGCCGCCATGCTACGGCGCCCGTGCCGCTCCCGAAGCACTTGTTCGGGACATGGCCTTGACGCTGCACCACCTGCGGGCGCATGTATACCCCCACCGCGGGTTCGCCCGCCAGCCTGAAGAGTCTACCATGCTGCTTCTCATCGACAATTACGACAGTTTCACCTGGAACCTCGTGCATTACGTGGGCGAGCTGGGCGTGGAGGCCAAGGTCATCCGCAACGACCAGATCGACGTGCAGGAGGCGATGGCGCTGAAACCCGAGGGCATCCTGCTCTCGCCCGGCCCCTGCACCCCCACCGAGGCTGGCATCTGCCTGTCGCTCACCCATGCCGCCGCCGAGACCGGCACGCCGCTCTTTGGGGTGTGCCTTGGCCATCAGACCATCGGTCAGGCATTCGGCGGCACGGTCAAGCGCCACGACGAGATCGTCCACGGCAAGATCGCGCAGATGCACCATGATGACACCGGCGTGTTTGCCGGGCTGCCCTCGCCGTTCGAGGCGACGCGCTATCACAGCCTCGTCGTCGCGCGCGACGATCTGCCCGAGGATCTGGTGGTCAACGCTTGGCTCGAGGATGGCACGATCATGGGGCTGCGCCATCGCGAACTGCCGATCCACGGCGTGCAGTTCCACCCCGAGAGCATCGCCTCGCAGCACGGCCATGCCCTCATCGAGAATTTCCTGAAGACCATGAAAGTCCCTGCATGAGCGATCGACTAAAGCCGCTGATCGGCGCCGCCTGTACCCGCCCGCTGAGCCGGGAGGAGGCCGAGGCGGCCTTCGAGATCCTCTTCGAGGGCGAGGCCACTCCGGCCCAGATCGGCGGCCTGCTGATGAGCCTGCGCACCCGTGGCGAGACGGTGGAGGAATTTGCCGCCGCCGCCGCCGTGATGCGCGCCAAATGCAACAAGGTGGTCGCCCCAGAAGGCGCGATCGACATCGTCGGCACCGGCGGCGACGGCAAGGGCACGCTGAACATCTCGACCGCCACCGCCTTTGTGGTCGCGGGCGCGGGCGTCACCGTGGCCAAGCACGGCAACCGCAACCTCTCGTCGAAGTCGGGCTCGGCGGACGCGCTGGGGCAGATGGGCATCAACGTGATGCTGCCCGCCTCGGCCATCGCGCCCATCCTGAACGACGTCGGCATCTGCTTCATGATGGCGACCATGCACCACCCGGCGATGAAGCACGTGGGCCCGCCCCGCATGGAACTGGGCACGCGCACGATCTTCAACATCCTCGGGCCGATGACCAATCCGGCGGGCGTGAAGCGCCAGCTGACCGGGGCGTTCTCGCGCGATCTCATCCGCCCGATGGCCGAGACGCTGGGCCAGCTCGGCTCGGAGCGCGCATGGCTGGTGCACGGCTCGGATGGCACTGATGAGCTGGCGATCTCGGGCGTGAGCTGGATCGCTGCGCTGGAAGAAGACGGGCAAATCCGCGAGGCGGAAATTCACCCCGAGGACGCCGGCCTGCCGGTGCATCCCTTCGAAGACATCGTCGGCGGCGAACCTGCGGAAAACGCCAAGGCGCTGCACGCGCTGCTGGATGGCGCGCAGACCGCCTATCGCGACGCGGTGCTGCTGAACTCGGCTGCCGCGCTGGTGGTTGCGGGCAAGGCGAGCGATCTCAAGGATGGCGCCGCCATGGCCCGTCAGAGCATCGACAGCGGCGCGGCCAAGGCCAAGGTCCAGGCGCTCGCCGAGGCGACGCAAGCCGCCGCATGAGCCTGCCTGCCGCCTGGGCGCATCTGCCCTTCTTCACCGAGGAGTTTCCCCGCATCGCCGAGGCGCTTGCGGCGGAATCCCGGCAGGTGCTGCCCCCCGAGGCGCAGCGCTTCGCCGCGCTCGAGGCCTGCGCGCCCGATGATGTGCGGGTGGTGATCCTTGGGCAGGATCCCTACCCCACGCCCGGTCACGCCCATGGACTGTCTTTTTCGGTTGAACCCGAAATACGGCCCCTGCCACGCTCGCTGACCAATATCTACAAGGAACTGCAGGAAGAATTCGGCGCCGTGCCGCCCAATGGCGATCTGCGGTTCTGGGCCCGGCAAGGCGTGCTGCTGCTCAACACCGCGCTCTCGGTCCCCGCGGGCAATGCTGGCGCCCATGCCAAGCTTGGCTGGTCCAGGCTGACCGCGCAGGTGCTGGACACGCTGTCGGACAAGCCGCGGGCTTTCATCCTCTGGGGCGGTCACGCGCAGAAGTTCGCCAAGCACATCCATGGCGACGATCATCTCATCCTCGCCTCGGCCCATCCCTCGCCGCTCTCGGCGCGGCGCGGCTTTTTCGGCTCGCGCCCCTTTTCCCGCGTCAACGACTGGCTTAAAGCCAGAGGGGACACGCCGATCAACTGGACAACGCCCTGAGCGGCAGCCTGACCGGCCCAGACAGACGATTACCGGAGCCCGCCATGACCCAGACGATCCTCGACAAGATCAAGGCCTATAAGCTCGAAGAGGTCGCCGCCGACAAGGCCGCGAAATCCATGGCAGAGGTCGAGGCCGAGGCCCGCGCCGCAGGCCCGGTCCGCCCTTTCGCGCAGGCGCTGTTCGACGCCGCCAAAACCGGCTACGGGCTGATCTCTGAGGTCAAGAAAGCGTCTCCCTCCAAGGGCTTGATCCGCGAAGACTTCCACCCCGCGACGCTGGCGCAAGCCTATGAGCGCGGCGGCGCGACCTGCCTATCGGTGCTGACCGACACGCCCTCCTTCCAAGGTGCCAAATCCTTCCTGACCGAGGCGCGTTCGGCCACCAACATGCCCGCGCTGCGCAAGGATTTCATGTATGACCCCTATCAGATCGCCGAGGCCCGCGCGCTTGGCGCCGATTGCATCCTGATCATCATGGCCTCGGTCTCGGACGCGCTGGCCGCCGAGCTTGAAGACGCCGCCTTCCACTGGGGCATGGACGCGCTGATCGAAGTGCATGACGCCGAGGAACTGGACCGCGCGCTCAAGCTGAAATCGCCGCTGATCGGGGTCAACAACCGCAACCTCAAGACGTTCGAAACCTCCTTGGACACCACCCGCGAGTTGTCGAAGAACGTGCCCGAGGGGCGCTTCCTGATCTCGGAATCCGGCCTCAACACCTCCGCCGATCTGGCGGACATGGCGCAATATGGCGCGCGCGCCTTCCTCATCGGCGAGAGCCTGATGCGGCAAGAGAACGTCGAGCAGGCGACCCGCACGCTGCTCGCCGATCCGGTGCCCGCATGAGCGGCCTCACCCATTTCGACGCCAAGGGCGATGCCCATATGGTCGATGTTTCGGATAAACCCGTAACGTCTCGCATCGCCACCGCCGCCGCGTGGATCCGCATGGAGCGCGCCACTTTTGACCTGATCGCCGAGGGTCAGGCCAAGAAAGGCGACGTCATCGGCGTGGCCCGTCTGGCGGGCATCATGGGTGCCAAGAAGACCCCCGAGCTGATCCCGCTGTGCCATCCGCTGCCGGTGACCAAAGTGACCGTCGAAATCACCCAAGACCCGGATCTTCCGGGCCTGCAGATCGAGGCCACGGTGAAGACCACAGGCCAGACCGGCGTCGAGATGGAGGCGCTCACCGCTGCCTCCACCGCCGCGCTCACCGTCTATGATATGGTCAAGGCCGTGGATCGCGGCATGGAGATCGGCGGCCTGCGCGTCCTTCTCAAAGATGGCGGAAAATCCGGACGTTACGAGGCGAAATGATCTCCGTCGCCGAAGCTCTCGACCGCCTGTTTTCGCTCGCCAGCCCTCTGGATGTCGAGGAGGTGCCGCTGCGGAGCGCCGGTGGCCGCGTGCTCGCCCGCCCGGTCGAGGCGCAGCGTGACCAGCCGCCTTTCGCGGCCTCGGCCATGGATGGTTATGGCGTCGCCGAGGCCGCGCCCGGACTGAGCTTTTCGGTGATCGGCGAGGCCGCCGCGGGCCGCGCCTTCACCGGCAGCGTCGGCAGCGGCGAAGCGGTGCGCATCTTCACCGGCGCCCCCATCCCAGACGGCGTGAAAACCGTTGTGATCCAAGAGGATGTGGATCGCATTGGCGATGTGATCACGATCACCGACCGACTTGGCCCCGGCGATAATATCCGCCCCTATGGCAATGATTTCCGCAAAGGGCTGCGCATTGAGGCGCCGCGCGTTCTGGGCCCGCAGGATATCGCGCTGCTCGCCGCGATGAACATCGCCAATGTGCCGGTCACCCGCCGCCCGAAAGTTGCGATCATCTCGACCGGCGACGAATTGGTGATGCCCGGCGAAGACCCCGGCCCCGATCAGATCATCGCCTCCAACACCTTTGGTCTTTATGTGCTGATGCAACAGCTTGGCGCGAATCCACGCCTGCTGCCGATCGCGCGCGACACCGAAGCCTCGCTGCGCACCATCTTTGGCATGGTCGATGACGCCGATCTGGTGATCACCATCGGCGGCGCGTCGGTCGGCGACCATGATCTGGTGGCCCATGTCGCCGCAGACATGGGTCTGCAGAGCGCCTTTCATAAGGTCGCGATGCGGCCCGGCAAGCCCTTGATGTCGGGGCGTTTTGGCAAGGCAATGATGGTTGGCCTGCCGGGCAATCCGGTCTCGGCGATGGTCTGCGGGCACGTCTTTCTCGCGCCGGTGATCCGGGCGATGCTCGGCCTCGGTGCCGCAGCCGCCCCGCGCGAAACGCTGCGCCTGACCGCACCGATTGGCGAGAACGGCCCGCGCGAGCACTACATGCGCGCGCGCCTCGCCCCCGAAGGCGTGACGGTGTTCGACCGGCAAGACAGCGCCCTGCTGAGCGTGCTGGGAAGTGCCGACGCTCTGGCGGTCCGTCCGCCGCATGACCCCGCGCGCGCCGCTGGAGATGAGATCGAGGTGATCCGTCTCTGACCGATCGCGGACGCTGTTTCAGGGTTTCCCCAAATGCCAATTCTTGGCCCGCCAGCGCGGCTTGCGCGGTGCTATTAACTTTCGTTTAACGAAAGCGGGGATTGACACAAAACGGGAACATGCCTAGAACAAAGTCGAACATCTTCACTGGGCAACCCACGGGGCACGGCGCATGCTGACCAAGAAACAGCTCGATCTGCTGGATTTCATCAACACGCGCGTCGCCCGCGACGGCGTCCCCCCAAGTTTCGACGAAATGAAAGAGGCGCTCGATCTGCGGTCGAAGTCCGGTATCCACCGGCTGATCACCGCATTGGAAGAGCGCGGCTTCATTCGCCGCCTTGCTCACCGGGCCCGCGCGATCGAGATCGTCAAACTGCCCGACAGCCTCGCCGGGCGGCCCAGCGGCTTTGTCCCCCATGTGATCGAAGGCGATCGTGGCGCGCCCGCGGCGAATAACGCGGTGGCCGAGGCGCTGGAAAACGTCGGTGCCATGGAACTGCCCCTGATGGGCCGGATCGCCGCTGGTGTTCCCATCGAATTGATCTCGGATGTGCCGCCGAATGTGGCCGTGCCCAGTGCCATGCTCGCCAGCAGCGGCCGCCACTACGCGCTGGAAGTCAAAGGCGACTCGATGATCGAAGCCGGGATCAACGATGGCGACGTGGTGATCATCCGCGAAACCTCTTCCGCCGAAAACGGCCAGATCGTCGTGGCGCAGGTCGAAGGTTATAAATCCACGCTCAAGCGGTTCCGCCGCAAGGGCAGCAGCATCGTCCTCGAAGCCGCCAACCCGGCGTTCGAGCCGCGCGTTCTGCCCGCGGGATCGGTCTCCGTGCAGGGGCGTCTTGTCGGGCTCATCCGCTCCTATTGATCGCGGCGCACCGTTGGGATCTGCCACAGGCGGGCATTAGGGCCTTTCGCCGCCTCAATCCTGATGCCGTCCGGAGCCTCGTATAGCGCCACCGCGCCCGTCACTTGCAGGCCCAGCGGATCGAAGACCATGCACCCCTCTCGGCGCGGCATGGGCGCGCTCGAGACGAGGATCGTTGCGCCGGCGCAGCCCCTCACCTTCTGCGCTTCGCGCGCGCCG
This sequence comes from Salipiger sp. ABN3_019, assembly GCF_056158605.1. Taxonomy (NCBI): domain Bacteria; kingdom Pseudomonadati; phylum Pseudomonadota; class Alphaproteobacteria; order Rhodobacterales; family Roseobacteraceae; genus Salipiger; species Salipiger sp. ABN3_019. The sequence goes on from NZ_JBSWTP010000009.1 coordinate 2,184,003, forward strand.
ATCACATGCACGATCTGCTGATCCGCCATTGCGGCGCGGCGCAGTTTGCTCTCGCTGACCGGCCAGAGCGCCGCAGCGGCGGGCTGCCCTCCAGCCTGTCCGTCGTTCTCGAGCCAGCTTTCGGCCACAAAGCCGCTGCCGACACTGCGCGACAGCGCGCGCCCACCCTCGGTCATCAGGCCAACGAGGCGGCCCGTCTCGGAGATCAGCAGCAAGGGCCGCACGGTTTCCATCCACAGGAAGGCCCCCGCAAGCAGCGGCACCGCGCCCATCCAGCGGCCGCGTCCCTGCCAGAGCAAGACCAGCAGCCCGCCGCCAACCAACAGCGGAAGCACCGCCGGCGCCGGTGCCACCACCGGGACCACGGCCCCTTGCAGCGCGGAGACGCGCTCGGCGACGGTTAGGATCCAGCGTAGTGCAAGCGCCATGCCCTGCAGCGCCAGCGCATCGAGCCCAAACGGCAGGAGCAGCGCAGACAGCACCGCCATGGGCACCGCCACCAGCCCCATCGCCGGGACGGCGAGCAGGTTCGCCAGCAGACCGTAGCGCGAGAGGATGTTGAAATGCGCCATGGAAAAGGGCGCCGTCGCCAGCGAGGCGGTCGCCGAGGAAAGCAGCAGCGTGACGAGCGGGCGGGCGACGGGCGAGATGCCCATCAACCGCCCCGAGCCCGCGCTTTCGAACACCCGGACGAGGGCGGTGGTGGCGGCAAAGGACATCTGAAAGCCCGGGCCAAGCAGCGCTTCGGGCCGCAAGGCCAGCACGATCAGCGCCGCGAGGGCCACGGCGCGCAGCGACAGCGCCCGCAAGTCCGCCAGCACCGCGCCGAGCATGACCGCCACCATGATGAAGGCGCGTTGCGTGGCGACATTGCCGCCCGAGAGCGCCAGATAGGCGGCGGCGGCCAACAATGCGCCCACCGCCGCGATCTTTTTGCCCGGCCAATGGTGACGCGAGCGCCGCGGCAGCAGCAGCGCGACCCGCAGCGCCGCAAAGACGAAGCCCGCGAGAAGGCCCATGTGCAGGCCGGAGATCGCCAGAAGATGCGCGAGATTGCTGTGCCGTAGCGCCTCCAGCGTATCCTGCCCCATCGCGCTGCGGTCACCGGTCATCAGCGCCGCCGCGAAAGCGCCGATCTCGCCGGGCAATTGCGCCTGCACATGGCGCGACAAAGCCATGCGGGTGCGAAACAGATATTGCCCGCCCTCCGGCGGCGCGAGCAAAAGCACCGGCGTGCGCGTGTAACCGACGCCGCCGAGTTGCTGAAACCAAGCGTGGCGCCGAAAGTCGAAACCGCCCGGCTCCACCGGGCCACCGGGTGGCAGCAGATGGCCAGTCAGCATGACCCGTTGCCCCGGCGCGGGCTGCAGCACACGCGCCTGAACATCGGGATCGCCATGCAGCGCGATGCGCACCCGGTGCGGCTGGTCCCCTGCGGACAGACCCTGCAGTCGCAAATCATCGAGCGTCAGCCGCAGCGCATCCGATCGTGCGCGGTCGATCTGCACCACGCGCCCTTCGATTGGCCCGTAGTAGCGCCCCGCAAGTTGCGGCGCGGCGACCAGATGCGCCCGCCCCCCGGCGACTGCCAACCCAAGCAGCACGAGCCCGCACACAAGCGGCAGCACCGATAGATCAGAGGCCATACGCAGGCAAAAGAGGAGCAACGCACCGCCCATGAGGGCACTGACAAGAAGCGCCCCCGGCACCGGCTCGAACGGCAGCGCGAAATAGAGCGCGATGCCGAGGCCAAAGCAGACCGGCGCCCAAGGGAAGAGATGACCGCGTTGCCGGCGCAGCGCGCTGACGCCCCAGCCTGCGGGCACGCCAAGCAGACGGCTGATCCGCGCCCCCATGCTTGCCCCCGCCCCCTGTGCTGTTTAAGGAACCTGCAAATCCTAGGCTCACCACGATTACCGCGAGGTTAATGACCATGACGAACACCCAGGCGGTCGTCACCCGTTTCGCCCCTTCCCCCACCGGCTTTCTGCACATCGGCGGCGCGCGCACCGCGCTGTTCAACTGGCTCTATGCCCGTGGCCGTGGCGGCAAATTCCTGCTGCGCATCGAAGACACCGACCGCGCCCGCTCGACCCCCGAGGCGACGGCGGCGATCCTCAAAGGGCTCGACTGGCTCGGCCTCGACCATGACGGCGAGGTGATCAGCCAATTCGAGCGCGCCGAGCGCCACGCCGAGGTCGCCCGCGAGCTTCTTGCCAAGGGCGCGGCGTATAAATGCTTCTCTTCTCAGGAAGAAATCACCGCATTTCGGGAAAAGGCGAAAGAGGAAGGCCGCTCCACGCTGTTCCGCTCGCCCTGGCGCGACGCCGATCCGGCAACCCACCCCGACGCCCCTTATGTGATCCGCCTGCGCACCCCCGAAGAGGGCGAGACGGTGATCAAGGACGAGGTGCAGGGCGAGGTGCGCATCGGCAACGCCCAGCTTGACGACATGATCCTACTGCGCTCCGACGGCACGCCGGTTTACATGCTGGCGGTGGTGGTCGATGATTTCGACATGGGCGTGACCCATGTGGTCCGCGGCGACGATCACCTCAACAATGCGGCGCGCCAAATGGGCATCTACACCGCCATGGGCTGGCCGGTGCCGGTCTATGCGCATATCCCGCTGATCCACGGGCCGGACGGCAAAAAGCTGTCGAAGCGTCACGGCGCGCTTGGCGTCGATGAGTACCAGAAGATGGGCTACCCCTCGGCGGGCATGCGCAACTATCTCGCGCGCCTCGGCTGGAGCCACGGCGATGACGAGTTCTTTACCGATGCGCAGGCAAAAGAGTGGTTCGACCTGTCTGGAATCGGCAAATCGCCGGCCCGTCTGGACTTCAAGAAACTCGAGAACATCTGCGGCCAGCACATCGCGGCCGGGGACGATGCCGCACTGCTGCAAGAAATCGAGGCGTATCTTGCCGCAGCTGAGCTTCCGGCGCTGACAGCGGCGCAAAAGGACGGGATGACGCGGGGTATGTATTGCCTGAAGGACCGGGCCAAAACCTTCCCGGAACTCCTTGAAAAGGCTCAGTTCATACTGACCGAGACGCCGATTGTCCCGGATGAGAAGGCACAGAAAAACCTCGATCCTGTATCCCGTGGTATACTGGCTGCGTTGACGCCGCACCTGCAAAGTGCTAGCTGGTCGCGAGAAGAGCTCGAGGGGGTAACGGCGCGTTTCGCCGAAGAACATGACACCAAGTTCGGCAAGCTTGCGGGCCCGCTGCGTGCGGCCCTTGCTGGCCGGGCCGTCACCCCTAGCGTGTTCGATATGATGCTGGTGCTCGGCCGCGAGGAGTCGCTCCTCCGGCTCGAACAGGCAGCGGCCTCCGAGGTGGCGTAACGGCAAGTACCGACCCACTCCGGGCCATGTGACAGATACCGACCGGGCGCGCCCGCCGCGCCTGGCCTTTTCCAGATGAAGGGATAAAGCAAGCATGGCTGACACAGCGAAAAGCGCGAAACTGACCATTGGCGAGCAGAGCTACGATCTTCCGATCTACTCCCCGACCGCCGGCCCCGATGTGGTCGACATCCGCAAGCTCTACGCGCAGGCCGGGGTGTTCACTTACGACCCGGGCTTCACCTCCACCGCGAGCTGCGACAGCACCATCACCTTCATCGACGGCGACGAAGGCGTTCTGCTGCACCGTGGCTATCCGATCGACCAACTGGCCGGTAAGTCGCATTACCTCGAAGTGTGCTACCTGCTTCTCTACGGCGAGCTGCCGACCGCGGCAGAGCTCGAGCTGTTCGAGAACACGATCACCCGTCACACGATGATCCATGAGCAGATGCACAACTTCTTCCGCGGCTTCCGCCGCGACGCGCATCCCATGGCAACCATGGTGGGTGTGGTCGGCGCCATGTCGGCCTTCTACCACGACTCGACGGATATCTCGGACCCGCGTCAGCGCGAGATCGCCTCGCACCGCCTGATCGCCAAGATGCCGACCATCGCCGCGATGGCCTATAAGTACTCGATCGGCCAGCCCTTCGTGTACCCGCGCAACGATCTGACCTACGCAGAGAACTTCCTGCACATGTGCTTCTCGGTGCCCGCCGAGAAATACGAGGTCGACCCGATCCTCGCGCGCGCCATGGACCGCATCTTCACGCTGCACGCCGATCACGAGCAGAACGCCTCGACCTCGACCGTGCGTCTGGCCTCCTCTTCGGGCGCCAACCCCTTCGCCTGTATCGCGGCTGGCATCGCCTGCCTCTGGGGCCCGGCCCACGGCGGCGCCAACCAGGCCTGCCTCGAGATGCTCAAAGAGATCGGCTCGGTCGACAAGATCCCCGAGTTCATCGCCCGCGCCAAGGACAAGAACGATCCGTTCCGCCTGATGGGCTTCGGTCACCGCGTCTACAAGAACCGCGACCCGCGCGCGACGGTGATGAAGCAGTCCGCCGACGAGGTGCTGGATCTCATGGGTGTCGAGAACAACCCGATCCTGCAGGTCGCCAAGGAACTGGAAAAGCAGGCGCTCGAGGATGATTACTTCATCGAGAAGAAGCTGTTCCCGAACGTCGACTTCTACTCGGGCATCATTCTCGAGGCGATGGGCTTCCCGACCTCCATGTTCACCCCGATCTTCGCGCTGTCGCGCACCGTCGGCTGGGTGTCGCAGTGGAAAGAACAGCTCGCCGATCCGCAGCACAAGATCGGCCGCCCGCGCCAGCTCTACCGTGGCTCGGTGACGCGCGACTACACCGACATCGAAAGCCGCTGAACGCAGCTTTTGTGACAGGAAAGGCCCCGCAGATGCGGGGCCTTTTGCTTTCTGGGCCAAGACTTTAAGCGCCAAAGCGCGCCCTCAGCGCCGCGCCCCTGCTTCTTCTCTTTAAAAATACGCAAATCCGGCGCCTACCACGCCTCACCGCCCCTCGAATTTCGCCGCGCGCTTCTCGTGGAACGCCACCACGCCCTCCTTGAAGTCCCGCGTCATGCCGCATTCGCCCTGCAATTGCGCCTCGAGCACCAATTGGCTGCCGAGGTCCTGCTCGAAGGCCCCCCGAATGGCGCGTTTGATGCGCGCATAGGCCTCGGACGGGCCCTGCGCCAGATGCGCCGCGCGGGCCTTCCAGATCGCCTCGAACTCTGCGTCCGGCACCGCCTCCCAGATCATCCCCCAGCGCTCGGCCTGCGCCGCGCTGATGCGGTCGGCAAAGAGCGCGGCCCCCATGGCTTTGGCCAGCCCCATCTGCCGCGGCAGCAGCCATGTGCCGCCCGCGTCGGGCATCAGGCCGATGCGGGTGAAGGCCTGCATGAAAAAGGCGCTCTCAGCGGCGATCACCACATCGGCGGCCAGCGCGAGATTCGCCCCGGCCCCCGCGGCAGCACCGTTCACCGCTGCGATGGTCGGGCGCGGGCATTCGGTGATGGCGGTCAGCATCGGCATATATTCGTCGCGCAGCACGCGCTCGAGGTCGATATTGGCCGCGGTCTCGCGGTCGCCCAGATCCTGACCCGAGCAGAACGCCCGCCCCTCGCCGGTCAGCACCACCACACGCGCCTCTTTGCCGCCCGCTTGGATGGCATGGGTCAGCTCGGCCCGCATCGGCGCCGAAAGCGCGTTCATCACCTCGGGCCGCGCAAGGGTGATCTGCGCCACGTCGTCAATGACCTCATAGCGGATGGTGTCGTAATTCATGCTGCTCCTCCAGACATCGGCCCGCGTTCGGGGCCTGCGCGCGCGAAGAGTGCCCGCGCGCGCCGCCGATGCCAAGCCCGGCTCAGAGCTTTTGCAGCGCCGCGATCAGCGCCAGCGCTTCGGGGCTGGGGCGCTGCTCGATGCGGCTGTAGCGCGCGCCATCGCGGGTGCGTGTCAGCATGCGGTTCTCCACCATGCTGCGCCTGATCTGCGCGGCATCGCGAAAGCCGCAGTGTAGGTCAATGCGGGCGCTGATCTCGCGTTCGTTGAATACCTGCCGGGGCGGGATCCGGGCCCAAATCGGCGCAAGGCACAGCGCCTGCATCGCCGTCCGCCCGGGAAAGCGCAGCAGACGCGCGTGCTCGTCGAAATGGCGCAGGGCGCGCGCCACCTGCTTGGGGTCGGCCTGCGGCTTCGGCTCAGCCTGCGCGCGCAGATGCTGGTAATTGCGATAGCCCGCGGCCCTAGCGATCAGCCCCAGCATCTGCTGATGCGAGGGCGGCGCGTCGAGGCTCGAGCGCAGCGCGCGGGCAAAGCCCGACAGATCGTCAATGGCAAGCGGGATGGTCTCACGGCGCGAGGACGTGCTCATCAGATCCTCCAGTTCCTCCGGCGCTGCTGCCCGACCCCTTGCGGGGCTGGAGTTCCGCCCTTGTCCGTCAGGCATCGCCGGGATGTCCGAAGATCACTGAAAGCGAATAAGCAGGTTCAGCGTACCTGCGTGCTGCAGGCGGCGGAGACTGGGTGAACTGCCAACCCTGCCCGCGACGCTATCAGGAGGACCCGCCCTCGTCCAGAATCCGCTTCAGCCGCGCCTCTTCCTCGGGGCTGAGCCCCGCTTCGGTGCTGGCCTCGGCCCGAGAGCGACCGCGCAGGTAGACCGCCGCGAGCAGCAGCGCCAGCACGAAAAGGATCGGCCCGGCGGCCCAGAGCAGCCAGTTCCAGCCGCGCGTGGTGGGCTGCAGCAACACGAACTCGCCGTAGCGGTCGACGAGATAGGCCACGGCCTCTTCGTCGCTGTCGCCTGCCACCAGCCGCTCGCGCACCAGAAGCCGCAGATCGCGGGCAAGCGCGGCGTTGGAATCGTCGATGTTCTCGTTCTGGCAGACGAGGCAGCGCAGGTGCTTGGAAAGCTCGCGCGCCCGCGCCTCCAGCGCCGGATCGTCGAGCATCTCATCGGGCTGCACCGCCAGCGCCGGGGCGGCAGGCACCAGCGGCAGCGCCAGAAGCAGCAGCATCAGGGCCGTGCGAAGCAGGTGAAGCGGCTTCATTCTGCGGGCACTCCCTGCGCCGGGCGGCTCTTGCGCGCGCCTGCGGCGACGCGGAAACGCCGGTCCGACAGGCTCAGCGCGCCGCCAAGCGCCATAAGGATGGCGCCGCCCCAGATCCAGTTGGCCAGCGGCTTGATATAGACCCGCATGGTCCAGCCGCCGCCCGCCTGCGCATCGCCCAGCACGACATAGACATCGCGCAGGACACCGCCGTCGATCGCCGCCTCGGTGGTGGGCATCTTGGCGACCGGATAGTTGCGCTTTTCCGGATAGAGATGGGCAATCTCTTCGCCGTTCTTGCGCAGCGAGACCTCTCCCATATCCGAGAAATAATTCGGCCCCTGCACCCGCTGCACGTCGAGCAGTTCAAGCTCATAGGCGCCAACGGTGAACGGCTGGTTCACCTGCGCGACGCGGATGTCTTCCTGCTGCCACGCCATCAGACCCGCGATGCCGAGCATGGTGATGCCAAGCCCGCCATGTGCCACCGCCTTGCCCCAGTCGGCCCGCGGCAGACGCATCAGACGGCTCCAGTCCCGGCTGCGACCGATGCGCGAGATCAGATCGGTGATCGCCCCCGCCACCAGCCATGTGCCAAGGAAGACGCCGATCGGCCCCATCAGGCTGCGCCCGGTCTGCATCGCCCAGGCAAGCCCTGCCAGCGCGACAGCGAGGATCAGCGCGGGCACCAGTTGGCGCAGCGCGCGGCCGATCTTGCCGCGTTTCCAGCTCAGCAGACCACCAATCGGCAGCACGAGGCCGAGCAGGATCATGAAGGGCGTGAAGGCCATGTTGAAGAAGGGTGCCCCGACCGACAGCTTGCGCCCGAACAGCATCTCGGCGACTAGCGGCCAGAGCGTGCCGGTGAAGACCACAAAGCAGGCGACGGCCAGCAGGATGTTGTTGACCACCAGCGCCGACTCGCGGCTGACGATGCCGAAAACCCCCTTGGCCTGCATGATGCCCGCCCGCGCCGCGTAGAGCGTCAGCGCGCCGCCGGTGAAGAACACCAGAATGGCAAGAATGAAGACGCCGCGCTGCGGGTCGGTCGCGAAGGCGTGGACCGAGGTCAGCACGCCCGAGCGCACGATGAAGGTGCCGATCAGCGAGAAGCCGAAGGCGAGGATGGCCAAAAGGATGGTCCAGCTCTTCAGCGCCTCGCGCTTCTCGACCACGATGGCCGAGTGCAGCAGCGCTGCGGCCAGCAGCCACGGCATGAAAGAGGCGTTCTCGACCGGGTCCCAGAACCAGAAGCCGCCCCAGCCCAGCTCGTAATAGGCCCACCAGGAGCCGAGCGCGATGCCGATGGTCAGGAAAAGCCAGCTCAGCAGCGTCCAGGGGCGCACCCAGCGGCCCCAAGCGGCGTCAACCCTGCCCTCGATCAGCGCGGCGACCGCGAAGCTGAAGCAGATCGAAAGGCCCACGTAGCCCAGATAGAGGAACGGCGGATGGAAGGCGAGCCCCGGATCCTGCAGCAGCGGGTTCAGGTCCTGCCCATCAAAGGGCGGCACCGCGAGGCGCAGGAACGGATTCGAGGTGAAGAGGATGAAGGCGAAAAAGGCCACGCCCACAGCGGCTTGCACCGACAGCACCCGCGCGCGCAGCGTCGGCGGCAGATTGCCCCCGAACCATGCGGCCATCGCGCCAAACAGCGACAGGATCAGCACCCACAGGAGCATCGAGCCCTCATGGTTCCCCCAGACGCCGGAGATTTTATAGATCAGCGGCTTGGCGGAATGCGAGTTCAGCACCACCAGCCGAAGCGAGAAGTCGGAGGTGATGAAGGCATGCATGAGGGCACCGAAGGACAGTGCCACCAGCAGGAATTGCGCCGTGGCGGCGGGCTCGGCGACGGCCATCCAGCCGGGCCATCGCTTGTGCGCTCCGATCATCGGGACCACCGCCTGCACGCAGGCGACGAAAAAAGCGAGGATGAGCGCGAAATGTCCGAATTCGGTGATCATGATCCCGCTTATAGGGCGCAAGACAACGCCCGGCCAACGGAAATCGCGGGCCGGGCGGGATCACATTGTCGCAATTGACGCGGCGGGATGGGCGCGGCGCGCGCCTCAGTCCATGCGGCGCAGGTAGGTCCAGGTCGGCACCGCGGAATTGCGGGCCACCGAGAAAGCCTCTGCGTCGCCAATATATTCGAAGCCGCAGTTCACCAGCACGCGCGCCGAGGCGGCGTTGTCCTGAAACACCGAGGCGAACATCGTGGCGCTGCCAAACGGGTTGGCCTGCACCAGCGCGCGCACCGCTTCCGAGGCGTGGCCGGTGTTCCAGAACGGCGGCGCGACCCAATAGCCGATCTCGGCCTGATTGCCGTCGAGACGTTCAAGCGAGATGAGCCCCATGACCTCGGCACCGCCATGCGCTTCGCCGTCCATCGCCCAGACATCCTCTTCGCGCTTGGGATCGGTCGCACGCGCGATGAAGGCCTCGGTCGCGCCCGGCGGCAGCGGGTGCGGAATCGAGGTGGTCATACGCGCGAGGCGCAGATCGCCGGTGTAATGCGCAATCATCCCGGCGTCCGACTTTCGCAGCGGCCGCAGCAGGAAACGGGGTGTCTCGATGACCGGCTGTGCGGTCAGCTGGTCCTCTTGGGCCAGGCTCATCGTCTTTCTCCTCTTGTGCGCGAGGGATCGCCTCACGGGCCGTTTCGTCTCCCCCCGAAACGGAAGAGGGGGACCGGCCCGTGCCGATCCCCCTGCAAGATGTCGATCTTGGATCGGCTTATTCGGCAGCCTCCGCCACGGGCAGGACGGAAACGAAGGTGCGGCCCTTGAGGCCTTTGTGGAAGGTGACCGAGCCTTCGGTCACAGCAAAGATGGTGTGGTCTTTGCCCATATCCACGCCCTCGCCCGGCCAAAACTTGGTGCCGCGCTGACGGATGATGATGTTGCCGGGGTTGGCGGCTTGGCCACCGTAGAGTTTCACGCCGAGACGGCGGCCAGCGGAGTCGCGGCCGTTACGGGAGCTACCGCCTGCTTTTTTATGTGCCATGGGTTGGTCTCCTTAAATCTCTATCAGGCCAGGGTCTTGGCCTGTTCAACCCACTCGGGCTTCACCTTCACGGCTTCGAAGCTCTCGGGGTCAACGGCGGCGAGCTGTGCGAAGGTGGCGATGCCGGCTTCGTTCAGCTTCTTGGCGGCGGCGGGGCCGACACCGGTGATCTGGGTCAGGTCGTCACCCTCTGCTGCGGCGGCCTTGGGGGCTGCTGCGGCGGGCGCGGCTTTCGGAGCGGAGGCAGCGCCAGCGGCGGCCTTCACGCCGGTGCCTTCGGCGCCGGATGCGAGGATCTCGGTCACGCGCAGCAGGGTCAGCTGCTGACGGTGGCCGCGGGTCCGCTGCGAGCTGTGCTTGCGGCGGCGCTTGACGAACTTGATGACTTTCTCGCCCTTGATCTGGTCGATCACGGTTGCCTGAACGGCCGCACCGGACACCAGCGGAGCACCAACGGTGACATTGTCGCCGCCGAGCATAAGGACTTCGTTGAACTGAACGGTTTCACCCGCATCAGCAGCCAGCTTTTCCACGCGGAGCACGTCGCCCGCCTGGACTTTATATTGCTTGCCGCCGGTTTTCATCACCGCGAACATCTGCGTCTTCCTTTGTCTACCGCGTTCTGTGGCGTCCCGGCCCGTGCGGACCTTTTTGGGATCTTCGTGGTGCGGAAAGCCCGCTCCGCCGTCGAACAGCGCGCCCTTTCGGGCTGTCATGATGTAAGAATCGAAAGCGGGGCGCGCAATGGCCCCGTCTTCGAAGCCCGGCTTATCGGGGCAAAACCTTATGCTGTCAACCCATCAGGGCGGCAAAGCCCCGGATTTGCGCTTAGCGCAGGGATGACCGCGCGGATTGCCTGCGCGAGACCATCAAAGCCGCCTCGCCCCAGCCGAGCCCCAAAATCATCTCAGAGCTCTTCGCTGCGCATCTCGCGCGCGGCTGCCAGCCCCAGCCCGTAAGAGATCTCTTCATACATGTGATTGAACCCGTCGAACAGCGCGCGGTTCATCGCTTTGCCCTCGGGCGTTGCCGAGACATCTATATAGGCGTCGAGTTCTTCGTCAGGTAGCGGACCATAGGCGGTGAGCATATAGGCATAGAGCCACTCTTCGGTGTCGTAGCGCGTGGTCTCTTCCTGCATCCAGACCTCTTCGACGATCTCCGGCTCGGTCATCTCCATGCCGCCGCCATCCACAAGGCCAAGGTAGAACTGGAAGCTGGCGTTGAGCGCGCCGACCACATTTGTTTCGAGCAGATCATTGGCCGCCACGAAACGGTCAAGCTGCGCCGCGCGCGGATCACCGGTGCCGGCGATGGCGTTCCACGCCTTGCGCGCGGCAACCTCGACATCATTGTCGATCAGCTCGCGCCGGGCGGTGAGTTCAAGCTCCACCACGCGCTGCCCGGCCTCAGAGGTGAAAAACTCCAGCAAGGGCCCCGCGTCGGTGTCGCCGAAGCTTTCGAGAAAGCCCGCGCGCACCACCTCTTCCATAGCGTCCGCATCATAGAGCCTGTCCACCGCCTCTTCCCAGCCTGCGGTCGCCCCCGCCGGAAGAAGGTCCTGCGCCATGTCCGATCCATAGTCCCGGCCCTCGGCGCGCATGATCTCGACAATCTCATCCACCTTCAGAGCGTCGAGCAACTCCTCGGCGCCGCCGGCCCACCCCGGCAGGCTAAGCGTGGGCAGGATCAGCGAGGCGGTAAACGTACAGGCGGCAAGACGCGACAACATGGCAGAGCTACTCCGGCTACTTTCGGCCTGACCCTAGGGCGCGCCCGCGGCATTTCCAAGGTGACGCAAGGTGCCCGCGCACTGGCTGGCGAAGCTTTGCCAAGGAAAAATTCCTCCGAATGAAAAAACTTCAAAATTCCCTGTTGCACCCCCCTGAGCATATCGTTAAACGCCCCCCACGACCCCCGCGGAGAGGTGCCGGAGTGGTCGAACGGGGCGGTCTCGAAAACCGTTGACCCTTCACGGGGTCCCAGGGTTCGAATCCCTGTCTCTCCGCCACTTTCCTTCGGGAAAGTAGCCAGTTACGCCGACAGCCTTCAGAAATACCTGAGCTGTCGGCATCACTGACCCAGCTATCCAAAATTGATCCACGCCCGGTGTCAGCGCCCGATCAATCGCGCGTTTTACCTGCCGTTCGCGCGTTCTGCTGCGGCCCTGTTTGGCTTGTGCCGCGGGTGGGTTTCAGGACCCTAGGGATCCTCAACCACCCTGCCCCGTACAAAAAACGCGGCGTGCAGGGATCGTCCTGCACACCGCGTCATTGTAATGGGCCGCTTTTGCGCCGCGGCGCTCAGGCCTCGATGCTGCCGCGTGCCGGTGCATCCGCCTGCTGCGCCTCGGCGCGCGCTGCGGCATAGCTCTCGGCCCCTTGGCGCATCCGGGTGGCAAGACCGTCCTCATCGGCACCGCTGCCGATCTGGGCAAGCACCAAGGATTTCATGAAGCTTTCCTGCGTGGAGATCGCCTTGGCGCGCGCCTGCGCGAGAGCGTCAGCCTCTTCCGGAGTTTCGCTCGCCTCGACCTGCGCGCCGCTCGACTGCGCGGCATTGGCGGCCACGTCATCGGTCTCGCTCGACGCATTGGCATTCGCGGCATTGGCGGCACTTGCGGCGCTGGACGAAGAGCTCTCGCTCGCCGCCTCTTGGGTGGGCGCCTCCGCCACTGCGTCAACGCTGGCCGAGATCTCTTGGATCTGATCTTCGTCTTCTTCCGTGACGTCCGGTTCAACTGCAATCTGGTTCTGGGAGGAGGTTTGCGCTGCGGCAAAGGCCGAGGCGATCGCCCCGAAGAGGCTCGAGTTCGAGCCGGAAATGGAACCTAACATTTACATACACCTTCTGATGGTACACGCGCCTTTTGATTAAGGATTGAGGAGGAATTACGACCTCAGCGCGACCACTTGGCGGCAAGGCGCCACTCCGGCGCCCGTCAGGGTCTCACCATTCGGCAGAGAAATCGCCCGGCAGATAGGCCCGAATGCTGTGGAAAAAGATGTCGATCTCCAGCGCCAGTCCAACCTCGAAGTCATTGAGTTCCGCCCCGCTCCAACGGTGCTGCTCAAGGCGTGCAAGGAAATCCCGGCGGGTCTGCTCGTCGCGCGCCTCCAGCGGCAAGGTGCCGGCGGCCCGCAGCAGGTCGATGCGCTTGTGCACCTCGCGCATGCCCGAAAAGGCCTCCATCATCGGGCGCGTCAGGCGAGGGTCTTTCTGCCATGACGCCCCGCCAAAGACCTCCTGCACCACCCGATTGCCCGCCCCAAGGCAATCATAGGCGACGCAGCCCGGAAATCCCTCCTCCGTCAGCCTGTCGTGGATCGTGCAGCTGTGCCCCGAAAGATTCCGGCACGGCTCGCCGGGGTTTTTGTCGAAGGCGAAGTCCTTGCCCTTGTCGAAGGCCAGCGCGAGGCAGCAGAGCGCCGCGCATTTCGAGCAATCGGTCTTGAGGTGATCGGTGTTCTGGCGATCGGTTTGGGGCATCGCGGCTGTCACTTTCAAAGATGGCTGATGGGGCCGTATCCTGCGCGGATCGGGCAATCAACCCGCAGCGCCGCAGCGGACCCACGCGCGCCGCACCGACACGGACCGCCGGGCGCATGGGGCTCAAACTTCGGCACAACCGCGTGCCCTCGCTGGATTCGCAGGCTCCCGGATTTTTGCCGATCGCCGACATCTGCTGAGCCAACGCTTTCTCGGCCAAACAACTTATGGCAGACTTCGCCCATACTTCTTGTCCGCAGGATTGTTCGCGGGCACAGCGGAAGGCCAGGACGTCGATGACGACCCAGCACAGCAGACGCAACTTCCTTCGCGGGCAATTGTCACGCCCCGAGGCACCTCTGATGAGGCCCCCGGGGGCGCAGGCCCGCTTCTCGCAGCTCTGTAGCGGCTGCGGCGACTGCCTGCGCGCCTGCCCCGAGGCGATCCTCATCCGGCAGCCCGACGCGCCAGACCCCGCCCCGCCACTGGTCGACTTCTCGCAAGGCGCCTGCACGTTCTGCGGCGCCTGCGCCGAGGCCTGCGAAACCGGCGCCCTGCGTGCCGACGCCGTGCCCGACTGGCCGTGGACCGCCACCATCACCGACGCCTGCCTGTCCCTCAGTGGCATCGCCTGCCGGGCCTGCGAAGATGCCTGCGAGCCCCGCGCCATCCGCTTTCGCCTGATGACCGGCGGCCGCGCCGCCCCCACGCTCGACCCGGCGCAATGCACCGGCTGCGGCGAATGCGCCTTCACCTGCCCGGCCGGCGCGGTGTCCTTCGCGCAGCGCGCACCGGCATCGGAGGTCGTGCGATGAACATCTGCGGCTGCCTCGTCCATGTCGCGCAGGATGCGCTGTCTGACGCCCGCGCGCAGATGGAGGCGCTCGACGGCGTCGAGGTCCATGCCCAGAGCGACGACGGGCGGCTGGTTGTGGTGGTCGAGGACACCGACACCGCCTTCGCCTCGGACATCATCATGTCGCTGCACCAGATCCGCGGCGTGATCTCGCTGACGATCAACTACCACCATTTCGAAGACCTCCCGCAGCGCCCATCCCCCGCCGCACCCCATCCGGAGACCTGACCCATGACCATCTCGGACTCGCGCAGGACGTTCCTCAAGGCCACCGCCGCCGCCAGCACCGCCGCCGCCGCGGGCATCTCGCTCGCCCCCGGCGCGCTGGCGCAGACCCCGGGCAATTCCGACATCCGCTGGGACAAGGCCCCCTGCCGCTTCTGCGGCACCGGCTGCTCGGTGCTGGTGGGCACCAAGGCGGGCCGTGTGGTCGCCACGCAGGGAGACCCCGAGGCGCCGGTGAACCGCGGGCTGAACTGCATCAAGGGCTATTTCCTGTCGAAGATCATGTATGGCGCCGACCGGCTCACCACGCCGATGCTGCGCAAGTCGGGCGGCGTCTACGACAAGAATGGCGAATTCGAGCCGGTGAGCTGGGACGAGGCCTTCGACGTCATGGCCGAGAAGTGGAAGACGGCGCTGGCCACCAAGGGCCCAACCTCGGTGGGCATGTTCGGCTCGGGGCAATGGACGGTCTGGGAGGGCTACGCCGCCTCCAAACTGATGAAGGCGGGCTTTCGGTCGAACAACATCGACCCCAACGCCCGGCACTGCATGGCCTCGGCGGTGGTCGGCTTCATGCGCGCCTTCGGCATCGACGAGCCGATGGGCTGCTACGACGACTTCGAGCACGCCGACACCTTCGTGCTCTGGGGCTCGAACATGGCCGAGATGCACCCGATCCTGTGGTCGCGGCTGACCGACACCCGGCTGACCAAGGAAGGCGCGCAGGTGCATGTGCTGTCGACCTTCGAGCACCGCAGCTTCGAGCTGGCCGACAACGGCATGGTGTTCACGCCGCAGACCGATCTGGCGATCCTCAACTACATCGCCAATCACATCATCCAAAACGACGCGGTGAATTGGGACTTTCTGGAAAAGCACGTCAACATCACCCGCACGGCCACCGACATCGGCTACGGCCTGCGCGACGACAACCCGCTGCAGGAGGCCGCGGCCAACCCCAATTCGGGCGAGCTCACCCCGATCGATTTCGACGAATATGCCGCCGCCGTTTCGGAATACACGCTCGAGCGCGTCTCCGAGATGTCCGGCGTACCGCCCCACCAGCTCGAGCAACTGGCCGAGCAATACGCCGATCCCAGCCGCAAGGTCATGTCGCTCTGGACCATGGGCTTTAACCAGCACACCCGCGGCGGATGGGTGAATGGGCTTGTCTATAACGTCCACCTGTTGACCGGGAAAATCTCCGAGCCGGGCAACTCGCCCTTCTCGCTCACCGGCCAGCCCTCGGCCTGCGGCACCGCGCGTGAGGTCGGCACCTTCTCGCACCGGTTGCCCGCCGATATGGTGGTGACCAATCCAGAGCACCGCGCCCATGCCGAGGAGATCTGGAAGCTGCCCGAGGGCACCATCCCCGACAAGCCCGGCCTGCACGCCGTGGCGCAGAACCGCGCGCTGAAGGATGGCACGCTCAACGCCTACTGGGTGCAGTGCAACAACAACATGCAGGCCGCCGCCAACATCAATGAGGAAGGCTGGCCCGGCTACCGCAACTCCGAGAACTTCGTGACCGTGTCGGACGCCTATCCGACCGTCACCGCCATGTCGGCCGACCTCATTCTCCCGGCCGCGATGTGGGTCGAGAAGGAAGGCGCCTATGGCAACGCCGAGCGCCGCACGCAGTTCTGGCACCAACAGGTGATGGCACCGGGCGAAGCCCGGTCCGACCTCTGGCAGCTGATGGAATTCGCCAAGCGCTTCACCGTCGAGGAGGCCTGGGGCGACGGGCTGGTCGCGAAAATGCCCGAGCTGGCGGGCAAGACGCTCTACGAGGCGCTCTACGAGAACGGCCAGGTGAACCAATACCCGCTGGAAGAGACCGCCGAGGGGTTCGACAATGTCGAGGCACAGCATTTTGGCTTCTACGTCCAGAAGGGGCTGTTCGAGGAATACGCCATGTTCGGGCGCGGCCACGGCCACGATCTGGCGCCGTTCGAACAATACCATCAGGCGCGCGGCCTGCGCTGGCCGGTGGTGGACGGGCAAGAGACGCTCTACCGCTTTCGCGAGGGCTATGACCCCTATGTGCCCGAAGGCAGCGAGGTCACCTTCTACGGCAACCCCGACGGCAAGGCGAAGATCATCTTTGCGCCATACGAGGCCCCGCCAGAGGTGCCCGACGATGAGTTCGATCTTTGGCTCTCGACCGGGCGGGTTCTTGAGCATTGGCACTCCGGTTCGATGACCCGCCGGGTACCCGAGCTTCACCGGGCCTTTCCCGCCGCGGTGGTGTTCATGCACCCCGAGGACGCCGAGGCGCGCGGCCTGCGCCGCGGACAAGAGATCAATATTTCGACCCGCCGCGGCGAAATGCTCAGCCGGCTCGAGACCCGGGGCCGCAACAAGCCGCCGAAGGGCGTGGTCTTCGTGCCGTGGTTCGATGAGGGCCAGCTGATCAACAAGCTGACGCTCGATGCCACCTGTCCGCTGTCGAAGCAGACGGATTTCAAGAAATGCGCCTGCAAGGTCGCGCGCGTGTGAGCCACTACGCTCGGCCCTGAGGGAGATATGAGGGAGATACCAGAGGAGGCCCGTCATGCCCGCCGCCATGCCCCCCGCCATGCCGCTGTCGCCGCAACGCCGCAGGTTCCTGATGGACACCGCGCGGATGGCCGGTGGCTGCGCGCTTGCGGGCGGTGCGCTGGCATGGCTGGCGCGGGATGCGCGGGCGCTTCCGGCAGAGGCACTGCGCCCTCCCGGCGCGCTGCCCGAGGCCGAGTTTCTCGGCGCCTGCATCCGCTGCGGGCTCTGCGTGCGCGACTGCCCCTATGACACGCTGACATTGGCCGAGCTGGGGGCCGCCGGGCCGGCCACCGGCACGCCCTTCTTCACCGCCCGCGACGTGCCCTGCGAGATGTGCGACGACATCCCCTGCGTCGTGGCCTGCCCGACCGGGGCGCTGGATCCGGGCCTGAGCGACATTGACGAGGCGCGGATGGGCACCGCGGTGCTGGTGGATCAGGAGAACTGCCTCAACTTCCTCGGGCTGCGCTGCGACGTGTGCTACCGGGTCTGCCCGGTGATCGACGCGGCGATCACCCTCGAGCCGTCGCACAATACCCGCTCTGGCCATCACGCGATCTTTGCCCCGACCGTCCACGCCGAGCACTGCACCGGCTGCGGCAAATGCGAGAAGAGCTGCGTACTGCCCGAAGCCGCAATCAAGGTGCTGCCGCTGCGCCTCGCGCGGGGCGCACCTGCCGAGCATTACCGCAAGGGCTGGGAGGAGATGGAGCACCACGGCGGCCCGCTGGTCGAGGGGGTGATCGACCTGCCCGACCGCCTGCCCGGCCCCGGCACCGACAACCTTGCCGCGCCCGGCGGGTTCGAGCCCAGCTTCACCCTTCCGGCCTCCCCGGTACCAGGAGCAGGCGAATGAAGGAGAAGACCAAACTCCCCGTCGGCGCCGAGGCGATCCATCTCAAGGGCTGGTGGCGGGCGCACCGTTTCCTGCTGCTGCGGCGGCTGTCACAGGCGTTCTTTCTGCTGCTCTTCCTGCTCGGCCCTTGGTTCGGCCTCTGGTGGGTGACCGGCACGCTGGCCGGTTCGCGCAGTTTTGGCATCCTGCCGCTGACCGATCCGCTGGTGCTGGCGCAGAGCCTCGCCGCCGGGCACTGGCCCGAGCTGACCGCGCTGATCGGCGCGCTGATCGTGCTCGTCGCCTACCTGCTGATCGGCGGGCGGGTCTATTGCTCTTGGGTCTGCCCGATCAACCCGGTGACCGATGCCGCGCATTGGCTGCACGTAAGACTTGGCCTGCCGAAGGGCTGGCAGCCCAAGCGCCACACGCGGCGCTGGCTGCTCGGCACGGTGCTGGTCGCCTCGGCGCTGACCGGCACCATCGCCTGGGAGGCGATCAACCCGATCACCATGCTGCACCGCGGGCTGGTCTTCGGCACGGCCTTCGGCATGGGCTTTGTCTGGGCTCTGGTGGCGCTGGTCTTCCTCTTCGACCTGCTGGTCGCGCGCCGCGGCTGGTGCGGGCACCTCTGCCCGGTCGGCGCCTTCTACGGGCTCCTGGGCACGCACAGCCTGCTGCGGGTCAGCGCCACGGGTCGCGCCGCCTGCGACGACTGCATGGATTGCTTTGCCGTCTGCCCCGAGAACCACGTCATCGCCCCGGCCCTGCGCGGCAAGGACGGCGAGACGCCGCTGATCCTCTCACCCGACTGCACCAACTGCGGACGCTGCGTCGACGTCTGCTCGGTCGACGTTTTCGCCTTCACCCATCGCTTCGACACCCATGTCGAGACTTCCTCCTCCCCGCCCGAACGATCCCGACACTCCGCCGCCTGAGGGACCCACCCTGCGTCACAGCAATCAACTACGGAGAGCGCCCATGAAACTGCCGGTCATCGCCAAGATCGCCGCCTTTGCCTCGCCCCTGCTCATCGCGGGGCTGGTCGTGGCGCAGACAACCGGAGGCCTCCAGTCGCTGCGCGGCGCGGCGGTGGATCAGGAGATCCAGCCGCCCGAGGTCTACCAGCAGCAGGAGGGCCGCGAGGTGCGCAACTACCGCCAGCAGCCGCCGACCATTCCGCACTCCATGACCCAGTACCAGATCGACCTGCGCACCAACCAGTGCCTGAGCTGCCACGACTGGACCAACGCTGGCGACCGCGGCGCGCCGACGCTGTCGATGACCCACTACCTCGACCGCAGCGGCAACCAGCTCGACACCGTCGCCGGCACCCGCTGGTTCTGCAATCAGTGCCACGTCCCGCAGGCGGATGCGCCGGCGCTGGTCGGCAACGACTTCGAAGCCTCCAGCGTCTCGCGCTGACGCAGGACCGAACGGGGAGAGACGACATGCCGGACAATCACGGGCACCGCCGCCGCAACATCCTGCTCCGTATATGGGACAAATTCTGGAGCCCCACCGGTCTGTTCAGCACCGGCTTCCTGCTGATCGCGGGGTTTCTGGGCGGCATCCTCTTCTGGGGCGGCTTTCACTGGTCGCTGGAACTGACAAACACCGAAGAGTTCTGCACCTCCTGCCACTCGATGGAGACAAACCTCGGCGAGTACCGCCAGACCATCCACTACAACAACCACTCCGGCGTGCGGGCGATTTGCTCGGATTGCCACGTGCCGCACGAGTGGCAGTACAAGATGAAAGCCAAGGTGATGGCGGTGAAGGACGTCTACCACGAGTTGAGGGGCACCATAAACACCGCAGAGAAATACGAGGACCGACGGCTCGAGATGGCCGCGGCGGTGTGGAAGAAGATGAAGGCGACGGACAGCCGCGAGTGCCGCAACTGCCACGCCTTCGAGTATATGGATTTCACCATCCAGGAGACGCGGGCGGCGCAGAACCATCAGCGCGCGGTCGATGAGAACATGACCTGCATCGACTGCCATCAGGGCATCGCGCATGATCTCGCGCCGGGGTATCTCGAAGAATACCAGCACGTTGTCGAGACCCTGGCGCAAAGCCGGATGCCCGAGGCACCGGGGCGCGTCGATCTCGCCTCGATCCGCACCCTCCTCGGACTCTCGGCGGACTGACCGCCTGCCGCACCAGCAACTCACGGAGACCAGACCATGCTGAGCCTGCTTGATCTACTCGGCACCATCGGAGGCAGCATCCTCGGCCTGCCGGGCATCCTCGGCGTCGCGCTCGGCATGACGACCCGCAACTGGATCGTCGCGCCGATCCTTGGCGGTGCCATTGGGGTGCTCTCACCACTGATCCTCGGCGGCCACCATTCCGCCGAGGTGCCGATCACGGCGCTGGAATACAGCGTCTCGACCATCGTCGGCATCCTCGCCGGACTGCTGGGCTGCGCGATCCGCCATAAGGGCGCGAGAGTGTAGCGGCTTTCGATGCGCCGCGGCGCTGCCGCAAGCCTTCCCCGGCACAAAGCGGCTCCTCGACGCTTACGCTTGGGTTCTCGGAGGTCGCAAAAGAACCACCCACCAAAAAGTGCATCAAAACTGATGCCAACTTGGAATTTAACTTGACGCAACAGCTCCGGTATCGCTCCGGCATCCCGCTTGCCCTCCCGGCGAGCCCCTCAAGATATCGGAGTATTCCATGCCTATCGGAGTCTGGGCCCTGACGGCCGCGGCGCTCGCCATCGGAATGGCGGAGTTCGTGATCGTCGGCATCCTGCCCCAAATCGCGCGCGACACCGAGGTGAGCCTCGCCACCGCCGGTCTCACCGTCAGCATCTACGCGCTGGCGGTGGCTGTCGCCGCCCCTCTTCTCACCGCTGTCACCGGGCGGTTCGACCGCAAGAAGCTCGTGCTCGGGCTGATGATGCTGTTTGTCATCGCCAACACGCTCTCGGCCCTCGCGCCGACCTTCGGCACACTGCTGATCGGGCGCATCCTGTCGGGCGTGGTGCAGGGCGTCTTCTACTCGGTCGCCACGGTGGTCGCCGCGCAGCTGGTGCCCAAGGAGAAGGCCGGGCAGGCCATCGCCACCATGTTCACCGGCATCACCCTGTCGCTGATCTCCGGTGTGCCGGTCGGCACCTTCATCGCGAATTATTTCGGCTGGCGTGCGACCTTCGTCGCGGTGACTGGCATCGGCGTGCTGTCCTTCCTCGCGCTGGCCTGGCTGCTGCCGCGCAACATCGAACGGCCCGCGCCCTCGTCCTTCCTCGAGCAGATGTCGGTGGTGCTGAAACCGCGGCTGGCGCTGCTCTTCGCGATTACCCTCGTTGGCTATGGCGGCTCTTTCGTGGCCTTCACCTATCTTTCGCCGATCCTCGAACAGTTCACCGGCATGACCCCGAACGGCATCGGCACGTTGCTGTTTTTCTACGGCGTGGCCGTGGCGATCGGGAACCTGATCTGTGCTCGTATCGCCGACCGGGTCGGCGCCATGCCGGTGCTGCTTGGCATCTATGGCGTGATGGCGCTGGCGCTGCTGCTGCTGATCCCCTTCGCCGGAAACCTGATGACGGTCGTGCCGCTGGTGATCATCTGGGGCATCGTCGCCTTCGGCTCGGTTTCGATCCTGCAACTCTACGCGGTGAACCAGGCCAGCCTGATCGCCCCGCGTCTGGTGAACGCCACCTCGAGCATGAACATCTCGGCCTTCAACCTCGGCATCGCGCTTGGTGCGGGCGGCGGCGGCTGGGTTGTCGATCACCTCGGGCTTGGAATGACCGGGCCGGTGGCCGGGATTGTGGTGCTGGCCGGTCTCGCGCTGGCGCTGATCAGCGCGCGCGTCGACCGCCGCCATTGTGCCTCGCTGCGCGCCGGGAACGGTGGTACCTGTCCGGACGAGGTTGCGGCCTGATCGGCAACACCCCGCAAGCAACGAAGCGGCGGCCCTATGCGGCCGCCGTTTCCGTGTTCAGCGCCAACTGCCGCAGCGTTTCCAGCAGCGGCGACGGATCCTCGCGCCGCCAAGCCAGCGCCACGCTGAGCGTCGGTGCAGGCTCTTCAAGATCGACGATGCGCATGTCGTCGCTGGTGGCACAGTCGATGCGGTTGGTGACGAAGCTCACGCCCATCCCTGCCTCGACGAGGCACAGGCAAGTCTGCCCCTCGGTGCAATCTTTCACTTTGGGCCGGAAGCCGGAGACCGCACAGGCGCGGATGATCTCGTCATGCACGCCGGGGTTTTCCGACCGTGGCGGGATGATGAAGGTCTCACCCGCGAAGGCCGAGAGCGGCATCGGCCCGAGGCCAAGCGATTTCAGATGCGGATGGCTCGTGGGCACCGCGAGGCGCATCTGCTCGGAGTGAATTTCCCGCACCTCCAGCGCGTCATCCGCCGCCGGAGCGAGCAGGAAGGCAGCGTCGATCTCGGCGGCCAGCAGCGCCTTCACCTGCGCATCGGTCGGCAGCTCGTGGATCGACACGTCGATCCCCGGATGCGCCTCGCGGAAGCCGCGGATCACCGCCGGAAATACCGTTTGCATGGCCAGCGGCGTCACCCCGATGGCAAAGCGCTTGCTCTCTTCGGCGATGGCGTGGCGGACGGCGCGCTGCACCTGATCGAGGTGCGCCAGCAGCCCCTCGGCCTCGCGGCGCAGCACCACCCCAGCGGCGGTCAGCGCGACGCGTCGGGTGGTGCGGTCAAAGAGCTTCACCCCCAGCTTGTGCTCGAGCTGGGCGATGGTCTTGGTCACCACCGGCTGGCTCATGTTCAGCTGCTCGGCGGCCCGGTTGAAGTTCAGCGTCTCGGCGACCCGCACGAAGCAGCGCAATTCCTTGATTTCCATGGCGCCCTCATTGATGCGATATGGGAATATATGGCGATAGCTTATTAGAACTTAATCATTCGCCTTTGGGGCATATATGACCGCCGTAGCAACAAACGGCAAGGTCATGCACAGAAGACTCATCATCCTCGGCTCCGGCCCGGCAGGCTATACGGCGGCGATCTACGCAGCCCGCGCCGGGCTGTCGCCGCTGCTGCTGACCGGGCTCGAGCCCGGCGGACAGCTCACCATCACCACCGACGTGGAGAATTACCCCGGCTTCGCCGATCCCATTCAAGGCCCCTGGCTGGTCGAGCAGATGCGCGAGCAGGCGCTGCGCATGGGCACCGAGATCGTCACCGACATGGTGACCGAGGCACGGCTGACCGGCAAGCGCACACTCAAGGGCGACAGCGGCACGACGTATAGCTACGACGCGCTGATCATCGCCACCGGCGCACGGGCGAAATGGCTCGGCCTGCCGTCGGAGGCACATTTTCAGGGCGGCGGGGTCTCGGCCTGCGCCACCTGCGACGGGTTCTTCTACCGCGGCCGCACCGTGGTCGTCGTCGGCGGCGGCAACACCGCCGTGGAAGAGGCGCTGTTCCTCGCGGGCATCGCCGGGCGGGTGATCCTCGTGCATCGCCGGGACAGCCTGCGCGCCGAGAAGGTGCTGCAGGATCGGCTCTTCGCCCACCCGAAGATCGAGGTCATCTGGAACGCCGAGGTTGCCGAGATCATCGGCACCGAGACCCCGCGCGTGGTCACCGGCGTGATCCTGAAAGACCGGATCGCGGGCACGGTGGAAAAACTCGACGCCGAGGGCGTCTTCGTGGCCATCGGCCACAGCCCGGCGACCGAGCTTTTCAGCAACCAGCTGCCGCTCAAGCCTGGTGGCTACCTGCGGACCAAACCCGGCAGTACCGCGACGGCGCTGCCCGGGGTCTTTGCCGCCGGTGACGTGACCGACGACCAGTTCCGTCAGGCGGTGACCGCCGCCGGACAGGGCTGCATGGCGGCGCTCGAGGCTGACCGCTACCTCGCGGGGCTGCCTCTCGACCTCCCGGCCGAGCCCGCCTCGGCCTGAACTCAATCCCAACCCCAAGTTCAAGCCAATGGAGAGAGACATGGCAGATGTAACGCCGCTCGATACAAGCAATTTCGAAGGCTTCATGCAGGCGCCCGGCACCGTGAAGGTAGTGCGCTTCTGGGCCACCTGGTGCCGCCCCTGCATCGCGCTCGAGCCGACCTACAACGAGGTCGCGGGCGAGATGAAGGACAGCGCCAACTTTGGTGAGGTCGACATCGACCTCGCTCCCGAGATCGCCGGAGCCTTCGGCATCCGCTCGGTGCCGACCGTGCTGGTGTTCAAGGACGGCAAGCCGGTCGACATGGTCGTCGGCCTGAACCCCAAGGACAAATACACCGCCGCCGTGAAGAGCGCGGCGTAAGAGGAGTAGAGCAAATGGCTGATATCAAGATGACCTCCACCTGGACCGGTGGTTTCAAGGGCGAAGGCAAGATCACCGGCGAGGGCTGGGACGTGGGCATCGGCATCCCAACCGAGCTCGGCGGCAGCGGCGCGGGGGCCGACCCCAAGTCGCTCTTCACCGCCTCCACGCTGGCCTGCTTCACCGCCACCCTGCGCGCGATCACCGAGGGCAAGAAGGTTCCGGTCGAGACGATCTCGGTCGACACGGACGCTCAGGCCGGTGACGACGATTTCGCGATCCGTCACGTGGCGCGCGTCACCCTGACCGCAGGCTCGAGTGAGGCGGACACCGCGGCCGCCGAGGCGGCCATCGAACGGGCCGACGCGATCTGTGCCGTCGGCAACATCGCCCGCAAGGCCGGCGTGACCATCGCGGTCGAAGCCGACGTGCGCGTCGCCGCCTGAGGCCGCGCCGCTCTGACCGGTCCCGGCCTCGCGCCGGGACCGGCATGCACACGAGGCGCTCCTTTCCCGGTTCAGCCGAACAATACCCAGGAGGCTTTCATGCCCAAGATCGACATCTACACCTCGCCCTTCTGCGGCTACTGCTCGCGCGCCAAAATGGTGCTCGACAAGAAGGGTGCAGACTACACGGACATCAACATCATGGTGGTTCCGGAGGGACGCCGCGAAATGCTGTCACGCTCGGGCGGTGCCCACACCGTGCCGCAGATATTCATCGGCGAGATCCACGTCGGCGGCTGCAGCGAGCTTCTGGCGCTCGAGCGGGCCGGAAAGCTGGACGCGCTGCTGGCGGGCTGATCCGGGCCCGCCGGGTGGTCGGCGATTGATCTGAAATCGCAATCAATCAAAGCGCCGGAAAGAATTTATCTTTTGCCGCCCCGACAGATACCCCTGTGCCGCTGCGGCACCGTTCCTGTTTCCCTGTGGAGAGTTCCCATGACGTTTGACCTCATCATCTTCGTCCTCGTGGTCGGCATTGGCTCGACCATCGCGCTTGATCTCTGGGGGCTCATCACCGCGAAGATCGGCTGGATGCCGGGCACGCATTGGCCCTCGGTGGGGCGCTGGCTGCTGGGCATTCCTGCGGGCCGGCTGGTGCTCGACGGCGGTGATGACCGCGCGCACAGCGTGAGCGAGGCTTTGACCGGCTGGGTCTTTCACTATGCGATCGGCATCGCCTATGCGGTCATGTTCCCGCTCTTTTGGGGCGTTGATTTCATCTCCGCTCCGACCGTGTTCCCCTTCGTCCTGATCGGGGTGATCATCAGCACGCTGGCCGGTCTGGTCATCCTCATGCCCGGCATGGGAGGCGGCATCTTCGCGCGCAAGCTGCCCAACGCCGGGGCGATGATCACCTACGTGCTCGTGGCGCATGTGGTCTTTGCCATCGCGCAATACCTGCTGGCGCTGTTGGTCGCCTGAGGGCGCGCCATCTGAGAAACCATCCTCATTTCCTCTACCAAGGGCGGCGCGGCGGCAAAGCTAGGATTGCGATCCGGCAGCGCGCGCGCTGAGAATCCCGATTCTCGCGTACCGCAATCGGTGGCATGGTTGATCGTCACAAAGAGGGTGCGGCGGGCCCACGGCCCGCGCCACCTGCGCCTTGCCGACGGCGCCTTTCCAGCGCGGCGTTTATCCGGGTGCCTCCCATGCTTTTCGATCTCGGTTCCTACGCGCCTCAGGGCGCCCTTCTTCTGGTGGCTGCCGTCTTTGCCCTGTTCCTGACCGAGCGCTTCGCCGCCGAGGTCACCGCCCTTGGCGGTGTGGCCGTGGCGCTGCTGCTCGGCCTTGTGAGCACCGATGATGTGCTGAAAGCGCTGAGCAACTCCGCCCCGGCCACCATCGGCGCGATGTTCGTGCTGAGCGCCGCGCTGGTGCGCACCGGGGTGCTCGAAGCGGTGGCCGAATGGCTGGGGCGCGGCATGCTGCGGCATCCGCGGCGGACGATCCTGCTCTTCTTTGCGCTGGCGGCGATTGCCTCGGCTTTCATGAACAACACGCCGGTGGTGATGATCCTGATCCCGGTGGTCTTTGGACTGGCCCGCCAGCTTGGCACCAGCGCCTCGCGGTTCCTCATGCCGCTCAGCTTCGTGGTGATCATGGGCGGCACCTGCACGCTCATCGGCACCTCGACGAACATCCTTGTGGACGGGGTCGCCCGCGATCTCGATCTCGCGCCTTTCTCGCTGTTCGAGATCGCCCCGCTCGGCATCGCGCTGGCTTTGCTGGGCAGCCTCTTTCTTGCCGTGGCGGCGCCGCGCCTGTTGCCCGAGCGGATGGCGCTGGCCGAGATGCAGGCGCCGCGCAGCGGACGGTCATGGCGGGTCGAGCTTTTCGTACCCGCAACCTCGCCGCTGATCGGCCGGAAGGTGAGTGACATTCCCGATTTCCGGCGCAGCGCCACCCGGCTGGTGGACCTCATACGCGAGGATGTCTCGCTGCGGCACAGCCTTCAGGCCGAGGTGCTGCACCCCGGTGACCGGGTGGTGCTGCATACTTCCGACGCGGAGGTTGCGGGCTACCGGGGCGAGAGCTCGCGCAGCCTTGCCATTCCCGGTCTCGAGCCGGCAAACGCGCGGCGTCATCAAGTGGTCGAAGCATTGGTGAAGGACCGCAAGGGCGCGGTCGCGGAGCTTGGCTGGCGGCGCAGCCACGGTGTCTACCCCATCGCCCTGCACCGCAAGGGCAGCGCGCGTGATCTGCTGGAGGACCGGTTGCAGCTGAACCCGGGCGATACGGTGCTTCTGGATGGGCCCGCCGAGGACATCGCTCGGCTCGCGCGGGACGAGGACCTGATCCTGCTGGCACCGTTGCAGGCCCGCGCGTTCCGGCGCAGCAAGGCGCCGATCGCGCTGGCGGTGCTGGCCATGGTCGTGCTGGGCGCGGCGCTGGAGCTTGCGCCGATCCTGCCGCTGGCGATCATCGGCGCCGCGATTGTCCTGCTGACCCGCTGCGTCGAGCCCGACGAGGGCATCGGCGCCATCGACGGCCGCCTGCTGCTGCTGATCGTCAGTATGCTGGTGCTGGGCACCGCGATGGAGCGCAGCGGCGCCATGGCGCTGATCGTGAGCGGGATTTCGGGGCCGCTGGCGCAGCTCAGCCCAATCCTCGCGCTGGCACTGATCTACGCGGTGACCTCGGTGCTGACCGAGGTGGTGACGAACAATGCGGTCGCGGTGATCATGACCCCGATTGCCGTCGGCGTGGCACAGACTCTGGGGCTGGACCCGCGCGCCTTCGTCGTGGTCGTCATGTTCGGGGCCAGCGCCAGCTTTGCGACCCCGATCGGCTATCAGACCAACACGATGGTCTACAACGCCGGCGGCTACCGCTTCACCGACTTCCTGCGTCTGGGCCTGCCGATGAACATCATGGCCGGCGTGGTGACGGTGCTGCTGGCCCCGGTGTTCTGGCCGCTGCAGCCGTAGGGGCTCAGGGCCAGAGCAGGTAGAGATAGGCGCCGTAGCCCGCGAGCAGCGCCAGCCCTTCCCAGCGGTCGATCCGGCGCGCGGTCGCGGCGAAGACCACCAGAAGCGCACTCACGCCCACCATCAGCGGCGCATCGAAGGCGGCGATCTCGGACGGCACCGCGCCCGGCGCGATCAGCGCCGTGGTGCCTCCGATGCCGAGAATGTTGTAGATGTTGGAGCCGACGATATTGCCGAAGGCCACGTCTCCCTGCCGCTTCAGCGCGGCGATCACCGAGGTCACAAGCTCTGGCATCGACGTGCCGACCGCAACGATGGTCAGGCCGATCACCGTCTCGCCGATGCCAAAGGCACGGGCCAGCGCGACCGCCCCATCGACCAGCAGCGCGCCACCGATCACCACGAGACCGAGCCCGGCAAACGCCAGCAGCAGCGGCAGGATCAGCCCCCGGCGACGTGAGGGGGCGCCAAGGCCCGGATCGGCCTGGAGAAGCGCCGCGCTCTTATCGTGGATCGCGCCGTGTTCGCCGGTTGTGCGCTCCTGCCGGATGACCATGACGATATAGGCGACCAGACCCGCGACAAAACCCGCGCCGAGAAGGCGCCCCATGGGCAGCGCGAGCGCCAGCGCCGCGAAGAGCGCCGCCACCGCGAGCATCAGCGCCGCATCCCGGCGGAGCGCGGCCTCGGCGACGATCACCGGGCAGATCAACGCCGAGATACCGCCAATCAGCAGGATGTTGGCAATGTTGGAGCCGACAATATTGCCATAGGCAATGCCGGGCGAGCCGCTGAGCCCGGCCTGCACGGAGGTCACAAGCTCCGGCATCGAGGTTCCGAAGCCGACGAGCGTGAGGCCGATGACCAGAGGTGAGACACCCAGCCGCTCCGCGGCCTGCACCGCGCCCCGCACCAGCAACTCGCCGCCAGCAACCAGCAACACAAACCCCGCGATGAGCGGTAGCCAAGTCTCGACCATGTTGAACTCCGACGCCGACCAGCCGGCGCATCGCGGATGCAAGTGGCGATGCCTGTGATGGCCTTCAAGGTCCAGGAGGTCGGCTCGGTGGGAAATATAAAGATGTCGGGCGTGCTTCCGTCCCCAAGCCCCATCGGCCGTTGCGCGCGCTCTGGACATCGTGCTCTGAGCACTCGAAGACGGCCTGCCTTGCAGATGCTGCGACGTGGCGCCAATTTCCATCGCCAGCGAGCGGCCCGTTCAAGTCGCACCGCCGTCAGCCGCTGGTAACACGCGCCAGATATGGCCATCCCCGCATCGCTTGCGTCAACGGACGTGAGACAAGCGCGAGCTCTCCGGACCCATGCCAGAGCGGTCCGCGCGGCTTTTCGATCTTTCAGGGGATTGATTTGGTCTTGGTACGAGTGGTGGGACTCGAACCCACACTCCCTCTCGGGAAACGGATTTTGAATCCGTCGCGTCTACCATTCCGCCACACTCGCGTCGCGATACAGAGGTTTTCCATCCCCTGCGTCTGCTGTTGCGCCACTAAGGCCCGCGCATGGATTTAGCCGCCGCGCCGCGCCGCGTAAAGCGGCAATCTTCAAGCGCGCACATGTTCCTTGCGAAACTGTCATCACAAATGCAGCGTCAATGGCTTGCGCCTCAGGGTCCCCCGTGCTTCCTGCAAAGAAGACCCACGCCGGAGACCTGCCCGACGATGCTGCGCCGCCTTTACGACTGGACCATGTCGCTTGCCGATCACCCCAAGGCGCTTTGGGCGCTGGCAGCGGTCTCTTTCATCGAAGCCTCGGTGTTTCCGATCCCGCCCGACGTGCTGATGATCCCGATGATCCTCGCCGCGCCGCGCCGGGCATGGCTGATCGCGCTGGTGGCCACATTGGCCTCGGTCGTCGGCGGCCTCTTCGGCTATGCCATCGGGCATTTCTTCTTCGACAGCATCGGGCGGCCAATCCTCGAAACGCTCGGCAAGGCCAACTCGATGGAAGCCTTCAACACCCGCTTCAACGGTGTTGGGTTCTGGGCCGTGCTGATCGCCGGGATCACCCCCTTCCCGTTCAAGGTGATCACCATCATGTCGGGCTGGACCGCGATGCCGCTCGGCACCTTCGTCACCACCGCCATCATCGCCCGCGCCTTCCGCTTCTTCATCGTTGCGGGGCTGCTGCGGGCCTTCGGCGCGCCGATCCGGGATTTCATCGAAAACCGGCTCGGGCTGGTGTTTACTGTCTTTGTGCTGCTGCTTGCCGGCGGCTTCTTTCTGGTGAAATACCTCTGAGACCATGACTGACCTGCGTAAGTTCCTCATCCTGATCGCCGCTGGCGGATCGGCCGCCGTGCTGCTGGGCGCGATCGGCTCCCAATTCATCGGCGGGCTCGCCCCCTGCCACCTGTGCATCCTGCAGCGCTGGCCCCACGCCATCGCCGTCGTCATCGGTGCACTGGCGCTGGCCTTCCGCGCCCGGCTTCTGCCGCTTTTGGGCGCGCTGGCAGCGCTGACCACCAGCGGCATCGGCGTCTATCACACCGGCGTCGAGCGCGGCTGGTGGGAAGGGCCGACCACCTGCACCTCCGGCCCGATCGGCGGCATGTCCGCCGATGAGTTGCTCAACCAGATCATGGACGCGCCGCTGGTGCGCTGCGACGAGGTCGCATGGCAGTTCCTCGGCCTGTCGATGGCGAGCTGGAACGCGGTGATCTCGCTTGGCCTTGCGCTGATCTGGATCGCCGCATGGCGGCGCTCGGCCCAAGCCTGACCGGCGTTTTTACGGGCCCGAACCGGCCCTGAACCAAACTTGCAGGGGGCGAAATCCGCCCCCTGCCACGCAGCGCGGCCCCGCGTGCCCCACGTCAGATCGGTCTTCGAGGCGTGGATGTCCCGAGCAGCGCCACACCTGACGGCATCGCGACAAGACAGGTGACAGAGCGCCAAACCTCTGGCATCACGAGAAAATGACCAATCGCTTCGCCCTCTGGCTTGCCGCCATCCTGATCCTCGCCGCCGTGCTGGATTACCTGCTCTTCGGGAGCGATCACTTCATCTATCTGGGGCGGAAAGTTTTCAATCTGCTCGATTGGATGGCATTTTGGCGGTGAGCGCTAACAGTCCCAGTATTGACTTGCCCGACGTATCCTGATGACCTTCGGGCAACCGCAAACTCTCGGACAGCGAGGAGACATCATGACCGTCAAGGTAGCGATCAACGGCTTCGGCCGCATCGGGCGCAACGTGCTGCGCGCCATAATCGAATCCGGCCGCACTGACATCGAAGTCATCGCCATCAACGACCTCGGCCCGGTCGAGACCAACGCCCATCTTCTGCAGTTCGACAGCGTGCATGGCCGCTTCCCGCAGGACGTGAAAGTGGCGGGCGACACGATCGACGCAGGCCGCGGCCCGATCAAGGTGAGCGCCGAGCGCAACCCCGCCGATCTGCCTTGGGGCGACGTCGATGTGGTGCTCGAATGCACCGGCATCTTCACCGACCGCGAGAAGGCCGCCGCCCACCTCGCCAATGGGTCCAGCCGGGTTCTGGTCTCGGCCCCCTCTGCCGGTGCCGACAAGACCATCGTCTACGGCGTCAACGACGACACGCTGACCAAGGATGACCTGATCGTCTCCAACGCGTCCTGCACCACCAACTGCCTGTCGCCCGTCGCCAAGGTGCTGAACGACACCGTCGGCATCAAAAAGGGCTTCATGACCACCATCCACAGCTACACCGGCGACCAGCCGACGCTGGACACGATGCATAAGGATCTCTATCGCGCGCGCGCCGCGGCGCAGTCGATGATCCCCACCTCGACCGGTGCCGCCAAGGCCGTGGGCCTCGTGCTGCCGGAACTGAACGGCCGGCTCGACGGTGTGGCGATCCGCGTGCCGACGCCGAATGTGTCGGTCGTCGATCTGGTGTTCGAAGCCGAGCGCGAAACCACGGTGGAAGAGATCAACGACGCGATCCGCGTCGCCGCCAACGGCAAGCTGAACGGCATTCTGGGCTATACCGACAAAAAGAACGTCTCGATCGACTTCAACCACGATCCGCACAGCTCGATCTTCCACACCGACCAGACCAAGGTCATGGAAGGCACCATGGTGCGCATCCTGTCGTGGTACGACAACGAGTGGGGCTTCTCGAACCGTATGTCCGACACCGCCGTGGCGATGGGCAAGCTGATCTGATCCTGCGGTACGCTTCCGGGCGCCATTTCTAGAGACTCAAAGGCGGGGCCGCGTGCCCCGCCTTTTCATTTGTCGAACGCCTTGCGCGCCGCGCCATAGCCCTCTGCCGCCTCGAGCCCTGCGGGCCGTGCGCGCGGGGTCACCCTGCCGGTCAGTGGCAGCGCCAGCGGCTGGCTGATCACCGGAACAGGCGCCGCGAGCGGGGCGTGAGGCAAGCGAGCCGCCCCCTGTTGTGGTGCAGTGCGGGCGGGCTGCTGCGGCGCGGTTTTGGGCCGCTGCGACCGGCCATGACCGCCGATCCCCTGATGAATTTCCATGACCTGTCTCCCTTTCTAAGAGCCCATCGGCGCTGTTTTGGCTGCGCGCCCAGCAGCCGCGCCGCGGCGTTGCTGTGGCGTTAAGGTTAATCGCCGAAGGTTTACAAAGCCTTGCGCCCGCAGAAACACGCCGCGCGCCATGCCATGCATGTTTTGCAAGGCGGGTCTGGAAAAGCGTCAATTGTGCTGCGTCGCAGCAAGACCTAAGTTAGCGCCAACGCCGGGGAACACCCGCAAGGGCATTTCCCACGGCACCGAGTTTCAACAAACCAACCGCAAACGCGCCCACTCCTCCCCCCGGGGCGCCCTTCATAGATGGATCAGAGACATGACCAAAGCCATCAACGCCGTTCGTGACAGCTTCTCCCGCCGCTTCGCCTATCGCCGCACGCATCAGGCCCTGATGTCGCTGCCGCTGCGCACCCGCATCGACTGCGACATCGCGGGCCGCGAAGCGGAAACCGCGCGGATCGCTGTCTACGGTCAGTAAGACCAAGCTACGACAAAGAAAAACGGGGCCCCAGCGGCCCCGTTTTTGCGTTCAGACTTGGCGTTCACTTTGGCGTTGCGCCGCTGCGCTCACCCCTTGTCGAAGCGCGCCTTCAGCGCCTCGTTCACCGTGGGCGTGACGAATTTGCTGACGTCGCCATCGAGCCGGGCGATCTCTTTCACCAGCTTCGAGGCGATCGCTTGATGCCGCGCCTCGGCCATCAGAAAGACGGTCTCGATGCTGGTGTCGAGCGCGCGGTTCATGCCAACCATCTGGAATTCATATTCGAAATCTGCCACGGCGCGCAGGCCGCGAATGATGATCTGCGCGCCCACATCGCGGGCGCAGTCGATCAGCAGATTCTCGAAAGGATGCGCAACGATCTCTGTCCCGGTCTCTTCAGACAGTTTGGCGCATTCCGTCTCGATCATCGCCACGCGGTCTTCCAGCGGAAACAGCGGACCCTTGTCGCGGTTGATCGCCACACCGATCACCAGACGATCGACCAGCGCCGCGGCGCGGCGGATGATGTCGATATGGCCCAGCGTGATTGGATCGAACGTGCCGGGGTAAAGGCCAATGCGCATGAAATCCTCCCAGGAGTGCCCGCGGGGGCATGTCCGGCGCACGCAACAATATTGCGTTCCGGAATGCAACCCCGAAACCGGCCTCCTGTTGAGGCGGCTTGGCCTAGAAGCCCATGATCATGCCCTGCAGCGCGTCTTTTTCCATGGCAAGTTCGGCGATCTGCGCCTTCACCACGTCGCCGATCGAGATGATGCCCACCAGCACCCCATCCTCGACCACCGGCATGTGACGGAAGCGCCCCTCGGTCATCCGGGCGAGCACCACATTGGTGTCCTCGTCGCGGGTGCAGACCTGCAATTTGCGGGTCATCAACTCGTCACACGTCATGTTCAGGATGCTGGCACCCTGCGCCGAGATCGCGCGCACGATGTCACGCTCTGACAGGATCCCCAGCGGCGTCTGCCCGTCGTCGGAAATCACCACACCACCGATCCGGCGCTCAGACAGCACCTGCGCCGCGTCGCCGATGCTGCTGCCGGGAGTGACGGTGACCACCCCGTCGTCGGACTTATCCTTGAGAATTTGTTGTACCTGCATGCGGCTTTCCTCCTAAGCGCTGCTGACCGTTACAGCGTCCGCCCCCTGCGACCTTCTGTCAACTCCGACCTTCGAGGCAGGCCAGCTCGCGCCGAACACCTTCGGCCAAAAGCTCTGCGAATCCGTTAAGGCGCGCGTGGCGCCGGTCATCGGCGTGGCGCACGAGGTAAAAACTGCGGGTGAGCGACACCTCATCGGCGAGCACCTTGCGCAGCCCCGGCGCGGCGGGCAGCGCGAAATCATGCACGATGCCCAGCCCCGCGCCCAAGCGAAGCCAATGGAACTGCACCGCGACGGAATTGGAGGCGAGACGCACCCGCTCGACGCCCAGATCGCTGAGATAGTCGAGTTCGCGGTCAAAGATCATGTCGGGGATGTAGCCCACCATGCGGTGCCCCTGCAGATCGGCGCGGCTGCGGATCGGGGCGTGACGGGCCAGATAGTCTTCGGAGGCGGCAAGATGCAGGCGGTAGTCCGATATCTTCTTGACCACCAGCCGCCCCGCCGTGGGCGCAGAGACCGCGATGGCCATATCGGCCTCGCGCCGCGACAGGTTCACCACGCGCGGCAACGAGACGATCTGCAGATCGAGCCCCGGGTTGTCCTCGGCGATCTTGGCGCAGACCTGCGGCAGCAGGAAGTTCGCGCAGCCGTCGGGCGCACCGATGCGGATCTGCCCAGCGAACCCCTCAGAGGCCCCCATCAGCGCCTGCGCGCCCTGCCCCAGCGCCTGTTCTGCGGTCTCGGCATGGACCAGCAGCCGCGCGCCTGCCTCGGTCAGCGCGTAGCCCTGCGGCGACTTGGCAAAGAGCGGATGGCCCAGTTGCTCCTCGAGACGCCCCACCCGGCGGCCCACCGTCGCCGGGTCCATGCGCAGCACCCGCCCCGCCGCCGACAGGCTTTCGCCCCGCGCGACGGCAAGGAAAATCCGCAAGTCATCCCAGTTCTCACGCATGGCGCACCTGAATTTTTGCAAAACCTTTTTGCTGGATTACCCCTGTTCCCTGCATTTCCGCAAGGCTAGTGTGCGGCCCAACATCAAGGAGGTTCAGATGCAAGAACTCACGCATTTCATCAACGGCGAACACGTCAAGGGCACCTCGGGCCGCTTCACCGAGATCTTCAACCCGGCCACCGGGGAAGTTCAGGCCAAAGTGCCGCTGGCCACCGTCGCAGAGCTGAACGACGCCGTCGCCAAAGCCGCCGAAGCGCAAAAGGGCTGGGCCGCCACCAACCCGCAGCGTCGCGCCCGCGTGATGATGAAGTTCGGTGCGCTGATCAACGAGCATATGGACGAGCTGGCCGAGCTGGTCTCGAAGGAACACGGCAAGACCCTGCCCGACGCCCGCGGCGACGTGCAGCGCGGTCTGGAAGTGGTCGAGGTCTGCATGGGCGCGCCGCATATGCTCAAGGGTGAGTTCACCGACAACGGCGGTCCGGGCATCGATCTTTACTCCATGCGCCAGCCGCTTGGCGTGGTCGCGGGCATCACCCCGTTCAACTTCCCGGCGATGATCCCGCTGTGGAAGATGGCCCCGGCGCTGGTCTGCGGCAACGCCATGATCCTCAAGCCCTCCGAGCGCTGCCCCTCGACCTCGCTGCGCCTTGCCGAGCTGATCATCGAGGCTGGCCTGCCCGAGGGCGTGCTGCAGGTGGTCAACGGTGACAAGGAAGTGGTGGACGCGATCCTCGACAACGAGACCGTGCAAGCCGTGGGCTTCGTCGGCTCGACCCCGATCGCGCAGTACATCTATGGCCGCGCCGCCACCAACGGCAAGCGCGCGCAGTGCTTCGGCGGTGCCAAGAACCACATGATCATCATGCCCGACGCCGACCTCGACAAGGCCGCCGACGCGCTGGTGGGTGCGGGCTACGGCGCTGCGGGCGAACGCTGCATGGCGATCTCGGTGGCCGTGCCGGTGGGCGAGGAAACCGCCGACGCGCTGATCGAAAAGCTGGTGCCCCGCGTTGAGAAGCTGAAGGTCGGCCCCTACACCGCAGGCGAAGACGTGGACTATGGCCCGGTGATCACCGGCACCGCCAAGGACCGGATCAACGGCCTCGTCACCAAAGGTGTCGAACAGGGCGCGAAACTGGTCATCGATGGCCGCGACTTCTCGCTGCAGGGCTATGAGAACGGATTCTTCGTCGGCCCGTCGCTGTTTGACAATGTGACGCCCGACATGGACATCTACAAAGAAGAGATCTTCGGCCCGGTTCTCAGCACCGTGCGCGCTGGCACCTACGAAGAGGCGCTCGATCTGGTGATCGACAATGACTACGGCAACGGCACGGCGATCTACACCGCCGATGGCGACACCGCGCGCGACTTTGCGCACCGGGTGAACGTGGGCATGGTCGGCATCAACTTCCCGATCCCGGTGCCGCTGTCGTACCACACCTTCGGCGGCTGGAAGAAATCGGCCTTCGGCGATCTCAACCAATACGGCCCCGACGCCTTCCGCTTCTACACCAAGACCAAGACCGTCACCGCGCGCTGGTTCTCGGGCATCAAGGAAGGTGGCGAGTTCAACTTCAAGGCCATGGACTGATCCATCGCCGCGCCGCTTCGCACCGGCTCCTTGTCAAAAGCGCCGCCCCGATCCCCGGGGCGGCGTTTGCCTATCCGGCGCAGAAGCGTGACAGCGCCGACGCCAAACATACATCTGCGGTACATCGTTGACGAGGCGCGACACACCGGCAAGGCTGCCGCACCAAAGCCAGAAACAGCCACAACAGCCGCCATGCCTGTCACGTTCCGCATTCTTCCGAAACATGGTCTTGTCTACGTGCGCTATGAGGGTCAGGCGCGCCTCACCGACACGACCACGGCCTTTGCCGCCTATACCGTTCATCCGGAATTTCGCCCCGGCCAGAAACAGCTGGTCGACCTGTCGGCGATCACCGGCTGGGATGGGGACTTCCTTGAACTCATGAAAATTCAGGCGCAAAAGGCCGAGGCGTTTCGTGGCGTCGGGGCTCAGACCATGATGGTCTATTATGCGCCCACACGAACCAGCCTCGATCTGGCGAAGATCGCCCTGCAGTCATG
The DNA here is from genome assembly GCF_056158605.1 of Salipiger sp. ABN3_019. Taxonomy (NCBI): domain Bacteria; kingdom Pseudomonadati; phylum Pseudomonadota; class Alphaproteobacteria; order Rhodobacterales; family Roseobacteraceae; genus Salipiger; species Salipiger sp. ABN3_019. The sequence goes on from NZ_JBSWTP010000009.1 coordinate 2,220,727, forward strand.
GGACGGTCTTGATGGGGTGATCACACTCGTCCAGCAAAGCGAGCTTGGCACGCTTGCGCTGCTCGGTCTGGCCGAGCGCAGTTTTGAACAATTGCTGCAAGAGGCGGGCTGAGCCTCAAGCCACACAGCGCTCGCCCTGATGTGTCGCTTACGCGACATAAAGTTTGACAGCCCCGCGCCTCCAGAACACATGCTAGCGAGACCCAACGCCGCAATTTTCCTGTTTCTGGGAGACCCCACATGGCTGGCACCTTAAAGTTCTTTGCCGACCGCCCGTTGGTCTACATGAAATTTTCCGGGGAGACCTATTGCGAAGAATGCGTCGAGGCTCAGAAGGTAATCAAAGGAACGCCGGGCTGGTCGCCCAACGTCGGCTGCCTGATCGACTATTCGGAACTGACCCATTTCCGCAGCGGCTACACCGGGCTTCAGCAGGTCTCGGCGGAGATGGCCGCCTCGGGGCTCTTCGACGATGGTGTGATGCCTCTGGTCTATTTCGCCCCGACCGATCTGGCATTTGGCGTGGCGCGCATGGCGCAGCAGATCCTCTCGCCGCAGCTCAGTTTCGACATCCATGTCTTCCGCGAAGAGGCGCCCGCGCTTGCCTTTCTGGGACAGCCCGAGACCCGCGTCTCGGACCTCTTTGCCGCGACCCAGTGATCAGATCGCGCGCAACACCCCATTGAAAGCCGCGCGCCGCCGTCCTATATGAAGGATGTTCCGCAAGGGACTATGGGCATAAACGCGCATGTAATAAACGGATCGGACCCGGGGGCGGTACCCGGCGGCTCCACCAATAAACCCTTGTTGGGGGTTCATGGGGCCGAAATAGGATCGACGAACGCGTAAAGATGTAGCTTTGTCCCGGTGAGATACCACCGTTATCGGTTCATAAAGCATAGTTGCCAACAACAATCGTGCTCCGATGGCTCTGGCTGCGTAAGCAGTCCGAAACATCGAAATCTAAGTCCTTGCGCCTAGCAGCGTAAGGCGGGGTTCGCAGGTACCTGGCAACAGAAACCTGCACTTCCTTCCCCCCTAGAGACATCTTGAAGCCTATCGCAACCCGCGCGCGGGATGCCGCTTGCAAAGCGCCGCAATTCGCTGCTTTTGCGCCGCGACCGACGGATAGATTGACCGGATACCGCCGCGCTGCCAGCATTCGGCTTATGTTTCGCGTGGTTGCCGCCAGCCTTGCCCTGCTCGTCTCGCCGGCCCGTGCCTGCGAGACCGCGCTGCTTTTGGCCATAGATGTGTCGAACTCAATCGACCCGGCGGAATATGCGATCCAGGTCGAAGGCCTCGCCTTCGCATTGCGCGACCCCGAGATTGCCGCGATTCTTGTCGAGGACCGGATCGCGCTTGCGGTGCTGCAATGGTCCGGCGCGGCGCATCAGGCGATCACCCTTAGCTGGCGGCAGATCACCGAGCCTGCCGATGTTTCCGCCTTCGCCAGCGCCGCAGAGCGCATGGAGCGGGCCTTTGTGCTTTCTGACACCGCGCCGGGTGCCGCGCTGCAGGCCGCGCTCGATCACATGGCGGCGGCCCCCGCCTGCGGACGCAGGGTCATCGACATCTCGGGCGATGGCACGCCGAACTCCGGCCCCTCCGCCTCTGCCGCGCGGGTGCGGGCCGAACGCATGGGGGTGACGATCAACGGGCTGGCGATCGAAGGGCCGGGCCATGGGCTGCCGGTGACCAATTATTACCGGCAGGTGCTGATCACCCGCGACGGCTTTGTGCTGACCGCGCGCAGCCACCTTGCCTATGCCGAGACCATGCGGCGCAAGATCCTGCGCGAGATCGCCCGCGTGCTGGGCTGAGCCGTCATGAAAGTTTCATCAAGCCCTGCGCAAAAGCCGGTGATGACCACGCCCGCCAAGACCCCGCTTTCACAGCTTTTCCTGAGTTTCCTGCGCATCGGCCTGCTGAGCTTCGGCGGTCCGGCGGCGCAGATCGCGCTGCTGCATCGCGAGATCGTCGAAGAGCGCGGCTGGCTGAGCGAGCGGCAATACCTGCAGGCGCTGTCCTTTTGCATGCTGCTGCCGGGGCCCGAGGCGATGCAATTGGCCACTTGGGCGGGCTGGCGGTTGCGCGGCGTGGCGGGCGGGCTGATCGCAGGGGGGCTTTTCGTGCTGCCCGGCGCGCTGGTCATCGCCGCGCTGGCGCTGGCCTATTCCGCCTATGGCACCCGCCCCGAAGTGACCGCGCTGATGCTGGGCGTGAAGGCCACGGTGATCGCGCTGGTCGCCTTCGCGCTCATGAAGCTTGGGCGCAAGGTGCTGTCTCATCGCGGCGCGCCATGGATTGCGCTGGCCGCTTTTGCCGCGCTCTACGTGCTGCATCTGCCGTTCCCGCTGGTCATCGCCTGCGCCGGGGCCATCGGCTGGCTCAGCCGCCCCGCCGCCCCCGCCGAGGACGTGCGCCCCCTGCCCGCGCCGGTGACCGACCGGCTGTGGGTCTGGCCGCTCTGGGTGACGCTCTGGTTCGCGCCAATGGTGCTGGCCGCGCTGGCCGGACAGACGCTGCTCTACGACATCGGCATGCTCTTTTCGAAGCTGGCAGTTTTCTCCTTCGGCGGAGCCTATGCGGTGCTGGCGTGGCTGGCGCAGGAGGCGGTCTCGGCGCGCGGCTGGCTCGACCCCGCGCAGATGGCCGACGCCTTGGGGCTGGCCGAGACGACGCCGGGCCCGCTGATCCTCGTGACGCAATTCGTGGGGATGCTCACCGGCTACGCCGAGGGCGGCTGGCCCATGGCGCTGGCCGCCGGAGCGATGGTGCTCTGGGTGACCTTCGTGCCCTGTTTTCTGTGGATCTTCGCCTTTGCCCCGCATCTCGAAAGGCTGCTGGCCCGGCCCCGCCTGCAAGGCGCGCTCGATGCAATCACTGCCGCCGTGCTGGGGGTGATCGCCAACCTCACGCTGTGGTTCGCCCTGCATGTGCTCTTTGCCGAGACGTGGCAGCTGCGGCTTGGCCCCATCGCCCCGGAACTGCCCGTGCTGCAAAGCTGGCGTCCGGGCGCGCTGGCGCTGACGCTTCTGGCCGCCCTGCTGCTTGGCCCGCTTGGCCGCTCGGTGCCACTGACGCTTGCCGTGACGGCAGCCGCAGGGCTCTTGTTAACTATTTATTAACGCGCGCCTTTCCGTGAAATCCCGCCCAACGGGGAATTTTCCAGCCAAGTCCCCTTTTCCTCGCCGCCAAATCTAATATGGTGAAAAGAAAGCGACGAGGATCAGAGCCATGCCCTCCGGCATCGACTACGGGAATCTCATGCACCGCGCCATGCGCGGGCTCATCCATGACGTCCTTCTGGGCGTTCAGGACTCCGGCCTGCCGGGCGAGCACCATTTTTTCATCACCTTCGACACCCAGCATCCCGATGTGGAACTGGCGGACTGGCTGTCGGATCGCTACCCGGGCGAGATGACGGTGGTTATGCAGCATTGGTACGACGACCTCGAAGTGACCGAGGACGGCTTTACCGTGACGCTGAACTTCGGGGATGCGCCCGAGCGGCTCTACATCCCCTATGACGCAATCAAAACCTTCGTCGATCCCTCGGTCGAGTTCGGCCTGCGCTTCGAGACGCATGAGGAAGACGAGGACGACGACGAACCCACCCCGCCCGATGGCGACGATCCCGAAGGCTCGGGCGACGCGCCCAAGCAGGATGCCGAGGTGGTGCGGCTGGATTCTTTCCGCAAATAAACCGCCGCACAGGATGCGCCATGCCGCCGCCGGTCCGCCCGGCGGCGTTCGCGTTTCTGCCGCGCTGACCCCGCCATCACGGCCCGCGTCGCAGGATCTGCAAATTTTCCTGCCCTGTCGCGACGCTAACACCCCCCGCAAAACACGCTGCCCCGTTGCCCCTTCGCCTCGCTGGGGCTAAACGGCACACAATGGTATGCTTGCAGGAGGCAAAGATGGCCAACACCCGCACCGAAACCGACAGCTTCGGCCCGCTCGAGGTTCCCGCCGACAAGTACTGGGGCGCTCAGACCCAGCGGTCGATCATGAACTTCCCTATCGGCTGGGAGAAGCAGCCGGTTCCGATCATCCGCGCGCTTGGCGTGGTGAAAAAGGCCTGCGCCATGGCCAACAAGGAACTGGGCAACATGGAGGCCGAGGTTGCCGACGCGATCATCGCCGCCGCCGGTGAGGTGATCGAGGGCAAGTTCGACGACAACTTCCCGCTGGTGGTCTGGCAGACCGGCTCGGGCACGCAGTCGAACATGAACGCCAACGAGGTGATCAGCAACCGCGCGATCGAGATGCTGGGCGGCGAGATGGGCTCCAAAGCGCCCGTGCACCCCAACGACCACTGCAACATGGGCCAGTCGTCCAACGACACCTTCCCCACCGCCATGCACGTGGGCATCGCCATGCAGGCGCGTGACGTGCTGCTGCCGGGCCTGCGCAAGCTGCACGCGGCGCTCGAGGCGAAGAGCGACGAGTTCAAGGACATCATCAAGATCGGCCGCACCCACACCCAAGATGCCACGCCGCTGACGCTGGGCCAGGAATTCGGTGGCTACGCGCATCAGGTGAAAAAGGGCATCGAGCGGGTCGAGGCCTGCCTTGGTGACATCTACGAGCTGGCGCAGGGCGGCACCGCCGTGGGCACCGGGCTCAACACCAAGAAAGGCTGGGCCGAGATGGTCGCCGCCAATATGGCGCAGATCACCGACCTGCCCTTCGTCACCGCGCCGAACAAGTTCGAGGCGCTCGCCGCGCATGATGCGATGGTGATGTTCTCGGGCGCGCTGAAGACCGTCGCGGCCTCGCTGTTCAAGATCGCCAACGACATGCGCCTGCTGGGCTCCGGCCCGCGCTCGGGCCTTGGCGAGCTGATCCTGCCGGAAAACGAGCCCGGCTCGTCGATCATGCCGGGCAAGGTGAACCCGACTCAGGCCGAGGCGCTGACCATGGTCTGCGCGCATGTGATGGGCAATGACGCCGCCGTCGGCATGGCCGGCAGCCAGGGCCACTTCGAGCTCAACGTCTATAACCCGATGATGAGCTACAACGTGCTGCAGTCGATGCAGCTGCTGGGCGACTCGGCCTCGGCCTTCACCGACAATATGGTGGTGGGCACGCAGGCGAACACCGCGCGCATCGACAAGCTGATGAAGGAATCGCTGATGCTGGTGACGGCGCTGGCGCCGACCATCGGCTATGACAACGCCACCAAGGTCGCCAAGACCGCGCATAAGAACGGCACCACGCTGAAGGAAGAGGCGATCGCCCTCGGCTTCGTCGACGAGAAGACCTTCGACGAGGTGGTACGCCCCGAGAAGATGATCGGCCCGAAGGACTGATCCGCGTCCCTTTGCGAGACTTGAAACGGGGCCCCGCGCGGGCCCCGTTTTTGTCAGCGCCGCCGCCGGAGCGCGCAGCTGCCGCAAACTGCCGCATATCTTTGCCCGCGCCTGTTCATACCTGCCTGTCCGGGCCTGCGCGACCCAGCCCGCTCGCGGTTTTCGATTGTCCCCGCGCCGCACCGCGCTATCCTTTTTGGCCATGAGCAACGTCGTTAACCTCAACCGCTTCCGCAAATCCAGGGCCCGCGCCGAGAAACGCGCGCAGGCCGATGAGAACGCCGTGCGCCATGGTCTCAGCAAGGCCGAGAAGAAGCTCGAAGAAAGCCGCAGCGACAAGGCCGCGCGCAGCCTCGAAGGCCACCGGCTGGACACGCCCGACGGCACGCCCGAGGGCGACGAGACCTCCCGCTCATGACCCCCAAGGAAATCGGGCGCCCGGCGAAACACTCGCTGACCATCCGCGGCCACCGCACCTCGGTGTCGCTGGAGACGCCCTTTTGGGACGAATTCCGCAGCATCGCCGAGGCCGAAGGCAAGACGCTCAACGCCCTCGCCACAGAGATCGACGCACAACGCGGCGTCGAGGCGGGGCTCGCCTCGGCCATAAGGGTGCATGTGCTCGAACACCTCAAGGCACGGCTGCGGGCGGCGGGCTGAGACGCCTCCGGCGGGAGTATTTTTCGGAAAGATGAAAGGCTCAGCGGCGGTAGTGGCTGAGCATTTCGTAATCCTTGCGCGGCCCGCGCACGCTCCAACGGGCGGTCCACTCGGGCCAGCGGCTGAAATCATACTCGGCATCATAGTGATCGGGATCGCACCAATGCGCCGCCGCGCCGCCGCCGGGCGGCACATGGTGGAAGAAGCGCCCGTCGTCGAACCAGACCGACAGATCCGCGCCCCAGCGATAGCGCCGCTCGGCGGCGAAACGCCCGGCGCCGATGATCAGCTCCCCGGTCTCCACATAGAGCGCGCCACCGTCCTCGGCCCGCCACTCGGCCCGCCCCTCGAAACGCGCCGCGCTGCCATCGCCATGGGTGATCTCGCGCGCCAGCCGCCAGTCACCGAGGAAATCTTGGAGCTTGCGCATCGCCGCCGGTCCTATCTTCTTCTCTTTCCAAATACGCACATCTTGGGCGGGCGAAGCCGCGCGGCGGGCGTGAGGCAGAGCTGCCAGCCACTCACCGCCCTTGCCGTGGCGCCACTTCCGCCCTATGACGCCCGCGTCTGCCATGCAAGAGACCGAAGGATAGCCGATGATCCCCCGCTATGCCCGCCCCGAGATGACCGCGATCTGGGAGCCCGCCACCAAGTTTCGCATCTGGTACGAGATCGAGGCCCATGCCTGCGACGCACAGGCCGCGCTGGGGGTCATCCCCAAGGAAAACGCCGAGGCCGTCTGGAAGGCCAATGACGTCGAGTTCGACGTCGCCCGCATCGACGAGATCGAAGCCGTCACCAAGCATGACGTCATCGCCTTCCTCACCCACCTCGCCGAGCATGTGGGCAGCGAAGAGGCGCGCTTCGTGCATCAGGGCATGACCTCTTCGGATGTGCTCGACACCTGCCTCAACGTGCAGCTGGTGCGCGCCGCCGACATCCTGCTGGACGGCGTCGACAAGGTGCTGGCCGCACTGAAAAAGCGCGCTTACGAGCACAAGGACACCGTCCGCGTCGGCCGCAGCCACGGCATCCACGCCGAGCCCACCACCATGGGGCTGACCTTCGCGCGCTTCTACGCCGAGATGGACCGCAACAAGAACCGTCTCGAGAAGGCCAAATGGGAGATCGCCACCGGCGCGATCTCGGGCGCCGTCGGCACCTTCGCCAATATCGACCCGGCGGTTGAAGAGCACGTCTGCGAAAAGCTGGGCCTGCGCCCCGAGCCGATCTCGACGCAGGTGATCCCGCGCGACCGCCACGCCATGTTCTTTGCCACGCTCGGCGTCATCGCCTCCTCGATCGAGAACATCGCCATCGAGATCCGCCACATGCAGCGCACCGAGGTGCTGGAAGGCGCAGAGTTCTTCTCGATGGGCCAGAAGGGCTCGTCGGCGATGCCGCATAAAAAGAACCCGGTGCTGACCGAGAACCTCACCGGCCTCGCCCGCCTCGTGCGGATGACGGTGATCCCGGCGATGGAGAACGTGGCGCTCTGGCACGAGCGCGACATCTCGCACAGCTCGGTCGAGCGCGGCATCGGCCCGGATGCGACCATCACCCTCGATTTCGCGCTGAACCGTCTGGCCGGCGTCGTCGACAAGATGATCATCTACCCGCAGAACATGCTCGACAATATGAACAAGTTCCCGGGTCTGGTGATGTCGCAGCGCGTGCTGCTGGCGCTGACCCAAGCCGGTGTCAGCCGCGAAGACGCCTATTCCATGGTCCAGCGCAACGCGCTGAAAGTCTGGGAAGAGCGGCTTGATTTCCGCGAGCTGCTGCTGGCGGACGAAGAGGTGGTGAAAGCGCTCGGCGTCGATGGCATCAACGAAAAGTTCGACATGGGCTATCACACCAAACACGTGGACACGATCTTCCGCCGGGTGTTCGGCGAGGGCTGAGGCCCGCCCGGCTGGGGGCGCTGCCCCCGTCCGCTGACGCGGACTCCCCCGGGATATTTCGATCTAGACGAAGGGCCGGTGCGGCGCTCGCGGGAACGTGAGGTGCCGCGCCGGCCGCTTTCTTTTTGGCGGGTGGCAGAGCTGTGGTACCCTAGGGTCATTCCACACGGAGGACGAAGCATGACGATCAAGACGCTGTTGACCGCCGCCGCCCTCGTGGCAGCCCCGATGATTGCCTGGGCCGAGTGCAGCTATCACGAGCAGGCCAAGATGACCTGCGCGGAAGGCTCGGCCTATGACGCCGAGAGCGGCACCTGCAAGGTCATCTCTGGCTGAGCTTTCCGCTGGCCTCGCTTGCAGTTACCCGAAGGGGCGCCCGATCTGGGCGCCCCTTTTTGCGGCAAGCCGTGACGGGGCGGAAATGGTGCAAGCCATGAGGGTTCATTAACCTCGCTGCGCTAGGTCTGGAGCTGCCAGCCCATCCGGCCCGCGCAGGCTTTCTGATCCCGAGATACGATACCCCGACACGATGCCCCGACAAAACAACACGCCACGATAACACGACGCGATACTCAGCACCGATGTCTACTCTGCCCTCCTTGTCCGAGTCCCAAGGCCGCCCCGGCGGCCGGCCGCCGCTGTCGCGCCGCGCCAAGGCGGCGATCATCGTGCAATTCCTGCTCAACGAGGAGGCCGATGTGCCGCTCTCGGCGCTGCCCGATGATCTGCAGGCCGAGCTGACGCTGCAGCTGGGCCGCATGCGCTATATCGACCGCGCCACGCTCAACGCCGTGGTGGAGGAGTTTTCCGCCGAACTCGACGGGATCGGCCTGTCGTTTCCCGGTGACATGGCGGGGGCGCTGTCGGCGCTCGACGGCAAGATCAGCGCCCGCACCGCCGCCCGCCTGCGCAAAGAGGCCGGGGTGCGCCAGAGCGGCGATCCATGGGAACGGATCGGCGCCCTGCCCGAGGCGCGCATCGCCGAACTCGCCAGCGCCGAAGCGATCGAGGTGGCCGCCGTCATGCTGTCGAAGATCAACACCGCCAAGGCCGCCGCGGTGCTCGCGCTGATGCCCGGCGAGCAGGCCCGGCGCATCACCTATGCCGTGTCGATGACCGCCGGTGTCTCGCCCGAGGCGGTGGACCGCATCGGGCTCAGCCTCGCGGCGCAACTGGACGCGGAGCCGCCCAAGGCTTTTGCCAACCGCGCGGACGAGCGGGTTGGTGCCATCCTGAACTACGCCGCCTCGGCCAAGCGCGACGAGGTGCTCGAAGGGCTGGAGGAGACCGACAAGGATTTCGCCGAGGCCGTGCGCCGCGCCATTTTTACCTTTGCCGACATTCCCACGCGGTTGAAAAAAGTCGACGTGCCGAAGATCACCCGCGACGTGCCGCCCGAAGTGCTGACCACTGCCATCGCCGCCGCCACCTCCGAGGCCGATCTGCCCGCCGCGGAGTTTCTGCTCGAGAATATGTCGAAACGCATGGCGGGCGCGCTGCGCGAGGATGCCGCCGGGATGACCGTGAAGGGCAAGAAGGGCGAAACGGCAATGAGCACGGTGGTCACCGCCATCCGCGAGTTGGTCGCCGTGGGCGAGATCGAGCTTCGAACCGGCGAGGATGACGAAGACTAACGCGGCTCTGGAACTTGTGCCGCGCCGCGCCTCGGCCTAAATCTGCCCCTCGTAGGAACGGAGCGGGCTTTGACCAAGGGCGAGACGAATAACACCACTGCGCCGCAGGCGTCCACCAAGGACGGCGGTCCCGCGCCGGCGGGTGCCAAGACCGGCAACAAGGCGGCCAGCAAGACGGCCAGCAAGAAGCGCGGCAAACCCGCTCCCGTGCGCGGCGGCACTGCGGATTACGTCTCAGACAAGGCGCTGCGCGGCACCATCCGGCTCGCGCTGACGCTGCCGCCTGCGCTGCGCGGACGGATGATGGGAACGCTGGTGCGGCGGCTCGTGGCACCGCTCGCAGGCTACCGGGCGCGCGCAATGGCCAATCTCGAACACGTCTGGCCGGATATGCCCGAGCCCGAAAAGCGCCGCATCGCCGATCAGGTGGCCGACAACGCCGGGCGCACGATGATCGAGAATTACGACGTCGCCGGGCTTTTGGAGCGGATGAAGGACACGCCGGTGACCGGAGAAGGCGTCGCCGCGATCGAAGCCGCCCGCGCCGAGGGCCGCCCGATCCTCTTTGTCACCGGCCATTACGGCAATTTCGAAGCGCCGCGTGCCGCGCTGGTGGCGCGGGGCTGGCGCATCGGCGGGCTCTACCGGCCCATGGCCAACCCGTTCTTCAACGAGCACTATGCCGCCAATATGCACGCGCTGAGCGATCCGGTCTTTGAACAGGGCCGCCGCGGCACCATGGGGCTGCTCAAGCACATTCGCGGCGGCGGCATGGGCGTGCTGCTGTTCGACGTCTACGACAGCGCCGGAACCTCCATCGACTTTCTCGGCCAGCCCGCGCCCACGCTGACCTCTGCCGCCGAGATCGCGGTGAAGACCGGCGCGCTCTTCGTGCCCTTCTTCGGCATCCGCAAGCCCGACGGGGTTAACTTCGAGGCGGTGTTCGAAGCGCCCATCGCCCATGGTGAGCCGGTGGAGATGATGCGCGAGGTCACCCGCAGGCTGGAGGCGCGGATCGAGGCAGACCCGGGCCAGTGGTTCTGGATCCACCGCCGCTGGAAACCCAAGCGCCAGCGCAAGCGGGCCGAGAAGCGCGCACGCCAGCAAGACCAGAGCTAGTTCGCCGAGCGCGGCACTGCCTGCGCAAAAGGCTTGCCTGAGGCGGCGCCGTCGGCTCTCCTGCCCGGATATTCGAGACAGGAATTTTCCGGGAGACCCAAATGCCTTCAGCCAAGTTCTACCTTACCGCGGCGCTGATGCTCGCCGCCTGCGCCGAGACAGATAGCCCCGCAATGGATGCGCCCATGCCCGCCTCTCCGGCTGGCCCGCCCTTCATCACCTCGATGTCGCCCGACGTCAGCAGCGCGGCGATCTCGGCCTGCCAGTCGGCGCTTACAGCGCAGACCGAGGGCGGCGTCACCGTGGTCGGCGGCGAAACCTCAGAGGCGGCAACGGCGGTCTATATGCGGGTCGGCGCCAACGGGGCGCCATGGCGCTGTCTGGTCGCGCCTGACGGCAGCAACCCAGACCTGATGTTCATGGGAGATGAGGGCGCGGCCTGACTCGCAACTGGCCTCGCCGCGTGCCGGATCAGTCTTTCCAGCGCGCCGAGGCGAGAACCGGGCCGAACTGGGCTTCCTGCAGAAGCACCACAGCCGGATCATCGCCTTCGAGGGGCACGGAGGTCTCATAGGGCTCCTGCCCGTCCCAGCTGCCGATCACCTGCCAGCCGTGGGCGATATTGGTGTAGGTCACCTCGAGCCCGGCATTCTCGCCATCCTCGATCGAGACGGTCTTTTCCGGCGCATAGCGCACGAGGTGGATCACCGTTTCCGGCGGCAGCTTGGCCAGCGGCTCGGCACGGATCACCAATTGGTCGCCATCGCGCGCCACCAGAAGTTTCGCGGGCGACGCGGTTTCCGACGCGGCGCGGATCGCATCCACCACTTTCATCGGGCGCGAGCCGACCACGTCGTAGCGCCCGTTCACGATCATCTGCGGCGTGTAGAGCGAGCGGCGACCGGCGGCGCGGGCATAGCCCTTCTGGCGTTTGGTGAAGCCCGGATCGGCGAAATCATCCTTCCAGCCGATGTAATCCCAATAGTCCACGTGCAGCGCCAGCGGGATGACATCCTCGCGGTTGCTGAGCTCGGCAAGCACCGCATCGGCGGGCGGACAGGCGGCACAGCCTTGCGAGGTGAACAGCTCGACGAGAACCGGGTTGTCCTGCTGCGCCTCGGCTGCGCTGCCCGCAAGCAGCATGGCGAGAGGTGCCATCCAAGTCGTGAGTCGGTTCATCTGAGCAGTATTCCCCATGTCTGCGCCCCCATCTGGGGTACAAAACCCTCTTTGAAATAACCAATCAAGGTTTTGCGAGAGCAGGTGAAGCGTGTTTTCCGTGCATTGTATACCGTTGGATACAAAAAAACTCACGCGCCACTTGATCCAGCCCCCCCTCTGAGCCATCTACCTACTAGCGACCCATTTTTCTCCACGCAATGAGAGGGAGCCAGACATGCCTATTACAGTCGGTCAGGACACGGCCAAGACCCGCAAGACGCTTGAGGTCAACGGCAAGACAATCGCTTATTACTCGATCCCCGCAGCAGAAGAGGCCGGTCTCGGCGAGTTCTCGAAGCTTCCCGCCGCTCTGAAGGTCGTGCTGGAAAACATGCTCCGCTTCGAAGACGGCAAGACCGTCTCGGTGGAGGACATCAAGGCATTTTCGGAATGGGGCAAGCAGGGCGGCAAGAACCCTCGCGAGATCGCGTATCGTCCGGCCCGCGTGCTGATGCAGGATTTCACCGGCGTTCCCGCCGTGGTCGACCTTGCCGCCATGCGCGACGGCATCAAGGCGCTGGGTGGCGATGCGCAGAAGATCAACCCGCTCAACCCCGTGGATCTGGTCATCGACCACTCGGTGATGATCGACGAGTTCGGCAACCCGCGCGCCTTCCAGATGAACGTGGATCGCGAGTACGAGCGCAACATCGAACGCTATGAGTTCCTCAAATGGGGCCAATCGGCGTTCAACAACTTCCGCGTCGTGCCGCCGGGCACCGGCATCTGCCACCAGGTGAACCTCGAGTATCTGGCGCAGACCGTCTGGACTGATGAAGACCAGGATGGCACCGAGGTCGCCTACCCCGACACGCTGGTCGGCACCGACAGCCACACCACGATGGTCAACGGCGCCGCGGTTCTGGGCTGGGGCGTCGGCGGTATCGAGGCCGAGGCCGCGATGCTCGGCCAGCCCATCTCCATGCTGATCCCCGAGGTCGTCGGCTTCAAGCTGACCGGCGAGATGATGGAAGGCACCACCGGCACCGACCTCGTGCTGAAGGTCGTCGAAATGCTGCGCGCCAAGGGCGTGGTCGGCAAATTCGTGGAATTCTACGGCGACGGGCTCGACAATCTGCCGCTGGCGCAGCGCGCCACCATCGCCAACATGGCCCCCGAATACGGCGCCACCTGCGGCTTCTTCCCGATCGACGCCGAGACCCTGCGCTATCTCGAGCAGACCGGCCGCGACAAGGACCGCATCGCGCTGGTCGAAGCCTACGCCAAGGAAAACGGCTTCTGGCGCGACGGCGGTTATGATCCGGTCTACACCGATACGCTCGAGCTCGACATGGGCACCATCGTGCCCGCCATCTCGGGCCCGAAACGCCCGCAGGACTATATCGCGCTCGACGCCGCTGCCCCCGCCTTTGCCGAGTTCGTCGAAGGCCAGCGCAACGGCAACACCACCGAGCGGGCCGAGGCCCGTTGGGAAGCCGAGGGCGGCGCCCCCGAGCCCACCGACATCCCCGGCGACGTCGGCCACCACAAGAAGGGCTGGTACAAGACCGACGACGGCGCCTACCAGCTCCACGACGGCTCGATCGTGATCGCCTCGATCACCTCCTGCACCAACACCTCGAACCCCTATGTGATGATCGGGGCCGGTCTGGTGGCGCGCAAGGCGCGCGAGCTTGGCCTCAACCGCAAGCCGTGGGTGAAGACCTCGCTGGCACCGGGCTCGCAGGTGGTGTCGGAATACCTCGAGGCGGCCGGGCTGCAGGAAGACCTCGACGCCGTGGGCTTCAACCTCGTGGGCTATGGCTGCACCACCTGTATCGGCAACTCCGGCCCGCTGGATGCGCCGATCTCCAAGGCGATCAACGATTACGATCTGATCGCCACCTCGGTGCTCTCGGGCAACCGCAACTTCGAGGGCCGCATCTCGCCCGACGTGCGCGCCAACTACCTCGCCTCGCCGCCGCTGGTGGTGGCCTACGCGCTGGTGGGCGACATGAACGTCAACATCGCGACCGATGTCATCGGTCAGGACAAAAACGGCAACGACGTCTACCTCAAGGACATCTGGCCCTCGAATGCCGAGATCGCCGAACTGGTCGAAAAGACCGTGACCCGCGCGGCCTTCCAAGAGAAATACGCCGACGTCTTCAAGGGCGACGAGAAGTGGCAGGGCGTGGAAGTCAAAGGCGGCGAGACCTACAGCTGGCCGCCGACCTCGACCTATGTGCAGAACCCGCCCTACTTCCAAGGCATGTCCAAGGATCCGGGCGTGATCACCAATATCGAGGGCGCGCGCATCCTTGCAGTGCTCGGCGATATGATCACCACCGACCACATCTCGCCCGCCGGTTCGTTCAAGGAAAGCACCCCCGCCGGTCAGTATCTTGTCGAGCATCAGGTGCCCGTGCGCGAGTTCAACTCGTATGGCTCGCGGCGCGGCAACCACGAGGTGATGATGCGCGGCACATTCGCCAACATCCGCATCAAGAACGAGATGCTGGATGGCGTCGAGGGCGGCTACACCAAGGGCCCCGACGGCGCACAAACCTCGATCTACGAGGCCGCCATGGCCTATCAGGATCAGGGCACGCCGCTGGTGATCTTCGGCGGTGAGCTTTACGGCGCTGGCTCCTCGCGGGACTGGGCGGCCAAGGGCACGGCGCTGCTGGGCGTCAAGGCGGTGATCGCCGAAAGCTTCGAGCGCATCCACCGCTCCAACCTCGTTGGCATGGGGGTCATCCCCTTCGAGTTCACCGACGGCGACACCCGCACCACGCTGGGCCTCACCGGTGAGGAAACCGTCAGCATCGAAGGGCTCGACAGCGTCACCCCGCTGGCCGAGGTGCCCTGCACCATCACCTTCAAGGACGGCTCGACCAAGACCATCCAGCTCAAGTGCCGCATCGATACGGCGATCGAGAAGGAATATGTCGAGCACGGCGGCGTGCTGCACTACGTGCTGCGCAACCTCGCCGCCTCCTGATCGGCGCGCGGCGCGACTCGTCGCGTTTGCCTGACTGCTTTGAACCGCCCGGAGCCCATCCTTCGGGCGGTTTTGCGTTGCCCGGATGCTGCCCGCGGCGGCCGTTTCGCGCCGATCCAAGGGCTGGCTGTGACCCGAAATCCTCAACCATGCCGCTTTTCCGCGCAGAAGAATGCAATTCAGGCAAAAGACCGCGCGCATGTCGCAATCGCGACACCTGATCCGCCGCAACCTGCTGTATTCTTATCAGAAGCCCCTACCTGAGGGCAGCGACTATAAGAACGACGACTACAAAAAACGACAGCAGTGAAAAAACCATAAGGGGGTCCACCCGCAGCCATAAGCGGGGGCAGCCACCACATCTTTGAGGCAGAAGATGAAACGCACAACCATGATCCAGCTGGCGGCGCTTGTCGCCCTCGCCGTCCTTGGCGCCTATCACGGTGCGAAGGCGCAGCAATCCCCCGCCACCCCGGTCTGCAGCAGGCCCGCGCTCGAGCATCCGATGGCGCCCCTCGCAAGTGATACGAAGGGCACCTGCGAGCTCTGACGCGCCTTTGGCGACGGGGCGTGCTGCGCGGGTGTCAGGCGCTCTTTCAGGCATCAAGGGAGGGGGCGCTGCCCCCTCGGCGCTGTGCGCCTCACCCCCGGCGTATTTTTAAAGAGAAGAAGCGGGCTCAGCCGCACGCGGTGCCGGGAACAGCAGGTCGTAGAGCCAGTTGAAGACGAAGGCGTAGCCCACGTAGAACAGCGCGAAGGACATATCCATGACCAGCGCGTGCCAAAGGCTCACCCCCAGCTGCCACGCGATATAGGGCGCAAGCGCCAGCAGCAGCCCCACCTCGAAGAGCAGCGCATGCGCGATGCGCAGGCCCGGCGTCTTCTGCACGTGGCCATAGCGGCGCTGCATCCAGCGATCGAAGAGCAGATTGTAGAGGTAGTTCCAGCCCGTCGCCACGAGGCTGCAGACCAGCGCGATCAGGCCGATCTCATGGGCCGAGGCGCCAAAGGCGCTGGCGCCGAGCGGGATGATGAGGGCCAGCCCGATAAGCTCGAAGCTGAGGGCGTGGCGGATTCGGTCGAAACGGCTGCGCATGAGGGGTCTCCTTTGCCTCGGGCCGTCCCGTCTCGTGTCCCGTTTGCGGGGGAGGTCGTCCTCACTCGATCAGCGCATCTACGCCCTCCGGCGCGGCGTTTCAAGGCCGCACCAGAGAGATGGCCGCGCTCAAATGGCTCAGCCGGCTTTGCGCAATTCGGGGGCCACTTTGGTGCCCAGAACCTCAATTGCCTTGAGCATCTCGGAATGCTCGATCACCCCGATCGCCATCTGGATCGTCACCCGGTCAAACCCGAGGTCCTCGCGCAACCCGAGGATCTTGTCCACCAGCTGCGCCGGGCTGCCGACAAACATCGAGCCCTCGCGGCTCATGCTCTCGTCATATTGCGCGCGGCTCTGCGGCGGCCAGCCGCGCTCGCGGCCCAGCTGGTCCATCACCTGCTTCTGCGCCGGGAAGAAGAGATCGGCGGCGCGCTGGCTGTCCTCGCCTACAAAGCCGTGCACGTTGAGCGAGACGCGGGCCTGTTCGGCATGGCCGGTCTGCGCCGCGGCCTTGCGGTAGAGATCGGCCAGCGGCGCGAACCGCCGCGGCTGCCCGCCGATGATCGCCAGCGCCAGCGGCAGACCAAGCGCCCCGGCCCGCACCATGCTCTGCGGCGTGCCGCCCGCGGCGATCCACAGCGGCAGGCGGCCATCGCCAGTGGCGCGCGGGTAGACCCCGGCGCCCTCGACCGCGGGCGTATGGGTGGTGCCGGGCCATTTCAGCGCCTCATGCTCGTTGATCGCCATCAGCATCGACAGCTTTTCCTCGAACAGCTCGTTGTAATCGTCGAGCGCGTAGCCAAAGAGCGGGAAGCTCTCGATGAAACTGCCGCGCCCCACCATCATCTCGGCGCGCCCGCCAGTCAGATTGTCGAGCGTCGCGAACTGCTGGTAGACGCGGATCGGATCGTCCGAGCTGAGCACCGTCACCGCCGAGCTGAGCTTAATGCGCTTGGTGGTGCGCGCCGCCCCCGCCAGCACCGTCGCGGGCGAGGAGATCGCGTAATTCGGGCGGTGGTGCTCGCCGAGGCCAAAGACGTCGAGCCCGACCTGATCGGACAGTTCGATCTCTTCCATCAGGTTCTGCAGCCGCGTCTGCGCGTCGATCTTTTCGCCGGTGACCGGGTTCGTGCCCACATCGCCGAAAGTGTAGAGTCCGAGTTCCATTGCAATCTCCTTGCCTTGGCCCGGTACTTAGGGTGCGCGCGCCCGCCACGACAGCCCTGCCCGCGCACATGGGTTGTGCGTCCGGCTAAGAGAGTTGGGTGATCAGGCGGGCGCGGTCAGGCGGGCGGCAGATGCAGCTCGGCGCGTTGGCCCTGCCCGGTGCTTTGGGGCAGCTCCAATGCGCCGCCGAGCCGCTCCATCGCCGCCGCCGCAATCGCCAGCCCGAGCCCGCTGCCATCGCCGCCCGCCGTGCCGCGCACGAACCGCTCGCAGACCCGCGCGCGCAGCTCGGGCGGGATGCCCGGCCCCGCGTCCTCGACCCGCAGCACACCGCCTAGCAGCGAGATGCGCACCGTGGCGCCCTGGGGCGAGGCCTGCACCGCGTTCTCGACCAGATTGCGCAGCGCCGCATGCAGAAGGAACCCGCTGGCGCGCAGCGGCGCGGACGCGCCCTGCGGCACATCCGAGCGCAAGAGCACCCCGCGCGCCTCGGCCAGCGGCGTGAGATCGGCGCATATCTCTTCACTCAGACGGCCAAGGTCGGCATGACCCGACGCCTCGCCCGCGCTTTCCACCGCCGAAAGCTCCAGCAGTTGCCGCACCATCCGATCGGTGCGGTCGACAGAGCGTTCGATGTTCTGCAGGGCGCGCGCCCGGGTCGCCTCATCCGGTGCGATGCGGGCGATCTGCGCCTGCGTGCGCAGCCCGGCCAGCGGGGTCTTCAGCTCGTGCGCGGCGAAGGCGGTGAAATCGCGCTCCGCCTCGCGCGCCTTGGCCAGCCGCCCAAAGAGACCGTCGAGCGCCGCGCGCATGGGGCGCATCTCGGCGGGCACCGGCCCTGCGGGAAGCGGACCAAGATCGCCGGGGCTGCGCAGCCGCAGCGCTTCGGCCAGACGGTGCATGGGCGCGAGCCCGCGTCCGACGCTGACCCAGATCGCCGCCGCCAGCAGCGGCAGGATCACCGCCAGCGGCAGCAAGAGCCCCTCGATCACGCCCGACACCAGCTTGTCGCGCACCGCGAGGCTGTCGCCCACCATCACCCGCACGCCCAGCGTGGTGTTCTCCACCGTGTAGACGCGCCATGTCTCGCCATCGACGGTGGATTCCGAATAGCCGGTGCCATGGGCGGCGCTCAGCTGTGCCTGCGGTGCGCCCTCGGACTGACCCACGAGGCTGCCCTGCAGCGACCAGATCTGGCACGACAGCTGATGCGCGTAATCGCCATGCGCATCGAGCGGGATCGCCACCGGCGCGCCCTCGCCCGCCATGGCGATGCGCCGGTCAGAGAGCAGCGAAGACACCATGCGGGCGGCTTCGGCCAGCCGTGCGTCAAGCACCTGCTGCACCTGCGCGCGGGTGGAATGCTCGATCCAGAGCACCGCCGAAAACCAGATGCCGCCGGTCGCCAGCGCGAGGATCAGAAAGAGGCGCAGCCGCAGCGACACAGGCTCAGCCCCCGCGCGCCACGCGGTAGCCCAGGCCCCGCACGGTTTCGATAAAACTGCGCCCCAGCTTGGCGCGCAGGTGATGCACATGCACTTCGACCGCGTTGCTTTCGACCTCTTCCTGCCAGCCGTAGAGACGCTCTTCGAGGGCGGGTTTCGACAGGATCTGCCCCGGACGTTCCATCAGCGCATGCAGCACCGCGAACTCGCGGCGCGAGAAACTCAGCGGCACGCCCTGCAGCACGCCGCGCATCTGCGCCGGATCAAGCTCGAGCCCGTTCCAGCGCAGCACCGCCGCCGCGCGCCCGTCGGCGCGGCGCAGGATCGCCCGCAGCCGCGCCGCCAGTTCCTCAAGATCGAAGGGTTTGCCAAGATAGTCATCCGCACCGGCGTCCAGCCCCGCGATCCGGTCCCGCACTTGATCGCGCGCGGTCAGCAGCAGCACCGGCAGGTCCGAGCCGCCGCGCCGGATCTCCGACAGCAGATCGATCCCCGAGCCATCGGGCAGCATCACGTCGAGCACCATGCCCGCGAACTCCGACGCCTCCAGCGCGGCGCGGGCGTCGGCCAGCGTGCCGACCGGATCAGCGGTGAAGCCCGACAGCCCCAGCCCGACCGAGAGTCCCTCGGAAAGCACAGGGTCGTCCTCGACGATCAGGATGCGCATGAAACCTCCTTGCCTCGGCGCGTTCGCTGGTAAACCTTAAGGCTTACTTAAGCAGCAATTCATAGTCGCATCACATGACCCTTTGCCCGATGCCCCGCAAGGCGCCGATGCGCGGCGCCGCTTTTACCCCCCTTGCCTGCGCACCGCAGCCGGTGCCCGGTGCAGGCCTGCCTGTTGCTGCAACACAACAAATTGGAACCGGAGTGCGGACAAATCATACCGCCGCTCTACCTGTTTCGCGACGAGGGGTCCCGCCCGTCCGGTGCGCCTCCCCCCGCCCTTTCGTCGGAGCAGCCCTGCTGCACCGCCATCCCCAAACGAACGGAACCGCCAGATGACAGACATCCTCCGACCGCGCCGCAGTGTTATTGCCGCGCTCTCGCTCGCCACACTGGGCCTGCTTTCGGCCTGCGCCAGCACGACTTCGGTGCCCCCGACCACCCCCGGCGCCATCTCGGAAGAGACGCGGATGATGTATATGGCGGTCGACGATGGCGACATCACCGTTCCGGCGATCGAGGATAAATATCTCACCGAGGCGAAGAAGCGGCAGGTGGTCGACTATTGGTCGGACGAGAAACCCGGCACGATCATCGTCGATCCCGGCGCGCGCTGGCTCTATCAGGTGCTCGAAGGCAATAAGGCCATGCGCTATTCGGTCGCCGTGGGCGCCGAGGGCCTGAGCTTTTCGGGCACCGCCAATATCGCGCTGAAGCGCGAATGGCCCTATTGGACCCCGACCCAGAACATGATCCGCCGCGAGCCGGAAACCTATAAACCGGTGGCAAGCGGCCTGCCCGGTGGGCTCGAAAACCCGCTCGGCGCGCGGGCGCTCTATCTCTACAAGGGCGGGCGCGACACGCTTTACCGCATCCACGGCACCCCCTCGCCCTGGACCGTCGGCCACGCCACCTCGTCGGGCTGCATCCGCATGTTCAACCAAGATTCGATGCATCTTTACGAGCGCACCCCCAAGGGCACCAAAGTGATCGTGCTGACCAAGGGCCAATCCGGTCAGGGCACCGTGCCGCCGGGCACCGCCCTGCCCGCCACGGCAGCGCTTGAGGCGCCCGCCGCCCCGGCCAGCGCCACCTGAGCCTTCGGCGCGCGGCGCACGGTGGATCGCATTCGCGTGAAGCCGGCGCCGCCGCGCCAAACGCTTAAGCTCCGGTTAAGGCCGGTCACGTCTCTGGCCCGCAAGGACGGGGGTATCCCCGCCGGAAAGGAGACCACATGAGCCATAACCTCACCCGCCGTGCCGCCCTTGGCGGCGCGCTGGCCAGCGCCTCGGTGCTTGCCACGCCGGCGCTGCTGCAGGCCGGGACGCGCAACAATATCTCGAGCTTCGTGCGTCAGGACTGGCGCGACCATTTCGACGATCTGGGCAAAGCCACCATCGTCGCCGACACCGCGTCGCGCGCGCTCCACTTCTGGAACGGCGACGGCAGCGACTACCGCGTCTATCCCACCTCGGTACCGATCTCGGAAGAGCTGACCAAACGCGGCTACACCTCCATCGTGCGCAAGAAGGTCGGCCCGTCGTGGACGCCCACCGCCTCGCAGATGGAGCGCTACCCCGACTGGAAGCCCATCGGCCCTGGCCCCGATAACCCGCTGGGCACCCACGCGATGTATCTCAGCTGGCCCGCCTATATCATTCACGGCACCCATGACACGCGGAAGATCGGGCGCCCGTCGTCGGATGGCTGCATCGGCCTTTACAACGAGAAGATCGCCGAGCTTTTCCAGATCTGCCCGGTCGGCACGCAGGTGCGGGTGATCTGAGGGCGCATCTAAGTCCCGTTTCTTGCACGTCTTGTTCCCCTCGCGTGCGGACCCGCCGGAGGGCTCTTTGCGCCTCCGGCGGGGATATTTTTGCCAAGAGGAAGCCCCGGGGCGCCTACTGGATAGCGCGGATGCCGCGATAGGCCGGGCCGAAGGTGCTGTAAGCCTCGTCGAACGCGGGCACCAGCGCGGCCACCGGCTCGATCACCTCAGCGGTGGCGGGCGGGCGGATCACCTCCTCGGGGGCGGCGCCAGTGGCGGCGATGAGCCCCAGCCGCGCGGCACCGAGCGCCGCGCCGAACTCGCCCGACGCGGGCAGATGCAGCGGCGTGTCCAGCACCGTCGCAATCAGCCGCAGCCAGTAGCGCGAGCGGCTGCCGCCGCCGATCGCCAGAAGATGCGACAGATCCGCGCCAGCGCTGCGCAGCGCCTCGGCGCTGTCGCGCAGGCCGAAGGCCACGCCTTCGAGCACCGCGCGGGTCATCTCGTCGCGCCCGGTCTCGGCCCCAAGCCCGGTGAAGGCGCCGCGGATCACCGCATCATTGTGCGGCGTGCGCTCGCCCGACAGATACGGCAAAAAGCGCACCCGGCCCGGCGGCTGCAGTGTAACGCCGAGAGGCGCGGTCAGCTCGGCGGGCCGCAGCCCGGCGATGCGCGACAGCCAGTTGAGACTGTCGGTGCAGGAAAGCATCACCCCCATCTGGTACCAGCGCCCCGGCACCGCGTGGCAAAAGCTGTGCAGCGCACTTTCAGGACGCGGATGGCAGCCGTCCCGCGCCGCCAGCAGCACGCCGGAGGTGCCCAGCGAGACAAAGCCCTGCCCTTCGCCAAGCGCGCCGGTGCCGCAGGCGGCGGCGGCATTGTCGCCCGCGCCGCCCGCCACGGTGACCGGCCCGGACAGGCCCCAGCTTGCGGCGAGGTCTGTGCGCAGATCGCCCGCTTGGTCCGAGCCCTCGACCAGCCTCGGCATCTGGTCGCGGCGCATGTGACCGGCCGCCAGCAGTGCCTCGGACCAGTCGCGCCCGGCGATATCCAGCCACGAGGTGCCAGCGCTGTCGGACATATCCGCCACATGCTCGCCGGTCAGATAGAGGCTGAGAAACGCCGCTGGCAGCAGCACCTTGGCGATCCGGGAGAAGACCTCGGGCTCATGGCGCTGCACCCAGCACAGCTTGGGCGCGGTGAAGCCCGGAAAGACGATATTGCCCGAGATCGCGCGAAATTCGGACCGCGCGTCAAGCTCTGCAGCCTCGGCATGGGCGCGGGTGTCGTTCCATAAGATGCAGGGCCGCAGCACCTGATCCTCGGCATCCAGCAGCACCGCCCCATGCATATGCCCCGCAACGCCAATGCCGCGCAGCGACGGCCAGGCGGGCTCGGCGCGCAGATCGGAAACCGCGCCTTCCAGCGCCGCGATCCAGCTGGCCGGGTCTTGCTCGGACCAGCCGGGGTGGGGATGCTGCGCCTCATAGTGGCGCTCGGCGCTTGCCAGCGGCGCGCCCGCCTCATCCACCAGCAGCGCGCGCAGCCCCGAGGTCCCGAGGTCGATCCCGAGATAGGCCATGCGCTCAGTCCTTGGGCTGGGTTGCGAGATAGGTTTCCAGCGCCACCTGCGCGCCATCCGACCAGATCAGCCCCAGCCAGCGCGCAAACGCCGCGCCGAAAACATCATTGCCGGCGATCTCGCCATAGACCGCGCGCTGGCTCAGCCATGCCTCGGGCCTATCGCGCGCCTCTGCGGCGAGCGCGGTCAGCGCGCTCCAGTTCGGGTCATTGGGCTCGATCACCGTGCCGTCCTCGAAGGTGCCAAAGCAGTAGCGGCACCACAGCGCGCTTTCGAGCGCCAGCCCCTCGACCGAAGCGCCCTTGCGCAGACCGTCGGCGATCGAGGGCACGATGAACTTCGGCTGCCGGTTCGACCCGTCGAGGCAGAGGCGGCGGATGGTGTCCTTCACCGCGGTATTGCCAAAGCGCTCTTCGATGAGGTCGAGATAGGCCGGCGGGGTGAACTCGGGCACCGGCTGCACATGCGGCAGGATCTCCTCCTGCTCGACCTTGCGCAGGAAGGCGCTGACCAGCGGATGGCGCATGGCGTCATCGGCGAACTCGCAACCCATGAGCGCCCCGGCGTAGGCAATGATCGCATGGCCGCCGTTGAGGATGCGGATCTTCATCCGCTCATAGGAATGCACGTGATCGGTGAAGGTGACGCCCACTTCCTCGAGCCGTGGGCGGCCTTGCGGGAAGTTGTCCTCGAGCACCCATTGCCGGAAGGGCTCGCAGGTCACCGGCACCGGATCGTCGAGGCCGAACTCTCGCGCCAGCGCCCGCTCGCCCTCGCCCGTCGCCGGGGTGATGCGGTCGACCATGGCATTGGGAAAGGCGACGTTGGCCTCGATCCATTGCGCGAACTCCGTGTCGGAAAGCCGCGCGGTTCCGGCCACCGCGTCGCGGGTGACCTCGCCATTGCCGGGGATATTGTCGCAGCTCATCACCGTGAAGGGCGGCAGCCCCCCGGCCTTGCGCGCCTTGAGGGCGGCGACAATGGCGCCAAAGACCGTCTTGGGCGTGTCCGGCGCGGCGCCATCGGCGACAATGTCGGGATGGGTGGGATCGAAGGTGCCGGTGGTGGCATCGACGTAATAGCCGCCCTCGGTCACGGTCAGCGAGACGATCCGCGTGGCCGGATCCGACATGCGCGCGATCAGCGGGCCATTGTCGGGCGCGACCTCCACGAAATCCACCATGGCGCCGATGATCCGCGGACGCGGCCCCGAGGGATCAAGCTCGATCACCGTGGAGAGGAAATCCTGCGCCGCCAGCGCCTCGCGCATCTTGCCATCGGGCGCACGCACCCCCGCGCCGCAAATGGCCCAGTCGTGATCCAGCCCCTTGGCAAACAGATCGTCGAGATAGACCGCCTGATGCGCGCGTTGGAAATTCCCGAGCCCGACATGGACGATCCCTGCCGACAGGGCGCTGCGGTCATAGCCGGGCACGGTGATGCGCGTATCGAGCGCGCCGAGCGTGTTGGTCTGGAGTTTCATCAAAGCCTCCGTCAGCTCATCCATTGTCCGCCGTCCACGTTGTAGGTCTGGGCGACGATGTAATTGGCCTCGTCCGAGGCGAGGAAGACGGCCATGCCGGTCAGATCCTCGGCCCGTCCCATACGGCCGTAAGGCACCGCCTCGCCGACCTCGCGTTTCTTCTGGCCGAGCGGCTTGTTTTCATATTTGGCGAAGAAGGCATCGACCCCGTCCCAATGCTCGCCATCCACCACGCCGGGGGCGATGGCGTTGACGTTGATGCCGTGTTCGATGAGGTTCAGCGCCGCCGATTGCGTCAGGCTGATCACCGCCGCCTTGGAGGCGCAGTAGACCGCCACCAAGGGCTCGCCCCGGCGCCCGGCCTGACTGGCCATATTGATGATCTTCCCGCCGCCGCCGCGTTCGATCATATGTTTCGCCGCCGCCTGCATCGTAAAGAGCACCCCCGCGACGTTGATGTCGAAGACCCGCGCGTAATCCTCGCGGGTGATCTCGGTCAGCGGCGCGGCGGTGAAGAGCGCGGCGTTGTTGATCAGAATGTCGATCCGCCCGAGCCGCGCCACGGTCTCGGCCACGGCGCTGTCGATGCTGGCCTGATCGGTCACATCCATATGCACCGCCACGGCGCCATCCCCCAGCGCCGCGGCGGTGGCTTCGGCGCGGGCGAGGTCAATGTCGGCAATCGCCACTTTCGCGCCCTCGCGCAGATAGGCTTCGGCAAATGCCGCCCCGATGCCCCGCGCCGCCCCGGTGATCAGGGCGCATTTGCCCTGCAGCCGCATGCTCATACCCGCAGCCCCTGCGCGTCGAAACGGTGCAGCTTGCTCTCATCCGGGGTCAGAAAGATCGTATCGCCATGGCGCACCGGCATCTCGCCATCCACCCGCACGGTCAGCGGCTCGTCGCCCAGCCCGTGATCATGCACATGCAGGAAGGTGTCGGACCCGAGGTGCTCAGCCACGCCCACCCGGCCCTGCCACAGCCCGCTCTCGGTCGAGGCCGCCAGATGCTCGGGCCGGATGCCGATGGTCGCCACGCCGTGTTTGTCGGCCTCGGCGCCGCGGATCAGGTTCATCTTCGGCGAGCCGATGAAGCCCGCGACGAACTCGTTCTGCGGCGTGTGATACAGATCCAGCGGCGAGCCCACCTGCTCGATATTGCCCGCGCGCAGCACCACGATCTTATCGGCCATGGTCATCGCTTCGACCTGATCGTGCGTCACATAGATCATCGTCGTCTTCAGCGCGTTGTGCAGCTCGGAGATCTCCAGCCGCATGTTCACCCGCAGCGCCGCGTCGAGGTTCGACAGCGGCTCGTCGAAGAGGAACGCCGACGGCTCGCGCACGATGGCCCGCCCGATGGCGACCCGCTGGCGTTGCCCGCCCGAAAGCTGCCCCGGCCGCCGGTCGAGATAATCTGTGAGGTTGAGCGATTTCGCCGCCGCCTCGATGCGGCGGTTCTGCTCGTCCTGCGGCATCCCCGCCATCTTCATCGGAAAGGCGATGTTCTTGCGCACCGACATATGCGGATAAAGCGCGTAGCTCTGGAACACCATCGCCAGCCCGCGCTTGGCGGGGGGCATGTCGGTGGCGTCCTCGCCGTCGATGCGGATCTGGCCCGAGGTCACGTCCTCAAGCCCCGCGATCAGCCGCAGCAGCGTGGACTTGCCGCAGCCCGAGGGGCCGACGAAGACCACGAACTCGCCGTCGTTGATGGTCAGATCCAGCGGCGGGATGACGTTCACTTCGCCGAAGCTCTTGGTCACCTTGTCGAGGGTGATGCGTCCCATGTCTCTGGTCCTTCTTATTTCACCGCGCCGAAAGTCAGGCCGCGGACAAGTTGCTTCTGGCTGAACCAGCCCATGATGAGGATCGGCGCGATGGCCATGGTCGAGGCCGCCGAGAGCTTGGCGTAGAACAGGCCCTCGGGGCTGGAGTAGGAGGCGATGAAAGCCGTCAGCGGCGCCGCCTTGGCCGCCGTCAGGTTCAGCGTCCAGAACGCCTCGTTCCATGCGAGGATGATGTTGAGCAACAGGGTCGAGGCGATCCCCGGCACCGCCATCGGCGTCAGCACGTGAATGAGCTCGTTCTTCAGCGAGGCGCCATCCATCCGCGCGGCCTCGAGGATCTCGCCGGGGATTTCCTTGAAGTAGGTGTAGAGCATCCACACGATGATCGGCAGGTTGATCAGCGTCAGCACGATCACCAGACCCAGCCGCGTATCAAGCAGCCCGGCGTCGCGGAACAGCAGGTAGATCGGCACCAGCACACCGACGGGCGGCAGCATCTTGGTGCTGAGCATCCACATCAGCACGTCCTTGGTGCGCTTGCCGGGCACAAAGGCCATGGCCCAGGCCGCCGGGATGGCGATCAACAGGCCGATGACGGTCGAGCCCAGCGAAATCACCACCGAGTTCCAGAAGTGCCGGAAGTAGTTCGAGCGCTCCTGCACCGTGGCGTAGCTTTCGAAGGTCCAGTTCGAGAAGAGCACCTCGAAGGGCGTCTTGATCGCGTCGCCCTCGGATTTGAACGACAGGATCACGATCCACAGGATCGGGAAGAAAATCGCGATCCCCACGAGCCAGGCCAGAACGGTCACCACCGCCTTGCGCCGGTTTGTCACTGCGCGCGCCATCTCAGCCCCTCCCTTTCATTTTTCCTAAAATACTCCCGCCGGAGGCGTCCGCGGCCGCAGGCCGCGCTGTGCTGCGCATCGTCATCGCTCAGGCCTCCAGGTTCTTGCCGATCATCCGCATCAGGAAGATCGCCACGATATTGGCGAGGATGATCGCCACCACGCCCCCGGCAGAACCACCACCCACGTCGAATTGCAGCAGCGATTGCATGTAGATGAGGTAGGTCAGGTTGGTCGACGCCACGCCCGGACCGCCGTTGGTGGTCACCAGGATCTCGGCAAAGACCGACAGCAGGAAAATCGTCTGGATGAGGATCACCACGGTGATCGCCCGCGCCAGATGCGGCACCATGATGTAGAAGAAGCGCGACAGCGGCCCGGCGCCGTCCATCTCGGCGGCCTCCAGCTGTTCCTGGTCCAGCGACTGCAGCGCGGTCAGCAGGATCAGCGTCGCAAAGGGCAGCCATTGCCAGCTGACAATGAAGATGATCGACCCCAAAGGCGCCTGCGCGAGAAAATCATAGGGTTGCAGGCCAAAGAACTTCGCCAGATGCGCAAAGAGGCCATTCACCGGGTTCATGAACATGTTCTTCCACACCAGCGCCGAGACGGTGGGCATGACGAAGAACGGCGCGATTACCAGAATGCGGACGATGCCCTGCCCCCAGAACGGCTGGTCCATCAGCAGCGCCAGCAGCGTGCCGCCCACGGTGGTGATCAGCAGAACGCCCCCCACCAGCAGCAGCGTGTTCCACAGCGCCGCCGAGAAGGCCGGATCGGTCAGGAAGAAGCGGTAGTTGGTCCAGCCGGTGAACTCTTCCATACCCGGCATCAACAGGTTGTAGCGCAGGAACGAGAAATAGAGCGTCATCGACAGCGGGATGATCATCCAGCCCAGCAGCAGCAGAACTGCGGGCGAGATCATGAGCCGGGCGGCGGCACGCGAAGCTTTGGTGGCCATGGCCTGTCTCCCTGTGGAATGAAACCTTCCGGAGCGATGCGGCAGAGGGGGGGAGCCGTCATCTCTCCGGAAGAAGGTTGGTTCGATGCGTGACGCGGGTCCCGGTGAGGTGAGACCCCCGCTGCGGGGCGCGCTCTGGCGGCACGCTCCCGCCGCGGTCCGAACCGGTGAAGCCTCCGAAACTGTGGAGGTGGCGGGCCCCGGTCCCCGAAGGGACCTCCATCCGGAGCAGGCCCGCCCGCTTCGGGGCTTACTTGATGTAGCCGGCTTTCATCATCTCACGCTCGGTGAGCATCTGTGCCGACTGCAGCGCCTGCTCGGCAGTCACCTGCCCGGCCAGCGCGGCCGAGAACTGCTGGCCGACAGCGGTGCCGAGGCCTTGGAACTCGGGGATGGCGACGAATTGCACGCCCACATAGGGCACTTCGTCGACGGTCGGGTTCTGCGGATCGGCGGCGTTGATCGAGTCCAGCGTCATCTGTGCGAAGGGTGCCGCCTCGAGATACTCGGGGTTCTCATAAAGCGAGGTGCGGGTGCCCGGCGGTACGTTCGCCCAGCCCTCTTTCGAGGCCACGAGCTCGAGGTACTCTTTCGAGGTCGCCCATTCGACGAAGGTCTTGGCCGCGTCTTCCTTCTGGGTGCCTGCGGGGATGCCGAGGTTCCATGCCCAGAGCCAGTTGCCGCGCTTGCCAAGCCCGTTGTCCGGCGCCAGCGCAAAGCCGACCTGATCGGCGACCGAGGATTCCTCGGCGTTGGTCACGAAGGACGCCGCCACGGTGGCGTCGATCCACATGCCACATTTGCCCGACTGGAACAGCGCGAGGTTCTCGTTGAAGCCGTTCGACGACGCGCCCGGCGGGCCGTAGTTGTTCATCAGCTCGAGGTAGTCGGTCAGCGCCGCGTTCCATGCGTCGCTGTCGAACTGCGGTTTCCAGTCCATGTCGAACCAGCGCGCGCCGTAAGAGTTGGCCATGGCGGTCAGGAAGGCCATGTTCTCGCCCCAGCCCGCCTTGCCGCGCAGGCAGATGCCGTAGACTTCACCCTCCTTATCGGTCATCGCCGCCGCGGCTTCCTTGATGAAGTCCCAGGTCGGCGCCTCGGGCATTTCCAGACCGGCGGCGTCCATCAGGTCCTTGCGGTACATGACCATCGAGCTTTCGCCGTAGAACGGTGCCGCGTAGAGCGAGCCGTCGACGGTCAGACCGCCGCGGATCGCCGGCAGCAGATCGTCGGCATCATAGCTCTCGGGCATGTCGTCGAGGCTGACCAGCCAGCCGCGCTCGCCCCAGATCGGAACCTCATAGGTGCCGATGGTCATCACGTCGAACTGGCCGCCCTTGGTGGCCACGTCCTGCGTCACGCGCTGGCGCAGCACGTTCTCTTCCAGCGTCACCCACTCGACCTTGATGTCGGGGTGCTGCTCGTTGAAGGCGTCCATCAGACCCTGCATGCGGATCATGTCGCCGTTGTTCACCGTGGCAACGGTGATGGTGGTTTCGGCCATGGCCGCGGTGGAAAGCGCACCGAGCGCGCACGCGCCCATCAGCGCGCGAATGGTAACTGACATGAGAAATCCTCCCTGAATTCCGACACTGGACAATCGAGGTTGAGCAACTGCCCGCGTGCTGGGCAAAAGCTCACCCAACGACACGAGTTGAGTCAAGCCCAATTTGGCGTCAAAAGCTTTAGGAAGTGCTGAGGATTTCGGCTGCGGTCAGTTCGTCGGTAACCAAACCCTGCACCAGCCGACCTTTAAGAGCAGCGCGCAAGGCTTTGATTTTGCTCACACCTCCGGCCACGCAGATCACCGGATTCTGGTTCTGCGGCACCCGCACGCCAACCATGAACTCATTTACCGGATGCTCGAGGTAGCGGCCCTCGGAATCGAAGACATGGCCGCCCAACTCGCCTGCAGCGCCAGCGGAACGCAGGCTACTCAACTCATCGGCGGTGATGAACCCGTCCACAAACAGCGGCGCATCATCCGCCATCTGCCCGATTCCGACCACGGTGACATCCGCCTCCTTGGCCAAGGCGCGCGAGCTGACCACATGCGGCAGGCTGCGGTAGGTGGCGAACTCTTCGGCGTCGCGCGCCATCACCGGCACCGACATCGGGTAATGCGGCGCCCCGGTCTTGTCGGCGATGCGCATGATGACCTCGTAGAAGGACGCCGACCCGTCCGGCGCGACGTTGCCGATCAGCGAGACCATGCGGTGATGCCCGGCGTTGATCGTCTGCATCTGCTCGATCATCGCACGCAGCGTCCGCCCGGTGCCAAGCGCGATCAGCTGCGGCGTGGGATTGGCGAAGATGCGCTCCATTTCGGCGGCGGCAAAGGGCGCGATGGCCCGCAGCGCGTCCTGCCCGCCATCGGCGCGCGGCGCCACCCGCGCCCGCACCAGCCCGAAGCGCTGGCGCAATTGCTGTTCAAGCTCGAGACATTCGGCGATCGGGTGGTCAATGCGCACCTTCACCAGCCCCTCGGCCATGGCGCGCGCCACCAGACGCTGTGCGCGCTGGCGCGAAATCCCAAGCTCGTCGGCGATCTGATCCTGCCGCAGCCCGCCCACGTAATAGAGCCATGCGGCCCGGGCCGACATGTCCTGCGGCGAGGCTTCCCCCTCATCGATGCTGCGCAAGGCCATGATCACTCCCCCCTGATAAAAGCCTGTGGTGCAAGATGCGGAAGTTCCGCGAAACTTGCAAATTGTCGGTGCGGCAGCGCGTCCGGGTCCGCGGCAACCGCGCCCTCGGCCATATGGCTGCCGCCGGTGAACTGCCAGACCTGCATCCCCGCCGCGAGCCCCGCGGCGATGCCCGCCAGCGAGTCCTCGATCAGCAGGCAGCGCTCTGGCGCGATGCCAAACTTGCCCGCCGCGTGCAGCGGAAGATCCGGCGCGGGCTTGCCGCGCGCCACTTCCGATGCCGTCGTGATGCGGCCCGCAAACGCCTCGGTGAGGCCGGTCATTGCAAGGCTGGAGGCGACCCGCGCCGGGCTCGAGCTTGTCGCCAGCCCGTAAGGCACGCGCAACCCGCCCAGCACCTCGCGCAGATGCGGCATCACCCGCAGCCCCTCTGCCTCGAAGGCGGTCAAGAGCCGGGCGCGGTAGTCGGCCTCGAAGCCCTCGGGCAGCAGAATGCCGAATTCCTTGCGGATTTGCGCCAGAACCACCGGGTAGCTGCGGCCCAGAAAATGCCGCGAAACATAGGGGATATCGACGCTCACCCCATGTTGCGCCAGTTCGGCAACCAGCATCCGCAGCGAGATGATCTCGCTGTCCACCACCACGCCGTCAAAATCGAAAAGCACCAGCTCTATCGGCTGTGTCACGCCCGCCCCCTCGTTATGTCAACATAACGACAGAAGCCGCGCCCGGCGGCAACCGTGTAATCGAGTATTTGTGGAAAGATGAAAGCCCGCCCCAAAAGACCAAGGGCCGAGGAAGAACCCCGGCCCTTTCATCTTTCCAGAAATACTCAAGCAACGGCCTCAGCCGAGCGCCACACCCTCGCGCCCTGCCAGATCGAGGAAGAACTGCCAGGCGACCCGGCCCGAGCGCGCGCCGCGCGTGGCCTGCCATTCGATCGCCTCGGCGCGCAGGCGCTCTTCGTCGATGCTCACGCCGTGGGCCGCGCAATAGCCACGGATCATGTCGAGATATTCATCCTGCGAGCACGGATGGAAGCCCAGCCACAGACCGAAGCGGTCCGACAGCGAAACCTTCTCTTCGACCGCCTCGGAGGGGTTGATCGAGCTCGACCGCTCGTTCTCGATCATATCGCGCGGCATCAGGTGGCGGCGGTTCGAGGTGGCGTAGAACAGCACATTGTCGGGCCGCCCTTCGATGCCGCCGTCGAGCACCGCCTTGAGGCTTTTGTAGTGCTGGTCGTCATGGCTGAACGACAGATCGTCGCAGAACAGCACGAACCGATGCGGCGCGCCGCGCAGCACGTTGAGCAGGCGGCTGACCGAGGGCAGATCCTCGCGCTGCAACTCGACCAGTTTCAGCCGCTCGCCGCGCTGCAGCGCCTCGGCGTGCACCGCCTTGACGATGCTCGACTTGCCCATGCCGCGCGCGCCCCAGAGCAGCGCGTTGTTGGCGGGCAGCCCGCGGGCGAATTGCAGCGTGTTGGACAGCAGCGTGTCGCGCGAGCGGTCGATGCCCAGCAGAAGATCCAGCGCCACGCGGTTCACCTGCGCCACCGGCTCCAGCCGGTCGGGCTCGGTGTGCCACACGAAAGCGTCCGCCGCGTCCAGATCCGGAGCGGCAAGCGGCGCCGGAGCCATACGCTCCAGCGCCGCCGCGATGCGTTTCAACGCGTTACTCGTCACGGGGTTCGGTCCTCCTGACCTTCGTCTTCATCCTCGTCCTCGAACCACAGGCCCTGCGCCTTCAGCTCTTTCTCACGCTTCTTCTCGACGATACGCACGAGGAAGATCGACACCTCGTAGAGCCCGTAGACCACCACGAAGAGGATCGCCTGCGTGGTCACATCCGGCGGGGTGACCAGCGCGGCCAGCACGAGGATCGCCACCACGGCGTATTTGCGCACCGAGCCAAGACCCGCGGCAGAGACCAGCCCGGCCTTGCCCATCAGGGTCAGCAGCACCGGCAGCTGGAAGCACAGGCCAAAGGCGACGATGAACTTGAGCGTGATGTCGAGGCTTTCGTTCACCTTGCCGAAGAAGGTGATCTTCATGCCCTCGGTCGTCTCGGGGACCACCGCGGTGTCGGCGGGCAGGTTCGACGGAATGCCGTCGGTGGCCTGCGCCAGAAGGTTGGCGAAGATCGAGCTGACGTCGGCGAAGCCGAGGAAGAACTGCATCGCCAGCGGCGTCACCACGAAGTGCGCAAAGCTGGCGCCGAGCAGGAACATGATCGGCGAGGCGATCATGTACGGCAGGAAGGCGTTCTTTTCGGATTTGTAGAGCCCCGGCGCCACGAAGCGCCAAAGCTGGAACGAGATCACCGGGAAGGCGAGCCCGAAGCCGAACACCATCGAGATGCGGAACAGGGTGAAGAGATATTCCTGCGGCGAGGTGTACTGCATGGTCGGCGACGGATCGCCAAGCGCGCGCAGCGTCTCTTCGATCGGGCCGAGCAGGAACTGCAGGATCGGCTCGGCCACGGTGAAGGCAAGCACGATGCCGACGATGAAGGCCGCAACAGCGCGAATGAGCCGCGTGCGCAGCTCGGCCAGATGCTCGATCAGCGGGGCCGAGCTGTCCTCGATCTCGTCATTGTCGATCTGGCTCATGCCTCACCGTCTTTCTTCATCGCCGCTTCCAGCTCTTCGGCCTTCTTGGCGGCGTCCTCGGCGCGTTTCGCTGCGGCCTCTGCCTCGCGCTTCTGGCGGTCGGCGGCGGCGCGGGCGGCACTGGCCTCGATCTTCTGCTTGTTCTCGGCCCGCTCTGCGTCGAGCGCGCCGGGATCTTCTTTCAACCCTTCGGACTTCTTCGGCGGCGTCGGGTCGGTCATCGACTTGGCCGCGTCGCGCACCCCATCCATGGCCGAGTTCACCGGGTTGGTCGCCGTCTTCAGCGTCTTGGCCACGTCACGCACGCCCGATTCATCCGCGGCGTCGTTCATCGCGCGGCTGAATTCGCGCGCCATCCCGCGCGCCTTGCCCATGAAGCGGCCCACGTTGCGGAACAGCACGGGCAGATCCTTCGGACCAACGACGATCAGCGCAACGATGCCGATCACCATCAGTTCCGACCAGCCAAGATCGAACATGGATCAGACCTTGTCTTTCTCGCTCTCGGCGGGCGTGACGTCTTTGGCCTCTTCGGCTTTCTCGTCTTCGAGTTCCTTGCCGCCTTCGCTCACGCCCTTCTTGAACGCGGTGATGCCCTTGCCGACTTCGCCCATCAGGCTGGAAATCTTGCCGCGGCCGAACAGAACCAGCACCACGACCGCGATCAGAAGAAGGCCGGGAAGGCCGATATTGTTGAGCATGTCCTTAGTCTCCAATTCGCCGCCCACTGTCCCGGGCCATCGGCCCCCGGGCGGCACGTCGCACTTTGTTCCCCGGTTTCTAGGCGTCTTCCACGCGACACGAAAGCGTCAAAGCCTGTCAGCGCCCGCGCCGCCGGGGGTTTTCTTTCGGCTTTGTGACATTATCCTGTCAGGTGCCAATAATCTGTCAGTTGGGCCACGCGCAGTGAGTCGCGAAATGCCCGAATCGCCGCCCTTAGGAGCCCGCGTGATGAAGAAGACCGACCGCCTCTATGCGCTGATGCAGCGGCTGAAGGATGGCGCGTTGCACACCGCTGAGGCGCTGGCCGAAGAGCTGGGCGTCTCGGTGCGGACCATCTATCGCGACATGGACACGCTGGCCGCCTCGGGCGTGCCGATCGAGGGCGAGCGCGGGCGCGGCTATACCGCGCGCGCCGCCTTCACCCTGCCGCCGCTGAACCTGAGCGAGCTCGAGCTCGAGGCGCTGCACCTCGGCCTCGCCGCCGTCGGTCAGGGCGGGATGCCCGATCTGGCGCAGGCCGCCGAGAGCCTTTCCGCCCGCATCGATGCGCTGCTGCCCGAGGATGGCGAGACGCAGGGAGCCTTTGGCTTTGCCACCTATCCGTTCCGCGATGCCGCCGAGGGGTTTCGCTTCATGCCCGACTTCCGCGCCGCGATCCGCGCCCGGCAAAAGCTGCGCGTGACGCTGAAGGACCGCTCCGAGCCGCAGGAGTTGCGCCCGCTGCACATGGACTATTGGGGCCGGATCTGGACCTGCATCGCGTGGAACGAGACGGCGCGCGGGTTCGAGACCCTCCGCATCGATCAAGTGAGCGCCGTGACGCCCCTGCCCGGCCTCTTCGTCGATGAACCGGGCAAGAGCCTCGCCGATTACCGCGCGCAGGCCCGTTGACCGCGCTTCGCGCTTGACCGAGGGGCCTTGGCGCGGCGACGCTGAGATATGGATCAGAGCGTTGCCACACGGGGCTTTTTCCCCTCCGAATACCACAGCCGGCTGGAGCGGGCGCAGGCGCGTATGGCCATGTCGGGCATCTCTGCGCTGCTGCTGACGACCGAGCCCGAGGTGCGCTATTTCACCGGTTTCCTGACACGGTTCTGGGAAAGCCCGACGCGGCCATGGTTCCTTGTGGTGCCGGCCGAGGGCGATCCGGTGGCGGTGATCCCCTCGATCGGCGCGCATCTGATGGCGCAAAGCTGGATCACCGACATCCGCTGCTGGAGTTCCCCCGATTACGAGGACGATGGCATCTCGCTGCTGGCCGAGGCGCTGGCCGAGGCGGTGCCGCCGGGCGAATGGGTCGGCGTGCCGAGCGGCGGCGAAACCCACCTGCGCATGCCGCTGACCGACTGGGAGGCGCTGAAGCACCGGCTGCCCGACCGGCTGTTCGGGCCCGATGCGGGGATCATGCGCAAGCTGCGCATGGTGAAATCCGAGGCCGAGATCGCCTGCATCCGCGCCGCCTGCGACGTCGGCACCCGCGCCTTCGCCCGCCTGCCCGAGATCCTACGGCCCGGCGTGCCATTGTCAGATGTGTTCCGACGCTTCCAGATCCTCGCGCTGGAGGAAGGCGCCGATTGGGTGCCCTATCTGGCCGGGGCCGCCGGACCGGACGGCTATGGCGACGTGATCTCTCCGGCCAGCCAGACGCCGCTCTGCGAGGGCGACGTGTTGATGCTCGACACCGGGCTGATGCGCGATGGCTATTTTTGCGACTTCGACCGCAATATCTCGCTCGGCACCGCCGCGCCCGGTGTTCTTGATGCCCACGCGCAGTTGCTGGATGCGGTGCAGGCGGGGTTCGCCGCCGCCCGCCCCGGTGCCCGCGCCAACGATCTGTTCCGGGCGATGGCCGCGATCACCGGCGGGTCGGACGTCGGGCGGCTGGGACATGGGTTGGGCATGCAGCTGACCGAGCCGCCTTCGCTCATCGCCGCCGATGACACGCGGCTGGAGCCGGGCATGGTGCTGACGCTGGAGCCGGGGATCGCGCTCTCTCCCAGCCATATGCTGGTGCATGAGGAGGACATCGTGATCACCGAAACCGGTGCCGAATGGCTCACCACCCCCGCCACCAGCCTGCCGGAGGTGCCGGTATGAGCGACGCCCTGAAAGGACTGCATTTCCCGCATGAGTTGGACCCGGTCCGCGCAGCGCAGGTTGGCCTGATCGTGCTGCAATCGGATGAAACCATCGAGACGGATTTTCGCCAGTTGATGCCGCCCGAACTGGAACTTCTGGTCAGCCGCATCCCCTCTGGCGCCGAGGTCACGCCTGACACGCTGGCGGCGATGGATGGCTATATGACCGCCTCTGCCGCGCTTTTCCCGCAGGGCGCGGAACTGGCGGCGGTGGGCTATGGCTGCACCTCGGGCACCGCGCAGATCGGTGCCGCGCAGGTCGCCACGCGCATCCGCAAGGCCATCGACGTGCCGCAGGTGACCGAGCCCGTCTCGGCGCTCATCGCCGCCTGCCGTGGCCTTGGCGTGCGGCGGCTGGCGATGCTGTCGCCCTATCTGCCCGAGGTCTCGGAGCGGCTGCGCGAGGTGCTGGCGGCGGCGGAGATCGACACGCCTGTCTTCGGCAGCTTCGAGATCGAGGAAGAGGCCCGCGTGGTGCGCATCTCGGCAAGCTCGATCGTCGAGGCGGGCACAGCGCTGATCGCGCAGGCCCCCGAGCCGGTGGACGCGCTCTTTTTGTCGTGCACCAACCTGCGCGCCCTGCCCGCCATCGACGCTCTCGAGGCCGCGACGGGGCTGCCGGTGCTGGCCAGCAACAGCGTTCTGGCGTGGCATCTGGCGCGGCTCGCCGGTCAGCAGGCGCGAGGACCGGGCCGCCTGCTGCGCGCCTGCCCGCCGCCGCTGCGCGCCGCCGAGTAAAATCCGTCCCGAAAATCTGTCCCGAAAATCTGTCCCGAAAATGTGCCGGAAAAGCCGCTCTGCGCGGCGGATCCGCGATTGACGCAAGAGGCCTCAACAGGCATCGAGCCGCTAAGATTCGCCCGCAGCCCGCCCCTCCTTAGATCGCCCCTCACTTCGCCCCATTTCGCCCCCGGAGGCCCTCATGTTCCAGCTTGTCACCAGTGTCTGGTCGCTTCTTCTTGGCGTCTTCCTGATCATGATCGGCAACGGCATGCAGGCCACGCTGATGGGCGTGCGCGGCGATATCGAGGGGTTCACTACCTTCGAGCTGTCGCTGATCACCTCGGGCTATTTCCTTGGCTTCCTCGTGGGCTCGCGACTGACGCCGAAGATGATCCGCAAGGTCAGCCACGTGCGCGTCTTCGCGGCGCTCGGCTCGATGATGTCGGCGCTGCTGATCGCCTTTCCGCTGCTGTCGGACCCATGGAGCTGGATCGCGCTGCGGGTGCTGCTGGGGTTCTGCCTGTCGGGGCTCTATGTGACCTCGGAAAGCTGGCTCAACGACCGCGCCACCAACCAGACCCGCGGCACGCTGCTGTCGGCCTATATGGTGGCGCAGACGCTGGGCATGGTGGCGGCGCAGGGCCTGCTGAACTTCGGCGACGCGGCGGGGTTCTCGCTGTTTGTCGTCGCCTCGATCCTCGTGTCGGTGGCCTTCACCCCGGTGCTGCTGTCGGCGGTGCCGATCCCGGCGGTGGAATTGATCAAACCGATGAGCCTGCGCCAGCTTTACGACCGCTCGCCGCTGGGCACGGTCGGCACGCTGCTGCTGGGCGGAGTGTTCTCGGCGCAGATGGGCATGGCGTCGGTCTATGGCGCCAAGGTCGGGCTGTCGGTGCAAGAGATCTCGGGCTTCGTGGCGGCGCTCTTCATGGGCTCGTTCCTGTTCCAGTTCCCGGTGGGCTGGCTGTCGGACCTGATGGATCGCCGGGTGATGATCCTGACGCTGGCGGCGGTGGGCGCCCTCACCTGCGGCATCGCGTTTTTCTACAGCCACTCGCTGACCGCGCTGCTGGTGGCGGGTCTGATCATGGGCGGCATGGCCAGCCCGCTCTATTCGCTCTTCATCGCCTACACCAACGACTACCTCGAGCTTGAGGACATGCCCGCCGCGGCGAGCGGCATGGTGTTCATCTATGGCGTCGGCGCCATCGCGGGGCCGCTGGTCACCGGTCAGGCCATGGACATCGCCGGGCCGCAGAGCTTCTGGGCGGTGCTGACCGTGCTATTCGCGATGATCGCGATCTATACCGCGTGGCGGATGACACGCCGTCAGGCGGCGGATGGCGATGGGTCGGCATATCTCAACGTTCTGCCCAACTCGTCGACCGTCGCGGTCGGTGCGGCCTATGAGTGGTACGCCGAGGCCGCCGCCGAAGAGGAAGCTGCCGCCGAGGCCGAGGAAAACGCCGGGACGCAGGGCCACTGACGCCCTGCCGCGGATCTACAGACATAAGGCAGACATGAAAAAACGGGCCCGAGGGCCCGTTTTCTTTTGCCTCAAAGACCGCAGCGCGATCAGGCCGCGGCTTCAGCCTTGGCGCTGGCGAGATACTCCAGCAGGTTTTCCGGGCTGGAGACGCCATAGGGGTCTTCGCCGTGGTTGTCGCACAGGCCCGGCTCTTCGAACCATGCCTCGACCACGCCGTCGTTGATGATCGCCGCATAGCGCCACGAGCGCATGCCGAAGCCGAGGTTGTCCTTGTTCACCAGCATGCCGATGCGGCGGGTGAACTCACCCGAGCCGTCGGGGATGACCGAGACGTTCTCGAGGTTCTGCGACTTCGCCCACTGGTTCATCACGAAGCTGTCGTTCACCGACATGCAATAGATCGCGTCGATGCCCTGCGCGCGGAAGGTCTCGGCGTTCTTCTCGAAGCCCGGCAGCTGGTAGGTCGAGCAGGTCGGGGTGAAGGCGCCCGGCAGCGAGAACAGGATGACGCGCTTGCCTTTGAAATAATCGGCAGTGGTCATGTCCTGCCAGCGGAAGGGGTTCGGACCTTCGATGGACTCGTCACGCACGCGGGTGCGGAAGGTGACATTGGGGAGGGCGACACCGGCTTTCATGGCACAGGTCCTTTCGTGTAACTGGCACTTCGATTTCCTCCCTGACGCTGGGATAATTTCGCCGCTCCGAAGACGCAACCGCCGATCTTGCCCCGGGTGCCGCAGCGATGCACAAGCGGGCCTGCCTGCTCAGCAATTGCGCTTTGTGCCGGATCGGCGTAGGGGACCATAACGTATCTGCCGTCCCGCAGCCGGACCGGGCCCGGGCGCAGGGGTGGAACCTGCGCGGACAACGGTCTATCTTGCGGGAAACCTGACCCACATCGCGGGGGAAACGCTTTGCGAGACCTGAAGATCCCGGCGCAGCGCCATCCGGAAAAGGCGCATCGGCCCGACAATGCCCAGCCCAAGAAACCGGACTGGATTCGCGTCAAGGCGCCCGGCGGCGCGGGCTATAACGAGACCCGCCGCATCATGCGCGAGCATGGTCTCGTCACCGTCTGCGAAGAGGCTGGCTGCCCGAACGTGGGCGAGTGCTGGAGCCAGGGCCACGCCACCATGATGATCATGGGCGACATCTGTACCCGTGGCTGCACCTTCTGCAACATCGCCACCGGCCGTCCCGACACGCTCGACGTGTTCGAGCCGGGCCGCGTCGCCAACTCGGTTCAGAAACTTGGCCTCAACCACGTGGTGATCACCTCGGTGGACC
Organism: Salipiger sp. ABN3_019; assembly: GCF_056158605.1. NCBI lineage: Bacteria > Pseudomonadati > Pseudomonadota > Alphaproteobacteria > Rhodobacterales > Roseobacteraceae > Salipiger > Salipiger sp. ABN3_019. Next base: position 2,259,954 of record NZ_JBSWTP010000009.1, read on the forward strand.
GCGACGACCTCGACGATGGCGGGGCCGAGCATTTTGCCCAGACCATCCGGGCGATCCGTCACCGTGCGCCTGCCACCACCATCGAGATCCTGACGCCCGACTTCCTCAAGTCGAAGCCCGGCGCGCTGGAGACCGTGGTCGCGGCGCGCCCCGACGTGTTCAACCACAACCTCGAGACCGTGCCCGGCCTCTACCCCGAGGTGCGCCCCGGTGCCCGCTACTTCCACTCGCTGCGCCTGCTGCAGCGCGTGAAAGAAATGGACCCGCATATCTTCACCAAATCGGGCATCATGGTCGGCCTCGGCGAAGAGCGTCAGCAGGTCGTGCAGGTGATGGACGACATGCGCGCCGCCGACATCGACTTCCTGACCATCGGCCAGTACCTGCAGCCGACGCCAAAGCACCACCGCGTCGACCGTTTCGTCACGCCCGACGAATTCGCCTCGTATGAGAAGACCGCGTTCGGCAAAGGCTTCCTGATGGTCTCGGCCACGCCGCTGACCCGCTCGAGCTATCACGCGGGCGACGATTTCGCGCGGCTGCGCGAGGCCCGCGAGGCCAAGCTCGCCAAGGCCTGAGCGCGGCGCATCTTCGCAAAACGGAAACGCCCTCGCAGTCATCTGCGAGGGCGTTCGTCGTTTAAACTGTCCCTAGGTGGGCCGTCCCCCAGAACCTTCGTCGGTCCCAGTCTTCCTGCGCCTTAATCCCTGCGCCCAAGTCCGAAGACCGAGCACAGCCCCACGATCAAAAGCAGCAGCGACGCTCCCAGCCGCCACAGCGACAAACCCTCGCTTGCCTCGGGCATGAGCCACAGCGCGAAGGCCGAGAGCGCCAGAAGAAATCCCACCATCTGCGTCAGCACGCGCAGCCCCAGCATCACCGGATCATTGGTCTCGGAAAAGCGGGGGTCCCCCATCGACATCGTGCATCCTCCAACTCGTCACGTTCTTAACGAGGAAAGGTTTTGACGCCGAAACGCGTCAGGAATGGGGCACGACCGGGGAAGACCCCCGGCGATTTCGCGCCCTGCCCCGAGGTCATCTGACACAGATCTTTCGGATGGATGAACGCCGGCCATCAAGGGTTGAATTCCCCGCCCAAGGGTGTATAGAGCGCCATCCCTCCGCGAGATCACGTGAACCGCGCAGTCTCTCGTGGGCAGGTGCGGAGTGGACTGCCTGCCCTATGAAATGCGCCCGGACAGAAATGGAGCACACATGCCGCTTTATGAGCATGTTTTCATCACGCGTCAGGATCTTTCCAACGCGCAGGCTGAAGGCCTTGTCGAACACTTCGGCACCGTCCTTTCGGACAACGGCGGCAAAGTCGTCGAATCCGAATACTGGGGCGTGAAGACCATGGCCTACAAGATCAACAAGAACCGTAAGGGCCACTACGCCTTCCTGAAGACCGACGCTCCGGCGACCGCGGTTCAGGAAATGGAGCGTCTGATGCGCCTGCATGACGACGTCATGCGCGTTCTGACGATCAAGGTCGAAGAGCACGCCGAGGGCCCCTCGGTGCAGATGCAGAAGCGCGACGAGCGCGAAGGTCGCGGCGAACGCCGTGGTCGTAACTGATCTGAACGAGAGGAGCTAAACAATGGCTGCAAAACCGTTTTTCCGCCGTCGCAAAGTCTGCCCCTTCTCGGGCGACAACGCACCCAAAATCGACTACAAGGACACCCGTCTCCTGCAGCGCTACATCTCTGAGCGCGGCAAGATCGTCCCGTCCCGCATCACCGCAGTGTCGGCAAAGAAGCAGCGTGAACTGGCCCGTGCCATCAAGCGCGCCCGCTTCCTCGCCCTGCTGCCCTACGCCGTGAAATAAGGAGAGAGACCCATGCAAGTCATTCTTCTGGAACGCGTGGCCAAGCTCGGCCAAATGGGCGATGTCGTTGACGTGAAGCCCGGCTTCGCGCGCAACTACCTGCTGCTGCAGGGCAAGGCACTGACCGCGTCGAAAGAGAACATCGCGCAGTTCGAAGAGCAGAAAGCTCAGCTCGAAGCGCGTAACCTCGAGAGCAAAAAAGAAGCCGAAGCGCTCGGCGAGAAGCTCGGCGGCCAGCAGTTCGTCGTGATTCGTCAGGCGTCCGATGGCGGCAACCTCTACGGCTCGGTCACCACCCGTGACGCCGCAGACGTCGCCACCGAGGAAGGTTTCTCGATCGACCGCAAGCAGGTCATCATCCGTCAGCCGATCAAAGAGCTCGGCCTGCACGAGGTGGAAGTTCACCTGCACCCCGAGGTGATGGTCACCATCAACCTCAACGTCGCACGTTCGCCCGAAGAGGCCGAACTGCAGGCGTCGGGCAAGTCGATCCAGGAACTCGCCGCTGAAGAAGAAGCACAGGCCGAGTTCGAAATCTCGGAACTGTTCGACGACATCGGCAGCGCCGCATCGGACGACGACGACGCTCCGGCAGCTGCCGAAGCCGAAGAGACCGAAGACAACGCCTGATCCTTTCGGATCATCGCGACATGTCGAGACCGCGCCGGAGCTTTCCGGCGCGGTTTTTCTTTGTGCGCTGACCTGATTGCTCAGCCCATGCTGGTCCGGTCTCGGCGCATCTGCGCGCGCCGCTGGTCGTCGCGCCAGCTGATCAGCGCGGCAACGCTCCACGCGGCGCAATACCCGGCCCCGGCCGCCAGAACCAAGCCGCCGTGAATGGGGCCCACCCCCGCCCGCTCGATCAGTTGCGCCGGCGCGGTCAGCGGTTCGGGGTGGACCAGCAGCTTGCCGATATAGGCGACGCTCTGGATCAGCAGGATCCACACGTAATTGCGCCGGATGCGCCGCCCGATCGCCACCCAGAGCGAGACGTGATAGCGCGGCTTCCAGTAATCCTCGGCCAGCGTCTCCTGCCAGCCCTCCTCCATATGCAGATCGCCGTCGTGCAACATGGGGGCAAAGAAATGCGTCTCCATCCAGCGGCAGCGCGCGCGCCAGACGTTGAAGTAGCGATAGCGCCGCGCCTCCTGCATCAGGAAGAACAGGATCAGGATGCCGACAAGGATCAGCGGCAGCGGCGAGGCGGCGGGCGAGCTGTAAGAGATCGACAGCGCGATCCCCAGCGTCACCACCGCCCAATTGGTGGTGGTGTCGAGCCGGGTGCGCCAGATGGTCGAGCGGTAGACCTCGCCGCGATAGAGATGCGACAGCGCGGTGATCTCCGAGCTGTCGAGCATCTTGCGCGGCTTCTGCGCGGCACGGGGCTCGGGTCCGTCCATGATCTCCTCCGGGGTCGCCTCCGGGCACCCAAGATCACATGCAGACCCCGGCTGCGGCAAGGAAATTCGCCGCCGCAGTGCCGCAAACGCAAAAGGGCCGCCCCTGCGGGCGGCCCTTAGTCCTGCGCCAATGGCGCCGGGAATTACTCTTCGTCGAGCTCTTCAACGGCCTTCTGGAGGTCTTCTTTCGAGACTTCCTTTTCGCTCACATTCGCGCCTTCGGCGATGTGATCGATGACCTTATCTTCGAAGATCGGCGCGCGCAGCTGCTGCTGCATCTGAGCGTTCTGACGCACGAAGTCGAAGAACGCGCGCTCCTGACCCGGGTACTGACGCGCCTGCATCATGATCGCCTGGGTCATCTCCTGATCGGTCACCTCGATCTCGGCTTTCTGGCCGATCTCGGCGAGCAGCAGGCCAAGACGCACGCGGCGCTCTGCAAGCTTGTTGTGCTCGTCGGTGGGCTCGATCTCGCCGTGGTCGTGGCCGTGATCGTCCGGGTGCTCTTCGTGGTAGAGCTGGTGCGCGATCTGCTTGGCTTCGGCTTCAACGAGGCTCGGCGGCAGCTCGAAGGAGACCTGCTCGTCCAGCGCGTCGAGCATGGCGCGCTTCATCACCTGACGCGATGCGCCAGTGTATTCCGCTTCCAGACGCTCACGGATTTGGCCTTTCAGCGCCTCGAGGTCCTCGGCACCGAATTTCTTCGCCAGCTCGTCGTCGATCTCGGCAGCAACGGGCTCTTTCACGGCCTTGACGGTCACGTCGAATACAGCGGCTTTGCCTGCGAGGTTCTCTGCGCCGTACTCCTCGGGGAAGGTGACCTCGACGGCCTTCTCTTCCTCGACCTTCACGCCAACCAGCTGATCTTCGAAGCCGGGGATGAAGGAGTTGGAGCCGAGCACCAGCGGGTAGTCTTCCGCCGAGCCGCCTTCGAAGGCTTCACCGTCGACCTTGCCGACGAAGTCGATGACGACCTGATCGCCGTCTTTCGCCTTGGAGCCCTTGCGGCGGTCCTTGAAGTCCTGCGCGTTCTCGGCCAGCTGTGCCAGCGCCTCGTCGACGGCGGCGTCATCGGCCTTCACCACGAGCTTCTCGAGGGTGATTTTCGATGCGTCCACGTCCGGAACTTCCGGCAGCTTCTCGTAGCTCATCTCGACCGCGACGTCGTCGCCTTCTTTCCAGTCCTCATTGGTCATCTTGACCTGCGGCTGAAGCGCCGGACGGTCGCCCGACTTTTCGAAGTGCTCGTTCATCGCACCGTCGATGGCTTCCTGCATGCTCTCGCCCAGCAGACGCTGGCCGAACTGCTTCTTGAGCAGCGGCATCGGAACCTTGCCCTTGCGGAAGCCCTTCATCTCAATCTCAGGCTGCGCCTCGGCGAGCTTCTCGTTCACCTTCGCGTCCAGCTCTTCGGCGGTGAGGATGAGCTCGTACGCGCGCTTCAGACCTTCGTTCAGCGTCTCGTTGACCTGCATGCCAATTCCCTTGTGGTCGTGATGCGAGGGCACGGAATCCGGCCCACCGCGAAATTCGAATTTGCGGTCTTCTATGCGTCCCCGAAGGCCCTTGCAAGGCGGAAACGCGCCTCTATGGCGGGCTCCGGCGGCTTTGCGGGCACAATCCGCCGATTTGCCGCGGCTGCGAGGCACGCGCGGCGCGCTGCCCTGCCCCGGTGCCGCGCTGCGGCGCCGTTTCGCCATGCGTATTTGAAAAAGCGAAGAAGACCCGCTTTGCCGCCCCGGTCGCTTCTTCTCTTCTTAAATACGCATTCCGACCTCGCCGCCCGAGGCACGCGGGGACAGGGGCGCTGAGCCTGGGGCGCACCGGCCACGAAAAAGGGCCCCGCCATCGCTGGCGGGGCCCCCTGTCATTTCGTCGTTCAGGCTCAGCTGATCTTGTTCAGCAGCTCGCCAATCGACTGTTTCGCGTCACCGTAGTACATCCGCGTGTTGTCCTTGTAGAACAGCGGGTTCTCGATGCCCGAGTAGCCGGTGCCCTGACCGCGCTTGGAGACAAAGACCTGCTTGGCCTTCCACACTTCCAGCACCGGCATGCCGGCGATGGGCGAGTTGGGGTCTTCCTGCGCGGCGGGGTTCACGATGTCATTCGAGCCGATGACGATGACCACGTCGGTCTCGGGGAAGTCCTCGTTGATCTCGTCCATTTCCAGAACGATATCGTAGGGCACTTTCGCCTCGGCCAGCAGCACGTTCATGTGGCCCGGCAGACGACCCGCCACAGGGTGGATGGCGAAACGCACCTCCTTGCCCTTGGCGCGCAGCTTGCGGGTAAGCTCCGCGACGTTCTGCTGCGCCTGCGCCACAGCCATGCCGTAGCCCGGCACGATGATGACGCTGTCGGCTTCTTCGAGCGCCGAGGCCACGCCATCGACGTCGATCGCCACCTGCTCGCCTTCGACTTCCATCGCCGGACCGGAGGTGCCGCCGAAGCCGCCGAGGATCACCGAGATGAACGAGCGGTTCATCGCCTTACACATGATGTAGCTCAGGATCGCACCCGAGGAACCCACCAGCGCGCCGACGACGATCAGCAGATCGTTGCTGAGCGAGAAGCCGATGGCCGCCGCGGCCCAGCCCGAGTAGCTGTTCAGCATCGAGACCACCACCGGCATGTCGGCGCCGCCGATGCCCATGATCAGGTGGTAGCCGATGAAGAGCGCGCAGAGCGTCATGATCAGCACCGGGAAGAGCCCGCCGGTGTTCATGTACCAGATCAGGCAGATCACCGAGAGCGCCGCCGCAGAGGCGTTCAGGATATGCCCGCCCGGCAGTTTCTCGGCCTTGGAGGTCACCTTGCCCGCCAGCTTGCCGTAAGCGATCACCGAGCCGGTGAAGGTCACCGCACCGATGAAGATGCCCAGGAAAAGCTCGACCTGAAGGATGCTCAGCTCGACCGGCGTCTTATGGGCCACAAGTTCGGCGAATGTGCCATGCACCGCCTCACCGGCGGCATGGGCCTTCTCGACCGTGCGCATGGTAAGATGCGCGTTGAAGCCGACGAAGACCGCCGCGAGGCCCACCAGCGAGTGCATCGCGGCGACCAGTTGCGGCATCTCGGTCATCTCGACCTTCTTGGCCACATACATGCCGATGATGCCGCCCGCCGCGATCAGGATGACCGACAGCAGCCACAGGCCCGAGCCCGGGCCGATCAGCGTGGCAAAGACCGCAAGGCCCATGCCGACGATGCCGTACCACACGGCGCGCTTGGCGCTTTCCTGCCCCGAGAGGCCACCCAGCGACAGGATGAACAGAACGGCCGCGACCACATAGGCCGCCGTCGTGAATCCGAATTCCATAGTCCCCACCTCTCCTTACGATTTCTGGAACATGGCGAGCATGCGCCGTGTCACGAGGAAGCCGCCGAAGATGTTGATCCCGGCCATAAAGACCGAGAGCGCGGCAAGGATGATCACCAGCCAGTTGCCCGAGCCGATTTGCATCAGCGCGCCAAGGATGATGATCGAGGAGATGGCGTTGGTGACGGCCATCAGCGGGGTGTGCAGGGAATGCGAGACGTTCCAGATCACCTGGAAGCCGACAAAGACCGACAGCACGAAGACGATAAAGTGCTGCATGAAGCTGGCGGGCGCCACGAGGCCCACGCCGAGCAGCAGCACGGCACCGACGGTGAGCAGGGTCACCTGCTGTTTCGTCTGCGCCTTGAAGGCGGCCACTTCCTGCGCGCGCTTCTCTTCCGGCGTCAGTTCCGGCGCCTTTTCCTTCGGCTTTTGGGCCGCGATCGCCTTGGTTTTCGGCGGCGGCGGCGGGAAGGTGACCTCTTTGGCGTGCGCGATGGTCGCGCCGCGGATCACGTCGTCGTCCATGTTGTGGTTGACCGTGCCGTCCTTCTCGGGCGTCAGGTCGGCCATCATGTGCCGGATGTTGGTGGCGTAGAGCGTCGAGCTCTGCGTCGCCATGCGGCTCGGGAAGTCGGTGTAGCCGATGATGGTCACGCCGTTGTCGGTGACGATCTTTTCGTCCATCACCGTCAGCTTGCAGTTGCCGCCGCGCTCTGCCGCCAGATCGACGATCACCGAGCCGGGCTTCATCGCCTGCACCATGTCCTCGGTCCACAGCTCGGGGGCTTCCCGGTTGGGGATGAGGGCGGTGGTGATGACGATGTCCATCTCGGGCGCAAGTTCACGGAACTTGGCAAGCTGGGCTTCGCGGAACTCGGGGCTGGAGACCGAGGCGTAGCCGCCCGAGGAGGCGCCGTCGGCCTGCTCTTCCTCGAAGTCGAGGTAGACGAACTCTGCGCCCATGCTCTCGACCTGCTCGGCCACTTCCGGGCGCACGTCGAAGGCATAGGTGATGGCGCCCAGCGAGGTCGAGGTGCCGATGGCCGCAAGACCGGCCACACCGGCGCCGACGATCAGCACTTTGGCGGGCGGCACCTTGCCGGCGGCGGTCACCTGACCGGTGAAGAAGCGGCCGAAGTTGTTGCCCGCCTCGATCACCGCGCGGTAGCCGGCGATATTGGCCATGGACGACAGCGCGTCCATCTTCTGCGCGCGGCTGATGCGCGGCACCATGTCCATCGCGATCACGCTGGCACCGAGATCGGCGGCCTGCTTCATCAGTGCCTCGTTCGAGGCCGGGTAGAAGAAGGAGATCAGCAGCTTCTCCGGCGTCAGCCGGGCCGCTTCCTCTTCACTCGGCGGGCGCACCTTGGCGATGATGTCGGCGCCGCTCCACAGCGCGTCGGCATCTGCCACCACGGTCACGCCAGCGGCCTCATAGGCCGCGTCGGCAAAGCCTGCCTTCGCGCCGGCGCCTGACTGTATCAGGCAATCGTAACCCAGCTTCTGCAGTTGCAGCGCCGAGTCCGGGGTCATGGCGACACGCGCCTCACCCTCGAAAATCTCTGTCGGCGTTCCGATCTTCACGTAGTTGGTCCCCCTTTTAGGCCGTTCCGAAGGCCCTTGGTTCTAGATTTGTCGTCCTCCGGTTGACGTATGGTCTACCTTTGCGGCGCCATGCTCACAACCGGGTCGAACGTGTTAACCACATAGTGCGGCGAATTCAAAGCCACCGGCGGGTTTGTTGCTCATATTTCCGAAACTCGGCAACAAACTTGCGACGCAGCCGCGCCTCTTCCGGCACGATGAAGCGTTTTTCCAGCACCCAGACGAAGACCGGCAGCAACACCAGACATGGCACCGCATCCCAATAAAGAATGAGCCCGGTCAGAATCATCACATCCCCCAGATAGATCGGGTTGCGGGAAAAGCGAAAAATCCCCGAGGTCACCAGCCGGTCCGCCTCGGCATGCGGCATGAAGGTGGTGCGCTGGCGCCGCATCTCGGTCAGCGCCAGCACGGCGATCAGCACTCCACCGCCCACCAGCAGCCCGCCCAAGAGATCGGCCCAGACCGGCCCAAAGCTCAGCCCCATGGGGAAATGCCGCGCCTGCGTCCATGCCAAAGCCAGAAACGCCAGCAGCCAGACCGGCGGCAGATCGAGGGTGCGCGGCATGGCAAAACTCCTTCATCTTTCCCAAAATACTCCGGGGTGAGGCGCGCAGCGCCGAGGGGCAGCGCCCCTTTCAACCACTCCTAGCGCAAGGGTTTCCGCCTTGACCCTGCGCGATATGCCGCAGCCCCGTCTTGCCTCTGGCGGATTTCCCGGCCAGTTTCTCTGCGAACAACCGGAGGATGCCATGCTCAGCGGAACCCACGCCCTGGTGACAGGCGGCGGCACGGGCATCGGGCTTGCCATCGCGCGGGCTCTGGCCGCTGCCGGCGCCGAGGTGACCATCGCCGGGCGCCGCGCCGAGGTTCTGCAGGCCGCCGCCGGATTTGGCCTGCATCCGCTGGTCATGGATGTCTCGGAGGAGGCTTCGGTGCAGCAGGGCCTCGCCGAGGCCACCGCCGCGCGCGGGCCCTTCGGCATCTGTATCGCCAACGCGGGGCTCGCCGAGCCGTCGGAGCTTGCCAGCACCAGCCTCGAGACCTGGCGGCGCACCATGGCCACCAATCTCGACGGTGCCTTTCTGACCATCCGCGAGGTGCTTCCTGCCATGCTGGACGCGGGCTGGGGGCGCGTCATCGCGATCTCTTCGGTCGCGGGCCTGCGCGGCATGCGCCGCGCCGTGCCCTATGTGGCCTCGAAACACGGGCTGGTCGGGCTGATCCGCGCGCTGGCCGCCGATCACGCCGGCCTGCCGGTCACCTTCAACGCGCTCTGCCCCGGTTATGTCGAGACCGAGATCGCCCCGCGCAATATCGAACGCGTCATGGCCCGCGAAGGGCTGACGCAGGGCGAGGCCACCGCGCTCGTTCACTCCGCAAATCCCCATAATCGCCTGATCGCCCCGGACGAGATCGCAAGCGCCGTGCTCTGGCTCTGCGGTCCCGGCTCGGGCAGCGTGAACGGTCAGGCCATCGAAATATCAGGAGGCCAGTTTTGACCACATCCCCCGACGCGCTCTTTTCCTGGACGAAAGAGCAGTTCCACCTGCCGCTCGGGCTCATCTATCTCGACGGCAATTCGCTGGGTCCGCTGCCCAAGGCCACGCCCGAGCGGGTGCAGAGGATGATGACCGACGAATGGGGCGAGCATCTGATCACCGGCTGGAACGCCTGCGGCTGGATGGGCATGCCCAGCGAGCTTGGTGACCGCGTCGGCCGCCTCATCGGTGCCGAGCGCGGCCATACGGTGATCGGCGACACGCTGTCGATCAAGGTGTTTCAGGCGCTGGCGGCGGCGGTCTCGATGAACCCGGGCCGCAAGGTGATCCTGTCGGACACCGGCAATTTCCCCTCTGATCTCTATATGGCCGAGGGGCTGATCGAGCTTCTGGGCGACGAATATGAGCTTCGCCTCGCCGAGCCGCACCGGCTGGCCGAAGAGATCACTGAAGAGGTTGCCGTGCTCTTGGTGACCGAGGTCGATTATCGCACCGGGCGGCGCCACGATGTGGCCGCGCTCACCGAGCGGGCGCATGAGATGGGCGCGCTGGCGATCTGGGATCTGGCGCATTCGGCGGGCGCGCTGCCGGTGGATGTGGCGGGCGGCGGGGCCGATTTCGCCGTCGGCTGCACCTATAAATACCTCAACGCCGGTCCCGGCGCGCCGGCCTTCATCTATGTCGCGCCGCGCCATGCGGATCATGCCGAACCCGCGCTGTCGGGCTGGCTCGGCCATGACACGCCCTTCGCCTTCGAGCGCAGCTATCGCCCCGCCTCGGGGATCGAGCGGATGCGCGTCGGCACGCCGCCGGTGCTGCAAATGGCGGCGCTCGACGCGGCACTGGACGTCTGGGACCGGATCGACATGAAGGCGCTGCGCCGGCGCTCGCTGGAACTGACCGGCCTGATGATCGAAGAGGTCGAGACCCATTGCCCGGGCCTGAAGCTTGCCACCCCGCGCGAGAACGACAAGCGCGGCAGTCAGGTCAGCTTCCGCTTCGAGCATGGCTATGCGGCGATGCAGGCGCTGATCGATCAGGGGGTGATCGGTGATTTCCGCGCGCCCGACATCATGCGCTTTGGCATCACGCCGCTTTACATCGGCGAGGATGAGATCCGTGAGGCGGTGGAAATTCTTGCGCGCATTCTGCGCGGCGCGATCTGGGATCAGCCCAAATACCAGCGCCGCAAGCGCGTCACCTGATCAGGCCGAGACGACCCGGGGGGCGTGCTGCCCCTCGGCCCCGCCAGCCCAGGCCCGCACCGCATCGCCAAACGCCTCGAACAGCGGCCGCGACACCGGATCGTTCGCCGCATCCCACTCGGGGTGCCATTGCACCGCCATGGTGAAGCCCGGCGCGCCTTTGACGTACAGCGCCTCGGGCGTGCCATCGGGCGCGTGGCCCTCGATCTCGATGCGCGCGCCAGCGGTCTTCACCCCCTGCCCGTGCAGCGTGTTGGTCATCACCTCGGGCGCTCCGAACAGCTTGTGAAAGCGCCCGCCAGGCGTCAGCGTCACCTTGTGGCGCAGCGCGAAACGCTCCTCCAGCGTGCCGTCGGGAGGCATCCGGTGGTTCATCCGCCCCGGCAGATCGCGGATCTCGGGATAGAGCGTGCCGCCCATGGCGACGTTCACTTCCTGAAAGCCACGGCAGATGCCAAGGAACGGCTGGCCGCGCTCGACGCAGGCGCGCACCAGCGGCAGCACGATGGCGTCGCGGGCGCGGTCAAAGGCGCCATGCGCCTCGGTCGCCTCTTCGCCGTATTCTTCGGGGTGCACGTTGGGCCGCCCGCCGGTGAGCAGGAAGCCGTCGCAGGTCTCCATCAACTCCTCGACCGAGACAAAGCGCGGATCGGCGGCGATGAGCAGAGGCAGGCAGCCCGAGACGCAGGCAACCGCCTCGGTGTTCATCACCCCCCCGGCATGCGCCGGGTAGGTCTCGTTGAGCATATGCTGGTTGCCGATGATGCCGACGGTGGGACGGGTCATTTGCATGCCTCTCCTTGCCTGTTCGTTCAAAACATAAGGCACGGAGAGGCGCTGTAAAAGGCCGCTCAGATCACCGCGGTGAGGCCGACCGCCTCGATGCCCGCTTTTGCGGCAGCCGCATCATTGTCCGAACTGTCGCCGGTGACCCCCACCGCGCCCAGCGTCCGGCCCTTGGAATCCTTGACCAAAACGCCGCCCGGCACGGGGATCAGCTTGCCGCCAAACGCGCCGTTGGCGGCGGCGATGAAATAGGCCTGCGACTCGGCGCGCGCCATTTGTGCAGAGCCGGGCATGCCCAGCATCACCGCGCCATAGGCCTTGCCAAAGGCGATCTCGAACCGTCCCGGCGCCGCGCCATCCTGGCGCTCAAAGGCCTGCACATGGCCGCCCTCGTCCAGCACCACCACCGAAAGCGGCGCCATGCCCGCGTCCTTGCCTGCTTCCAGCGCCTTGCGGATGATGGTCCGCGCGCGGCTCAGCGAAATCCCTGCCATGTTGTAAGTCCTTCTTGTTGGTACGACGTGCGCCCGAAAGCGCCCGCCTCTTCCTCTTGGCGAAAATATCCTCGGGGGAGCCGAGGGGGCAGACAGCCCCCTCGTTCCAGCCCACGGTCTGGCGCGCCATAGAGGCGCGCCGCACGGATCAGCCCGCCTTCAGTTCCAGACGGCGCTTGTGCAGCACCGGCTCGGTGTAGCCCGAGGGCTGCACCCGGCCTTCGAAGACCAGATCGCAGGCGGCCTTATAGGCCACGGTGTCAAAGCCCGGAGCCATGGGAATATAGGCGGCATCCCCGGCGTTCTGACGGTCCACCACGGCGGCCATCTTCTCCATCACGGCGCGCACCTCTTCAGCCGAGACCACACCATGGTGCAGCCAGTTCGCGAGATGCTGCGAGGAGATGCGGCAGGTGGCGCGGTCTTCCATCAGGCCGACGTCGTGGATGTCCGGCACCTTCGAGCAGCCAACACCCTGATCGACCCAGCGCACCACATAGCCCAGAATGCCCTGCGCGTTGTTCTCGATCTCCTCGCGGATTTCCTCTTCCGACCAATTGGCGCCGGCGGCGACCGGGATGGTCAGCAGATCTTCGAGCGTGCCGCGCGGCCCGCCCTCGGCGATCTCGGCCTGCCGCGCCAGCACATCCACCATGTGGTAGTGCAGCGCGTGCAACGTGGCGGCGGTGGGCGACGGCACCCAGGCGCAGTTTGCCCCCGCCTTGGGATGACCGATCTTCGCCTCCAGCATGGCTTCCATCAGGTCGGGCATGGCCCACATTCCCTTGCCGATCTGCGCCTTGCCGCGCAGCCCGCAGGCCAGACCGATGTCGACGTTGCGGTCCTCGTAAGAGGCGATCCACGCGGTGCCCTTGATCTCGCCCTTGCGCAGCATCGGGCCCGCTTCCATCGCGGTGTGCATCTCGTCGCCGGTGCGGTCGAGGAAGCCGGTGTTGATGAAGGCAACGCGGTTCTTGGCGGCGCGGATGCACTCCTTGAGGTTCACCGAGGTGCGGCGCTCCTCATCCATGATGCCAAGCTTCACGGTGTATTGCGGCAGGCCGAGCGCTTCTTCGACAAAGCTGAAGATCTCATTGGCGAAAGCCACTTCTTCCGGCCCGTGCATCTTCGGCTTCACCACATAGACCGAGCCTTGGGTGGAGTTGCGCGGGCCGCTGTCCTTCGCCAGATCGTGCTTGGCGATGAGCGTGGTGATCATCGCGTCCATCAGACCCTCGAAGATCTCCGAGCCGTCTTTCAGCAGGATCGCCGGGTTGGTCATCAAGTGGCCGACATTGCGCACCAGCATCAGCGCGCGGCCCTTCAGCACCAACTCAGAGCCGTCCGGCGCGGTATAGCTGCGATCGCCGCTCAGCGTGCGGGTGACCTGCTTGCCGCCCTTCTCGAAGGTGTCCGACAGATCGCCCTTCATCAGGCCGAGCCAGTTGGTGTAGGCCAGCGTCTTCTCTTCGCCGTCGACGCAGGCCACCGAGTCCTCGCAGTCCATGATCGCCGAGATCGCCGATTCCATCAGCACATCGGCCAGCCCCGAGGCATCGTCCTTGCCGATGAAATGGCTACGGTCGATGACCAGCTCGACGTGCAGCGCGTTGTTGACCAGCAGCACCGCCTCCGGCGCGGATGCACCGCCGCGGAAGCCCGCGAATTGCTCCGGCTTGGCCAGAGGCTTGCCGCCCACCAGCAGCGCGCCGCCTTCGACGGTGTAGCCCGCCGCCTCGGCATGGCTGCCGCCCGCCACCGGGAAGTTCTCGTCGAGGAAGGCCTTGGCCTTGGCGACCACCTCTTTGCCGCGCGCCGCGTCAAAGCCGCCCTTCGCCGGGCTCGAGCCCATGGCGTCGGTGCCGTAGAAGGCATCATAGAGCGAGCCCCAGCGCGCGTTGGCCGCGTTCAACGCGTAACGCGCGTTGGTGATCGGCACCACCAGCTGCGGGCCGGGCACCGAGGCGAACTCGGGGTCGGTGTTCTCGGTCTCGATCTCGAAATCCGGGCCCTCGGGCAGCAGATAGCCGATCTCTTCGAGGAAGGCGGTATAGGGCACCATCTCGGGCTGGCCGGGGTTGGCCTTGTGCCATGCGTCGATCTTTTCCTGCAGCGCGTCGCGCTTGGCCAGCAGCGCCGCATTGCGCGGGCCGAATTCATGCGCCAGCTTCGAGAGCGCCGCCCAGAACGCATCGGCCTCGACGCCGCTGCCCGGCAGGGCCTGCTCTTCGACGAAATTGCACAGAACGGGGTCGATCTGCAGACCGTGGCGTTGAATACGCGCGCTCATGGGGAGCCTCCTTCGGAATCGTGGTTGCGACACGTTTAGGAAACAAGTTTCCGATAGGCAACACGCGTGGTCATATAAGCTAACCAAAATGGGCCTTCCCCCATAGGCTTTGCCAATACTCCCGCGCCGAAGCCCCGCCCCGCGCCCACCGCTAGATGGCTTTCATTGTTCCACAAATACGCAGCCCTGCCACCTGCCCGCCGCCCCAGCCCCTTCGCGACACCGCCGCCAGCGGAAGATTGCGTATTTTCAGAACAATGAAGGGCGCCCGCCGGAGCGCACGCCCTCATTTCATCTTTTCACAAATACTCAGTCCCGCCAGATCAGGCAGCACGCTCCTCGGCCTGCTGCAGCGCCCAAAGCTGTGCGTAGCGCCCGGCGCGCGCCAGCAGCGCCTCATGGGTGCCTTCCTCGACCACCTCGCCCTTTTCCAGCACGACGATGCGATCGGCATCGGCGATGGTCGACAGCCGGTGGGCGATGGTCAGCACCGTGCGCCCCTCACCGGCGCGGCGCAGCGCGGTCTGGATCGAGGCCTCGGTTTCGGTGTCGAGCGCCGATGTCGCCTCGTCGAGCAGCAGGATCGGCGGGTTCTTCAGCAGGGTCCGGGCGATGCCGACGCGCTGCTTCTCGCCGCCCGACAGCTTCAGTCCGCGCTCGCCGACCATCGTGTCATAGCCTTCGGGGAGCGAGGTGATGAACTCGTGGATCTGCGCCGATTTCGCCGCCGCGATCACCTCCGCCTCGCTGGCACCGCCGCGACCGTAGGCGATGTTGTAGCGGATGGTGTCGTTGAACAGCACCGTGTCCTGCGGCACCACGCCGATGGCGCCATGCAGGCTGTCTTGGGTCACGTCGCGCAGGTCCTGCCCGTCGATGCGGATCGCCCCGCCCGAGACGTCGTAGAAGCGGAACAGCAGCCGCCCGATGGTGGATTTGCCCGATCCCGACGGCCCCACCAGCGCGACGCTTTCGCCCGCGCCCACGGTCAGCGAAATGCCCTTGAGGATCTCGCGCTCTGGGTCATAGCCGAAGCGCAGGTGATCGAAGCTCACCTGCCCGCCCGAGACCTGCAGATCCGGCGCGCCGGGCTTGTCGGAGACCTCCGAGGGTTGATCCAGCAGGTCGAACATCTGCCCCATGTCGACGAGGCTCTGGCGGATCTCGCGGTAGACCGTGCCGAGGAAGTTCAGCGGCATGGTGATCTGGATCATATAGGCGTTGACCATGACGAAATCGCCGACAGTCAGATCGCCGTTCTGCACGCCGAGCGCCGCCATCACCATCACCGCCACCAGCCCGGAGTTGATGATCAGCGCCTGACCGAAGTTGAGCATGGCCAGCGAGGTCGCAGTCTTGACCGCAGCTTCCTCATAGCCTTGCATCGCCTGATCGTAGCGCGCAGCCTCGCGCGCCTCGGCGCCGAAGTATTTCACCGTCTCGAAGTTGAGCAGGCTGTCGATGGCCTTCTGGTTGGCATCGGTGTCCTGCGCGTTCATCTTGCGACGCAGGCGCACGCGCCATTCGGTCACCGCAAAGGTGAACCAGACGTAGAGCGCGATGGTCACCGCCACCACCGCCAGATACCACACGTCGAACAGCCAGAAGAGCACGATGCCGACGAGCAGAAGCTCGAGGATCAGCGGCCCGACCGAGAACAGCATGAAGCGCAGCAGAAACTCGACGCCCTTCACCCCGCGCTCGATGATCCGGCTCAGCCCGCCGGTCTTGCGGGTGATGTGATAGCGCAGCGAGAGCTTGTGGATGTGGGTGAAGGTCTCGAGCGCCAGCTTGCGCAGCGCGCGCTGGCCGACCTTGGCAAAGACCGCATCGCGCGCCTGCTGGAACGCGGCATTGAAGATGCGCGCCATACCATAGGCCAGCGTCAGCCCGACCGCGCCCAAGAGCAGCGTCGAGGCCTCGCCGCCCAGCTTGTCCACCGCCTGCTTGTAGAGCATCGGCGTGCCCACGGCGATCAGCTTGGCCGCGATCAGCATCAGCATCGCCAGCACCACGCGGCGTTTCACCCATGTCTGACCCTCAGGCCAGAGATAGGGGGCGACGCGGCGGATGGTGCGCAGCCCCGAGCGGCGCTCGGCGTCGGCGATGGCAGTTTGATCGGTCTCGGGAGGCATGGCTGGGCTCTCTTGGCTTGGCGGGTCCTGCCATTATCGCGTCGGGCGCACAAAGGCCAGTGCGGGGGCGTGCACAGTGGCCTGTGCGCTGCCGCCCGGTTCCTGGCCCATCAGCACTTCGGATCAGTCGGGGTGGATCAATTGGGCCGGATCAGTCAGGCCGGATCAGTCAGGGAAGTCGAAAATCTGCCCGGGGTAGATCAGGTTGGGATCGCGGATCTGCGTCTTGTTGGCCTCGAAGAGACGCACATAGGCCAGACCATCACCGTAGCGCTCGCGCGCGATGGCCCAGAGCGTATTGCCCGGCTGCACGGTGATCGCGGTCACTTCCTCGGCCTCGGTCAGCTCTTCGCTGGCGGCGGCGAGCTTTTCGACCGGCTCGCGGCGGAACGGGCTTTCGGCGCGCGCGGTGACCTCGCCGCTGTCATCCACCTGATCGACGCGCAGCGTATAGGTGCCCGCCTCGACGCCTGGCAGCGCCACTTGCCAGCGGCCGTCGTCCGCGACCTTGAGCGTGGTGATCGGGCTGTTGTCGAGATAGACCTGCAACATGGCATCGCCCCGGCCCCGGCCCGACAGCGCCACGCCGCCGGTCTCGTCATAGGTGATCGCATCGATGGCGACATTGCCCGGCTCCATGGGTGCCGCGCTTTGCATCACCTCGACGCCATCCGCATCTGACAGCAGCACTGTGGGCGCCGCCGTCACTGCGGGCTCGGCGCTGGCCAGTTCGGTCTCTGCCGCGCCCTCTGTGGTCTCGCCCTCGGCCACCTGATTTGCTCCGGCGGTTGGCGGCGTCAGGATGACTTCCTGCTCGGATTCCACCGCTTCGCCGTTCAGCATCATGCGCAGACGCAGCACCTGCGCCTCACCCGAGGCAGGCAGATCGAAGAACGCGGCGAAGCGCCCGTCGCTCCCGGCGCGGCTGGTGAGTTCCTCTTCGCCGTCGAGCAGCAGGGTCACCTCGGTGCCGGGCTCGGCACGGCCCGCCACGGTGATCAGCCCGCCCGGCTCGGCGCGCACGAGATCAAAGCTGGGCGCTGCGGTGACCGGCGCCGCCTCTGCGGTATCTGCGGTATCGGACGCGGGGTCGTCGCCCTGCGCGGTCCCCTTTGCAGCCTCATCGGGCGCGAGCAGAGCCACTTCGGTTTCTTCGGGGTCTGCGGGTGCGCCCTCAGCGGTCGTCTTTGCAGCGGCTGCGTCGGAACTTGCCGTTTCGTCTTGCGTCTCAGCCGTGGCCTCAGCGGCAGTCTCAGCGGCAGCGTCCCCCGATGCTGCCGTGATTTCCGCTGGTTGCGCGGCTGTGTTGTCTGTATCTGCCGCGCTGACCTCGGGCTCCGGCGCGGCGCTTTCGGCCACGGGTGTCGCTTCGGTCAGGCCCTGCGGCGGCTGTTGCGGGCCGATCACATCACTGACGTAGAGCGCGCCGATAACCGCGGCAGCACCCAGTCCGATCCAGACCCAATGTTTCTCGTTCATCTTTACATAATCCCAATCACGGCGCCCGTTTTCCTGTCCCTCACGAGCGCGGTTGAGAACCTATAACAATCCCGTTATCACCGGTCAAAACAGCATTTTTTTGGATTATCCACATGCCCGTCAAATCTGTCTGCATTTATTGCGGCTCGCGCCACGGTACCGCGCCCAGTTACACGGCAGCTGCCTCAATGCTTGGCACTTCCATTGCACAGCAAGGTTGGCGACTTGTCTACGGTGCAGGTGACGTTGGCCTGATGGGAGAGGTCGCGCGGGCCGCGCAAACCGCTGGCGGCGAGACCTTCGGGGTGATCCCCACCCACCTTCTGGCGCATGAAGTCGGCAAGACCGACCTCACCCGCTTCGTGATCACCGAGACCATGCACGAGCGCAAAAAAGTCATGCTGATGAATGCCGATGCGGTGGTTCTTATGCCCGGCGGCGCGGGCAGCCTCGACGAGTTCTTCGAGGCGCTGACATGGCGCCAGCTTGGGCTGCACGCCAAGCCGATCGTGCTGCTCGACACCGAAGGGTTCTGGGAGCCGCTGAAGGCACTGATGCAGCATGTGGTCGACAAAGGATTTGCCGAGGCCTCGCTGCTGGACTTCGTGCAGAGCGCCGACAGCCCCGAGGGGGTGATGGAGATCCTGCGCCAAGAGTTCACGTAACACATCACGCGAACTTTGACGCTTAAAGTAATGTTTTAAATAGGAAACGCCGCCATTAATGGCGGCGTTTTTTCTTGCGGAATTCGCCGAACCGATCAGGCCGGAGCGAATTCGTCGCGCAGCAGCTTCTCGATCTTGTCGAGCGGATGGTTGGTCAGGGTCTTGTCCAGTTCGGCCACGACCTTGTCCGAAACCTCCTTGTGCAGCTTGCTGCGCAGCTCGCCCAGCGTGGCGGGCGGCGCGACCAGAACGATGCGGTCGAACTTGCCCTTATGCGCCTGCTTGTAGAGGATATCGGCCAGATCATCGGCGAAGCGTTCCTTCGCCAGTTCGTGCCAATCGGTGTCGTCCACCGCGGATTTCTGGCCCGGCCCGCCATCGTGCATCCGCCCCGGACGGTTCGCAGATTGCTCGCGGTCCGAGGGGTTCTCCTGCTCTTCGATGCGCACGACGTTCAGATCGGGATCCTGCTCGTCCACATCGTTGCGCAGGAACAGCGCTTTTTCGCCGTCCGCGATCAAAACCCAAGTGCCATTGGTGAGAATCGCCATGGTCGTGCCTCCTTACACCTTTTCCTTGTCGCCGCTGCTGTCCTGATCCTGAGCCAGCGGCCGCGTCGCGCCCGCTGAGGTTTCATCGACACGCTTCTCCTCGTCGCGCGTCCCGACCTTGCGAGCCATTTCGCCGCCCTTGCGGCCTTCCTGTGCGTTGGCGCCCGGCGTGACCGGCTGACCGTCGAGGATTTCAGCGGTCTCGCTGCGCCCGTCCTGCGATCTCTTGCGTTCAGACATAGGGTCCTCCTTTTCTTCTGCTCCCACAACGCAAGGATGTGGGCCCGCGTTCCACCGGCCATCGCGCGCCGATCTCACGTCCGGTCACAGAAGCGCGGGACACAGCAAAACGCCCGGCCCCTCGTGAAGAGGCCGGGCGCTTCAGGCCCATCCGGGCCGCGTGCAATCAGGCGTGGATCAGAGCGACGCCTGGTAGATCTTGTCGATGTTGCTGCCCAAAAGCGCGTTGAACTCGTCGTCCGACTGCTTCTTCGACAGGCCCTCGGCCAGCGCACGGCTGAAAGAGGCGATCATCTTGGAGTTCTTCGACAGGCGCTCGCAGGCGTCATCGGTGGTGTAGCCGCCCGACAGGGCCACCACGCGCACCACGCGCGGGTGATCGGCCAGACCGTCGTAAAGGCCGGGCTTGCTGGGGATGGTCAGCTTGATCATCACGTCCTCGCCCTCGGCCAGAGTGTCGAGGTGCTTGGCCAGCGAGGCCTCGAGCAGCGCCTCGGCCTCTTCCTTGCTCTCGGAGTGGATGTTCACTTCCGGCTCGAGGATCGGCACCATGCCCGCTGCGATCACCATGCGGCCCACTTCGAACTGCTGCGCCACCACGGCCTCGATCCCTTCGGCATTCGCCTCGTGGATCACCGAGCGTTCCTTGGTGCCGAAGATGCCGAAGTTCTGCGCCGCGTCGTTCAGCAGGTCCTCGAGGCCGGGCATCGGCTTCATCACCTGCACGCCGTTCTCCTGATCCGCCAGACCCTTGTCGATCTTCAGGAAGGGCACCACGCCGCGCTTTTCCCACAGGTATTGCGCAGTCGGCAGACCGTCGATCTCGCCACGCATGGTGCGCTCGAACAGGATCGCGCCCAGCACTTTGTCAGAGGTGAACTCCGGCGCGGTGATGATGCGGGTGCGCATCTTGTGGATCTCGCCGAACATCTCCGCTTCGCCGTTATATTCGCTTTCCTCGACGCCGTATTGCAGCAGCGCTTTCGGGGTCGAGCCGCCGGACTGGTCGAGCGCGGCGATGAAGCCCTTGCCCGTTGCCATCTGGTCTTTTTGCTTTGCAAAAACGGCCTTGTCCTGTGCCATGGAAGATCCTCTTTAAGATCGTTAAAATTGCTTTGCCAAAGGCTTAGCCCAATCGCCGGGTATTGGATAGATCGAAGCCGCCGTTTAACGCTACCTTTAGCGCTAGCGGGCGGAGATGCGCAGCCAGATGCCGCTGCGCGCCCGCACGGTCAGAAAGGCCACCGGCTCGGGCGTCTTCTCGGGGACGATCTCGAGCTTCAAATCGCGCAGGATCAGCGACAGCAAAAGCACCCCTTCGACCATGGCAAACCCCGCGCCCGTGCAGACCCGCGGCCCGGCGGAAAACGGCATATAGGCCTCGCGCGCGCAGGTCTTGCCGTTCTCGGTGCCCCAGCGCGCCGGGTCGAAACCGTCGGGGTTGTCCCACAGCCGCTCATGCCGGTGCTGGTGCCACGGGCTCAGCACCACCTGCGCGCCCTTGGGCAGCTCGCGGTCGCGGAACCGCTCGGGACAACGCGTCTCGCGCACCATCATCGGCACCGGCGGATAAAGCCGCAAGGCCTCGCGGAACACG
This sequence comes from Salipiger sp. ABN3_019, assembly GCF_056158605.1. Lineage (NCBI taxonomy): Bacteria > Pseudomonadati > Pseudomonadota > Alphaproteobacteria > Rhodobacterales > Roseobacteraceae > Salipiger > Salipiger sp. ABN3_019. The sequence goes on from NZ_JBSWTP010000009.1 coordinate 2,281,058, forward strand.
TCGCGCGACAGCCGCAGCTTGGCAATGTCGGAAAACTCCGGCGTATCGCCGAGAACCTGCGCCTCTGCCGCCAGCCGCTCTTGCCACTGGGGATGCGCCGCCACCAGCCACAGCGCCCAGGCCAGCGCCGAGGCCGAGGTTTCATGCCCGGCCAGAAAGAAGATCGCCACCTGATCCACCATTTCCGAGGTCGAGAAGGTCTCACCGGTCTGCGGATCGCGCGTGGTCATGATCTTGGTGGCCAGATCATCGGGCGCCCTGCCCGCCGCGATATCCGCCTGCCGCGCGGCGGTCAGCTCGGTGATCAGCCCGCGGATGCGCCGTGCCGCCGCCTTCGTCGAGGCGCGGTGAAACCGCGGCATCCAGCGCGGCAGCGGCAGAAAGGCGGCGAGGTTGAGAATGGGCTGGGTGCGCTGGTAGGCGCGGAACTCGTTAAACACCGCCTGCGCCACCTCATGCTCAATCGGCAGCGAAAACAGCGTGCGAAAGATCACATCGGCGGCCGCGTGGCTTGTGTGCGCCTCGATTTCGACCTCCGCGCCTGCATCAGCCTCTGCCCTGAGCCGTGCAAGCGCCGCCTGCGCCGCGTCCCACATGGCGGGATAGGTCTCCCGCAGCCGCCCGCCCTCGAACGCCGGGTCGATGATCCGCCGCTGACGCTGCCATGTCTCGCCATTGGTCAGAAAGACAGAATTTCCCAGCAGCGGTCGCAGCCCCTCGGCGATCCGTCCCGACTTGGGAAACTCCATCGGCCGGTCCTTCAGAACCGTTTTCACCAGATCCGGCTGGTTCACGAGATAAGAGCGGAAGAACGGCGTGCGAAACTCGGCCATCCACGCGCGGTAGAGCCGCGCGGGCTGGGCCGACAGCAGGTCGGCCCGAAAGAGCCGCAGGTAGCGCAGCAGCGAAACCCTGTCGGGCCGCGATTTCGGCTTCGGCGGGATCATGCGGCGCGGGCTGATGAACGTGTGGGCGCGGTCGAGGTGAAGCGGTTCACCGGCGCCTCCAGCCGGCTTGCCGAGGGCGGGCGCTGCGCATAGCGCGTGGCCAGCGTCAACGGCCCGGCGGTGATGCGGAAATAGTCATAATCGAGCGGCCTGTCGAAGGCGCAGAGATACTGGAAATGCAGCCGGAAGAAGCGCCAGCGCAGCTCTTTCCAGCGCGCGGGGCTGAGCGAGCGGGTGAATTGCGCCGAGAACACCAAGGGCCAGCGCTTGCCCTCGGGCGCGACGCCCGAGACCGCCACCGGATCGCAAAGCGCAAACGCGCAGCCATCGCCGGGCGCGGTCACATCGACCCAAGTCAGCTCGCCCCGCTGCGACAGATAGGCAAGATCGCCGCGCAGCCGCCATGCCTCGGGCAGGAAAGACACCATGGGCACCACCTGACCAAGGCTCAGAAACCCCAGCCGCGGCCCCTGCTCCGGCACGTTGCCCGACCGGATGAGATCGGCGAGGATCGACACCGCCAGATGCGCGCCGGAACTGTGGCCGACCACCAGTACCTCATCCACCTCGTCGCGCAGCGCCGCGGCGATGATCTCGCCGAATTGCGACAGCCGCGCTTCCAGCTCGGGCGGGTTGGCGCCGCGGTGACGGGCCGAATAGGCGTAATCATGGATGAGGTAATAGGCGAAGAACTTGCCGTCCTTGGCCTGAAACCAGCGCAGCAGCGCCCAGCCGAGCGCCAGCCCCGCCGCAGCGCCGATGAGCCGCGCGACGAGCCCCAGCAGCGGTTCCGCCAGCGCCGCGACGGCATAGACACCCCACGCCAGCAGCGCCGCGAGCAGCAGTTGCAGCAGCAGCATCGCCACCGGGTAAAGCGCCGCAATGACCGGCCCTTTGCGCAGCCGCATCAGGCGAAAGAGCGCGCGGGTGGAGATATACACCCAAGCCGTCCGCAGCAGTTGCAGGTAGGTGGCGGGAATGGAGTTGGACATGCTGCTGCGCACAATGTCGGACCAGACCAATACCTCGATCTCTGCCGACACCTCTGCGCCGTCCATCTCGGCCGCGACCTGCCAGCCGTAGGGGCTGCCGGGCGCCGCGCTCTGACCAGCGCTCTTGGGCTTGGGCTTCAGCGTCAGCGCATAGCCGGAGATCGCCGCCTGCGCCGCGCCCTCCTTGCGGTAAAGCTCACGGTAGCGGCGCGGATGGATCGGATCATAGCCGGGGATGTAGAACACCCGCCTGCGCCGCACCTCTGGCTGCCCGTCACTCATACCCCTGCCCTCACTGCTTATTGGACGATGCCTTTAGCAGCCCGCGAGGGCAAGAGTGAGGCAGCGGCAAGGCAGGCTTTCATCTTTCCCCAAATACTCATACGGCGCGCGCCGAAAGCGCCTCCGGCGGGAGTATTTTCCGAAAGATGAAACTGTCAGCCGAGCTGCCCAAGCGCCGGGAAGGTTTCCAGCAGCCAGAACGAGAACGCCGAGAAGGCCCCGGTCAGCAGCGCCAGACCGACGGCGATGAGCAGGACGCCCATGATCCGCTCGATGGTTTTCATATGGCGCTTCATGCGGTTCATCAGCCCCATCGCGCGGCTCAGGAACATCGCCGCCAGCAGGAACGGCAGCCCAAGGCCAAGCGCATAGACCCCCAAGAGCAGCGTGCCGCGCGCCACCGAGCTTTCGGTCGCCGCCAGCGACAGGATCGCGCCAAGCTGCGGGCCGATGCAGGGCGTCCAGCCAAAGGCGAAGGCGAGCCCCAGCAGATAGGCGCCGAAGGCCGAGCCCCCGGCCTCGCCGGTGTCGAGCCGCGCCTCGCGGTCGAGGAAGGGAATGCGGAAGACATGCAGGAAATGCAGCCCGAAGACGATCACCACGACGCCCGAGATACGCGCCAGAAGCAGCTGGTTCTGCAAAAAGAACGTGCCCAGCCAAGACGCGGTGAACCCCAGCAGGATGAACACCGTCGACAGCCCGAGCACGAAAAACAGCGCCGCGATGAAGGCGCGCCAGCGGGCGCTGCCACCGGCCTGCATCTCCTGCAGGCTCACGCCCGACATGAAGGCCAGATAGGGCGGCACGATAGGCAGCACGCAGGGGCTGAGAAAAGAAATCACGCCCCCGAAAAGCGCCACGAGCATGGCGGGGAGCAGGCTTGCGTCAATGATCTCAATTCCGAACATGCCACCCGAATAGGCGATCGCGCCTGCCGCGTCATCAGACAGCTTGTCACGTCTGCGTTGCCGCAGGCGCTCTGATGTTACAGAGCCACGGCTTCACGCGCGGTACGGATGAACGAAAAACGCCCCGGCGCGAGCACCGGGGCGTTCTTATCTGTCTTGCGGAACTATCCTGCGCTCCGGCGTCGCCTCAGCGGCTCCACCAGCCGCGACGCTTGGGCTTCGGCGCCTCTTCCTGAACCGGCTCTGCCGAGACGGGCTCGGGTTCCGGTTGCGGTTCCGGCGCGGGCTCCGGTTGGGGCTCAGGCTCAGCGGGCGTTTCCGCAACCGGCGCCTCTTCGGCGGGTGCTTCGGGCGCAGCCTCGGCCTGCGGCTCGACCGGAGCTTCGGCGGCGGGCGCCTCGCTTACCGGCTCGGGCGCGGCTTCGACCTCGGTCGCCACCGGCTCTTCGCTCACCGCAGGTGCCACCTCTTCCGCCGTAGCCTCGGGCGCAGGCGCAGCAGCAGCTTCGGCCGGAGCTTCAACAGCGGCCTCTGCAGGTGCTTCTGTCGCTTCGGGCTCGGCCTTCTTGCGGCTGCGCGAGCGGCGGGTGCGCTTGGGCTTCTCGGCGGGCGCCTCTTCGGCAGCAGGCGCCTCAGTGGGGGCCTCGGTGGAGCCTGCCTCTGCCGGCGCCTCCTCCGTCGCAGCTCCCGTCGCAGCTTCCGCCGTTTCGGTCACCGTTTCAGCAGCGGCAGCTTCGGAGACTTCGGCCGGAGTGGCGTCATTGCCCTCGCCGTTGTCCTCACCATTCTCACCGGTCTCACCGTTCTGCGCGTCCTTGTTCTTCGAACGCGAGCGGCGGCGGCGGCGGCGGCGCTTCTTCGGCTTGCCGTCACCGTCTTCGGATCCGTTGCCGTTCTCGCCGTTGCCGTCGCTGGAGGAGTTGTCTTCGGCCTGATCTTCGCTCTGCGTTTCGAGCTGATCCTCGTCCTCGTCTTCCTCGGCGGCCACGTCTTCGTCGACCTGATCCATCAGCGAGGCGGTGGCCGAGACCACCGGCGCGACCACTTCGGGCACGTTGCGCGTGGCGGTCTTGAACTTCTCCATGGTGAAGTCGGGGCTGACGAGGTGCAGATCACCCTCGATGCGCACGGCCATGCCGTAGCGCGCCTCGATCTGAGCCACATGCTCGCGCTTCTGGTTCATCAGGTAGTTGGCGATGCCCACCGGGCATTTCACCAGCACCTCACGCGAGCGGCGGCGCACGCCCTCTTCCTCGACCTGACGCAGGATGTTCAGCGCCATATTGTCATCCGAGCGGATGAGGCCGGTGCCGTGGCAGGCCGCGCAGGGCTGCGTGGTGGCCTCGATCATGCCCGGGCGCAGACGCTGACGCGACATCTCCAGCAGGCCGAAGCCCGAGATGCGGCCAACCTGAATGCGGGCACGGTCGGTCTTGAGCTTGTCTTTCAGCTTCTTCTCGACGGCGGCGTTGTTCTTGCGCTCTTCCATGTCGATGAAGTCGATGACGATGAGGCCCGCGAGGTCGCGCAGACGCAGCTGACGCGCCACTTCCTCGGCGGCCTCGAGGTTGGTCTTGAGCGCCGTCTCCTCGATCGAGCCTTCCTTGGTGGCCCGGCCCGAGTTCACGTCGATCGCCACCAGCGCCTCGGTCACACCGATCACGATGTAGCCGCCGGATTTCAGCTGGACCGTCGGGTTGAACATGCCCGCGAGGTAGCTTTCGACCTGATAGCGCGCGAACAGCGGCATCGGGTCGAGGTAGTGTTTCACGTTCTTCGCGTGGGACGGCATGATCATCTTCATGAAGTCCTTGGCGATGCGGTAGCCGCGCTCGCCTTCCACGTGAACTTCGTCGATCTCGCGGTTGTAGAGGTCGCGGATCGAGCGCTTGATGAGGTCGCCCTCTTCGTAAATCTTCGCCGGCGCGACCGACTTCAGCGTCAGCTCGCGGATCTGCTCCCAGAGGCGCTGCAGGTATTCATAGTCGCGCTTGATCTCGGTCTTGGTGCGCTTGGCGCCCGCGGTGCGGATGATCAGACCGGCGCCCTTGGGCACGTCGATGGTCTGCGCGATCTCCTTGAGCTTCGAGCGGTCGGCGGCATTGGTGATCTTGCGCGAGATGCCGCCGCCACGGGCGGTGTTGGGCATCAGCACGCAATAGCGGCCTGCAAGCGACAGATAGGTGGTGAGCGCCGCGCCCTTGTTGCCGCGCTCTTCCTTGACGACCTGCACCAGAAGGATCTGGCGGACCTTGATGACTTCCTGGATCTTGTACTTGCGCGGACGCGGCTTGCGCGCCGGGCGGATGTCTTCCTCGGTGTCGTCGTCGGCGACCAACTCGATGCTGTCGTCGGCTTTCGAAGAGCCAACGTGATCGTCGTCATGATCCTCGTCGTCGTCTTCGACCGGCGCCTTGGCTTCGGTCTCGGGCGCGCCTGCGTCCGTCTCCGGGGTGCCCACCACCTCGGCCTCTGCCGCGGCGCTGTCCGCTTCATTGCTGTCGTTCGGCTCTTCGACCGGGGTCTCGGCCACGGTCTCCATCGGCGACAGGCCTTCGCCCTCGCCCGGCTCGACGGTGTCGTCGCCGAGGTCAATGGTCTCCATGCCCGAAATGCCGGTCGACACTTCGGACACTTCGCCGGTCACCGTCTTGTCGTCGGTGCTGGCCTTCTCGGCCTTGCTGCGCGAGCGCGAACGACGGGTGCGCGAGCGCGAGGATTTCGAGCGCGACTTTTCCTTGTCGTCGTCATCATCCTCGGCGGCGAGTGCAGCCTCTTCCTCCATCAGCGCCTGACGGTCGGCGACGGGGATCTGGTAATAATCGGGGTGGATCTCGGAAAACGCGAGGAACCCGTGGCGGTTGCCGCCGTAGTCCACGAAAGCGGCCTGAAGCGACGGCTCGACCCGCGTGACTTTCGCGAGATAGATATTGCCTGCTAGTTGGCGCTTGTTTTCCGATTCAAAGTCGAATTCCTCGACCTTGTTTCCGTCGACCACCACAACGCGGGTCTCTTCCGCGTGGGTGGCATCGATGAGCATTTTCTTTGCCATGTTTTCCGTATGCACGGCACATGCGCCAAGGGCCCGGGCGGAGCCGGGCTGCGTGGTGATGTGGCGTGGCTTGTCTGGGCGCTGAGCGGCGCGCAGGCACGGGAAGACAATCTGTCTTCGCCCGGGTGCCTCACTTGCGTCGCGCGCGTCATCGCGTTTCTTCTCCGACACCCTCGCCGCGGATCGCGCCTTGGTGCCTTGTTGCGGCCCGGAGCGTTGGATGTCCGGACGGTGTACTCGGCCTTGCGGCCTGATCGGTCTGCCCGGGGTCCCTGTACGGACGGCTCCGGAGCAGCGAAACTCTTTGGCTTTTCACGAAACTGCAGCGCGGCTATCGGCTGTGGATAACCATGTGCGAAACGCAATTGCCTAACAGGTAGCATAGGGGCATCGCAGCCCCAATGACAATATCCAATATGACGCGCGCATGAATTCCCCATCCCTTTGCCCGATGGCTGCACAAAGCCCGCCAGACGTCCCCTCTCCCGGCTTTCATTGTTCCCCAAATACGCAGCGACACGCCGCGCCCTCCGCTCGAGTCTCATCGCGCCCTTCGCCGCGCGCCCACCTGCATTTGGTATACCATTTATATTGACCTTGCGTCGCGCAGGGTATTCAACTCGTCCGGGTGGCCCGGGCACGCAGGCTCGCGCCAAGACGAGGAGGACATGATGACAGGAAGAAACAGGCTCAAGGCGCGGCTCAAGGCCGGCGAGACGGTGACCGCCGCATGGTTCGAGCTGGGCTCGCCAGAGGTGGCCGAACTGCTGGTCTACAGCGGCTGGGACGTGCTGGTGATCGACTGCGAACACGGCAGCGCCGGGCTTGAGGCGGGGCTGAACCTGCTGCGCGCGGTGGAAGGGGCTGGCGGCGAGGCGGTGATCCGCGTGCCTGACTCTTCGGAGGCGACGCTGAAACGGGCGCTCGACCGCGGCGCGCGCTCGATCATGGTGCCGATGGTGCATACCGCCAAGATGGCGCGCGAGATTGCTTCTTTCTGCCTATACGCGCCGCGCGGCCGCCGCGGCTATGCCGCGCCCATCGTGCGCGCCACCAATTGGGGCAACCTGCCCGGCTATGCCGCCACCGCGCACGAAGAACTGCTGATCATGGCGCAGGTCGAACATGTGGACACGGTGGCCGAGGTCGAGGAGATCGCCGGGATCGAGGGCATCGACATGGCCTTCGTCGGCCCCAATGATTTCGCCGCTTCGATGAACCATCTTGAGGACATGGATCACCCCGACGTGCGCGCCAAGATCGAAGAGGTCGAGCGCAGCGCGACCGCGAATGGCCTGATGCTGGGCACGATCACCGGCGTCGCCGGTCCGGGGCGCAGCTATTCGGAACTGCGCGACGCGGGCTATGGCTTCATCGTTGGCCCCAATGACGTCGGCCTGCTGGCCGAGGCCGCCCGCGCCGCGAAGGCGCAGGCCGCCAAAGAGCTGGGCGAGGAGACCGGTGAGGCCGCCCCGCTGCCGTCTTACTGATCAGTCGAAGGCCTTCAGGCGCTTGATCAGGGCGGAGGTGTCCCAACGGCCGCCGCCCATCGCCTGAACGTCCTTATAGAACTGGTCCACAAGCGCCGTCACCGGCAGCGAGGCGCCGATCTCGTCGCCGGTGGCAAGGCAGATGCCAAGGTCCTTGCGCATCCAGTCCACCGCGAAGCCATGGTCGAACTTGTCGTCCAGCATGGTCTCGAAACGGTTCACCATCTGCCACGACCCGGCTGCGCCGCCGCCGATCACCTCGACCACCTCGCGGCCATCGATGCCCGCCTTTTCGGCAAAGGCCAGACCTTCCGACAGGCCCTGCACCAGCCCGGCGATGCAGATCTGATTGACCATTTTGCACAGCTGCCCCGCGCCGCTCTCGCCAAGGCGCTTGCAGAGCTTGGCATAGGCGTCGATCACCGACGCCGCGGCGTCGTAATGCGCCTGCTCGCCGCCGCACATCACCACCAGCTGGCCATTCTCGGCCCCCGCCTGCCCGCCAGAGACCGGCGCGTCGACAAAACCAAGGCCCTTTTCCGCGGCGATCGCCGACAGCTCGGTGGTCACCATCGAGGACACGGTGGTGTGATCGACAAAGATCGCCCCCGGTTTCATGCCCGCAAAGGCGCCCTCCTCGCCGGTACAGACGGCGCGCAGATCATCGTCATTGCCGACGCAAGCCATGATGAAATCGGCGCCTTCTGCCGCCTCGCGCGGCGTCGCGGCGCTGGCGCCCCCGAACTCTGCCACCCATTTTTCGGCCTTTGCAGCGGTGCGATTGTAGACCGTTACCTCGTGACCGGCCTTGGTCATATGTCCGGCCATCGGATAGCCCATCACACCCAGACCCAGGAATGCGCATTTCGCCATGGATCAACCTCCTGTTACGATTGTCGTTGCGGGAGTTGTCGCGCCTCACCCAGCCCTTGGCAAGGGGGCGGGTCTTGGGTAAGCCCGACGAAAGCCGAAAGACGCGGGACAGATCATGGCACTTATCTTCCGATGGCTCCTCAGGCTCGTCAGCACGGCGATCCTGTTGGCGGTGATTGCCGTGGCGCTGGTCTATTACCTCGCCTCGCGCTCGCTGCCCGAGTACGACAAGACGCTTGCCGTCTCCGGCACCACCGGGGATGTAGAGATCGTGCGCGACAACGCGGGCGTGCCGCATATCTTTGCCCCCGTGGATCGCGACGTCTATTTCGGCCTCGGCTATGCCCACGCGCAGGACCGGCTGTGGCAGATGATGATGCTGCGCCGCACCGCGCAGGGCCGCCTGTCCGAGCTTTTCGGCCGCCGCACCGTCGAGACCGACACGCTGATGCGCCGGCTCGACCTCTACACCCACGCCATGCGCTCGGTCGAGGCGCAGGACCCCGAGACGCGCGATGCGCTCGAAGCCTATGCCGCCGGGGTCAATGCGCGCGTGCAAGAGATCAACTCGGAAAGCCTCGGTCGCGGCGCGCCGGAGTTCTTCCTGTTCAATGCCCCGATCGCGCCGTGGCAACCGGCGGATTCGCTGGCGGTGATCAAGCTGATGGCGCTGCAACTCTCGGGCCAGTTCCGCGATGAGATCCTGCGCGCCCGCACCTCGCTGGCCCTGCCCGATCCCGAGATGATCCGCGATATCCTGCCCGACATCCCCGGCCCCGGCCTTGCCGAACTGCCCGCCTATGCCGCGCTCTTTCCCGGCAAGGGCCTGCCGCAATACGCTAGCGCCTCGCGCCCGCGCCCGGCAATGATGCCGGTGGCCGAGCCCGGCCTTGCCGGTGCCTCCAACGCATGGGCCGCCGCGCCGGACCGCTCTGCCGGCGGCGGCACGCTGCTGGCCAATGATCCGCATCTTGGCTTCACCGCGCCCTCGACGTGGTATCTCGCGCGGATGCAACTGTCGTCCGGCGACGTCATCGGTGCCACCATCCCCGGCGTTCCGGCGATCATGCTGGGCCGGTCCGAGCATGTGGCTTGGGGGCTGACCTCGTCCTATCTCGACGATCAGGACCTGCATATCGAAGAGCTCGACCCCGAGAACCCCGAGCGCTACCGCACGCCCAAAGGCTTCAAGACCTTCAGCACCCGCCGCTCGATCGTCAATATCAAGGACGAGGCGCCGGTCACCCTCACCCTGCGCTGGACCGACAACGGCCCGGTGCTGCCGCGCACCGCCTTCGATCTCGACCAGATCACCCCGCGCGGCGATGTGGTCTCGCTCAGCTGGACCGCGCTCAGCGACGACGACAGCTCGATGAGCGCCGCGATCGGCCTGATGCGCGCGCAGGATGTGGATGAGGCGCTGACCGCCAGCGAAGGCTTCGTCGCTCCCTCGCAGATGCTGACGCTGATCGATGACGAGCATATCGCCATGAAGCTGATCGGCGCCATGCCCAAGCGCGATGCGAGCCATCAGACCGAGGGCCGCATGCCCAGCCCCGGCTGGATCGAGGCGAACCGCTGGCAGGGGATGTTCCCGCCCTCCGAGAACCCCGTCTTCAAGGACCCCAAGGGCGGCATCCTCGGCAATACCAACAATAAGATCATCGACCGGCCCTTCCCCGAGCATGTCACCTTTGATTGGGGCGACAGCCAACGGGTGATGCGCTGGCAGGCGTTGATGCAGGGCCGCGAGGTGCACACCCGCGACAGCTTCATCGAGGCGCAACTCGACACTGTGTCGCCCGCCGCGCGCACCCTGCTGCCGCTGATCGGGCGCGATCTGTGGTTCACCGGCGAGGCCGCGCCCGAGGGCACCCCGCTGCGCCAGCGCGAGCGCGCGCTCGACCTGCTGGCCAATTGGAACGGCGAGATGAACGAGCATCTGCCCGAGCCGCTGATCTACGCCGCATGGCTGCGCGCCCTGCAAGACCGGCTGATCCGCGACGAGATCGGCCCGCTGGCCGATGAATACACCCATGTGGATCCGCTGTTCATCGAGCGCGTCTTCCGCGACATCGACGGCGCGGGAAAATGGTGCGACGTGCTGCGCTCGGCCCCGGTCGAGACCTGCACCGACATCGCCCGCATGGCGCTCGACGACGCGCTGGTGTGGATCGGTGAGCGCTATGGCACGCAGCTCGAAAGCCTGCGCTGGGGCGATGCCCACCAAGCCACGCATAAGCACAGCGTGCTGGGCGACGTGCCGCTGCTGAATTACTTCGTGAACATCCGCCAGACCACCTCGGGCGGCGATTTCACCCTGCAGCGCGGCGTCACCGCGGGCGACGGCCCCGATCCTTTCGCCAACGTGCATGGCGCCACCTATCGCGGCGTCTATGATTTCGCCGATCCCGACAGTTCGGTCTTCATCATCGCCACCGGCGAGTCCGGGCACCTGCTGTCGCGCCACTATGACGACATGGGCACCCTCTGGCGGCGCGGCGAATATATCCCGATGTCGCTCGACGAGGATCTCGCCCGCGCCGCTTCCGTCGGGATCACACATCTGGTCAAACCATGACGGCTGGCAGCCGCCTGAGCCGCGCCGAGGCGCAGGCCCTCGCCCGCGACGCGCTGGCCGAGCAGCATCCGGAGCGCGCCTTTGGGCTGGGCTGCCTGAAGAACATCGACCGCCCGATGCGCGCGCAGGTGTTCTGCGCCGCCCATCCGGACGCGCATCTGGTGGTGAAGGTCTACGCCCCCGCAGAGGCCGACAAGGCCCGCGCGCAGGCCGAGCGGCAAAGCGCGGTCGCGGCGCAGCTGCAGGCCGGACCGTGGCGCGCGCCGCAGGTGCTGTTCTTTGACGCGGCGCGGCTGGTGCTGGGCATGACCTACGCCGCCGGCCCCAACCTCGCCGAGCTCTGGCCGCGCATCCCGCCCGCCAAGCGCGACGTGCCGCTGGTCGCGGCAGGCTGCTGGCTGGCCGCGCTGCACCGGCCCACGCTGGAGCCGCGCAAGCTGCGCCCGCGCGGCCAGCTTGCTTGGCTCGAAGCGCAGCTTGAAGCGGCCCGCGCCTCTGACGACGGCTTTGCCGAATGCGAGAATTTCGCCTTCGCGCTGGCGGCCCTGCGGGATCTATTTCCTCAGGCACGCGGCCGCATGGCGACCCGCGCCGTCACCCACCGCGATCTGCATCTGTCCAATCTGGTGAGCGCGACCGGCGCGCTCTGGGGGCTCGACGTGGAGAACGCCAAACCCGATGCGCCCTATCGCGATCTGGTGGGGCTGCTGGTCGACGCGCTGGCACGCAGCCCGGCCCCCGATCCCCGGCGCTTCGGCGCGGCGCTGGCGCGCGGCTATGGCGACACCACCACCGATCCCATCGCGCGGCTGTTCCTGCAGCGCGCCTATGCGCTTGGCGTCTGGTGCCGCACGCCTTCCGAGCCATCGCAGCACCAGCGCGCACGGCTCGAGGCGGCGAAGATGATCCTCGCCGCCGAAAGCGCACTTTTCTAGGGAGACAACGTCCTTGCAAGGACGTTGCAACTTTCTTCGAAGAAAGTTGCCTTACACCGTCTCGAACTGAGCACGATCCTTGGCCGACCAGCGCAGGTGCATAAGGTAGCCCTCCTCGTCCTGCTCCTCGCCCAGCACCAGACCCTTGCCAAAGAGCCACGCCCGGCGCTTGCCTTCATCGAAGCCAAGCCGCACGTCCTCTTCGACCGCGGCGCCCTGCAGCTTTTCCGTCACCGCCTCAAGCAGCTCGTGAAGCCCCTCGCCGGTCAGCGCCGAGACGGCAAAGATGCCCTCGTCGCGCGCGGCCCGCGCCAGCGCGGCGTCATGCTCTTCGGGCTCCAGCCGGTCGATCTTGTTCCAGACCTCGATCTGCGCCACGTCCTCGGCCACGCCCAGCGAGCGCAGGATGCCATAGACATCCTCGGCCTGCTCCATGGTGCCCGGATGCGAGATGTCGCGCACATGCAGCACGATGTCCGCCGCCAGCACCTCTTCGAGCGTGGCGCGGAAGGCGGCGACCAGTTCGGTCGGCAGGTCCGAGATGAAACCCACCGTGTCCGACAGGATCACGTCGATGCCGGTCGGCAGTTTCACCGCCCGCATGGTCGGATCGAGCGTGGCAAAGAGCATGTCCTTGGCCATCACATCGGCGCCGGTGAGGCGGTTGAAGATCGTCGACTTGCCGGCGTTGGTGTAGCCCACCAGCGCAACGATCGGATAAGGCACCTTGGCGCGCGCCTTGCGGTGCAGGGCGCGGGTCTTCACCACCTTGTCGAGCTGTCGGCGCAGGCGCACCAGTTGCTCGTCGATGGCGCGGCGGTCGGCCTCGATCTGCGTCTCGCCGGGTCCGCCGACGAAGCCGAGCCCGCCCCGCTGACGTTCGAGGTGGGTCCAGGCCCGCACGAGGCGGGTGCGCTGGTAGCTCAGTGCCGCCATCTCGACCTGCAGCACACCCTCGCGGGTGGCGGCGCGGTCCGAGAAGATCTCGAGGATCAGCCCGGTCCGGTCGAGCAGCTTTACCTTCCACTCTTTTTCGAGGTTACGCTGCTGCACTGGCGTCACCGGGCCGTCGACGAGCACCAGCTCGACTTCGGCCTCGCTGATGCGCTCTTTCAGCTCGGCAATCTTGCCGGAACCGAAAAGCGTGCCGGGGTGCGGATCGCGCAGCGGCACGACTTCGCTCCCCACAACCTCGAGGTCGGGGAGAGCGGCGGCCAGGGCCACACCTTCATCGAGCGCCATCTCCGCATCGCGGCGATCACGGTCGGACTTGATGTCGGGGTGCAGGACCCAGGCGCGGGTCACATGCGGGTCATGTTCGTTCAAGCGTTATCGTCGCCGTCATAAAGGTTGATCGGCTGCGACGGCATGATGGTCGAGATCGCGTGCTTGTAAACGAGCTGCGATTGGCCATCCCGGCGCAGAAGGACGCAGAAATTGTCAAACCAAGTGATGACACCCTGCAGTTTCACACCGTTGATCAGGAAAACCGTGACCGGAACCTTGGTCTTCCGAACATGATTAAGAAATGCGTCCTGTAGATTTTGTCTGTCCGAAGCCATTAAATTAGCCTTTTTTTCTTGCCTTCGCCATTCTGGGGCGCTCCCTCGTTCTGGGGGAGTATGTATTGCAAGTGCCGGAACTTCCAGAGCAAAAATATCCCCTTTTTGGCATCCGCCGCGAGCGGCGCACATTCGCCTGCAAAGAGCGTGTCAATCGCGCCAGATATCCGGCGTGAGCAGCACGATGATGCCCAACACTTCAAGGCGCCCCAGCACCATGGCGGCGACGAACAGCCCTTTGGCCGCCTCGCCCATCTCGCTCAGCGGGACCGGCTGCTCGGCGGCGGCACGAATGAGCGGGCCGCAATTGGTCAATGCGGCCACGGTGGTGACCATGGCGTTCTCGAAATCCAGCCCCGAGAGCGCGAAGAGCAGCGAGAAGGCGGCGATGGTCATTGCAAAGAGCATGAAGAACACCCATGCCACAAAGGCCCCCTGCCGCCGGATACGCCGCGCCATGACGCCCGAGCGGCCCAGCGAATGCGGGTGCACCAGCCGTTCCATCTCGCGCACGCCCGCAAGGTAGAGCGCGTAGATTTGCAGCAGCTTCACCCCGCCCGCCGTGGTCGCCACGCCGCCGCCCATGATCGCCAGCCCCATCAGGATGACGCCCGGCGTCTGCAGCCCCGACCAGCCGCGCACGGCGGCCCAATCGGCGCTTTGAAAGCCGGTGGTCGACAGGAACGACAGCGCCGTGAAAAGCCCGCCCCAGAGCGCCCGGACCCCGGCGGTGAGGTCGGTCTCGGTGCCGATGTCAAACGCGGCGATCCAGTGCCGGAAGAACAGCGCCACCGGCAGCATCACCACGATCAGCAGGCCAAGACGGAACTCGGGGTCATTCTGCAGCCGCGAGCCCGCAAGCCCCTTTGTGTCGCCCGAGAAGGTCAGCCGCGACAGGGCGAAGAAGAGGAACAAAAAGATGATCATCTCGCCTGCCATGCCACTGCGCGCCTGCTCTGGTCCGCCCACCGGCGAGATACCCGAGGTCGACAGCGTCGACATGGCGTGGCTCAGCGCCACCAGCGGCTGGTCCCCGGCCATCATCAGCATGATCCACAGCGCCAGCGTCAGCCCGCTGTAGATCGGCACCAAGACCCGCGCCGAGGCCGCCAGCCGCAGCGCCGGATCCGACGCATCGCGGCGCGCGGCACCGGCATCGACGCTCTGCCCCGGCTCGCCCGAGGCGGTCACCTCGAATCCCCCAAGCGTCAGCGGTGCCAGCAGCGCCGCCGAACTGACCCAGATCAGCAGCCCGCCAAGCCAGCCCACCTGCGCCCGCCACAGATGCTCGGCGATCGACAGCCGCTCGGGCGCAAAGAGCGTGGCGCCGGTGGTGGTGAAGCTCGAGACCATCTCGACATAGGCGTTGAGAAAGGTGGTGGTGCGCACCGCCTCGTGGAACGGCACCGCCAGCATCGCGGGCAGCAGCAGGAAGGCCCCCAGCAGCGCCAGAAGCTGCCGCGAGGCGCTGCGGTAATGGGTGCGCGTGGCCTGCGCGATGGTGATCAGCGTCGTCAGCACCATGCCGACGATCCCGGCATAGAAGAAGCTGCGCGCGTCGTGGAATTCCTCTGCCGCCAGAGCCACCGCCGCGGGAATGATCATCGAGGCGCTGGCGATCCCCGCCAGAAGCAGCAAAAGAGGCGTGCGGGCGAGCGAGATCATGGCTCAGAAGAAATCGATCGAGACCTGCAGAAGCCGTTCGACCTCCGGCACGTCCTTGGCCAGCGCGAACATGACGATGCGGTCGCCCTCTTCCACGCGCAGATTGCCGGTGATCTTCACCACCTCGCCATCCTTCATCACCGCGCCCACCAGAACGCCCTCGGGGAAGTCGATCTCGCGGATCGCGCGGCCGGCGATCGACGAGGTCGACAGCACCTCGGCCTCGATCACCTCGGCCTCGGCATCGCCGATCGAATAGACCGAGCGCACGCGGCCATGACGGATGTGGCGCAGGATAGAACTGACGGTGGTGGCGCGCGGGTTGATGTGCGCGTCAACGCCCATCGGCTCCATCAGCGGCACCAGCGTGGGATCGTTAATGAGCGCGA
Organism: Salipiger sp. ABN3_019; assembly: GCF_056158605.1. Taxonomy (NCBI): domain Bacteria; kingdom Pseudomonadati; phylum Pseudomonadota; class Alphaproteobacteria; order Rhodobacterales; family Roseobacteraceae; genus Salipiger; species Salipiger sp. ABN3_019. The sequence continues at coordinate 2,296,734 of NZ_JBSWTP010000009.1, forward strand.
TGGCCATCGGGCAGCCCTCGGCCTTGGCGCGCACGGCGGCCAGCATGTTGGTCTTTTCATCGTCGGTCACGCAAAGCACCGCGTCGGCGCGGCCAATCCCCGCCTCGCGCAGCAGCGCCGTGTCGAGCGCGTCGCCATGCAGCACGATGGTCCGCTCCAGCGCGTCCGCCGCGCGCTCTGCCGAGCGGCGGTCCTTCTCGATCACCTTGGCACGGATGCGGTCGGGGCGGCTTTCCAGCGCCCGCGCCACCGCAAGACCGACGTTGCCGCCACCGAGCACCACGATGCGCTCCTGCTTGCGCTGCGCCTTGCCGAAGATCTCCAGCGTGCGCTGGATGTCGTCGGCATGGACCAGCACGTAACAGGCATCGCCCGCGAAAATCTGATCGCGCGGCTCGGGCGCAAACAGCGTGCCCTCGCGGCGGATGCCCACCACCACCGAGCGCAGCGTCGAAAACAGGTCCGACAGCTGCCGCAGCGGCGTGTTGATGATCGGGCAATGCTCGTCGATGGTCAGGCCAAGCAGCTGCGCCCCGCCCTCGAGGAAGCGTTCGGTGTCAAAGGCCGCAGGGGCCGACAGACGCTGCAGCGCGGCCTCGGCCACCTCTTTCTCGGGCGAGATCACCACGTCGATGGGCAGGTGATCGCGGCGATAGAGATCGGAGTAGATCGCCGTCAGATAGCTCTGCGAGCGCAGGCGGGCGATCTTGCGCGGAATGGCAAAGATCGAGTGGGCCACCTGACAGGTGACCATATTGACCTCATCCGAATAGGTGGCCGCGATGATCATGTCGGCGTCGCGCGCACCGGCCTTGTCGAGCACATCGGGATAAGAGGCGAAGCCCGCGATCCCCTGCACGTCGAGCGAATCCGTCGCGCGGCGTACGAGGTCGGGGTTGTTGTCCACCACGGTGACGTCGTTGCGCTCGCCCGAGAGGTGGCGGGCGATTTGCCAGCCGACCTGGCCGGCGCCGCAAATGATGACCTTCATGTCGTCTGCCTAATCTGCTGGCCCGAGGCCGGGATTGCGTCCGGCATGACATGCCGGGCGCTAACGGTCAATCCGCAGGCGAGGTTACGCGCGCCGGACACCCGGCGCGCGTTGCCATCCTGTCTTGCCCGCAGGCGGGATGCTCAGGAAACCTGCGACACCTGCTCGTCTTCGACATAAGCGATACGGCCACCGGATTTGGCCCCGGTGACCACGCCCAGCGACTTCAGCTTGCGATGCAGCGCCGAGCGCTCCATGCCGACGAAGGCCGCGGTGCGAGAGATATTGCCGCCAAAGCGGTTGATCTGGGTGAGCAGATATTCCCGTTCGAACGCCTCGCGCGCCTCGCGCAGCGGCAGGGTCGCCAGCGTGCCCGAAAGCACCACGCGCCCCTCTTCCGCCTCGCCCGCCGGTCCGTCCTGCGGCAGTTCGCGCGCCTCGATCGGGCCGGTGCCATCGCCGAGGATCAGCACCCGCTCGATCAGGTTCTTCAGCTGCCGCACGTTGCCCGGCCAGACCATGGTCTGCAGCAGCGCCACCGCGTCGTCGGAAAGCTCGCGCAGCGGCAGGCCCTGCCCGCGGTTGAAACCTTCGATGAAATGCCGCGCCAGCATCGGGATGTCTTCGCGCCGGTCCTCGAGCGAGGGCACGGCGATCGGCACCACGTTGAGGCGGTGATACAGTTCCTGCCGGAAGGTGCCCGCGGCGATCTCGGCGTCGAGATCGCGGTTGGTCGAGGAGATCACCCGCAGATCGACGCGCACCTTGTCGGTGCCGCCCACCCGCGTGAAGCTTTGGTCGACCAGCACGCGCAGGATTTTCGACTGCGTGCCGAGCGGCATGTCGGCGACCTCATCAAAATAGATCACCCCGCCATGCGCCTGCTCCAGAAGACCGGGCTCGATGCCGCGCTCGGCGCTCTCGCGGCCGAACAGCATCTGCTCCATGTTCTCGGGGGCGACACCGGCGCAGTTGACGGTGACGAAGGGGGCCGAGGCGCGTCCGGAATTGGCATGGATGAACCGCGCCGCCACTTCCTTGCCCGAGCCCGCCGGGCCGGTCAGCATTACCCGGCCATTGGATTTGGTCACCTTGTCGAGCTGGCTGACGAGGCCGCGGAACATGGCGCTGTCGCCGATCATCTGCGCCACTTCGGTCTCGCGGCGGCGCAGCTGATTGTTCTCGCGGCGCAGGCGCGAGGTTTCCATCGCGCGGCGGATCACCACCAGAAGCTGGTCGATGTTGAAGGGCTTCTCGATGAAGTCATAGGCGCCCTGCTTGATCGCGGCCACGGCGATCTCGATGTTGCCATGTCCCGAAATGATGATGATCGGAATATCGGGATTGTCGCGCTTGACGGTCTTGAGGATGTCGATCCCGTCCATCTTGCTGTCTTTCAGCCAGATATCGAGGATCATCAGCGCCGGAGGTTCGGAGTTCACCTCGTTCATCGCCTCGGTGGAGTTGCCTGCCAACCGCGTGGTGTAGCCCTCATCCTCGAGAATGTCCCCGATCAGCTCGCGGATGTCGCGCTCGTCGTCGACGATCAGGATGTCGCTCATATCTGCCTCTCCAGTTCCGAAATATTCTTATCCGAATTCTCCGGCTGTGTGCCGGTTGTGCCGAGCGGCAGGCGGATCACCGCCATGGCCCCGGCGTGGGTGGCGCCGCCAAACAGCGGCGCATCCTCGAGAGACAGCGTGCCGCCGTGCTCCTCGATGATCTTCTTGACGATGGGCAGGCCAAGGCCGGTGCCCTTGTCGCGGGTCGTCACATAGGGTTCGAACAGCCGCGCCCGGTCCTCGGGCAGGCCGATGCCATTGTCCATGATGTGGATGAGCGCGCGCCCGTCCTCTTCGGCAAGGCTCACCCGGATTTCGGGATTGTGGCCCTCGGGCGCGCCCTTTTCCTGCAGGCTCTCAATCGCCTCGCCGGCGTTCTTGATGAGGTTGGTCAGCGCCTGCCCGACCATCGTGGCATCAAGCTCGGCGGGCATGTCATGCGCTGGCAGATCGCTGACGAAACGGATGCCCGGCTGGCCGGTCTCCTGCAGCAGCACGGCCCCGCGCAGCAGCGACACCACGTCCTCGGGCTTGCGCTCGGGCTCGGGCATGCGGGCGAATTTGCTGAACTCGTCGACGATGCGGCGCAGGTCCTCGGTCTGGCGCACGATGACCTCGGTCATCTGGTCGAGCTTCTGCGCGTCCTCCTCGGCCAGTTCGCGCGAGAATTTGCGCTTGATGCGCTCTGCCGACAGGCGAATGGGCGTCAGCGGGTTCTTGATCTCATGCGCGATGCGCCGCGCCACGTCGCCCCAAGCCGCCATACGCTGCGCGCTGACAAGATCGGTGACGTCGTCGAACGCGATCACATAGCCTTCGAGCGTGCCATCCTCGCGCCGCCGAGGGGCGAGCCGGACCAGCAGATGTTCAAGCCGGCCATCGCGGCTGACCTTCACCTCTTCCTGCGCCGTCTCCAGCCCGTTGTCGCGCAGCCGGTCGTAGAGCGGGCCGAACTCGGGCACCGCCACGGTGAGCGGCACATCGGCGCGCGGGGTCTCCCAACCAAGCAGCCGCTCGGCGGGGCGGTTGACGAAGGTCACGCGGCCCTCGGCATCGAGGCCGACAACGCCCGAGGTGATTGACGACAGCACGGAATCGAACAGCCGCTGGCGGCGCTCGATCTGGCGGGTGTTCTCCAGCAGCGTCTCGCGTTGGCCCTTCAGCTGGCGGGTCATCTGGTTGAAGTAGCGCCCGAGCATGGCGATCTCGTCATCGCCCTCGCCCTCGATCACCTGCACGTCGAGATCGCCCGCCCCGACCCGCTGCGCCGCGCCGGTGAGCCGCCCCACCGGGCGCGCCAGACGTTCGGCGAACCACAGGCCCAGCCAGATCGCCGCAAGGATCAGCAGCAGCGCAAAGCCGAGGTACAGCAGCGCGAAGTCAAACAGCCGCCGCCCGCGTTCGCTTTCCTGCTGCTGGTAGAAGCGCGCGGTCTCCTGCGTCTCGTCGAGCAGGTTCAGAAGGTTCCCGTCCACCGCGCGGCTGACATAGAGAAAACGGTCGGCAAAGGCCGAAAGTGGCACCAGTGCGCGCAGTTCGTGATTGTCCCAATCGGGGATCAGCACCAGCCCTTCGGCGCGGGCGCGGAGGAACTGATCGCGGGTCGGCTCTTCGTAGTAGAACAGATACGAGCGATCGCCGCGGGCGCGGATCTCGCCGCCGCCGTCGATCACATAGGCCTCACGCAGGCCGCGCTGGATCTGGCCCTGCCCCTGCCCCAGCACCTGCCGAACATCGCCGTCGTCCAGCGCGAAATTGGCCCGCCGCGCGCCGTCGATAAAGCGCGCCAGCGCCTGAACGTCCTCGGTCAGACCCTCGCGCTGCTCCTTCTCATAGGCTTCGGCTGCAGCCAGCGAGGCCCCCACGACGTTTTGCACGCGGCTGGAAAACCATGTCTCGAGGCCGATGTTGATGGTGAGAACGGCAAAGACCGCGACGGTCACCGTGGGCAGCAGCGCCATCAGCGCAAACACCCCGGTCAAACGCAGGTGCAGCCGCGAGCCCGCCGATTGCGCCCGCCGGTCGGCGATCATCCGCACCAGCCGCGCCAGCACCAGCGTCGCGATGAGCAGCACATAGACCATATCGGCCAGCAGCACGAGCCGCAGGCTCAGCTGCGTCGCGCGGTCGCCGCCGCCAAGCGGCCCGAGGACGAAAAAGGTCATAACCGCCAGAACCGGACCCAGCAGCACAAGCCCAAGGGTCGCCACGTTCTGAACGCGCCTTTGTCGGCGCAGCCTGCTCAGCCGCGCCCACGTCGAACTCCGTGCCCGGGTGGCCACAAATTCACCTCACACTGATACGCTGCTCGTGGCAGCTCCGCCAAAGGCTGTGGCTTCTAGTGAAAGCGCCGCCCCGAGGGCGGCGCAATGCGGCCACATGCCTGTGACGGTTTTACATCAGTTTGCGGCGGCGTGTCACGCGAATATCCAGATCCGTGATCTTCTTACGCAAGGTATTGCGGTTGATGCCAAGCAGATCAGCACATTTCGCCTGATTCCCGCCGGTTGCCTCTAGGGCAATCTCGATCAAAGGCGCCTCGACCTCTTTCAGAATGCGCGCATAGAGCCCCGGTGCCGGCAACATATTGCCGTGCAGATCGAAGTAACGGCGCAGGTGGCGGGCCACCGAAGTGCTCAGTTTCTCACTGTCGCCGCCGCGCAGGATCGGCCCGGTGTCGGGCTGGTTGCCCAGCACCGCCTCAACCTCGGCGCGGCTGATCTCTTCGGCGCGGCTGGTCAGCGACAGGCGGCGCACCGAGTTTTCCAGCTGCCGCACGTTGCCCGGCCAGCTGTAGGCGCGGAAGAGCTCGGCGGCATCTTTCGACAGCCAGCGTTTCGAGGCGCCCTCGCGCTCGGCCCGCTGCAGGAAGTGATCGGTGAGCAGCGCGATATCCTCGACCCGCTCGCGCAGGCTCGGCACGTTGATCGTCGCGCCCGACAGGCGGTAGTAAAGGTCCTGCCGCACGGCCCCCTCTTCCATCGCCTGCGCCAGATCGCCCTGGCTGGTGGCCATGAAGCGCGGCACATGCTCGCCCGGAATGTCCATCATGCGCACCACGCGCGCTTGGATTTCATCGGGGATGTCGGTGATCTCGTCGATCAGCAGCGTGCCGCCCTTGACCCGCGCCAGCACCCGCGCCGGCCCTTCGAGGTCCGACAAATCCGCGCCGGTCACGGTGATGAACGGCAGCGTGCGGCGGTCCGAGAAATCGTGGATCGCGCGGGCGATCAGCGATTTGCCCGTGCCGCTCTCGCCCGAGATCAGCACCGGCAGATCGGTGTTCATCACCTTGGCGACAAGGCGATAGAGCGCCTGCATCGCTGGCGTCTTGCCAACCAGCGGCAGCTCGTCCGGGCCATCGGCACCGATCGTCGCGACCTCTTCACGCTTGGGCGTGCGGTTGCGGTTGTCGAGCGCCTTGGCGGTGCGTTTCATCAGATCGGGCAGATCGAAAGGCTTGGGCAGATAGTCGTAAGCCTCTGCCTCTGCCGCCTGAATGGCCGTCATGATGGTGTTCTGCGCCGAGATCACGATGACCGGCAGATCGGGCCGGTCCTGATGGATTTTCGGCAGCATTTCCAGCCCGTTGCCATCAGGCATGACGACGTCGGAGATCACCACGTCACCCTTGCCTTCGCCGACCCAGCGCATCAGCGTGGTGAGCGACGAGGTCGCATGCACCTTACAGCCGGCGCGGGTCAACGCCTGGGTCAGCACCGTGCGGATTGTGCGGTCGTCGTCAGCGACAAGTACGGTCCCGTCCATTTACCTGTTCTCCTCAATCTCGCGCGGGGCGCGCGGCAGTGAAATGCGAAAGACCGTGCGGCCGGGGACCGAGTCCACCGAGATCCAGCCGTCGTGGTCGGAAATGATCTTGGACACCAGCGCGAGGCCAAGCCCGGTGCCGTTTTCCTTGCCGGATACGAAAGGGTCGAACACGTCGCCCTTGATATCCTCGGGCAGGCCAGGGCCGTCGTCGATCACTTCGATCTGCAGCGGCAGCTTCTGGGTCGAGCCATCAGGGCGGCGCATCCGGAAGCTGTGCTCATAGAAAGTGTGCAGGCGGATCGTGCCGCCCGCTTTCGGGTCGGCGGCCTCGGCGGCGTTCTTCAGAAGGTTCAGCACCACCTGCAAAAGCTGATCCGGATCGCCATGGGCGAGCGGCAGCGAGGGGTCGTAATCCTCGACGAACTTCATATGCGCGCCGACGCCCAGTTGCGTCGAGCGGCGGGCGCGGTCCAGCACGTCGTGCAGGTTGACCGGCTTCTTTTCCGGCGCCGAAAGATTGCCGAACTGTTCCACCTGCTCCAGCAGCTTCACGATGCGGCGGGTCTCGGCGACGATCAGATCGGTCAGTTCCAGATCTTCCTTGCTGAGGTTCATCGACAGCAGCTGCGCTGCGCCGGTGATCCCCGCCAGCGGGTTCTTGATCTCATGCGCCAGCATCTCGGCCATGCCGATGGCCGATTTCGCGGCGGATTTCACCGAATGGCTCTGGGTCATGCGCCCGGCCAGTTCGCGCGGGCTGATCAGCATGATGAACCAGCCGGGATAGTTCTGCACCGGCGCAAGCTGCAGGTTGCACACCAGCGGCGGGCGGCTGCCGGTGCCCACGTCGACATCGTTGACGAAGAGCGGTGTGCCATGTTCGCGGGCACGGCCAAGGCTCTCTTCGAGCGGCGCATCCACGGCAAGACGGTCCCAGATCGGCTGGCCCACCAGCCATTTCGCCGAGTTGTTCATGAAGCCTTCGGCAGCCGGGTTCATGTCGGCGATGCGCTCTTCGGCGTCCAGCAGGATTGCGGGCACCGGAAGCGACGACCAAAGCTGCATCAGCAATTCATTGTTCGTGCTCATGCCGCGACTTTCAGATCGGCGTCCAGCGCCTCGTTCAGCAGGCGCAGAGTGACCGCCGGATCGCGTTCGGTCAGGATGCGTTTGCGCAGGCCCGGCTCGGGCGCTGCGTGATCCATGTACCAGCCCAAATGCTTGCGCGCGACACGGCCGCCCAAGTCCTTGCCGTAAAATCTCAGCATCGCCTCGTAATGCTCTGCAACCATTTGGTAAAATGCCTTTCCTTCCGGCACCTCAGGTGCCGCTGTCCCATAGAGCTCGGACGCGATCTGTGCGAGCCGCCAAGGCGCGCCCTGCGCCCCGCGCCCGACCATGACGCCTGCGGCGCCAGAGGCCTTCAGCGCGGCCCGCGCCGTGGCCGCATCGACAATGTCGCCATTGGCGATCACCGGGATCGACACCGCCTCGACGACCTCGCGGATCGCCGCCCAATCGGCAGTGCCTTTGTAGAACTGGCAGCGCGTGCGCCCGTGGATGACGATCATCTTCACGCCCGCCGCCTCGGCCCGCTTGGCGATCTCGGCGGCGTTCAGGCAATCGCCGTCCCAGCCAAGCCGCGTCTTCAGCGTCACCGGCAGGTCGACCGCGCCGACAACCGCCTCGATCAGCCGCAGGGCGTGATCCGGCTCGCGCATCAGCGCCGATCCCGACCAGCCGCCCGTCACCTTCTTGGCCGGGCAGCCCATGTTGATGTCGATGACCTTGGCCCCCATGCCCGCCACATGGCGCGCGGTTTCGGCCATCGGCTCGGGCGCGCGCCCGGCAAGCTGCACCGAAGTGTTCTCGATGCCTGCGCCCAGTTCGGCCTTCTCGCGGGTTCCCGGGCGCGCGGTGAGAAACTCGCCGCTGGCGATCATTTCCGACACCACAAGCCCCGCGCCAAAGCGCGACACCAGCGTGCGGAAGGGCAGATCGGTGATTCCCGCCAGCGGAGCCAGCAGGACCGGGGGTTCGATGAGTTTGTCACCCAGCGAGAAGTTCAAGCGCCTATTCCTTGTGCAGTTGCTTGGGAGTTAACGTGCCTCCGCCGCGTGTTCAATCATTTGGGGACATTAGCTGCGCACGCAAGGCGGTAGTGCCCAAAAAATAATCACCCCGCCGCCGGAGATTGCACCGCCCTGCGCCAGCGCCTAGAGAGGGACGCCGGAGGTCAACACCATGGAAACAGCCGCGGAAACAGCCGCAATCATCGTCGCCGCAGGGCGCGGCACCCGCGCCGGTGGCGGGCTGCCCAAGCAGTGGCGCGACATAGCGGCGCGCCCGGTTGCGCGCTGGACGCTCGAGGCCTTTGCCGCGCGCTGCCCGATTGTGCTCGTGGTGCACCCCGATGACCGCGCGCGGGCCGAGTCGGTCTGCGAAGGCCTGCCGGTCACATTGGTGAGCGGCGCTGCAGACCGCGCGGGCTCTGTGCGCGCCGGGCTCGAGGCGCTGGCCGCCGCCCCGCCGCGCAAGGTGCTGATCCATGATGTCGCCCGCCCCTGCGTCTCGCCGCAGATCATCGACGCCGTGCTGGCCGCGCTCGACAGCGCGCCGGGCGCCGCGCCCGCGCTGCCGGTCACCGATGCGCTCTGGACCGGCGCGGGCGGCGAAGTCACCGGCACGCAGGACCGCAGCGGCCTTTTCCGCGCGCAGACCCCGCAGGGCTTTCACTATGCCGCCATCCGCGCCGCCCATGCGGCGCATCCCGGCGGTGCCGCCGATGACGTCGAGGTGGCGCGCGCCGCCGGGCTGGCGGTCCGCATCGTTCCCGGCGAAGAGCGCAACCTCAAGATCACCGGCCCCGAGGATTTCGCCCGGGCCGAAACCTATCTGCTGTCCGCCACGGACAGCGCCAACGACCCCCTCAAGCAGGAGACCGCCATGGATATCCGCCTCGGCAATGGCTACGACGTGCACCGTTTCGGCGAGGGAGACCACGTGGTGCTCTGCGGTGTGAAAGTGCCACATGGGCGCGGCCTGCAGGGTCATTCCGACGCCGACGTCGGCATGCATGCGGTCACCGATGCGCTTTACGGCGCGCTCGCCGAGGGCGACATCGGGCGCCACTTCCCGCCCAGCGATCCGCAGTGGAAAGGCGCCGCGTCAGAGATTTTCCTGCGCCATGCGGTCGATCTGGCGCGCGCCAAGGGCTACACAATCTCCAACATCGACCTGACGCTGATCTGCGAGCGCCCCAAGATCGGCCCCCATGCCGCCGCCATGACGGCCGAGATGGGCCGGATCATGGAGCTTTCGCAGGACCGCGTCTCGGTCAAGGCGACCACCTCCGAACGGCTGGGCTTCACCGGCCGCGAGGAAGGCATCGCCGCCATTGCAACCGCTACGCTGGTGAAGCCATGAGACTGATCGCAACCTTCTTCTACACCGGGCTGCTGCGCCCCGCGCCGGGCACTTGGGGCTCGCTTGCCGCCCTGCCCGCCGCCTATCTGCTGCTGGTGCTGGGCGGCTTCTGGCTGCTGCTCGCCGCCACCGTGCTGGCCTTCGTGCTGGGCTATATCGCCACGCAAAAGCTGACCGCAGGCGGCGGGGATGAGGATCCGTCGTGGATCGTCATCGACGAGGTGGTCGGCCAGTGGATCGCGCTCTATCCCGTCGCCTATGGCGCGATGATGATGGGCGCGGAGTTCTGGCGGCTCTGGCCGGGCTGGGTCTCGGCGTTTTTCCTGTTCCGCCTGTTCGACATCTGGAAGCCCTCGCTGGTGGGCTGGGCCGATCGTCGCGGCGACGCCATGGGCGTTATGCTCGACGATGTGATCGCCGGGATCTTCGCCGCCATCGTCACCATCATCCTCGCCGGCATCGCGCACGGCTTTTTGATGTGAGGCCTGCCATGAACGAAGACCTGTCCAAAGACATCCTCGCCCACGCCATGGCCGCCGGCCAGCGCGTCACCGCCGCCGAAAGCTGCACCGGCGGCATGGTCGCTGCGGCGATCACCGATATCGCGGGCTCGTCGAACATCTTCGACCGGGGATTCGTGACCTATTCCAACGCCGCAAAGCAGGACATGCTGGGCGTTCAGGCGGCCACGCTCGAGGCGCATGGGGCCGTCTCCGAAGAGGTTGCTGCCGAAATGGCGAAAGGCGCGCGCAGCGCCGCAGGTGCCGATTGGGCGGTGGCGATCTCGGGCATCGCGGGCCCCGGCGGGTCCGAGCATAAGCCCGAGGGCCGCGTCTGCTTTGGCCTTGCCAGCGCGGGCGGTGTCAGCACCGAGACGGTGGAGTTCGGCGCGCTTGGCCGCGCGGGCGTGCGCGCAGCTGCCACGCGCCACGCGCTGCAACTGCTGCTGGACGCCCTGCCCTGAAACGCGCACGCCCTGATCGCCGAGCGGCTCAGCCGTAAAGCTCTGCCGCCCGCCGCTCGAAGGCACGCACGATGCGCTGCATCGCCTCGTAGAAGAACATCCCGGCGGCGCTCTGCAGCAACCGGTTCTTGAACTCGAAATCCACGAAGAAATGCACGTCGACGCCGCCCTCGGGCGCGTCCTCGAAATGCCATTTCGAGATCATGTGCTTGAACGGACCATCGAGATACTCGGTGTCGATCTTCTTGTCCTCGGGCCAGAGCGTTACACGGCTGCCAAAGCGTTCACGGAACACTTTGAAGCTGATCACCAGATCGGCCAGCATCACCTCATGATCACCCATATCGTCGCGCGAACGGATCCGCGCCGCTGCCGTCCAAGGCAGAAACTTCGGATAGTTCGCGACATCCGCCACGAGGTCATACATCTGCTGCGCCGTGTACGGCAGGCGCTTCGTCTCGGAGTGGGTCGGCATGTCGCCCCTTTATCGCGTGACAATGTCCGCACATTTCCTATGCTGCGCGCGGATTTTCAAGGGGAGAACCATGGCAGAGAAGCCATATGTCGTAGACCAGATGATTTCGGCCAAGACCATCGCGGCGCGGATCGAAGATCTGGCACGCGAAATCGAAGCCGAATTTTCCGACACCGAAAAGCTGGTGGTCGTGGGCCTGCTGCGCGGCAGCTTCGTGTTCATCGCCGATCTGGTGCGCGAGCTTGATCTGGCTGTGGAAGTGGATTTCCTCGAAGCCTCCTCTTACGGCGACGGCATGGAATTGAGCCGCGAGGTGCGCATCCTCAAGGACCTGCGCTCGCCGATCGAGGGGCGTGACGTTCTGGTGGTCGAGGATATCGTCGACACCGGCTTTACGCTCAGCCATGTGATCCAGCTGATGCAAAGCCGCAAGCCGCGCAAGCTGCGCACCATCGCGCTGCTCGACAAGCCCGCACGGCGCGAGGTGCAGCTGACCGCCGATTGGATCGGATTTGAGATTCCTGACGAGTTTATCGTGGGTTACGGCATCGACTTCGCGCAAAGGAATAGGAACCTTCCGTTCATCGGTAAGGTGCGTTTCCCCGAAGACGGCGACGCGGATACAAGCGGCGCATGAACCAGATGTGGCTCTTGCGGATGGCGCGCTGGCTGCGCCATCCACCCTCGCCGAAACGGGTGAAGCTGGTGCTTGCCGTGCTCGCCGCCTGTCTTGCGCTTTACGCCGTGGAGCGGTGGATCGGCTGGCCCGACGCATTGACCGCCGAGCGGATGCGGGCGCCCTTGCGGGTCAGCCAGTAACAGCGCGCGATAAAGTTACCTAAGGTAAAGCACGCTACTGCAACGCACGAAGTTATCCTCATAACCTATTATCTATGCGCATTAAAATGCCCGCGCACCACACCCCCAAAAGGAAAGTCACTCCGCCCATCCCGCAGCCCCCGTCGATCTGACGAGGCTTGATCAGATCCGGCGCTCCGCTAGGCTTCCACCCGCAAGCGATTTTTTAAAAGCCCGCTTTCGGGAGAAAAGGGAGTCTCCAATGAAATTCACGATTGCCGCCCTCGCCGCGCTCGCCACTTTGGGCAGCGCCGCCGCCGCCACCGCGCAGGATCTGCCCGCGCCGGTCAAGGCACGTCAGGGCCAGTTCCGGATCATGGCGATCAACCTCGGCATCCTTGGCGACATGGCGCAGGGCAAGTCGGAATATGACGCCGATGCCGCGCAGAAGGCCGCCGACTCGCTGGTCGGCGTGTCGATGATCCATCAGGCACCGCTCTTCGCTGAGGGCACCTCGGAGATGGACATCGACGGCACCCGCGCCAAAGCGGAAATCTGGGACAGTTGGGACGATTTCGCCAGCAAGTGGAGCGGCTTCGGCGAGGCTGCCGCCAATATGCAGCAGGTCGCGGCGACAGGTCAGGAGGCGCTCGGCCCGGCGATGGGGCAACTCGGCGGCGCCTGTAAGGCGTGCCACGACACTTACCGCGCGCCCGAGTAAGCCATGCGACGCCTTCTGGGCTTTTTGGCTCTGGCAGTGCTGGTCGCCGCCGGAGCCCTCTGGCTGATCAGCGCCCCCGACATCCTGCCCGAGAGCGAATTTTCCGGTGACGCCGCCGGTGACCCCGCGCGCGGCGAGAGTATCTTCACCGCCGCGGGCTGCGCCTCGTGCCACCATGCGCCCGAGAGCGAGGACGAACTCGTTCTGGCGGGCGGCCAGCGTTTCGCGTCAGACTTCGGCACGTTCATCGCGCCGAACATCTCGCCCGACCCGGTGCAGGGCATCGGCGCGTGGTCGCTGCACGACTTTGCCAACGCGTTGCTGCGCGGCGTCTCGCCAGAGGGGCAGCATTATTACCCCGCCTTTCCCTATGGCGCCTACATCCGCATGCAGCCGCAGGACGTGGCGGACCTCTGGAGCTACATCCAATCCCTGCCCGCTGCGCAGGAGCCGAGCCAGCCGCATGAGGTGGGGTTTCCCTTCAACATCCGGCGCGGCCTTGGCCTGTGGAAGCAGCTTTACCTCGATCCTTCGTGGGTGATGGCCGATGCGGGGACCGAGGAGCTTGCGCGCGGGCGCTATCTGGTCGAGGCGCTGGCCCATTGCGGCGAATGCCACACGCCGCGCGACGGCTTTGGCGGGCTGCAGCGCGAGGCTTGGCTGACCGGCGCACCGAACCCCTCGGGCGAGGGCTCTATCCCCGCGCTGACGCCGGACAAGCTGAGCTGGGATGCCGCGGCCATCGCCTATTACCTCGAGACCGGCTTCACCCCCGATTACGACAGCGCTGGCGGCCATATGGTCGCGGTGGTGGAGAACTTCGCCAAGCTGCCCGCCGAAGACCGTGCGGCGGTGGCGGCCTATGTGAAGGCGCTGCCGGAGGGCGGCGCGATGGAGTGAGCTTTTGGCCCTCTTCTGCGGCGCGGCGCCCTGCGTGGGGCGCGGCGCCATGCGTATTTGGAAAGAGAAGAAGCGGGGGGCGGCGCGCTTTTTCTCCCCGGCGTCAGGCGGGGATGAAGCGGTAGCCGTCCTGCGTTTTCTCGGCGCGCCCCATGCCGCCCTGCGACAGGTGAAAGCCGATCAGCAGCATCTGCTCCTGCGCCAGCCGGTCCATGAGCGCACTGCGGGTCTGCGCGCCGCGCGCTGGATCCTGATCGGAATTGGCCTCCCAGCCGGGCCGCGCAAAGGCGACGTGATCATTGCCGATGGCATCGCCGATGACCATCGCCGCCTCGCTGCCCGATCTTAGCTCAAAGCTCATATGACCCGGCGTGTGGCCCGGCGTCAGCATGGCAGCCACGCCGGGCAGGATTTCCTCGCCGTCACCGAAGCGCTCGATACGGTCCTCGATCATTTCCATGCGGCGCCGGGCGCCGACGGCGAAGGCCTGCCGCGCGGTGCCGATGGTGCGCGCGGTCTCGGGGTCCCACCAATAGTCCCATTCCTTCTGCCCCATGAGGTAGCGCGCCTGCGGGAACACCAGATCGTCGAAATCGTCGAGCAGCCCCCAGAGGTGATCCGGATGGGCGTGGGTGAAGACGACGGCGGTCACCTCTTCCGGCGCCACACCCGCCGCGTCGAGACTGTCCAGCAGAAGGCCCGCGCTCTCCATGAAGGTGGACCCGGACCCGACGTCAAAAAGCACGGTCTGCGTCTCGTCCTGCCAGAGGGTGACATTGCATTCGGGCGTCACCCGCGCCGGATCGACCTGATGCGCCGCGAGGATCTGCGCCAGGTCCTCCTCGGGCATCCCGGCAAAAAGGAACGACCCCGGCAGCACGAGAGTGCCATCGCTCACCGTGGTCAGCCGGGCCGATCCTATGGCGGTTTCGGCGACGAGCCGGCGCGGCAGCAAAGGCGCGAGGCTGCCGGCGGCGGCGCCGCGCAGCAACTGTCTGCGCGACAGGGCGTTTGACAGCCTATGAGGCGACGAGATGGGGCGGGCTGGTGAGCGGAACATGTGATCTCCTCCAATTCACATATTCGCATTCTATGGTTCGACTGCCCGCGCGTGAAGAGAAGACTTTCATCGGGCCCAAAAGCACAGCGCCCGCAGCTTCTTCTCTTTAAAAATACGCATGTCGCAGCGCCTGCCACGGATCGCCGCGCCCGAGGGACAGCCCGCCCGCTCACTCAGCGGGTGCGAATCCGACGATGAGTTGCCGCAGCCCGAAGGCCGCCCCGACGAAGATCGACAGCAGCGCCACCGGCGCGCTGAAGGTGAGCAGGGAAAAGGCGCTGAGCCCCTGCCCGACGCTGCAGCCCGCCGCCAGAACCGCGCCCGGCCCCATCAGTGCCGCGCCAAGGATCTGCCGCCTGAGCTCGCGCGGGTCCTCGCAGGCCTCCCAGCGAAAGTGGCCCTTGCGCCACGAGCCGAGGAAAGCGCCGAGCAGCACTCCGGTGACCGAACCCACGGCAAAGCCCGGCGCCGCCGCCGAAGCGGTCATCAGCCACAGCAGGCTCTCGCCCAAGGGTCGGGCGAAGGAGTGGCTCTCGACGCGCAGCCCGCCAAAGCTTGCGGTGGCGGCCCATTGCGTGCCGAGCCAGCCGGAGGTGATCGCAAGGCCGACCAGCACGCCCCAGCCGATAAACCGCGGCGCGCGGGTCATGCCACCGCCGCTGAGCGCCGCGGCGATCACGGCGCCGCCGACCAGCCCCCCGGTCAGCAGCGGCGCGCCAGTCAGTTGGAACAGCGCCTGCGGGCCTTCGGGCGGATACTCGGGAAAGACCGCGACGCGCAGGAAGGCCAGCGGCCCGGAGATGGTGATATAGGCGGTGAGCCCCATCACCACGACGATGACCAGCGAGCGCAGATCGCCGCCGCCCAGCCGGGCCAGCGCGCCGTAGCCGCAGTTGCCCGAGAGCGCCATGCCGTAGCCGAAGACCAGCCCGCCGATCACCGTCGCGGGCAAGGACCATTGGCGTGACAGAAAGAAGGTTTGCGCAGGATCGATCCAGCCTGCCGCCAGCGCCACATGCGCGCAAAGGATGGCCGTGCCGATGGCCACGCCCCACATGCGCAGGCGCCGACTGTCCGAGGAATAGAGCGCGTCCTCGATCGCGCCGAGGGTGCAGAACCGCCCCAGCCGGGCCGCGAGCCCAAGGACGGTTCCCCCAAACAGGCCAGCTAGCGCCGCAATCGCAGCGCCATCACCAAAGTCGAACATGCCCTCCGCCGCTCCCTTCCGACCGGCGGCTGGCGCCCCCGGTCACTCCTCTCGACAGAACAGGTCGTATATGACCTCCATGATCTTCTTCGGCCGATCGTCCGTCAAGGAGTAGTAGATCGTCTTGCCCTCCCGGCGCGGCGTGACAAGCCCCTCGAGCCGCAGCCGCGACAGCTGCTGCGACACCGCCGACTGGCGGGCGGAGAGCAGGTCTTCGAGCTCTGTCACCGATTTCTCGCCCGAGGCCAGATGACACAGGATCATCATCCGCCCCCCGTGGCTCATCGCCTTGAGAAGGTTCGAGGCCGCTTCGGCCTTTTCCATGAACCGGTCCATTTCCGGCTCGCTCATGCCGTCCTCAAAAACCGGGAGGCGGGCTTCATTCGGCATCGGCGTCATCCGTCTATCGTCGGGGAGGATGGGAGGTCCTCTAGGAGGCGGCCCAGAAGGGCCCAGAAAAAGTCTTCGCCAGGATAGCCTTCGATTCGCCCAGTTTCCATCCCGTCGCGCAGCAAGACGAAGGTCGGGGTGAAGACCACCGGCCGTTTGAGCGCAACGTCATCCGGGATCGCGCGAAACTCGACGCGGGCCAGCGGCGCGATCCGAGCTTCCTGCGTTTTCGGGTAGATCGGGCCAATCTGCGCCTCCCACGCCTCGCAATAGGCGCATCCATCCTGCCACACCATCATCAGCAGCGTCTCGGCAGAGAGGCGCATTGGCAGCAGCAAAAGAGCGAGGATCACGAGAGAGCGCATCAAAACCTTTCCAGCATGATTGACGGGCAGCATATCACATACGTAACGTCATATGCGAATATGTACTTTGGGAGGGGTGCAGCCAAATGTTCGATGTCACATTTCTGGGCGCTTTTGTGGCCGGGCTGCTGTCTTTCCTGTCCCCCTGCATCCTGCCGATGGTGCCCTTCTACCTGTCCTATCTCGCCGGACAGGGCGTGCATGTGGTGGCAGAGACCGGACATGTGCCCGAGGGGCTGCGGCGGCGGGCGATCACCGGCGCGCTGTTCTTTGCGCTGGGGGTGATCACGGTTTTTGTCGGCCTTGGTGCCACGGCCACGCTCTTTGGGCAGTTGGTGCGCGAGTGGTTCGGCGTGCTGCGCTGGATCGCTGCGGGGATCATCATACTGATGGGGCTGCATTTTCTTGGCGTGCTGAAGATCGGCTTTCTCTACCGTCAGGTGCGGGCCGACGCGCAGAACGCCACCGGGCTCTTCGGAGCTTTCGTGATCGGCCTCGCCTTCGCCTTTGGCTGGACACCCTGCGTTGGCCCGGTGCTGGCGGCGATCCTGTTCACCGCCGCCGGGCAGGACACCGCTCAACACGGCGCTCTGCTGCTGCTCACCTATGGCGCCGGGATGACCCTGCCCTTCGTGCTGGCGGCGGCCTTCATCGGGCCGTTCCTGCGTTTCATGGCGCGGTTCCGGCGCCACCTTGGCCGCGTCGAAAAGGCGATGGGCCTGCTGCTGATCCTGTTCGGCGTGCTGATCGCCTCGGGCAGCCTCAACCTCATCGCCGCTTGGATGATCGAACATATTCCCTGGTTCACCAGCATCGGCTGAAAAGCCGCTGCCCCCGGGGCCCACATCGCTATATCGGAAGGAGGAGACCGATGAGACGACCACGATCCCTACCCGCGCTCATGACCGCCGCGCTGCTGGCCCGCGGGGGCGCCCTGCCCGGCCTCGCAGCCGAACTTGGCGACGACGGGCTGCATAAGGCGCCTTGGATGCATGACACCTTCAAGGATCTGTCCGACGATCTTGCCGAGGCCAATGCCGAAGGCAAGCGGCTGATGATTCTCGTCGAGCAGCGCGGCTGCATCTATTGCACCAAGATGCACGCCGAGGTGTTTCCGCAGCCCATGATCGAACGAATGCTGAGCGAGGAGTACTTCGTCATCCAGATCAACATGTTCGGCGACGTCGAAGTGACCGATTTCGACGGCACCACCCTGCCCGAGAAAGACATGGTGCGGCGCTGGAGCCTGCTTTTCACGCCGACGCTGATGTTCCTGCCCGAAGAGGTCGAGGGCACCCCGGCGAACGAAGCCGCGGTCGCCACGCTGCCCGGTGCCTTCTCTGCGGGGACCACGGGCGATCTGCTCACATGGGTGCTGGAGAAAGGTTATGACGGCGACGAGCCCTTCCAGAAATACCACGCCCGGATGATCGAAGAGCGGCGCCCGCAAACCTTTGACTAGACGCAGAATCCTAGTGCAACGCTTCGTCCAAGCACCTGATTTTGCTGCGCTGCGGCGGGTGCGAGTCAATTGACGCTTAATCACATCTTAAAATTCACGCCTATGAATTTGTTGTTGCGTATTGCGGCCCCGGTGCCGTAGCATTCAGAAATTGGAAGGGGAGGAGATATGAAAACCACGGTCGCACTCGCGTCCGTCATCGGGATAGTTGCATCTGCCGCACTGGCAGACCCCACGGCCCCCGCTGACGTGAGTTTCACAGACTACGGCGAGATTGAAAGCTCGCTGACCGGCACCCCCGGAGACCCGGCAAACGGGGCTGTGGTCATGACCACACGGTCGAAGGGCAATTGCGTCGCCTGCCACGAGATCACCGCGCTCAAGGACGCGCCGTTCCACGGCGAGGTCGGCCCGATGCTCGACGGTGTCGGCGGCTACCGCTCCGAGGCGGAGCTGCGCGGCATCGTGGCGAACGCCAAGAAGATGTTCGAGGGCACGGTTATGCCCGCATTCTACAAAAGCAGTGGCTTCATCCGGCCCGGCGACGGCTACACCGGCAAGGCTGCACAGGGTGACCTGCCCCCGATCCTGTCCGCACAGGAGATCGAGGACGTGGTGGCCTTCCTGATGACCCTGCAGGACAGCTGAGAGAGGAGACAGCATGCAGCTGACACGAAGAGACACTCTGGGCCTTGCCCTCGGCGCGCTGGCGCTGAGCGTTCTGCCCTACCGCGCCAACGCCTCGGTCGACGACATGATCGCCGAGTTCACCGGTGGCGCCGACATGGCCGACAGCGGCATCGATCTCACCGCGCCTGAAATCGCAGAGAACGGCAACACCGTGCCGATCAACGTCGATGCTCCCGGCGCGTCCGAGATCCTCGTGCTGGCGGCCGGCAACCCGACGCCCGCCGTCGCCACCTTCGCCTTCGGCCCGCTCGCGGCCTCGCGCATGGCCTCCACCCGCATCCGGCTTGCCGGCACGCAGGACGTGATCGCCATCGCGAAAATGGAGGATGGAAGCTTTGCCCGCGCCGCCAAGACCGTGAAGGTCACCATCGGCGGCTGCGGCGGATAAGGAGGAGCAAGAATTATGGCATCCGGAGTCAGACCCCGCGTCAAAGTGCCGAAGTCCGCAGCGGCGGGCGAGGCGATCACCATCAAGGTGCTGATCAGCCACCCGATGGAAAGCGGCCAGCGCAAGGACAGCGACGGCAACATCATCCCGCGCTCGATCATCAATCGCTTCACCTGCGATTTCAACGGCCAGAACGTCATCGACGTGACGATGGAACCGGCGATCTCGACCAACCCCTACTTCGAGTTCGAGGCCACCGTGCCCGAGGCTGGCGAGTTCACCTTCACATGGCTCGACGACGACGGCTCGACCTACACCGAGAGCAAGGCGATCGCCATCGAATGACCCGCATCGGGCGGCCCCGAGGAGGAGCCGGAGCCGCCCGACGCCGTGCCGTCCCCACGGGGACAGGCCAATTCCGTCCCCACGGGGACAGGCAAATTCCGTCCCTACGGGGACAGGCAAATTTCGTCCCTACAGGGACAGGCCAACTTGAGGGAGGAGACACGATGTTACGCAAGGTGACCGCGCTGACCGCGCTCGCCCTGCTGGCGGCACCGCTGGTGGTGCAGGCCGGCGGGCCCGATGACGACGAGCTTGTCATCAACGGCGAGATCGAGATGACCACCAAGGCCCCGGCGCCCGAGTTCATCTCGGACCGGATGGACGAGGTGATGTCGGGCTGGCACTTCCGCTCGGACGAGACACAGGCGCTCGAGATGGATGATTTCGACAATCCCGGCATGATCTTCGTCGACGACGCGCGCGAGCAATGGGCGATGGTCGAAGGCAGCGAAGGCAAGAGCTGCGCCTCCTGCCACGGCGAGCCCGAGGATATGGCTGGCGTCAAGGCGACCTATCCCAAGTGGAACGACGAGACCGAAGAGGTGCGCACGCTGCAGATGCAGGTCAACGGCTGCCGCACCGAGCGTATGGGCGCCGAGGCGTGGAAATACGACGCCAAGGACGCGATCAACATGGAGGCGCTGCTGTCCTCCGTCTCGCGCGGGATGCCGGTCAACGTGGCGACCGACGGCCCCGCCGAAAGCGCCTGGGAGCTTGGCAAAGAGCTCTACTACACCCGCACCGGCCAGCTGGAGCTGAGCTGCGCCAACTGCCACGAGCAGAACTACGGCAATTACATCCGCGCCGACCATCTCAGCCAGGGCCAGATCAACGCCTTCCCGGCGTACCGGCTGAAGAACGCGCAGCTCAACGGGGTGCATTCGCGCTTCAAGGGCTGTGTGCGCGACACCCGCGCGGAAACCTATGCCCCCGGCAGCCCCGAGTTCGTGGCTCTCGAGCTGTATGTCGCCTCGCGCGGCAATGGCCTGTCGGTCGAAGGCCCGTCGGTCCGCAACTGATCCCTGCCCCGCGCGACAGGCTCGCGCGGGGTTTCTCGCTTCTAACAAATTCACGCATTCGAATGCGTAAGAGGAAAGCCCGATGATCTCCAGACGCGACTTCCTTCAGGTCTCCATGGCTGCGGCGGCGGCCTATGGGGGCTCCGGCTTTGGCAACTGGGCCCGGCTCGCCGCGCAGCAGCAGCTGACGCAGGACGATCTTCTGGCCATGCCCGCCTTCGGGAATGTCTCGCTGATCCATATCACCGACATCCACGCCCAGCTGAAGCCGATCTACTTCCGCGAGCCGTCGGTGAATATCGGCGTCGGCCCGAACCGCGGCGAGGTGCCCCATCTCACCGGCGCCGACTTCCGCAAGATGTACGGGATCGCGGATGGCTCGCCATCGCATTACGCCCTCTCCTCGGGTGATTTCTCCGCGCTGGCCAAGGCCTATGGCCGCGTCGGCGGCATGGACCGGGTCGCCACCGTAGTGAAGCAGATCCGCTCGGAACGCCCCGATGCGCTGCTGCTGGATGGCGGCGACACATGGCACGGCAGCTACACCTGCTATCAGACCGCCGGGCAGGACTGCGTCAACGTGATGAACCTGCTCAAGCCCGACGCGATGACCTTCCACTGGGAGTTCACGCTCGGCTCGGAGCGGGTGCGCGAGATCGTCGAAGGGCTGCCCTTCGCCGCGCTTGGCCAGAATATCTTTGACGCCGAGTGGGACGAACCGGCGGAGCTGTTCCAGCCCTATAAGTTCTTCGAGCGCGGCGGCGTGAAGATCGCGGTCATCGGTCAGGCCTTCCCCTATATGCCGATCGCCAACCCCTCGTGGATGTTCCCCGAGTATTCCTTTGGCATCCGTGATGAGCGCATGCAGGAGATGGTCGACGAGGTGCGCGCAGACGGCGCCGAACTGGTGGTGGTGCTGAGCCACAATGGGTTCGACGTCGACAAGAAGATGGCCGAGAAAGTCACCGGCATCGACGTGCTGCTGTCGGGCCATACCCATGACGCGCTGCCCGAACCGGTGCTGGTGGGCGAGACCATCATCATCGCCTCGGGCTCCAACGGCAAATTCGTCTCCCGCGTCGATCTGGATGTGCGCGATGGGCGGATGATGGGATTCCGTCACAAGCTGATCCCGATCTTCTCGGATGTGATCGCTCCCGACCCCGAGATGACCGCGCTGATCGACGCCCAGCGCGCGCCCTATGCCGACAAGCTCTCGGAGGTGATCGGCCACACCGACACCACGCTCTACCGCCGCGGCAATTTCAACGGCACATGGGACGATCTGATCTGCGACGCGCTGCTCGCCCAGCGCGACGCGCAGATCGCCATGTCGCCCGGCGTGCGCTGGGGGCCGTCGCTGGTGGCGGGCGATCCGATCACCCGCGAAGACATCTGGAACGTCACCTCGATGACCTACCCCGAGGCCTACCGCTCGGAGATGACCGGCGCGTTTCTCAAGGTCATCCTCGAAGACGTGGCCGACAACATCTTCAACCCCGATCCCTATTACCAGCAAGGCGGCGACATGGTTCGCGTCGGCGGGCTTGGCTATCGCATCGACGTCACGGCCCCGGTCGGCGAGCGGGTCTCGGAGATGACGCTGCTGAAGACCGGCGAGGCGATCGACCCGGCGAAATCCTACGTCGTCGCGGGCTGGGCCAGCGTCAACGAAGGCACCGAGGGCCCGCCGATCTGGGACGTGGTGGAAAGCCATATCCGCAGCCTCGGGCGCGTCACGCTCGACGAGAACACCTCCGTCGACGTGGTGGGTGCCTGATGGCCGGTGCAAAAGACTTCAAGGAGGAGAGAATGAGCGAACCCAAAGCCTCGCGCCGCGCCTTCCTGCAGGGGGCCGCCACCGTGGCGGTCACCGCAGGCGCCGCCCGCGCCGCGGATGGCCCCGACCCGCTGATCACAGAGGTGCAACCCTGGGCGCAAGGCTTCGGCGATGGCGTTGATGCCACGCCCTACGGCATGCCGATCCGGTTCGAGGAAGACGTGGTGCGCCGCAACGTGCCATGGCTGACCGCCGATCCGATCAGCTCGATCAACTTCACGCCGATCCACGCGCTCGATGGCACGATCACTCCGCAGGGCTGCGCCTTCGAGCGTCACCACTCCGGCGCGATCGAACTGCGCAAGGAAGATTACCGGCTGATGATCAACGGTCTGGTCGATCAGCCGCTGGTGTTCACCTATGAGGATCTGGAACGCTTCCCGCGCGAGAACCACGTGTATTTCTGCGAATGCGCCGCGAACACCGGCATGGAATGGGCGGGCGCGCAGCTTAATGGCGCGCAATTCACCCATGGCATGATCCACAACATGGAATACACCGGCGTGCCGCTGCGCACCCTGCTGCAAGAAGCCGGACTTCCCGCCACGACGGACAAATGGGTCTATGTCGAGGGCGCCGATGCCTCCTCCAACGGCCGCTCGATCCCGATGGAGAAGGCGCTGGATGACGTGCTGGTCGCCTTCAAGGCCAATGGCGAGGCGCTGCGCAAGGAGCATGGCTATCCGGTGCGCCTTGTGGTGCCCGGCTGGGAAGGCAACATGTGGGTGAAATGGCTGCGCCGCATCGAGGTGATGGACGGTCCCGTGGAAAGCCGCGAGGAGACCTCGAAGTACACCGACACGCTGGCCGATGGCACCTCGCGCAAATGGACATGGGTGATGGACGCGAAATCGGTCATCACCTCGCCCAGCCCGCAGGCGCCGATCAAGCACGGTCATGGCCCCTTGGTGATCACCGGCCTTGCATGGTCCGGTCACGGCAAGATCACCCGCGTCGACGTCTCCACCGACGGCGGCAAGACCTGGCAGACCGCCCGCCTCGCCCGCGAGGGGGAGAACAAGGCGCTCACCCGCTTCTACCTCGACACCGAGTGGAGCGGCGAGGAGATGTTCCTGCAATCCCGCGCGATGGATGAGACGGGCTATGTGCAGCCCACCAAGACGCAGCTGCGCGACGTCCGGGGCGAGAACTCCGTCTACCACAACAATTGCATTCAGACTTGGTGGGTGAAGCCCACGGGGGAGGCCGAGAATGTCGAAGTCTCTTAAGCTTTACGGCAGCGTTTTTGGCGGGATCGCGGTCACCCTGACCTTTGCGATCAACATGGCCGACCGTTTCGTGGCCGACATGCCCGAAAGCCCGCGCCACACCATTCCGCTGGCCAAGGCACCCGAGCCC
This sequence comes from Salipiger sp. ABN3_019, assembly GCF_056158605.1. NCBI lineage: Bacteria > Pseudomonadati > Pseudomonadota > Alphaproteobacteria > Rhodobacterales > Roseobacteraceae > Salipiger > Salipiger sp. ABN3_019. The sequence goes on from NZ_JBSWTP010000009.1 coordinate 2,320,467, forward strand.
GCGCCTTCGGGCACGCTGGTCGCCGCCGCCCATGCGGATGAGGCCCCCAAGGAGGCCAAGCTCGGCATCGGGCGCCCGGCGCTGCCCGAGGAAGTTGCCGCATGGAACCTCGACGTCTCGCCCGATGGCGCCGGCCTGCCGCCCGGCAGCGGCTCGGTCGAGGATGGCGAGATGCTGTTCTCCGAAAATTGCGCCTCCTGCCACGGTGAGTTTGCCGAAGGCTCGGGCAACTGGCCCAAGCTGGCGGGCGGCGAGGACACACTCGCCAACAAGGACCCGGTGAAGACCGTGGGCAGCTACTGGCCCTATCTGTCGACCGTCTGGGACTATGTGCACCGCTCCATGCCCTTCGGCAACGCGCAGTCGCTGGCCCCTGATGAGGTCTATGCGATCACCGCCTACATCCTCTATTCGAACTACCTCGTCGAAGATGACTTCGTGCTCTCGAATGAGAACTTCTCGGAGGTGGTGCTGCCCAATACGGACGGCTTCATCATCGACGACCGTGCCGAGACGGAATACCCGCAGTGGCGGACCGAGCCTTGCATGTCGGACTGCAAGGAGAGCGTCGAAATCACCATGCAGGCCACGGTGCTCGACGTGACCCCCGATAAGGGCGCGGATGAAGAGGCGTCAGCCACCGGGAACGCCCCAAAGGAGGAAGCCGCCGAAGAGGTCCAGATGGCCGCCGCGGAGACCGCCGCCGAGCCAGAGCGCCCCGCCGCCGAGCCCGCGCCTGCCGCAGCCAGCCCCGATCCAAAGCTTGTCGCTGCGGGAGAGAAGGTCTTCCGCAAGTGCCAAGCCTGTCACGCGGTCGGAGAGGACGCCAAGAACAAGTCCGGCCCGGTGCTGAACGGCGTCATTGGTGCCACCGTCGGCCATATCGAGGACTTCCGCTATTCGAAGACCTTCGATGCGGCGCATGAGGCGGGCGACACATGGACCCATGATCGCCTGACCGAGTTTCTCACCAAGCCGCGCGACGCGATGAAAGGCACCAAGATGTCCTTCGCCGGGTTGCGCAAGCAAGAAGAGATCGACGCGGTCATCGCCTATCTGTCGACCTTCAGTCAGTGATCCATGATCGGCCCGCGCATGGCGTGGGCCGGTTTTCCCGGCTTCCATACCCCTCTTCCATGCTCCTGCGGCCAAGGTGATCGCCCAAGCGCAAGACATGGTAAGCTGGAGCAGCCCCCATTCCGCCGGGAGGAGCCGAGCAAGGCAGCGGGGCAAACCAAGGGAGGAAACCATGCTGAAAACTCTGGCCATACTTGCGGCGAGCGCCCTGCCCTTGCCCGCGCTGGCGCAGCAGATCGTCACCCATGAGTTCGACGGCAGCTTCGAGGACGCCACCTTCGCGCTCGAGAACGCCATCATCGGCGAGGGGCTGGTGGTCGATCACGTCAGCCATGTGGGCGAGATGCTGGCCCGCACCGCCGAGGACGTCGGTTCTGACGTCCAACTCTTCGACGGCGCCGACGTGTACCTGTTTTGTTCCGCAACCACCTCGCGCGAGGTGATGGAGGCGGACCCGGCCAATATCGCCTTCTGCCCCTACTCGATCTACGCCGCCGCGCGTGAGGGCGTCACCACCATCGGCTACCGCAGCTACGAGGCTGACAGCATGTCCCCGGTCAACGAGCTGCTCGAACGCATCGCCACGACCGCCACGGAGTTCTGATCATGTATGAGGCCCTGTTCCGCGAAGAGCTCACCCGGCTCAAGGAAGATGGCAACTACCGCCATTTCGCCGAGCTGGAACGTCACCGCGGCGATTTCCCCGCCGCCACTCACCACGGCGAAGGGCGCGAGGTCACGGTCTGGTGCTCGAACGATTATCTTGGCATGGGCCAGCACCCAAAGGTTCTGGCAGCGATGCATGGCGCGCTCGACGCCTCAGGCGCCGGTGCTGGCGGCACCCGCAATATCTCGGGCACCACGCATGAGCATGTGCTGCTCGAGGCGGAGCTCGCCGATCTGCACGGCAAGGACGCGGCGCTGCTCTTCACCTCGGGCTATGTGTCGAACTGGGCCGCGCTGGGAACGCTGGGGGCGCGCATTCCGGGGCTGGTGATCCTGTCGGATGCGCTCAACCACGCCTCGATGATCGAAGGCATCCGCCACTCCAAGGCGCAGCGGATCATCTGGAAGCACAATGACCTTGAAGACCTCGAGCGCCACCTCGCCGCGCTGCCCCTCGAGCAGCCCAAGCTGATCGCCTTCGAGAGCGTCTATTCCATGGATGGCGACATCGCCCCTATCGCCGCGATCTGCGACCTTGCCGAGCGCTACAACGCGATGACCTATCTCGACGAGGTGCATGCGGTCGGCCTTTATGGTCCGCGCGGCGGCGGCGTGGCCGAGCGCGAGGGGCTGATGGACCGCATCGACGTGATCCAGGGCACGCTCGGCAAGGCCTATGGCGTGATGGGCGGCTATATCGCCGCCTCCGCCGCCACCTGCGATTTCATCCGCAGCTTTGCCTCGGGGTTCATCTTCACCACCGCGCTGCCGCCCGCCGTGGCCACAGGCGCCCGCGCCGCCGTGGCGCATCTCAAGACCTCGACCGCCGAGCGCAAGGCGCAGCGCGCCGCCGTGGCGCAGGTTCGCGCCGCGCTTGACCGGATCGGCATTCCGCATCTGCAGAACCCCAGCCACATCATCCCGGTGATGGTCGGCTGCCCGCAGAAATGCCGCTACATCTCGGACCGGCTGCTGCAGGAGCATGGCATCTACATCCAGCCGATCAACTATCCCACCGTGCCGCGCGGCACCGAGCGGCTGCGCATCACCCCCTCGCCGGTGCATGACGCGGCGCAGATCGCCCATCTCACCGAGGCGCTGGAGGCGCTCTGGACCGAATGCCAGCTGGCCCGCCGGCCCATGGCGGCGCAATAGATCGGCGCGATTTTCGCACTCCGGCGTCCCGCGCCCCCTTAACACGGGGGCGCGGATCGCCTATCTGCCCCGCATGAGCAAAACTCTTCATATCGTGGGCGGCGGCATGGCCGGGTCCGAGGCCGCCTGGCAGGCGGCGCGGCTGGGTGTCGACGTGGTCATTCACGAGATGCGGCCGAAGGTGGAAACCTTCGCCCATCGCACCGGCAATCTGGCCGAGATGGTCTGTTCCAACTCCTTCCGCTCGGATGACGACGAGCAGAACGCCGTCGGCCTTCTGCATTGGGAGATGCGGCAGGCGGGCTCGCTGATCATGCAAAGCGCCGATGAGCATCGGCTGCCTGCTGGCGGCGCGCTGGCGGTGGACCGCGACCCGTTCTCCGAGACGGTGACCGCAAAGCTGCGCGCCCTGCCCAACGTCTCGGTCAGCGACGAAGAGATCACCGAACTGCCCGATGACGGCCATTGGATCTTTGCCACCGGCCCGCTGACCTCTGGCGCGCTCGGCAAGGCGCTGCAGGCCGAGACCGGCAGCGAGGCGCTGGCCTTCTTCGACGCCATCGCCCCCATCGTCTATTTCGACACGATCGACATGGACACGGCGTGGCTGCAGAGCCGCTACGACAAGGGCGAGACCGAAGAAGAGCAAAAGGCCTATATCAACTGCCCGATGACCAAGGAGCAGTATGAGGGCTTCATCGACGCGCTGCTGGCCGCCGAAAAGACAGAGTTCCACGAGGGCGAGACCGCCGGCTACTTCGACGGCTGCCTGCCGATCGAGGTCATGGCCGAGCGCGGGCGCGAGACGCTGCGCCACGGGCCGATGAAGCCGGTCGGCCTGACCAATCCCCATAATCCCGAGGAAAAAGCCTACGCCGTGGTGCAGCTGCGCCGCGACAATGCGCTTGGCACGCTCTACAACATCGTCGGCTTCCAGACGAAGATGAAATACGGCGCGCAGACCGAGGTGTTCCGCCGCATTCCGGGGCTGCAGAACGCCAGCTTCGCGCGTCTTGGGGGCATCCACCGCAACACCTTCCTCAACTCGCCGACGCTGCTCGACGCGCAGATGCGCTTCAAGAGCCGTCCGAACCTGCGTTTCGCCGGGCAGATCACCGGCGTCGAAGGCTATGTGGAAAGCGCCTCGATGGGGCTCGTCGCGGGCCGCATGGCCGCCGCCGAGATCCTCGGCCAGCCGGTCGCCGATGTGCCGCAGGACAGCGCCCATGGCGCGCTGATCCACCACATCACCGGCGGCGCCGAGGCCAAGACCTTCCAGCCGATGAACGTGAACTTCGGCCTGTTCCGCCCGCTCGAAGGGCTGCGCGGCGGTCGCCGTGGCCGCAAGGACCGCTACAAGGCCTATACCGACCGCGCCAAGGGCGTCTGGCAGGACTGGCTCGCCGCGCAGGAGGTGCCCGCATGAACTATGTGCTCGCCCTGCTGCTGCCGCCGCTGTCGATCCTGCTGACCGGGCGTCCGATCCTGTCGATCGTGGTCTTTCTGGTCTGGGTGCCGGCGATCATCTTCTCGGGCGGGTTGACGCATCCGATGTTCATCCTGCTGGCATGGGTGCTGATCTATCAGTCCGGCGAGGAACGCCGCACCCGCCGCATCGAAAAGGCCTATCGCCGCGAGGATTGATGTGCGCACGCGCTTTGCCCCCTCGCCCACCGGCCCGCTGCATCTCGGCCACGCCTATTCGGCGCTGCTGGCGGCGGGCATGGCGCGGGCGGCGGATGGCGCGTTTCTGTTGCGCATCGAAGACATCGACAGCACCCGCTCGCGCCCCCATTGGGAGGCGCAAATCCTTGAGGACTTGCAGTGGCTCGGCCTGACATGGGACGAACCGCCAATGCGCCAGTCGGACCGGCTGCCGGCCTATGAGGCGGCGCTCGATGATCTCTGGTCGCGCGAGCTGATCTACCCCTGCCATTGCAGCCGGCGCGACATTCAGGCCGCCGCCTCGGCGCCGCAGGAGGGCGCGGAGCCCGCCTATGGCCCCGACGGCCTCGTCTATCCCGGCACCTGCCGCGATCTGCTCGCGCCCGGCTACGGCGCCACGCCCCGCCCCCACGGCGAAGCGCTGCGGCTGAACATGCGCAAGGCGCTGGCGCAGATCGACGCGCCGCTTGAGTTCGAGGAAACCGGCGCCGGTCCCGCCGGAGAGACCGGCCCTATCGTCGTTGCGCCCGAGGCGCTGATCCACGGCATCGGCGATGTGGTTCTGTCCCGCCGCGACTTTCCCGGGTCCTACCATCTGTCGGTGGTGCTGGACGACGCGGCGCAGGGCATCACCCATGTGGTGCGCGGGCGCGATCTCTTCGAGGCAACCGCGATCCACGTGGTGCTGCAGCACCTGCTCGGGCTGGTGACACCGGTCTACCACCACCACGATCTGATCCGCGACGCGCAGGGCAAACGGCTGGCGAAGCGCGATGACGCGCGCGCCATCGCCACCTACCGCGACAGCGGCGCAACGCCCGAGGAGATCAGGCGGATGGTGGGGCTGGAACGCTGAGCGGCTCCGCTGGCGAGCATCACGGGGCTTTCAGGGGCTCCGCAGCTCTGGGCTTTCAGGGCCTCCGCAGCATTGGCGTTTCAGGGGCTCCGCCCCTCGGCGCTGCGCGCCTCACCCCGGCGTATTTGGAAAGAGAAGAAGGACCCGGGTCTTTCATCTTTCCACAAATACTCAAGGCGGCGCGTCTCAGCCCTCGCTCACCGGGGTCATGATTTCTACTTCCTCGCCGCCGCGCAGCGCGGTGTAAAAGCAGCTGCGGCGGTTGGTGTGGCAGGCGGGGCCGGTCTGATCGACCACGGCGAGCAGGCAGTCGCGGTCGCAATCCACGCGCAGTTCGACCAGCTGTTGAACGTGGCCCGAGCTTTCGCCCTTCACCCAGAAGCTCTGCCGCGAGCGCGACCAGTAGGTGACGCGGCCGGTCTCCAGCGTGCGCGCCACCGCGTCGGCGTTCATCCAAGCCATCATCAGCACCTCGCCGGTGCCCTCTTGCTGCGCGATGCAGGGGATCAGACCGTTTGCGTCATAGACCAAAGTCGCAGGATCGAAGCTCATGGTGAAATTCCTTTTTGCAGCCGCCGGGCGCGCACCCTATCTATGGGGGGCGAGCCGAAAGGGAAACCCATGTCCGCAGACACTTCCGCAGAAACCGACCTGATCAAGCTATACTCCACGCGTATCCTTGCGCTGGCGGCGGATATCCCGCGGACCGAGCGGCTGCCGCATCCCGACGCCACGGTGAAGAAGCGCTCGCCGCTCTGCGGCTCGACGGTGACGGTGGATCTTTCGCTGCAGGACGGCAAGGTCAGCGACTACGGGCAGGACGTGAAGGCCTGCGCCTTGGGTCAGGCGGCGGCCTCGGTGGTGGGCGAGGCGATCATCGGCTGCACGCCGGATGCTCTGGCCACGGCGCGCGACGCGCTGCGCGCCATGCTCAAGGAAGACGGCCCCACCCCGCCCGCGCCCTTTGATGGGCTGGAGGTGCTGCGCCCGGCCAGCGCCTACAAGAACCGCCATGCCTCGATCATGCTGGCGCTCGACGCCGCGACCGAGGCCGCCAATGAGGTGGCGGCGAAGCAGCGCGCGTGATCGTCGCGCGCTGAGACCTTCCCTTTCCCGCGCCTTCCTTTCCCCGATCCAGATAAAAAAACCGCCGCTCTCCCTGGGTGGAAGGCGGCGGCAGTGGCGTGTCTTGGTGGATCCGGAACAGACCGTGGCAGCGCGTCCGGGGATCAGGCGACCCGGAGGGGGAAACAGGCGCGCGCATCGAGGGACAGGGATGCGCCGGCTGCCGGATACAAGACCGCAGGCAGAAATCTAAAACGTCAGAGCAGCGGCAGATGCAGCGCGCCCACGAGGATGACGACGAGCGACAGCGCGCCGATCATGTCCCCCACCAGCGAGGGGCTGGACATCTGGGATTTGAACTGGGCGCGGGTCACTGTGGTGCGGATCATGGCAATCATCTCGGCTCTCCCTGTGAGCGTGTTCTCATCATGTTCTCTGTTGCTCTTTTGTTCTCATAACGCCCGAGTCGTGTAAAGAACTTTTTGAGAACATTTGCGAACACTGCGGAACGCGACGCCGGAACAGCGCCGCCGCCCGTGCGCAGATTGCCTACGCACGGGCTGAATACTCATTCATAAACAGCAACTTAGAAGATAGAGAAGCGCTCAGCCGACCGAGATCAGCCCGATCGCCTCATCCTGCCGCATCAGCCAGAGCAGCAGCCGTGCGGCGCGCCCGCGTTCGGAGGTGAGCCCCGGATCCTCGGCCAGCAGCTTGCGCGCGTCGCTCTGCGCCATCGCCATCAGCCCCGACTGCGCCTCGAGGTCGGCGACCTTGAAGCGCGGCAGGCCCGATTGCGCGGTGCCGATGAGATCGCCGGCGCCGCGCATCTGCAGATCGACCTCGGAGATGCGGAAGCCATCCTCGGTCTCACGCAGGGTGGTGAGCCGTTTCGAGCCGCTCTCGCCCAGCGGCGGCTGGTACATGAGCAGGCAGGTCGAGGCCGCCTCGCCGCGCCCGACCCGGCCGCGCAGCTGGTGCAGCTGCGCCAGCCCGAAAATCTCGGCGCGTTCGATCACCATGATCGAGGCATTGGGCACGTTCACCCCGACCTCGATCACCGTGGTGGCGACCAGCACCTTGGTCTCTCCGGCGACGAAGCGCGCCATGGCGGCGTCTTTCTCGGCGGGCGGCATCTGGCCGTGCACCAGCCCCACCACGCCCTCGCCCAGTTGCGCACGCAGGCGCTTGAAACGCTCTTCGGCGGCGGTCAGGTCCGAGACCTCGCTCTCCTCGACCAGCGGGCAGACCCAATAGGCCTGCCGCCCCTCACAGACCGCCTTGCGCAGATGTTCGACCACTTCGCCGATGCGCTCGGTGGAGACCAGCGCGGTCTGCACCGGTTTGCGCCCCGGCGGTTTCTCGTCGAGCACCGAGACATCCATGTCGCCATATTGCGCCAGCGCGAGGCTGCGCGGGATCGGCGTGGCGGTCATCACCAGCACGTCGGCGCCCTGCCCCTTGCGGCCCAGTTCCAGCCGCTGGCGCACGCCGAAGCGGTGCTGCTCGTCGACGATGGCAAGCCGCAGGTCGCGGAACACCACGTCCTCCTGAAACACCGCATGGGTGCCGACGAGGATGTGGATATTGCCCTCGGCCAGCGCGGCGAGCTTGGCCTTGCGCTCGGCGCCCTTGTCGCGGCCGGTGAGGATTTCCACCACCACGCCCGCGCTTTCGGCCAGCGGCTGCAGGCCTTCGAGGTGCTGGCGGGCGAGGATTTCCGTCGGCGCCATCATCACCCCCTGCGCGCCGCTTTCCACCGCGATCAGCAGCGCCATGAAGGCCACCAGCGTCTTGCCCGCGCCCACATCGCCCTGCAGCAGGCGGTTCATCCGGGTCTCATCGGCCATGTCGGTGGCGATCTCATCCATCGCGCGCAGCTGCGCGCCGGTGGGCCGATAGGGCAGCGCGGCAAGCACGCGGCGGCGCAGATGGCCATCGCCCATGGTGGGATGCCCCTTGCCGCGGCGGCGGTTGATCCGCGCCAGCGCCAGCGTCAGCTGATGCGCCAAAAGCTCGTCATAGGCGAGGCGCGCGCGCGCCGGAGCCGAGGGGCTGAGCGCATCCATCCCGTCGGGCGCATGGGCGGCCTCGAGCGCGTCGTGCCAGTCGGGCCAGCCCTCGCGGTCCTTCAGCGGGCCATCGATCCATTCGGGCATCTGCGGCGCGCGTGTCATGGCATCGCGGATGGCGCGAGCCATGAGCTTTTGCGTGACCCCGGAGGTCAGCGGGTAGACCGGCTCGAAATCGGGCAGCGTATGCGCCTCGTCGAGCGGCAGGATGTGGTCGGGGTGGACCATCTGCGCCATGCCGTCGAAGAGCTCGACCTTGCCCGAGACCAGCCGACGCGAGCCTTCGGGCAGCACGCGGGTGAGGTAATCGGCCCGGCCATGGAAGAACACCAGCTGGAACGGCCCCTCGCCATCCTCGACCTGAATGCGATAGGGCCGCCCCTTCACCGCAGGGGCCATGTGGCGCAGCACCTGCACCTCGACCGTCACCGTGCCGGGCAGCACCGCCTCCTGCACCGAGCCGCGCGGACGCCGATCGATCACCGCATGCGGCAGGGTCAGCAGCAGGTCGCGCGGGGCGTGCACGTCGAGCCCCTCGAAGGCCTGCGCGGTCTTCGGGCCGACGCCGTCCAACGTCTTGAGCTCGGCAAACAGCGGCCAGAGCGGTTCCGGGCGCTGGCTCATGCGGCGCTCCTCATCTGCACTCTCACCCCCCGATCAGCGCCAGCCATGCATCCTCATCCATGATCTCGATGCCAAGCTCGCGGGCCTTGGTCTCCTTGCTGCCAGCGCCGGGACCCGCAACGAGAATGTCGGTCTTTTTCGACACCGAGCCCGAGACCTTGGCCCCGAGCGCCTCGGCGCGGGCCTTGGCCTCGGCGCGGGTCATCTTTTCCAGCGTGCCGGTGAACACCACGGTTTTGCCCGCGACGGGGCTGCCTTCGGTCGCCGGACGCTCGGCGTCCTGAATGTCGAGATGCGCCACCAGCCGGTCGATCGAGGCGCGCTCGGCCTCCTGGTTCATCGACGTCACCAGCGAGACCGCCACCGTGGCGCCGATGCCGTCGATGCCCACGAGATCATTCCACGCGGATTTCGCCTCGGCGGGCACTGTCGGCTCTTCGGCCCAGACCGCGTCCTGCGTTTCCTTGATCCGCGCGCGGCGGCCCTCGGCGGCGGCGGCCTTGCGCTCGTCTTCGACAGCGGCCTCGGCCTTGCGATAACGCTCGGCGGCGGGCAGCGCGGCATCCACCGCCTCAATCATCGCGGACCAGCTGAGGTAGTGCTTGGCCAGATCACCCGCGACCACCTCGCCCACGTGGCGCATGCCGAGCGCGAAGAGCACGCGTTTCAGCTCGATCTTGCGGCGCTCGTCGATGGCATCGAAAAGGTTGCTGGCGCTCTTGTCGCCCCAGCCCTCGCGGTTCTTCAGCTGCTGCATGCCCGCGCCATAGCGCGCCTTCAGCTCGAAAATATCCGCCGGTTCCTTGACCCAGCCGTCGCGGTAGAACTGCTCGACCTGCTTGGCGCCCAGCCCGTCGATGTCGAAGGCGGCGCGCGAGACGAAATGCTTGAGCTTCTCCACCGCCTGCGCCGGGCAGATCAGACCGCCGGTGCAGCGGCGCACGGCGTCGCCCTCCTCGCGGATCGCCTCGGAGCCGCATTCGGGGCAGATATGCGGGAAGGCATAGGGCTGCGCATCCTCGGGGCGCTTGCTCAGATCGACATCGGCCACCTTGGGGATCACGTCGCCCGCGCGATAAACCTGCACCCAGTCGCCGACCCGAATGTCCTTGGCGTTGCCGTCGGCGTCGGGGCGGATCACCTCACCCTTGGCGTCGCGCCCGGCGATGTAATCCTCATTGTGCAGCGTCGCGTTGGACACGACAACGCCGCCCACCGTCACCGGCGTCAGCCGCGCGACCGGGCTGAGCGCGCCGGTGCGGCCCACCTGAATGTCGATCCCCTCAAGCCGGGTCCACGCCAGTTCAGCCGGGAATTTATGCGCGATCGCCCAGCGCGGCGTGGTGGACCGGAAGCCCAGCCGCCCCTGCAGGGCAAGGTCGTTGACCTTGTAGACCACGCCATCGATGTCATAGCCGAGCGTGGCGCGCTGCTCCTCGATCTGGCGGTAATGGGCGATCATCTCGTCCGGCCCGTCGCACAGCTGCGTCAGCGGGTTGGTCTGAAAGCCCAGCGCCTGCAGTCGTTCGATGGCGCCCATCTGCGTCTCGGCCAGCGGCGCCGACAGCTCGCCCCAAGCGTAGGCGAAGAATTTCAGCGGGCGCGCGCGGGTGATCTCGGCATCAAGCTGGCGCAGCGAGCCCGCTGCAGCGTTGCGCGGGTTGGCGAAGGATTTGCCGCCGCGCGCCGCTTGCCGCTCGTTGAGGGCGGCGAAATCAGCGTGGCTCATATAGACCTCGCCGCGCACTTCGAGCACCTCGGGCAGATCCCCGGCGGCACCGTCGAGCTGCTGCGGGATGTCGTCGATGGTGCGGGCGTTGGCGGTGACATTCTCGCCTTCGGTGCCATCGCCGCGCGTGGCGGCCTGCACCAGAGTGCCATTCTCGTAGCGCAGCGAGAGCGAGAGCCCGTCGATCTTAGGCTCGGCGGTGTAGGTCAGCTCGGCAAATTGCGACATGCCGAGATAGCGCCGGATGCGCCCGTCGAAATCCTTGACCTCTTCCGCCTCAAAGGCATTGCCCAGCGACATCATGCGCACCGCGTGGCGCACCTTCGAGAAGCCTTCGGCCAGCGGCGCGCCGACCTGCTCGGTGGGGCTGTCCTCGCGCTTGAGCGCGGGGAAGCGGTCTTCGATGGCGATGTTGCGCTGTTTCAGCGCGTCATATTCGGCGTCCGAGATATCGGGCGCGTCCTCGGTGTGATAGGCGACATTCGCCTGCGACAGGCTTTCGGCGAGCCGCGCCAGTTCGTCACGCGCCTCCGCTTCCGTCAGATCGCCAACCGGTTTGTACGCCACTTTCTGGGCCATTGCCGTATCCCTTGATCACGCCGTTCGAAGGACGTGATAGGGCGCGGGGCGAGGCGCGTCCAGTCAGCCGTTGACCGCCATGGCCCCAAGCGGCGGCTCGGGATCACGCAGCACGTAGCCCCGGCCCCAGACCGTCTCGATATAGTTCTCATCCCCCGTCGCTTCGGAGAGTTTCTTGCGCAGCTTGCAGATGAACACGTCGATGATCTTGAGCTCGGGTTCGTCCATGCCGCCATAGAGATGGTTGAGGAACATCTCTTTGGTGAGCGTGGTGCCTTTGCGCAGCGAGAGCAGTTCGAGCATCTGGTATTCCTTGCCGGTCAGATGCACCGGGCGTTCGGCCACGGTCACCGTCTTGGCATCCAGGTTCACCGACACTTTGCCAGTGCGGATGATCGACTGCGAATGCCCCTTCGAGCGGCGGATGATCGCGTGGATTCGCGCCACCAATTCGTCGCGGTGGAAAGGCTTGGTCAGATAGTCGTCAGCGCCAAAGCCAAACCCTTTGATCTTATTCTCGGTGTCATCGGCCCCCGAGAGGATCAGGATCGGCGTATTGATCCGCGCGAGGCGCAACTGCCGCAGAACCTCATGCCCGTGAATGTCGGGCAGGTTCAGATCGAGCAGGATCAGATCGTAGTCATAAAGCTTTGCCAGATCGATCCCCTCTTCCCCGAGATCGGTGGCATAGACGTTCAGATTGGCATGGTTCAGCATCAGCTCGATGCTTTTCGATGTGGTTGGATCGTCTTCAACCAGAAGGATTTGCATGGCTGTCTCCGCTTCTCTTTTACCCCTGGGACCGAGCCTGTCCCAAATTAGTTAACGGTTCTTTACTGCGACCCCGTGTGTTGGTCCGCAGTCTAGGGAAGCACGGGGTCAATTCAACTTAGGAACGAAACCCAAATGGATAGCTCTCCTAACCGAACGTGCCACTCAGCTTCAAGCTGCGCGGCTCTTCTTCCCCGTGTCTCGCGTGGACGACGCAAAGCCACTACTCCCGGAACCGCTGAATGAGCGTTGCCTTGAGCGCCTCTTCCCCGTGGGAGGACACGGCCCTCAGCCATTCCTCCAGTTCCTCGCTGCTGAGCGCGTAGTATTCCATCGCTTGCGCCTGGGTGAGCAGACCATGACGCACGGCACGCACCACTGCAGCCTTGCGTGAGGCGACCCAGCGCCGCGTTTCCTGCGGTGGAAGGTCCGCACGGGTCATGATCGAGCCGTCCGGCAAGGTCACCGCGCGGGGGCCGTCGATCTTCTTGAGGTACATCTGCGTCGTCCCTGCTCTTCCACGTTCCGCCCTCGTGCCTTCCCTGCTTCCCCGGTCTGCTTCCCCGTTTCAGCCTCCCCCCTTCGGCTCCCCTTCCGGCTTTCTCCCTTCAGCTCTGAGCCTTCTGCCGCCGTCGATGCGCCCGCCCGAGCTATGGGGGTGACGCATATTGGGCTTGCGTGATTTAACGCTGTCTAAAACGCGCCCTTGTTAGTATGACGCATTTTCCTATATTCCCCCGGACTCCCGGAGATTTGTGATGGCCCTCGATACCCAGACCCTGAACTCGCTTGGATTCGCGAAACCGCCCGCCGAAACGCGGGTGGTCGTTGCTATGTCCGGCGGCGTGGACAGCTCTGTCGTCGCCGCCATGCTGGCCGAAGAAGGCTATGACGTGGTTGGCGTGACGCTGCAGCTTTACGATCACGGCGCGGCACTGGCCAAGAAGGGCGCCTGCTGCGCCGGCATCGACATCCATGATGCCCGCCGTGTCGCCGAGCAGATGGGCTTTCCGCATTACGTTCTGGACTATGAGAACATCTTCAAAGATGCGGTGATCGACGAGTTCGCCGAAAGCTATCTTGGCGGCGCCACGCCCGTGCCCTGCATCCGCTGCAACGAGCGGGTGAAGTTCAAGGACCTGCTGGAGACCGCGAAAGACCTCGACGCCGATTGCATGGCCACGGGCCACTACATCCAGCGGATGATCGGCGGCGAAGGGCCGGAACTGCATTCGGCGGCAGATGCCAACCGCGATCAGAGCTACTTCCTCTTCTCCACCACGCCCGAGCAGCTGTCGTATCTGCGCTTCCCGCTGGGCCACCTGAAGAGCAAGGCCGAGACCCGCGAGCTGGCGGCCAAATACGGTCTGTCGGTGGCCGACAAGCCCGACAGTCAGGACATCTGCTTTGTGCCCGACGGCAATTATGCCTCGGTGATCGAGAAGCTGCGCCCCGGTGCCGCCGAGCCGGGCGAGATCGTCCATGCGGACGGGCGCAAGCTGGGCAGCCACAAGGGTGTGATCCACTACACCATCGGCCAGCGCCGCGGGCTTGGCATCGGTGGGCTCGAAGAGCCGCTCTATGTGGTCAAGCTCGACGTGGACAAACAGCAGGTCATCGTGGGCCCGAAAGAGATGCTGGCGACCCGCAAGGTGCCGGTGCGCGAGATCAACTGGCTTGGCGACGAGCCCTTCACCAGCCGCGACGAGTGGCACCTGAAGGTGAAGGTCCGCTCCACCCGCCCGCCGCGGGATGCGATCATCCGTCCCATCTCGGACACCGAGGCCGAGGTCGAACTGCTGACCCCCGAGGAAGGCGTGAGCCCCGGTCAGGCCTGCGTTTTCTACGCCCCCGAGAGCAGCCGCATCTTTGGCGGCGGCTGGATCTGGCGCGGGTACTGATCCCCCGCAGCTGAGCGCTTGCGCCTTATGCAATGAAGGCCCATTCTTTCACGCGAAAGGGTGGGCCTTTGCATGTCTTGGCTGAGCCGTCTGACCGAACGCCGGATTCTGAAATCCCTTGCCGAGGGCAAGCTGCAGGGCCTCGAAGGTGAGGGCCGTCCGCTGCCCGACCGCAGCGGCGAGGCGCATCTCGATCCCGGCGAAGCCATGGGCTTTCGCATCATGGCCGAGGCCGGTGCGCTGCCCGAGGAGATCACCCTGAAAAAGCAGGTCGCCCTGCAGCGTCAGGCGCTCGCCGCGCTCACCGGGCCCGAGGAGCGCCGGGCCGCCATGGCGCGACTGGCAGAGCTTGAGATGAAGCAGGCAATGGCCGAAGAGGCCCGGCGCCGCTTCTTGCGCGACTGACAGGTGTGACTGGCCGGGGCTAGGCTTCGACGCCGCTCAGCGGATAGACCGCCGGTGCAGAGGCGAGGTCCTCTATGCTCAGCGGCGCGGAAATCAGATGACCCTGCCCCGCATCGCAGCCCATGGCGCGTAGGTAGCTGAGCTGTCCCGGCGTCTCGATCCCCTCCGCCACCACGCGAAAGCCAAAGCGGCGCGCCATACTCAGGATCGCCTCGACCACGGCGCGGTCGCGCGGGCGCGCGCTCAGACCTTGCACGAACTGACAGTCGATTTTCAGCATGTCGATCGGCCATGTGCCCAAGTGGCGCAGGCTGCCATAGCCGGTGCCGAAATCGTCGAGGGCGATCTTGGCTCCGCGCGCCCGAAGATCACGGAGCGCCTCGAACACATTGCCGCCGGTCTCGCCCAGCATCACCGTCTCGGGCACCTCGATCACCAGCGCCTCCCAGCTCAGACCGAAATCCGCCAGCAGCCGCGCGAGATCGTCGGCAAAACTGCGGTTGCACAGATCAAAGCGGGTGACATTGATCCCGATGCGCAGCGGCTGGCCTTCGGCGCGGCAGCGCTGCGGCAGGCGGCTCAGCCATTCGGTGGCCTGCCCGATCATGCTGCGCGTCAACTGCTCGGCCAGCACCGGGCTTTCGAAGATCGGCGAGAAAAGTTCGGGCCCCACCATGTCGCCGCCGGGCGCCTGCCAACGGGCCAGCACCTCGTAGCCGGTGCAGACCCCGGTGGCGAGATCGACCACAGGGTGAAACACCGGGCGCACCTCACCCGCGGCCAGAGCGCCCGAGAAATTGCGCATCAGTTCGCGCAGGCTGAACCGCAGGTGCCGTCGCGGATCGAACAACATCTCGGCGCCGCGCCCGGCCCGTTTCGCCGCATAGAGCGCCGTATCGGCCAGTTCGAACAGCGTGTCATAGGTTTCCGCCTGCCTTGGAAACAGCGCCGCGCCGATGCTGACGCCGCCGATCTCGGGCTTTCCCAAACTCTCGCCAAGCCCTTGAAGCGCGGCCTGACAGCGGCGCAATGCGCTCGCCAGAGCGGGCTCGGGGTCGCTCGGCAGCCGCAACAGCGCGGCAAACTCATCGCCGCCGATGCGCCCGATCCGCGCGTCTGCGGGCAGGCTGCTGCTCAGCGCGCCGGCAATGGCCCGCAGGTAGATGTCGCCGAACTGGTGGCCATGCAGATCGTTGATGTCCTTGAAGTGATCCACGTCGAACAGCACCAGCGCCTGCGCGCCACGCCCGGCGTCAAGGTCATCCCGCACCCCCGCCTCGAAGGAGGTGGCATTTTCCAGCCCGGTGAGAGGGTCCTTGCGCAGACGCCGCTGCAGATGCGCCGCATGACGCCCCAGCGCCGCCAAGTCGCGCGCCATGGCCAGCTTGCCGCGGCGCTCGGCCAGCAGCGACGCCAGCAGCGCGGTGAAATGAAGCGCCGCCTGTTCAGCCTCATCCGCGCCGGTGCGCGCGGCGTCAAAGCCCAGCAGGATGTCCCCCAGCACAAGCCCGCAGGGGCCGGTGAAGCTGCGCTGCACGAAGCGATAGCGGGTCCCCTCGACCTCCTGCAGCGTGGTGTTCGCCGTGTCCCGCGCAGTTCCCAGCGCAGGTGCCGAACGCGCCAGTGTCGCGGCGCTGCCAAGCGGCTGCACCCGAGCCTGTGCCATATGCTGCATATGATCGGCCAATGGCCCGCTCAGCGG
The DNA here is from genome assembly GCF_056158605.1 of Salipiger sp. ABN3_019. Taxonomy (NCBI): domain Bacteria; kingdom Pseudomonadati; phylum Pseudomonadota; class Alphaproteobacteria; order Rhodobacterales; family Roseobacteraceae; genus Salipiger; species Salipiger sp. ABN3_019. The sequence goes on from NZ_JBSWTP010000009.1 coordinate 2,336,734, forward strand.
CGCGGCCAGACATACGGCGCGCGGGCCGACGATTTCCGCAGGCAGGTCGATACGACAGGCCACGGCCCCGGTGAGCGGCAGCGCCGCCGCGCCGAGCCGATCAAGCACCGCGTCCAGTTCCGACGCCGGAAGCCCGGCCTCGGCGCCAAGCGCCATATCCGGCAGAGTGTTCATATCCGCTCCCCTCCTGCTTGTTCAAAACTTGTTAACCAAATGGGATCACACAGGCAGCGCAGAGGCCGCTGAATGCAGAAAAACCTCCCGGACTGACCGGGAGGTTTCTTTAGGTTTTAGCGAAAAGCTTAATAAGCCGTTAACAGGGGCACCCTATCGAAGCGTCAAGCCGCACACCAAGGGCTGCGGCCTCACCTTGATCAATGCCCCGCTCAAAGACCCTGCTCAGAGGTAATCCGAGCGCTGCAGGCCGTATTTGGCCATCTTCTCGTTCAGCGTGCGGCGCGGCAGGCACAGCTCGTCCATCACCGAAGAGATCGAGCCCTTGTGGCGGCGCATGGTGTTGTCGATCAGCATGCGCTCGAAGGCTTCGACGTATTCTTTCAACGGCTTGCCCTCGGTGGTCATCACCGGCTGCATGTCCTCGTGATCGTTCATCAGCAACGAGGCGATGGTGCCCGTGCCGCGGCGCGATTGCAGTACCGCGCGCTCTGCGAGGTTGATCAGCTGGCGCACGTTGCCCGGCCACGGCGCCTGCAAAAGCTGCGCCGCCTCTTGTGCCGAGACCTGCGGCGCGTCGCAGCCATATTCATCCGAGAACTGCTCGGAGAAGCGGGTGAACAGCGTCAGGATGTCCTCGCCGCGCTGGCGCAGCGGCGGCACGGTGATCTTCAGCGCCGCAAGGCGGTAGTAAAGATCGGGGCGCAGCGCGGTCTCGCAGGTGCGGCCTTCGTCCTGCAGGTTGCAGATCGCGACGATGCGGGTCTCGGGCGGGGTGCCCTGATCGTTGATCACCGACAGCAGCCGCGCCTGCGAGGCGTCCGACAGGCTTTCGATGTCTTCCAGCACCAGCGTGCCGCCGCGCGCTTCCTCGATCGCTGGCAGGCGGGTGTCCTCGGGCTGCATCGGGCCGAAGAGGCGGCGCATCAGCGCATCCTCATCCATCGCCGCGCAGGAGATCAGCACGAACTTCTTGCCCGCGCGCGACCCCACCGCGTGCAGCGCGTGGGCGATCAGCGTCTTGCCGGTGCCGGTCTCGCCGTCGATCAGCACATGACCGTCGGCCTGCCCCAGATCGAGCACGTCCTCGCGCAGCCGCTCCATGGCGGGGCTTTGGCCGATGAGCTTGCTCATCAGCTGGCCGCCGTCCGACAGCTCGCGCCGCAGCACCCGGTTGTCGAGCGTCAGGCGGCGGGCGTTGGTGGCCTTTTTCGCCAGTTCCGACATGCGATCGGGGTTGAAGGGCTTTTCGAGGAAGTCATAGGCCCCGATGCGCATCGCCTCGACCGCCATTGGCACGTCGCCGTGGCCGGTGATCATGATGACAGGCAGCGCGCTGTCATTGCCCATGAGCTTGCGCAGCAGCTGGATGCCATCCATGCCCGGCATGCGAATGTCAGAGATCACGATCCCCGGATAATCGGCACCGACCGCGCCGAGCGCCTCTTCGGCGCTGGAATAGGTCTCGGTGTCATAGCCCGACAGGGCCAGCCATTGGCTGATCGACTGGCGCATGTCCTTTTCATCGTCGACGATGGCGATCTTCATGGCTTTGGTCATTCGGTCTGGTCGCCTTTTGTTGTGGTCTTCTTACGCGTTACGCGGTGTCATACTCGTCATGGCGGGCGGCTCACTCGGCCGCCGCGTGGCTCTGGTTCAAGATAGGCAATTGCATCTCGAAAACAGCCCCACCCTCGGTTCCGTTCCGAGCGGTAAGACGGCCGCCCAGATCGGCGACGATCCCCGAAGAGATCGCAAGGCCGAGGCCGGTGCCGTCGCCGGGCTGTTTGGTGGTGTAGAAAGGCTCGAACAGCGCATCGAGGTCCTCGATGCCATGGCCGTTGTCGCGCACGCTCAGCGTCGCGGTTTCGCCGCTGGCGAGGATGATCTCGATCTCGGGGTTGGCCACGGATTTGGTCGCGTCGATGGCGTTGCGCAGCAGGTTCACCAGAACCTGCTCGATCCGCATCCGGTCGCCCATCACCCGCACCGGCACATCGGGAAGGATTTTCGAGATCCGGACCCGCCGCGCCTTAAGTTGCGGCTCCATCATCGACAGCGACGAGGCCAGCGCCTCGCCCATGTCGACGGGCACGAAATTGGCCTGCCCCTTGCGGGCATAGCTTTTCAGCTGGCGGGTGATCGCACCCATGCGCTCAATGAGATCGTCAATGCGCGAGAAGGCGGTCAGCGCCTCCTCGGGGCGGTTGCGGTTGAGCAGCAGCCGCGCCCCGGCAAGATAGGTCTTCATCGCCGCCAGCGGCTGGTTCAACTCGTGGCTCACCGCGGCGGACATCTCGCCAAGCGCGGCGAGCTTCGAGCTTTGCTCCAGCGTCTGCTCGGCGCTGGCGAGATCCTTCTGCACCTTCTCGCGCTCGGCGATCTCGCGCTGCAGCCGGGCGTTGAGCGCGCGCAGCTCGACGCTTTCGCGCTGGAACAGGGCCATACGCAGCGCGGTCTTGCGCGACAGCGCGTAGAAGGCCAGCGCCGCGAGCAGAGCAAAGGCCATGATCTCCAGCGCCAGTACGGCGTTCACCTTCTCGCGCACCGAGGCATAGGTGGTGAAGGTCGCCATGGTCCAGCCGCGGAACGGGATACGCCCGTCGATCCGCATCACCGCCTCGCCGCGCAGATAGGCGTCAGCGGGCAGCGCGGTCCAATCGGCGGTGGCCTTGATGGCACGCTCTATGGCGTTCTCGGCGGGCTGGCGGGCCAAGGCCTCATCCATCGTCAGCCCGCGCCAGCGCGGCTCGGTCGCCAGAATGATGTGGCCTTCGGAATCGAGCACGGCGACAGCATCGGTGATACCGGCCCAGGCGCGTTCGAACTTGGCCAGATCGACCTCGACCACGATCACCCCGATGGCGGAATTCTGGCTTTCGACCCGGCGCGAATAGGTGAAGGCATAGCCGCCCGCCTCGCGCTCCTGCACGGTAAAGACGGTGGTGTTGGCGCGCAGCGCGTCGACATAATAGGCCTCGCCGCGGTGGTTCTGCCCCAGCCGATTGCGGTCGGTCGCCGCCACGGTGCGCCCGTCGCGATCCAGCAGCATCAGCGAAGCGGCACCGATCTCATCCACGTAAGAGATCAGGCGCTGAGTTGACTGGCTGAAATCGTTGGAATTGAGCGCGCCGATCAGCGCCGGGTCGCGCGCCAGAAGCTGCGGCACGATGGCGTTGCGGCGCAGTTCGGACAGGATGTTGCCGGAGTAGAGCGCCAGCCGCAACTCGGCGCGGTTGCGCGTCGAGGCGGTGGACCGGTCGGTCAGCAGGACGTTGGTGATCCACACCGTGCTGACCGCCAGAACCAGCAGCACAATCAAAGCAGCCCGCACCCGCCAGCTAAGCGGGCCCGAGCGCCTGCGGTCTTTTTGATCGTTGGCGGGCTCCGACATGGCGCCCAATTTACGCGCCGCGTGCCGCCTTCTCAAGCGTTGCCGGTCAAGCCTCGGCCAGCGCGGCGGTCAAATGGGCGAAAAGACGCGCACCGTCCTCATTGCCCTGCGACGGATCGCAGGCCCGCTCGGGGTGCGGCATCATCCCGAGAACACGGCGGTTTTCCGAAAGAATGCCCGCAATATCCCGGTCCGACCCATTGGGGTTGTCGGTGTAGCGGAAGGCCACGCGGCCTTCGCCTTCGAGCCTGTCCAGCGTCGCCGCATCGGCGGTGTAATTGCCGTCGTGGTGCGCGATCGGGATGCCGATGCGCTCGCCCGCCTCATAGCCGCGGGTAAAGATCGACTGGCTTTCAGCCACCTCAAGGCCGATGGTGCGGCAGATGTACTTGAGGTTTGCGTTGCGCAGCAGCGCGCCCGGCAGCAGCCCGGTCTCGGTGAGAATCTGAAAGCCGTTGCAGACGCCGAAGACGTAACCGCCGCGCTCGGCATGGGCTTTCACATCGCGGCAGATCGGCGAGTTGGCGGCAATGGCGCCGCAGCGCAGGTAGTCGCCGTAGGAAAAGCCGCCCGGCAGGCCGACGATGTCGACGCCCTCGGGCAGCGCGGTGTCCTTGTGCCAGACCATCTCGACCTGCAGCCCGGCCTGTTCGAAGGCCATCTTGAGATCACGATCGCAGTTCGATCCGGGGAAGACGATGACGGCGGCTTTCATGGGCACTCTCCTGAACGGCCTTGCGACGCGCTGCGGCGCCGCCCCCGCGTCAGCGGGTGAAATCGGTGATCACGGCCACACCCGGAGGCGTCGGCCCGTTGAACGCCGCCAGTTCCGCCCCGGCCTGGCTGAGGGGAATCTCGCGCGCGATAAGCGGGCTCATATCCACCTTTCCGCGCGTAATCAATCCAAGCAGCGACGGATAGCGATGCGAGGGCATGCCGCGGGTGCCGTAAAGCGCCAGATTGGCCATATAGACGGCATTCATGTCCACTTCCTGCACCGCGTGATGACCCACAGGCATGCCCACCTGCACGTGCCGCCCCAAGGGCCGCAGGCAGCGGATCGAGGCGTTGACGGTCTGCGGGATGCCCAGGGCCTCGACGCTCACATGCGCGCCGCCGCCGGTGATCTCCTTGATCTTCGCCGCCGCGTCCTCCTCGGCGGCGTTCACCGCCGCATCCATGCCTAGCGACAGCGCGTGATCCAGCTTTTCCTGCACCACGTCCACGACCACCACATGCGCCCCCAGCGCGCGGCCAAGGATGGCCGCCGAAAGCCCGATGCCGCCGGTACCATGCACCGCCAGCCACTCGCCGCCCTGCAGCGCCGCGCGCCCGGTGAGCGCATGCCACGCGGTGGTCACCCGGCAGCCAAGCCCTGCGGCCAAAGTGGGTGACATGCCCTCAGGCAACCGCGCGAGATTGAAGTCGCGCGGCACGGCGACATATTCGGCAAAAGCACCCGGCTCAATGAACCCCGGCAGGCGCTGGTCAAAACAGGTGTGCTGCTGCCCCTCGCGGCACTGCGGACAGGTGCCGCAGGCGAGGATGAAAGGCGCCACCAGCTTGTCGCCGACCTGCCATTGCGAGGCGGGTCCCGCCTCGACCACCTCGCCGCAATATTCATGGCCCTGAATTTGCCCCGGCTTCACCCGCGGATGCTCGCCCGACCAGCCGTGCCAGTCCGAGCGGCAGACCCCACAGGCCAGCACTTTCAGCACCACGCCATCCTCGGGACAGGCCGGCATCGGCACCTCCTCGATCGACAGGTCGGCGTTGTATTCTCTCAGGACAGCGGCGCGCATGAATGATCTCCTCCAAAACTGCGATCACAGAACGACAGGCCGCGCGAAAATACAAGCCCCTCGAAGGCGGGACCGTCCGGCCTGCCTCCGGCGGGGATATTTTTATCTAGACGAAGCGCAGACTGTCCCCCTTCGTCTAGATGAAAATATCCCGGGGGAGCCCGCGCAGCGGGCGGGGGCAGCGCCCCCCACTCTTGCCGCGCCGCAAGCCCATCCCCGCGCCCCTCTTGAGCAAATGCCCCTGCGGCGATACATCTGCGCAACTGACCAAAGGATAAACTCCATGCCGATCAAGCTGCCCGAAGACCTTCCCGCCTATAACGTGCTCTCGCGCGAGGGCGTGATGGTCATGTCCGAGGACAGCGCCTCGCGGCAGGATATCCGGCCGTTGCGCATCGCGCTGCTCAACCTCATGCCCAAGAAGATCCAGACCGAGAACCAGTTCGCGCGCCTCATCGGGGCGACGCCGCTGCAAATCGAGTTTTCGCTGATCCGCATGAGCGAGCATCAGACCAAGAACACCGCCGCCGAACATATGGAAGCCTTCTACCGGCCCTTCTCGGAGGTCGAAGCCTCGGGCGAGAAGTTCGACGGGCTGATCATCACCGGCGCGCCGATCGAACATCTCGAGTTCACCGATGTCACCTATTGGGATGAGCTCAAGCGCGTCTTCGAGTGGAGCCAGACCCATGTGCACGCCACCTTCGGCGTCTGCTGGGGCGGCATGGCGATGATCAACTACTTCCACGGCATCAAGAAGCACATCCTCGATCACAAGGCCTTCGGCTGCGTGCGCCATCAGAACCTCGCCCCCGCCTCGCCCTTCCTGCGCGGCTTCTCGGACGACATGGTGATGCCGGTGTCGCGCTGGACCGAGATGCGCCGCGACGAGATCGAGGCGGCGGGCCTGCCGGTGCTGATCCACTCGCCGGAAACCGGCCCGGCGCTGGTCGAGGACAAGGCGCATCGCGCGCTCTATATCTTCAACCACCTCGAGTATGACAGCACCACGCTGAAGGACGAGTATGACCGCGACGTCGAGGCGGGCAAGCCGATCAACGTGCCGGCGAATTACTACCCCAGCGACGATCCGAGCCAGAAGCCGCTGAACCGCTGGCGCAGCCACGCGCATCTGCTGTTCACCAATTGGATCTCCGAGATCTACATGACCACGCCGTTCGACGTGGCGCGGATCGGCAGCGAGTCCACCGACTGGCGCGCCGCCGCCAAGGTCGGGGCCTGAGCCATGTGGCAGATGCTGCTGCCCGCCCTGCTGCTGACACTGGCCGGATGCGGGCTGACCAGCAGCAAGGCGGGCCGCGAGGCCAGCGGCGCCGAGGCGGCCTTCCCCCCCGAGGGGCAGTTCCTGCAGGTCGGCGACCGCCGGGTGCATTACGTGGAGAAGGGCAGCGGTCCGCCGCTGGTTCTGATCCATGGCGCCAGCGGCAATCTGCGAGACTGGACCTTTGACGCCGTCGCGCGGCTGAGCCCGCGTTACCGCGTCATCGCCTTCGACCGCCCGGGCCTTGGCTACACCGAGGCCGAGGCGGATGGCGACAGCATCTTCGAGCAGGCGGCGCTGCTGTCGTCCGCCGCCGGGCAACTCGGCGCGGCGCGGCCCATCGTGCTTGGCCAGTCCTATGGCGGCGCCGTGGCGCTGGCCTGGGCGGCGAACCATCCCGAGAGCGTGTCCGCGCTGGTGCTGCTGGGCGCCGCCTCGCAGCCTTGGGAGGGCGGGCTGCCGCTCTTTTATCAGATCACCGCCGGGCCGCTCGCGCCGCTCGCCAATCCCGCCATTGCCGCTTTCGCGCCCGACAGCGCCGTGCAGGATGCCATCGAGGATGTCTTCCTGCCCAACCCCGTGCCCGCGGGCTATGCCGCGCATATCGGCGCGCCGCTGACCCTGCGCCGCGAGAGCCTTGCGGCCAACGCCCGCCAGCGCGCCAGCCTCAAGGCCGAGATCCGCGCCCTCGCGCCGCGCTACCCGGCGCTCGATCTGCCGGTGGAGCTGGTCCACGGCGAGGCCGACACCACGGTGGGCCTGCAGATCCACTCGGTGCCGACGGCGGCGCAGATCCCGCGCGCCAATCTCGTCACCCTGCCCGGCGTCGGCCATATGCCCCAGCATGTCAGCCCCGCGCAGATGGACGCCGCCATCGCCCGCGCCGCCGCGCGCGCGGGTTTGCGCTGACCGGCGCTTGGCCCCATATTGATGAAGACGACGCAATCAGAAGGACCTAGCCCCGTGTCCCTGCCCTTCGACGGCGCGATCAGCGCGTTCTTCGAGAAGAAGGCTCCCAAGGAGGTGCGACAGGCCATCCGCCGCGCCGACAAGGATGACATCCTCTCGCACAGCTATCCCTATTCCGAAGAGATGAAGGGCAAGAGCTACGACAAGCAGATGATAGCGCTGCAGGTCGAGCTGATGAAGCTGCAGCGCCATGTGAAGGCCAGCGGCGAGCGCATCGCCATTCTGTTCGAGGGCCGCGACGCCGCGGGCAAGGGCGGCACGATCAAACGCTTCCGCGAGAACCTCAACCCGCGCGGCGCGCGCGTGGTGGCGCTGTCGAAACCCTCGGACACCGAGGCGACGCAATGGTATCTGCAGCGCTATATCGACCATCTGCCCGCGGGCGGCGAGATCGTCTTCTTCGACCGCAGCTGGTACAACCGCGGCGTGGTCGAGCATGTCTTCGGCTTCTGCACCGAGGCGCAGCGCGAGCATTTCTTTGCGCAGGTGCCGGATTTTGAGAAGATGCTGGTCGAGGAAGGCATCAAGCTGTTCAAGTTCTGGCTCAACGTCGGACAGGCCGAGCAGCTGCGCCGCTTCCTTGCGCGAGAGCAGGATCCGCTGAAGCAATGGAAACTGTCGTCGATCGACGTCGAGGGCCTGAAGCTCTGGGACGAATATGGCGCGGCGATCCGCGAGACGCTCTCGCGCAGCCATACGTCAGCCGCGCCCTGGACGGTGATCCGTTCGGACGACAAGAAGCGCGCCCGCATCGCCGCCATCCGCCACGTGCTGAGCCATCTCGATTACGACAACAAGGATGAGGCCGCCGTTGGCGTGCCCGACGCGAAGATCGCCGGGGGTCCCGAAGTCTGGGATGGGTAAACGCGGCTATCACCATGGCAACCTGCGGCAGGCGCTGGTCGAGGCCGCGCTGGAGCTGATCGAGGAAAAGGGCCCCACGGGCTTCACCCTGTCGGAGGCGGCAAAGCGCGCCGGGGTCACCCCCGCTGCGGTTTACCGGCATTTCTCGGGCCGTGAGGATCTGATCGCCGAGGCGGCGCGGCAGGGCTATGAGATTTTCGGCGATCTCATGCAATACGCCTATGACAGCGGCCAGCCCTCGGCGCTGGCGGCCTTCGAGGCCACGGGGCGCGCCTATCTCGCCTTCGCCCGCCGCCATCCCGGCCACTACATCTCGATGTTCGAAAGCGGCATCTCGGTGAACCATTCGCCCGAGTTGGCCGCCGCCTCGCGCCACGCCCGCGGGGTGCTGGAGAAGGCCGCGAGCGATCTGTCGCAGCACATCCCCCCCGAGAAGCGCCCGCCCGCGGCGATGTTCTCGGCGCATGTCTGGGCGCTGAGCCACGGCGTCGTCGAACTGTTTGCGCGCAACTCGCCGGGCACCCAGTCGCCCTTTCCCGCGGACGAGCTGCTGGAGACCGGCATCGGCATCTACCTGCGCGGCCTCGGTCTCATCCCGCCCGACGCCTGACCCTTCGTCTAGAGATAAATACCCCGGGGGCGCCGCGCCCCGCGCGGCGGGGGCAGAGCCCCCGAACTTCCCGCCGCCCCCCGCAAGGACCGGACCATGACCCAAAAGACCTTCTTCCTCGGCCTCGGCGGCCAGAAATGCGGCTCCACATGGATACAGGCCTATCTGAACCGTCAGGAGGGCAGCGACTTCGGCAAACTCGGGGAATATCAGGTCTGGGAACATGAGCTCGGCGGCGTCTTCGAACGCTACCGCGTGGCCACGCCGCCGTTGAAGGAACGGATGCGGGCGCGCCTCAAGACCGGTTTTGGTGCAGAGGAACCCGCGCAGCACCTGCGCTGGCGCCTGCAATCCGATCCCGAGGCCTATTTCGACTATTTCGCCGGGCTGCTCGACCGGCCCGGCATCCTGCGCACCGGCGACATCACCCCGTCCTACGCGGCATTGCCGCCCGAGATGCTGGCGCGTATTCGGGACGGGTTCGCCAAGCGCGGCATCGCGACCAAGGTGATCTTTTCCATGCGTGACCCGGTGGCGCGGCTGCGCTCGCACCTGCGCATGGAAATGGCCAAGGGGCGGCTGCCGCAGTCGGAAAGCAACACCGAGGCGCTGCGCGCCTTCTACCCCGGTGCCGAGGCCGAGGCCCGCAGCCGCTATGACCGGACGCTTGTGGCGCTCGAAGCGGCCTTCCCGCAGGAGCAGCGGTTCATCTGCCTGTTCGAAAATCTCTTCCAACCCGAGGGCATCGCCGCGCTCTCGGCTTTTGCAGGCGTGCCGTGCGATCCCTCGCAGGGGGCGCAGGCGGTGAACTCCCGCGCATCCGGAAGCGATGTCCCCGATGCGCTTGCCGCTGAGATCGCCGCGCATTATGCCGCGGTTTACGCAGCGGTCATCGAGCGGCTCCCTGAGGCGCGCAGCCTCTGGCCCTCTGCCCGCTTGATCGCCTGACCCGGAGAGACAATGATTATCAGTCGGAAACATCGCTATATCTTCCTGCATTGTCGCAAGACCGCGGGAAGCTCGATCTGCGTTTCTCTCGCCCGCGATCTCGGCCCCGACGATCTGCAGCTCTCCGCGCTTTCCGAAACCCAAGCCGAAGGCATTGCGCTGACCGACCGGGTGCTTCGCGAGGCGAAAGAAGAGCAGAAGAAGGTCGGCGGTTTCAAATCGGCGCTGGCGCTCTCGGGATTGCGCGGCGAGAAGCGCCGCACCGCCACCCGCAAGGCGCTGCTGCTGCAGCGCTACCGGGCGCTTCTGCAAGAGCAGCAGCCGCAGCATGCCTACGCCGAAACCATCGCCCGCGCCTTTCCCGAAGATTGGGCGAACAGCCGCAAGTTCTGCGTCGTGCGCAACCCGTGGACCAAATGCGTGTCGGATTACTTCTGGCGTATCAAGGGGATGAGCAGTCCGCCGACCTTTTCGGACTTCATCGACGGCATCGTGCGCGGCGACGATCTGGGCGGGGTGATCCGGCTGCGCTATCACGACAACTGGCCGCTCTACACGATCGACAACGAAATCGTCGCCGACAAGGTGCTGCGCTTTGAAACGCTGCAGGACGATCTGAGCGCCGCCTGCACCGAGCTTGGCATTCCCTATGACGGCTGGTTGCCCCGCGCCAAGGGATCGCACCGCCCCAAAAGCGGCAAGCGCAGCGATCCCCGCAGCTTTTACACGCCGGAACTGCGCGACACCGTGGGCGAGCTCTACGAGAAAGAGATCACCACCTTCGGCTACACTTTCTGAGCGCTCTCCGGCCAGAGCATCAGCCCGCAGTCGATCAGCTGCTGCGGGTCCTCGTAACGGGCGCTCGCGCCGTCGAGAAACCCGTCCTGCTGGGCCTGCAACGCCTCCAGAAGACGGGCGTAGCCATGGTATTTTCGCGAGCCATGGGCGTAGCTGCCCCAATCCACCGCGCGGCGGATTTTGGCGGCGAATTGCGCGGTGAAGACGAAATGCGCCAGCACCAAAAGCTTATCCGGCGCGGGCGGCAGGTTGCCGCCATGCGAGCCGGTCAGCCGGCTATTGGCGCTGCGCCGGATCAGCGGCGTCTTGTGCCGCGGTGACTTCTGCCGCAGTTGCTCTGCCTTGGCCGCTTTCGACATCCACAGCCGCTGCCAGCCGCTGCGCACCAGCGGCGGCGTGACGCCATAGTGCTCGAAAAGCTGCTCGGTCTTGGAGGGCGCAAGGAAGTCAGGCTTCTTGGCCGCGCTCGGGCGGAACAGCGCCTGCGGCTGGAAATAGGGATAGGCCGAGAAGAGCCCGTCCGCGGTCTGCGGCAGTTCGCCCGACAGCCCCTCGACCCCAGCCGGAAAGACCTCGACGACCGAGGCCATGAGGTTCGCGTCGCCATCGCGGTCCATGGCGGCGATCACTTCGGCGATGTCGTCGACACCGGGCGGCAACAGCAGAAACTCGTCGGCATCGAGATAGGCCACCACCTGCCCGTCGAAATAGAGATGCGGCACGGCGATCTTTGCGTAGGTGCCAAAGCGGATGCGGCGCGCCTTGCCCTCGGGGTCGCAGTAGCGCAGCTCGTCGCCAAAGCGCATGTCCGCCTCGAGCAGCACGCAATCGGGCTGCGCCTGCAGCCACGCGCGGCTGCCGTCGTCCGAGCCATCGTCGAGGATGACGAATTGCTGAAAGCCAATGCGGCGATAATGATCGAAGAACGCCGGCAGGATCGCGCTTTCGTTGCGCATCACCGAAAACAGCGAGATCTTGGCCGGATCGACCTTGCCAGCGATCACCCGCACCAGATCGGCCGCCGAGGCCATCGTCACATCGCGCATGTCTTTCCGTCCTTCCAAATGAAAAGGGCCGCCCCAGAGGCGGCCCTTTCCGTATATCGCAAGCGGATCAGCGCTTCGAGAACTGGAAGCTGCGGCGGGCCTTGCGGCGGCCGAACTTCTTACGCTCGACGACGCGGCTGTCGCGGGTCAGGAAGCCTGCGGCTTTCAGAGCGCCACGCAGCGACGGATCGTAGAGCTGCAGTGCTTTCGAGATGCCGTGCTTGACCGCACCGGCCTGACCCGAAAGACCGCCACCTTTCACGGTCGCGTAAACGTCGAACTGGTCTTCCACACCGGCAACGGTGAAGGGCTGACGCAGGATCATTTGCAGCACGGGACGTGCGAAGTATTTCGCCTGTTCCTTGCCGTTCACCACGACCTTGCCCGAGCCCGGCTTGATCCAGACGCGTGCAACAGCGTCCTTCCGCTTGCCGGTGGCATAGGAGCGGCCCAGCTCGTCACGAACGGGCTCACGCGGGGCTTCGACGGTTTCGGGCGCAGCTTCGATGCCTGCAGCGGTGCCCAGCTCTTCCAGAGAGTTGATCTGTTCGGCCATGATTACACCCGGGTGTTTTTCTTGTTCATCGACTTGACGTCCAGCACTTCGGGCGATTGCGCCTCGTGCGGGTGCGCCGCGCCTGCGTAGATGCGCAGGTTGGTCATTTGCTGACGCGACAGGCGGTTGCCCGGAAGCATGCGCTTGACGGCCTGGAACACCACACGCTCGGGGTGTGCACCCTCGAGGATCTGGGCCTTGGTGCGGGACTTGATGCCGCCCGGGTGGCCGGTGTGCCAGTAGAAGTTTTCTTCACGCTTCTTGCCGGTCATCTGCACCTTGTCGGCGTTGATGACGATGACATTGTCGCCCATGTCCATGTGCGGGGTGAAGGTGGCTTTGTGCTTGCCACGCAGACGCATGGCAACGATCGAGGCGAGACGGCCGAGAACGACGCCTTCCGCGTCGATCACGATCCATTTCTTCTCGATGTCTGCCGGAGTCGCAGAGAAGGTTTTCATCGTGGTTGCCCTTGAGCTTGTTCAAAAAGGAGCCACGGCGGGCCCCGAATTCCGATGGGCGGGTTATAAGCATGCCCGCGACACAGTCAAGCGCCACCTTTCCGCATTAATCGCTTAAAAACAATGACTTGAAAAAACGGTATCTAAATACCCCACAAATATTCACGCCCCCAGCCCCGCTCAGACGAGGATTTGCTCGGGCGGATCGTCCAGCAGCCTGCGCAGCTTCAGGATCGCGGCCTCGAACTCGGACAGCGGTACCTGCCCGTTCATGCCGATGCGCACCGCATGCGGCGCGAAGGCGTCGCGCAGGGCGAACTCCTCGGCGGCCCGCACCTGCACTCCCTCGGCTTCCGCCGCCATGCAGAAGGCAGCGGCGCGCCAGCCCGCCGGAAGCCGCAGCCAGACGAAGGGCGCCTCCTCGTTCCAGGTGATATCATGCCCGCCAAGGACATTCACCGCGCTGCGCACATAAAGCGCGTTGCGCGCACGCACGGCCCGGACGATCTCGCGGGTCTCGCGGCGGCTGAGCAGATCGCTGACCAGATCGGCCAGCGGCAGCGCAAGGCCAAAGAACCCGTATTCCGCCGCCCGGCGCAGATCGCCGCGCCGCGCCCGTGGGGCAATGACGAAACCAACCCGCAGGCTCGGCGTCAGCGTCTTGGAGATCGACGAGACGAACCAGCCCTGCTCGGGCAGCATCGCGCGATAGGTCTCGCAGCGCGCCTCGCCCAGAAAGGTGCTGTCATCCTCCAGCACATGCAGCCCGCAACTGCGGGCGACTGCGGCGATCTCGCGGCGGCGCGCGGGCGGTGTCACATGGGTGGTGGGGTTGTGCATTGCCGGAGAGGTGCAGAGCAGCTGCGCCTCATGCTTGCGCGCCAGTTCCGCCAGTGCATCGGGCCGCAGCCCCTGCGCGTCCATCGGCACCGGCACCGGCTCGGCGCGCAACAGCTCGGCGGCGCGGCGGAAGCCGGGATAGCACAGCTCCTCCACCAGCACGACGGGCCGGCGCCCGCGCAGCACCGCCTGCATCACCAGCGAGATGCCGTTCTGCGCCCCATGGCTGAGCACCACATCCTCGTGATGCACCTGCCCCATGGGCACATCCGCCAGCCAGTTCAGCGCCGCCTGACGCGCCGGAGCAAAGGCACGGCTGGTGGGGTAATCCATCAGACCGGGAGAGGGCCGCGCCGAGATCCGGGCCAGCGCCTCGCGCACCAGCGCCACCTGCCCCAGATCGGGAATGCGCCCGGTGAAGAGGCTCACCATCGCATCGCCGCTGGGGGTCACCTCGCGCGGGCCGCTCTCGATCAGCAGCGGCGGCGCGGTCTCCGGCGTGCCGCGCACGAAGGTGCCGCGTCCCACTTCCGCCACCAGCACGGACTCGTCAGTGAGGATTGTATAGGCCCGCGCCACGGTGCCCGGGGTCATCCCGAGCCGCCATCCAAGCTCCCGCACCGGCGGAAGCCGCGTGCCCGCGGCAAGCTTCCCCTGCGTGATCCCGTCCCGCAAAGCACTTGCCAGCATTCGATATTTCGGACCCGACGCCTGATTTTCGAACAGTTCGAAAATTGTATCGGTAACAATGTTTTTCTCGACGCTCATTGGGGCACAATGTATCAATGATCGCATGAGATCAAGATAATTGTACCGATACAAAACTGGAGATACACCGATGGCACATGCCGCCCACGCCCCGCTTCTTGCCTATCTCGACGCGCAGCGCCCGCTGCCGCCGTTTGCGGCCATTGCGCTGCGCGTTGCGGTGGTGACCGCGAAATGGTCCGAGCGCCGCCACACCCGCCGTGCGCTGCTCGAGCTCGATGACCATCTTCTGCGTGACGTCGGATTGGAACGGACCGCCGCCCTTCGGGAGGCGCGCCGCAAGTTCTGGCAGGGCTGATCCCCGGACCTGACGGAACCTCTTCCACTTGGCGCGAGGCACCCCCTCGCGCCATTTTTCTGTCTGGCGCCAAGCGCCCGCCCGCCGCAAAGGCGGCAAAGTCTCAACATGCGTATTTTTAAAGAGAAGAAGCCCGAAGGTCAGCAAGACCGCCAAGACCCTCGGGCTTCTTCTCTTTTCAAATACGCCTTATAGGCGCGGCGGCGCCGTTCAGCGGGCGGCCAGCCCATCGCGCAGCACGCCCAGCACCGCCTCGCGCGGCACATCGGCGGTGACGAAAGCCTGCCCGATGCCACGGGCGAGGATGAAGCGAATGGCGCCGTCGAGCACCTTTTTGTCCTGCCCCATGAGATCGAAGAGCGCCTCGGCCCCCGGCAGATCGCCGGGAATATCGCTGAGGTCGCGCTTCATGCCCATTTGTGCCAGATGCGCCCGCAGCCGCGACGGGTCCTCCTGCGGGCAGAGCCCGAGGCGGGCCGAAAGCTCGAAAGCCAGCGCGCAGCCGATCGCCACGCCCTCGCCATGCAGCAGCCGGTCGGAATAGCCCGTGGCCGCCTCCAGCGCGTGGCAGAACGTGTGCCCGAGGTTGAGCAGCGCGCGATCGCCCTGCTCGGTCTCGTCGCGCACCACGATCTCGGCCTTCATCTCCACCGAGCGGGTCACCGCATGCGCCAGCACCTGCGGATCGCGCGCCACCAGCCCGGCGGCATTGTCCTCGAGCCAATGGAAGAAGGTCGCATCGCCGAGCAGCCCGTATTTCACCACCTCGCCGTAGCCCGCCAGGAAGTCGCGCGGCGCCAGCGTGGCGAGCACGTCGATGTCGGCCAGCACCAGCGAGGGCTGGTGGAAGGCACCGATGAGATTCTTGCCCGCGGGCGAGTTGATGCCAGTCTTGCCACCGACCGAACTGTCGACCTGCGCCAGCAGCGAGGTGGGGATCTGCACGAAGCGCACACCCCGGCGCAGGATCGCCGCGGCAAACCCCACCAGATCGCCGATCACCCCGCCCCCGAGCGCCACCACCACGTCGCGCCGCTCGACCTTCTGGGCCAGCAGCCATTCCGTGACATGCTCCAGCTCGCGCCAGCATTTGGTCGCCTCGCCGGGCGTCAGGCTCAGCGCCTCGCAGGCGATGCCTTCGGCGGCGAGCCCTGCCTTCAGCGCCGGCAGATGCGCCGCGGCGACGGTCTCGTCGCTGACCACCACGACGCGTTTGCGGCTGCCCAGCAGCGGCGCGATCTCGGCCCCGGCCCGCGCCAGCAGCCCGGCGCCGATGCGCACGTCATAGGCGCGCGCGCCAAGGTCCACATGTACCGTTCCCGAAAGAGCCGCATCACTCATCCGCTGCATTCCTCCAATACGTCGGGCCGCGTCTTCAGCGTCTCGATCACTTTCAGCGCCATACTGTCCACCGACAGCCCATGCTCCGAGGTCACCGCCAGATCGGCCAGCGCATAGATCGGCACCCGGCGCTCATAGATCTCGGTCAGCGTGGCCAGCGGATCGGGCGTGCGCAGCAGCGGACGCGTGTCCTTGTGCCGCACCCGCCCCCAGAGCACCTTGAGATCGGCATCGAGCCAGACCGCGACACCCTTTTCGGTGATCATCCGGCGGTTCGCCTCGGCCATATAGGCCCCGCCCCCGGTCGACAGCACCGCCGGGCGGGCGTCGAGCAGACGCTCGATCACCTGACTTTCCTTGCGCCGAAAGAATGCCTCGCCGTCGCGGGCGAAGATCTCGGCAATCGTCATATTCGCCGCTTTCTCGATTTCGGCATCCGAATCGCGAAACGGCACGTTCAGGGCAGAGGCGAGCGCCCGGCCAACGGCCGATTTTCCTGCCCCCATCATGCCCACCAGCACAACTGTCTTTTTCAACTTCGGGTGCAATCCCCTTGTTTCTCGGCCATGCATCGCCAATTCTGCCTCCTGAGGCCGTGAATGACGTGTCGTTGCCGAAAAGGCTAGGTATAAGTGACAAAAAACATGAGGCAGGACTAACGAGCATATGGGACAACTCCTCAAACCCCTTTTCTTCCTTCTCGTCCTCGCGGCGATCGCGCTGGTGGCTTACGCCTATGTGGGCCCCTACTTCGGCGCGGATTTCTCACCGCCCCAGACGGAAATTCGCCAGCCCGTGGAGCTTGATGCGAACTAGGCTACTTCTGAGCGCCCTGCTTCTGGGCGCCCCGACGCTCGGCGCCGCCGAGGCCCCGCTTGCCGCCATCGACTGGCTCAAGCCCGGCCCCGCTGTGTCTGGCGTTCCTGGTGTGAGCGCGGCGATGCCGCTGCCAGAGGCGCCCGCGACCGGCACTCTGCGCGTGCCGCATCCGCTGCCCGAGAGCGGGACCTCAAGCCGTGCCTTTCCCGGACGCAGCTCGCCTCCCGGTTCTTCCCCCGGCGCGCTGCCCAAGGATGAGCCGCCAGTGGCGCGTTCGGGCACCTCCCCCGCGGTTGAGAGCGCCACGCTCGATGCGCCCTCCGCCGAGGCGGCGGGGCTGCTGTCGACGGCGATGACCGGCCTGCCGCGCTCGCTCTGGTCCGCGTCCGAGGCGGCGCAACTGGCGCCGCTCATCGCCCGTGTGGAGCCTGCGGTGCCCGCGCTTTCCGCGCAGATGCTGACGTTGCTTCTGGCCGAGGCCGACGCGCCGCAGGGCAAGCCGTCGCTGCTGGTGGCGCGCATCGACCGGCTGATCGAGGAAGGCGCGGTGGATGCCGCGCTGGCGCTGGTCGAACAGGCTGGCGGCGCCTCGTCGCCCGAGATTTTCCGGCGCTGGCTCGACCTCGCGCTGATCGCCGGGGATGATTCTCCGCCCTGCGCGACGCTGATGCGCCAGCCTTATCTGTCGGACGACATCCCCACGCGAATCTATTGCGACGCGCGGATCGGCAATTGGGAGCATTCGGTCACCGTCTTCGGCAGCGCCGAGGCGCTTGGGCAGATCGACGGGCGCGACGCCGAGCTTCTGGCCCGTCACCTCGATCCCGAACTGGTCGACGCCTCTGCGCCGCTCAACCCGCCCGCGCGCCCGACGCCGCTGGAGTTTCGCCTGTTCGAAAGCATCGGAGAGGCGCTGCCGACGCAGCCGCTGCCGCGGATGTTCGCCGCCGCCGATCTGTCGGGCAACCGCGGCTGGCGCGCGCAGATCCTGTCGGCCGAGCGGCTGGCGCGGCGCGGCACGCTGTCGGGCAACCGGCTGTTGGGCATTTACACCGACCGCGAGCCCGCCGCCTCTGGCGGGGTCTGGGACCGGGTGTCCGCGGTTCAGGATCTGGAGGCCGCGCTCGAGGGTCGCCGCACCGATCTCATTGGCCCCGCGCTGATCGCCGCATGGCCGCAGATGCGCAGCGCCGGGTTGCTGGTGCCCTTTGCCGAACTTTACGCCCCGCGCCTGAGCGGGCTCGCCCTCGAGGGCCGCGCCGCCGGGCTGGCGCGGCGCGGCGCGCTGCTCTCGCCCGACTATGAGGCCGCCGCGCGCGCGATGGCACCGCAGTCCGGGCTGATGGAAACCGTTGCCGCCGTCGCGAAGGGCGACACGCCCGAGGCGATGCCGCGCAGCCCCGCCGCGCAGGCGGTGGCCGAAGCCTGGCGCCCCGATGCAGAGGTGCCGCCCGAGCTTGAGGCGCTGCTGCAAGAGGGCAAGCTGGGCGAGACCGTGCTGCGCGCCATCG
The DNA here is from genome assembly GCF_056158605.1 of Salipiger sp. ABN3_019. Classification (NCBI taxonomy): domain Bacteria; kingdom Pseudomonadati; phylum Pseudomonadota; class Alphaproteobacteria; order Rhodobacterales; family Roseobacteraceae; genus Salipiger; species Salipiger sp. ABN3_019. Next base: position 2,355,215 of record NZ_JBSWTP010000009.1, read on the forward strand.
CCCTCTTTGGGTCCGGCGCCGAGGGCAATCACGCCGATCTGACCGGCGCGCTGGCGACGCTGCGCCGCGTCGGGCTCGAAGACACGGCGCGCCGCGCCGCGATCCAGCAGCTTATCCTCGCGGACGAAGGAGCCCCGCTGTGAGCGCGGCGAACTGGGTTTCAGCCTTCCTCGAAGCGCAGGCCGCCGAACGCGGCGCCGCCGACAACACGCGCTCGGCCTATGCCCGCGATCTGGCGGATTTCACCGCGTGGCTTGCCGCCCGCGACCGCGATCTGGCCAGCGCCGAGCGCGCTGATGTCGAGCAATATCTGATCGCCTGCGAGGCCGATGGGCTCGCGGTGTCGACCCGCGCGCGGCGGCTGTCGTCGATCAAGCAGCTCTACCGTTTCGCCTTTGAAGAAGGGCTGCGGGGCGACAATCCGGCGGTGCAAATCTCTGGCCCCGGTCGCCCGAAGCGGCTGCCAAAGACGCTCAGCACCGAAGAAGTGGACCGGCTGCTCGACGCCTCCGAAACCCATGGCCGCACCGCCGACGACCGGCTGCGCAATGCGTGCCTGATGCAACTTCTCTATGCCACCGGGATGCGGGTGAGCGAGCTTGTGACGCTGCCGCTCTCGGCGGCGCGGGGCGATCCGCGGATGCTGCTGATCCGCGGCAAGGGTGGCAAGGAACGGATGGTGCCGCTCTCGGCCCCCGCGCGCGAGGCGCTGGCCATCTGGCTCGAACGCCGCGACGCCCGCGAGGCGCTGGCGAAGGCGGAAGGCAAGCCCGCATCGGGCTTTCTCTTTGCCTCGCGCGGCAAGGCCGGGCATCTGACCCGCCATGCGTTCTATGTGATGATCAAGGATATCGCGGTCGCCGCTGGGGTGTCCCCGGCGAAGGTGACGCCGCACACGCTGCGCCACGCTTTTGCGACGCATCTTCTGGCCAATGGCGCCGACCTGCGCGCCATCCAGACCTTCCTCGGCCACGCCGACGTGGCGACAACCGAGATCTACACGCATGTACTGGAAGAGCGCCTGCGCGATCTGGTGATGGACCACCACCCGCTGGCAAGAGACTGATCCCCCATCTTCGTCTAGACGAAAATATCCCGGGGGTGCGGGGGCAGCGCCCCCGCGTCTTTACCTGCGTGCGGGGGCAGCGCCCCCGCGTCTTAACCTGTGTGCGGGGGCAGCGCCCCCGCCTCAGCCCTGCAAAATTAAGCGTGCACCTCGGTATAGGTGCCCTCGCCCGCCAGAATGCCCCGGAACCCGCCCGGCTCGTTCAGCGAGAAGACGATCAGCGGCATCTTGTTGTCGCGCGCCAGCGCGATGGCCGAGGCATCCATGACCTTCAGGTTATCGCGCAGCACATCATCATAGGTGATGCGGTCGTAGCGCTTGGCCTCGGGGTTGGTCTTGGGGTCGCTGTCGTAGATGCCATCCACCTGCTTGCCCATGAAGATTGCCTCGCAGGCCATCTCGTTGGCGCGCAGCGCCGAGGCGGTGTCGGTGGTGAAATAAGGGTTGCCGGTGCCCGCAGCGAAAATGCAGACCCGCTTCTTCTCGAGGTGGCGCACGGCGCGGCGGCGGATGTAGGGCTCGGCCACCTCGTCCATGCGGATTGCCGAGATCACCCGGGTGAACACGCCCAGCTCTTCCAGCGCCGACTGCATCGCCAGCGCGTTCATCACCGTGGCCAGCATCCCCATATAGTCGGCGGTGGTCCGCTCCATCCCCTGCGCCGAGCCTGCGAGACCGCGGAAGATGTTGCCGCCGCCGATCACCATGCAGATCTCTACACCCATATCGTGAACGGATTTTACCTCGCGGGCGATCCGTTCGACCGTCTGCGGGTTGAGGCCGTAGCCCCTGTCGCCCATAAGCGCCTCACCCGAGATTTTCAGCATCACACGTTTGAAGGTGGTCTGGGGCTGCTCGGTCATGTTGCGCTCCGTCTGTGCAGGATCCAAATTCCGGCTATATGTGACGGAAAATCCCCCGGCCTGCAATGCCGTGCGCCGGGTCAATGACAAGGAGCACCGGTGTCAGATCTGGTGAAAAAATTCGCGCCCGATCCGGATCTGCCGGTGCTGATCGCAGGCCCCACGGCCAGCGGCAAATCCGCCCTCGCGCTGGAGATTGCCGAAACCGCCGGGGGTGTGGTGATCAACGCCGATGCCATACAGGTCTTTGACGACTGGCGCGTGCTCACCGCCCGCCCGCCCGCCGAGGATGAAGCCCGCGCGCCGCATCTGCTCTATGGCCATGTTCCGGGCAGCCGGGCCTATTCCGTGGGCGATTGGCTGCGCGATCTGCAGCCGCTGCTGGCGGGGGAGCGGCCGATAATCGTCGGTGGCACGGGGCTTTATTTCTCGGCGCTGACCGAGGGGCTGGCAGCGATTCCCGAAACCCCGCCAGAGATTTGCGCCCGCGCCATGGCGCGGCTGGAGGCGGGCGAGCTGGCCGCGATGGTCGCCGAGCTCGACCCCGAGACCCGCGCCCGTATCGACACCTGCAACCCGATGCGGGTGCAGCGCGCGTGGGAGGTGCTGAGCGCCACCGGGCGCGGCATCGCCGCTTGGCAGGCCGAGACGCCGCCGCCGCTTTTGCCGCTGGCGCAGGCGCAGCCCATCGTCTTTGACGCCCCCAAAGAGTGGCTCAACGACCGCATCGCCCGCCGCTTCACGCTGATGGTCGAGGGCGGCGCGCTTGACGAGGCGCGCTCAAACCTTGCCAGCTGGCGGCCCGATCTGCCCTCGGCCAAGGCCATCGGGGCCGCCGAGTTGATCGCCCATCTGCGCGGCGAGATGAGCCTCGAGGACGCCTGCGAGCGTGCGACGATCCTCACCCGGCAGTTCGCCAAGCGCCAACGCACGTGGTTCCGCGCGCGGATGAAATCCTGGCCCGCCTATAGCCCGGATGGAGCCTCGGCATGAGCCCGCAATCGCTTCTTCAGTCACCAGAAGGCACGGTGCGGCTGCTGTCGCCCGGACAGCAACCGGCGTGGCGCTATGGCCTGTTGCACGACCGCGACGAGATCACCCTGCTGTGGCTCACCCGCGGACAGGGCAAGATCACCCTCGATGGCCGCCGCCGCGGGCTTGGCACCCATAACGCCGTGTTCATTCCGCCGCGGGCGCTTTTCGCGCTTGATCTGGCACCGCAGAGCCTTGCGCTCATCCTGCATGCGCCCGCCCCGCAGCCCGGCGGCGCGCAGTTTCCCGACGCGCCGCTCCACCTTCGGGTGCGCGAGGCGCTGGCGCAGGCGGAACTGACCTCGGTGCTGGAGACGATCCAGCGCGAGATCACGCAGGCCCGCCCCTTCATGGACGAGGCGCTGGACGCGCATTTGCGGCTCGCCGCGGTCTGGCTGCGCCGCCAGAGCGCGCAGGGCAGCAGCGACCAGCCCGAAGAAACCGCGGCGCAGCGCCTTGCGCAGGCCTATTCGCATTCGGTGGTGGCGCGCTTCCGCAGCCCCGACGGCCCTGGCGACATGGCCGCCGAACTGGGCGTCACCGGCACGCATCTCACCCGCGCCTGCCGCGCCGCCTGCGGGCGCTCGGCGCAGCGCATGCTCTCCGAGCGCAAATTGCACGAGGCGCATCGCCTGCTGGCAGAGCCCGAGCCCGCCATCGCCAATATCGCCGCCTCACTGGGCTTTGCCAGCGCGGCCTATTTCTCGCGCTTCATCCGCAAGCAGACCGGCCAGACACCCAGCGACCTGCGCGCCGGCGTGCCTCCGGTCCGCCGCACGCCGATGAGCGGTCGCCCCGGACCGCGCCCCATCCGCCGCTTCTGACCGGAATTGAGACCGCCCGCCGGGGCGTTAGATGATTGACGTGCCGCCGCATTTGAGGCGCAATGGCACGGCATAGAGATGCGGCAGACGATCGTTGAAGGGGAGACGACAATGAGCCGAGCACGCAGCGTGCCGTGGATTCATCCCGCCACGCAGCAGGAGTTGCGCGATTTCCGGCGCGGCCGCGTGTCCCGGCGCGAGTTTCTGACCCGTGTCACCGCGCTTGGCACCTCGGCGCTGGCGGCGCGCGCGATGATCGGCGCGGCGCATGCCGAAGAGGACGGCAGCACCACCCCCTCGGGCACCACGCTGCGCATCCAGATGGAGGTGCGCCCGCTCAAGGACCCGCGCCGCTACGACTGGTCCGAGATCGCCAATGTCTCGCGCGGGTGGCTGGAATATCTGGTCGAATATAGCCGCGATGGCAGTCTGCGCGGCATGTTGCTGGACAGTTGGGAGGCCAGCGAGGATGCCGCCAGCTATCTTCTGAACATCCGCCCCGGCGTGACATGGACCACCGGCGAGCCTTTCACCTCCGCCGATGTGGCGCGTCTCATGGCCTATTGGTGCGACCGCAGCGTCGAGGGCAATTCTATGGCGGGCCGCCTTGCCGCGCTGCTTGATCCGCAGACAGAGCAACTGGCCGAAACCGCCGTCGAGGTGATCGACGATCTGACGCTGCGACTGCATCTGGCCTACCCCGATGTGGCGCTGATGGTCGGGCTGTCGGATTATCCTGCCGCCTGCGTGCACGAAAGCCACGACCCCGAGACCATGCTCTCGAACCCCATCGGCACCGGCCCCTATCTGCCCGAGGCCGTCGTGCCGCACGAGCGCGCCGCACTGGTGCGCAACCACGCGCACACTTGGTGGGGAGAACAGGCCGAGGGCTGGGGCGGCGCCACGCTCGAGCGGATCGAGTTCATCGATTATGGCACCGATCCCGCCGCTTGGCTTCAGGCGGCGCAGAATGACGAGATCGACATGCTCTACGAGAATGTCGGTGCCTTCATCGAACGCGCCGACACTTTGGGCTGGGAGCGCTCCGAAGTGGTCACCGGCGCGACAGTGGTGCTGCGGGGCAACCAGAACGTGCTGGTGGACGGTCGCGCGGTCTATGCCGAGCCCAAGATGCGCAAGGCGCTACAACTGGCGATCAGCAATGAGATCGCGCTGGAGCTTGGCCACGAAGGGCTGGGCACGCTGGCCGAGAACCACCATGTGGCCCCGGTGCACCCCGATTACGCCGAGGTTGGCCCCACCGAATACGACCCCGCCCGCGCCCTGCCGCTGGCCGAAGAGGCCGGGCTTGCAGATGTGGAGCACGAGTTGGTGACGCTGGACGATGGCCTCACGCGGCGCACTGGCGACGCCTGTAGCGCGATGCTCCGCGATGCGGGGCTGAAGGTGAGCCGCAAGGTGCTGCCCGGCTCGGCCTTCTGGCAGGCGTGGAAGGAATACCCACTGTCGATCACCGAGTGGAACCACCGCCCGCTTGGCATTCAGGTGCTGGCGCTGGCCTATCGCTCTGGCGAGGCGTGGAACGAGACGGGCTATGCCTCGCCCGAGTTCGACGCGCTGGTTGCCGAGGCGCTGACCATCGCTGACGCCGAGGCGCGGCAAAAGATCATGGCGCGGATCGAGCGCAAGCTGCAGGAGGACGCGGTGATCGTGCAGCCTTTCTGGCGCTCGCTCTACCGGCATGTCCGTCCCGGCGTCACCGGCGCCGAGATGCACCCCTCCTTCGAGATCCATCTCTACAAGCTGGGGCTAAAGGTCTAGCGGCTCGGGACTTGAGACGTCTACCTAGTCTTGCAGAAGGTCCTCATAGCGCGCATCGGTCAGCGTCTTGAGGAAAGCCACCAGCGCGTCGACGCGCTTGTCGTCGAGCGCGGGCCCTTCGGTCAGTTCGGGGGCCAGCGTCTCTGGCACCTCAGGAGCGCCAAAAGCCGCGCCGGTCTCCGGGTTGATCTTCCGCGCCTCGTTGCGGGTGTTGTAGCTGTTGTAGAACAGGATCACCGTGCGCAGGTCCTCGAAGGCGCCGTTGTGCATATAGGGCGGCGTCACCGCCACATTGCGCAGCGTCGGCGTGCGGAAGGCCCCCTCGACCGCGTTCTCTGCGGCAAGCGGGTTCTGCGCGAGCCCATGGTCGATGAACCCCTCCACCGAGCCGTTCGCAAGCCGCAGGTCGCGGTTCTCGGGCACGCCGATATTGTGGAAACGGTAGTCCGAGAAGGTCTCGGCGGGATCGACGGCGCTGCGCTGCAACTGGTGGCACTGGTTGCAGTTGGTGAACTGCTGCGAGAAGAACAGCAGCCACCCCAGTTCCTCTTGGTTGGTCAGCTCCGCCTCGCCGCGCAGGAAGCGGTCGTATTTGGAATCGAAGGGCGCGAACTCGGGCCGCCGCTCGAAGGCGGCAATGGCGCGGGTCATCGCGGCATAGCCGGTCTCGGCATCGTCCAGCGTGCCCGGCCCGAACAGCGCGGTGAAGCTGGCCACATAATCGGGGTTTTCGCGCAGCCGCGCGACCACCTCGGATTTGCTGCCCATCGCCATCTCGACCGGGTTCAGCGGCGGGCCGCCCGCCTGCTCTTCCAGCGTCGCGGCGCGGCCATCATGGAACAGCCCGCCGCGCCAGCCGTCGGTCTCGTCGAACGCAAGCTCGGGCACATGCGCGGCATAGGTCACCGTCGGCGCGTTGCGATCCCCCAGCGAGCTGCCGTCATCGCCGATCGACGCCGCGCCGCGCGGGTCGGCAAAGGCGAAAGCCGGATCATGGCAGGTGGCGCAGCTTTGGGTGCGGGCTTGCGACAGGTTCGGATCGAAGAACAGCGCCTCGCCCAGATCATCCATCGCCTCAAAGCTGGCGGGCGCGGCCCCAAGCGCGCGCAACCCCAATCCGCCCACGGCAAGCGCGAGGACGGCGGCGGTGACGGCAAGATGTGCTCTGCGCATGAGGGTCTCCGGCGGCGATGTCGGGCTGGGGCTGGACCCGATCAGAGTGCCGCTCCGGCATGGACCCGGCCTTGATCGGGATCAAACCCCAATGTTTTCGCTCAGGCATATCTCGCAAACACCCGCCCAGCGTCAAGAGAGGCGGTCAAGGGAGACACGCAAGAGAGTTGGGCGCACTGCCCGTCTCGCTGGATCATGTTGGATAGGTCGGGTTGGCGCAGAGTGGGCCACCGAGTAAGGCATCAGGGGCTCACTGCCCCCAGATCACCTTCACGTAGTTCATCGTCTCGCGGTACGGCGGAACGCCCTTGTGCTTTTCCACCGCGCCGGGACCGGCGTTATATGCCGCCAGCGCCAGACGCCACGAGCCGAACTTGCGGAACTGCTGCTGCAGATAGCGCGCACCGCCTTCGAGGTTTTGCGCCGGATCATGCGGATCGACGCCCAGCTTGCGCGCGGTGAACGGCATCAGCTGCGCCAGACCGATCGCCCCCTTGTGCGACAGCGCCTTGGGGTTGAAGCCCAATTCCTGCTGCACGAGGCGCAGGAACAGATCCTCGGGGATGCCGTTGCGCCGCGCCGCCTGACGCGCCAGATCGGCGTAGGGCCCGCGGTAGCTGCCGCGATAAGAGGGCACCGCCCCCTCGCCGCCCATCGGCCCCCATTTGGTTGGCGTGACCACGCGCTTGGGCTGCAGCCGCACCGAATTGTTGTACTGCTGAGATGCCCGATTATCGAGCACGCTGGTCTGTTTGGAGAATAGCCGCACACGGCTTTTGGACGAGAGCACCTCGGCAGAGGCCCCCGTCGCCGCCATCACCAGAGCACACACAACTCCGGCCAGTGCGCGCGTTGCGTGGTTGCGCATCACGTCCCTGTTCCGATCTCACTGTTCCCTCGACCCCGGACTATACAGAAAAACTGACCCTACGCCAGCCGTGGCCGCAATGTGGCACAGGCGGAATTCCGCGCGGCATTCCTTCTTTAGAGTGCGGGTGCGGTGGTGTAGACCAATTCAAACCCCGCCGCTGCGGGGATTCGCGAAGACGCGGAACACACAGGAAAACGACCAGTACAAAGGGGATGACATGGCCGGCTCCGTCAACAAGGTGATCCTGGTAGGCAATCTCGGCGCGGACCCCGAGGTGCGCACCTTCCAGAACGGCGGCAAGGTCTGCAACCTGCGCATCGCCACCTCCGAGAACTGGAAAGACCGCAACACCGGCGAGCGTCGCGAGCGCACCGAGTGGCACTCGGTCGCGATCTTCTCGGAGCCGCTGGCGCGGATCGCCGAGCAGTATCTGCGCAAGGGCTCGAAAGTTTACATCGAAGGCCAGTTGGAAACCCGCAAATGGCAGGACCAGTCTGGTCAGGACCGCTACAGCACCGAGGTGGTGCTGCGCCCCTACCGCGGCGAGCTGACCCTGCTCGACAGCCGTCAGGGCGGCGGCGGCGGTGACTTCGGCGGCGGTTCGGGTGGCGGCTACGGCGGCGGCTCGGGCGGTGGCTACGGTGGCAATGACGACGGTGGCTACGGTGGTGGCTCGGGCGGCGGCTACGGCGGCGGTTCGGGCGGTGGCGGCGGCTCGCGCGGCCCGTCGCGCGACATCGACGACGAGATCCCGTTCTAAGATCAACGCCCGGCCCCAGCGCCGGGCGTTTTCTTTTCGGGCGAAGGATGGCGAAGGGTTCCGCCAGCCTTCCCACGCGCCCGCAGCAGAGCCTTTCCTAATCAAGTCACAGGCCACAGGGCGCCCGCGCCGAGGCAACCTTGCGTTGCAGCGGGCGGCTTGCGCCCGCGCTCTCCGGCCTCTCGTCACCTCACTATGAGAGGTGCATCCCTCACAATGAGGGTTTAGGCACCATCCCCCTTTGCAGAGCGCGACATAGCGGAACTCCGCCGTCAGGTTGCCGGTTCAATCATGTCTGCGTGACCTATCTTTCGCGGGCGCCCCGGAAACAACAGCAAAGAATAAATGAGCCTTTCAGCAACGCCTGACCCTGCCGCCGCCACTCCCCTCACAGCCCCCTCCCGCGCAGCAAAGCCACGCCATGGGCGCAGCGCCATTCCCCCCGCCGCACGCCACGTGCGCGGCTGGCGCTACTTCGCCGGGCTTTTTGGCGGAGAGCATATCGCCGCCACGGAGTTCGTCATCGGCGTGACCTTCGTCACCATGGGCGTCGGCACGATGGAACTGCTGCTGGGTCTGCTGATCGGCAACCTGCTGGCCGTGGCAAGCTGGACGCTGGTCACCACGCCCATCGCGGTTGAAACCCGGCGCTCGCTGTTCAGCTATCTCGAGCAGATCACCGGCCCCTATTTCTCGAAGATCTACAATACCGCCATCTTGCTGTTCTACGGCGCGCTGGCGGCGGCGATGATCACCGTCTCGGCCTATGCCGTGCGCTTTGCCTTCGGGCTTCCGGTGCAGCTCGAACCCTACCCGACCTCGCTGGCCTTCATCGTGATCACCATGCTGCTGGGCACTGTGGTGATCGTCGTGGCGGCCCGCGGCTTCGAGGCGATGGCGAATTTCGCCACCATCTGCGCGCCGTGGATGCTGGCCTGTTTCGTCTGCGGCGGCGCTGCGGCGTTGCCGATGCTGGCCTTCGCGGTCACCGGCGACACCGGCATGAGCAGCTTCGGCGATTTCCTCGAGGTTGCCCACGCCACCATCTGGACCGGCACCACGCCCGAGGGCGAGCCGGGCATCTCGGTCTGGGAAGTGGCCGCCTTCGCATGGGCCAATGGCGCGATGGTGCACCTTGGCCTTATCGATATGGCCACCTTCCGCTTTGCGCACCGCAAGTGGTACGGCGTCTTCTCGGGCGTCGGCATGTTCCTTGGCCATTACATCGGCTGGATCGCGGCGGGCCTCATGGGCGCCGGTGCTGCGGTGATCCTCGGCAAACCGCTGATGGCGCTCGACTCGGCTGACGTGGCCTTCTCGGTGCTGGGCTATGTGGGCGTGCTCGCGGTGATCTGCGCGGGCTGGACCACCGCCAACGCCTGCCTCTACCGCGCGGGCCTTGCGGCCAGCACGCTGATGCCCTCCATGTCGCGCGGCAAGGTGACGGCGATCGTCGGCGGCTTCATCGTGATCGCGGCCTGTTTCCCCTTCGTGGCGCAGTCGATCATGCCGCTGACGGTCTATGGCGCGATCCTGCTCTGCCCGATTGGCGCCATCGTCATCGCCGAGCACTACCTGCTGCCGCGCATGGGGCTGACCCGCTACTGGTCGCGCTACCTCGGCCAATCGCTGAACCCGGCGGCGCTGATCACATGGGGCGTCTCGCTGGCCTTTGCGGTCGTGGTCTTCATGACCGGTGCGATCAGCTTCTATTTCATCTTCATCCCCGAGTATCTCATTGCGCTCGTGGTCTATCCGCTCGCCGCCAGCTACCTTGGTGCGCGCGACACATGGCCCGCGGATGAGGCCCGTCAGGCCGCCCGCGAAGAGGCGCTGGCCAAGTTCGAGCGCAAGCGCCTCGAAGAGTTCGGCGAGGATGACGATGACGACCCCTCGCAGGAGCACACCGCCCGGCTGGCCAAATGGCTGCTGGTGGGGGCAGGCGCGGTGCTGGTCTTCATGATCGCCTTTGCCGTGCGGCTGGTGGTGACCGCCCCCGACGGCGAGGCTCTGGTGGTCATGCAGAAGGATTTCTTCCTCACCGCTGCGGCGCTCACCGTGACCTATTTCCTTCTGTCCATGGCTGCCATGCGCGCCACCGACGGGCCGGACAGCGACGACGGCTGAGCTAAGACCATCCTCTCATCACAGCGGGCAGCCCAGAAGGGCTGCCCGTTTTTCATGGGCGGATACCGGTCAGAGCCTTGAAGAGCCCTGCCCCGAGCCCCATAACTCTCTGAACACTCTCAAACACAAAAAGACGGACGTATGGACGCCCCTGCCACCGGAACACTCGACGCGGCCTTCTGGATGACCTCTGCCGCGATCCTGCTGCTCATCCTTTTCTCGGCCTTCTTCTCGGGCTCCGAGACCGCGCTCACCGCCGCCTCCCGCGGCAAGCTGCGCGCCGCCATGGACCGCGGCTCACGCGGGGCCGCTATGGCGCTGAAGATCACCGAAGACAACGAGCGGCTGATCGGCTCGGTGCTGCTGGGCAACAACCTCGTCAACATCCTCGCCACCTCGCTGGCGACCGCGCTGTTCACCCGGCTCTTGGGCGACGGCGGCGTTGCCATGGCGACGCTGATCATGACGCTGCTGGTGCTGATCTTCGCCGAGGTGCTGCCCAAGACCTATGCCATCACCAACCCCGAGACCGCCGCCGCCACCGTGGCGCCGCCGATCCGGCTGGTGATCCTGATCTTCTCGCCCGTGGTGGCCGCGATCCGTGCGCTGGTGCGACTGCTGCTCAAGCTCATCGGCGTGCAGACCGACCCCGACAGCCAGATCCTCGCCGTGCGCGAAGAGATCGCTGGCGCGCTGCAACTGGGCCACTCCGAGGGCGTGGTCGAGAAGGAAGACCGCGACCGTATCCTTGGCGCGCTCGATCTGGCGGAACGCACGGTCGAAGAGATCATGCTGCACCGTTCGGGCATCGAGAGCATCGACGCCGAGGCCGAGCCGCGGGACATCCTGCAGCAGTGCCTCGAAAGCAACCACACCCGCCTGCCGGTCTACCGCGGCGAGCCCGAGAACATCATCGGCATGGTCCACGCCAAGGACCTGCTGCGCGCCATGTACGACGTGATGGCCAAGGCGGGCGAGCGCGGGTTTGGCGCGCTCGACGACTTCCGCATCACCGAGGTGATGATGAAGCCCTACTTCGTGCCCGACACCACGACTCTGGCCGACCAGATGCGCAACTTCCTGCGCCGCCGCACGCACTTTGCGCTGGTGGTGGATGAATATGGCTCTCTTGAAGGTCTGATCACGCTTGAGGACATCCTCGAGGAGATCGTGGGCGAGATCGCCGACGAGCATGACCCCGACGCCGAGCATCAGGTCAGCGCGGGCGAGGATGGCTGGTATTGGCTCGACGGAGCGATGACCATCCGCGACCTCAACCGGGCCGCCGATTGGTCACTGCCCGACGACGAGGCGAACACCATCGCCGGGCTGGTGATTCATGAGGCGCAGATGATCCCGACCGTGGGTCAGCGTTTCAGCTTCCACGGCTTCCGCTTCGAAGTCATGGAGCGCGAAAACAACCGGATCACTCGGCTGCGGGTGCGGCCGGTGACGCCGCTGCCGGTGTAACAGGGGTCTCGGCGGCGGGATCGATGGGCAGCTCTGCCTCGAGCAGGTAGCCGCCCTCTTCCCGCCGTTCGACCACGGTGCCGCCAACTTGGCTCACCGCCGCCTCAAGCAGCCGCGCGCCAAGCGCGGTGGAGGCCAGAACGTCCAGCTTCGATCCCGGCTCGGGCCCGGTGCCATTGTCGCGGCAGGTAAACAGCAGGCGGTTCTCGCCGGTCTGCTCCGCCTCAAAACGGATCTCGGGATTGTTGGTGCCATCGCGGAAGGCGTATTTCATCGCGTTCGCGGCGAACTCATTGGCCACCACGCCGATCGACGCCGCGACCCGCGATTCCACCTCGATGCGCGGCACATCCACATGCACCTGCACCTCGGCCACCGCGTGGCGCTGCAGCAGCGTCGCCACCCGCGACAGATAGGTGTCGAGGCGCACAAAGTGCATCTTTGAGGTGAGATTGAGCTCCGCATGCAGTTGCGAGACCGAATCCACCCGGCGCGCGATGGCATCCAGCGCGTCGCGGGTCTCTGGCACGGTCGAGCGCGCGCGGTAAAGACGGATGGTCGAGGCCACCGTCTGCAGCGAGTTCTTCACCCGGTGGTCGATCTCTTCGCGCAGGATTTCCTTGTTGTGCAGCGCCCGCTGCAGATCGAGCTGCCGCATCACCTGCCCGGCCATCACCTTTAGCAATTGCCGCTGCTGGCTGGTGAGTTTGCGCGGTTTGTCGTCGAGCACGCAGAGCGTGCCGATGGTGTGGCCGCTACGGGTGACCAGCGGTGCCCCGGCATAGAACCGCATGGCCGAGATCGACCCGCAGCACAGCGGATTGTCGGCGCTGCGCAGGTCGAGCATCGTGTCCTCGATCTCGAGAATATCGTCACTCAGGATGGCATGGGCACAGATCGATTGCTCCAGCGGCGTCTGCCCCGGCTTCATGCCATAGCGCGCCTTGAACCATTGGCGGTTCTCATCGACGAGGCTGATCAGAGCCACGGGCACCTCAAGCAGCGACGCCAGCAGTTCGACCACCTCGTCAAACGCCGGATCGGGCGCGCTGTCGAGCACGCCGTAGCTGCGCAGCTCGGCCAGACGCTCGAGCTCATCATCCGATTTTCTTGCGAGAACCATTATCCGCCCTGACCTTCGAGCCTTCCCGGGACCATGCACCAATGCTTTTGTGCAGCCCGTGTCTAATTTCCGACATAGCAGCTTGCCTTGCCCCGCCAAGAGCAAAACTTTCAAGACACCGCTACAAAGGGTAAGAACGCAGCGGCAGGCGGTCAGTTTACTAAATTTTAGCAAACTTGTCGCACAACCTTTCTGTGTAAGGGCGGTGGATTGCGCTAATGTTAGGGCCACCGGCTGATCGCGCGGCACAGGGACCAGACCAAGGGGCATGACACCGCCGCGCGTCGCGCTCCGAAAGAACGGACCGCCCAATGTTCTGAACCCACGCCGAACGCGCGCGTAAGCTCGGCTTACATATTGGTATGTGGCGCGATCTGCCCTCGATCTGTGCTGATCAGGCCGCTCATTCCTGCGCTGCACCGTGTCGCACGCAAGGGCCGCCTCTGACGCGCCAGTTGCGCCGCCCGACCCAGTTGATGAAAGTCCGCCGGATTTCCGGCCTTTGCTGTATAAGGAGCCCCATGGGAGGAATTGCCGTATTGATTCCCGCCGCTGGCACAAGCAGCCGGATGCGCGGGGCCGACAAGCTGCTGAAGCATGTCGGGGGCCGGGCGCTGTTGCGCCGTCAGGCCGAAGAAGCGCTGCGCGCGGTCAACCACGTGACTGTCACACTGCCAGATCACGACCATCCGCGCGCCGCCGCCCTCGCCGGGCTGCCGGTGCAGCTTATTGCCGTGCCCGATGCGGATCAGGGCATGTCGGCCTCGCTGCGCCGCGGGGTTGGGATGCTGCCGCGGGGGATCGACGCTGTCATCGTGCTGCCCGCCGATATGCCGGACCTGCACGCCGAGGATATCGACAAACTGGTGCGGGGCTTTCGCGCCATGCCGCATCCGGCGCTGCAACAGGGCTGTACCGAGGATGGCACGCCGGGCCATCCGGTGCTGTTCCCTGCCGATTGCTTCTCGGCGATCCAGATGCTCTCGGGCGACGAAGGCGCGCGCAGCGTGCTGGCCACCAACCGCCACCGATTGCGCATGGTGCCCCTGCCCGGCCGCCGCGCGCTGACCGACCTCGACACGCCCGAGGCGTGGCAGGACTGGGAACGCGACCGCGCCGCCCTCGATCCCTGCTGAGCCGCGCACCGCCTGACGGTATGTCCTAGCCGTTGCGTTCAAGCCGGTGCCGAGGCATCGTCCGTCTGCCCAATGCGCAAGAAAAAACCCGAGGCGCTGACGCGCCCCGGGTCCTTGTCCGCTCCGGTGCCAAAAGGGTCACTGGCCCCAGAGCGAGCTGCATATTCCTTGTGGCAAAGCGCTCAGTTGGTGAGCAGTTGCGCCTCGTGCTTCTTCAGAGAGCGGCGCGCCGCGCCATAGGCCTTCAGCCCCTCTTCATGCTCAAGCTCGGGGAAGAGATCAAAGATCTCCTGCCGCTGCTCGTCGCCGATGCCCTTGAGCGTGTAGTCACCGGGCTGGAAGCTTTCGGTCCAAGCGCCGTTCGACAGCACTACCTCGTGCTGGTCGAACATGAAGTGGATATAGGCCACGCCCATGGTCTCCACCTCGTCCACGCCCTCGAGCCCGGTCAGATGCTTGGCGGCGGCGAGCACCTCACGCTCTTCGAAGTAGAGCGCGGTGCGGTCGTTGGCGACCAGCACACGGTGGTTCGGCGAGACCAGCAGGTCATGCTCGGGAAGGTTCTTGCCGAGCGCGCCCTTCTGGATCAGCACCGGGCGCAGATGCGGCTGGCGCGCCAGTTCGAAGCCGGTGAGTTCCTTGCGGCCAACCCAGCGAATTTCCTGAATGCCGTTGTCGCGGGTGATCACCCGGTCGCCGACCTGCAGGTCCTCGACCAGACGCTCGCCCTGCGGCGTGGCGATCAGCGTACCGGGGGTGAAGCAAGGCATCACCTCGACGGTCACATAAGCGGTGTCGGTGCCGCCATTGCCATCGTCCACCTCGTAGCTGAAGGCGTCATAGCCGGTGTAGCCCTCGTCGGCGGTGTAAGAGACGGTGCCATCTTCATTCAGCGTCGCGGTGCCGTTGCTGGCCTCGCCCAGAGCCGAGATGGTCAGCGCGTCGCCATCGGCGTCCGTGTCGTTCTCGGTGGGATCGAAGGTGACCGCGGCGGTCGCGGTGGCGCTGTAGAGGTCGTTGTTGGCCACCGGCGGGGTGTTGCCGCCCGCTTCCGGATCGGTCTCGATGCCGGTGTTGACGGTGATCGTGCCGGTATCGCTGCCGCCATTGCCGTCGTCGACGGTGTAGCTGAAGCTGTCGGCGCCGCTGTAATCGTCGTTCGGCGTGTAGGTGACGGTGCCATCTTCATTGAGCGTGACGGTGCCGTTCTCGGCCTCGCCCACTTCGGTGACGGTCAGATCGTCGCCATCCACATCGGTGTCATTCTCGGTGGGATCGAGGGTCACCGGCGTCTCGTAACCGGTGTTGACGGTATCATCCTCGGCGACCGGATCGTCGTTCACCGGGTAGACGGTGACGGCCACATTGCCCGTCGCGCTGTTTCCGGCGGGATCCTCGATGGTGTAGGTGATCTCGGCGTCGCCGTTGTAATCGGCGTCCGGGGTGAAGGTCAGCGTGCCGTCGCCGTTGATCACCACAGAGCCGTTGGTGGCGGTCGCCGAAGTCACGGTCAGCGTATCGCCATCGGGATCGCTGTCGTTGGACAGCACGTCGATGGTGACGGCCACGTCTTCGTCGGTTTCGGCGGCGTCATCCTCGGCCACGGGCACACCGTCGCCGTCGACATCGCAGGTCGAAAAGGACATGTCAGAGATCAGCACGCCTTGGGTCGAGTCGCCGCCGTTCTCGTAGATCACTTCGATGCGCGACACCGGGCCTGCGATGTTCACCATCAGCGTGCCGTCCTGGTCGGCGAAATCGGTCACCTCTTCGCCGGTGGCGGTGCTGCCGTCGACGCTGGTGCCGCTGCCGAGCGTGGTCAGTTCGACCTCGACGGCATTGCCCTCGGCGTCATAGGCGAGGATCGTCACATTGTCCTGAAAGCTGGTGCCATCCGGGGTTGCAGTGTCGTCGCCGACAAGATCGCCAAGGTCCGACCCCGCGCCGCCATCCACATCGTTGAGGATGAACGAGAGGTTCTGCACTTCGTCGGTGTAAAGCTCATCGGAGGAGCTGAAATCGAACACGGTGGTCGAGGTCGAGGAGACCGTGCCGCCATCGCCGCCTTCGCCGAACAGCTTGAGGTGCGAGGTGGCGCTGGTGGTCGAGCCTTCGGGCACATAGCCGTCGTAGGTCGCCGTGAAGGCCTGCGCGCCGAGGTCCTGCGCGGTGAAGGAAATCTCAACGTTTACACCGCCAGTATCGACGGTGGTGGAGCTGCCCCCGGATGCGGTGTCGCCAAGCGCGGTGCCATAATCCCCAAGCGCGGCCCAGTTCAAAAACAAATCAGCCATCGTTACGACCCTTTCAACTACAGAACGGGGCGGGCCCCGCGCCGCGAAGGCGGCAGCGACGCTCGCGCGCCGCAAACTCCGATCCGTCGTCTGGTCGTGATGCTGTGCCGGGCGGTGCAGTCCTGCGCGGCAGAAGCGCAGGGCAAAAGCTTTCCTAGAGGTGCCAAGGCAGTCCCGCGGCACCTTCCGTCACATCCTCACGGATGACTCTGAGATCGGTGGCCGCCCCCCGGCCTATCCTCGTCGCCCCCCAGTCGGGCTTGCGATTTATTTAGAGCCACTAGGCCCACGGACAAAGGCAAAAGTGGCGCTCGGGTGGCAAAATGCGACCATCGCAGGACGTGATCGCGCAATTATGAGCGTCTTAGCCGAAAATGTGGCGATCTATTGTTTCCAACTCCCAGAAGGGTCCGTGACATTTAAATTATACATTTCTGATACTTACCAAGGCGACCAGTCCACCACCCGCCATTTCGGCGACACTCCTGACCGCAGGGCGGAAACAATAGCGCCACGCCGCCGTTGCAGCCCTGCGCGCCATGGCGGCGCCCGATTTCCCAGGCCGCTGTTCCGCAAGTGGAACCAATGCCAGATTTTTCAATTAATTGACCAAAATTGCCCGCAGTCGCGCGCCGCATCCCCAAATCGCGAATACCAAATAAGACGCAAACTTGGCACTCACGCCCTGCCCACACCGCGGCCACTTTCGCCACATTCCCGCCACCTGCGGCCAGCGGCACCGCCCAGCCCTGCCTGTCGCGCATAAAAAAGCCCCCGGCGCACACGCCGAGGGCCCTATCTTGCGTCCGCGAGAGCGCGGCTCAGATCATCTCGATCGTGTAGCTTTCGATCACGGTGTTGGCGAGCAGCTTCTCGCACATCTCTTTCACCGTGTCCTCGCCGGTGCCATCGGCCAGATCGAGCTCGATCACCTTGCCCTGACGCACGCCGTCCACACCGTCGAAGCCGAGCCCGCCAAGCGCGTGGCGCACCGCCTCGCCCTGCGGGTCGAGCACGCCCTCTTTCAGCATCACATGCACACGTGCCTTCATGGCAATATCTCCGTTCGTCGCGAAAGGCCCGCGCCTTTCATTGTTCTTCAAATACGCAAAGCGCAACGCCGCCACGGGCGGTACGCTTTCAGTTGATCAGCTTGGGCTTAGCCGCGTGGGTCGCCTGCTTGGGCATCACGCCAAGACGCCGCGCCACTTCGGCATAAGCGTCGGTGAGCGAGCCGAGGTCACGGCGGAACACGTCCTTGTCGAGCTTCTGACCGCTTTCGATGTCCCAAAGGCGCATCGAGTTCGGGCGAGATCTCATCGGCGAGGATCAGGCGCTGATAGTCGCCCTCATAGACCCGGCCGATCTCGATCTTGAAGTCCACCAGACGAATGCCGACGCCATACATCAGACCCGACAGGTAGTCGTTCACCCGCAGCGCGAGGCTCAGGATATCATCCATGTCCTGCTGGCTGGCCCAGCCAAAGGCGGCGATATGCTCTTCGGTGACCAGCGGATCGCCCAGCTTGTCGTCCTTGTAGCAATATTCGACGATCGGGCGCGGCAGCGCGGTGCCCTCTTCGATGCCAAGGCGCTTGGACATCGAGCCGGCGGCGTAGTTGCGCACGATCACCTCGAGCGGCACGATCTCGCAGGCGCGGACCAGTTGCTCACGCATGTTCAGCCGCTTCAGGAAGTGCGTCGGCACTCCGATGCCGTTCAGACCGGTCATGAAGAACTCGGACAGGCGGTTGTTGAGCACGCCCTTGCCTTCGATCACGTCTTTCTTCTGCGCGTTGAAGGCGGTGGCATCATCCTTGAAGTACTGCACGATGGTGCCCGGTTCGGGGCCTTCGTAGAGGATCTTCGCCTTGCCTTCGTAAATCTTCTTGCGCCGTGCCATGGGAATCCTTTCGCCCGGGGCCGCGTATCGGCCGCTGCGTATCTTGCCGCTCTCATAAATCAAGGCTGCCCCTGCCGCAAGCGCGCTGCTTTGACTTGAGCCAGCGCAAAGCACGTTACAAACTGAATGCATTAAATAGAGGTCATGTAACGGAGGGGATTCCCATGACCACGTTTGACGACCGCGAACAGGCCTATGAAAACAAGTTCGCCCATGATGCTCATCTCAACTTCCGCGCCGAGGTCCGCTGCAACAAGATGCTCGGTCTCTGGGCCGCCGAACAACTGGGCAAGACCGGCAATGAGGCCGAAGCCTATGCCAGCGGCATCATCAAGGCCGACCTCGACGAGGCCAGCCATGACGAGGTGATCGCCAGCATCGCCAGCGACCTCGACGGCAAGGCCAGCGTCGCCGAAGTGACCGCCAAACGTGCCGAGTTTCTGGCCATCGCCCGCAAGGAAGTGCTCGAGGAAAGCTGACCGCTTCCTTTGGCGCGCCGCGTCCCCGCCCCGCAGCGGCCGGTCCGGCGCGCCGTCAGCGCGCGATCACAATATCGGCGCGCAGCCCGCCAAGCGCCTCGCTTTCACCAAGCCGCAGCACACCGCCGTGCGCGCGCGCGATATCTGCCGCGATGGCGAGCCCCAGACCGACGCCCGTGCCCTTGTCCTGATTGCGCGCTGGATCCAGCCGCGAGAAGGGCTTCATCGCCTCTTCGCGCCGCTCTGGCGGAATGCCCGGCCCGTCATCCTCGACCCGCAGCCGCAGCGAGCGGTCGGTCAGCGTCACCGACACTTCGCAGTGGCTGCCATAGCGCACCGCGTTGCCCACGAGGTTCTCGAGCGCCCGGCGCAGCGCCACGGGCCGCACGTTCACCTCGCCGCTGCCCTCGACCCGCCCCATGGAGACCGGCTTGCCGCCGCGCTGCGCGTCGGCGACCACCGAAGAGGCCAGCGCAACCGGGTCCACCGGCTCTGCCTCGCCCTCCTGCGAATTGCCCCGGGCGAACTCCAGAAAGGCGTCGATCAGCTTTTGCATGTCGTCGACGTCGCGCTCCAAGGGCTCGCGATCCTCGTCGTCCAGCATCGAAAGCCCCAGCCGCAGCCGGGTGATCGGCGTGCGCAGGTCGTGGCTGACCCCCGAAAGCATCATCGTGCGCTGCTCGATCTGCCGCTCGATCCGGTTGCGCATATCCAGAAAGGCGCTGCCCGCCGCCCGCACCTCGACCGCCCCGCCCGGCTGATAGGGCACATGGCGCCCGCGCCCAAAGGCTTCAGCCGCCTCGGCGAGCCGGGTGATCGGCCGCAACTGATTGCGCAGGTAGAAAAACGCGATGACCGTCATCAGCACGCCAAAGAACAGCATATTGACCAGCAGCTGATGCGGGTTCGACGCCGAGGCGCGCTGGCGCGAGAATTCGACGCGGTAGAGCGTTTCGTCGGCCTGCCGCAGATAAAGCTGCACATCATTGTCGTTGGGCAGCATCACCCGCTCTACTCCCTGCAATTGCCGCGCCAGAGTTTCGGCGACCACAATGCCGGAAAAGTCGTACCAGCGCCGCGCGTCAGCCTCCGGCAGCGCCGCGTCATCCACGATGCGCATGCTCAGCCCCAGCGGCGCCGCCGCCTCGGGCGCTTTCAAGGCATAGGCGATGTCGCGCGCCACGCCGCGGGTCATCTGCTGCGAGACCCCTTCGAAATGCCGCTGCACAAAGACAACCGACACCACCAGCTGAATGGTGAACACCGGCAGCACGAGGATCAGCGCCGCCCGTGCATAGATGCCGCGGGGCATATAGCGTTTGAGCCATTGGAAAAACATGGGATACCCCTAGCCTGAGGCGCGCCGCGCCCCCCTGCACATGAGGCGCAAGATGATCGATCCGCAGCCAGACTTCCAGCCCCGCCCCGGGTACGCCGAACCGCTCGGCCCCGGGCTGCGCCGGATTCTGGCCCCCAACCCCTCGCCGATGACCTATCGCGGCACCAACACCTATCTGCTGGGCACGCGCGCTCTGGCGGTGATCGACCCCGGTCCCGCCGATGAGGTGCACCTGCAGGCGATCCTCGCCGCTCTCGCGCCCGGCCAGCGCATCAGCCATATCCTCGTCACCCACGCGCATCTCGATCACTCCCCCCTCGCCCGTCCGCTGGCCGAGGCCACCGGCGCGCCGGTGCTCGCCTTCGGTGACGCCACCGCCGGACGCAGCCCCGAGATGCAGCTGCTGGCCGAAACCGGGCTCGCTGGCGGCGGCGAAGGCGTGGATGCGGGATTCACCCCCGATGAGCGGCTGGCGGACGGCGCACGGATCGCGGGAGACGGCTGGCAGATCGAGGCGCTGCACACGCCGGGCCATTTTGGCAATCACCTGAGCTTTGCCTGCGGCGACATCCTGTTCTCCGGCGATCTGGTCATGGGCTGGGCCAGTTCGCTGGTCTCTCCCCCCGATGGCGATCTTGGGGACTTCATGCGCTCGCTCGAAAAGCTGCGCGCCCGCGACTGGCGCTGCTTCCATCCCGGCCATGGCGCCCCGGTCGAGGCCCCGGCCGAGCGGCTGGATGCCCTCTATGCACACCGCCGCGCCCGTGAGGCCGCAATCCTCGAAGCGCTCGCCCGCGGCCCTGCCGATGCCGCCCAACTGGCCCGCCTGATCTACCACGACACAGACCCTGCTCTGCTGCCCGCCGCGACCCGCAATGTGCTGGCCCATCTGGTCGACCTCACCCAGCGTAAGGCTGTCATTCCGCAGGGGAAACTTGCAAAATCCTCTTCGTTTTCAGTGATTTGAAAGAAAAATGCAGCCTATCGCAGAAAAATGCAAAAAACCTCTGGACGCCCGGAGTCGGCATTGCTAGATACGCCCCACGTTCCGGCGTAGCTCAGCGGTAGAGCAGTTGACTGTTAATCAATTGGTCGTAGGTTCGATCCCTACCGCCGGAGCCAAAAATCTCGCAAGAGACTGATTTGGCAAAAGAACCACTCCCTCGGGAGTGGTTTTTGCGTTTCTGGTACACAAACCAGTACACAAAGTCGGGCACAGACCCGTGCACGGCCGCAACTCCGAGGATGCCCTGGAAGTTTTCGGAGGCAGCCGCGTGGCCGGAGTCGCACATACCCCCCACCTCGAAAAACGCCCCTCGGGCTATGCTTTCCGCCGCCGGATCGCGGCGAGGGCTGTTGAGATATCGAACCTTGATCAAAGTTCTGCGCTCTGCCTCTCGCTGCGAACCGACGTCCTCTCCGAAGCGAGACCCCTCGTTCGCGCCCTGACGGCGCTCACGGACCTGGGTTTCGCCATGATGACGGAGAGACGCATGGCCCACCTCGGCGCAGACAGCCTGACCCTGCTGACAGAACTGGCACGCTGCCAGATCGCCCTGCACGAGGAATCCCGCGCAATGGCCGACCCACGCTCGGAAGAGGCCGCCAATGCAGCTGCCGCGGCCGAGCGGGCCACTCAGGCGGTGCTGCGGCGCGCCCTCGCGCTCGGCGACCGCGAGCTCGCGCGAGATCCCCTTCGGGCCGTGGCTGCGGAACTCGGCATCGCCCTTGATGACAGCACCACCGAATGGCGCGCGCTCGCACATGAAGCCCTGAAGGTGCTGCTCGACGTCTCTTGTGAGCGGGAACGCCGGGAAATTGGACAGTATCGCGAGCCGACTCCAATCTTCCGCTCAGTCATGTCTGGGAGATCCGCTTCGGAAGCAGCCGTTCTTCCTGCGGCTCCCGCACCCACCCCAGTTCAGTCCCGGACCGTCCCGGCAGCTGTCGCATCGGCCGCGATCTCCATCGCAGTGCCGACCAAGCCGGCTGCAACCGCGCCGGCCGAAACCAAGGCAGCTGCCCCACTTCAAGCGCCGACCATCCTCCCGGCGGCGCAAGCCGACGCTCCAACAGGAGCGGCGGAAGCACCTGCGCCGACATCCGAGAGCACGACGCCGGTTGTCGCGGGCGACGATGACGACACCACGTTCCGGATCAAACTGCGTCCCCCGCTCCTGGAAAACATCAACCTCCGGGATCTCTCGCCCGAAACGCGGGAGGTCACCGCACGGATCGACCGCCATAAAGCAGGGCTCGAAACCACCACGCTGATCCCGACCCTGCGCGACAAGGCGCATAGCGCGCGCATGCAGCTGCTGCCGGAACTGGTGACCGAGGTCAGCCGCCTTGCCGCGCCTGCGCCACAGCCGGAACCCGTGACGCCGGGCCCCGGCCCCGGCATGCCGCCCTCACCCCCAGCCCCGCAACCGCCCGCGACCGTCGTGGCGGCGACACTCAAGGTCCACAAGCCTAAGCCGATCCTCTCGGATGAGGCTGATGTCGACCAATACCTGATCGAAGTGAAGAAGACCCTGCTGGCCGAGATCCAGGCAGGCAAGAAAGTGATCGTCTGATGGACACCAACGCGCTCAAGAAATTCGCCGCCGCCGCGCGCACGCTGCTGATCGATCAGGTCAGCGCCCGGCTTGAGCTGGTGCTGGCCGAGGGCGCGCCCGCGCGGCGCGAGCACCCCAAGGCGGTCAAGGACCTCGAAAACGCCATCGCGCGCGACAGCCGCCATCAGGTCATCGAACAGGTCGCCTACACCTGGTTCAACCGCTTCACCGCCCTGCGCTTTATGGATGCGAACGGCTACACGCAGGTGCGCACCGTCTCCCCCGCCGACAATGCCACCCGGCCCGAGATCCTGTCAGAGGCCATGGCGGGCAACCTGCCCGACGGTGCCCCCGCCGAAATCGCCGCGCTGCTCGATGGCCGCACGCCCAGCCATGACCCGCAATCCGAGGCCTATCGCCTGCTGCTCGTCCATGCCTGCAACCAGTGGCACGGCCCAATGCCCTTCCTTTTCGAGGAGCTGGACGACTACACCGAACTGCTGATGCCCGAGGATCTGCTCTCGCAGACCTCCATCCTCGCCCGCCTGCGCGAGGTGATGACCGAGGACGCCTGCCGCGATGTCGAGATCATCGGCTGGCTCTACCAGTTCTACATCTCGGAAAAGAAAGATCAGGTCTTCGCGGGCCTCAAGAAGAACGTCAAGATCACGGCCGAGAACATCCCCGCCGCGACGCAGCTCTTCACCCCGCACTGGATCGTCCGCTACCTGGTGGAAAACTCGTTGGGGCGGCTCTGGCTCCTGAACCGACCGGGCAGCCGCCTGGCGGAGCGGATGGACTATTACGTCGCGCCCGAAGAGCCCGAGACGGATTTCCTGCGCATCACACGCCCCGAAGAGATCCGCATCTGCGATCCGGCGGCGGGCTCGGGGCACATGCTGACCTATGCCTTCGACCTGCTCCACGCCATCTACGAGGAAGAGGGCTATGACGCGACCGAGATCCCCGCGCTGATCCTGACGCACAACCTGACAGGGGTGGAGATCGACGACCGCGCAGGCGCCCTGGCGGCCTTTGCGCTGATGATGAAGGCGGCGGACAAGCTCGGGCGGCGGCGGTTCCTGCGGATGGAGGCGAAGCCCGACATCTGCGTGTTGCAGGATGTGAGCTTTACCCCGGCCGAAATGCAGGACGTCGCCGCCGTGGTGGGCAAGGATCTGTTCACCGACGAGCTGCGCGAGACCCTGGGCCAGTTCGAGCAGGCCAAGAACTTCGGCTCGCTGATCGTGCCGAAGCTGCGCGACCCAGCCGAGACGCTGCGGGTGGTCGAGGCCCGGGATTTCGGCTCTGACCTGCTGCTGAAGGACGTGCAGGAGCGCGTCGTCGCCGTGCTGCGGATGGCCGAGGCGCTGTCGCCGAAGTATCATGTGGTGGTGGCCAACCCGCCATATGCAGGGCTTTCGGGCTTAAATGCGACGGCTCAGAAGTTTGGCAAGGAAAATTATCCAGATAGCAAAGCGGATCTTTTCGCTATGTTTATGGAACGAACGCTCACCCTCTGTAAGACCAAGTGCTTCATGGCAATGGTCAATATGCAGTCATGGATGTTTCTTGGTGCCTTCTCTGCATTGCGAGGCAAGCTCCTATCGAACAACAGCATCGTCTCCATGGCACACATTGGTGAGCGCGGATTTGATAGCATCGGTGGAGCTGTTGTATCGACCACTGCGTTCGTTTTTCAAAAGTCTGGCAATCTGCACGGCGAAGGACAATACATCCGCCTCATTGATGGAAAATCAGAGTCTGAAAAAAAAGCTATCTTCAAGTCAAGTATCGAGACGAGGGATGAGCATTTTCACCGGGCCAAGTCTGGCGACTTCATTAAAATCCCAGGTGACCCAATTTGTTATTGGGCCAGCGAAGCATCTCTGAGAACCTACAGTCAACTTGACAAGATCGACAGTCGCGCTGTGAAAGGCCTCGATAGCGGAGGAAATCTGGAGCTCTTTGCCAGACAGTGGTTTGAGGTTGAGCGACACAGTAGCTGCCACTCAGGCGACGCAATCGATGGAAAGAAGTGGTTTCCTCTCTCCAAGGGAGGACGCTTCCGCCGGTGGTATGGGAACAATGATTTTTTGATCAACTTCGGCGAAAATGGACGAGACCTCCGAGCAAACAATGCAAACTTACGCAGCGAAGAGCGATACTTCACTGAAGGGGCGACGTGGTCTGTAATTTCGACAGACGGCTTCGCTGTTAGAAAATTGCCAGAGAACTCGCTCTTCGACCAAGTGGGCTCGGCCATTCATTGCGCTTCGGATGACGCTTACGCGCTGCCGGATATCTTAGGCTCTCTCAATACGAAATTCGTGAGCGAGATTTCCATGCAAATCAGCCCGACAATCACCTTTACAACTGGTGACATCCGCAAGTTCCCAATCTGGAAGGTTGCCGATGATGGGGCGATAGTTGAAAATTGCGTCCGGCTCGGCAAATCCGACTGGGACGCCTTTGAAACCTCTTGGGATTTCACCACGCTCCCGCTGCTCTCGCCGGATCATCGCGGCGAGACGCTGGCGGAGAGCTATGCCACGCTGCGCGCCCACTGGCAGTCCATGACGGACGAGATGCAGGCCCTCGAGGAAGAGAACAACCGCATCTTCATCGACGCCTATGGCCTGCAAGACGAGCTGACCCCCGAGGTGCCGCTGGAAGAGATCACCCTCACCTGCAACCCCGCCTATCGCTATGGCGTAAAGGGCTCCGAGACCGACCGCGAAACCCGTCTGCGCGCCGACACCATGGCCGAGTTCCTCAGCTATGCCGTGGGCTGCATGTTCGGGCGTTACAGCCTCGACGCGCCGGGTCTGGTCCTCGCCAACCAGGGCGAGCGGCTGGAGGATTACCTCGCCCGCGTGCCCGAGCCCAGCTTCATGCCAGATGCGGATAACGTGATCCCCGTGCTCGACGGTGACTGGTTCGCCGATGACATCACCGAGCGCTTCCGCCTGTTCCTGCGCGTGACCTTTGGCGAGGCGCATTTCCGCGAGAACCTGCGCTATGTCGAGGAGTCCCTGGGCAAGGACATCCGCAAGTATTTCACCCGCGATTTCTACGCCGACCATGTGAAGCGGTATAAAAAGCGCCCGATCTACTGGATGTTCTCCAGCCCCAAGGGGACGTTCAACGCCTTGATCTACATGCACCGCTACCGCGCCGACACGGTGTCGGTGCTGCTGAACGACTACCTGCGCGAGTTCATCTCCAAGCTGATCGCCGAACGGGAGCGGCTGGAAAAGCTGTCCGATGATCCGACGGCGACGCAAGGCCAGCGGACCAAGGCGCTGAAGGAGGCGGGCGTCGTGGCGAAACAGATCGACGAGCTGAACGAGTGGGAGCGCGAGCTGATCTTCCCGCTGGCGCAGCAGAAGGTCGAGATCGACCTGGATGATGGGGTAAAGCACAACTACCCGCTGTTCGGCACGGCGCTGAAGAAGATAGTGGGACTGAGCTGATGTCGCCAACAACCTCCTGCACCTTTGGTGGCCAATATCACCCGCTTGAAACCGCAGCGCTTTCTTTGAGTAAAGATCGGAGTTTTTAATGAATGCTGTTCAGAGGTTCTTTCCTAAGATCATCAATGGCGCATCGCAGTTCATCATCCCTGTGTTCCAGCGCGATTACAGTTGGTCCGAGGAAAACTGTCGGCAGCTTTGGAAGGACCTGCTTGCCATTGCCGACGCCGGCCCGGATCGTGGCCATTTCATCGGATCGGTGGTCTATATCCAAACCGGCGATAGCTCTGCCGGCTTCACTCGTTGGTTGCTGATCGACGGACAGCAACGGGTTACGACCTTGACCCTCCTGCTGACGGCGCTGCGCGATCACATCCGGGAAACGGGATGGCAGGGCAGCGACGACGGCCCGACCGTGAAGCGGATCGACGCCTATTTTCTGCGTAATCTCCAAGAAGAAGGCGAACGCGAGATCAAGTTAAAGCTCCGACGCCATGATGACGCTACGCTGCAAGCCCTGATCAATGGACAGTCAGAACCTGCAAGTCCCTCGGCCCGGATACGCGATAACTATGACCTCTTCCGTGAATTGCTCGAAGATGCCGATCCGGAAACGGTCTACCGTGAACTCAATCGCCTTTTGCTGGTGGACGTCACGCTCGTCCTGCGGGTCGGCAAGCGGCGAGAAGAGGATATCGGCAAGGTCGAGGTGCAGATTGTTGTCACAGGGCGTAGCTTGATTTCATCAGGCCAGACGGCCGTTACGCTCTACCAAGTTCAGCCGGTGTCAGAAAAGCAGCAACAGCGCGTGCTGCGGGCGGGCATCTACGCCGAAGACGGCACGCTGATCTCGGACGAACACATGCTGACTTTTGACTACACCTCGGACAATACGCGCGAACGCGAGATGCCGATCCAGTTTCTGCTGTCACGCGCAGCCGATCGCTTCAATAACCAAGATGTCTTCCTCAAACTGCAAGAGCAGCGCGGCAAGACCAGCCATTTCGACGACTATACCAGCCACCGCTTCCATCTTCGTCGCGGCATGGATATCGATATTTTTTAAGGACAGGCCATGACGACGCTCGATGACAAGATCAATGACCATTTCGCAGGCTTTGTCGTGCGCAAGGATCTGGTGAAGGCGGTCAAGGGCAATGCCATCGTGCCGACCTATGTGCTGGAATATCTGCTGGGCCAGTATTGCGCGACCGATGACGAAGCCTCGATCAAAACCGGGATCGAGACGGTCAAGGAAATACTGCGTAAGCACTACGTCCACCGGAGCGAAGCCGGCCTCATCCAATCCACGATCAAGGAGAAGGGTCGCTACAAGGTCATCGACCAGATCTCGGTCTCGCTGAACGAAAAGACAGACAGCTACGAGGCGACTTTTGACAACCTTGGGATCAAGAAGGTCGCAGTCGATAGCGGAACGATCAAGGCCCACCCCAAGCTGTTGGTGACCGGCGTCTGGTGCATCGCAGATGTGCAATACGAATTCTCGGAAGATGCGCGCACTTCGCCCTGGATGCTGGAAACGATCAAGCCGATCCAGATCGCGCGGGTCGATTACGAGGGTTACAAGGAGGCGCGCGGGAAATTCACCAAGGATGAGTGGATCGACCTGCTGATGCAGTCAATCGGCTTCAATCCCGAGGCTTTCGGTCGCCGCAGCAAGCTGTTGCAGCTGATGCGCCTGATCCCCTTTGTTGAACGCAACTACAACATCATCGAACTGGGCCCAAAAGGCACTGGCAAGTCGCATATCTACTCGGAGTTCTCTCCCCATGGGCAGTTGATCTCCGGCGGCGAGGTCACCATCCCGAAGCTCTTCGTGAATAACTCCAATGGCCGTATTGGCTTGGTCGGCTACTGGGATGTCGTGGCCTTTGATGAATTCGCCGGGCGCGAGAAGACCGCCAACAAGGCGTTGGTCGACATCATGAAGAACTACATGGCCAACAAGACCTTTTCGCGTGGCGTCAATCCTATGGGGGCCGAGGCGAGCTTTGCCTTCGTTGGCAATACCGACCACAACGTCCCCTACATGCTGAAGAACTCGGACCTGTTCGAAGCCCTGCCGCCGCAGTTTCATGACAGCGCCTTTATTGACCGCCTCCACGCCTATCTGCCCGGCTGGGAGGTCGATGTGATCCGCGGTGAGATGTTCACGCGCGGCTACGGCTTCATCGTCGATTACCTGGCCGAGATCCTGCGCCATCTGCGCCAGGAGGATTTCTCGAACCGGCCAGATCAGCATTTCCGGATCAGCGAGAAGATTTCGACGCGGGATCGAGATGCCATCTACAAGACGATGTCCGGCCTGTTGAAGGTAATCTTCCCCGCCGGCGGCGAAAGCGCCGAGGACGTCGAAGAGCTGCTCCAACTGGCGTTGGAAAGCCGCAAACGGGTCAAGGATCAGCTGTTCCGCATCGATGCAACCTACCCGGAGGTCGATTTCTATTACCTTGGCAGCGATGGTCAAAAGCGGCGCGTGCAGACGGTGGAGGAGCAGGAGTTCCCGCAATTCTATCACCGCAGACCAGCCCGAGACCCGAAAGACCAGGAAGCGCCGGCTGAAGATGTCGATGTCATCGAGCGTGAAGAAGGTCGCGGTCTCGCCCCTCGGGCATCGCCCGAGAAACCCGCTTTTGAGGAAGGCCATCATGTGTTTGCCGAAAACCGCAAGGGTGTCAGCTACAATAAGCTCTTCGGCCCCTACCTTGATGGCGCGCGCAGGATCATTGTCACCGATCCTTATATCCGGAAACCCTATCAGATCCGGAACATGATGGAGCTTGTCGAGATGATCATCCAGCGCAAGGCGCCGGAGGATCAAGTTGCAGTGCATCTGGTAACCGCTCCCAACGAGGGCGAGGTCCAGTTGCAGAGAGAACTGCTGGAAAGCATCTCGGGCGCGATCATCGGCACCGGTGTAGAGTTCACCTGGGCCTTCGACACGTCCGGCTCCGCCCACGCCCGCGATATTGTCACAGACACCGGTTGGAAGATCGTGCTCGATCGCGGCCTCGACATCTTCCAGCCTCCCATGCGTCGAGAGGGTTTCAACCTCGGCGATCGATTGCAGGAACATAGGATGGCGAAGGGCTTCTATGTGACGTATGTGCGCCAGTAAGTATAGTGGCCCCTGTTCCAATTGTTCCGCTTGGACGATCAGGAGATAGGCTTCATGCCCCTTACTTACGGTCCCCGCGTTCGTACACGCTGGACGGGACTTCGATTATGGAAGGACGACTGCCCCGCGGCACGCGCCCGAGACGAAACCCTGCGCGCGACGCGATACTACGGGCGGGCATTCTGGAAATGTTGGACGGGATACCACGCCCAAAGCCGCATTGAGGCGAAGATGTGCTGCCTGAAATCCTTCGGCGAGCGCATCATGGCCGGAGACCCCGACCGACAGACCGCCGAACTCCACATCCGCATCGCCCTCATGAACCGCTTCAACGCCCTCGGCACCGCCGAGATCATCCGAGTGGCATGACGACTGCGGGCAAAGAGGCACTGACCCCTAAAGCGGGAGTTGTGCAACATGTATAACCGCCCCTTGCGCAAGAGCGTTTTGGGAGCAATTTGGCGCGGTGTCGGGTGCTGACATGTATCCGGCCTCGTGATGCGACCAGTGTCATGCCGCAGGCCCGCATGGTGTTCGAGGGTCGGAACCAAATCAACGCCGCGTGCTTGAGGGCACTCTGTTGCGCTCTGGTTTTCCGACCTTGTCTTGCGACCGTTGCGCCAAGCTGCTCTCAGCCCTCCTCCGCTCCGACGACCTCGCGACCGCTGACGGACTTTACGCCGCCATGGCCGGAGCCCGGTAGACCTCTCCGCTCTTCATCAACGCCCAGACGATCCGCGCCATCTTGTCGGCCAAGGCCACGCGCACCAGCATCGGCGGCTTGCGCTCCAGCATCCTTGCCAGCCAGGTGCCGGGGCGCGCTGACGCGTGGCAATGACGCTTGATGATGACACTGTTGGCGCCGATGATTAGCAAGCGACGCAGGGAGCGCTCGCCCATCTTCATCGTGGCGCCCAGCCGTTGCTTGCCGCCAGTCGAATGCTGCCTGGGCGTGAGGCCAAGCCATGCCGCGAAGTCTCGGCCCTTGCGGAACATGTCCGGTGGCGAGGCCAAAGTGGCGATGGCGGTGGCGATCAACGGTCCGATGCCGGGGATCGTCATCAGGCGCCGGGCGACAGCGCTCTCCCGGGCACGGCGGCCGATCTCCGCGTCCAGCGCCTCGATTTGCTCATCGAGCTGAGAAAGCGTTATAGTCAGGACCCTCAGGGAAGCCCGCGCCGTTGCGGGCAGTCCCGAGCTCTCGTCCGCGACAAGGGCAACCAGGCGCCGGGCATTTGTCGCACCCTGAGGCACGACCCAGCCGTACTCGGTGAGGTGTCCGCGGAGCGCGTTGATGGCCTGAGTTCGCTGCCGGACGAGCAATTCTCGGACGCGGAAGACGCTGCTCGCCGCTTGCGTTTCCTCACTCTTCACGGGCACGAAGCGCATATTCGGTCTCTGCGCGGCCTCGCAGATCGCCTCGGCGTCAGCCGCATCATTTTTTTGCCGCTTGATGAAGGGCTTCACATAGGCGGGCGGGATGAGCCTGACGTCGTGACCGAGCCTGGACAGTTCCCGTCCCCAGAAATGCGCGCCGCCACAAGCCTCCATCGCCACCAGGCAGGGCGGCAACTTCTCGAAGAACTCGATCACCTGAGCTCTTCTGAGCTTCTTGCGTAAGACAGCATTGCCTTTGCTGTCAGCACCGTGGACCTGGAACACATTCTTCGCCAGATCCAGTCCAACCGTGATAATCTCCGACATGACCGCCTCCCAATACGGATTGTTGCGATCCCACTTTGGCACATCGATGCCGCCGGGGGGCGGTTACAGCATCAACGCCGGGTCGCACTGGCCTTTTTGCTCTTGGCCCGCGGCATTGCCGAGATCAAGTTTGAACGCCGACGCCTTTCGAGGATCGTATCCGTGGGATTTCCCCCATTGGTCATTTCCCAGTGCCGATCCAGCGCGAAATAGGGGGAGTTAAGACTTGGATCGTCGAAAAACTCATGTCTGCCCCCAATATCGCAAAACAAATTTGCGTCGACCTTTCGCCACGGTGGAGCAGCGCGTGCCACCCGGTCATTCTCTGACTGGTTAGACAACTATTCCTGATGCACTTCAATCCGAAGCGCGGCGAAAACTGTCACCCATCTGGACCCAGTGTTGCATCCGCCTCACCTTGGACCGAACAACCTTCGGGAAAGCGGAGCGTCATGCTTGACGTCCAATCCGCGCTGTCCTCTTCTTGCACCTCTGTGCGAGATCAAGACACTCCACAAGGCCGATCGATCACAAACCACTCCGCTTAAAAAATCTTTCGAGACCACCTCACCCCCACATCGCAGCAAAAGCGAGATTGCAGATGGCTGGACTTCAAATCACGGTTTCGTCACGATTGCATCGAAAGGGTGACACTTTTCGATATGGATAACTGGAAAAAGAACTTGGATTTCGGCCTGATGCGCGCTCCGCAATTACATTCGAACCTGAAACCAGCAGTATCCCAACCAAGAACTTGCAGATGACAGATACGATAAGACCTTTGAACGCCTTACAGTACGTTTTCAAAAAACTGGATCTCGAGTTGCACCCCGGTGCGCCCTTGCATTCATACCGAATCTCCGATGCGCAATATTCGCACCTGCAGAACTTTATCTTGGATGCTGTGCAATACCGGCGTCTCGACAGTTGTGCGGCCGTATTCGCCCTCTGGGCCGCCGAACGGTTCCGGCGTGAATACGCCGGCGGCGGCTATACGTGGGAATTCCTGACCGAACCGCTGCGCCTGGGGAAGAACTACTCCGACCTGCACCACCTCACCCGACGCGGGCTCAGAGAGTTCGGGCGCACCATTCGCCAAAGCGATGAAGGGACGACCTTCTACCTGATGACGCTCGCGGCGGAAGGCGGCTTTCCCGAGGCACTGCTCGCCGCCCCGGATGGCCAGGCCCGGCGCGCCGTTCGCGGCATCCTGGCCGACATCGAAAAGATTGGAAGCGCGGCTCCGGTCGACGTCCTCGACCAGATCGTTGCCGACCGGGTCCGGGTTCTGAGCAAGGGGTTCCAGACCCGGGAATACCGCGACCTTCTCCGTGCCTTCTGCCTGGATATCATGGCCTTGCGCGCGAGAATCCCAGAAACGATCCCGGTCGAAGCGAGGCGGGACTGGCTCGACGCAAATGAACCGGGATGGCAGGCCGCGCTTCCGTTGCGGATCGAGTCAGCCGCCGCGCAGAGCCTTTTGAGCGATGTCGTGCGCGCTGAGAGCGGCAGTGGGACCGAGTCCCTGGCTAACCGCGTGTTGGTCCGGATCGGCGATGCGTGGATACCCAAGGTACGTATCGCGAAGGCCGCCGAAGTCCCCGAATGGCAATTGCAGGTCGGCGACACTCGGCTCCGCTCGGTCCGTATCCTGCCCGATACCGACTTGGCCGACTACGCGCCCGGCCTGGTGCTCTCGGCGGATCGCAGCCCGGAAACCAAGCTGTGGGAGGTCCAGCGAGACAGCGCCGAACGCCGTGCGGAATTCACCATGTCGCTCAATCGCCCGGTCACCTTCCGGCTCATGGCGGAGGGGGTGCAAGTCGGATCGCATACGCCTCCGGGTGGCGAGGCGATCGATCCCGATGACCTGCCAACGCTGTGGGCAGGTGACGGGGCCGAAGTCGACGGCGCGCCCCAAACCCTGCGACGCCTGGGATCGGGTGCGATCCGGACGCGGGCACCCCACGTGTGGGTCCTGCCGGGGAACGAGGGGGCCAAGTTCGACGGGCTTGAATTCGACACGGACGGCACGGTGAACGGCAACCCGCTGTACCGCGTCACAGGCCAGGGTCGGATCTTTGGATCGGGCTGGAGCATGAAGATCGCAACCGCCAGCGACGAGGAGGCCAGCGATCGCCTGATCGCCTACGGGCCCATGGTACCCGGGTTGCGCGACGCACAAAGCATGGGGTTTCACCAAGGTGTTCCGCAATTCCATGGCCACGGCGCAGATGGCATGATCCGTGCGCTTTCACCCAAGGATCTGCGCTGGCGTGCCACTGGACAAACGGGCTGGAAAAACGGCGTGCCACCCGAGGACGCCTGTCTCGGTCTCATACAGTTCTGTTGGCGCGATGCGGAAGGTGCCGCGCGCGCCTTCACCTCCTGCCGCGTCATGCCGAAAGCGGCACGCCTGGCCCTGTCAGAAGCTGGTCCCGGAAAGATTGACTTCCGCGTCACGGGAATGCCGAAGGGGAGCACGGTTTCATTGGGAGAAGGCTTGGCCGCCCGCGTGTCGGAAAACGGGTCCGCGGCCCTGCGGATGGTTGAAACCCTGGCAACGATGGGACGCGTCGCGGTACATCTCCGTCCGCCCGAAGGCGGAGGCCGCCCCTTTGATGCAAGCCTGCAACGCCCCGGTGACCAGGGATGGTTCGCAGATGGGAGGGACACGCTCCTGCAACGCGATATCGAACTCGACCTCGGCATGCTGTCCGGCTGGCGCGTGCTGGCCCCGACAGACCGCGAGGTGCACCTGCAGATCCGCCTGTTCGGGGACCATACACCCGAACACCCCGTGGTCCTGAAAGTCAGCAACGAAACCGCACTTGGTGCGCTGCTGCCCCGATTCCGGGGACTGCTGGCCATTGGCGGGCCCGACAGCCGCCTGCATCTCCGGGTCCTGGTGGGTCCGACGCCAAGCCCGCGCATCACCCTGCGTCGGCATCTGAGGGAAGGAGACTGGCAGGGCGACACCTTTGTTCTCAAGACGCACAGTGGCCGCACCTCCGCAGAAAATCTCCCCGCCAAGGTCGTCAACCTTAGCGCGCCGAGCCTTGTGCAGAGCCTCGACGCGTTGCCGATCGGAAAAGCCATCTTCGACCAATTGCCCGAGCATCCCGGCCCGTGGATGGTCTTTGCGCGCGATGACAGGGGCCTGGTCAGACCGCCAAGGCCACTGATCAAGCCGGTCGACACAGCGGATCCTGCTGCCCGCTTCTCTGACGCGTTTCTCGCCTGTTCCAATGCGCGGACCCGCGACGGCAGGCTCGGCGCTTTCGGCAGGGAACTCGGCGATCTTCTTTCCCCGATGCGGCAAGGCGACCTTGGGCTCTTTGAACAACAACTCGACGACCTCGGCGGCGACGAGACGCTGTGCAGCCTCAATTCCTTCGTGGCCCTGGATCGCGCCCCTGCGCTTGCCGCACTGCTCTTGTTGCGCGCGCCGAAGGAACAACTGTCGGCCCGCATCGACCTCGAGAGCATCAGCCCGTTTTCATGGACGACGCTCCCGTTGGACAGTTGGCAGCAGGCGATCGATGCACGCCTCAAGCAGCTCGAAGCGGTCATGGTTGCAGCCGGGCTGCCCCGGGAAACTGCCCTGACATACGCACATGAATCCGTTGCCACGAGCCTGCGCGCAATCCGCGACCGCCGCCCGGAACTCATCGGCCAATTGGTGCTGGCCGCCCTGGAAACCGGCATGTTCCAGGCCTTGCTCAAAGTCCTGACGTTCCCCAAAGCCCTGAACGATCCGGAAGCGGAACTGATGGCCGCTGCAGGATCCGCCGTGCGACGGCAGGATGGCACGCGCCATCCATTCCCCTTGCGATCCCCCTACGCACCGGAGGGTTTTGCCCGCTACAACGACGCCATGCGAGACCTGCTCGATGCGCCCCTGGTCGCGGCGGAACACGTGCTTGGCCTGCAACCGCAGCCGCCGATGCCAGCCGTCGCGATCGCGCTGCTGCACTATCGGCTGCAACACCCCGACTACTTCGAAGCCGCAATGCCTGCGGCGCTCGCCCTCCTCAAGACAAAGACTGCGTGACCAACATGAAGATTTCCGGATACGGCTCCACCCTGGCGGCCGTCGCTGACCGTGCCGCTGCCGCCATCGTGGCCCGTGGCAACATCCGCTCGGACGCGGCAAGAGCGACCCTGTTGCGCCGTCTCGCCGCCCTGCCCGGCCATCCCGACAGCCTGATCGCGCCACCAGTCTTCGAGGCAGCGCGGGTCTGGCAGGCGTCTGAGACCGACATGCAAGGTCTTGCCGGCAGCCTGCTGCGGGCGGACCTGGTCGACGCTCTGGCAGAGGCCGGGGCCGAGGCGATCCCCAAGGACCGGCACCCCTATTGGCACCAACATGCGGCTTGGACCTCTGCTGCGCAAGGCCGCAGCTACATGGTCACCAGCGGCACGGGTTCGGGCAAGACCGAGTGCTTCATGGTGCCGATGCTGAACGACATCCTGGATCAGTCGGAAACCGGCTCGCGCCATGGTGTCCGGGGGCTGATTCTCTACCCCCTGAACGCTCTGATCGATTCCCAGCGTGAACGGCTCGGCTCCTGGATCGCGCCGTTCTCTGGCAAGGTGTCCTACGCCCTCTACAACCGAGATACTCCCGAACGTCCCGGGATGCACAAGCGCCCCGCACCGGCGGAGATCGGCGACCGCAAGGCGCTGCGCGAGACCCCAGCCAACCTGCTCGTGACCAACGTCACCATGCTCGAATACATGCTGACCCGCACCCAGGACCGCGGCATCCTGGAGAAATCGCAAGGGCAGCTGCGCTGGATCGTGCTGGACGAAGCACACACCTATGTCGGCGCACAGGCGGCAGAGATGGCGCTCCTGCTGCGCCGGGTCCGACAGGCTTTCGGCGTGCGCCCCGAGGATGTGCGCCTGGTCGCCACCTCCGCAACCATCGGTGAGGGCCCTGAGACGGAGGCCGCACTGCGCAGCTTCGTGGCGACGCTGGGCGGTGTCCCCGAGAGCCAGGTGGACGTCATCATGGGGCGTGAGGCGCCGATGTCGCTGCCTCCGCTTGGCAAGGATGGCCCGCTGGACGTCGAGGCCTTGCAGTCCGCTGAAGCCGGCGCGCTTTGGAAGACGCTCGCGCCGCACCCACGCGTGCGCAAGGTGCGCGAGATGCTACGTTCTGGCGGTGCGCGGCTCGAAGCCGTTTCACGCGCTCTGTTTCCCGAGAAAGAGGGTGACGCGCAGGCGGCGGCCGAGACCGTGCTCGATGCCATGGCGCAGGCCCGACCCGACATGGATCACCCGACGCTCGCACCGTGGCGGCTTAACGTTTTCGAGCGTTCACAGGCCGGGCTCTGGGCCTGCGTCGATCCGTGCTGCGCGCTCAGGGCGCCGGAACTGGCCGCCGAGGACAGCGACTGGCCCTTTGGACAGATCCACCTGTTCCAGCGAGAAACCTGCGGCTGCGGCGCACCGGTCTTCGAGATCGGGGCCTGCAGCGACTGCGGAACGCCTTGGCTGCTGGCACGCGAGGAAAGCGGCGCGCAGCGCAGGCTGATCCAGCGCGTGCAGGACACCGAAGAAGACGACTTCCGTCTCGACGTCGAACCCGACGATGCGGACCAGGATATCACCGTTGGCCTTGACGTGCTGGTCGGACCGGGAACCACGGATCGTGCGACACGCCCCCTGCGTCACGCTGATAGCGTGGTGCGCGACATCGACACCGACGAGCCCGGGCACACGCCGATCCTGCTGACCTCACATCAGGATCGCGGCTGCTGCGCCCGGGCGCATCACGATGAAACCCGCGTCGCCACGCAGCGCTTCGGCGCGCCTTTCCTGCTCGGGTCGGCCATCCCGCAACTGCTCGAGGCCATGCCCCGCCCCGAGGGCGTAAAGGGTGCCGCTCCGCTGGCGGGACGCAGGCTGCTGTCCTTCACAGACAGCCGTCAGGGCACTGCGCGCTTTGCCGCGAAACTACAACAGGAAGCGGAACGCAACCTGACCCGCGCGACGATCTGGCATGCTGTGCAGGCTACCGGCGCGGGTGATCCGGTCAAGGCCGAAGCCTTGCGCAGGGAACTGACGGCACTGCGCGCACTCGGCCTTCCTGCCGTTCAAAGTTCCATCGAGCGGTTGGAGCGCGAATTGTCAGAGGCCGAAGGCGGCTTTGCTCCCGTTCCTTGGTCGGACATGGTAACGTTGCTTGCCGAGAATGCCGAACTACGCGGTTTCGCCGGCGAGGTCTGGCGCGGTCGCGTGGCGAGCCACGATTATGGTGGCCTGACGCTCGCCGATGATCCGGTTGAACTGGCGAAGCTCTTCCTGCTGCGTGAGATCTTCCGCCGCCCAAAGTTTCAGAACAACGTCGAGACCATGGGCATGGCGCGGGTGTGCTGGCCGGAAC
The DNA here is from genome assembly GCF_056158605.1 of Salipiger sp. ABN3_019. Classification (NCBI taxonomy): domain Bacteria; kingdom Pseudomonadati; phylum Pseudomonadota; class Alphaproteobacteria; order Rhodobacterales; family Roseobacteraceae; genus Salipiger; species Salipiger sp. ABN3_019. The sequence continues at coordinate 2,392,728 of NZ_JBSWTP010000009.1, forward strand.
TGGAGCGTCTGCTGGAAGGCGGCCCGGTGCCCGCGCCCCTGGCCGAGGCAGGACATGGGTCGGACGCCTGGATCGGGCTGGCGCTGATGACGATCGACACGGCGTTCCGCAGCCGTCTCGCAGTGCACATGCAGCGCGATCCGGTCGACCTTGCACATTGGATTTCCCCCCGGCAGGCGAGCAGCCAAGTGGCGGCCCCCGGCCAGGGCGTGGACGACACCCAAACCAGCCGCAAGACCCACCGCTGGCCCTCGGCGCTCAATGACCGGTCACGCCTCGTGCAGATGATCTATCGTCTCATCCAGGGCACGCACGACTCTGCCTCGGATCGTGAACGTTGCCAGGCCGTATTGGATGCTCTCTGGACCGCGCTGCGCACGACGAAGGTGCTAAGGGACGCTGATGCGGGCTGCGTGCAACTCGATTTTTCGCGTTCTGCCCTCGTGGGGCTGGACTCCGCCTGGCATTGCCCGGTCGCGCGCCGCCTTCTGCCCTACTCGGTTGCCGGGATCACCCCGAACGACCCGACCTGCACAACGCCGATGCCGCGCGTGTCGCTGCCAAAGCTGCCGCTCGCACGGCCGGGCGGCGTCACGGAGTTGGACCGCGCCGAAGTACTGGATTGGACCAGGAACGACCCGACCGTAGCCACGATCCGCGCGGCAGGCCTCTGGACCGACCTTCACGACCGTGCTGCGGCTTTTGCCCCCTTCCTGCGCGCGCAGGAGCATTCCGCCCAGATCGACCGCAAGAGCCTGCAAGGCTACGAAGACGCGTTCCGCAAGGGCAGGATCAACATCCTCAATTGCTCCACCACAATGGAGATGGGCGTCGATATCCCCAACGTCGGCACCGTGGTGAACACCAATGTGCCGCCTGCGCCGTCGAACTACCGCCAGCGCATCGGTCGAGCCGGACGGCGCGGCGAGCCATGGGCCATGTCCTTCACCTTCTGCAAGGACAAGCCGCTCGACTGGCAGGTGTTCCGCGCCCCGGAAACCCTGCTGCAGGCCACGATCCCGGCACCCGCGGTGCGGCTCGACAGCCCGGTCATGGTCTCGCGTCACGTCAATGCACTGCTTCTGGGCATGTTCCTGCGGCGTGAAGGCGGTTTGAACATCAAGACCTCCATCGGCTCCTTTCTGGGCGCGCGGTCCTTCCGCAACGATGACGATGATCTGCCAGAAACCTGGATGGAAAATCCGATGGCGGACCAGTTCCTCGACGAACTCGACAAAGGGTGGGGCGATACGCCCGACATTCGCGAGTCCATTGCACGTCTTGTCCAGGGCACCGCACTTGCCGGACAGGCCAACCTCGCGGCCGGGACGGCCAATGCCCTGAACGATCTCGTTCGCCACTGGCGGTCCGAATATGAGCGGCTGGTCGATGGCTGGCGTGCCATGCCCTCTCCGTCACCAGAAAAGGCGTTCTATGGCAACCGCGCCCGCCGCATGAGCGGTGAATTCCTGATGACCGAACTGGCTCGCCGAGGCTTCACGCCGTCCTACGGCTTCCCGGTCGACGTGGTCAGCTTCGACCACATCGGCAAGACCGGAGGCAACGGGCCCAGCCGTCAACTGGACATTGCCATCCGAGACTATGCGCCCGGATCCGAAATCGTCATCGACGGGCTCGTCCACAAGTCGGAAGGCATCCTGCCGGCCTGGAGCAATACAGCCGACGCAGAGAACCTCGAAGACCTGCGGACACGCTGGAGCTGCACGCGCTGCGCGGCCTTCGGCCTGTCCCGGGAGGCCATCCACACCTGCCCGGATTGCGGCGCCGAAGCGCACACCGGAGAGCTGCTTCGCCCGTCCGGGTTCCTTGGAAAACGCAAACCACACGCGGGATATGAGCAAGTTAGCTTCGTCGCACCGGATCGTCCGAAGGTTTCGGCCAGTTCCGCCCTCTGGATCAGCCTGGCGGACCCTTCAGTCGGCCGCGTCCGGACGTCACGCCAGGGGCAGGTTCTGTTCTCCGCATCCAGCCCCACCGGGCATGGCTATGCCATCTGCCTCGCCTGCGGATACGCGGAACCAGAAGACGGCCCAAAGCAGGAAACGCCTCTGTCGAAATCCATGCTGAAACATTACCCGCTGCAGCCAATCCGCAACAACCCGAGACATGACCGCACCTGCCCGGGATCGGATGACGCCTCGCGCAAGATCCGCCGCAACGTTGTGCTTGGCAACGCAATCACGACTGACGTCTTCGAATGGCAACTGCGCGACCTGCCTTCGACCGAGACTGGTAAGATGAAAGCCATGGCTCTTGCCGCAGCCATGCGCGAGGCTCTTTCGAAATCCCTGGGGATCGAGGCGGAAGACATGGGGATATCGGCAGCCCCGACCCCGCTGGAACACGAAGCCAAAGCCATGTCGATCTTCCTATTCGATCGCGCCTCGGGTGGTTCGGGGTTTGCCCCCCTGGCGCAGGATGCGCTGCCGGACCTGGTTGCGCGGATGGTGGATATCCTCGACTGCACGGCCGGCTGCGCGTCCGGCTGCCCGGAATGCATCCTGCGCGGAGACATCCAATACGATCAGAAATCCATGGATCGCCCCGGCGCGCTCGAGATCATCCGCTCCGTCAAGCAACGCCTCGCGCTGCCGTCGGAGCTGCAGATATTCGGCCCAGGCAGCCGCGTCGTCCTGAGGGCCCTGCCAGACTGGATCGGCCCGCTCATGCGCAACAGCCTTGCGACGGATGTGACGCTGTACATGCACGGCGCGCCGGACCTTTGGGATCTGCGTGCACTGGCCGCACGTATGCCTCGACGCGACGAGGCGAAGATCTCGCGAGTGGTCTTAGAGACTGCTCGCCTGCAACTCATGGAGGCCGCCGAAAAGGTGGACCTCGTCCGCTTCCTCGCCGAATGCGGAGCGACGTTGCACATGCTGGATGCGCTTCCCGAACGCAAAGGTATGCCCGTGCTATGCCACCTGTCCTACGCGGGGCAAACACAGGCAGTCGTTGCCGCCGACAAGGAGGCCGCGATTGCAGACGACGCTTGGGGCACACCAAAGGACGGCCCGCTGATCCTCGGTGCCGATGCTGCTCCCAGCTTGGGTCATGCGCTGTCGGCCAAGAAGCTGGCCTTGTTCAACGAGGGCAATGCCGTGCACGCGGATGTGGGAACACGCCTGGACGGCACCATCGGCAAGTTCGGACACGCCTTCTGGAAATTGGTCACGGCTTTGCGCCCGCAGGCCTTCCGCGACATGCCCCTGTCCAAGGTGACCTATACGGATCGCTACCTGCAAGCGCCCCTCCCCGTGCGCCTGCTCTTCGAGGTTCTGCGAACCACGCCCGGCGGTCTGCCCAAGGACATCGAGATCATCACCGCAGCGCAACGTGGGGATGGTGCGTGGAAACGGAACACCATCGAGGATAACTGGGCAGAAGACCGCCTGCGCCGAGAGACCATGCAGGCCCTGCTTCCGGGAACGAAGATCGACATCAGGCCCAAGCGGGACTGCCCCCATCCGCGCTGTCTCACGCTCGAATGGCGGGACGGGCGCTCGCTGCGGATCAACCTCGACCAAGGGCTCGGAACCTGGAAAACTACGGGGCGCATTGCTCCACGCTTCGACGTCGATGAGGCTCCCGCGACGCAGGCAAAGCAGTTGCAGCAGATGGTCTTCGAAATCGGCAACCGGCATAGCGATGGGGTCGACAGTCCGATCTGGGTGACGTGGTGACGAAATTTTCGCCCCGCCCGAATTGCTCTGCACGATGGACCCCGGGTCGACGCCGACACACTTGACCCAAATGGAAAGCGCGGCAAGCATGACAGAAACAGTCGTGCTTGCCGGAGGGGCCAAGGATGTCGGTTCTTTCCCAGAAGATCCTTCAGGACGACATTGTCGAGCATCGTGTCAGCCAGCAGGCGCTTGAGCTTGGCGTTCACATCTTCCAACGCCTTCAGCTTGGCGGCCTCGGAAACCTCCATGCCACCATACTTGGCTTTCAGCTTGTAGAACGTCGCCGGGCTGAGGCCATGCCTGCGGCCCACCTCAGCTGTTGGCATGCCCGCCTCCTGCTCCTTGATCATCCCGATTATCTCCGCCTCGGTGAAACGGCTCTTCCTAATTCGTCTACTCCTTCGCGGTTGAGCAGACCCCACATCAGACTGAAGGATCTCGCGGGGGGCAGGTCAAGCGGAGTGCCGCATTCGGCTCGGTCGGGCCCTGCAAAGCGAAGCCTGACAAGCGAGCCGACCTGTTAGGCTACCTCGAAAAGATTTATCTTACCTCGAGAGAAGGACTCGCACAGCCAGCATTAGCGCGGCAGTAGGGGATCTGCGTGGTACCTACGCTTTGGACCGTGATCGTCCGAGTCCACCGATTTCGGCTTCGAACCGAGGATATGCTCGACGATTTCGAGGGCATCCCGTCGGCCATCTTGCAAGACCCCGAAACGCTCAGTCGAATCGATTATTTCCATAAGCTGCTTCGGCGATAGTTCGATGCCGAGATAGACAGCTCCTCTGCCGATCGCCCATGTGGCGTCGATGACGCGTCCAGACGAGCGGCAGAGGTTCCAGGCATGCGAGAACGGAAGCGCGCCCAGCTTAACATCCCATCCGTATCCTTCGCAGTAGCTAAGTCCATGCGAGAGGCTCAACTGCCAAGCGTTTCGAAAACACTGTCCTTGAGGCCCTCTCTTCATGTTTGGCGGAAGAGCACTGCCCACCCAACGCCTCCCGTTCCTGCGCAGGTAATCTGTGAGAGGCAGGACTCCATAGGGGCCGGCCAAAGTCTGGTCGATTAGGTCGCAGTGAAGAGTGCTTTTCATGTCGTGTCTCCTGTTTGATGCTCAGGAGATTGATCTCAGACGTCAAAATGAAAAATGCAGATCGGGGCTATTCAGATTTTGGGCCTTGCGCAGGCTCTCCAGAAAGCCGGCCGGTCAAGCTGATTGCCTGAGTGGACTGAAATCTGGCGTTCTGCGTCGTACGCGACCCACAAGCTTCGGCTGAGCGGCCCTGATTTGATGTGCCCCGCCAGCGATGACGTCGTTGGACCGGCACTGCGCTCGATCCAAGGCAAAGTCTTCAAGTGCACCACCTTGCCGATCGCTGCGAAAACTCCGTACTTGAATTGCTGCACGGAGTACGGCACGTTCCGGTGCACATCCTCGGAGTCGGGCCGGCATCGACGCACAGTCGCGCCGGAAATTCTTTTGAAATCAACGTGCTTACGGAGGCGGGGCAGGCCCCTACCGCCGGAGCCAACTTCCCCTAAAAGGAAGCTGGCAAAATCAAAAAAGCGATCCTTCGGGATCGCTTTTTTGTTTCCAGCGCAGCCTGAACACTCGCGCCCGCGAGCGCGATGGCTCGTCGGGTATCGCCTGCGATTGTTGCGATCATTGATTGCTGCGTGATCACAAGCCACACTCATAAGCTGTAAAACACATTGAATTTTTAGAATTTACGCATTTCTCCCACCGAGTTCTGTTAATTTAAAAGAGCTATCTTGGAGACGCGTTATGGGTGCCGTGAATATTCTCGTCGTCGATGACGAGACAGCCGTGCTTGAGATTCTCCGGACGGGGTTCGAAGCTGAGGGCTGGACGGTGCATGTGGCGCAAAGCCCTTCGGCCATGTTCGAGGCACTCAAAACCCATGCCATCGATCTCGTCACGCTGGATCTGGTGCGCGGCCAGGAAGATGGCCTTGAACTGGCCCGAACCTTGCGGGCGCGTTGGAACATCCCGATCTTGATGATCTCGGGCTGCACCGGCGCTTACGACCGCATTCGGGGGCTGGAATCGGGGGCTGATGACTACATCGCGAAACCCTTCCATATCCGCGAGGTCGTGCTTCGGGTGCGCCGCACGCTGGAGCTTTATGGCCGTGAGCTCTCGGGCCACGACAACCTGCTTTTCGATCATACGGTGTTCGACCCGGAGCGCGGGATTGTTCAGCATTTCGATGGAACGCCCGTGGACCTCACCGGTATCGAGCTGAAATTGCTCGAGCTTTTCGTCCGCCACCCGGGCCGCATCCTGAGCCGTGATGAGATATCCCAGAGCCTGCACGGGCGCGACTGGTCGCCGGAGGATCGCACCATCGACGGCCATGTGGCCCGCCTGCGGCGCAAGCTTGGCACCTCACCCGATGTGGTCAATCTGATCCGCTCGGTGCGCGGCGTCGGCTATGTCTTCACCGGCGATGTGCAGGTCGCACGCAGCGCGGCGAGCGCGACCCTGCGCGCGCGCAATCGCCTTTGATCACCCAGTTTGCCGCGTTGACTGCCGTCAATGATCTGCCCTGCGAATGCGTGCAGAGTTGAGGTGTTCGCGGCTCAGGCGTCCCCAAGCTCTTCCGGTTCGCATGCCGGATACCGCGAACGTCGCCGCCGACCCGGCTTTCTCCGTTCCGAGCCATGGTCGGCGGCGCCCCTGCCCGGACAGCGCCCGGTCGGCGCCGCTTCTGTCGGCTAGATTACACAAATCTGCATAAATCTCCTCATGACATCATATTCAATTCTCGGAAACCATAGCGATGCAAGTGGTACGCAAAGGGGGGGAACCTGTGCAGACACGCCTTTTGGAACGGGAGTTTACCGCGTCTCGCTGTCGAAATTGCGCGGCGCGGGAGGGAGGGTTCTGCAGTTTGCTGGACCCGGATTCAGTTACTGCATTTTCAGCACATAGCGCGCGGACGCTTTATCCGCAGGACACCGAGCTTGTGGCGCAGGGCGAAAGCTGCGACCGGGTCGGGGTCATCGCCAGCGGGCTGATAAAGCTGCAAACCCTCACCGAAAGTGGCGAAGAACATCTTCTGCAGGTGCTGCGAAGTGGACAGCTCGTCAGCGTCGCAAGGAATGCGCCCAGCCGGTTTTCATGGCAGACGGCGACGGCGTCAGAGATCTGCTGGATGCCGCAGAAGGCGTGGGAGAGCTTCTTGACGGAGCGCCCGCAGCACTTCCAGTCGTACATGAAGACGACGCTCTACCAGCTTGAACAGATGCAGTTATTTCTGATCAACATGCGCGGCAGAAACACCCTGCAGCGGGTGGCGCTCTGGCTGGTGGAGGAATTGCTGAACGGCCCCGAGATCGAGGCCGCGCTGCACGTCCAGCTTTCGCGGCGCGATCTTGCCTCGCTGCTCGACATGACGGTCGAGACGCTCTGCCGCTCGCTGCGCCAGTTGCAGGACAGCGGCGCCATTCGCCTGCCAAAGCCGGACCGGGTGGAGATCGCCGATTTCACCACGCTGCAGCAGATGGCGGGCTGCAGCGAGAGTGGCGCGGGCGACATTCACGCCCTGCCGCCCAGAGGGCGCGGTCAAAGCCGCGGCGCGGACGGCTGGCGCAATGCCGAGGCGGACAATGACGCACGGCGGCCCGCCTCGCGTGGCAAGCCGCCTCGGCGAAGCAAGTGACACGGCAGGCAAGTCCGGCGTGAGGGGTCACCCATCAGCGCCGGGCTTGCCGGACAATCTCTTGCCGAGCACCCGGCGCGCGTCCGCAAGGGTCTCGGCCGGTGTGGCCGAGGCGTCGAGACGCTGCCAGTAATTTGGCCAAACGCTTGTTTCGCCCATCTCTTCGTCCAGATCTCCGGCACCGCGCGCGATCTGCGCCCGCAATACGGAAACATCCGCGTCAGAGGCATCGCCATGGCGGGCAGCGACCCGCGCCTCCAGAACCGGCACCGGCGCCTCCAGCCAGAGCCCGTGGAACCCGGCGCGCGCCTCTTGGGCGACTGCCCCGGCGGCTCTACGCAGTGCCGGGTCGGTGAAGGTCGCATCCAGAACCACCGATTGGCCTGCCGCGAGCAGCACCGCGGCCCGCTCCAACATGCGTTCATAGACCGCCTCGCGCCTGTTCGGGGCATAGTTTTCGGCACCCAGCCGCCCTGCGCTCCGCCCCTGTTTGCGCTCAAGGTCCGAGGACAGCAGCACCGCGCCGGGCAAGGCCCCCAGACCGGGCGCAAGCGCGCGGGCCAGAACGCTTTTGCCGCTGCCAGAAAAGCCGCCCACCGCTATGAGCATAGCGGCTGGCGGGTGCAGCGCCCGCACCGCAAGCGAGAGATAAGAAGACACTTCGGCCGCACTCGCGCCAATGCGCCGCCGCGCCGCGTCGGTCTGCAACAGCACCATGGCGCGGATCGCCGCCCGGACCGATAGAAACAGCGGCAAGGCCGCGAGGCCCGCATCCTCGGACCCTCGCGCCTCGCGCAGCCATGCGTCGAGCACCCGGCAGGCCTGCCGCGGCAGCCCGCGATGGCACAGGTCCATGACCAGAAACGCCACGTCGTAGAGCACATCGCAAGTGCCCAAGGTCTCGTCGAATTCCAAGGCGTCGAACAGCACCGGCTGGCCGTCGATGCGCACGAGGTTGCGCAGGTGCAGATCGCCATGAGCGCGGCGCACGTGGCCCGCCGCGCCGCGCGCCTCCAGCACGTCGCCCTGCTCTGCCAGCGCCGCGCGCGCCGCCGCCTGCCATTCGGGCAAAGCCTCGGTTCCCAGTGTATCGGTTCCCAGTGTCTTGGTTCCCGGCGCCTGCGCGAACTCAGCGAACACCCGGTCAAGCTCGGCCAGTATCTCGGCGATGAGCCTGCGGCCAGACACGCGCCGCACCGGCGCCGCCGCGTGGTAGCGCGCGATCGCCGCGCCGGTCTGCAGCGCCAGCGCATCGTCAAATGCGCAGCGCGCGGCGATGGCCTCAAACTCCTCCTCCGCCGGAAAGCGCCACATGCGCAGCACCCAATCCACCACCGGACCGCTGCCGCCAAGCTGCAGCCCGCGCGCGCCGCGCGTCACCGGCAGGACGTCGCGGTAGATCTGCGGCGCGGCGGGCGCGTTGAGGTCCAGCTCGCGCTGCAGCATCTCATGGCGCAGCTCGACGGTGCTGAGGTCCATGTAGTCATAGGTGACCGCGCGCTTCAGCTTCAGCGCGGTATCGCCGCAAAGGAAGACATAGGCACCGTGGGTCTCGACCACCTCCACCGGCTCTGCGGCTGCCGCATCGAAAGCCGCGCCGGACGACAGGAAGGCCACTGTCTGGGTTTGCGTCATGGCGCTTCTCCGGGTTTCGCCGCCATCCTAGACGGGTTTGTGTGACGCCACATTGACCTGCCGCAAGCTTTCAGACCCGCCCGCAGGCTGACCTCGCGCCGCGATGCGCGATGCCCGTTTCCCTCGCCCGTCAAAGCGGTTACGCCGAGACCCAAGGGCGGCCCGCCAGCCGCGCCACGCCCCGGGCCAATTGCAAGGAGACCGAGATGACCGAGCGCCAGCTCAACCAGCCGCTCAGCGGCAACGCCATGCCCCGCACCGGCGGCCCGGCGACGATGATGCGCCTGCCCGCCGCCGAGAGCGCCGAAGGGCTCGACGCCTGTTTCCTCGGCATTCCGATGGACATCGGCACCTCCAACCGCCCCGGCACAAGGCTCGGCCCGCGCCAGATCCGCGACGAAAGCCGGATGATCCGCCCCTACAATATGGCCACCGGCGCCGCGCCTTTCGAGCATCTGCAGGTGGCCGACATCGGCGATGTGCCGATCAACCTCTATGATCTGAAGAAATCGGTGGAAATCATCGCCGAGCACTATCGCGGCGTGCTGGCGCATGGCGTGGTGCCGCTGACGCTGGGCGGGGATCACACGCTCACATGGCCGATCCTGCGCGCCATCAAGGAACGTCACGGCCCGGTGGCGCTGATCCATGTGGACGCCCATTCCGACACCAACGAAGAGATGTTCGGCGAGACCGCCGCGCATGGCTGCCCGTTCCGCCGCGCGTGGGAAGAGGGCTGCCTGCAGAACGACAAAGTGTTCCAGATCGGCCTGCGCGGCACTGGCTATGCCGCCGATGATTTCGACTGGGGCCGCAGGCAGGGCTGGACCTGCATTCAGGCCGAAGAGTGCTGGCACAAATCGCTGAGCCCGCTAATGGCCGAGATCCGCGCCAAGATCGGCGATGCGCCGGTCTATCTCTCCTACGATATCGACAGTCTCGATCCGGCCTTCGCGCCCGGCACCGGCACCGTCGAGGTGGGCGGGCTGACCACCATGCAGGGGCTCGAGATCATCCGCGGCTGCGCCGGGCTGAACCTCGTGGGCTGCGATCTGGTCGAGGTCTCGCCGCCCTATGACCCGTCCGGCAACACCGCGGTGATCGCGGCAAATTTCCTCTACGAGATGCTCTGCGCCCTGCCCGGCGTGGCTCAAGGCCGCTGACGGGCGCTTGGCGCGCCGCTCAGGCGCGCCCGGGGTTCAGCGGCGGCAGCGCAGAGCTACGCCCCGGCACCGCGGCAGCGGCGCGCGCCTGCGACAGCGCGCGTCGCAAGCTCGTCCAGCCCTGCTCGGCGGGTTCCGAAGCGGTGCCGTAGCGCGCCCCGCCAAGCTGCAGCAGCGCGGCTTCGACCTCGGGGGCGCGGCGTGGATCGGAACCGGCGACCCGGCCCGCCCAGAGATCGAGCGCCGGGCGCAGCGCCTGATGGTCGCGGCGCGCGAGCACCCGCTGCAGCCCGCGCCATGCGTAGACCTCCGAGGCAAGCCGCCGCGCCTGCCGCTCCTGCCGCCGCGCGCGCAACACCGGCAGGAGCCACCGCAGCCCCGCGAATAGGACCAGCGCGCCCAGCAGCACCGCGCCCGCAAGCAGCGCCAGCAGCCGCCAGTCGCGCGGCGCATCGCGTTCGGGCGGCGGGCCATCCACCTCCAGCGTCAGCGCTTCGGCGGTGGCGGTCTTTACCGCGCCATCGTCGATATCATACCACTCCAGCCGCACCTCGGGCAGCGCGCCGCCGCCGCCTGCTTCGGCCACATAGGTGATGCTCTCGGTGCGGCTGCCACTGACAAGGCCGCGCTCTTCGGTCTCGGACAGCTGCGGCGCGTCGGGATAGGCCGCGAGCCCCGGCAGGCCCGCTGGCTCCAGCATCTGCGGCAGGAACATCGGAGAGACGCCCTGCACCTCCACCGTCAGCCGCCGCGTCAGGCTGTTGCCCGGCACCATGGCCAGCTCGCCCTCGATCTCCTGCGTCAGCGTCAGGTCGGACGCGGCGATGAAGGGATCGAGCCCCTCGGCCCCCTCGGGCACCTCGCCAGAAAAGGCGATGGGCGGGGTCGGCAGGCGGCTCTCGCGCGGGGCACCGGTTTCGGGATCCTGCCAAGTGATGAGAATCTCCTGCGGCGGCAGGGTGAAACTGCCCGGCACCATCGGAGAGATCGTGTAGCGCCGGGTCACGCCCGCCCATGTCTCGCCATTTACCCGCTCCGAGGTCGGATTGGTCGCCCGTCCCGGCAGGCGCACCAGCAGGTTGGGCGCTTCGAAGCTGGGCCAGACCGGCGGCCTCGGCATGAAGGTCGGCACCAGCACCGTCAGGCGCAGGCTGAGCGGCTGGCCGGGGATGGCGGCATCCTCGGGAAACTCCACCCGCAGCTGCGGCGCGTCTGCCTCTTGCGCGGCAGCGGGTACCACCAGCGCCGCGGCGAGCCACACAGTCAGAACGCGCAGCAGCCAGCGGATCATTGCTCCGCCTCCGCGCCCTCAGGCTGCACCGGCGTCGGCGGCACAGACGCCGCCTCGAGCGCAAAGCGCATCCGCAGGAAATCCCCCGTGCGCGTGTCGACCGTGTTCATCCACTCGTCAGCGGTCAGCAAGGTGGCGCCGCCCTCTTCCGAGCGGGCGCGCTGCGTCTCTTCGCCCTGCCCGCTTTCATTGTCGTACACCTCTTCGTCGGCACCCTCGCCGCGCTCCTCGCCTGTGTCCGATTGCGCCTGCGCATTCTCGACATAGGTCACGATGCGCTGCGCCGTCTCAAGGTTCTGCGCCGCGCCCGGATAGTCCGGGTCGCGCTCCAGCGCCGTCTCGAAGGCCCGCACCCCATCGCGGTAGCTGCGCGACTTGATCTGCGACAGCCCCTGAAGCGAGGCCGCCTGCGCCGTCTCCACCCGGTTCAACACCTCGATCGCCTCGGCATATTGCCCGTCCTTATAGAGCGCGATCCCGCGCCAGAGCGGATCGACAAAAAGCTCGGCGGCGCGCTCGAAGTGCTTGTTCTCGAAGGCCAGCCGCCCCTGCTGGTCCGGGGTAAGGAACCAATCGGCCATCCCCTCGGCCCGCGCGCCCTGCGGCGGCACCAGCAGCGCCAGCGCCGCGACAATCCCCCAGCGCATGGTCCAGCCGCGGCGGAACCACAGCAGCAGCAGCGCCGCCGCGGGCCACGCCAACCAATGCGCGCGGTCCTCCCAAGGCTGTTCGACGTTGTCGAGCTGCGCGCGGCGGTAGGCGGCGTTGAGCAGCCCGTCGAGCCGCCGCACATCGCTGGCATCGGGGCTCACGTCCACCACCGGCACCGAAAGCGCATCCAGCCCGCGGTCGCGACTGCCCTCGGGCCGCAGAGACAGCACCGCCAGAGGCCGCGGGCTGGCGTTGAGCGCCGCCACATCCGCCGGGTCGAGGCTGTCGGTGACAAAAAGAATGCCGCCCGGCGCGTCCTCCTCGGCCAGCAGCGCCTCGGCAAGCGCCAGCGCCTCGCCCGCCACCGCGCCCTCCTTGGGCATGATCTCGGGCGAGAGCCCTTCGAGATAGGGCAGCACCACCTGCGCATCTTCGGTCATCGGCAGCACCACATGCGCGGTGCCCGCATAGGCCAGAAGCGCCGTGCGCGCGCCGGCCCGCAGTTGCAGGAAGTCCCGGATCTTCTGCTTGCCCCGCTCCAGCCGCGACGGGGCGATGTCGGTGCTCTCCATCCCCGGCGTCACGGCCAGCACCACGGCAGCGGGCGCCGATTGCGCGGCGAAGGGATCGGGCTGACGCGACCACGTGGGCCCCGCGGCGCCCAGCAGCGCAAAGACGAGGATCGCCGCCACGCTGTCGACCGGCGTGACGCGCCGCCGATGGCTGCGCCCCACGGTCAGCGCCGCGCGCAGATGCGGCGCGATGCCCTCGGCCCGTATCTCGCGCCCGCGCCCCGCCCGGCGCACCCACCACCACAGCGCCAGCACCAGCGGGATCGGCAACAGCCAAAGCGGGCGCAGGAAGTGGAACGCCTCGAAGAAAAAAGCGAACTCCCCCATCACACGACCTCCGCCCTGCCGCGCGTGCGCAAGCGTTGGCGCAGGCTCAGATAGGCCAGCGACGCCAGACCCAGAAGCGCGGCGAGCCCCATTGGCACCCACGCCAGCGAGCGGCGCGGACGGAACGAGAGCGTCTCGGTCTCGCGCGGGGCCAACTCGTCGATCCGCGCATAGACCGCATCCAGCGCCGCCTCGTCCTCGGCAAAGAAATACGCCCCGCCGGTGCGCGCCGCGATCGCCTGCAGAGTTGCCAGATCGACGCGGTTCTCGCCGGTGGTGTCGGGATCGCCGACGCCGATGGTGTAGATCTCCACGCCCCGGTCCGCCGCGATCTCGGCGGCGTTGATCGGGCTCATGCGGCTGGCGGTGTCCGAGCCGTCCGACAGCAGGATCAGCAGCCGCTGGTCGATCTCGCTGCTCTCAAAGGTGCGGATGGCAAGGCCGATGGCGTCGCCAAGCGCGGTATGCGGCCCGGCCATGCCCACCTCGGTGCGGCCCAAAAGCTCGGTGACGGTCTGCAGATCGTCGGTGAGCGGGGTCTGCAGATAGGCCGCCGAGCCAAAGACGATCAGCGCCATACGGTCGCCCTCGCGCCCGGCGACAAAGCCGCCCACCACGTCGCGAACCGCCGCGAGCCGTTGCTTGCGGCTGCCATCAGGCGCGGCAAAGTCGCGCGCGTCCATCGAGCCCGAAATATCGATCGCCAAAACCACGTCGCGGGCGGCGGTCTCGATGGTGATCGGCGCGCCGACGCGCTCGGGCCGGGCCAGAGCCAGCACCAGCAGCGCCCAGCAGAGCGCCGCCGTGATCACCGAGAGCACCGGGCGCGACAGGATCACCGCCCCGGCGCGCGGCTCGGCACCCGCCGCCTCGGTCATGCGGCGGAAGAACGGAAAGCGCAGCGCGCTCTCCTGCTCGCGGTGCGGCGGCAGCAGCCAGCGCACCAGAAGCGGCAGCGGCAGCAGCAGCAAGAGCCAGGGCTGACCGAGCGAGATCATGCGCGCGCCTCCCGGGCCGGAGTGACGCGATGGGCGCGCAACCAGTGCGCGGCGGCGGCGCGCAATTCGGGCGACGGCGGTGCCGCCTCATCGCGGTAGGGTGCGCGGCGCAACTCGGCCCCGGCGGCCTGCGGGAAGGCGCGTCTGCCGGTGCGGTCAAGAAAGGCGATCCACGCGGTGCCGGTCAGCGCGGCCACATCCTCGCGCGGGAAACCCGCCAGTGCCGCGCGGCGCAGGATCACCGCCAGCTCTGCGGTCGTGCCCGCCTGCGCCAGCGCGCCCAGCGCCTCGCGGCGGTAGGCATTGGCGCGATGCGCCCGCGCCCAGCGCCAGAGCCCCCATGCGCCCAGCGCAAGGACCAGCACCAGCAGTACCGCCCAGCCCCAAGTCTGCGGCGTCAGCGGCACCGGCGCGGGCAGCGGCGGCTCGACCAATTCGCCGATCAGCGACACGAGGCTTTCGGGGGCGCCGTCCTCGTTCATCGCGGCCCAAGCCCCAACAGGCGGCGCATCTGCGGCAGGGTCTCCTCGCCCGCCGAGAGCGGCAGCACCGCGACACCAAAGCGCCGCTGCCAGTCCAGCACATCCGCGAGCCGCCCCTTGGACATCTCGATCAGCCCATGCCGCGCACCGGGCGCGTCGGTGTCGATCTCGGCCTGCAACTCGCCGTCGGTCACGATGAGGCGCATCCCCTTGGGAAGCTCCCCGGCGCTGGGATCGGTCACCGGCACGAGGATCAGATCATTGTGCCGCGCCAGCCCCGAGACGATGCGGTCGGTCTCGGCGTCGATCCCGTCAAAATCGCTCAGCACGACGATCAGGTGATTGCGGCTGGCAATCCGCGCCACCGCGCGCAGCACCTGCGTCAGCCCGAGCGGCGGCACATTGGGCGCCTCGGCATGGAGCAGCGCATTGGCATCCGCCAGCGCGGTGAGAAATCGGTTGAGCGCGGCGCGGCTGCGCTGCGGGCGGATCTCGGCCAAAAGCTCGTCGCCAAAGACGATGCCGCCCACCCGGTCGCCCTGATCGAGGATACGAAAGGCGGTCATCGCGGCGGCCTCGGCGGCGGTGACGGATTTCATCGACCGCTTGGTGCCAAAGAACATCGACATGCGCTGATCGACCACCAGCAGCGCTGGGCGGTCGCGCTCTTCGGTCATCACCCGCACATGCGGCGTGCCGGTGCGCGCGGTGACCTTCCAGTCGATGGCGCGGATGTCATCGCCCGGCAGATAGTCGCGCAGTTCCTCGAAGTTGAGCCCGCGCCCGCGCAGCCGCGAGGCATGGCGTCCGTTGAGCACCGATTGCGCGGGCTGGCGCGGCAAGAAGCTGAGCCCGCGCGCCGGGCCTTCGAGGCTGCGCAGATAGGCCAGATCGGTGTGAATGCGCGGATCGCCCGAGACCTGCGGCGCTTTTGGCAGGGTGCCGGTGCGAGTACGGGCGGCGCGGTCTTTCATGATCCCTCCCTTCGACGCGGCTCAGGGCAGCGCCACCTGCCGGACAATCTCGGCGACCACCGCATCGGGGCTGATGCCCTCGCCCTGCGCCTCATAGGACAGCCCAAGCCGGTGGCGCAGCACATCGGGCACCACGGCGCGGATATCCTCGGGGTCGACGTAATCGCGCCCGGCAAGCCACGCATGGGTGCGCCCACATTTGTCGAGCGCCAGCGAGGCGCGCGGGCTGGCCCCGACCTCGATCCAGCGCTTGAGATCGTCGCCAAAGGCAGACGGCACGCGGGTGGCGTTGACCAGATCGGCGATATAGCGCTCCATCTCCGGCGCCACATGCAGCGCGGCGATCTCGCGGCGGGCGGCAAAGACCGCCTCCTGCGGGATCGGGGCCTGAGCCTCGGTGGCGGCCTTTCCTGCGCCCTGCTGCGCGGCGATCTCTTCACCGCGCACCAGACGGATCACCTCGACCTCATCCTCGACCGGCGGATAGGTGATGTTCACATGCATGAGGAACCGGTCCATCTGCGCCTCTGGCAGCGGATAGGTGCCCTCTTGCTCGATGGGGTTCTGCGTGGCCATGACCATGAACAGCGGCTCCATCTTATGGGTGGTGCCCGCCACGGTGACCTGCCGCTCTTCCATCGCCTCGAGCAGCGCCGCCTGCACTTTCGCGGGCGCCCGGTTGATCTCGTCGGCCAGCACGAGGTTGGCAAAGATCGGCCCGGCCTCGAAACGGAACTCGCCGCCGCCCTCACCCTGATAATAGACCTCGGTGCCAGTGACATCCGAGGGCAGCAGATCGGGGGTGAACTGGATGCGCGAGAAATCGCATTCAAGGTTGCGCGCCAGCGCCTTGATCGCGCGGGTCTTGGCAAGGCCCGGAAGCCCCTCGACCAGCAGGTTGCCATTGGCCAGAAGCCCGATCAGCAACCGCTCGATCACCTCGCGCTGGCCGATGATCGCCTCGCCCATGCGGGCGCGCAGCGCGTCGATCTGCGCCCGCGTGCCGGTTTCGGTCGTGCCTTCCATTGCCGTCCTACCCTTCCAGCAGAGCTACTGCTGTTATTTACGCCCGGGGCTTGTACCCGGATCACTCAGCCGGAAAGACCTTGGCCCAGTCCTGCGCCATATCGACGATGGTCCAGCCAAGGTTCGGCCCTTCGTCCAGCCCGCGGTTCAGCGTGCCGATATGGCCCTCGCGGTCATAGGCGAACTCGCGCTCGGCATCGGTGTGATGCACCAGCAGGCCAAACGACGGCCCCTCGCCCGAGGTGGTGTATTCGAGCATGGCGAAATCGCCGTCGGAATTGCCCCCGGCAAAGATCGGCTTTTGCCCGATGTGCCGCGCGATGCCGACCGGCTTGCCCTCTTTGTCGTCGATGAAGGTAACGCCGCCGTTCTTGGTCAGCATCGGCAGGCCGTCCACCACCTCATAGGCGGTGTTGCCCTCGGTGCCGACCACCTGCCACGGCGGGATGCCATAGGCCTGATCGGAAAAGGCGCGAATGAAGTCGATGCCGCCGCCCGAGACGATGTAGGTGGTGAACCCCTCGTCGCGCAGATAGCTCAGCAGTTCCAGCATCGGCTGGTAAACCATGTCGACATAAGGTTTTTTCGTGGTGGGATGGGTGTAATTGGTCAGCCAGTCCAGCGCGTCAGTCTGAAACTCATCCACCGTGAGCCCTGCATGCGAGACGTTGATCACCTCCAAAAGGCCCTCCATCCCGGTGGCAAGAATGCCGCCCACATCGCCTTTCGCCCCGGCCTTCAGCGCATCGGTGGTCAGGATGCCGGGATCGGCCTTGGCCTTCTCCTGCAGCACGTCGAGCGCATAGAGCGCCTGAAAATAGACCGGCTGCTCGGTCCACAGTGTGCCGTCATTGTCGAAGGTGGCGATGCGGTCGCGCTCGGGGACGAAATCCTCGGAGGCCGGATCGGTCACGCTCTCGACAAAGCCGATGATCGCCTCTTTCGCGCCGGTGTCGTTCCACGAGGGGAGCGGGTCGGCAAGGGCGGCCAGCGGCAGCGCGGCAAGCGTGGCGGGAAGAAGATACCGCAGCATATGTACAATCCTTTCTAAAATCGGGCTGGCGAACCGCGCCGCCAGCCCCGCTCTCGTTAGGCGTCCGGCGTCATGCGCCGGACCTGCATTGGCGCCGCGGGATCAGTTGCTGCCCATGTTGGCGAGGCTGTTGTTCAGGTCTTCCTGAATCTGGTCGATCGAGAAGCTGTCCGGACGCTGCGACGGCGGATATTCCTCGAACGTGGCAAAGAACTTGGCGATCTCCTGCGCCGCCGGGGCGACGAGATAGGCGTGATCGCTCAGCCAATCCCAATAGGTGTTCGAGGTGATGTCGGCCCGCTCATAGGGGTCGGCACGCAGATCGAACATCTTGGGCACACGCAGGTTGGTGAAAGGCTCGGCCCAGACCGCCATGGTGCCTTTCATACGCTGCTCTTTGAACACCACCTTCCAGTTCTCGTAGCGCAGGCCGACGATCTCGCCATCGTCGTTGAGATAGAAGAACTCGTTGCGCGCACCCTCATCCGTGGCGCCGGTCAGGTAGTCGAGCTGGTTATAGCCATCAAGGTAGTTGTTGTACTCCTTGCCGTTGATGGTCGTGCCTTCCAGCAGGCGCTCCTTGATGTCGGTATCTCCCACCGCGGCCATGAGGGTCGGGAACCAGTCGAGCCCCGAGAACATCTCGGTATAGACCGTGCCCGGTTCGATGACACCGGGCCAGCGGATCAGCGCAGGCACGCGGTATGCGCCTTCCCAGTTGGTGTTCTTCTCGGACCGGAACGGCGTGGTGCCAGCATCCGGCCAAGTGTTCTGGTGCGGGCCGTTGTCGGTGGTGTAGACGACGATGGTGTTGTCGGCGACGCCCAGCTCGTCGAGCGCGTCGAGCACCGTGCCCACCACCCCGTCATTTTCGACCATGCCATCGGCATATTCGGTCGGCGCGGTCAGCCCCGGTTCGCTGCGGTTCTCTTCGCGCACGTGGGTTTTGTAGTGCATCCGCGTGGTGTTGTACCAAGTGAAGAACGGCGTCCCCGCCTCGACCGCGCGGGTCATGAAGTCGATGGCCCCGGCGGCGGTTTCCTCGTCCACCGTCTCCATGCGCTTGCGGGTGAGCGGGCCGGTGTCCTCGATCTCGCCGTCGGCATAAGAGTGCAGCACGCCGCGCGGGCCGAACCGCTCGCGGAATTCCGGGTCCTGCGGATAGTTGAACTGTTCCGGCTCTTCCTCGGCATTGAGGTGATAAAGATTGCCAAAGAACTCGTCGAAGCCATGCGCGGTGGGCAGGAACTCATCCCGGTCGCCCATGTGGTTCTTGCCGAACTGGCCGGTGGCATAGCCCAGATCCTTGAGCGCCGACGCAAGCGTCACATCCTTGGCCTGAAGCCCGGCATTTGCGCCCGGCAGGCCCACTTTCGAAAGACCCGTGCGCAGCGTCGACTGGCCGGTGAGGAAGGTCGAGCGGCCGGCGGTGCAGCTCTGCTCGGCGTAGTAATCGGTGAACTTGGCGCCCTCGGTGGCGATCCGGTCGATGTTGGGCGTGGTGTAGCCCATCAGGCCGAAGCTGTAGGTCGACAGGTTGGTCTGGCCGATGTCGTCGCCGAAGATCACCAGGATGTTCGGCTTGGCGGCGGCGTCATCCTGTGCCCAAGCGGCAGTGCCGAAGGCCAGAAGACTGCCGGCCAGGGCGGCCGTGAGTAGGTCGGGTCTCATGTAATTCTCCCAAGCAAGTCGTTCAAAATCGAAACCTCATTCAAATGCGCGGACGTCCCCGACAGGCCGGTGCCCCGGCCCGGAACCCGCTTGAATGCTCGCAATTCACGAGAAAAACCGATGGGAATTTGTTGACCTACAAACAGCGCAAGCATTCAACCATGAGGGGTCGTGCTTTCACATGCGCTCCCCCCACGTGGCAAGTATCTAGATTACCTCACGTAAATGCAACAACCGCGTGATCTTGCGCGGGTTTTTTCGCGCGCCCACGGCAAGGCCCCGCCGATGCCGCCGCTGAAGGCCTTACGCTACTGGATCGACACGTCGATCGCATAGCTCACGCTGGCCCCGGCATCGCGGTCATTGCCCATGAGATAGACCCGGATCGTGTAGGTTCCGTCCTCCGGCAGTGGCACGGTTTCGGTGCTGTCTTCGTCCATAGACCCCACGTAGATCGCCACATCGTCGCTGCCCGGCGGCAGGATATTGAGGTAGGCGATGCCAAAACCATCTGTCTGCGTAACTTTCAAATCGACAAAAAGCTCTTGGCCCGCCTGCGCGCCAAAGCGGTAATCGCGATAGTCATGCCCGACGATCGTGCCGGTGATCATCGTGCCGTAGTTGCCCGGCGCGAAGCTGACCTCTTCGCTTTGCTGCGCGGCAGCCCCCTGCGCCACCAGCGCCAGCCCTGCCCCCAGCACGGCTCCGATCCACTTGGTCATCTCTGTCTCCCTCCTCTCAACCCATTGACCGCAAGCGCCTAAAGGGCTCGCGCAGCCGTCCACAGCTTAGCGCAGAATCAGAATTTCGCGCAGCACCGGGGTATGCATTGGCTGAGTTTGCGGGCCAATCAGACGCCTGACTTCACATTTCAGAAACACTGTGTTTGCGCCAAGCGGTGTTTTGCCACGAGATCGGCGAAATTTAGCCCACAATTTCCGGGGATTACCCTGCGGCAGCGCAGAAAGGTCCTCTGTTACCGCTCTGAAACATCACAAAATGAAAGCTGGGCTACGCATCGAAAGCCTGTATTCTGCCTCAGTTACCAGTCTGACGTCATTTCGAATCATTCGTAAGTACAAGTCCCGCTCGGTCGACCAAGCGCTTTAGTAACTCGGCATTTGTTTATTGTTTTTATTGCCGGGTATCCCCACGGATGGGGGCCCAATGTCCCAAGGCCTCAATCCCATATACGTCCCATATCGGCTCTGGCCGTGCCAAGGCACCTCGTTTCCCCAGCGATCATTGCCAGCACGGAGGTTTCGTGAGGGATCAGGAAGCCGCGCAGATTACCTGCGCGGCTTCATACCCGATTCTGCATCCCATTCTTCCCGCGATCTTACTGCGTGTCGGCGATCTCATCGCTTTGGCGCACCCGCGCCACCAGATCGTCGCCCACCGTCTGCAGGATGTCGGCAAGCTCGGTGAACCACCCCTCCTGATGACTGGACGCACGCCGCGCCAGCGCCACAAGCCGCGACGGTTCGGGCCGCGCAAAGCGGCGTAGACGCATGCCGGGCGAGGCGCGCAGCTCGGTCAGCGCCGCCAGCTCGGGCATCAATGTGAGGCCAAAGCCCGCCGCCACCAGCCGCGACAGCGTCGACAGCGAGGTCGCGCCCATGTTGATCCGCGCGTTGCCCCTGCCCCGTCCGCAGACCGCCAGCGCCTGATCGGTCAGGCAATGGCCATCCTCGAGCAGCAGAAGCTGGCTTTCCGCCAGACCCTCGGGGCTGGAGACGCGGGCGATCTGATCGAGCCGCGCGGCGCTGCCCGCCAGCAGGAAACGGTCTTCGAAGAGCGGCAGCACCTCGATCCCCTCATCCTCAATCGGCAGCGCCACCAGCGCCGCATCCAGCGCGCCGCTTGCCAGTTGCGCCAGCAGCCGCTCGGTTTTTGCCTCGGTGACCTCGACATCGAGCGAGATGTCCTCGGCGCGCAGCGCGGCCAGCGCCTCGGGCAGGAAATACGGGGCAATCGTAGGGATCACGCCCAGCGACAGACGCCCGGCCAGCCCGGCGCGGCGGCGCGCCGCCTGCTCCAGCCCGGCGATCTCGGAAAGTACCCGCTCGGCGCTGTCGAGCACCTCGCGCCCAAACGGCGTCAGCACCACATCGCGCGCATGGCGCTCCACCAGCGGGCCGTTCAGCGCCGCCTCAAGCTCTCGGATTTGCACCGAAAGTGCGGGCTGCGAGACATGGCAGGTTTCAGCGGCACGGCGGAAGTTCCGCTGTACGGCAAGGGCTTTGAAATAGCTCAATTGGCGCAGAGTGACAGGCATAATATTTTCTTATCACAGCGCAAGGAAACAGCAATTGGGAACTTATCGGCGGGCCTCTAGTTGAACGCTCAGCAAGTCATTCACGGAGGACGTCATGAGCAAGCGACTGACAACATCGGCCGGCGCACCGGTACCCAGCAACGAGACCTCGGCCACCGCCGGCCCGCGCGGCCCGGTCCTGCTCGAGGACTACCAGCTGGTCGAGAAGCTGGCCCACCAGAACCGCGAGCGTATCCCCGAGCGCGTCGTGCACGCCAAGGGCTGGGGCGCGCAGGGCACCTTCACCGTCACCCATGACATCAGCAAATACACCAGCGCCAAGCTGTTCTCCAAGGTCGGCAACACCTGCGACATCCTCTCGCGCTGGTCCACCGTGGCGGGCGAGCAAGGCGCAGCTGACGCCGAGCGCGACGTGCGCGGCTTTTCGATCAAGTTCTATACCGAAGAAGGCAATTGGGACGTTGTGGGCAACAACACCCCGATCTTCTTCATCCGTGACGCTTTCAAGTTCCCCGACTTCATCCGCACGCAGAAACGTCACCCCAAGACCAACCTGCGCTCGCCCGAAGCCATGTTCGACTTCTGGGCCGCTCAGCCCGAGTCGGTACATCAGGTGACCATCCTGATGTCGGACCGCGGCATTCCCAAGAACCCGATGCATATGCACGGCTACGGCTCGCACACCTTCTCGATGTTCAACGACAAGGGTGAGCGCTACTGGGTGAAGTTCCACTTCCGCTGCCAGCAGCCGATCGCGAATTACACCAACGAGCAGGCCGAAAAGCTCGTGGGCGAAACCCGCGAGAGCTATCAGGAAGACCTCTACAACGCGATCGAGGAAGGCAAATTCCCCAAGTGGGAGCTGAACATTCAGGTGATGGAAGAGGAGCAGGCGGCAGAGCTGGACTTCAACCCGTTCGACCTGACGAAAGTGTGGTCGCACAAGGACTTCCCGCTGATCCCCGTCGGCATGCTGGAGTTCAACAAGAACCCCGACAACTACTTCCAGATGATCGAGAACGCGGCCTTCTCGCCGTCGAACAAGATCCCCGGCATCGGCTTCTCGCCGGACAAGATGCTGCAGGGCCGCCTGTTCTCTTACGCTGACGCGCACCGCTATCGCCTTGGCACCCACTACGAGGCGCTGCCGGCCAACGCCCCGAAATCGCCGGTGCACCACTACCACAAGGACGGCGCGATGCGGTTCTTCCCGCCGCAGACCGGCCATATCGACGCCTATTACGAGCCGAACCAATATGAGGACTCGGCCAAGGCAGACCCCTCGGTGATGGAGCCGCCGCTGAAGATCTCGGGCGACGCCGACCGCTATGTGCAGGAAGACAAAGACGCCGATTACGTGCAGCCCCGCGCGCTTTATGCCGAGGTGCTGGGCGATGACGAGCGCAAGCGTCTGCACCTGAACATGGCCCGCGCCATGGCGCCGGTCTCGGACAGCGTGCGCGAGCGGTGGTATGCCGTTCTGGGCCGTGTGCACCCCGACTATCTTGCTGGTGTGAAACAGGCCGCCGCCGACCTCGAAAGCGGCAATATCGACGATTATCCCGGCATCCCGGTCACCGACGACACGCCGGTGCGCGCCGCGGAATAACCGCCTGTCCCCGCGGGGACAGCTCAAAATGACGAAGGGGCGGCGCCGATCGGCACCGCCCCTTTTGCATGGCATCCCTGCGCGAGCCGGCTCAGCCGATCAGGCCGCCCCCCGCCGCATCCACTTTCTCGTAATGGCTGCGAAGGCGTTGCAGGGCGATGCGCAGCACCACCTTGCCCGAGCGCGCCGCCCAGCCCATGCGCCGCTCGGTCTCTTCCAGCCCTTCGAGGTAGCAGCAGCAGCGCAGCGCCGCATCACCCAGCCCCGGCCCAAGCTCGCGCAGCGCGGCGGCGAAGCGCGCGCGGGCTGCGTCGCCGCCCTGCGCCGGCAGATCACCGGCATCGACGCGCACCCCGGCGGTCAGGAACTGATCCCAGTTCTGCGTCACCCTCGGCCCCATCTGCGCCAGTTCGAAATCCTCGCGCAGACGCTCGCCCGCGCGCACCAGACCGTCCTCGAGAAAGCGCTGCCCGTCCCTGTCGCGCCGCCGCGCCAGCACCGCCAGCGGGCTCTCGCTCAGCGCAAAGCGGCGCTTGCCGCGCGGGTCGGCGTCTTCTTGTTCCAGCGCGGCCTCGGCCTCGCGTCCGCTGTCGAACCCCGCCTGCGCCTCGGCAAAGCCGCGCAGGCGGCTCTCCTGCTCGGCCAGCAGATGCCCCAGCGCGCTGCGCCCCGCCGCGGTGATCCGGTAACGCGAGATGCGGCCCGGCGCGTCGCAGCGGATCCAACCCTTGAGCGCCATGGCCTGCGCCACCGGCGCCGAGACCACCGCGGTGCGCGCCGAGCCACCCTCGGCGCCATCGCGCACCACCACCGCCTTGTCCATTTCCGCCGCGACCGCGAGCATCGCCCCGCTTTCGCACAGCCGTCTCAGCACCCGGCGCGCCTCGCGCGACAGGGTCGCGGCATCGGGTGTCGTCCCGTCGATTTCGGGGGTCTTCATCGCTCTGCCCTCCTTGGCATGGGGCACGCCTGCGCCGCGCGTTGCGCCAAGTCGGCGCAGCGCCTCATCCACCAGCGGATCATCCCGCAGCAGTTCCATCCGTCGCACCTGCCGCAACACCGTCGAGGCATGGCAGCCCTCTTTCCGGGCCAAAGCGCGAATGCCCGCCCCCCCTTCGGTATGCGCAAGATAAAGCCGTGCGATCTCTGGCACCCAGGCCGGAAGGCCCGTGTCTTTGGCGTGGTGTTGGCTCGAAATCATTGAACAAGTCCCCCTAAGCTACGCCCTGATTTTGCAGGGTTTTCCACAGTGAACCTGAAACCTGCGCGCTGCGATCTTAGGTAAAAGTTAATGATTTTAGGAATTTACGAGACTTATCCACAAAATATAAACATACGTGAATGCCGCGTACGCAAACATTGACCAAGCGGCAACATGGGGGAAAACCGTGCAAGGCTCATGTCCTGTTCCACATCCGGGAGATGAGCGATGCAAGACCTTCACAGCCGCCTTGGCGCGATGCGCCGCCCCCGCCTTTTGGTGCGGGCCGCGCGCATCGGCGCGAGCGAGTATCGCCGCCGCCCGCATCTGGCGCGGCTGCTGGGCGGACCCTGCCCGCCGCAGCATGGGGCGGCGCTGCTGCAGTTGATGGAATTGGAAGAGATGCTTGATGATGGGCGCCAGCGCCGCGCGGCGGATTACTCTGCCGCGCAGCATGTGGAGCTTTTGGCCGCGATTATCGGCGAGGCGCGGTCCCTGCAGGTCGCCGCGCGGCCCAGCGCCTGAGCGCCGCCCTCAGAGGAAGGCGTCGGGCACGGCGGCCTTCTTGCGCGCCACGTAATCAGAGAGCGCAGCCTCGACATCGGCGTCGATGGCGGGCTGCTCATAGCTCGCCAGCAGCGCCTTCACCCGCGCGCTCGCCAGTTGCATCGTGTCGCGCGCGCCCTCTTCGGACCATGTCTCAAAGGGTTTGTAATCAAAGAGTTCCGAGCGCCAGAAGGCGGTCTTGAAGTTCTCCTGCGTGTGCGCGCAGCCAAGGTAGTGCCCGCCCGGGCCGACCTCGCGGATCGCGTCCAGCGCCAGCGTGCTCTCGTCCACTGTGATGCCCTGCGCGAACTTGTGCAGCGCGCCCAGCTGATCGGCGTCCATGACGAATTTCTCGTAGGACGCCACCAGCCCGCCCTCGAGCCAGCCGCAGGCGTGCAGCATGAAGTTGACCCCCGCCTGCAGCCCCATGTTGAGCGAATTGGCGCTCTCATAGCCCGCCTGCGCGTCGGGCAGTTTCGAGCCGCAGAAGCCCCCCGCCGAACGGTAGGGCAGCCCCAGCCGCCGCGCCAACTGGCCAACGCCATAGGTGATCTGCGAGGCCTCGGGCGTGCCGAAGGTGGGCGCCCCGGAGTTCATGTCGATCGAGGTGACGAAGGCGCCGAAGATCACCGGCGCACCCTTGCGCACCAACTGGGCGTAGGCGATGCCCGCCATCCCCTCGGCCAGCACCTGCGTCAGCGTGCCCGCCACCGAGACCGGCGCCATCGCGCCGCCAACGATGAAGGGCGAGACGATGCAGGCCTGATTGGCCGCGGCGTAGACCTCCAGCGCGCCCATCATCGTGTCATCGAAGGTCAGCGGCGAGTTGATGTTGATCAGAGAGGTCATCACCGTGTTGTCGCGCACGAACTCCTTGCCGAAGAGGATCTCGCACATCTCGACGCTGTCGCGCGCCCGTCCCGGCTCTGTCACCGAGCCCATGAAGGGCTTGTCCGACAGCGTCATATGGGCGTGCAGCATGTCGAGGTGACGCTTGTTCACCGCCACATCGGTGGGCTCGCAGAGCGTGCCGCCCGAATGGTGCAGCCAGCGCGACATCTGCCCCAGCTTCACGAAGTTGCGGAAATCCTCGATGGTGCCATAGCGGCGCCCTTTCTCGGCGTCCTGCACGAAGGGCGGGCCATAGACCGGCGCCAGCACCAGCGAGCGCCCGCCGATCTCGACGCTGCGCGCGGGGTTGCGGGCGTGCTGGGTGATCGTCGAAGGGGCATGAGCGCACAGCTGCCGCGCCAGCCCGCGCGGAATGCGCACGCGCTCGCCCTCGATCTCCGCCCCGGCCTCGCGCCAGCGCTCCAGCGCGGCGGGGTTGTTGACGAAATTGACGCCGATCTCTTCCAGCACCGTCTCGGCGCCAGCCTCGATCATCTGAAGCGCTTCTTCGTTCAGCAGCTCGAAGTTGGGGATGTTGCGTTCGATGAAGCGCGCCGTCTCGACCTGAGCCGAGCCGCGCGCCGCGCGCCGTGCCGCACCACCGCCGCTGCGTGTCCGTTTCCGCGTTTCCGTCTCAGACATGGCGCCTCTCCCGTTCCGTCGCATGCCCCTCAGTAGTAGCCCGGACCGGCACTGGCCAGAGCCGAGTTTTGCGCCGCCCTGCAGACAAATGCGACATCTCCGCGCCGCTTGGCGGCACGAAACGGCTTCTTAAGCTGTATCCGGTTAGCATGTTTTCAGGGTGCGGGGCTTTGCATCAAGGCCAAAGGGGGCTCACCATGAGGGATGAGCAACTGACAACGCAGGGGCGTGAAGCAGAGGCGCATGCGACAGAGGCGCGTGCCACGGACGCGAACGCAACGCAGGCGTGTCCAACAGAGCCGCGACCGCTCGGCAGCGCCGAAATCGGCGCATTGGCGCATCTGTACCGCAGCGAGGTCTACCGCTGCTCGATCTGGCGCACCCGGCTCGACACCACGACCAACTGGGCGGTGGTGACGCTGGGGGTGGCGCTGTCGATCGCCTATGCCGCCCCCGACGCTTCGCCGCTGCCGCTGGTGCTGGTGGGCATTCTGAACCTCTTCTTCCTGACGCTGGAGGCGCGGCGCTATCGCTACTGCGATCTCTGGCGCCGCCGCTTCCGCAATATGGAGATGAACTTCTACGGCCCGATGCTGGGCGCCGCCGCGGGCTCTGACCTCTGGGCGCAGGACTTGCGCACCGACTACCGCCGCCCGGTGTTCCGCATCAGCTATCTGCACGCCATGGGGCGACGAATTCGCCGCTGCTATTTCTGGATCATGCTGATCCAGATCCTCGCCTTTGTCGGCAAAATCACCGTGCACCCTTTCAGCGTGACATCGCTGCAAGAGGCGCTGGATCGTGCAGCCGTCGGGTCGGTGTCCGGCGCGGTCATGGCCTTCGGCGGGCTGATCTACGCGGCCAGCTTTGCGGCGCTGGCGCTCTGGAGCTGGCGGCTCGATCGGAAAGATCAAATTGAAAACGATATTCCCCAGCCTGATGCGATCTACTGAGCGGCGATTAAGCCCCGGTTCAGACCTGCCGGGCAAAATCATCGCGGTTCTGGATGCTGGGAATGCGAGAGGCAGAGCGCGATGGGACGGGCAGTGAAACTCGCCGTGACACAGGCTGTGAGACACGCCGTGAGACTGGCCGTGAGCCAGACTATAAGGCAGGCCGCGAGAGTCGCAGGCAGAAGCGCGCGGTGTATGGCGTCTCTAAGGGCTCCCTGTCTTCTGGCGCTGTTCGTGTTCGCCGCGGGACTGCTGCCGCTCGAAGCATGGGCAGAGGCGAAGGTCACCTACCCGCCTGCAGGGCATGACACCGGGCATGACAACGGACACAGAAGCGCGGCGTCCTCCCATGGCGCTACGCAGAACGGCAGCCAGACCGCAGCGCATGGCGTAGCGCAAAGCGCCGCGAGCGACCATAACGGCGGCCATGCTGCACCGATCCCCGAGGAAAGCGGCGCGCTCTGTCAGGACTTCGGCCCGCAAACACCGCGCGACATCGGCAATCGGCACGGGCTCAACCCCGCCGGTTTCACCCTCGCCCCGCCGCCCGAAGAGATGAACCTGTGCAACATTCACACCCACACCAACGCCGAACACCTCGGCCCCGGCTTTTCGATCTACGCCGGACCGGGCGAGCATGGCGGCTTCAAATGTGCGGGCTCGCAAGGGCTTTCCGAGGTCGAACTCACGCGCCCGCATGGCAGCCCCGCGCGCTTTGATGGGGTGGAGCCCGGCGACACGATCGAGGTGCATTGGGTCTATTCCTCCTGCGCGATCTCGCCCGGCCCCGGACTGGGATCCTGCCTCTCGGATGCCTGCTCAAACCCAGAGCTGCGGGTGGAATTGCAGGTTTTTTTGGTGGTGAACGACCCCAACGCGCTGGATTTTCGCGACTTCATCTTTTTCGGCACCATGCGCGAGGGGCGCTATCAGGCGCGCGGCCTGCCCACCGGCACCGGCGCGCCAGTGGTGTTCCGCGGCTCCACCACTGGCCCCAGCTACAGCCAGCAGGTCTGCTCGCCGCTGCAGGTCACTTGGTCGGTCCGGCCCCGCTGTGCCCGGCTCGACATCTCGACCCTCGACGCATGGGCCGGCATGGGCAATGTCTTTGAAGAAACCCACAGCCACGGCGTGCGCAGACTGGTGACCGCCCCGGCGCTGCTCAGCCAGATCGAGTGAACCGCGACGGATGCCCGCGCAGAGGCTCGCGAACAAGACGCGGCAAAGCCTGCCAATCGCCCGCCGATGCGGGTATCAGCGGGCGCGATCCGCCTTGGAAATGCGGCAAATCCCTTCAGGCCGCACCCAGCCTCTTGCGCGTTGCGCGCCGCCCGCCTAAAGCAGCCGCATGACCCAGCATGATCGCCTCCTCATCATCGACTTCGGTAGCCAGGTGACGCAGCTTATCGCGCGGCGCCTGCGCGAGCTGAACGTCTACTGCGAGATCCACCCCTATCAGAATGTCACCGACGACTTTCTGAAGGAGTTCGCCCCCAAGGCCATCGTCTTCTCCGGTGGCCCCGACAGCGTGACGCGCGAGGGCTCGCCTCGCCCGCCCAAATCCGCCTATGACCTTGGCGTGCCGATCCTCGGCATCTGCTACGGCCAGCAGGTCATGATGCATGACCTCGGCGGCAAGGTCGAAGCCGGCCAAAGCCACACCGCAGAGTTCGGCCGCGCCTATGTGACGCCGAACGACGACCGCCTCGACCTGCTGTCGGGCTGGTTCCTCGACGGCACCGGCCGCGAGCAGGTGTGGATGAGCCACGGCGACCACGTCTCGGAACTTGCTCCGGGCTTCAAGGTCTTCGCCACCTCGCCCGGCGCGCCCTTCGCGGTGACCGCCGACCCCGAGCGCAAGTTCTACGCCGTGCAGTTCCACCCCGAGGTGCACCACACGCCGAACGGCAAGACGCTCTACGAAAACTTCATCAAAGAAGCCGGCTTCACCGGCGACTGGACGATGGATGCCTATCGCGAAGAGGCCGTGCGCCAGATCCGCGAACAGGTGGGCGACGCCAAGGTGATCTGCGCGCTTTCCGGCGGCGTCGACAGCTCGGTCACCGCCGCGCTGCTGCATGAGGCGATCGGCGAGCAGCTGACCTGCGTCTTCGTCGATCACGGGCTCTTGCGCCTCAATGAGGCCGACGAGGTCGTCGCGATGTTCCGCGATCACATGAACCTCTCGGTGATCCACGCGCAGGAGCAGGACCTGTTTCTTGGCGAGCTCGAGGGCGTTTCCGACCCCGAGACCAAGCGCAAGATCATCGGCAAGCTGTTCATCGACGTGTTCCAAAAATACGCCGACGGCATCGAGGGCGCGCAGTTCCTCGCGCAGGGCACGCTCTATCCCGATGTGATCGAGAGCGTCAGCTTCTCGGGCGGCCCGTCGGTCACCATCAAGTCGCACCACAACGTGGGCGGCCTGCCGGAGAAAATGGGCCTCAAGCTGGTCGAGCCGCTGCGCGAGCTCTTCAAGGACGAGGTCCGCGTGCTGGGTCACGAGCTTGGCCTGCCCGCCAGCTTCATTGGCCGCCACCCCTTCCCCGGTCCGGGTCTGGCGATCCGCTGCCCCGGCGAGATCACCCGCGAAAAGCTCGACATCCTGCGCAAGGCGGATGCGGTCTACATCGACCAGATCCGCAAGCATGGCCTTTATGACGAGATCTGGCAGGCCTTCGTGGCGATTCTGCCGGTGCGTACCGTGGGCGTGATGGGCGATGGCCGCACCTATGATTACGCCTGCGCGCTGCGCGCGGTGACCTCGGTCGACGGGATGACGGCGGATTACTACCCGTTCAGCCACGAGTTCCTTGGCGAGACCGCGACGCGGATCATCAACGAGGTGAAGGGCATCAACCGCTGCACCTATGACATCACCTCGAAGCCTCCGGGCACGATCGAGTGGGAATGATCTGATATAGATAAAGGCCGGGGTTCGCCCCGGCCTTTTGCTTTGCGGCTGCCTAGCCGCTGTTTGGCGGGGGTGCCGCCTGCGAAAATCCGGCGCTTCCGGCCAGGCTTCCGGTCAGCCCGCAACCAGCGAGCCCACGCGCGCCACCTGCCCGCCGCCCACCGGCGCGGCGACACCCGTGGTCGAGGGCCCGGAGGTCGGCCAGCCCTGCGCCACGCGCACCGCGAGAAAGCCGAAGGCCTGCGCTTCGAGCATGTCGCCGTCGAGCCCGGCCTCTTCCACCGGCACCACCGGGCAATCGAGCCCTGCCGACAGCATCGCCATCATCACCGGATTGTGGCGACCGCCGCCAGTGACCAGCAGCCGCTCGGGCGGGATCGGGCAATGCTCCATGCCCTGCATCACCGCGGCGGCGGCCATCGCCGTCATCGTCGCGGCGGCATCGGCGTCGGAAAGCTCGCGCACCAGATCGAGCATCAGCGAGAAATCATCCCGATCGAGGGATTTGGGTGGCATCCGGCGGAAGAACCCCTCTTCGAGGAACAGCTCCAACGCGCCATCAACCACCTCGCCCTTCGCCGCCAGCTGCCCGTCGCGGTCACAGTCGAGGCCGAGCCGCTCGCCCACCAGATCGTTGATCGGCGCATTGGCGGGCCCGGTGTCGAAGGCCAAAAGCGCGCCCGGCGCCTCGGGCGAGGTTTTGCGCGGATCGACCCATGTGAGGTTGCCGACGCCGCCGAGGTTGAGAAAGGCCACGGGCCGGGTTGCCCCGATCTTCTTGGCGCAGGCGAAATGGTAGAAGGGCGCAAGCGGCGCGCCCTCGCCCCCCAGCGCCACATCGGCAGAGCGGAAATCCCACACCACGTCGCGATCCAGCGCCTCGGCCAGCGCCGCGCCGTCGCCCAACTGATGGGTGCCGCGGCCCTGCGGCTCATGCGCCAGCGTCTGGCCATGAAAGCCCACCAGTTCGGCCTCGGGGAATTGCGATAAAAGCTCGATATGCGCGCGCTGCGTCACGTCGAGCGCCGCGGCCAGAACCTCGGCGTTCTCCTCGACCGGCCAGCACCCGAGGGCCGCGCGCAGCACGGACCGCTCGGCCTCGGAATAGGGCCGGTAGCCCGTGCGCCCGAACTCGTGGATTTCAGCGCCATCGGTGCGGATCAGCGCCGCGTCGACCCCATCGAGAGAGGTCCCCGACATACACCCAAGTGCCCAAACGGAGCGTGCACCCAACTTGCCCTTCACCTTCGCCTTCCCCGCGCTTATAGGAACGGTCGAACTATAGAAGGGATCCGCGATGACCTACCATCCCAAATCGGACTTCATGCGCGTCATGATCGAGCGCGGCTATCTGGCCGACTGCACCGATTATCAGGGCCTCGACGAGGCGCTGAGCAAAGGCGTGGTCACCGCGTATATCGGCTATGACGCGACGGCGAAATCGCTGCATGTGGGCCATTTGCTCAACATCATGATGCTGCGCTGGCTGCAGAAAACCGGGCACAAGCCGATCACCCTGATGGGCGGCGGCACCACCAAAGTGGGCGATCCGTCGTTCCGCTCGGACGAGCGCCCGCTGCTCGGGCCCGAGCAGATCGACGCCAATATCGAGGGCATGAAGCAGGTCTTCGCCAAATACCTGCAATACGGCGGCGGCGAGACCGACGCGCTGATGCTCAACAACGCCGAATGGCTCGACGGGCTCAACTACCTCGAGTTCCTGCGCGACATCGGGCGGCATTTCTCGGTGAACCGCATGCTGAGCTTCGAGAGCGTGAAATCGCGCCTCGACCGCGAGCAGTCGCTGTCGTTCCTCGAGTTCAACTACATGATCCTGCAGGCCTATGACTTCCTTGAGCTGAACCGCCGCTATGGCTGCGTTCTGCAGATGGGCGGCTCGGACCAATGGGGCAATATCGTCAACGGCATCGACCTGACCCGGCGGGTGCTCGACAATGAGATCTACGGCCTCACCTCGCCGCTGCTGACCACCTCGGACGGCCGCAAGATGGGCAAGAGCCAGGGCGGCGCCATGTGGCTTAACGCCGATATGCTCTCGCCCTACGAGTTCTGGCAGTTCTGGCGCAACACCACCGATGCCGACACCGGCCGCTTCCTCAAGCTCTACACCGAGTTGCCGGTCGAGGAATGCGAGCGGCTGGGATCGCTGCAGGGCTCGGAGATCAACCAGGCCAAGATCATCCTCGCCAATGAGGTGACCACGCTGTGCCACGGCGCCGAGGCCGCCGCCGCCGCCGAGGCGACCGCGCGCGAAGTCTTCGAAAAGGGCGGCGTCGGGGATGACCTGCCGACGCTGGAGCTTTCCGCCGAAGAGATCGGCGACGGCATTTCCATCGTGCAGGTGATCGTGCGCGCGGGCCTTGCCAAATCGGGCAAGGAGGCCAAGCGCCTGATCGCCGAGAATGGCGCGCGTATGGATGACGCGCCGCTGACCGACGCCGGGCTGATGCTCGACGCGGGCAAGCTGGCCGCGCCGGTGAAGCTCTCGGCGGGCAAGAAGCGCCACGCACTGGTGAAGCTGGGCTGAGCCCCGACTTTTCCGCGCAGAGATCAGGGGCGGCGCCGCGGGCGCTGCCCCTTTTCAGTTTGAGGGGCCATGCCGTTCGCTGGCCCGAAACCGTGGCCGCGCTGCATCGCCGTGCAGATCGGGTCTTGCCCCCGACGCAGCGCCGGGCCAGTCTCGCGCCGCGAGAGGACCCCATGACCAAGACCATCACACAGTCCGGTAAACAGCCCGGTAAAAGTTCCGGTTTTATCGGTGGCGCGATGCGCTGCCACGCGCAGGGCGGACCCACCCGATGAGCGCGGTGCAACTGACCGGCACGATGACCGCCCCCGAAGACCGCGCCGATGCCGTGCGCGCCGCCATGCCCGAGCACATTCGCCTCAGCCGCGAAGAGCCGGGCTGCGTCTTTTTCGAGCTTCGAGAAACCGATCCCGGTGTATTCGAGGTCTCCGAGCTTTTCCTGAACCGCGCCGCCTTTGACGCGCATCAGGCGCGCACCCGCGCCAGCGACTGGTTCCGCGTCACCTGTGATCTGCCCCGCGACTACGACGTGGCCGACCTGTGAGCGCGCCGCTCGCCGCCAGCGCCGCGCCGAGCGCGGTGCCAAGGGCCGCGCTGTGGATGATCGGCTCGATCATCTCGTTCAGCGCCATGGCGGTGGCCGGACGCTATGTCAGCTCCGGCCTCGATACCTTCGAAATCATGCTCTACCGCTCGCTGATCGGCGTGGCCATCATCAGCGCCGTGGTGCTGGGCACTGGTCGGCGCAAGACCATCACCACGCGCCATATGGGCACGCAGATCACCCGCAACCTGTGCCATTTCACTGGGCAGAACCTCTGGCTCTATGCGATCACCGTGATCCCGCTGGCGCAAGTCTTTGCGCTGGAATTCACCGGACCGATCTGGGCGCTGCTGCTGGCGCCGCTGGTGCTGGGCGAGCGACTCACATGGCCGCGCGCCGGTGCCGCGCTGATCGGTTTTCTCGGCATTCTGATCGTCACCCGGCCTTCGCCCGAAACGCTTTCGCCGGGGATTTTCGCCGCCGCCGGGGCGGCCATCGGTTTTGCCGGATCGGCGATCTACACCCGCAAGCTGACCCGCAGCGAAAGCACGCTGTGCATCCTCTTTTGGCTGACGGTGACGCAGGCGGTGATGGGCCTCATCTGCGCGGGCTATGACGGGCTGATCGCCCTGCCCTCCGCCGCCGCATGGCCCGGCGTGGTGGTCATCGGCCTTGCCGGGCTCTGCGCGCATTTCTGCCTGACCACCGCGCTTGGCCTTGCGCCTGCCTCGGTGGTCATGCCGATCGATTTCACCCGACTGCCGGTGATCGCCATCGTCGGCATGCTGCTCTATGCCGAGCCGCTCGACCCATGGGTGCTGCTGGGGGCGGCGATCATCTTTGCGGCCAATTACGCCAATATCCTGCGCGAGACCCGCGCCGCCCGCCGCGCGCTGGCACCGCATGGCTGATCGCGGGATTTGACGCCGCCCGCGCGCGCAAGTACCTGTCGGGGCGGACGAATGGAGAGCCGAAGAATGCTGTATAACACCGCCGCCGAGTGGCGCGACGCGCCCCGCAAGCACGTGGTGCTCTTTGCCATGTCGGGGCTTGGGAAAACCCATGTCTCGTCGATGCTGCGGCAGTCGGGGGATTGGTTCCACTATTCGATCGATTACCGCATCGGCACGCGCTACATGGGCGAATATATCGCCGACAACGCCAAGGCCGAGGCGATGAAGAACCCGTTTCTGCGCGAGCTTCTTCTGTCGGATTCGATCTACATCGGCTCGAACATCACCTTCGAGAACCTCACGCCTGTCTCCACCTATTTGGGCAAGCCCGGTGATCCCGCGCGCGGCGGCCTTGCCATGGACACCTACCGCCTGCGGCAGGAACAATTCCGCCGCGCGGAAGAGCAAGCCTTGCTTGATACCGGCTATTTTATCGAACGCGCGCAGCAGCTTTACGGCTACCCGCATTTCATCTGCGACACCGGCGGGTCGATCTGCGAATGGGTGGATGCCGAGAACCCGGCGGACCCGATCCTGACCGAATTGTCGCGGCAGGCGTTGATGATCTGGATTCGCGGCAGCGAGGCGCATACCGAGGAACTGGTGCGCCGCTTTGACCGCGCGCCAAAGCCGATGGCCTATCAGCCGGAATTCCTGGCAAGTGCGTGGACGGCCTACCTTGATGAGAAAGGGCTCGTTGAAAGCGCCGTGGACCCCGACGATTTCATTCGCTGGACCTACGCGCGGGCTTTGGCGCACCGGCAGCCGCGCTATGAGGCGATGGCCCGGAACTGGGGCATCACGGTCGAGGCCGCCGATATGGCGACGGTGCGGGACGAAGCGGATTTCACCGAGGTCGTGGCACACGCGCTGGCGGCGCGGGGCTGAACCACCGGCACAGGGCTTCTTCGTGGCGCGGGGTGCATGAGGCAGCGCATCAGGCGCAGAGCCTCGGGACCCCGATGTCCCAATGCCCCCAACCCTGAGGTCACGCGGCGGCATTGTCTTCCCGGCCCACCTGCCCGGTCGGAACGCCAAGCCGGAAACCCTGAATGAGATGCGAGAGTTTGCCCGCGTCGCCGCGCAGCATATGGGCGGCCGCCGTGCTCTGCTCGACCATGGCGGCATTCTGCTGGGTGACCCGATCAAGGTTGCTGACGCCGGTGTTGATCTCGGTCAGCCCTTGCGCCTGTTCCGAAGCGACGCCAGCGATATTGCTGACGAGCGCCGAGATCTGGCCGACCTGCGCCACCACTTCGCTTAGCGCCTCGCCGGAGCGTTCCACCAGTTCCACGCCGTCGCGCACCTGATCGGCAGAGCCGCTGATCAGCGTCTTGATCTGCTGCGCCGCGTCAGAACTGCGCTGCGCCAGCGCGCGCACCTCGGAGGCAACGACCGCAAATCCTTTGCCGGAAGATCCCGCGCGCGCGGCCTCGACCCCGGCGTTGAGGGCCAGCAGATTGGTCTGGAAGGCGATGTCGTCGATCACCCCGATGATCTCATTGATCTGCTGCGAGCTGCGCTCGATCCCGCCCATGGCTTCGACCGCCGAGCGCATCACCTCGCCGTTCTGATCGGCCAGTTTCGAAGCGGTCTGCACGCTGTTTTCCGCATCTCGGGCCGATTGCGCCGCGTCGCGCACGCTGGAGAGCATCTGGTCAAGCGCGGCGGCGGTTTCCTCGAGGGTCGCGGCCTGCGTCTCGGTGCGGCGGGACAGGTCGTCAGAGGCTTTGGCGATCTCTTCGGCGCTGCCATGGATATTGAGCGCGCCTGCATTCACCTCGGTCATCGCGGCGCGCAGGCTTTCGACCGCGCGGTTGTAATTGCCCCGCAATTCTTCGTATTCATCGGGGAATTCTTCCCGAATGCTGCGTTCGAGCGAGCCCTCCGCCAATTCGTTCAGCGCCTCGCTCAAGTGGCGCACCACGCGGTTCTGCGCCTCATGCGCCCGGCCTCGTGCCTCCTGAGCATCGCGGCCCCGGCCCAGCGTTTCGGTCAGATCCGCCAGATGCCGCGCCAGCTCGCCAAACTCATCGCGCCGACCGTGCATCGACAGTTCGACATCGTAATCGCCTGCCGCCACCCGTGACATCGCCTGTTGTAGGGCGGCCAGCGGTCGCAGGATCACCCGGCGCAACCAGAGCAGCGACACCAGAAGCATCAGCGCAAGGCTGCCCGCCCCGGTGAGCAGCATAAGTTGTCGGTCCCAGGCGGTGGCGGCCCGCAGCCCGGCATCACTCCAGACCTCGGCGACGGCGGCCACTGGGGCGGCGTCAGCTGTCAGGCGTTCCGGGACCGCCACCATCTTTCCTTGCGCGCCGCTCTGCCGCTCTCCGCTTTCAAGCGCCGCGCGGGCCAGCGCCTGAAGCTCGGGCAGGAGTGGCCCCAAATCGCCGGCCTGAGCGAGAATCTCTCCGGTGCCGGAGATGACCATCCCGCCGATAAGATCAGGGCCGCTGCTCTCCAGATGATCCGCAAGAAGCGTCCCGACCCGTTCTGCGTCGCCGAAGCGGATCGCTGGCAGCAATGTGTCCGCCGCAGCGTCGATCGACTGGCGCGCAGTGGCCTCGATCCCAAGCGCGGTCACACGGTCGCCCAAGCGCCATGCTTGCCAGGCCAAGAGCCCGGCGACCACAAGCGTCGCCAGCACGACCAGCCCGGCGACCTTGAAGAACACCGACCCCGGGAAGAGGCGCAGCGTGCCGATCTTGCCCGCGAAGCGGGCGGCCCGGGCCCTCACTGCAGCATCTCCGCGTCGAGCCCGGCGGTCAGCGCCCCCAGCGGCGCACCGCTGTCTGGGTCGGCGACGGTGACGGAAACCTGCACGAGGTAATGCTGGCTCGATTCGTCAAACTCCACCGCGCCCACGTGCCGCGCGCCCGCGCCTTGCGGGAAGGTCTCGAGAAACTTCGCCTCGTCCCCCTGCCAATAATCGGACGTCACATGCGACATGGCCACGTTCAGCCCCTGCCCGTCCATGACGAAAACTTCGGTGACGAGCCCGCCGGAAGCCTGCGCATGGCTCATCAGCATCTGCGACACCGGGTTTTCCAGCACCGGGGAGATTGTCGGTGTCTCGGCAGCGCCGATCTCGGCCCGCCAGCGCGCGTCGAGCGTGTCGATCTGCGCCGCATCATAGCCCGATGTCGCTGCATTCTGCTCTGCAATCGCTGCGAGGATCTGAGGATCGGTCAGCAATGGCGTGACCTGCGCCGCGATTGCCTGCTGCAGCGCTGCCGCGTCCACCTGCTGCGCGCGCGCAGCGCCACTGCAGAGGAGGGTGCAAAGGCAGGCGAGCGACAGCGCACCGGCAGCCAATGCGCCGTAGTGCGCCCGAGGCAGCCCCCCGAGGGGACGCGATGGATTGGCGTGATCACTTGAATTCTTTGGGAAACCGTCGGCTGTGCCGATCATGACAGACCTCCGCAGGCAAGGGGCATATCTCCTGCTCTAAGCCCGATTTCCTCACGTCCGGTTAAGACGCACCGCATATTTGCCCCGATATTCCATCGGGTTTCCCCCGCTTGCACCAGCTTGCAGCGGCGTCCGCGCCGGGCCAGAAGGGGGGCGAGAGCCCTTCGGAGACCGTCATGACCTATGTGATCCTTGCCTTCGCCGTGCTGGCCGAGACCATCGGCACCGCCGCCCTGCAGGCGAGCCAGCAATTCACCCGCCCGCTGCCCTCGGTGATCGTCGTGGTCGCCTATGCCGCGGCCTTCTACCTGCTGGCGATGGTGCTGCGCGCCATGCCCGTGGGACTGGCCTATGCCATGTGGTCGGGGCTGGGGATCGTCTTCATCTCGATCATCGGGCTGGTCGCCTTCGGGCAGAAGCTGGACCTGGCGGCGATCCTCGGGATGGGGCTGATTGTTGCCGGGATCCTCGTGATTCACCTGTTTTCCGGCGCCTCGCCGCATTAGGGCTGGCTTTTTGTCGCCTGCGCAGATAACCCGCGCGCAAACCTCCCTTCAAAGGCATTCCTATGGACCTGCGCAATATCGCGATCATCGCACACGTTGACCATGGCAAGACCACGCTTGTGGACGAGCTGCTCAAACAGTCCGGCGCGTTCCGCGAGAACCAAGCCGTGGCCGAGCGCGCCATGGACAGCAACGATCTCGAACGCGAGCGCGGCATCACCATCTTCGCCAAGCCGACCTCGGTGGAGTGGAAAGACACCCGCATCAACATCGTCGACACCCCCGGTCACGCCGATTTCGGCGGCGAGGTGGAGCGTATCCTGAGCATGGTCGACGGCGTTGTGCTGCTGGTGGACGCGGCCGAAGGCCCGATGCCGCAGACCAAATTCGTGACCTCCAAGGCGCTCGCCCTCGGCCTGCGCCCGATCGTCGTTCTGAACAAGGTCGACAAGCCCGACGCCGAGCCCGACCGCGCGCTCGACGAGTGCTTTGACCTCTTCGCCTCGCTGGGCGCGGACGAAGACCAGCTGGACTTCCCGCATATGTACGCCTCGGGCCGCAACGGCTGGGCCGACGCCGAGCTCGACGGGCCGCGCAAGGACCTTTCGGCGCTGTTCAACCTCGTTGTGAACCACGTCCCCGCCCCCAAGCAGATCAAGCATCAGGACGAAGATTTCCGCATGCTGGCGACCACGCTGGGCAGCGATCCCTTCGTGGGCCGTCTGCTGACCGGCCGCATCGAGAGTGGCCGCGTCAAAGTGGGCCAGACCGTGCAGGCGATCAGCCGCATCGGCCAGAAGATCGAACAGTTCCGCGTCACCCGCGTGCAGGCGTTCCGTGGCCTCGCGCAGGCCGACATCGACGAGGGTCTGGCCGGCGACATCGTCTCGCTCGCAGGGATGACCAAGGCGACCGTGGCCGACACGATCTGTGCCCTCGCCGTGGATGAGCCGATCGACGCGCAGCCGATCGATCCGCCCACCATCACCGTGACCTTCGGCATCAACGACAGCCCGCTGGCTGGCCGTGACGGCAAGAAAGTGCAGTCGCGGGTGATCCGCGAGCGCCTGATGAAAGAAGCCGAGGGCAACGTCGCGATCAAGATCGCCGACACCCCCGGCGGCGAGGCTTTCGAGGTGTCCGGCCGCGGCGAACTGCAGATGGGCGTTCTGATCGAGAACATGCGCCGCGAGGGCTTTGAGCTCAGCATCTCGCGTCCGCAGGTGATCATGAAAGAAGAAGACGGCCAGCGCATGGAGCCGGTCGAGGAAGTCACCATCGACGTCGACGACGAATACACCGGCGCGGTGATCGAAAAGCTCACCGGTCCGCGCAAGGGCGAACTGGTCGAGATGAAGCCCGCTGGCGCCGGCAAGACCCGCATCGTCGGCCATGTGCCGTCGCGCGGTCTGATCGGCTACCACGGCGAGTTCCTCACCGACACCCGCGGCACCGGCGTGCTGAACCGCGTGTTCCACGGCTGGACCGCACATAAGGGCGCGATCGAAGGCCGCCGCGCCGGCGTGCTGATCTCGATGGAAAACGGCGAGGCTGTGGCCTATGCGCTGTGGAACCTCGAGGACCGCGGCAAGATGTTCCTTGGTGCGCAGGCACCGGTTTATCAGGGCATGATCATCGGCGAGCACAGCCGCGAGAATGACCTGGAAGTGAACCCGCTGAAGGGCAAGAAGCTGACCAACGTCCGCGCCTCGGGCACTGATGAAGCGGTCCGCCTGACCACGCCGGTCACCCTGTCGCTGGAAGAGGCCATTGCCTACATCAACGACGACGAACTGGTGGAAGTGACGCCGAACGCGATCCGTCTGCGCAAGCGCTACCTCGACCCGCACGAGCGCAAGCGCCAAGCGCGCAGCCAGTAAGCCGAAGCGCCGCAGGGGCCAGCCCCCGCACACGGGATCAAGCGGGGGCCAGCCCCCGCACGCAGGTTTTAGCGGGGGCCAGCCCCCGCACCCCCGGCGTATTTTTAAAGAGAAGAAGATGCAGAGCGGTCCCTTCGGGGGCCGCTTTTTCTTTGCCGGTTGCACCTGAACGGGCGCGCCGGGTCTGACAAAGGCGTGAGGAGGCGCAACTCTTTACGCTAGGTCCGCTTTGAGACGGAGACGGCCCAATTCTCCCTCCCGAAAGGATTTTTCATGACCCGCCCCACATTGCTCGCGCTCGGCGCCTCGCTGCCTGTCCTGCTCCCCGTCGACGTGCTTGCGCAGGACGCCGACCGCCGCCTTCTGACGGGGGCCGAAGTGGTCACCATGCAGGGTGGCTGGACCGAGCCGCAGGCACTGGACATTCTCATCGAGGACGGCCGCATCGCCGAGATCGGCCCCGATCTCACCGCGGAGGGCGCCGAAGAGATCGACCTTTCGGGCCATGTGATCACCCCCGGCCTCGTCGATGGGCATTGGCATATGTGGAACACGATCGCCCGCGGCATGGCGCGCTCGGAGCGCGGCGGCTTCTCGCAGACCATGGGACCGCTGGCCAAGGTCTGGACGCCCGAGGCCTCGGCGCTCTCGGTGAAGCTGGGCA
Source organism: Salipiger sp. ABN3_019 (assembly GCF_056158605.1). NCBI lineage: Bacteria > Pseudomonadati > Pseudomonadota > Alphaproteobacteria > Rhodobacterales > Roseobacteraceae > Salipiger > Salipiger sp. ABN3_019. Next base: position 2,433,487 of record NZ_JBSWTP010000009.1, read on the forward strand.
TGGCGCTGGCGGTGAACTCGGGCATCACTTGGGTGAACAACTGGGCGCATAACACCGTCTCGCCCGCGCATGCCGACGCCGAAGTGGCCGCCATGCGCGACAGCGGCGTGCGGGGGCGGTTCAGCTATGGCTATCCGCAGGCGGCGGGCGAAGGCGAGATGATGGATCTTGCGGACCTGCGCGCCACCGCCGAGGATTGGGAGAGCGGGAAGATCGGCCTCGGCGTTTCGCTGCGCGGGCCGGACCGGTCGGAGCCCGAAGTCTGGCAGACCGAGATCACCACGGCCCGCGAACTGGGCCTGCCGGTGACCTTCCATATGGGCGGCAGCGCGGATGCCGCCGCGCAGCACAATGCGCAGGCGCTGCACGAGGAAGGCATGCTGGGCGAGGACATCCATGTGGTGCATATGACCTCGGCCCCCCGCGCGGATCTGGAGACGCTGGCCGAGAGTGGCAGTCCGCTGATCATTTCGCCATGGACCGAGATGCAGGTGGGCTATGGCGTGCCGAACCCGGCGCTGATGCAGGCGGCGGGCCTCGATATGGCGGTCTCGGTCGACAACACGGTGCTGGCCGGGCAGATCAACATGTTCGAGGTGATGCGGCTGACCGCCGATCTTGGCGATGGGTTCTCGCAGGCGCAGCAGAGCCTGACCGATGCCACCGTCTTTGACTGGGCCAGCCGTCAGGGCGCGGCCTCGGTGCAGGCACCCGAGGGCGTGGGCGTGCTGCAGATCGGCGGCCCGGCGGATCTGATCGCGGTGGACACCGAGAGCCTCAACACCCAGCCCTCTGGCAGCATGGATTTCCTGCTGACCCATGCGGCGGATCCGGAGGATGTGTCTTTCGTGATGATCGGCGGCGAGGTGCACAAACAAGACGGTGCGCTCACCCGCGTCGACATCCGCGCGCTGACCCGCGAGGCGGTGCAGATGCTGGATGAGATCAAGGCGGCGGCCGCCGACGGCTGAGGCTCAGGCTGGCGTTATTCGGGCGTCAGGCGGGCGTCAGGCGGTCACCGATGCGGATCGCGCCGGGGTGGATCACCTCGGCGCACCAGCCGCCATGGCCGCGCATGGCGTTGTAACCGCCCTGCCCCAGCGCCTTTTCCATCCGCGAGCAGGGCGCGCACACCGTGGTGAAGCGCAGACGCGCCTCGCCGAGCGTCACCTCCCGCCCGCGCAGGGCCGAGAGGTTGATGCCAGAGATGACGAGGTTGCGGCGCAGCACCTCGGGGGGCAGCGCCTCATGGCCGCAGAGCGCGGCGATGACCGGCAGATGCTCGGCCTGAATGAGCGTGACCGCGCGTTTGCCGGGGCGGCCATGGTCGCCCTCCAGCCCGGCCTCGGAAATCAGCGCCTCGGGCACAGAGCGCAGCGGCGCAAGGCGCTCGGCGCGCAGGCCGATCCAATCGAGCCGGCCCGGCGCGTGATGGGTTTCCAGAAGAGCCTTGAGGCTCACCGGATCATTCGGAGGTTTCGACGATCAGCAGCTCGCGCTCGGACGCGCCGCGCGCGTGGCTCAGGGCCTCTTGGTACTCGGGCGAGTGATAGCAGGTCTCTGCCGCCTCGACCGAGGGGAATTTCGCCACGACATTGCGCGGGCGTTCCTTGCCCTCAAGCTGCACGAAGCGCCCGCCCCGAGCGATGAACTGCCCGCCATGCGCGGCAATCGCCGGGCCCGCCAGCTTGGCATATTTGCCATAGGCCTCTTCGTCCGTGACGGTGACATGGGCGATCCACAGTGCGGGCATCAGTTCATTCCTTCGACGATGACGAGATCCCGGTTCGACGCGCTGAGCGCGATGGGCAGGATCCGCTGGTATTCGGGCGAGTTGTACCAGCGCTCGGCGGCGATGCGGCTGGGAAACTCGATGATCACGTGACGGCCCGGCCCATCGCCTTCGACAAAGCTTTGCGGGCCGCCCTTCACAATAAAGCGCCCGCCGAATTTCTCGGCGAGCGCAATGGTTTGGCCGGCATAGACGGCGTAATCCTCGTAATCGGTCACATCGATGCGCGCGATAACGTAGGCAGTCATGTAGGTCCTCCTCCCTCGGGGTTCGCTCAGCCCGCCAGCACGGCCTCGGCTGCGGCGATCGCCGCGTCGGCCTGCGCCGCGTCCTTGGCACCACCTTGGGCGAGATCGGGACGGCCACCGCCGCCCTTGCCGCCAAGCGCCGCAACCGCCGCCTTGACCACATCGACCGCTGAAACCGAACCCGTCAGGTCCTCGGTCACGCCTGCCGCGACGGCCACCTTGCCGCCGGTGTCGGCGATCAGCAGCACCACGCCCGAGCCGAGCCGCGATTTATGCTCGTCGATGAGCGGCGGCAGGTCCTTGCCCGAAACGCCCGAAAGCACCTGGCCGACGAACTTCTTGCCGTTCACCTCGCGCGCCTCGGCACCGCCGCCCTGCCCGGCGCCACCGGCCATGGCGAGATCACGGCGCAGCTGGGCCACTTCGTTTTCCAGCTTGCGGCGCTCGTCGAGCAGCGTGGCGACGCGGGTCACGGCGTCTTCGCCCGAGACCTTGAGCAGCGCTTCGATACCCGAGAGCGCCTTGTCGCGGCCACGAAGCTCGGCCATGGCAGCCTCGCCGGTCAGCGCCTCGATGCGGCGCACGCCTGCCGAAGATGCCGTCTCCGAGGTCAGGGCGAACATGCCGATATCGCCGGTCTGGGCGACATGGGTGCCGCCGCAAAGCTCCAGCGAGTAGGTCTGCCCGTCCGAGCCTTTGCCCGAGCCAGCCAGCGTGCCCATGGAGACCACGCGCACCTCGTCGCCGTATTTCTCGCCAAAGAGCGCCTGTGCGCCGATGGCGCGGGCGTCGTCGGGGGTCATGATGCGGGTGCTCACCGCCGAGTTCTGGCGGATGAAGGTGTTCACCTCGGCCTCGACCTTGGCCACTTCCTCGGGCGTCAGCGCCTTGGTGTGCGAGAAGTCGAAGCGCAGGCGCTCGGGCGCGTTGAGCGAGCCGCGCTGTGCGACGTGATCGCCAAGCGCGCGGCGCAGCGCCTCGTGCAGCAGGTGGGTCGCCGAGTGGTTGGCGCGGATCTTGCCGCGGCGCTTGTGATCCACCTCAAGACCCAGCGCGTCCCCTTTCGAGAAGGTGCCGGATTTGACCGTGACCATATGGCCGGTGATCTTGCCGCCCGCCAGCTTCTGCGTCTCGGTGACCTCGGCCTGATCGTCCTCATTCTCGAGGCGGCGCAGCCAGCCGGTGTCGCCCACCTGACCGCCGCTTTCGCCGTAGAACGGGGTCTGGTTCAGCACCACCCAGCCGCTTTCGCCCGCCGCCAGCGTATCGACGGCCTTGCCGTCCTTGACCAGCGCGAGGATCTGGCCCTCGGCGGTTTCGGTGTCGTAGCCGAGGAAATCGGTGGCGCCCTTCTCTTCGGCGATGTCGAACCAGATCGCCAGATCGGCGGCCTCGCCCGAGCCGGACCATGCGGCGCGCGCCTTGGCCTTTTGCTCGGCCATGGACTTGTCGAAACCCTCGGTGTCAACCTCGCGGCCACGCTCGCGCAGGGCGTCCTGCGTCAGATCGAGCGGGAAGCCGTAGGTGTCATAGAGCTTGAACGCCGCCTCGCCGGGCAGCTTGGCACCTTCGCCAAGACCGACAAGCTCGTCGTCGAGGAGCTTGAGGCCGCGGTCGAGCGTCTGCTTGAAGCGGGTTTCCTCGAGCTTCAGCGTCTCTTCGATCAGCGCCTGCGCGCGGTGCAGTTCGGGATAGGCGGCGCCCATCTGGCGCACCAGCGCCGGCACCAGCCGGTGCATGACCGGATCCTTCGAGCCCAGCATATGCGCGTGGCGCATGGCGCGGCGCATGATCCGGCGCAGCACGTAGCCGCGGCCATCGTTGGAGGGCATCACGCCATCGGCGATCAGGAAGGAGGTCGAGCGCAGGTGGTCGGCGATCACCCGGTGGTGGGTCTTGCCCGGACCGTCGGGATCGGTCGAGGTGGCATCGGCCGACGCCTCGATCAGCGAGCGGATGAGGTCGGTGGCGTAGTTGTCATTGGTGCCCTGAAGCAGCGCGGCAACCCGCTCGATGCCCATGCCGGTGTCGATCGACTGCATGTCGAGCGCGCGCATGGAGCCGTCTTCGAACTGCTCGTTCTGCATGAAGACGAGGTTCCAGATCTCGACGAAACGGTCGCCGTCTTCCTCGGGCGATCCCGGAGGGCCACCCCAGTATTTCTCGCCGTGATCAAAGAAGATCTCGGTGCAGGGGCCGCACGGACCGGTCGGGCCCATCATCCAGAAGTTGTCGTTCGTCGGGATGCGGATGATCCGGTCGTCGGACAGGCCCGCCACTTTCTTCCAGATGTCGGCGGCCTCGTCATCGGTGTGATAGACGGTGACCAGAAGCCGTTCCTTGGGAATATCGAGCTCTTTGGTGATCAGCTCCCAGGCGAAGGGGATCGCCTCGGACTTGAAGTAATCTCCAAAGGAGAAGTTCCCCATCATCTCGAAGAACGTGTGGTGGCGCGCGGTGTAGCCCACGTTGTCGAGGTCATTGTGCTTGCCACCGGCACGCACGCATTTCTGCGCGGTGGTGGCCCGCTTGTAGTCGCGATGTTCGACGCCGGTGAATAGGTTCTTGAACTGAACCATCCCGGAGTTGGTGAACATGAGCGTGGGGTCGTTGCGGGGAACAAGCGGGCTCGAGGGGACGATCTCGTGGCCCTGCTTGGCGAAGTAGTTCAGAAACGTCGAGCGAATGTCGTTCAGCGTGGGCATGGGTGTTCTCTTGCGCCTCGTCTGCGGGTTCCGGACGGGTGTATATCTCCAACCCCGCCCTGTCCATAAGCCGCCCGCGAAAAGCGTGGACTGGATACTGGTGGTAGCGACAGCACCGCAAATGCAACGCGAGCCGGGCGCGCGCCTGCCCGTGGGGTGGCGCTGCAAGTGTCGAGGTCAGCACTTTATCCCAGCCAAATCCGCGCAAGACATGAACGCCGTGCTTCATGCCCAAAGCGCCAGCCCGCCCCGCACGCCAAAGGCGTGCAACACTCAAGATGCGCACCTCTGGTGCGACGGGCAGGCGCTCGCCCGGCGGCTTCGCCTTGGTTCCGGGCGCGCTGGCGCCCTTGGGCTTACGCCCGCCGCACCGCCCGTGCGGGCATCGCCTCATCCGCCACCAGCCACAGGCCCGAGCCGACCACCAGCGCCGTACCGAGCAGAGCTCCCAGCGTCGGCACTTCGCCGAAGCCAAAGAAGCCGATGACCACCATCCACACGAACTGCAGGTTCATCAGCGGCGTCGCGACGAAAGCGGGCAGCAGCCGCAGCGCCTCGACCGAGACGAAGCGCGCGCCAAAAAGGAACACCGCATAGCCCGCCACCCACAGCACATCGGCCAGCGGCATGGGCTGCCAGACGAAGGGCAGCACCGCGCCCATGCTCAGTGCCAAGGCGAGGTTCGGCCAGAACACCTGCGCCAGCGGCTTGCGCTCTTCCTTGGCGATGCGGCGCGCGGCCACCATCGACGCCGTGCCGGTCAGCGAGGCCAGCAGCGCCCAGCCGTGGCCCGCATCCAATGCCACACTGCCCTCGGGCAGCAAAAAGAGGATGCCCCCGGCCCCGGCGCCAAGCGCCAGCCACGCCGCCGGACGCACCGGCTCGCCAAGCGCCGGACCCGACAGCGCGGCGGCAAAGAGCGGCATCAGCCCGATAAAGAGGAACACGTCCGCAAAGGGAAGCAGGCGGAAGGCCTGAAAGAAGCCGATCGCCGCGACCACGGTCAGCGCCGCGCGCAGCGCCATCACCCTGCGGCAGCGGATCGCCAGCGCCGCGCGCAGACCGCCCTGCCGCCGCGCGCTCAGTCCGGTGATGATCAGCACCAACCCAGAGGAGAGCGCGAAAAGCTGTGGTGCCTCATAGCCGCCCGCGATCAGCTTGGTGATCCCATCCGCAGCGGCGATGAGCGCGGTATAAAGCGCGACAAGTGCCGCTCCGAGCAAAGCCGGACGCAGCCCGCTCATCGCTGGCCTGCCCGGGCGAAGCCCTCGAAGAACGCATCGAAATGCTCCGAGCCCTCGGCCATTGTGTCGAGCAGACCCAGCACCTGCGGCGACAGCGCCCCATGCATACGGCGGCGCATCACCTGCCAGTCGGCGCAGCGCTGCGCGCCCAGCCCGTAAAGCGCCTGCGACAGCTCGCGCAGCGGGGCGCCCTGCTGCGTGCCGCGCAGGAATTGCCTGCGGCCTGCACCGGCGGGGATCTCAAACGCCGCGCCCCCTGCCACAGCGGCCTGCCAGTTGCAGACCAGAAAATCATGGTAATCGTCCTGCAGCGAAAGCTGCGGGCCTTCCTCGAGGGCAAAGCCGCGCAATTGCCGGGCCAGCCAGAGCGTCCAGAGCGCAGGCGGCACCTGCCCGGCATAGCGCAGCGCGATGCAGATCTCGGACAGCAGGTCGGAGTTCTGCTCCAGATAGGCCAGATTGCCCGCAAATTGCAGGCTGGTCAGCGCCTCGGCCGGAAGCTGCGGATCGCGGCGGCCATACTCACTGAGATAAAAGACCACATGCGTCAGCTCATAGGCGGCTTTCTTGTTGGGAAGCGCGAAGCCGCGCGAGCGGGCGCAGAAGTCGCGCAGCCGGTCTTCCAGCCCCGCATCAGCGCCAGCGCAGGCAATGTCGCGCCGCGCCAGCAGACGCCGGGCCTCCATCCGCTGCAGGTCCGACAGTTCGGCGTCCGGAAAATCATGGTCTGCAATGCTCTGCGCCATGCGTGCGCCGGTCTCTCCTGGCATCCCGAGGTCTTCGAGATCGAGCACGATGGACAGAAGGAAGCGGTAATATTGCGGGAAGAAGGCCAAGCGCGCCTCGGCGCCCGTGTAGAACGTCTCAAGCACCTCAAGCGCCTGCGGCGCCACCTCGGCCCCTGTGCATTCAAGGATGTTCAGCAGCTCGGCGTTTTCTTTGAGCCAGAACACATCCTCCTCGCGGCGCCGGTGCCGGGCGAAACACTGCAGCAGGGACGCGGCGCCCTCAGTCGCCGAGAGGGCGGCTTGGCGCGCGGGAAAGGCGATGACATTGCCGGAAGTGGAGAGAGGCGCGTGCACGGTCATAACGGCGACCCTTCTTGAAACGGGAAACGTCATGCGGGCGCCTTTTCAGGGCGCCCGCGCGAGCAGATCAGGACCTTAGGCGCCCGAGGTGAAGAGCCCCGTCGCCTCGCCTGCTGCGGTTTCCGAACGCAGCGGTGCAGCGCCCGAGGTGAAAAGCGCGGTGGCTTCGCCGCGCAGCGCCTCGGCGCGCACCGGACCCGCACCCGAGGTGAACAACTCCACCGCGTCGCCGGTGGCGGTCTCGGACATCTGCGGCGCTGCGCCGGAGGTGAAGAGCGCAACGCCCTCACCCGCCGCAAGCTCGGCCCGAACCGGGCTGGCGCCGGAGGTGAACATCTCGAGCCCTTCGCCGCTCAGGGCGTCGGCCTGCGCCATCGGCGCCGCGCCGGAGGTGAAGAGCGCGCAGCCCTCACCCGAGAAGAGATCGGCCTCGTTGGAAACATGGGTTTCGGGGGCAACAAAAGTCTTTTGCAGAGCGGTCATGGAAAACTCCCTGGTTGGATACGCACTGAAATCGTGCTTCAGGGTTTCCCGGGAAACTTGCTTCGGGCAATATAGTTTCTTGTCAGGGTTGAATTATACCGGAGTTGCTCACAGAAACAATCGACGCTAGTGACACTGCTTTTCGTAACAATACGACTTGCCCACAGAAATAATTTTTCTGGGGATGCTTTCCCTTGCGTCATGAAAACCCGGAAATTCGATTCGCTGCGAGGGCGAATCTGATGGAATCAGCCCCCCTCGCCCTTGTCCCCGAGTTGGCTTTGAGCGATAGGTTGCGCAACTTCCGGAGGGCCCCAGATGAAGATCGCCACCTTCAACATCAACGGCATCAAGGCACGCATTGGCGCGCTGACCGACTGGCTCGACGAGGCACAGCCCGATGTCGCGCTGCTGCAGGAGATCAAATCGGTCGACGAGGCCTTCCCGCGCGAGTTGATCGAAGAGCGCGGCTACAACGTCGAGACCCACGGTCAGAAGGGCTTCAACGGCGTCGCGATCCTCTCAAAGCACCCGCTCGAGGATGTGCGCCGCGGCCTGCCGGGCGATGACAGCGACGAACAGGCGCGCTGGATCGAGGCCACTGTGGTTGGCGAGAAAGAGGCCGTGCGGCTTTGCGGGCTCTACCTGCCCAACGGCAACCCGGTGGAGTTCGACGCCGAGGGCCAGCCGATCCGGGATGGCAAATACGGCTACAAGCTGGACTGGATGGACCGGCTCCACGCCCGCGCAGAGCAGCTTCTGGCCGATGAGACCCCGGCGCTGATGGCAGGCGATTACAACATCATCCCGCAGGCCGAGGATGCCGCCAAGCCGCAGGCCTGGGAGAAGGACGCGCTTTATCTGCAGCAGAGCCGCGACGCCTTCCGCCGCATCCTCAACCTCGGCTTCACCGAGGCGTTCCGCGCCCGCGTGCAGGGGCCGGGGCATTATTCCTTCTGGGATTATCAGGCGGGCGCATGGCAGCGGAACAACGGCATCCGCATCGACCACGTGCTGATGACCCCCGCCTGCGCCGACCTGATGATTGAGTGCGGCATCGACCGTGACATCCGTGGCCGCGACAAGCCCTCGGACCACGTGCCGGTCTGGGTCGAGCTGGCGCTCTGAGCAAAACGCAGTCCCTTTGAAACACGGCGCTTCCGGCGCCGTGCCAAGCGACGGGCCGTGCTTGCACCCGCGCGGCGCCCGTCTTACATCTGAGTAGAACAGTCAGACAGCGGAGTCCGCCCACATGGCAATCGAAGCGACGGAGATCGAGCAGCTCATCCGCGCCGCCTTTCCCGAGGCCAAAGTCACCATCACCGACCTTGCAGGCGACGGCAATCACTACGCCGCCGAGGTCATCGACGAAAGCTTCCGCGGCCAGAACCGCGTGCAGCAGCAACGCGCCGTCTATGCCGCGCTGAAGGGCAAGATGGACGGCAACCATGGCGAGTTGCACGCGCTGGCGCTCACCACCAAAGCCCCGGACTAAACCATTCCACGCCGCGTGCCCGTGCCGCAGCACCTTGGCGCGCGCAGACAGGAGACAGAGATGACGACCGAAGCGACCACCCAGATCGAAGAGACGGTGAAAGCCAACGACGTGGTGCTCTATATGAAGGGCACCAAGACCATGCCCCAGTGCGGCTTTTCCAGCCGCGTGGCGGGCGTGCTCAACTACATGGGCGTCGAATATCTCGACGTGAACGTGCTGGCCGATGACGCGATCCGTCAGGGCATCAAGGATTACTCGGACTGGCCGACGATCCCCCAGCTCTATGTGAAGGGCGAGTTCGTCGGCGGCTGCGACATCATCACCGAGATGACCCTCTCGGGCGAGCTTGACAGCCTCTTTGAGCAGAGCGGCGTGACCTACGACAAGGACGCCGCAGACAAGATCCGCGAAGCCAACGGCTGAGCGCGGGCGCTCGCTTGAGCACGATCGACATTCGCACGGCGGCGGGCCCTCGGGATTTCGCCGCCGTGCGCAGCCTGTGTCTCGCCTATCGCGAAGACCTGCGCGCGCATCACCCCGCCGCCCCGGCGCTGGTGAACCTCTTCTACCCCGACCCCGCCTATACCGACCTGCTGGACGCGCTGCCCGGCAAACATGACGCCGTGCTGCTGGCCACGCTGGGCGGCGCGCCGGTGGGCTGCGCCATGAGCCAGCCGCTGCCCGATGGCAGCCTCGAGATCAAGCGCGTCTATGTCGCCCCCGCGGCGCGCGGCCACGGGCTGGCGCAGCGGCTGATGGAGGACTTGGCGGCCCGCGCCCGTGCCAAGGGCGTGCCCCTGCTTCGCCTCGACACGATGAAGACACTGAGCGCGGCGCGGCGGCTCTACGCGCGGCTCGGCTTTGCCGAACGCGGCCCCTACCAGCCGGTGCCCGAGGCGGCGCTGCCGCAACTTTGCTTCTACGAGCGCGCGCCCTGAACCAGCGACCTGAGCGACCGGCATCCGCAGACCCGCGACGCTTTGCGCAGGAACCGGGTCGGCCCCTCCCGCCGCTGCAGGCTATCCCTAGGCCCATCCTGACACGGAGGGCGACATGCGCTTGCACGGAAAGACCATCCTCATCACCGGCGCCAGCAGCGGTATCGGCGCCGAAACCGCGCGGCTCTGCGCCGCGGCAGGCGCCAATGTGGTGCTGGGCGCAAGGCGCGCCGAGCGGCTCGCGGCCCTTGCCGAAGAGATCGCGAACGCCGGAGGCGCTGCCGCCTATGCGCCGGGCGACGTGCGCAGCGCCGCCTATGCCGCCGAACTGGTGGCGCTGGCGCAAAGCCGTTTCGGCGGGCTCGACGGCGCGTTCAACAACGCCGGGATCACCGGCGCGCTCGGACCGCTGGCCGAGATGACGGAAGACACGTGGCGCGAGGTGATCGAGACCAATCTCACCAGCGGCTTTCACGCGGCCAAAGCACAGATCCCCGCGCTGCAGATGCGCGGCGGCGGCGCGCTGGTCTTCACCTCCTCTTTCGTCGGCCACACGATCGGCCTGCCCGGCATGGCCGCCTATGCGGCCTCGAAGGCGGGTCTCATCGGCATGACGCAGGCGCTCGCCACTGAGCTCGGGCCGCAAAACATCCGCGTCAACGCCCTGCTGCCCGGCGGCACGATGACCGAGATGGCGGGCGATGACCAAGCCTTCCATGAGACCGTCGCCGCCATGCATGCGCTCAGGCGCATGGCCGCCCCCGCCGAGATCGCCCGCGCGGCGCTGTTCCTGCTCTCAGACGACGCCTCCTTCGTGACCGGCAGCGCCATGCTGGCCGACGGGGGCAATTCGATTACCAAACTCTGAGCCGGCCCTGCCTCCTGAACGCAAAAGGCGCCCCCGAGAGGAGCGCCTTTTCGCAATCGTCGGGCCTCGCGCCGCGCTCAGCTTTCGGGCGTGGGCTCCTCATAGACGCCCTGCTCTTTCAGCGCGTCGATCACTTCCTTGGGCATATAGGTCTCGTCGTGCTTGGCGAGGATCTCGGTCGCCTGAAACACGCCATCCACATAGCGCCCGGTGCCGACCATGCCTTGGTTCTCGTCGAAGAGATCAGGCAGCACCCCGGCAAACACCACCGGCACCGAGGCACCGCCATCGGTCACCGAAAAGCTGATCTCATGGCCCTGACCGCGCACCAGCGAGCCCTCTTCCACCAGCCCGCCGATGCGGAAGGTCTCGTTCGGCGAGGGCGGCGCTTCGACAATCTGGCTCGGCGAGCGGAAGAAGTTGATCCCGTCGCGCATGGCGTAGCCGATCAGCGCGGTCGAGACGACCAGCGCCACCGCTGCCAGTGCGACGATCTGGATGCGCCGCTGCTTCTTCAGCGATTTGAGACCCATCTTCTACTCCTCAGCACGCATGCCATTCTCCCTATATGGCATCTTAAAGCCGCAAGAGAACTGTTCCAAATCAAATTGCGTCACCGCGCCGCGCCCGCCCTTCCTCTTGGCGGAAATATCCCGGGGGCCCCGATTTATTCTGCATGTGGGCAGAGCCCCCGTCCTATCTGGCCTGCAAACGCAGGGCTGCTCAGACGCTCTCGAAGCTGAGCGGCCGCTTCAGAAACTGCGTGGCGTGCACCGACACCTTGCGCGGATCGCCCGTGGTCAGAAAGCGGCTCTCCTTGCCCGGCCCGTACATGTCGGGATGACGCTGCAGGTAGTCGGCCAGCGAGGAGGCCACCAGATTGGCTTGCGAATAGACCGCAACCTCCGGCCCCAGCGCCTCCTGAAAGACCTCCTGCATCAGCGGATAATGCGTGCAGCCAAGGATCGCCGCCTGCGGCTCGGGCATCTTGCGCTTCAGCGCCTCCACATGGCTGCGCACCAGCGCCTCGGCGAGGATCATGTCACCCTCTTCGATGGCATCCACCAGCCCGCCGCAGGCCTGCGCTTCCACATCCACGCCAATCGCCCGGAACGCCAGTTCGCGCTGAAAGGCGCGGCTGCGCACCGTGGCGGGCGTGGCAAAGAGCGCGACGTGCTGCACCGCCACCTCGCGCGGCGGGGAATTGTCGCCCCACTGTCGCTCGGTCAGCGCCTCGATCAGCGGCACGAAAACCCCCAGCACCCGCTTGCCCTTGGGCAGACCGCCCTCCTGCATGCGGCGCAGCGCGGCGGCAGAGGCGGTGTTGCAGGCGAGGATCACCAGATCGCAGCCCGCGTTCCAGAGGTTATGCACCGCATCGACGGTCAGATTGTAGATGTCCTCGGCGTCGCGCACGCCATAGGGCGCATGGCTGCTGTCGGCGTAATAGACAAAGGGCACCTCAGGGAGCCGCTTGGCCACCGCGTCGAGAACCGTGAGCCCGCCCAGCCCGGAATCGAACACACCAACCGCCATATCCTGCCCTCCTTGCCGCGCATCGCGGGCCTGCACTCAGCCGGTCTTTGCCGGTCTGCCTCGGATGTCCGCCGCACAACTCGCGCAGCGGAAGCCTTGGGATCCGGTCTTACGGCGCTTTGGCTGGGAGATCCATTGCGGCATGCGGCGCGCTCACGACAACGTTCGCGGTAGGCTGGATAAGACGGGGGCTCCGCCCACAGGAAGGATAAGACGGGGGCTCCGCCCCCGAGCCCCCGGGATATTTTTCTCTAGACGAAGAGGAAGAGGGACGCTCGGCGAAAGCGTCCCTCCCCTGGTTTACTCGGCGGCCCTGGCCAGCGGCGCGCCGCCGGCGCGAATGGCGGCGAGCAATTCCTCGCGGCGTTTGGCCGCCTCGCGCTCGCTTGCCTCTTTCACCGGGCCGTAGCCGCGGATCTTCAGCGGCAGTTCGGCCAGCGCCACCACGGCGTCGAGCGTCTCGGGCGTGACCTTCGGCAGCACGTCGGCCATATCGGCCTCATATTGCGCGATGAGAGCACGCTCCATCCGGCGCTCTGCGGTGCGGCCAAAGGGGTCGAGCGCCGTGCCGCGCAGCCACTTCAGCTTGGCCAGCAGGCCGAAGGTCTTCAGCATCTTCTCGCCATAGGTCTTCTTGACCGGACGGCCATCCGAACCCTCTTTCGAGAGCATCGGCGGTGCGAGGTGGAAGCTCATCTCAAAGCCCGGCTCGAAGGTCTCTTCGGCCTTTTTGCGGGTCTCCAGATGCAGGCGGGCCACCTCGTATTCGTCCTTATAGGCGAGCAGCTTGTGATAGCCCTTGGCCAGCGCCTCGCGCAGCCGCGGCTCGGTGACCGGCTCGAGCATGGCGCGGTATTTCTTCGCCAGCCGCGCGCTCTGATACTGCGTCAGGTGATCGGCGCGGAAGGCGATTTTCTCGTCCAGGGACTTGGGCTTTTCCACCACCGTCGCTTTCGGCGCGACCAGCCCGGCCGCCTCGGCCGGGTGCAGCACCGCCCAGCGGCCGATCTCGAAGGCGCGCAGGTTGCGCTCCACCGCCGCGCCATTGAGGCGGATGGCCTCTTCGATGGCCTCATGCGGCAGCGGCAAGAGCCCCTGCTGCCAGGCCGCGCCGAGGATCATCATGTTCGAGAAGATCGAGTTGCCCATGGTGACCCGCGCCAGTTCGGTGGCATCGAAGATCGCCAGCCGGTCCTGCATCCGCGCCTCCAGCGCCACGCGCAGCTGATCGAAGGGCAGCGTAAACTCGGTGTCGCGGGTGAACTCGCCGGTGATGATCTCATGCCCGTTGACCACCGCACCGGTGCGACCGCGCTTGGTGAGGCCGAGGGTCTTGGCCCCAGCGCTGACCACCAGATCGCCGCCGATGAGCGCATCGGCCTCGCCGGTCGCCACGCGCACCGCCGAGATGTCTTCGGGCCGGTTCGCCAGCCGCAGGTGGATGTGCACCGCGCCGCCCTTCTGGGCGAGGCCTGCCATCTCCATCATGCCCGCGCCCATACCGGCGATCTGCGCCGCCTGTGCCAGCACCGCGCCCACGGTCACCACGCCGGTGCCACCGACGCCGGTGATCACCACGTTGTGGGTCTTGTCGATGCTGGGCAGCTGCGGCTGCGGCAGATGCGGCAGGTCGAGGTCCGTGGTCTCGCCCTTGCGCATCTTCGCGCCCTTGAGCGTGACGAAGGACGGGCAGAAGCCGCGCAGACAGGAATAATCCTTGTTGCAGCTCGACTGGTCGATGGCGCGCTTGCGGCCAAGCTCGGTCTCGGCGGGGACGATGGAGACGCAGTTCGACTGCACCCCGCAATCGCCGCAGCCTTCGCAGACGTCGGTGTTGATGAAGACACGCTTGTCCGGGTCCGGGAAGGCGCCCTTCTTGCGGCGGCGGCGCTTCTCGGCGGCGCAGGTCTGGATGTAGAGGATGACCGACACGCCACCGATCTGCTCAAAGCGCTTCTGCACGGCCATCATGTCGGCCCGCTCGAAGGTTTCGATGCCCGCCGGGAAGAGATCGAAATCGACGTCTTCCTTCTCGTCATAGACCACCGCCAGATGCTCGACGCCCATGGCCTTGAGCTCGCGCGCAATGCGGTCGGCGGTAAGCCCGCCCTCGTTGGGCTGGCCGCCGGTCATGGCGACGGCATCATTGTAGAGCAGCTTGTAGGTGATGTTGGTGCCCGCGGCGAGCGCCGCGCGGATGGCCAGCGAGCCGGAGTGGTTGTAGGTGCCGTCGCCAAGGTTCTGGAACACATGGCTGCGCTTCGAGAAGGGCGCCTCGCCGACCCAGTTCACGCCTTCTCCACCCATATGGGTGAAGCCGGTGGTCTCGCGGTCCATCCACTGCACCATATAGTGGCAGCCGATGCCCGCATAGGCGCGCGAGCCTTCCGGCAGACGCGTCGAGGTGTTGTGCGGGCAGCCCGAGCAGAAATACGGCAGACGCGCCGCGAGATCGGGGGCGTTGTCGGCCTTGCGCGCCGCGTCAAGCGCGGACAGGCCGGCCTTGATGCCCTCGGTGCCGCGGCCTTCCTCGACGAAGATCTCGCCGAGCTTCTGCGCGATCCACACCGGATCGAGCGCGCCGCGGGTGGGGAACAGCTCTTCGCGGTGCATGCCGCCTGCCCCGCCCTTGTACCAGCCATAGACCCGGCGGCCGCGGCGGTCGTCAAAGATCGCCTCCTTGACCTGCACCTCGATCAGCTTGCGCTTTTCCTCGACGATGATGATCAGATCGAGCCCTTCGGCCCAATCGTGGAAGCCCTTCATGTCGAGCGGGAAGGTCTGGCCGATCTTATAGGTGGTGAGACCCAGCCGCTCGGCCTCTGCCTCGTCGATATTGAGCAGCGACATGGCGTGCTGCAGATCGAGCCAGTTCTTGCCCGCCGCCACGAGACCGATCTTGGCGCCGGGATTGCCCCAGACGCGTTTGTCCATCTTGTTGGCGTGGGAAAACTCTTCGGCGGCGAAGCGCTTGAAGTCGATCATCCGCGTCTCTTGCAGATGCGGCGTGTCGCCGAGGCGGATGTTCAGCCCGCCGTCGGGCATGGCGAACTCGGGCACCACCAGCGACATGCGGTCCCAGCGGCCATCGACCACGGCGGTCGCCTCGACCGTGTCCTTCATGGTCTTGAGCCCGCACCAGACGCCGGCAAAGCGCGACAGCGCAAAGCCGTAGACGCCGTAATCCAGCACTTCCTGCACACCGGCGGGCGAGACCACGGGCATATAGGCATCCACCAGCGCCCATTCGGACTGATGCAGCACCGTCGAGCTTTCGCCGGTGTGATCGTCGCCCATGGCCATAAGCACGCCGCCATGCTGCGAGGTGCCCGCCATATTGGCGTGGCGCATCACGTCGCCCGAGCGGTCGACGCCGGGACCCTTGCCGTACCAGAGGCCGAAGACCCCGTCGTACTTGCCCTCGCCCCTCAGCTCCGCCTGTTGCGAGCCCCATAGCGCCGTGGCCGCGAGGTCTTCGTTCAGGCCTTCCTGAAAGACGATGTCATTCTCGGTCAGCAGTTTGCCAGCGCGCTTCATCTGGATGTCGACGGCGCCCAGCGGCGAGCCGCGGTAGCCCGTGACATAGCCCGCGGTGTTCAAACCGGCGGCGCGATCGCGCTCTTTTTGCATCAGCATCAGGCGAACCAACGCCTGCGTGCCATTCAAAAGGACCGGACTCTTGCTTAAATCGAACCTGTCCTGCAGGGAAATTGCTTGCTTGCTCATGCGCGCCTCCCTTCGCTCATTGTGCTTGCAGCTGTCGTTCTATGATAGGTCACACATGCTGACCCGGATAGGGAAATTTTCGTTATTTTCCCACAGTCGGCTAAGATGTGTTTCCGTTTATCGTTCCTGTCGTATACAGGGCGCCAAAGTTGAATAAGATGCCGCCATGGATTGGGATAAGCTCAGGATCTTTCACGCTGTCGCGGATGCGGGCAGCCTGACTCACGCGGGAGATGCGCTGCATCTGTCGCAATCAGCCGTGTCTCGACAAATCCGGGCGCTGGAGGAGGCGCTGGATACCACCCTTTTCCACCGTCATGCCCGCGGACTGATTCTCACCGAACAGGGTGAGCTGCTGTTTGATGCCACCGCCTCGATGGTGAAGCGGATCGACAGCGCCACCGCGCGCATTCGCGACAGCGAAGAGGAAGTGTTCGGCGAGCTCAAGGTCACCACGACCCATGGCTTCGGTGTGCTCTGGCTGGCCCCGCGCCTGACCAAGCTCTACGAGAAGTACCCCGATCTGAAGATCGACCTGATGCTCGAAGAGCGGGTGCTCGACCTGCCCATGCGCGAAGCCGACGTGGCGATCCGCATGAAAGAGCCGAGTCAGGCCGACCTGATCCGCAAGCGCCTGATGTCGATCCGCATGCGCATGTATGCGTCCCCGGCCTATCTAGAGCAGAACGGTCTGCCCGAGTCGCTCGAGGATCTCTCGGCGCATCGGCTGATCTGCCAGAATCCGAACTCGGCGCAGGTGCTGTCGGGCAAGGCGCTGGTGCAGAAGCTGCTCACCTATGACATCCGCACGGGTCTCACGGTGAACAACTACTTCGGTGTTCTGCAGGCGGTGATCGCCAATCTCGGCATTGGCGTGCTGCCCGACTACATCATAGAGGATTTCCCGCATGTGGTGCGGGTTCTGCCTGATGTGGAGTCCAACGAGGTGCCGGTGTTCCTCGCCTACCCCGAAGAATTGCGTCATTCCAAGCGCGTAACCGCGTTCCGCGACTTCGTGCAGGACGAGATCTTCGCGCATCGGCGGCAGCTGAAAGCGATGGGCGCCGACTGAATTTGCTCAAAAAACAGGCGCCATGCAAACACTGCATGGCAGCAATGACGTTGAGCAGCGCATTCGGCCCTTGATCGACTCAATACTGATCACATATTCAGCACACGAAGCTTGAAGCGCCCTAGCGCGCGTCATCTTCAACCTCCCTGTTGGACTTCGGCCGAGCTTTGTGCTCGGCCTTTTTTTTGCGGAATTGCCAGAGGTTGCTTTGGCGGGGCCATGTGCTGCGGTACCCTTGGATGTGATCAGGGAGGGTGGCATGGCAGCGAAAGAGGTCTCCGCCGGGAGCGTCTCACCGGGCAACGCGGCACAGCAGGCATTCTGGACCGAGGGGCCCGGCCTCACGTGGGTCGCCATGCGCGACGAGCTTGATACGCTGCATTCGCACATCTCTGAACTGGTGCTTTCGGCGGCGGCGGCCCAGCCCGGCGAGACGGCCCTTGATCTGGGCTGCGGCGCAGGGGCGACGACGCTGGCGCTGGCCGAGGCCGTGGCGCCCGAAGGACATGTCACCGGCGTCGACGTCTCCACCTCGCTGCTCGAAGTTGCCCGCGCCCGCGCCGAGGCGCTGGGAGGCATCCGGCCCGACTTCATTCATGCGGACGCGCAGGTCTGGCGGCCCGAGGCGCAGGCAGACCTTTGCCTTTCGCGCATGGGGGTGATGTTCTTTGACGATCCGGGCGCCGCCTTCGCCAATATCCTGCACTTCCTGCGCCCCGGCGGGCGGCTCGCCTTCATCTGCTGGCGCGCGAGCGACGAGAACCCGTGGTTCGATCTGCCGATGAAAGTCGCCGTCGCGCATCTTGGTCCGCCCGAGGGCGGCGATCCCGATGCCCCCGGCCCCATGGCCTTCCGCGATCCCGAGCGGGTGCGGCGCATCCTTTCGGGGGCCGGATTCGAACGGATCACCATAGAGACGGTCGAGGCGGTGCTGCGCCTGCCTCAAGGTGCCAAAGCCTCGGATCTGGCCACGCGCATTGGCCCCGCCGTGCGCCACATGCGCGACAAAGGCGCCAGCGCCGCGCAGGCCGAAGCGATCCGCGCAGACATAGAGACCGCCTTTGCCGCGCTGACGGCCAACGGCAGCGCCACAATCCCCGCAAGAATGAACCTTGTGACCGCTTCGAGGCCTTGACCCCTCTTCCCCCTTTGCCGCCCTTGCCTTAAAGAGCGCACCAACCACGCTAAGGGGAGTCAGGATGCAGGAACCGTCCATCACCGAAGAGCTCATTGCCGCCCACGGGATCAGTCCCGACGAATACGAGCGGATCCTGCAGATCATCGGCCGCGAGCCGACGTTCACAGAGCTGGGGATCTTCTCGGCCATGTGGAACGAGCACTGCTCCTACAAGAGCTCGAAGATCCACCTGCGTAAGCTGCCAACCAAAGGCCCGCAGGTCATCTGCGGTCCGGGCGAGAACGCGGGCGTTGTCGATATTGGCGACGGTCAGGCGGTCATCTTCAAGATGGAAAGCCACAACCACCCCTCCTACATCGAGCCCTATCAGGGCGCGGCGACGGGCGTGGGCGGCATCCTGCGCGACGTCTTCACCATGGGCGCGCGCCCCGTCGCGGCGATGAACGCGCTGTCGTTCGGTGAAAAGGACCACCACAAGACCCGCCAGCTGGTGCATGGCGTGGTCGAAGGCGTGGGCGGCTACGGCAACTGCTTCGGCGTGCCGACGGTGGGCGGCGAAGTGCGCTTCCACTCGGCCTACAACGGCAACTGCCTTGTGAACGCCTTCGCGGCGGGCCTCGCCGACACCGACAAGATCTTCTACTCCGCCGCATCCGGCGTTGGCCGCCCGGTGGTCTACCTTGGTGCCAAGACCGGCCGTGACGGCGTTGGCGGTGCGACCATGGCCTCGGCGGAATTCGACGAGACCATCGAGGAAAAGCGCCCCACCGTTCAGGTTGGCGATCCGTTCACCGAAAAGCGCCTTATGGAAGCCACGCTGGAGCTGATGCAGACCGGCGCGGTGATCTCGATTCAGGACATGGGCGCGGCGGGCCTGACCTGCTCGGCTGTCGAGATGGGCGACAAGGGCAACCTCGGCGTGCGCCTCGACCTCGAAAAGGTGCCGGTGCGCGAGAAGCACATGACCGCCTACGAGATGATGCTCTCGGAAAGCCAAGAGCGCATGCTCATGGTGCTCGACCCGGCGAAAGAGGCCGAGGCCAAGGCCGTCTTCGACAAATGGGACCTCGACTTCGCCATCGTCGGCGAGACCATCGCCGAGGACCGCTTCCTCATCGTGCTGAACGGTGAAGTGAAAGCCGATCTGCCGCTCAAGGCGCTTTCGGGCACCGCGCCCGAATACGATCGCCCGTGGGTTCCGACCCCCGCCGCCGAGCCGCTGGCCGATGTGCCGGGCGTCGATCCGATCGACGGGCTGAAGGCGCTGGTTTCTTCGCCGAACTACTGCTCGCGCGAGTGGGTCTACGAGCAATACGACAGTCAGGTGATGGCCGACACAGTGCGCATCCCCGGCTTCGGCGCTGGCGTGATCCGCGTGCATGGCACCGACAAGAAGCTGGCCTTCACCTCGGACGTGACGCCGCGCTACGTGCGCGCCAACCCGGTCGAGGGCGGCAAGCAAGCGGTGGCCGAGGCGTACCGCAACCTCGTCGCCGTGGGCGCCCGCCCGCTGGCCACCACCGACAACATGAACTTCGGCAACCCCGAGAAGCCCGAGATCATGGGTCAGTTCGTGGGCGCCATCGACGGCATCGGCGCGGCCTGCCTTGCGCTCGACACGCCGATCGTCTCGGGCAACGTCTCGCTTTATAACGAGACCGACGGCGAGCCGATCCTGCCCACGCCCACCATCGGTGCCGTTGGCCTGATCGCCGCTGGCGAAGAGCCGATCCTCGGTTACGCCCGCGAAGGCCATGTGGCGCTGCTGGTCGGCGAGACCGCTGGCCATCTTGGCCAGTCGGCCCTGCTTGCAGAGGTGTTCAACCGCGAAGACGGCGACGCTCCGGCGGTCGACCTCGAGGCAGAGCGCCGCAACGGCGAGTTTATCCTCGCCAACCGCGACCTGATCCGCAGCTG
Source organism: Salipiger sp. ABN3_019 (assembly GCF_056158605.1). Lineage (NCBI taxonomy): Bacteria > Pseudomonadati > Pseudomonadota > Alphaproteobacteria > Rhodobacterales > Roseobacteraceae > Salipiger > Salipiger sp. ABN3_019. The sequence continues at coordinate 2,453,740 of NZ_JBSWTP010000009.1, forward strand.
CACCGACCTTGCAGACGGCGGTCTAGCGATGGCGGCCTTCGAGATGGCCGAAGCCTCGGGCGTGGGTGTGCAGCTTGATGCCGCCGATACGCCGACGCTCTTTGGCGAAGATCAGGGCCGCTACCTGATCGCCTGCAACTTCGACAGCGCCGAAGCCCTGATGACCGCCGCCTCGCAGGCCGGCGTGACCCTCAGCAGCGTTGGCAAGTTCACCGGCGACACGGTCCGTTTCGGCTCCAGCCAAGCGCCGCTTTCCGAGCTTGCCGCCGCCTACCGTGGCAGCTTTGGCGAGTATTTCGGCTGAGCCAGCCGTCCCTGCCGCGGTAACACGACCAAAGCAGCGAACATCGGGCAGATGCCCGCAGAAATCGCCGTATCCTTCCGGGGTGCGGCGATTTTTTCTTCTTCAGTTACAGTGACCTGACACAAATCAGCTGCGCTTATCACGGGGGCTGGCCTTGCTTGACCTAGGGTCCAGCCCTAGGTTGTCCCAAAGTTACCACCGGTGAGGGCGAAGACCTGCTCGGTTGCAACTTAAGACATGTACCGCGCCGGCACGACACGACGCCCAAAAAATTCGAGTACACCCACGACCATGAATAATTGGGACGACCTTCGTTTCCTCGTCGCGCTTTCAAAGACCGGCACAATGACCGCCGCGGCGAAGCTTCTGGGAACCAACACCGCCACGGTCTCGCGCAGGATCGAACGCCTGTCGGAAACGCTGGGTGTGCCCGCCTTCGTCAAGACCGCAGACGGCTGGCGTCCCTCAGAAGCGGTGCGCGAGCTTATCGATGTCGCTCTGAATTTCGATGGGCAACTGAAGGCGACGCTGAACAGTCAGGCCTCGGGTCTCGACGGAGAGATCGTCCCGCTCACATTGGGGGCCTCGCCGATCATCAGCACCCTGATGCTGTTCCCGGGGCTGGATCCGGAGACGAATCCCCTGCCCGGCGTGCAACTCAACATCACCGACCGGCTCGATCGTGAAGGTCTGGGGCAGAATGATCTGGTGGTCCAGTTCGGACGTCCGGATCAGGGCCGCATCGTTGCGCGCAAGGCGGGCGACCTCAGCTTCCGCCCCTACCGCTTTCGCGATGCCGATCCCAATGGCGATTGGATCAGCCTGAACCACGCGCCGAGCCGCTCTTGCATCCTGCGCAGCGCGCATGACCTCTTTGGCAAAGAGCCGAAGATCCGGGTCGATCACTTCATGGCGCTCTATACGCTGATGCAGGCCACCGGGCTGGCCGGTCCCCTGCCTGATCTGCTGGCCAAGCGCTCGCCGGACCTGGTGCCGGTCTGCGCCTCTGCCGCGCCGGTGACGCTGGATTGCTGGCTGTTCTACCATGAAAGCCGCCGGTCCGATCCCGGTATGCGCCGCGCGGTGGACTGGGTGATCCGCTGCTTCGAAAGCTCCGGCGCGACGACGACACAGGCAGAAGACGCGTAGCGCTGCCGTTAAACGCGAACTGAGCAAAAACGTCGCAACCATCGGTTTACGCAAGGTCAAGTTTGATCATTTCTGTCTTGGATTTGACACAGCATGCTGTAACACTGCTTCTTGTGTAAAGTTCCGCGGGGTCACTCTCCGGACGTAACGAGCAAACGAATGGTCAGACTGATACCCACATTGCAATGCGCTCTGCGTGTCGCCCTCGCCCTTACCCTCGGCGATGCGGTGGCAGAGGAGATTTTTACAGCCGATCCTACCCTCATCGGCGCACTCTCCGTGCAGATACCGGGCCTTGCGACTTCTCTCTTGTGCGCACTTCTGGCGTCGATCGCCATCTGGCTGATCCTCGGCATTGGTGTGCGCGCCGTAGCTCTGATCGGGCTGGGCCTCTATTCCTTCCATGCATTTTTCGCACCGGGACTGGAGCCGTTCGATCTCACCACATTCTACAGCTGCGGCTTGGTCGCGCTGCTGGCGCTACCGCTTGTTCTCTTCGGCGGCGGACGGTTCAGCATAGCCCATCCCATTGCGTCTGACGCGAATTAGGCTCGAAGCACATCACTCACGAACACACACACCTAAAGCGGCCCCTCGGGGCCGCTCTTTTCTTGGCGTTGCCGGAAGTCATGGGGCGACCCGCCGGGCCGCTCCGCCACTCTCACAGACCGTAAAGCGCGCCGAATTTCTCTTCGAGATATTCCAGCAACGGCGCCTCGCTGGGGGCAAAGCCGCAGGCCTTCTCGATGACCTCGCGCGGGGCATAGAGCCCGCCGTGGCGCTGCACGTTCTCGCGCAGCCAGCCGGTCGCCGCCGACAGATCACCCGCCTGCATCTGCGCGTCGAGATCGGGCACCGCCGTGCGCAGCGCCTTGTGCAGACAGCCCGCGTAAACATTGCCAAGGCTGTAGGTCGGGAAATAGCCAAAAAGCCCCGCCGACCAATGCACATCCTGCAGCACCCCGTCCGAGGCTTTGTCGACGGCAAAGCCGAAGTCCGCCTTGAACCGCTCGTTCCACGCCGCTTCCAGATCGTCCACCGCCAGATCGCCAGAAATCAGCGCCCGCTCCAGGTCGAAGCGCAGAAGCACATGCAGGTTGTACTGCACCTCGTCGCTTTCGGTGCGAATGTAGTTGTTCTGCACCCGGTTGGCGGCCTTGTAGAACTCTTCCGCGCTCAGCCCGATGTCGCCGAACACCTCGGTGACCTGCCCGTGCAGCCAATGGGTGAAGGCCGCCGAACGGCCCATCTGGTTCTCGTAGATGCGGCTCTGGCTTTCGTGCACGCCCATCGAGACGCCCTCACCCAGCGGGGTGAAGCGATAGTCCGGCGCGATCGCCTGCTCATAGGCCGCATGGCCGGTCTCGTGGATGATCGAGTAGATGCAGTTGAACGGGTCGAGCGCATTGGTGCGCGTGGTGATCCGCACGTCGTCGCCGCTGCCCGAGCTGAACGGGTGCACCGCCTTGTCGACGCGGCCCCGGCTCATGTCATAGCCAAAGGTCTCGGCCAGCTTGCGCGACAGCGCCATCTGCGCGGCATCATCATAGGTACCCGACAGCGCCTTTGGCGCGGGCCGCTCGAGGATCGCCTGCCGCAGCGCCACGAGGCGCGGACGCAGCGCGCCGAACATATCCGAAAGCTGCTGCGCCGTGGCGCCGGGCTCGTAATCATCAAGCAGCGCGTCATAGACATCACCGCCATCTGCGAGCGCCGCGCCCTCTTCGCGCTTCAGCGCCACCACGTCGCGCAGCACAGGGGCAAAGGCGGCGAAATCATCATCCGCCCGCGCCTCGGCCCAGATGCGATGCGCCCGGCTGGTGAGCCGCGCCAGATCGGCGGCCAGCTTGCCCGGCACCCGCCCCGCGCGGGTGTAGCTGCGGGTGATGTGGCGCAGCTGCGCCTGCCCGACCTGATCCAGCTCTTCGGGCCGGATCACCGCCAGCCACTCGCCGACGCGCGGATCGGTGCGACGGGCGTGCAGCACGCCCTCCAGCGCCGCGATCTCTTCCGACCGCTGGTCCGCCGCGCCATGCGGCATGGTCGTTTCCTGGTCCCAGCCGAGCCGGCCAGCGACCTGCGCCAGCGCCCCGGTGTCGCGCTGGAACGCCATCAGATCATCGAATGCGGACATTTCAGCGGGTCTCCCGAATGGATTGCGTCTTGGGGAATTGCGCGCCGAAGCGGGCGCGCAGGATCAGCACCCAGAGCACCACAGCGCCCAACTGGTGGGTGATCGCGATATGCCACGGCGCGACGTAGAGGACCGTGGTGATGCCCAGCACCAGTTGCACACAGAGCATCGCCATCACCGCGTTGAAGCGGAAGCGCGTGTCGGCATTGGCGGACTTGCGGCCTTTCAGCCATGTGACGATGCCGAAGATGAACAGCAGGTAGCCCGCCATCCGGTGCATGAATTGCACCAGCCCCGGATCCTCGAAGAAGTTGCGCCAGAGCGGCACCAGATCGAAGGGCTGCGGCGGGAAGAAGCCGCCCGCCATCAGCGGCCAGTCAGTGTAGGAGCGCCCGGCGTCGATACCCGCCACCAGCGCGCCCAGCAGGATCTGCAGGAAGGCGAAATGCAGCATCCCCGTCGACATCGAAAAGAGCTTGGGCTCGCGCAGGCGCCGCGCCTGCATCAGATCGCGCTCCTCGCGCCCTAGCAGGAAGATGTCCCAGGCGATGAAGCCAAGGATGATGAAGGCCAGCCCCAGATGCGTCGCCAGCCGGTAGGAGGCGACCGCGATCATCTCTCCCACGAGGCCCGACGAGACCATCCACCAGCCGACGGCCCCCTGCAGCCCGCCAAGTGCGCCCAAAAGCAGCAGCCGTCCGGTCCAGCCGGTGGGAATTTTCCGCGCGATCAGGAAGCCGAAGAAACCAAGCGCCCAGACAAGGCCGATCACCCGGCCCAGTTGGCGGTGGCCCCATTCCCACCAGTAGATGCCCTTGAACTCCGAAAGGGTCATGCCCTTGTTGAGCAGCTCATATTGCGGGATCTGCTGGTAGAGGGTGAATTCCTCCTGCCATTCGGCCTCGTTCAGCGGCGGGATGGCGCCATGCAGCGGCTTCCACTCGGTGATCGACAAGCCGCTGTCGGTGAGCCGGGTCAGCCCGCCGACGCAGATCATCGCCACCACCAGCGCAAAGATCAGCATCAGCCAGATGCGGATCGCGCCGCGGGCGCCGCCGCGCCCTTTGTCGATCATGCCGCCCGCCGGGGCAGCTTTCTGGGTCTCCGCCCCAACCTCTTCAAAGAGCTTGCGGTTTCCGGCCATGATCTTCTCCTTCATCCGTCGCGGCGACGATAGGCGGCGCCTGCCGCCCCATCAAGTCAGCCGCGTTCCTTCCAGCGCACCATCTGGCGCATCACCCCATGCAGGGTCTTCACGTCTTCGCGGGTCAGCGGCATGCGGCTCCAGAGGTTGCGCAGCGTCAGCTTCATGCTCTCGGCCTTATGGTCCGGGAAGAAGAACCCGGCCTCGCTCAGCCGCTCCTCGTAATGCTCGGCCAGCTTTTCGACCTCTATACCGCTGGCCCATTCGGCACCCGCCATCTCGACCCGCTGCGCCTCGATCTGCGTCGAGGCCCGCTGCCATTCGTAGGCGCAGAGCAGCACGCATTGCGCAAGGTTGAGCGAGGGAAACTCGGGGTTCACCGGCACGTTGATCAGCGCATTGGCCACGGCAACGTCGGAGTTCTCCAGACCGGCACGCTCGGGGCCGAACATCACCGCCACCTTGCCGCCCTGCGCGATACGCTCGGCGGCTTCCTTCATCGCCTGCTCGGGCGAATAGACCGGCTTGGTGAGCCCGCGCATCCGCGCCGTGGTGGCGAACACCAGATCGCAATCCTCGACCGCCTGCGCCGTGGTCTCGACCAGCTGCGCCTCGTCCAGCAGCCGCCCCGCGCCCGAGGCCATGGCCACCGCCGAAGGGTTCGGCCAGCCATCGCGCGGGCTGACCAGACGCATCCGGTCCAGACCAAAGTTCCACATGGCGCGCGACGCCGCGCCGATATTCTCGCCCATCTGCGGCCGCACCAGCACAAACGCCGGCTGCCTCGTCTCGCTTGGCATGACAAACTCCGTAAATTCCGCTCCCGCATAGTCCTGCCTGCCGCCAAGAGCAAGAAAGCCGCACATCACGGCTCCGATTTGTCGCGGGGCACGCCGCGCTTGCCCTGCGCCGCGCGCCCTGCCACGCAGGCCCGGAAAGCCACAGACGAGACCCCATGCCGCTCAGAGACGCCACCCTCACCGATGCCTCCAGCCTCGCCGCCCTGTCGGTCGAGGTCTGGCTCGGCACCTACATCCGCCACGGGGTGAGCGCGCGCTTTGCCGATTACGCATTGGACACCTTCACCCGCGCCAATTTCGAGCGCTGGCTGCAAAGCCCGACCGAGCGCTTTATCGTCTCGCAGAACCGCGACGGGATCGACGGCTTCCTGCGCCTCTCGACCGACGCCCCCGGCCCGCTGCCCGGCTGCGGCAGCTGCGAGATCGCCACGCTCTACGTGCAGCCGCGCCACCATGGCCGCGGCATCGGCAGCGCGCTGCTGCAGGCGGGCTTGCGTAGGGCCCATGATCAGGGCGCCGGATCGGTCTGGCTCACCACCAATTCCGAAAACGCCCCCGCCATCGCCTTTTACCACCGCATGGGCTTTCAGCACGTTGGCGAGACCCACTTCCGCATCGACGGCGAGGCCTACCCCAACCACGTCTTCGTGCATCCCCCGAGCCAGCCGCCCGCCGCCTGACGTCGCCGCTTCGCTTAGACAAAAATATCCCCGCCGGAGGCATCCCACGGTTCCGCCGGGCGCACACCCTGGCAGAAGCGTCCGGACGAGGCCATCCGCGCCCCGCTGACCGAAGTTTCGCTGGACTTTGTCCGCGCGCTGCCGCCGAAATGACGCTGCCCCCTTTTCTTGCCCCCTAAAGCCGCGATATAGGGGCGCAATTCGCAAGTCAGGAGCCGCGCCATGGCCGAAGCAGACCAGCCTCAGCTCTATCTCGTCACCCCGCCGGAGTTCGATCTCTCGAGCTTCCCCGATCAGCTCGCCTCGGTGCTCGAGGCCGAGGAGTTCGCCTGCATCCGCCTGTCGCTCGCAACGCGCGACGAGGACCGGCTGCAGCGCGCCGCCGATGCGGTGCGCGAGGTGGCGCATCGCTTCGACATCGCGCTGGTGATCGACACCCATGTGGTGCTCGCGCAGCGGCTGGGGCTCGACGGGGTGCATCTCACCGATGGCTCGCGCTCGGTGCGCGCCGCGCGCAAGGAACTGGGCGCGGACGCCATCGTTGGCGCGTTCTGCGGCAGCTCGCGCCATGACGGCATGAACGCGGGCGAGGCCGGGGCCGATTACGTCTCCTTCGGTCCGCTCAGCGGCACGGCGCTCGGCGACGGCACGTTGGCCGGTTTCGAGGTCTTCGAATGGTGGTCGCAGATGATCGAACTGCCGGTGGTGGCCGAGGGCGGGCTGACGCCCGAGCTGGTCGCCAAACTGGCGCCGGTCACCGACTTCTTTTCCATCGGTGAAGAGATCTGGAACGCCGAAGACCCGGTTGCCGCGCTGCGTGAGCTGACCGCCGCAATGCGCTGATCTTACAGCGCATTCACGCCTGTCTTAACGCTATTCAGCAAAGGGATGCGCGGCCCGCAGCCGCGCTTCCGCCTCGCGCGCCAGCGGCTTTCGCCCGGCGAAATCAGACGCCTTGAGCGGCGCGTGATAGATCACCTCAACCCGGCCCTGACGGTGCGCGCCCAAGACCCGCAGAAGATGCGGTCCCAGCGCCATATCCCCCCACCATCCGTAGAACGCAGGCGCCATCCCCGGCGGCGCATGATAGACCACGGTGACCGGCTGCAGCTGCAGATCCGCCTTCACACCTTCCGACAGAAACGCCTCGAAAAGCGTTGTTTTAAATGGCAAAACACGCAGTCCGTCTGTCGAGGTTCCCTCGGGAAAAAACAGCAGCCGATCGCCCGCCGCAAGCCGCGTCTCGATCACGCCGCTCTGCGCCGCCGCCTCGCGCCGGTCACGCCGGATGAACACCGTGCCGGTGAGTTTGGCCAAAAGTCCAATGCCCGGCCAGCCCGCCACCTCGGCCTTCGAGACGAAGAGCACATTGCGCCGCGCGTTGAGCACGAAGATGTCGAGCCATGACGAATGATTGGCCACATAGGCCCCGCGCCCGCCCATCCGCGGCCCGCGCGCCTCGTGCCGCAGCCCGAGGATCAGCAGCACCAAACGGCAGGTCAGCTGCGTGACAAACGGCGACCAGATGCGCCGCCCGCCGCACAGCAGCCGCTCGCCGACCAGAACCAAAAGCTTGACCACGATCCCCACCAGCAGCGCCGCGCCGACCAGCACAGCGCGCAGCGCCGCGCGCAGATAGTCAGCCCAGCCCAGCGGGATCACCGGCGGCTCCGCTCCGCGCCAGGTCGGATCGCTCACCGGCGCGCCCGCGTGTAGCGCGAGGCCGCCTGCGCGTTGAGCCGCTCGGTATCCATCACCAGACAGACGTCGGTGGTGTTGAAGGCATGATCGACAAAGGCCCCCTCGCCGACCGTCCCGCCAAGCCGCAGATATCCTTTGATCAGCGCCGGCGTCTCGACCATGGCGCGGCGCCGGTCGATCTCGGCCTCGGGCAGCAGGTCCATCCGCTGAAACACCCGACTGCGCACGCGCAGGTCTTCGGGCGCGAGATGCCGCTCGTGCAGCAGCGAAAGCGGATGCGCCAGCGCCTGCACATCGGTGCCATGGAACGACGCGGTGCCAAAGAGGATCTCGATCCCATGCTCGGCCACATAGCCCGCCAGCGCCTGCCACATCAGCATCACCCCCGGCCCGCCCCGATACTCGGGATGCAGGCACGAGCGCCCCAATTCCAGCAGCCGCCGCCCAGAGGCGCGCAGCAGCGCCAGATCATATTCATCCTCGGAATAGAACTGCCCCGCGGCCTTGGCCTGATCGTCGCGCAGCAGGCGGTAGACGCCCACCACCTCGCCCCCCCGCCGCGCATCGCTGAGCAGAAGATGGTCGAAGAAGGGATCGAAACGGTCGCGCTCCAGCCGCCGCGCGTGATCCACCATCTCGCCGCCGCCGCCAAGTTCGGAGACAAAGACCTCGTAGCGCAGGCGCTGCGCCGCCTCGATCTCGTCTTGCGTGCGCGCCAGCCGCACCGTCAAATTCCTGTCGTCCAGCGCCATGGCCGTCCTCTTTCGCTTGTCGCGGTTCTAATGCGACAAACCACAAAGGAAAACAGTTTTCCCGATACGGAGGGCCTGCGGCAAAATTCGGAAATGTTGGTTAACCATTCGTTAGACCCTCCCGCCCCGGATAATGAAGTTAACTCTATACCACCTGAAAAACCGTAGTTTACGGCACCTCCAGGATTGCGCCTCCGGGTGTTTTTGGGTGATATTCGGTTTACGGCAGTCCCGGGCGGGTAATGTAGGATAATCAAATGCCCGTGCATAAGGAATTTACCCCGGCGTTGATCAACGCCATCAATGCAACGAAGCAGGAGCTTCACAGCTCCAAGGCGCAGCCTGCGCTTAAGATCATGGCCCAACCTAGCGGGCGGAAAAACTACTGTATCACCTACCGCGACGGCAGCGGGAAGTCATGCAATCTACCCATCGGGAACGTTGGTGAGTGTACTCACACCCGGCTGGAAGAAGCGAACACTGTAGCCGAATTCTACGTCAGAGTGGCCAAGTCCGGCGGTGATCCTAAGGCGATTTGGGCTGAGCGTCAGGCACAGTCTCACCGCCCGCGCGCCGCCGTCACGCTGACTGAGGCGTGGGAGGCTTACTCCACATCGGCCCGCTACCGGGGCCTGAGGGCGAACACCAAGAAGCTTTATAGCTCCACCTGGAACACGCACCTCAGTGCGCTGGGCGACCGGCTTCTGGTCAGCTTCACGCTGAAGGACTTGGTCGAGTTTTACGATCAGGTGACCGATGGCGGCGAGGCCAACAAGGGTATCGCGCGGGCGGCGATCATTGTTTTCGAGGGAATATGGAAGAGCGCCAAGAGGCATGAGCTGATCCCGCCGGGGACGCCGAAGCCGACTGAGTTCCTGAACGATGAGCTGCCGGGATGGCGCAGCGTGAAAAAGAAGGAGGTGGACCTGGAGGACCAGTATCTGCGGGACTTCTGGCGGGCGACCTATAGCCGCGATGTGGAGGTCGAGGGTCAGCTGGTCCACCACCCCATCGGCGCGGCGGTTCGCTTTACGCTGTTGACTGGCCTCCGGCATACGAACGTGATCAGACTGCTGTGGGAGCACGTGGACCTCGATAACCGGATGTTGCGCCTGCCCGCCGAAGTCATGAAGGGTAAGCGGGACTTCCTCTGCCCTCTGACGGACCTCGCGATGGCCGAGCTACTGGCCATGCGGCACCCGGATGATGAAATGCCGTACCTTGCCGATGGGAGGTGGGTCTTCGGTCGCCTTACAAAGAGTGCGGTGCGGGCAGCGCAGGAGGCGGTTGGCGCGGTCAAGGCTCCGAAGCGCCGCGTCCCGCTCGACATGGGGGACCTGCCCGGCGGGCTTCTGAACCGTCAGATCGGAATATGGGCTAAGGAGGCGGGCGTCCCGCATTCGGTCACGGCGCATACCCTCCGGAAGACCTTCGCGCGCTGGGCGAACCGTGAGGGGGATTACGGGTTGGCGGCTTACCTGCTCCATCATGCCCCACCCTCCCATGTTACGCATGTTTACTTGGTGGACGACCTGAATCAAATCCGGGCCGGTGCGCAGCGGGTGGCGGATCGCCTGAGGGACTTCTTCGGCGATGCCTACATGACGCGGGAGCCGAGGAGCAGCTACTACCGGGCATGGAAGGACCTGAATACGCCCGACTGGCCGGAAACCTGATAGCTGCAGCCCCATATGTGGAGAAAACTAACCATATACTCACCGCATATGGGCGCCCTATTTCCAAGGACGTCGTAGAAGATCACGAGCTGGACGCCACCCATGACAAGGTAAAGGCGCTGATGGCAGCGAAGGGCGTGAAGTAACGCGCGCACGTGTGTCCCTCCAGCGGCAGGACTATTGTACCAAAGTTCTTTGATATCTGGTCCCTGCCGATCCTGACCATCCAGGCCGCAAATTGGATCAGTCAGATGGAAGTGCAGCGGTGAACACCGCCCGCAATGAACTGTCCACGCTGACCGAGACCATCGAGGCGCGACAAGATCATGCTCCTGCTTGCCGAAGACCTAATCGAGACCATCGCCGACATCGAGAACGAATGTCTGGCTGATTTGGGTGCAACGGCGCCAGGAACATCAACACCACAATAATCTGCGACGCTACGGACCCGCTGATTGCCCGCCGCTGCGCTAGTGTTCATCACCTGACAGAAGGTACCCGATGGGAGCTGGGTGTCGGACGCTGATCTCGCATCCCATGGCGAAGCGGTCGAATGACCTCTCCGACCCCAGACTTGCCCTCGCCGTGTCGCGCGTGCGTTCAGCTGCTGGCAGCCCTGTGCGGCCCTTCGCTCATGGCGCGGAAGACTGCTAGTGCAGCGCGAAAGTTGCCACCTAACGAGCGCTCAACGCTGCTTTGGCTTCAGTTCAAAAGCGTTAGCAGTAGAGTTTGAGGCGAGGGGAGGTTACTAATTCCGGGCACCCTTTGGACAGAAAAGAGAATTGCCAGGGAGCTCTATGGTCTGCGCTGTCTTAAGCGCATTTGTCTAGCGCCCCTACTGCTAATACACATCTCTTGCGGCCACATCTCCATGGCGCTACTTACGGTATTTCCGGAAATTTCAAGTAGTTGAGTGGCGGTGAAAATTTCCATAAAAATATCACACCTCTGCGCCCGGTTTATTTTTGAATTTTTGGCTAGATCTCTCAAGTGATAAGTGGTCGCTGATAGCCCCATCATGATGTTGTTTTCTTGTGGATATATTTCAAATGCCTCCCTTATTAATCTATATCCAGATATAATATCCTCTAACGCGTCGTGACGTTCCGAGCTTCTCCGAGAATTCGCTCTTAGTTTCACGTTTGGAGGGCGCTGATACTCCGTCTGGCGCGAAGCGACTTCTTGGAGCGAATGCATCTGGATAGTCCCAAGATAATATTTGGAAATTCCCAAATTGTATATTGTTCCCGGGTCTCGGTGATCCAAGCGAAGGGACCTTTCAAGTAACTTACTAGCCGCCTTAATTGTAGCCTCTACTTTCCAGGTTTCGTCCCCAATAAACCCAAGACGCTTGGCGAATTCCTCATTTCCTATTGCTGACTCAAAAATTGATAACTTATCAGATCCCCAGGCAGCAAGCACCGAGGCACTTCGCGGCAGCCTTCTGGAAGCAAACATGTATTCTCGTTCAGCTTTGGCCAAATCTTTCTCATCGGCGTTCGCTAGGGCCCTCCTATAATGAAGCGTTGCTATACCTAGTAATCCGATTTCCAATGCAGGGTCGGTCCGGCGACCGATGCTAAGCGAAAGATTGTACCATCGCTCCGCATCTCGTTCCTGGCTATTTGCTTCTGATAACCTTCCTAGTAGGAAGGCTGCCCAGCTTGCCTCTGTGTCGCCGCGTCGCACTGACTCAAGAAGAATGTTGCGTGCCTCATCAATCTCATTTCTTGAAATCAGGTGGTAGGCCAAAATGTATGGATTCACTTCCTTAACTAAATCCCGCGCCGCGCTAGGAATAAGATCTTGAATTCTTAACGGATCGCTGCTTTCGATCATAACAATCTTATATCCATAAGATATCCTCGATAACAAGTTGTATCTGCCGCTCTCGCAACTTGATGATGCGCACGTGATGTGAATGTCTATCGTTTTTTGAGGTCGATCGAGAATTTTCCTCGCTATATCCTCGACCCAGCTTACCGATATACCACTAGATAACTCCTTTACGTCAATTCTCTCTGATTCTGGCAGAACGCGCGTCTCCTCCTTCATGCTCTTCCGATATACCCAAATAGCTTTTCCTTGTTCACCTCCTGACTGCGCACCTAGATTTCTCGCATTATCTGTGCTGCTTGAGTTTCCAATAGCGCCCGCAGTAAGCGGAGAGTTTATAGACTGAATGGCCCTTAATTGATCCCAGAATAGAAGTGTCACAGCTTGCTCTGAGTACCCCATATTGGAGAGCGGCGCTGGTACCTTTATCGATCTAACCGTGATTGCATCACTCCTGATATTCTCAATCGATATGAATGAAATTAAAATAAGCGCGAGGCAGGATATGGATGAGGTTACGATAGCGAAGAGCTTCAATATCATCATCATTTCCTTAATTTGGTCCGCAAGCTATCTATGAAAATAGCCCGACGAATCTCAAGTTCTTTGAAGTTACCTCGGAAATATTAAGATTTGACTTTCGATCCGCCACCATGTCTCGGTGATTGATATTCATCGTCGGTGCGCGAAATTTTGTGAGTAGGGAGGAGAAGACGCGAGGCCCTAGCTGCGTTCTGTGATGTGCACTTCATCGGAGGGAGCATAACTAGGCGCTTTCGGCTGAATATTGCCAAAGTCATTGAAATCACTTACTGCACAGGAAAACTCATGATAACATTAATCCCTACCATTTTTCAAATTCTTTGGCTCGCAAGTTTGCGCATAGGGACTTCAGGGGAATAATCCATGACTAGAACCGTGACATTCTTATTGTTTTGCATAGGTTTTATCTGCTCTTGCGGCCACTATCAGTCCAGCGTCGCGCCAAACATCTCGTCACAAGACAATCGAATGGTGGCAGTGAACGACGAAGAGAGCTCCCCAACAGAAGGTGGCCTTGCGGTGGCGGGTAAAGCTGCGGGCGTACTGGGTGCTCTCGCCGCAATCGGTGTAAGTGTCTTATTAAGATCAGATGGGGACATCGGTTCCGTTGGGCTGACCGACGGCTGACGTTGATTGAGGCTCGCTGTCGATAAATCCGAAGTTAATTAGGTCAGGAAACTGCGCTTTGTTACCGGGCGAAGGGGCGCATGCGGCTCTCGTAGCGAACAGCAGAAAGGTCCGCATTGCCGCCTCTTGAAGCTTCGCTCAAGCAACTGAGGCGCGCCGGAGCCAAACTCGGAATTCGGAATCTTCGTTCAGGTGATGAACACTACATTGCGCGGTGGTGCGCAGGTTCCTTAAACTTTCATTCTTTCAATGCTTTACGCTTTACCCTCTTGGGGCAGGCGGGCTAAAATTTGGGTAAGCCCCTGGGCGGAAACTTAAATTCGGAGGTAACTGAACGCGGACAACCCGAATGGGAAAGAAGCCAAGATCAGATGTGGCCGTCGATGGCCGCGAAAGTGTAGTTCTTACCAAAGAACATAAGGCTATGCTCAGAAAAGCGATCCGCCAACAGGATATCCGGAACGCCGCGAAGACCATCAGATTGGAGCTGAACGAGGTCGTGAAAGACTTCAGCGAATATCGCGGCAGTGACTGCAAGGGCTCTTCTGATAAGACCCGCGACTTCGTTACAATATCCATGATGATCAACGCCCAGTGCGGCATGAACAACCCGCTTCTATCGCTGGATGAAGTTAGTCCGAAGATGTTGCTCGCGGTAATCGCCTTGATCCAAGAAACCATCGACGTGCTCACCGAAGGCATGGAACAGATGCTCCCCAGAAAGAAGATCAGGGAGTACCTGAAAGTCCGCTTGAAAGCGGTCGCTGACACGCACAAAAATCTTCTGAGGGCTGCAGCATGACTGATGATGTGCCCGCAGAACTAAGCGCCGAAGACCGGCAGCTTACCTATGGACTGCCCGAACTGGTTGATGATCTCGAGGTGTATATCGCGGCCAACATGAAGTCGGCCACCGAGAACCTGATCAATAACGGACGCGCGCTCATCGCCCTGAAGGCCATGGTGCCGCATGGGGAGTTCACCGCCCGCGTAGAGATGAAGTTTGGTCTCGATCAAAGGAAGTCCAGGCGGCTTATGCAGGTCGCTAGAGCCTATGGCGGAGAACGGGCGGGTTTACCCGTTTTGGATGGGCTTTCCGCACAAGCCCTTTTCGCCTTATCGGCCCCATCGACGCCCAACAGTGTTCGGGAGGAGTTGGAAGCCCGCGCAGAGGCGGGCGAGACAATCACTGAGCGGGAAGTTCGGGAGCGTGTTCGCGAGGCAGATGCAGAAGCCTGCAAGGCGAATGCCGCAGCTTCACTGGCAAAGACCAAAAAGGCGGAGGCCTACGCCGAGACCAAGAGGCTAGGTCGAGAAATCGAGCGGCGGCGGTCTGAGCTAGATGATCTGGAAAAGCAGAAGCAGGAGCAGCACGCTTATCTGAACAAGGGTCCGGACCCGCATTTACACCTGGAATTCCAATCTTCGGTTCGCAAGACTAAGCGCGAGGCCGAGGCGATGATGGACGCTGCGCTGGAACTCACGGGCGAGGATCATCTAGATGATGCAAGTCTGAGCGCGCTAGATGACATGATCCAGTTCACCGATGCACTCGCAAAGTTCCTGCGAAAGATGCGCATGGACCCGAAGTCCGGCTCGGGCGAAGTGATCGACCTGAAGCCGAGCTAACCGCAGCACCCTCAGAACAAACGGAATACTTGGCCGAGGCAGTCATCGATAAACCGGCGTCAGGAATGTCCCGTCCACACAGCCCTCTTCAAGAGAGGCTCCCTCGCCGCCAAATTGAACCTCGACGAAATTGCCTGCACCCACCCCGGTAAGGCGAACTCGAGTACCCGGCTTCAGTCTTGAAATGATGTTGTTGTTGTCAGAAGTATCCGGGGTACTCCTGACCATAAGGTTGCCGCCCTGCGTTATGACGCGATAATATTCTCTATCAAATACTGCCTGTCCCTCAGACTGAGTATAGCCGCCGCACATCTCGCTTGGAATAACGCCGCCGTCGCCACCTGCAGGGCTAGCTGAGAAAATCATCACCGCGATGCCCACAGCGCCAACGATTGTGTTTATGGCGGTGCTGATTTCGCTAAGCAGTGGCTTTTTAACTTCTTTCCCCGGAGTGCCGGACTCTTCGGCTGGAGCGCTACTGCCTCCGTTTTGAAAGTGGAAGTGAATATTTGCATCACCCTCTACGTGGATCACTGATGCGACTTCTGCCGGGAGTTCAAAGGTGCCGGGATCAAGCGGGGAGTCCGGAATGAACGCTTGTATCCGAACGAGTATTTCGTCGATCAAGTCAGAAAGCTCAGGCTGAAACTCAGGGTGGGCTTCGAGTACCTCGACCGCACGTTCGAGCGCCCCCTTCATGACGCTGAAATTGTCAAGGTTGCCTGCCTGATCTTTGCTGCTTTCTTCCGCTCGATGAGGAGATTGCCTGGACGGCTCAGGTGCTTGGTTGGCGGTGAAAATACCGCCTGAGGCACCTGCTGCAGTTGGGACATTTTCTTCTACGAGCTGCGCAATGACTTTTTGCACCAAGTAATTTGCGCGCGCTGCTTGATACTGGACTTCGCTGGGCAATGTACCCAGGAACGCCCAGAGGCTCTGAGCCATCTGAGGCCCCACCATGGCTTCGCGCATGTGAACGTTTTCGACGTATGCCTGCGCAAGCATCTCCATGTGAAATGGCGCCACATTGTCGGGGACTTGCAGTGTCTTAAAAACTCTGGCGTGCGGAAGACTACCCGCTAAGTACTCGAATAGGTTTTTTACGTCCAATTCCGCCATATCGGCCTCCCCTCAAATCAATTTGAGCCCGCCTTCTCCCGATCAACAAGACGCTGCGGCCGTGGCTCCGAACTATGTCCGTATGATACACGACTTTGCTTCGACTTGCTCCACTCATCGCGTTGCGGAAGCCGCCCTGATGATGACAGTCCACCACCGGCGTGGTTCTTGGGGCTAGGTCAGCGAGATCGGGACAGGTGTGCGGGCCTGGCGCTCGCCATCGAAGGAGGCATATTGCGCCGAGTCGTCGGAGCAACGACTGCTGAACCGAGAAATTCTGATCTTTGGCTAACTTTCATGCATAAGAAGCCGAAGGTCGGCGGTCGCCCATATCAGAGCTTCCAGCAGGTCGCTGAGTTCCGGGTCCTGCGGGCCGAGTTGGGCCAGAAGGACTTCCATCCCTACCGCGTCAGACGTGCGGATCAGTTCGGCGATTTCGAGAATATGGGCGGGGTTGATACTGGCCGCGTCGCGGCGGGCGTCGAGCATGATGTTTCACCTCTGTGCTTGTATAGATGTATAGCGCTAAGAGGTGATTTTGTAAAGTAAAACAGACACTTATCTAAATTCAGCCTAGCGCCACCGGGTGGCGTCGGAAGGCACAACTGAGACGGAATCGTTTTCGTCACTCTTGCAAATCAGCGGATAGCCCAACACTAAATGTGGCGAAACGAAATATTGCGTGGGATGTTGGCGAAGTGTCGGGTGCAGAATTCAAGATCGAATATAAGTCCATCCCAAATGTCACGTTCCCAAGCGCGAGCGGCATGCGAAAGTACCTCGAGAGCGAGGCGGAATCTTGGTCGAATTTCCTAGGGCTCGTTCGCGAAGATCGCAGGCTCCAAAACATTCCACTAAGGGGGGGGAACTCCATCAACGGCAGCTCTCTCGCGAATGCGTTTGAAGTACTGATCGGGAAGCTCGGCGATCCAGCAAATTTCAATCGTGCGACTACACAACACTTCTACGGCGGTGTCGCGTTGCCACCCCCATCGGACACGTTGGAAGCCCAGCTCATCCTTGGTCTCCACTTGAACGGAAGGCATAGTGATGCGATTTCGGTCTATTTGTGGTTTGCCAATCATGTCTTGGAAATCAACCAGAACGCCAATCAGCCAATTGGCAAATTGGTTGCGCGGGGCCACGAACTTTCGGTAGGAGCCTACGCTGCCGCTGCGCTACCTTTCCGGCGGGTATCCTCTCAGAAGCTTGCGGGGGCAGCCCGCTCTGCCGCAGCACAGGTCGAGGCGCTTGGGGACGAGGTCGCGAAGTCTCAAGAGATAAACGCGAACCACGCAAGCGCTCTCGCCGCGCAACTCGCGGACCATGCCGACACTTTCACCGCGGAGCAGGAGACATGGAAACAGCAAGTTAGGCGAGCCAAAGCTCTATTCCTGGGGCGGGAACGGAAGCGCCGCGAGGAATACGCCGTGTGGGGGAAAAAGATGGAGGCACATGTCTCCGAGAAGTTTGGCGCTGCGATACGACGTGTTGAGGCCCTAGAACGTTCTAGCGCGACCAATGAGACCAAGCGCAAGAAGCAGTTTGACGACCTCATCGAACTATTTCACGCACATCTGCAGCTGAGGCGACCCGTCCAGCTCTGGGAAGGCCGCGCTAAGGACCACCGCAAGCGCTCCTTGTATGCGCTCATAGCCTTTGGGGTGTTTACTGCCCTTACGATCGCTGCAGGCGCGCTCATTCCCCTTTTCTTCGGCGACTACATCGCAGCGAGCTTTTTCACGCAGGTCTGCGACAACGCTGATCCGCCCGTGTGTACCCGCGCCTTCTCGGCGAAAGGCCCACTGACGGTAGGTGGCATCCTGACCATCATGTCGCTGCTGATGTGGGCGATCAGACTGCAATATCGCGTCTATCTTAGCGAGCGGCACCTCGCCCTGGATGCGAGCGAGAAGCAGGCCTTCGCGGAAACCTACCTCGCGATGAAGGAAGGCGCAGACGTCGGCAGCGACAACGAGGCCATCGTGCTGGCGTCCCTCTTCCGGCCGACGCAAGACGGCATCATCAAGGACGACGACAGCACCCTGGACCTGTCCGCTGCAGCCCTCATCGCCAAGCAGCTCGGACGGGTGCCGGGCTGACACATTTTCCGACCCGTTCAAGTCCAGGGAGGGTTGAGCCTAACGGAAACAAGGCTCCTGCCGTGCGGCGTTCAACCTTCCGCGAACTCGATACTTTCTAGCTCAGCACCCATTGGTCTGGTTCAGCGAACGTCATTCACCATTCTGCTTTCTCGCCGTAAATGATGCTCCTGCGCCACAATCAATGAGTTCTAAGCCGAGAAATCGGTTACATTTTGAAGATGAACAATGGAAATCCCCCCCCGGCACCCTCACGCACATTTATTTCCCCGCATTATCGAACAACCAATCTGATATGTGTTTTTCAGATATAGATCGGAAAAACACCGCCTCCCAAGAGTTGGGACCTCTATCAGCAGAGAGGCGAGCAGCCTCATCAGATAAATGTGCACGAAGGGCAGCTTTGGATGATATATTTTTCGCCCATGAAGGCACCACAAGCTTCGGCAGCAGCTTTATCTTACTCCAGCGCTTACTTATGTAAGTTAGGAAATTTGTTCTCAGCACCACATTCTGAACATGAAACTTCAAATTTTCGTAGCTCACATCTCCAGCCGGAAGCATGTAGTCAACCGTGAATTTTGGGACTTCGTCCGCAGGATTTATGTTTATTTTGATTAGTTCGAGATCGAGGCAAGTATCATAATACGGATGAAGTATCCTTTGTCCTGTCGCTTTATCATATAGCCTTTCCTGTCGATCCGAGTTGCAGGAACAAGCAGGAATCAAGTTGAAGGGCATCAAAGCGTATTCTGGATATTTTTTCTTGGTCAGATAGTGATCAAGCGTCGTAGGATTAAATCCACCACACATCGGGCACGTTTCACCAGCCAAAGAGTTGCGTCTCTCCTTAAGATATGGCATACCTTTAGGTGGCTTGTCATACAGATATAGAACCGCATCAACCTCGTCATCCGACATGCGAGCATCTAGAACTTTGTTGGGGTCCCCTCCATATCGATCATAATGACAAGTCAGCCTCTCATATCTTAGAGAGAACTTAAGAAGTTTCGGATATGTTGCGCGAAGCTTCTTGTTTCCGCATGCGTTAACTACTTCTTTCACGCGAGTTTCGGTAGGCTTCTCAATCTTCTTCATTTCGATTAACTATTCGAGATATCAGATCTTCCGACACAATAGGGGACAGCACTTCGGGCGCTGCACTTTTAGCGTGCCCCATCCTTTCCAGGTATTTCTCGGCCCTACTTTGCGTGGTCTCCATCTCATCTTCCCCAAAGATAAAGAGAGACAATAACCCCACATCGGCACCAAACGTTCTCATCCTGGGCTTCTGTATCTCTACCCGCCCATAAGGATATAATTGATCATCTCTTTTTATGATTTGAACCATTTCCTCCTGGACGCACCTCACCACATAGGCCGAATGTGTGGCGACTATCGCAACTGAGCCGGTAAGCTCAAGTATCTTTTGCAACGCCCCCATTAACGCATCGATATATTGAGGGTGCAAAAATACTTCAGGTTCGTCGAGAAGGAGCAGCGAACCATTTTCTGCGCTTAGAGCAGAGAACGCGCAAAATCTAACGTATGCCTCCTCCCCTGAGCTGAGATCATCAGGCTCTGCACTAAACACGCCATGCGACGCCATCAGTGAACGCTGAAATTGCGAGAAACTTTCTTCAATTGTTCCCTGCTCGCGTGTTCGGAAGGATATGTACTCGAAACGATCATCGATTACATTCAAGTAATTTAGATCTACAGGCCCATATTCAGCATGAAGTACGCATATCGGACTATTTCCTCGCGCCTGCCTGAGGCTCTGAAGGAAGATTTCGAATCTGGTAGCTTTGGCGATCCGTTGCCCAGAGCCTATCAGGGAGATAAGCGCGTTCCACAACGTCGATGATGAAACACCCCCATCATATGATATGTTGTAAACTCGATACCCTGAAGCCGCTCTCTTAGTGGTCTGCGCCGGAAAAATCTTGGAGACTTTCGCACCCGAGTAGAACCCTATGACCCTACTGGGCATGAAGTCCCCACCCCAATATCCGTCATCAACCCCCAATGCAGCCTTGGCCACATATCGAAGAGTTTGCGTCTTTCCTGAACCATTCTTCCCAATAAGAACAGAAATTCTACGACCTAAATCTGTCGTCTTTCCGAAGTCAAACTCATACTCATACCACGCGCCACCCCTCAATTCAAATCTGATCGAAAAATTGGGTCGCACCGAATCAATAAAGTCCCTCTCCTGATCTCGCAAATATGAGGAGCCTGCTTCTAAAACAAATCTCTGCTCCCGAGTTTGTATCAAATTCCGCATTACCCTCTCCGTAACGGAGCCTGAAAGAGTTTCAAACTTTGCCGGAGTGTACTCACGAACAGACATCAGATCATTCATAGATACTAGGGCGGCAATGCAGCTAGAGGGACCCAAGTGATCGACCATTGTCCTGTAGTACATAGCATCGTGACCCAACGTAAAAAATAGGAACCGAGCTTCGAATTTTTGTAGCTCTATCAACTCCTCCTTTGCATTCATTAGCTCCAGAACGTTAAAAAAATCTTCGTCACTTATGGACTTAGTTTTACGACCTCTTCCGAGGACATACATGTGGATACCATCACGCCTGTACCAACCTCCCCTCGCCTCACTCACAGGGAGATACATATGAACTGAACATATAGATTTTGACTTTATTCGGATAACCAGAATGCCGTTCGCACCAGGGTCTCTTATCGAATGTTCGGCAAGAATCTCAGGCTCGTCACTCGTAGTGATATAAGCTGATGGAGTTAGCATTTTTCTTCTTTCTGCCCTCGCCCCGCCAACTGCAGTCTGGGGGATCAAATCGGGCATCCTTTGTTAGCGCGATCTCAGAGACCGTGATGGACCACATCTTCTGCCGAGCCGCATGTGGATCGAGATGAAAAGTATCCACCCTACATTGATCCATTGTTCCCCAGCTATGCAGTCCCAGCTTCCCTGGTACGGCACAGGATGCCACTAAGGCCATGATCTTTTCTTGTCCTCCCTGAGAAGACAGGCATGCCGGTACAATATTGCCGCAAAACGCTTCTTCTAGAGGTGTGCTAGGAGCTTGAGGTCCGGGGAGACCGCGATTGCTGCCTCGATCATGTCAGCCAACTCCGACTCTCCAGCCTGCTCCAGCCCAACCGGTAATATGTCGAGCCATAGCGTGTCGGTGCTCCGCACGAGTTCAGCGATGCGAAAGTATAGAGCGCTAGGGAAACTTTCGATCATGTTGTGCCGCTTTTGGCTTGAGAGAATGAATAGGCGCGGGTGGAGGCGCGGCAACATAAAATAATTATATGTCAGATACTTAAGCGTACTTTAACGGTTAAAATTGAGCGAAGGTACGCTATACTAGGCGTATGTCGAAAGCTGACCGCGAGGGCACCATTTTGAATAAGATTTCGATGGAACTTTGCCCGCCTATCGGGCTGCGACTTCTGAGGGAAGACCGCGAGCACATCGAGGCCGTCGCTCGAGAGCGTGGCATCAAACCAAGCCTCTTCTTACGGATGATCATCAGGGATTGGGTGAAGGCGAACTGTACTCCGGGGCACGAATGATGGAGCCGTCGAGCATCGACCTTCTGCCTCCGCCACCCGGTCAAGCAGCGAACGGCGCGGCTAACATCCACATCATGAAGCAACTCGTCGGCCCTACCTCGCCCCTTCGCCTACCGCCTATGGCCGAAGCAACGGCCATCCAGGCGCAGCGGGAGGCGGTGGAGCGCGCCGAGGAATTCATGCGGCTGATCCGCAAGATGCGAAAGGCAGTAGACCTGGAGGTCTATCGCGCCCGCGAGGACGAAACTTACTGGCAGGAGCGCCTTCGGGAAGAAGAACGCGATTGTTGGGGCGAACCGGCACTGACCGCCGATACCCGCCGCGCCCTAGGCCGCGCTAGGCGGGCGGTCGCCCGATATACCAATCACTGGCACAAGCTAGGCGCTATCGAGCGGATGCTCCTCACCCTGCTGGATCAGGGCGACGCCGAGCGGGTTCCCGCCTCGATCTTGTGAAGGGGTTGGTTTGATGGACCTGACCGTGGATCAGATCGCGTTGCATGAGCTAGGCCATATTCTGGCCGCTGGCCCCGCCGCGCTGATGGTGGAGGAGCTAGGCCATTACCCGGCAAAGAGCTACCCGCGCGTCCGCGTTCATTCCATGGCGTCGAGCAAGGGAGGTCAGGTCGGGTGTGGCATCCTGAAGGATGACGGTGAGCCGGAACACCCCAACGGCGACGACCGGCTGCGGGCGCTTACTGCCCTCGGGCCAACGGTTGTGAACAAGAACGCCAGCACCCTGCTCCAGAAGTACCAGAGGACGGGCGACGCAGAACCCATGAACACCCTTATCACATCCGCTCACCTATCGGATGTGGACCTACAGGAAGCGGCGAACTGGACGGCATTGGAACCCCGGAAGGATCACCTCCAGCTGCGGGTCATTATGGCCACGGCAAAGCTGTACAACGAGCTAGGCTCCGGCGGGCGTAAGGCGCTGACTGCGACCCTGCTCGAAATGACCAGCCAGAGGGAAACGATGGCCTACCTGACGGAGTGGGTTCCTGAGGCCGCTGCTCGCTGGGCGCTGGATGAGGCGCGGAGGGAAATGGAATGAGCGGGACGAGCGTAGCCAAGATCGGGAAGGTTCGCACCACCTTCGGGCGGAACGGTAAGTCGCCCCACGGCCCATATCAGGCGATCCCTACCCGCCCGCAGCCCGAAAAGTTCTGGTGGAAGATACGGCTCTTCCCGCACAGGTGATAGTAGGGTAGCAGGACTGGAGTTCCGAACGGTAAGTTCCCCGGCACAGGGGAAAACCCATGTCCCTTCTGGCCCACTATTGTAGGTTTCGGTCACAACTAATTTCCTTTTGGCTTGGCCCTTTACATACCCCTTTATACCCCGCCCTTTACACGCAGGTATAGCAAAAAAGCTATTCTTAACAAAGTCTTAATGGCCACCCGCAAGGTGCTGGGAGCTTTACATAATCTGACGCGCAGCGTATAACTTCATTATCAAACGTGAAACCTAAAGGAGCAAATCAGCCATGATAATGTGTGATATTCACTCCATTATCAGTTAACCGGCGGGAGCCGGATATAGACGATATTACAGTCGGTTAGCGACGCCGTAGTCATTAACCATTCGTAAACGACTGCGCTCTAAGCCTAGGCGTCGAACACCGGCAGGAGGGTCACCCGCTCACCATCGAGCACGACCTTGCCCTGCTCCCTGAAATTGACAGTGATACGGCCCCCGATATTGGATTGCACCTGCCCTATTCCCCAATCCGGTTGGTCGGGATGCTGGACCAGCATCCCCGGCTCGAGAAACGCGTTGAGGTCACTCATGTATGTCCCCTTTCGTCGAGGCTTGAATGGAAGATCGTAATGCCAAACTCGCGACGCTGGTAGCCTCGCGCCTCTGCCATGATCTGGTCAGCCCGGTCGGCGCCATCGCCAATGGGCTCGAGCTTCTGGCGCTGTCGGGTGATATGATGGACCGCCCCGAGCTTGCGCTGATCAACGACAGTTGCAACGCCGCCCGCGCGCGGATCAACCTGTTCCGCCTCGCCTTTGGCAATGCCGAGGGCGAGCAGATGATCGGCCCTTCCGAGGCGGCGCGGCTGCTGCGCGACTATTGCGCGGGCGGGCGGCTCACCCCCGACTGGCGGCGGATCAGCGATGCGCCGCGCCCCGAGGTGCAACTGGCGATGCTGGCGTTTCTGTGCTGCGAAAGCGCGCTGCCGCTCGGCGGTCAGATCGAGATCGCCGAACATGAGGGGGGCTGGCGGATCACCGGCACCGGCCCGCGCATCGGCCATGATCCGGCGCTCTGGGCTCTGCTCGGGGCGCCTGGCGCGCTGCCCGGAGTGTCCGGCGCGCAGGTGCATTTCCCGATGCTGGCGGCGCTCGCCGCCCGCAGCGACCGCCGGATAGAGGTGACCGCGGGCGATGCCGCGGTCACGCTCGATCTTGTCTGAGCGCAAAGCGCCCGGGCGTGCCCGGATCAGCTGCGCACCGCGCCCTCCGAGCGCACCACATATTTGAAGCTGGTCAGCTGCTCGGCCCCCACCGGGCCGCGCGCGTGCATCTTGCCGGTGGCGATGCCGATCTCGGCGCCCATGCCAAACTCGCCGCCATCGGCGAACTGGGTCGAAGAGTTGACCATGACGATGGCGCTGTCGACGCGCTGGATGAACGTCTCGATCGCCGCCTCGTCCTGCGACAGGATGCAATCGGTGTGCTGCGAGCCATAGCGGCGAATATGCGCGATGGCATCCTCCTCGTCGGCCACGAGCTTGGCGGCGACGATCTTGTCGAGATACTCGCGCCCCCAGTCCTCTTCGGTGGCCGGGACCACGCCGTCGATCTGCTGCAGACCGCTGTCGCCGCGCACCTCGACCCCCGCATCGAGCAGTGCCCGAATGACGCCCTGCCCGACGGTGTCCATCGCCTCGCGGTGGATCAGCAGGCACTCGGCGGCACCGCAGATGCCGGTGCGCCGGGTCTTGGCGTTGAGCACGACCTTCAGCGCGGTGACCGGATCGGCGGATTTGTCGATATAGATGTGCACGATGCCCTCGAGATGGGCAAACACCGGCACCCGCGCCTCGCGCTGCACCAGCCCGACAAGCCCCTTGCCGCCGCGCGGCACGATGACATCGACGTAATCGGTCATGGTCAGCAGCTGCTGCACCGCCGCGCGGTCGCGCGTCGGCACCAGCTGGATGGCATCCTCGGGCAGGCCCGCCTTGCGCAGCCCGTCCACGAGGCACTCATGAATCGCGCCGGAGCTGTGGAAGCTTTCGGAGCCGCCGCGCAGGATCACCGCATTGCCCGCCTTGAGGCAGAGCGCCCCGGCGTCGGCGGTCACATTGGGGCGGGATTCGTAGATCACGCCAATGACGCCGAGCGGCGTGCGCACGCGCTTGATGTGCAGCCCGCTGGGCTGGTCCCATTCGGTGATCACCTTGCCAACAGGATCCTCCTGCGCCGCAATCGCGCGCAGACCGGTGACGATGCCCTGCAGCCGCTCTTCGGTCAACTTCAGACGGTCCATCATCGCATCCGACAGGCCCTTCTCACGACCGAACGCCATGTCCTTGTCGTTGGCGGCGAGAATCTCGGCGCGGCGCGCCCAGACCGCATCCGCAGCGGCCTCGAGCGCCTCTGTCTTGCGCTCTGGCGGGGTAAAGGCGAGCTCCGCGGCGGCGGCCTTGGCACGTTTGCCGAGGTCGGTCATGATCGCTTGGATATCGCTGAGGTCTTTCATCGCTCTTTACCCTTGGTGTTGGGGTTTGGAGCCCTCTTATAGCGCCGTGACCTTGGGGGATACAGTGCCGATTGCGCCCCCTTCCGGCCTATTGCGGGGGTGGCCAGCGCCGGGCCGTGCGTATTTTCAAAGAGAAGAAGCCCGAAGGTTTCCGCGTCCTTCTTCTCCTTTCTAAATACGCATTCCGAGGCGCGCCACACGCGCGCGGCCGGGCAGAGGCGCTCAGAGCGCCATATCGTCGCGGTGGATCAGCACGGCGCGGCCGGGATAGCCCAGCACCTGCTCGATCTCGGAGCTGTGGTGGCCGATGATCGCCTGCGCCTCATCGGCGGTGTAGCGCGTCAGTCCCTGCCCCAGCGTGCGCCCCGCGCTATCGCGGATCATTACCGGATCGCCGCGGCCAAAGGCGCCCTCGGCGCGGGTGACCCCGACCGGCAGCAGCGATTTGCCATGCGCCAGCGCCTCGGCGGCGCCCTCGTCGAGGGTCAGCACGCCGCAGGGCTTCATCGACAGGATCCACGCTTTGCGCGCCGCATGCGGGTCGGTCTGCGGCGTGAACCATGTGGCATCGGCGCCGCCTTCCAGCGCGCTGAGCGGGTGCAGCACCGAGCCTTCGGTGATCGCCATGGCGCAGCCCGCCGCGGTGGCGGTCTTGGCGGCCATGAGCTTGGTCTTCATCCCGCCCTTCGACAGGCCCGAACCGGCGTCGCCGGCCATCGCCTCGATCTCGGGGGTGATGTCGTGGATCACCTCGTAGCGCCGCGCCTTGGGGTCCTGCGCCGGGTTGGCGGTGTAAAAGCCGTCCACATCCGACAGAAGGATCAGCTGATCCGCGCCCACGGTGACCGCCACCTGCGCCGCCAGACGGTCGTTGTCGCCGTAGCGAATCTCATCCGTGGCGACGGTGTCGTTTTCATTGACGATCGGCACGGTGCCGAAACCAAGCAGCGTTTCCATCGTTGCGCGGGAGTTGAGATAGCGCCGACGCGAAGCAGAATCCTCAAGCGTGACAAGCACTTGTGCGGTGATGAGCCCATGCGGCTCCAGCGCTTCTTCCCATGCCCGGGCAAGGCGGATCTGCCCCGCAGCCGCCGCGGCCTGACTCTGCTCCAGCGGCAGTGCCACGGGCGGCAATTTCAGAATGCCGCGCCCCAGCGCGATCGAGCCTGAGGAGACCAGCACCACATCGGTGCCGCGCGCCTTCACCCGCGCCACATCGGCGGCCATGGAGGCGAGCCAGTCGCGGCGCAGATCGCCGGTATGTTTGTCGACCAGAAGGGCCGAGCCGATCTTTACAACGAGGCGGCGCGCCTCGCTCAGGGTTGCCATTGGGTGTCTTCCTCGGGCGCTTCGCGCAGGCGGTTGTCGTCGATATGGGCACGCAGGGCGCGCAGCACTTCGGTCACGCCCTCACCGGCGGCGCCCGACATGAGCATCACCTTGGTGCCGCATTTCTCTTCGAGCTCTTCGCGCAGGAATACGCGTTCTTCGTCGTCCAGCGCGTCGATCTTGTTGAGCACGGTGACGCGGGGCTTGTCGGCAAGCCCTTCGCCATAGGCTTCGATCTCGTTGATGATCGTCTGCCAATCCTCAAGCAGCGTGCCCGAGGTGCCATCCACCAGATGCAGCAGCACGGCGCAGCGCTCGACGTGGCCGAGGAAGAGATCGCCAAGGCCGCGGCCTTCGTGTGCGCCTTCGATCAGGCCGGGAATGTCGGCGACGACAAATTCCTTGCCGTCGACCCCCACCACCCCGAGGTTCGGGTGCAGCGTGGTGAACGGATAGTCGGCAATCTTCGGGCGCGCGTTCGAGGTGGCGGCGAGGAAGGTCGATTTGCCCGCATTGGGCAGCCCCAGCAGGCCCACGTCGGCGATGAGTTTCAGGCGCAGCCAGATGGTGCGCTCGATCCCCGGCTGGCCGGGGTTGGCGCGCCGCGGCGCCTGATTGGTCGAGGTCTTGAAGTGCAGGTTGCCCCAGCCGCCGTTGCCGCCCTTTGCCAGCAGCACGCGCTGACCCAGTTCGGTGAGATCGGCGATCACCGTCTCTTCGTCCTCGTCGAGGATCTCTGTCCCCACGGGGACACGCAGCACGATGTCGTCGCCATCGGCGCCGGTGCGCTGGCGGCCCATGCCCGGCACGCCGTTGCCGGCGAAGAAATGCTGCTGGTAGCGGAAGTCGATGAGCGTGTTGAGCCCGTCCACCGCTTCAGCCCAGACATCGCCGCCGCGACCGCCATCGCCGCCGTCGGGCCCGCCGTATTCGATGTATTTCTCGCGCCGGAACGAGGTGCAGCCTTTGCCGCCCTGACCGGATCGGATGTAGACCTTGCAAAGATCGAGGAATTTCATGGTCGGACTTTCCGGCTGGGTGACGTCAGGGCGCATCGCATAGGGTTGCGGCGCGGTTTAGCGCGCTTCGGCGCGCGGCTCAAGTTGCGGGCCGGGCGCCATTGGGGGCGCTGCCCCCGCCGCGCGCTGCGCGGCTCCCCCGGGATATTTTTGTCTAGACGAAGGGCGCGAGGCCCTTCCTCCGGAAAACCTACCCCCGAAAAGCAGAAACGCCGCGCGGCCCGAGGGCTGCGAGGCGTCTGCGTTCCGAAGAAAGTGGCGCGGTTGACGGGGCTCGAACCCGCGACCCCCGGCGTGACAGGCCGGTACTCTAACCATCTGAGCTACAACCGCGCTTTTCTGCCAGTCATCAATCCAAGGTAGCGGTGGCGCGGTTGACGGGGCTCGAACCCGCGACCCCCGGCGTGACAGGCCGGTACTCTAACCATCTGAGCTACAACCGCTCGCTACCGTCTGGACTGTGTCCTGAACGTGAGGGGGCTTTTAGGCGGGGTGGCGAATACCGTCAAGCGCTTTCCTAGGGGCAAATGCGGATTTTTCTTTGCGCGGCCAAATTTCTCTGTCGGGAGGGCGCGGATTCCCTAGAGGAACGTCAATTTCAACGTGTTATCAAAGGCTTTGCGCCTGCGCCCGTCTGCATCATGCGAGCGCGCTGCCGGGTCACTGGACCTTGGCGTCGCGGGCCATGCGCTCAATTTCCGCTGAAATCAGGATGATCCGGGACACCTGCCCGCCCTGCTCGCTGCGCGCGAGTTCATAGGCGCAATGCTCCAGCAGCGAGGCCGAGAGTTGCAGCAGGTCGGCGACCTCGGCACGCCCTTGGATCCGATCGACCAGCGCAATCGCCGCCTCGCGCAACTGTGCCTCCGGGCTGAGGCCCGCATCATGGCGGGGCGCGTGCTGCGCGCCGAGACCATCGACCCGGCGCTCATCACGCGCGTCTTCGAATAGTTTTCTATCAACCGTGTTAATCATAACCATACATCCCCAAATGCTCCGCGACGGCACATCGCCACGTCGAGCGGCGAGTTGCCTGCGCCCTTCCCACAAATCCCCCGTGGCACACCCACGTTGGCACGGCGACGCCTCTGGCAAGTCCAAACGGCGGGCGCGCGCCAAATCAGGCTGGCGATCCCCTGCTGCGGCGTCGCGATCTTTCCGTCTTGGTATTCGTCTTGGTAAATGTCCCCGTCTTGGCAACTGCCCCATGCGAGCGCGGCAGCCATAGCGCCGACGCGCTGAGTTCCCCCAGATTCCCCGTATTCGTGCTGACTTCTGGCTGCGCGCCCATGCGCCGTTCGGCGAATGTCCATCCGACGTGGCCGCGTGGCGATGACGCCAACTAGCGCCAATTGTACCACAAGTTTTGCCCACAAAAAGACATTTTTCAAAATTGCACCGCTGAAAGCGCCGCTTGCGCAGGATTTGCCACAGCAGCAGGCACATCGAGGCACCGGCGCAGAAGACATCGCCTGATCCTCTTGTGCACCCTCGGGAGATTGGGCAAGAAAAGGCAATGATTACGGATATCTACAATAGTCCACGCGGAGCCGGCGTAGTGCTTTTCGAGGAATTGGACCTGCGCGATATCGTGTGGCAGCGGCAAAGCTACACGGTCGCCGGGCATCTGCTGCACTACGGCCAGAGGCGGACGTGGCGATATCTGTCGATTGTTCTGGTGGCCCTCGTCGCGTCCGATCCATTGGGGCTTGGCGGCGAATTGCCCTTTCCCGCCTATCTGCTGGCGTGGGTGCTCGGCATGTGCTGCTACCTTGCGGCGCAGACCACGCTGATGCTTGGGGCGGCGGCGCTGCGGCGTCTCCTGCCCCGCCTGCCGGTCTATGCGCCGCTGATCTCGCTGCTGGCGCTTGTCCCGGCGCTGGCGCTGCTCGACGTCGGGCTGAACAGTTTCGCCGCGGTCTCGATCAGGCCGTTCCTTGCCGACCGTCTGGCGTATCTTTGGGTCACTGTGGTGATGCTCGAGACGATCTTTCTGAGGTTCGTCGTCACTTGGGACGCGGGCCCCGAAGCCTCGGCCGCCACATGGCACGCCCGCCACGACGGTCTCGCCGCGACCGAGCAGGCCACCGAAAGCGCGCCGCCGACCGACGCGCAGACCCCGCCCACGGCCACCCAGCCCGCCGCCGCAGACCCAAACCAAGCGGCCAGCGCCACCCGCATCCTGCTGATCGGATCGCAGCCCGTGGCCATGGACGATCTGATCTGCCTTGAAGCGCGGCAACACCATGTGCTTGCACGCCATAGCGGCGGAACGCTTAGCCAGCGGGCACGGCTTTCGGACATCGTGGCGCAAACCCGCCCCGAGGAGGGGCTGCAGCCGCATCGCTCTTGGTGGGTGGCGGCGCATGCGCTATGCCATTTGGAGCGGCAGGACGGAAAACCTGTCCTGCGGCTGACGGATGGCACGCTGGTGCCGGTGGCGCGCGGACGCATGGGCAATGTGGAGCGCTGGCTGGAGGCCCGGCCACGCAGGGCGGCATGAGGCCGCAACGCGGCGGCGCTCTTTACCCCGGCGCCCGCTTTTCCTATATCTTCGCTCAGGAACCCCGAGGAAGGACCCGCCATGACCGACGCACCGCTTGAAGGCGCCCCGCTGATCGCGCCCTCCAGCACTGACCATCCGCTTTACGATTCGGTTGTCGAGGCCTGTCGCACGGTGTTCGACCCCGAGATCCCGGTGAACATCTACGATCTGGGCCTGATCTACACCATCGACATCGCCGAGGGCGGCGAGGTGAAGGTCACCATGACGCTCACCGCGCCGGGCTGTCCGGTGGCTGGCGAGATGCCGGGCTGGGTTCAGGATGCCGTGGCCTCGGTGCCCGGCGTCAAGGATGTGGATGTGGACATGGTCTTCGATCCGCCGTGGGGCATGGACATGATGTCCGATGAAGCGCGGCTCGAACTGGGCTTCATGTAAGCGCAGCCTGCCGCCTGACCTGCACCATGTACGATGAGACCGGGCGCCCCTGCGGCGCCCTTTTTCGTGCCCCGCGCGCCGCTGACACAGGTTGAGGCGGAACCTCCCGCGATTTGGGCGGTTAAGCGGTGATGCTTCGATTGATCCAGTTCTTCGCCTGCGCCCTGATCGCGCTGTCTGTCGCCCTGCCCGGATCGGGTCGGGCGCAGGAATCCAATCCCGGCACTTGGTACGAGGTTGATCTGGTCAATCCCGGTCTCGGCAGCCCGCCGCAGAACATCGACCGCAGCACCCCGCGCTCCAGCCTCGAAAGCTTCCTCTTCCGCGCCGACGCCGAAGATTGGGAGGGCGCGGCCCATATGCTGGACCTTGGCTCGATCGAGCCGGGCAAGCAGGCGGAAGTGGGGCCCGAGCGCGCCGAGCAGTTCTCGACGCTCATGGATCGCAAGATCATGATCAACTGGTACGATCTGCGCGACCGGCCCGACGGCGTGGATGCAAGGACCAAGGATGCGCCGATGGCGGGCGAGCCGCGCCGCTCGCTGCTGCTGTGGTACGTCAAGCTTGGCGACCGTCCGGTGCCGATCCGCATCAACCGGGTGAAGGGCGCGACGGGTGAGCCGGTCTGGCTCGTCTCGCGGCAGACTGTGCAGGCGCTGCCCGCACTGGCCGAGGCCTATGGCCCGACCGAGCTTGAGAAATCCCTGCCCGCCCCGCTGCGCGAACGCGCGGTCTGGGGCTTGCGCTGGTGGGAGGTGATCGGCCTGCCGCTGGTGCTGCTGCTGACCACCGCCATCGGTGTCGTGGCCAATCAGCTGATGTCGCGCGGGATGAACCGCACTCATCGCGACGCGCCCTATTCGATGCTGGTGGCGCTGCGCGGGCCGCTGACGCTGGCCCTGATGACGCTCTGCCTGTCGCTGATGACCAGCAAGGTTGTCGTCTTCTCGGGGCAAATCGACACGGTGCTGTCGCCGCTGATCATCCTCGGCTTTGTCGTGGCGGTGCTTTGGCTGGTGATCAATTTCGCCGACGTGGTGCTCAATCGGCTGGTGAAATTCGACGGTGACGAGCTGTCGCAGATGGGCGACGGGCAAGAGCAGCGCCGCAACATCGCCACAAGAATCTCTGCCGCGCGGCGCGCGCTCATCGTCATTGTCGTCATGGTTGGCGCGGGCATCGTGATCAGCGAGGCCAGCGTGATGCGCTCGCTGGGCATCTCGCTGCTGGCCTCGGCGGGGACGGCGACGATCATCCTCGCCTACGCCGGGCGCAACGTGCTGACCAATATCATGGCCTCGCTGCAGATCGCGCTGAACCAATCGGCGCGGATCGGCGACAAGGTTCTGTTCCGCGGCTATCTCTGCTCGGTCGAGCGCATCCATTTCACCTATGTGCAGCTGCGCGTCTGGACCGGGCAGCGGCTGGTGGTGCCGGTGGTGGATTTCGTCGCAGAGCCTTTCGAGAACTGGACCATGCAGGAGCATTTCCTGATCCGCGAAGTGACCCTGCGGCTCTCGCACAAAGCCGATATCGAAGCGCTGCGCCAGCGCTACGAAGAGATCCTCGATGGTATGGAGATGATCGCCGACCGCCCCGAATCGCGCGGGGTCTATGTGGCCAAACACGATGTCTTCGGACAGGAGGCGCTGTTCCTCGTGCCCTGCCCTGATCCCAATATCGCCTGGTCGCTGGAATGCGAGGTCCGCGAGAAACTCCTCGCCGCCGCGCGGGATCTCGACGCCGAGGCCGAGGCGATCTTCCCCGATGCCGCCGCGGCGCAGGCCGCCTGAGCCTCGCCCGCTTGCGCAGGCCGCAGATGCGCAGGCCCGGGTGCGCATGGATGCACGAAAGCGCGCGGCGCTGCGCGCGCCCTCCCCTTGTTTCCCCCGCCCAAGAGCCTTAGATTCAACGCTCAAAGCTCACAGGAGACGCGGATGTTCGGCATTCCCGGAAAACAGGCAGTCACCATCACCCCGGCCGCGGTGACGCAGGTGCGCAAGCTGATGGAGCGCGACGGTCGCGCCGGTCTGCGCATCGGCGTGAAAAAAGGCGGCTGCGCGGGCATGGAATACACCATGGAGTTCGTCGACACCGCCGAGGCCAATGACGAAGTGGTCGAGCAGGACGGCGCGCGGGTGCTGATCGCCCCGATGGCGCAGATGTTCCTCTTCGGCACCGAGATCGATTACCAGACCTCGCTGCTGGAAGCGGGATTCAAGTTCAATAACCCCAATGTCACCGATGCCTGTGGCTGCGGCGAATTGATCAAGTTCAAAGACGTCGAAGAGCTCGAAGCCGAGCGCCGCGCCGCCGAGTAAGCGGCGCAGCGCCCTCTGCCTCTACGGCTCCCCTTCACGCGGGCGCGCCCTATGTAAGTCCCCTAGATCATTGATTGCGCAACCGAGCTTGACGCCACGGTCTGCGCCGCGATGATACCCGCGAATTGCGAAGATAGGAGCGACCATGCGCAGGAAACTTGCCGCCGGAAACTGGAAGATGAACGGGCTGGCCGCCGCCCTCGAGCAGATCGAGGCGATGGCCCCCGCCGCCAGCGGCGACGCCGAGGTGCTGATCTGCCCACCCGCCACGCTGTTGGCGCAGGCCGCTGCGCTGAAGGGCGATATCGCGATCGGCGGGCAGGACTGCCACGCCAACGAGTCGGGCGCTCACACCGGCGACATCTCCGCCCCGATGCTGAAGGATGCGGGCGCGAGCTATGTGATCCTCGGCCACTCCGAGCGCCGCACCGACCACGACGAACATGACGACGAGATCCGCGCCAAGACCCGCGCCGCATGGGACGCCGGGCTGACCGCTGTGGTCTGCGTCGGCGAGAGCCTCGCCGAGCGCGAGGCCTCCAACACGCTCGACATCATCGGCGGCCAACTGGCGGGCTCGATCCCCGATGGCGCCACCGGCCACAACCTCGTGGTCGCCTATGAGCCGATCTGGGCGATCGGCACCGGCAAAGTCCCGACCACCGACCAGATCGGCGAGGTGCATGACTTCATGCGCGCGCGCCTGGAAAAGCGCTTCGGCGAAGGCGTCGGCCGCTCGGTCCGCCTGCTCTACGGCGGCTCGGTGAAGCCCGGAAATGCCGCCGAGATCTTCGCCGTGTCCAATGTCGACGGCGCGCTGGTCGGCGGCGCCAGCCTCAAGGCGGATGATTTCGTGCCGATCATCGAGGCGCTTGGCGCCAGCTGACCCGGCGCAACACTGCGTATTTGAAAAGAGAAGAAGCAGGGGGTGGCGCACCGTCCCCTGCTTCTTCTCTTTGATAAATACGCCCGCCGGAGGCGGTCCTGCCCTTAAAGCAAACGCGGCGCCCCAGACGAGGGCGCCGCGCTTTCGTTTGTCGCTGAGCCGCAGGCGGATCAGTTGGTGATGATCTCGGGCCCCATGAAGGTGGTCGGCAGCCATGTGGACAGCCACGGGATGTAGGTCACCATGATCAGGAAGACGAAGAGCACCGCGAGGAAGGGCAGCGCCGCCTTCACCACCCGCATCATCGGCATGCCCGCAACGCCGGAGGTGACGAAGAGGTTGAGGCCGACCGGCGGGGTGATCATGCCGATCTCCATGTTGACCACCATGATGATGCCGAGGTGGATCGGATCGATGCCGAGCTCGATGGCGATCGGGAAGACCAGCGGCGCGACGATCACCAGCAGGCCCGAGGGCTCCATGAACTGGCCGCCGATCAGCAGGATCACGTTGACGATCACCAGGAAGATCACCGGCCCGAAGCCCGCGTCGAGCATCGCCGCGGCGATCTGCTGCGGGATCTGCTCGTCGGTGAGCACGTGCTTGAGGATCAGCGCGTTGGCGATGATGAACATCAGCGTGATCGTCAGCTTGCCCGCCTCAAAGAGCGTGTCGCGGGTGTCGCGGTGGAAGAAGACGGTGATCAGCGCGATCGGCTTCTTGATCAGCGGCAGGTTCGGCGCCCCGTCCTTGCCCGCCAGCGGCCCCATGTCACGATAGACGAAGTTGGCGATAAAGAAGGCATAGACGGCGGCCACGGCAGCGGCCTCGGTCGGGGTGAAGATACCGCCATAGATGCCGCCGAGGATGATGACGATGAGGAAGAGACCCCATGCCGCCTCGCGGCCCGAGCGGATCGCCTCGCCCCAGCCCATCCATTCGCCCTTCGGCAGGCCGCGGATGCGGGCGATGGCGTAGATGGTGATCATCAGCATGGTGCCCGCCAGAAGGCCCGGGATCACACCTGCAAGGAACATCCGCCCCACCGACACATCCGTGGCCGAGGCATAGACCACCATCACGATCGACGGCGGGATGAGGATGCCAAGGGTGCCCGCGTTGGCGATGACGCCCGCCGCGAAATCCTTGGTGTAGCCCACCTGCCGCATGCCGGCGATGACGATCGAGCCGATGGCCACCACGGTCGCGGGCGACGAGCCCGAGAGCGCCGCGAAGAGCATACAGGCGAAGACGCCGGCGATGGCGAGGCCGCCGTGGAAATGGCCGACCAGCGAGATCGAGAAGCGGATGATCCGCCGCGCCACGCCGCCCGTCGACATGAACGACGAGGCGAGGATGAAGAAGGGAATGGCGAGCAGCGTGTAATGCCCGGCCATGGCCTGGAACATCGACTGCGCCACAGAGGCCAGCGAGGTGTCCGACAGCGCCAGCAGGAAGATGATCGACGACAGGCCCAGCGACACCGCGATGGGCAGGCCGATCAGCATCAGTCCGATGATGCAGATGAAAAGGAGAAATACTTCCATCGGACTCAGTCCTCGCGGTTCATGTGGGCAACGTCATCGATGGCGTCTTCGGCCTCGTGACTGACGATCAGGCTGTCCTGCTTTCCGGTCCAGATACGGACCCCGGCCTGGACGAAGCGGAAGAGCAGCAGCGCCATGCCAAAAGGCAGCATGAAATAGGGGATGAAGCGGGGCAGCTTTTCGTAAGCCTCGCCCTCGTTGATCATCGGCTCGATGAAGCGCAGCCACTCGGGCATCGGGATGTCGACCACCTCGTACCACGAGCGGTAGGAGGTGCGTTTCATCTCTTCAAAGCCGGTGGGGAACCAGCGGCCGGTGGTCTGCGGCAGGTTGGCGAAATTGGCCCAATAGTCCCACGCGCCCTTAAACAGCAGGAAAGCGTAGAAGATGCAGAGCGCCGCGGCGATGATCGCGAAGGTGCGGCGCAGCGGCGTGGGCAGCAGGCTGGTGACCGCATCGACGCCGAGATGCGCGGTGACCTTCACCGCGTAGCTCACGCCAAAGAGCACCAGCCAGGCAAACAGGAAGGTGACCGCTTCGAGGCCCCAGATCAGGCCGGTATTGAACCCGTAGCGCAGGACCACGTTGATGAAGGTGATGATGGTCATCAGCCCGAGGATCAGCGCAATCGCCGATTCCTCCAGCTCGTTGACGAAGCGGCCGAGTGGCGAGCCGCCGTGGGTGATGTTAGACATCCAGTCCCCCGCTATGCCGGATGGGTTGCCCCAAGATTATGGTTCGGGTGTGAAAAGGCCCGGCCCCGCGCTGCGCAGGACCGGGCCGAACTCAACGGCGCCAGATCAGAACTGCGCGTTGAACTCCTGCGCGGCGTCGATGTTTTCCTGGCCGACGTCATCGGTGAATTGGTCCCAGACGGGCTTCATGACATCGAGCCATGCGGCGCGCTCTTCGGGGCTCAGCTCGCGGATCTCGCCGCCCGCATCCAGCACCGCCTGACGGTTGTCGGCGTCCACGTCGGCGATCGCTGCGTTACGCTCGGCGGTCACCTCGTCGAGGATGGTGCCCATCTGCTCGCGCACGTCCTCGGGCAGGCTGTCCCACCAGTCGGCGGAGGTCACGACCATATAGTCGAGCACGCCGTGGTTGGTTTCGGTGGTGCCGTCCTGCACTTCGAAGAACTTCTGGCCGTAGATGTTCGACCAGGTGTTTTCCTGACCGTCGACAACGCCGGTCTGCAGCGCGCCGTAAACCTCCGAGAAGGCCATCGGCTGCGGCGAGGCGTCGAGCGCGGCGAACTGCGCTTTCAGCACTTCCGACGGCTGCACGCGGAACTTCAGGCCCTTGGCGTCCGCCGGCTCGATCAGCGGCTTGTTGGCCGAAAGCTGCTTCATGCCATTGTGCCAGAACCCGAGGCCCAGCAGGCCGCGGCGCACCATGACCTCTTTCATGTCCTGGCCGATTTCGCTGTTCTGGAAGGCGTCCACGGCTTCCATGTTCTTGAACATGAACGGCAGGTCGAAAATGCGGAACACTTTGGTGAACTGCTCGAACTTCGACAGCGAGGGCGCGGCCATCTGAACGTCGCCGTTCAGCATCGCCTCGAGCACCTGATCGTCGTTGTAGAGCGTGGAGTTCGGGAAGACCTCGACACAGGCCTTGCCGTCCATCTCTTCGTTCACGCGGTCGGCGAAGAGCTGCGCCGCGATGCCCTTGGGGTGCTTGTCGGTGTTGGTCACATGGCTGAACTTGACCACGATCTCGCCGTCGTCACAGGCCGCCGTTGCAGCCTGCGTGCCGGATACGAGTGCGCTCACCGCCGCTGCGGTCATCAGAAACTTTTTCATGTTATCCTCCCGGATGGTCCGTTCCTGGCGCCCGCCTGCTCCTCAGCGCGGGCCCTCCGAAGACGAGAAAACAGCCCGGCAGAAATCCGCGCAAGAAATTGTGCGGAGCGCGTCAAAAATTCTTCATATTCTTTATTTATCAATGGGATAAGTGATATCACGCGGCATTTCA
The DNA here is from genome assembly GCF_056158605.1 of Salipiger sp. ABN3_019. NCBI lineage: Bacteria > Pseudomonadati > Pseudomonadota > Alphaproteobacteria > Rhodobacterales > Roseobacteraceae > Salipiger > Salipiger sp. ABN3_019. The sequence continues at coordinate 2,491,233 of NZ_JBSWTP010000009.1, forward strand.
CAACCAAACACGCCTCTGCGATGTGTGAAATCCCGCACGCCGAATTTTGCACCTGTGCGGAAATCCGCACAGTTTTCCAAGCGCTCATAATTGACGCAGATGCGCAACTCGTCGCCAAAGTGCTCCGCAGTCAGCGAAACTCCTCGGCGCGGATGCCGTATTTGGCGAGCTTGTCGTAGAAAGTCTTGCGCGGCAGCTTCAGCGCCTGAGCCGCGGCGCTGGCCTGCCCGCCCGTGCGCTTGAGCGCCTCGATCAGCAGCGAGCGCTCGACCTGCGCCATGCGCTCGGCCAGCCCCAGCCCCTCGCCCTCATCGCCGCTCTCACCCAGACCCAAGGCAAAGCGCATCGCCGCCGACATCAGCGCGCGGGTGTTGCCCGGCCAGTCGCGGGCGATCAGCCCATTGGTGATCTCGTCGGTGATCTCGGGCGGTTGCAGCCCGGCCTGTTCGGCGGCCTGCGCGACATAGTGGCGGAACAGCACCGGGATATCATCGGGGCGCTCGGCCAGCGCCGGGATCTGGATCTGCATCACCTCAAGGCGGTAAAACAGTTCCGCCGAAAGCGCCCCCTCCGCGACCTTGGCCGCAAGATCATCCACCGAGCCCGCGATCAGCCGCGCGCCGCCTTCGTCGAGCCGGTCGATCAGCGCCAACTGGCTGTCCTTGGGAAGCTGGCCGATCTCATCGAGGAACAGGCTGCCGCCCGCGCAACTGGGCCAAAGCTCGTTCAGCGCGTCGCGGCTGAGCCCCGCCGCAGAGCGTTTCTCGAACGGCCCTTTGGCGCGGGGCGAGCAGAGATGCACCACCTCGGCGACCTTCGAGATGCCCGAGCCGGGCGCGCCGGTGACCAGCACATCGGTTCCCGCGCGTGCCGCCACCCGGCAGCGCGCACGCAGCGCATCGGCCTTGCGCGAGGTACCAAAGAGCAGCCGCGCCGCCGCGTCGCCGGTCTCCAGTTCCGCCTTCAGACGGCGGTTCTCCAGCACCAGCGCGCGGGTGCGCAGCGCCCGTTCGACCACAGCCGTCAGATCGGCGGGCGCGCAGGGTTTTTCAAGAAAATCAAAGGCCCCCGCCGCCATCGCGCGCACCGCCATCGGGATGTCACCCTCGCCGGTCAGCAGGATCACCGGCAGCTCGGGATCCTGCCGGTGGGCATAGTCGAGCAGGTGAAACCCGTCGCGCCCCGGCATCCGGATGTCCGAGACGATCACCCCCTCGAACCCCGGCTCGATCAGCTCCTTGCACTCGACGAAACTGCCCGCCGTCACCGCATCAAGATCGGCCAGTTCCAGCGTCTGGCCGAGCGCCTCGCGCACCGCCGCATCATCGTCCACAAGCAATACGCGCCGTGTCATGCCAGTTCCTCTGCCTGTCTCAGATCGAGCGTGAATTCCGCCCCGCCGCCCGGCAGGTTGGTGCCGCGCAGTTTACCGCCAAAGCCTTCGACGATCCCGTAAGAGATCGAAAGCCCCAGCCCCATGCCCTCTTCGGGGCCGACCTCCTTGGTCGAATAGAAGGGATCGAAGATGCGGTCCGGCTCGGCAATTCCCGGCCCGCTGTCGCGCACCGTCAGCCGCACCAGACCCGCCGCATCGTCATGGCTGATCCGCAGGTGCAGCCTGCGGTCCGGCCCGCTTTGCATGGCGTCGAGCGCATTGGAGATGAGGTTCACCACCACTTGGCTCAGCCGCACCTCGCCGCCCATGACGATGGCCGGGCGCGCGGGGCGCTGCCAGTCCACTTTGGTGCCGGTGCTGTCGATGCGGCGCTGCATAAGCTCCAGCGCCTGCTCGACCACAGAGGCCAGACCGACCCGATGCGCAGGTCCCGGCTCGGCTTTGGCGAAGGCGCGCAGGTTCTTGATGATCCGGCCCATCCTCCCGGCCATGTCACTGATCCGCCCGAGGTTCTCGGCGGCGCGCTCGGGCTTGCCCCGGTCAAGGAACGCCGCGCCGTTCTCGGCGAACGAGCGGATCGCCATCAGCGGCTGGTTGAGCTCGTGGCTGATCCCCGCGCTCATCTTGCCAAGCGCCGAAAGCTTGGACGCCTGCACCAGTTCCGCCTGCGTGCGCTTGAGCGCCGCCTCGGCCTCCTGCCGCTCGACCACCTCGCGGCGCAGCGCGAGGTTGGCCTCTTCGAGATCGCGCGTCCGTTCCGAAACCCGCTGCTCGAGCGCGAGGTTGATCGCCGCCAGCGCCTGCCGCCGCTCCACCGCGAACCACAGCAGCGCAAGGAAGAACAGCGCCCCCGCCCCGACCGCCGCCGATTGCAGCAGCGCGTAGCGCCGCGCCGGGCGCACGTCGATCATCAGCACGCCGGTCATATTGATCACCGGCAGGTCCGCGGTGCGGCGCAGGGCGCGGGCGGGAATATAGGGCGACCAGTTCTGCGCCACGATCTCGTGGCTGCCGTGCTGGATCGTTTCGGTGGCATAGTGGCGTCCCGAGGGCGAGAGCATCCCATCCCCGTCGCGCCGCCATCCCAAAAGCTCGGTGCGGTTGGTGACAAAGACCGTGCCGCTTTCATCAAGGAAGAACACCGCCGGAAGCGAGCCGCGCCAGTCGCGTTCGAGCACCGCCGCATCGACCACAACGACCAGCACGCCGCGCACCTCGCCCGCGGGCGCAAAGCTGGGCGCGGCGTAGTAGAACACCCGCTCGACCTCGCCCGGCCCCTCGCCATGGGCGACGCCAAGCGCACCGGTGAGCGCGCGGCGGAAATAGCTGCTGCGCGGCACATCACCCGGCAGCGGCCCGCCCGAAGAGGCCAGAAGCTCGCCCGAGGCATCCATGTAAAAGGCGCTGACCGCGCCGGTCCGGTCGGCAGCGCCGAGCAGCATCGCTTCGGCAGCACTGCGCGAGCCGCCTTCGTGCAGCGCCTCGAGCGCCGGATGACGCACGGTGAGCACGGCAAACTCGCGGAACCGCTGCAACTGGCTGACCAGACGATCCGAGGCCAGTTCCAGATCGCTCTGCCCGCGTGCCGCCAGCGGCCCCAGCGCCTGCAGGTAGCCATAGTGCCAGACCGCGCCCGACAGCGCGGCCACGAAGGCGAGCGTCAGCACCAGCCATGCGGCGCGGCTCCGGGTCAGCAGGCTCCAGTTCATCGCTCCCTCATAGCAACAGCGCTCTTGCCAAGAAAGCGTGGCCGTGGCCTAGGTTTGCGCCATGAGACGCTTTTCCCGATCCCCGACCGATCCCGCCTTCGTGCAGGACCCCTACCCGTTCTACGACGAGATGCGCGCCGCGGGTGATCTCGCCTATTGGGACGACTACGCAATGCCCTGCGCGGTGTCGCATCGCGCGGTCTCGGCGCTACTGAAGGACCGCCGCTTTGGCCGCGAGGTGCCGCCCGAGATGGCGCGCGACATTCCCGCGCATCAGGCGCCGTTCTACGCGGTCGAGGCGCATTCCATGCTCGAGCTTGAGCCGCCGCGCCACACCCGCCTGCGCGGGCTGGTGCTGCGCGCCTTCACCTCGCGCCGGATCAAGGCGCTGGGGCCCGAGATTGCCCAACTGGCGCACCGGCTGATCGACGAGATGCCCGAGGGTGAGATCGACCTGCTGCCCGCCTTCTGCCAGCCGATCCCGGTGATCGTCATCGCGCGGCTGCTGGGCGTGCCCGAGGAAATGGCGCCGCAACTGCTGCGCTGGTCGGCGGATATGGTCGGCATGTATCAAGCCCGGCGCGACATGGCGATGGAGCTTGCCGCCGCCAGCGCCGCCACCGAGTTCTCGGACTTCCTGCGCGGCTATGTGAACGAGCGGCGCAAGGCACCGGGGGACGATCTGCTGTCGCATCTGATCGCCGCCGAGGAGGATGGCGAGAAGCTCTCGACCGACGAGCTGATCACCACCTGCATCCTGCTGCTCAATGCCGGGCATGAGGCGACGGTCCACACCATGGGCAACGGCATCAAAACGCTGCTCGAAGAGGGCGTGGCGATCACCGAAGAAAACGCCGCGCCGGTGGTCGAGGAAGTGCTGCGCTTCGACCCGCCCCTGCATATGTTCACCCGTTTCGCCTATGAAGAGGTCGAGGCCTATGGCCACAGCTTCAAGCGCGGCGATCAGGTGGCCTTGCTGCTGGGCGCGGCGAACCGCGATCCTGCGGTCTGGGCCAATGCCGCGCGCTTCGATCCTTCGCGCGCGGTGGTGACGAGCACCAGCTTTGGCGGCGGTCTGCATTTCTGCGTCGGCGCGCCGCTGGCGCGGCTGGAGTTGGTGACCGCTCTGCCGATCCTCTTCGACCGGCTTTCGGGAATGATGCTGGCAGGAGTGCCGAAATACGCCGACCTCTACCATTTCCACGGGCTCGAGGCGCTGCGGGTCACGCGCTGATTGGGTCGGGGGCGACCAGCCCCCGGACCGCGCCCGGAATCAAGGCGCAGCCGCCGGGCGAGCGGTCGTTCATGGGGCGCCATCGGTTCAAGCCCGATGGACGACGCCGTACCGGCAGTCTGGCGCTCGCCCGGCCCTCCGTCCCACAAACGAAAAGGCGCGCCGCTTTCGCGACGCGCCTTTTGTCCGTCCGGCGGAAAGCCTTACGACAGGCGGCTGATCACCACCGTCACCTCGGGCTTCTTGCCAATCTCATTGACCGCCGAGTTGCGCACGATGCGGCGCATGCCTTCCTCGAGCTTGTCGTCATCGGTCAGCGTCTTCTCTCCGGCGCGGCCAAGGAACTGCGCCAGATCCTCTTCGAGAATGTCCACCAGCGGCGCGTTCGAGCGGCCGATCTCGGGCAGGCCCTTCAGCTCGCACCACGGCTCGCCCAGCGGCTCGTCTTCCTCGTCGAGGATCACCGTCACCACCACATGGCCATTGAGCGCCATGCGGATACGGTCGCGCACGATACCGTCCATCGCGCCGATCTGCACCGAGCCGTCGAGATAGGTGCGGCCCGTCTCCACATAGCCCGCCACCGTCGGCTGATTGCCGGACAGATCCACCATCGTGCCGTTGATCGCCAGCACCCCGGCGCGGCCCAGCCCTTCGGCCAGCTTCATGTGCTCGCGCAGGTGGCGGTGCTCGCCGTGCATCGGCACGACGATCTGCGGGTTCACGATGTCCTGCATCCGCTCCAGATCGGGGCGGTTGGCGTGGCCCGAGACGTGATACTTGCCGCCGTTGTCATCGACGATGTCGACGCCCTTCTCGGACAGCGAGTTCATGATGTGGATCACGCCCTTCTCGTTGCCCGGAATGGTCTTCGACGAGAAGAGGAACAGATCGCCCTCTTTCAGCTCGATGCCGTTGTATTTGCCGCGCGCCAGCTGCGCCGAGGCCGCCCGGCGCTCGCCCTGCGAGCCGGTCACGATCAGCATGACGTTCTCACGCGGGATCTGCGTCGCGTCCTCGGGCGAGATCACCTTGGGGAAAGAGCTGACCACGCCGGTCTCGATCGAGGCTTCGATCATCCGCCGCATGGCGCGGCCCAGCAGGCAGATCGAGCGCCCGGCCCGCTCACCGGCCTCGGCCAGCGTCTTCACCCGCGCCACGTTCGAGGCGAAGGTGGTGGCGACAACCATCTGCGGCGCGCTGGAGATCAGCGTCTCGATCTCGGGGCCGACGGTGATCTCGCTGCGACCGGGGTTGGGCGAGAAAACGTTGGTCGAGTTGCAGATCAGCGCCTTCACCCCTTTCGAGGCGACCTCGCCCCAGAGCGTCGGGTCAAAGGCTTCGCCCACCACCGGATCGCTGTCGAGCTTGAAGTCGCCGGTGTGGATCAGCCGCCCGCCGGGGGTGTCGATCACCAGACCCGAGCTTTCCGGGATCGAGTGCGAGATCGGCAGGAAGCCGACGGTGAAAGGACCCGCCTTGGTGGTTTCGGGCCAGGGCGACACGGTGGTCACCGTCTCGGGCGAATGGCCGTATTCTGCCAGCTTGCCACGGGCGATATTGGCGGTGAAGGCGCGGGCGTAGACCGGCACGCCGAGGTCCTCGAAACAATGGCCGATGGCGCCCACGTGGTCCTCGTGGGCGTGGGTGATGAACACCGCTTCCAGCCGCTCGCGGTTCTCTTTCAGCCAGGTGATGTCGGCGAAGATGATGTCGACGCCGGGGGTCGTATCCATGTCGGGAAAGGCGACACCGATGTCGACGAGGATCAGCCGTTCCTCGCCCGGTTTGCCGTATCCGTAGACATAGGCGTTCATGCCGATCTCGCCGGCGCCCCCCAGAGGGAGGTAGATGATGCGTTCACTGCTCATGTGCTTTGGCTCCTGCCAAGATTGTACGTATGGATGACGGTGAGACCATGCATGGTCAAATCTTCCCGCCAGTCGTCGAAGAGGTCTTCAGCCTGCTGGAAAAGCGGCGCCAGCCCGCCGGTCGATATGACGCGCATCGGGCGGTCTCGTTCCGCCTTGATGCGCGCGCAGATTTCTCTCACGAGGCCCACATAGCCCCAGAACACGCCTGACTGCATGCAGGCGACGGTATTGGTTCCCACCACGCGCTGCGGCTTGGTGATGTCCACATGCGGCAGCGCGGCGGCGGCCTGATGCAGCGCCTCGAGGCTGAGGTTCACGCCGGGTGCAATCACCCCGCCCTCATAAGCCCCGTCCTGCGCCACCACGTCGAAGGTGGTCGCGGTGCCGAAGTCGACGACGATGAGATCGCCGCCATAAAGGTCAAAGCCCGCCACGGTGTTCACCAGACGGTCGGGGCCCACATTGGTGCCCAGATCCACGCGCACCTCGACGGGCAGTTCCACATCGGGTTTGCCCACCACCAGCGCGCGGGTGTTGAAATAGCGATCCGCCAGAACCCGCAGGTTGAACACCACGCGCGGGACGGTGGAGGAGACGATCACATCGGTGATCTCGGCCTCGATCTTCTGAAACGCCATCAGCGTCGAGAGCCAGACGTAATATTGGTCGGCGGTGCGCTGGTGCTCGGTCGAGGTGCGCCAGGTCGCAAGGAAGCGCGCCCCGTCCCAGATCGAGAACACGGTGTTGGTATTGCCGCAATCGATGGCCAGAAGCATCCGCCGCTCCTTCAGAAAAACACGTCTGCCGCGGCAATCGCCTGCCGGCCGCTGGCTGTCCTTAGGACAAGATTGCCGGCATCGTCCACCGTTTCGAACGTGCCCACGAATTCGTGCCTGCCGGTGCGCGCGGTGATCACCGATCCCAGCCGCGCCGCCCGCTGCAGCCAGGCCTCGCGCAGCCCGGAAAACCCATAGCCGCGGAACCGCGTCTCTTCGCGCGCATAGGCGGCGGCGAGCGCGGTCAGAAACTCCTCGGGCCCCACAGCCGCGCCGGTTTCCGACAGCAGCGAGACCGGGCGCAGCGCGCCGGGCTCGACCTCGCCCACATCCGGCGCGGCGGCGAGATTGACGCCGATGCCGATCGCCAGCCAGTCGCAATTGCCATGCCGCCCAAGGCTTTCCAGTAGGATGCCCGCTACCTTGCCGCCGTTCATCAGCACGTCATTGGGCCATTTCAGCGCCAGCCCGTCCGAACGCCCGGTCACCGCCACAAAGGCCTCATAGAGCGCCAGCGAGGCGACGAAACTGCGCAGGGCCACCACCTGCGGCGGCTCGGCCACGGGCAGCACCAGCGTCGCGGCGAAATTGCCCTCGGGCATCGACCACGCGCGGCCCCGGCGCCCGCGCCCGGCGCTCTGCCGCAGCCCGAGGATCCACTCGGGCGCTTCGAGCGCGGGCACGATCCGCACCGCCTCGGCATTGGTGCTGTCCACCTCGTCCAGCACGCGCCGCCCATAGCCTTCAGGCCACATGCCCTGCCCTTTCATCTTTCCGAAAATACTCCCGCCGGAGGCAACTCCGCCAAGGGCGGAAAAAAGCGACGCGCCAGAGGCGCGTCACTCGAAGGCTCGTACCTGAGTTGGGGCTCAGTTGACAAGGGTGGCTGCCGCCGCGGCCGCAGGCCCCTCGATGCCGAAGAGGTTCACCACCCCGGCCACCATGATCACCGCCGAGACCATCAGGAAGCCCCAGAGGATCGGCGAGCCGCCGGTGTCCAGCGCATCCTCGCGGTCTTCACCGAAGTACATGTAGAAGACGATGCGCAGGTAGTAGAACGCCCCGATGGCCGAGGCCACGGCGGAGGCGACCACCAGCCAGACCATGTCTTCGGCGATGGCGGCGCGCCAGACGCCCAGCTTGGCAAAGAAGCCCAGCAGCGGCGGCACACCGGCGAGGCTGAACAGCAGCACCAGCATGGCCAGCGCCTTGCCCGGCTCGCGCTTGGAGTACATCCCCAGTGCGGTGATATCGGCGACCGGCTGGCCGTCCTTGCTCATCAACATGATGAAGGCAAAGGTGCCGACGTTCATCGTCACATAGATCACCATGTAGATCAGCATCGCCTCGACGCCGGCCTCGGTGCCCGCGGCAAGGCCGATCAGCGCGTAGCCCATATGGGCGATCGAGGAATAGGCCATCAGGCGCTTGATGTTGGTCTGGCCGATCGCGGCGATGGAGCCGAGGAACATCGACAGCACGGCGATCAGCGCGACCACCTGGCTCCAGTCCGCCACGGCGCCGCCGAAGGCGTCATGCATGACGCGGGCGAAGAGCGCCATGGCCGCAACCTTCGGCGCGGTGGCGAAGAAGGCGGTGACCGGCGTCGGCGCGCCTTGATAAACGTCGGGGGTCCACATGTGGAAGGGCACCGCCGAGACCTTGAAGGCAAAGCCCGAGATCATCAGCACGAGGCCGATCAGCAGCCCGATCGACAGATGCCCCTCGGAGGCGGCGTTGATGATGCCCGAGTAAAGCGTGGTGCCGGCAAAGCCGTAGGTCAGCGAGGCACCGTAGAGCAGCATGCCCGACGATAGCGCGCCCAGCACGAAATACTTCAGGCCGGCCTCGGTGGACATCTCGCTGTCGCGGCGCAGCGAGGCGACCACGTAAAGCGAGAGCGACATCAGTTCGAGCCCCATGTAGAGCGTCATCAGATCGCCCGAGGAGACCATGACCATCATGCCCACGGTCGAGAGCGCCACCAGCACCGGGTATTCAAAGCGCAGCAGCTTTTGCTTTTGCATGAAGCCCAGGCCCATCACCAGCACGCAGGCCGCCGAGACGAGGATCACCACTTTGGCAAAGCGCGAGAAGGCGTCATCCACGAACATGCCGTGGAAGGCCGGGCGCGTGCCGCTTGCCGTGGTGCCGATCCACAGCGCGAGGATCACCATCACCGCCGCGGTGGCCCAGACCAGCGCCGGGGCCAGCTTGTCCTTGCCGGTGTAGACCGCCCCGACCAGCGCCAGCATGGCGTAGACCGCCAGCAGGATCTCCGGAAGGATTGTGTTCAGATCAGCCGAGATCATGCCCCGTCCCCTCAGTGGTTCGCTTCGGCCACGGTGGTGCCGCCGAGATCGGCGGCCGCCACGGCCGTATCATAATTGTTGACCAGCGCCTCGACCGACGGGCCGATGATGTCCAGCGCGGCGGCCGGATAGACCCCCAGCCACAGGGTCATGACGACCAGCGGCGCGAAGGTCCAGCGCTCGCGCGGGGTCATGTCCTGAATGGTCTTGAGGCTTTCCTTGATGAGATCGCCGAACACCACGCGGCGGTAGAGCCACAGCGCGTAGGAGGCCGACAGGATCACCCCCGAGGCGGCAAAGAGCGCCACCCAGGTGTTGACCTGGAAGATCCCCATCATGGTCAGGAATTCCCCGACGAAGCCCGAGGTGCCCGGCAGCCCGACGTTGGCCATGGTGAAGAACATGAAGATCAGCGCATAGGCGGGCATGCGGTTCACGAGGCCGCCGTAGGCGTCGATCTCGCGGGTGTGCATCCGGTCGTAGATCACCCCGACGCAGAGGAAGAGCGCGCCCGACACGAAGCCGTGGCTGATCATCTGGAAGATCGCGCCATCGATGCCCTGCTGGTTGGCGGCAAAGATGCCCAGCGTCACATAGCCCATGTGAGCGACCGACGAATAGGCGATCAGCTTCTTCATGTCCTCCTGCACCAGCGCGACCAGCGAGGTGTAGACGATGGCGATGGCTGACATCCAGAACACCAGCGGCGCCAGCACTTCCGAACCCACCGGGAACATCGGCAGCGAAAAGCGCAGGAAGCCATAGCCGCCCATCTTCAGCAGGATCGCCGCCAGCACCACAGAGCCCGCCGTGGGCGCCTGCACGTGCGCGTCGGGCAGCCAGGTGTGCACCGGCCACATGGGCATCTTCACCGCGAAGGAGGCGAAGAAGGCCAGCCACAGCATCGTCTGCAGACCGCCGACGATATGGATGCCCAGCACCGAGAAGCCCGCGGTCGAGAACTCATGGGTCAGCAGCGTCGGGATATCCAGCGTGCCCGCATCGGCATACATCGCCACGATCGCCACCAGCATCAGCACCGAGCCGAGGAAGGTGTAGAGGAAAAACTTGAACGAAGCGTAGATGCGGTTCTTGCCGCCCCAGATGCCGATGATCAGGAACATCGGGATCAGGCCCGCCTCGAAGAACAGGTAGAAGAGCACCAGATCGAGCGCCATGAACACGCCGAGCATCAGCGTCTCGAGCAGCAGGAAGGCGATCATATACTCTTTGACCCGCACCTTCACGTCCCACGAGGCGAGGATCACCAGCGGCATCATGAAGGTGGTGAGCATCACGAACAGCACCGAGATGCCGTCGACGCCCATCTTGTAGCTCATGCCCATGATCCAGCTGCCGGTCTCCACCATCTGGAAGCCGGGGTTCGACGCGTCGAACTGGAACAGGATGAACAGCGAGATCACGAAGGTCGCCGAGGTGGCGATCATCGCGAGCCATTTGGCGTTCCGGTCCGCCGCGGCGTCGCCGCCGCGCAGGAAGAGCGCGAGGATCAGCGCCGCCAGCGCGGGCAGGAAGGTGACGATGGAAAGAAGGTTGGCCATTAGTGAGCCCCTCCGAGGATCGACATCCAGGTGACCAGAACGGCGATGCCGATCACCATGGCGAAGGCGTAGGTGAAGATGTAGCCGGACTGCGCGCGGCCCGCGAGCTTGGTGAAGAAGGGGATGATCCCCATCGCCACGCCATTGATCGAGCCGTCGATGACATTGCCGTCACCGCGCTTCCACAGGAAGCGCCCGATCGCCTTGGCTGGCCGCACGAAGATGAAGTCGTAGATCTCGTCGAAGTACCACTTGTTCAGCAAGAAGAGATACAGCGGGCGCTGGTTCTCTGCGAGCCGCTTCGGCAGCGCCGGATTCACGATGTAGAAGAGATAGGCGACGCCAAAGCCGATCAGCATGGCGAAGAACGGCGAGACCTTCACCCAGACCGGCGCGTGGTGCGCCTCATCCATGACGTGGTTGTCCGGCCCCATGAAGATCGCACCCTCGGGCGCCATGCCGGTGGCCACATGGGTAGTCTCTTCGGCGTGGCCCTCCTCGGCGTGGCCCTCTGCGGCGGCTGCCTCGGCGCCATGCTCTTCGGTGGCGACGGCGGTGTCTTCGCCATGCGCCTCGGTGGCCGCGTGCTCTTCGCCCGCAGCTTCGCCTGCCGCCTCACCATGCCCCTCTTCCGAAGCTTCTGCATGATGCGCGGGGATGCCGAAGAAACGGTTCACCCTCTCATGGTCGCCAAAGAACGGCCCGTAGAAGACCATCCCGGCAAAGACCGCGCCCACGGCAAGAACCGCCAGCGGAATGGTCATGACCTTGGGGCTTTCATGCGCGTGCTCATGCGTGTGCTTGTCGCCGCGCGGACGCCCGTAGAAGGTCAGGAAGATCAGGCGCCACGAGTAGAACGAGGTGAACAGCGCCGCGATGACCAGCATCCAGAAGGCATAGCCGCCCGCGGTGCCTGCCCAAGCGCTCTCGATGATCGCATCCTTCGACAGGAAACCGGCGAAACCAATGTGGGTGAGCGGGATGCCAACGCCGGTGATCGCCAACGTGCCGATCATCATCGCCCAGAAGGTATAGGGGATCTTGCCGCGCAGACCGCCGTAGTTCCGCATGTCCTGCTCGTGGTGCATCGCGTGGATGACCGAGCCAGCACCGAGGAACAGCATCGCCTTGAAGAAGGCGTGGGTCAGCAGGTGGAACATCGCCGCCGAGTAGACGCCGACGCCCGCCGCCACGAACATATAGCCGAGCTGCGAACAGGTCGAATAGGCGATCACGCGCTTGATGTCGTTCTGCACGAGGCCGACCGTCGCCGCGAAGAAGGCGGTGGTGGCACCAAGGAAGGTGACGAAGGCCATCGCCTCGGGCGCGTATTCCATCAGCGGCGACATGCGGCAGACGAGGAAGACACCGGCGGTCACCATGGTCGCGGCGTGGATCAGCGCCGACACCGGGGTCGGGCCTTCCATCGCGTCGGGCAGCCATGTGTGCAGCAAGAGCTGCGCCGATTTGCCCATGGCGCCGACAAACAGCAGGAAGGCCAGCAGGTTCGCCGCGTTCCAGTCGGTCCAGAGGAAGGTCAGCTGCGTTTCCGCCAGCTGCGGCGCCGCCGCGAAGATGTCGTCAAAGCGGATCGAGTCGGTGAGGAAGAAGAGGCCAAGAATGCCGAGCAGGAAGCCGAAGTCGCCCACACGGTTGACGATGAAGGCCTTCATCGCCGCAGCCCCCGCCGAGGGTTTCTTGTAGTAGAAGCCGATCAGCAGATAGGACGCGACGCCCACGCCTTCCCAGCCAAAGAACATCTGCACAAGGTTGTCCGAGGTCACCAGCGCGAGCATCGCGAAGGTGAAGAACGACAGGTAGGCAAAGAAGCGCGGCTTGTAGCTCTCGCCTTCCTTGAACTGCGGGTCATGCGCCATGTAGCCGAAGCTGTAGAGGTGCACGAGCGCCGAGACCGTGGTGACCACAATCAGCATGATCGCCGTCAGACGGTCCGAGCGGATCGCCCATTCGGTGCTGAGCGTGCCGCTTTCGATGAAGCGGAACAGCGGGATGGTCTCTGCCTCGCCGAGGAAGAGGAACACGATCCACGACAGCAGACAGGCCAGAAACAGCAGGCCGGTGGTGACCCACATGGCCCCCTTCTCGCCGATGAAGCGCCAGCCGAACCCCGCCAGCACGGCCCCGAGCAGCGGGGCGAAGAGAATAATCGTCTCCATGGGCGGTCAGCCTTTCATCACGTTGACGTCTTCCACGGCGATCGAGCCGCGGTTGCGGAAGAAGCAGACGAGGATCGCAAGGCCGATGGCGGCTTCGGCCGCCGCCACGGTCAGCACGAAGAGCGTGAAGACCTGCCCCGCGAGATCGCCCAGAAAGGACGAGAAGGCGACGAAATTGATGTTGACCGAGAGCAGAATGAGCTCGATCGACATCAGCAGGATGATCACGTTCTTCCGATTGAGGAAAATCCCGAAAATCCCGATGACGAACAGCACGGCCGCCACCGTCAGGTAATGTTCAAGTCCGATCATGCATCCCTCCGGGTCATTGCCCCGATCCTTCAAGTCCCTCGCGGCCCTTTGTCGGGTGGGTCCGCGTCATATCCCGTTGCCCGCAGCGCCCGCCCCTCCCGGGGGGCGCGGCAGGGTGTAATTCAGAGCCCCTGCCCGGGCTTCACGTCTTTCAGTTCCAGCGCCTTGGCCGGATCGCGCCACATCTGCGCCAGCACGTTCTGACGCTTGACGTCGGTACGGTGGCGCAGCGTGAGGACGATCGCGCCGATCATGGCGACCAGCAGGATCAGCCCCGCCAGCTGGAACAGCAGGAAGTAGCGGTCATAGAGCAGCACGCCGAGCGCGACGGTGTTCTGCATCTCTTCGGGCGCGGGCGTCGGTGCCGTCAGCTGGCTCGCCGCCAGTTCCGAGGCTTCCCAGCCGCCAAAGGCCATGCCCAGTTGCATCAGGATGACCACGCCGATGAGCAGCGCCAGCGGCATGTATTTCGCCATGCCCGCGCGCAGTTCGGCAAAGTCCACGTCCAGCATCATCACCACGAAGAGGAACAGCACCGCCACCGCGCCGACGTAGACGATGATCAGCAGCATCGCCACGAACTCGGCGCCCAGCAGCACGAAGAGCCCCGCCGCGCTGAGGAAGGAGAGGATCAGCCAGAGCACCGAGTGCACCGGATTCCGGGCGATCACCGTGAGCAGCCCGCCCACGATCACGCAGAGCGAAAAGAGGTAGAAGGCGAACACCATCATTTTGCGTTATCCTCGTTGTCTTCCATCACCTCGCGCGCAAGCTCCATGGCGCGGGTCATGGCGGGTATGCCAGCGAACATCGACATATGGGCGATGGTCTCGGCGATCTCGTCTTTGGTGGCGCCGGCCTCGATCAGGTGGCGCACGGTCATGCGCACCGGCGTGTCAGCCTGCGCGCCCTGCATGGTCAGCCCGGCCAGCGTCAGCAGCAGCCGGGTCTTGGCGTCGAGCCCATCCTTGGACATGCCCTTGCCGAACCAGAACTCCATGATGTCCTTGGGCATGGTCGGCCAGAGTTTCTCGTATTCCTTGGGCGCGAAGCTCTCGAGCGCGGGGTTGAAGGCTTTCGCCATCTCCTGCGCCTGCGTCATCATCAGCTCGAAGGGGGTTTTGGGATCGCTCATGCCTGATCTCCTGCATGGCCAAGCCGCGCAATGCCCCGCGCGCGGGTGCGGCGGGCCTCGGTCCGGGCTTGGTCAAAACTGGCGGTCATCTGCTCTCCTCCCCTGCGGCGTCAGCGATATGGAGCGTCAAGCTCGAGGTTGCGGGCGATCTCGGCTTCCCAGCGCTCACCGTTCGCCAGGAGCTTGTCCTTGTCGTAGAACAGCTCCTCGCGGGTCTCGGTCGAGAACTCGAAGTTCGGCCCCTCGACGATCGCGTCCACCGGGCAGGCCTCTTGGCAGAAGCCGCAGTAGATGCATTTCGTCATGTCGATGTCGTAGCGCGTGGTGCGGCGGCTGCCGTCGTCCCGCGGCTCGGCGTCGATGGTGATGGCCTGCGCCGGGCAGATCGCCTCGCAGAGTTTGCAGGCGATGCAGCGCTCTTCGCCATTGGGATAGCGGCGCAGCGCGTGCTCGCCGCGGAAGCGCGGCGACAGATAGCCCTTCTCATGCGGGTAGTTCAGCGTGGGCTTGGGGGCGAAGAAGTACTTCAGCCCCAGTTGGAAGCCCTTGATGAAGTCTGCCAGCAGGAAATATTTTGCTGCCCGGCCGTAATCGATCGATGCCATGGTTGCTTAACCTCCCGTGGTCCAGCGGGCGAAGATGCCCCAGAACCATCCGAATTTCGCCGCGAAGGACACGAAGACCACCCAGAACAGGCTGAACGGAAGGAAGACCTTCCAGCCCAGGCGCATCAGCTGGTCGTAGCGGTAGCGCGGGGTGATCGCCTTCACCATCGCGAAGATGAAGAAGAAGAACGCCATCTTCGCGACCATCCACAGCACGCCGTCAGGCAGGCCGGGGATCGGCGACAGCCAGCCGCCGAAGAACAGCAGCGAGGTCAGCGCGCACATCAGGAAGATCGCGATATATTCACCTGCCATGAACAGCAGGAAGGGCGTCGAGGAATATTCCACCTGATAACCGGCCACCAGTTCCGACTCCGCTTCGGGCAGGTCGAACGGCGGGCGGTTGGTCTCGGCCAGCGCCGAGATGAAGAACAGGAAGACCATCGGGAAATGCGGCAGCCAGTACCAGTTGAACAGGCCAAAGCTGCCATCCTGCGCCCGCACGATGTCGCCAAAGCTCATCGAGCCGGTAGAGATGATCACGCCGATGATGATCAGGCCGATCGACACCTCGTAAGAGATCATCTGTGCCGCCGAGCGCAGCGAGCCGAGGAACGGGTATTTCGAGTTGGACGCCCAGCCCCCCATGATCACGCCGTAGACCTCGAGCGAGCTGATCGCCATCACGTAGAGGATCGCCACGTTGATATCGGCGAGCACCCAGCCGTCGTTGAACGGGATCGCCGCCCAGGCGATCATCGCCATCACGAAAGAAATGATCGGCGCCAGCAGGAAGACAGCCTTGTCAGAGCCCGCTGGGATCACCACTTCCTTGAGGATGTATTTAAGCGCGTCCGCCACCGACTGGAGAATGCCGAACACCCCCACGACGTTGGGGCCGCGCCGCATCTGCACGGCGGCCCAGATCTTGCGGTCGCCATAGACCAGGAACAACAGCGAGATCATCACGAAGGCCACGACCGCAAGGGTTTGCGCGAGCACTAGGATGAAGATGCCGAAGGGCGTTGCGAAGAAGTCTGCCATCAAGTGTCCCTCACACCATCGGTATTCCGTTCTCGGCGCAGGCTGACGCGACGACTTCCGCGTCGATCGTCTTGAGCCCGCGAGGCAGCGCCGCAGAGATGGTGTAAACCGCATCTCCGCGCCAGAGGCCACCCTCTTCCGACACATTCGTCCGCAGATGACGCGCGAACCCGTAGCCACGGATCAGCGCATATTGCGCCGCGGCGCAATCTGCGTAGTTCTCTACATCCTCCGAGCCGCGCGCGCCGCGCATGGCCACGAAGAAATTCACCAGATCGCCATCCAGCAGCCGCGTCTCCACCCCCTCGTAGCGCGGCGCAAAAGGCGCTGTCTCCGGCGCGGGTTCCGCGCAGGCACTCAGCGCGGCCAGCGCCGCAAGGGAAAGGGATATCCGCAGCGACATGGATCACTCGGCTGCCATCGGCGCGTCGCGCCGGGCCTTTGCGTTTGCCGAAAGCTCGGCCATCAGCACCGAGGCGCGGGCGATCGGGTTGGTCAGCCAGAAATCCTTTACCGCGTTGCGGAACGACGCGTCGCCCAGCTTGTCCGTCTCCAGCGGCACCCACTCGTTCTCGGGTACCGTGTCGATCTGGGCCAGATGCGGCACCTCGGCGACCAGCGCCTGACGCAGCTGCGCAAGGCTGTCCCACGGCTGCTTGGCGCCAAGCTCGGCGGACAGGGCCCGGAGGATCGCCCAGTTTTCTTTCGCCTCGCCCGGTGCGAACCCAGCGCGGAAGGCCAGTTGCGGGCGGCCTTCGGTGTTGACGAAAAGGCCGTTTTCCTCGGTGTAGGCGGCGCCCGGCAGGATCACGTCGGCGCGGTGCGCGCCCCGGTCACCATGGCTGCCCTGATAGATGACGAAGGCCCCGGGCTCGATCTCGATCTCGTCGGCACCGAGGTTGTAGATCACGTCGGCATCCTTGGTGGCGGCCTCGAGCCCGCCTTCGGTCACCGCGCCCACGTCCAGCGCACCCACGCGCGAGGCGGCGGTGTGCAGCACCAGCAGCTTGCCGGTGAGCGCCTGCGCCGCGGCCAGAACCGCCAGACCGTCGGCCTCGCGTAGCGCGCCCTGCCCGACGATCACGATGGCATCTTCCGAGACCTTCGCGTCAGCCAGCGCCTTGCGGTCCGCGCCGAGCTGCGTGGCGTCATAGGTCAGATCGGCGGCCTCGCCGATCACCTTGACCTCGGCCCCGGCGATCCATGCCTTGCGGATGCGCGCGTTGAGCACGGGCGCCTCGTCGCGCGGGTTGGTGCCGATGAGCACGATCTCTTTCGCGGTGTCGATCTCCTCGACCGCCACATTGCCCACATAGGCCGACCGGTTGCCCACCGGCAGCCGCGCGCCGTCGGTGCGGCATTCGACCGAACCGCCCAGCCCTTCGACCAGTTGCTTGAGCGAGAAGGCCGCCTCGACCGGGGCGAGATCGCCCACCAGACCGGCCACCTTCTTGGCGCCCTTCAGCGCCGCGCTCGCCGCGGCCAGCGCCTCGGGCCATGTGGCGGGCTTCAGCTTGCCGTCCTTGCGGATATAGGGGCGGTCGAGCCGCTGGCGGCGCAGGCCGTCCCAGACGAAGCGGCTCTTGTCCGACAGCCATTCCTCGTTCACGCCATCATGGTTGCGCGGCAGGAAGCGCATCACTTCGCGGCCCTTGGTGTCGACCCGGATATTCGAGCCGAGCGCATCCATCACGTCGATGCTCTCGGTCTTGGTCAGCTCCCACGGGCGGGCGGTGAAGGCATAGGGTTTCGACACCAGCGCGCCCACCGGGCAGAGGTCGATGATGTTGCCCTGCAGGTTCGAATCCAGCGTCTGGTTCAGATACGAGGTGATCTCGGCATCTTCGCCGCGCCCGGTCTGGCCCATCTGCGTCAGCCCCGCCACCTCGGTGGTGAAGCGCACGCAGCGGGTGCAGGAAATGCAGCGGGTCATATGCGTTTCGACCAGCGGACCGAGGTCGAGATCGTCGACCGCCCGCTTGGCCTCGCGGAAGCGCGAGAAGTCGACGCCATAGGCCATCGCCTGATCCTGCAGGTCACACTCGCCGCCCTGATCGCAGATCGGGCAGTCGAGCGGGTGGTTGATGAGCAGGAACTCCATCACCCCCTCGCGGGCCTTCTTGACCATCGGCGAGTTGGTTTTCACGACCGGCGGCTGGCCCTCGGGGCCGGGCCGCAGGTCGCGCACCTGCATGGCGCAGGAGGCCGCGGGCTTGGGCGGGCCGCCGACCACTTCGACAAGGCACATGCGGCAGTTGCCCGCGATGGACAGGCGCTCGTGATAGCAAAAGCGCGGCACTTCGATGCCGGCCTCTTCACAGGCCTGGATCAGGGTCATCGCCCCATCCACCTCAAGCTCTTTGCCGTCGATGATGATCTTACGAAGGTTGGTCATTGGCATCTTCCCATGACTGGTGACACACGCGACGCTCCCGCCGCCTGCGGCAGGGCGCTGGGGGATATGCACGTCGCGTGTCGCATCATTTCTCCCTCAGGAGGCGCCCGATGGCGCTGCCCCTGGCAATTTCGTCGAGCCCGACGCGGCACAGACCGGCCGTATCCTTGGGCGATACGCCGCGGGCCGCCATATAGGCCTCGCCATCGGCGCGCATTTGCTTCTTCTCGGCCTTCGAGGTCACGTAATCCTCGATCTCCTCGTCGCTGTAGCCAAGCGCGCGGGCCCGGTTCTTCAGCGCGTTGAGCGTGGTCATCGCGGTGATCATCCGCGCGCCGATATTGTCGCAGCGCTTGCGGATCTCATCCGCCAGACCGACCGCCAGCAGACCGTCGTAAATCTCGCGCACCTCGCCCAGCGGGGGCTTGGTCTGGGCCGCAGCGGGAAGTGCCCCGAGCCCGATCAGCATCGCGGCGGCAGCGGCTTTGAACTTGCGCATATCTTCTCTCCATTGACGAAAGGTGGAGCCAGCCGACAGGCGGACTCCCTCGTCACGGAATGTGGGGACCCGGGGTGCGGCTATGCAATAACCACCCGGGAATCCGCCAGATATGAGCGCGCTCTGTCTCATTCCACGCAGCGTCCGCTCAGCACGAGGTCACTTCCCGCAAGCCGCGGCTGCGCGCGCAGCGCCGCCGGGTCCACCGCCCAGGCGATGTCGGAGGTGCCCAGAAAGTGAATGCAGTATTTGGTGCCTTCATAGACCGCCGCATCCACCGCCAGTTGCGGCGCGCGGGCGGCGTTCTTGACCGTGGCGGCAAAGGCCGCGCGGTCTTGGCTGGACGCCTTGGTGTCGGCGCGGAACTTCAGACCGCCGAACTCCGGGTCGTCCTTGCTTGTGCCGCAGGCCGCCAGCGCCGCGATCAGCGCCAGAGCGGCCCCCGCGCGCAGTTTGCGACCCGCCAATTTGTTTGCCAGTGCCATCACTCGTTCATCCCTTCTGCAGCGTCTGGCCCAGATCGGACCCCGCCGCGATTTCCTTCTCGCCGAGCGCGCAGAGCGACGCGGGCTGCGCCTCATTGCCGCCGCGCCGGGCGATCTCGCTGTCGATCTTCGTCGAGAGCGCACCAAAGTCCTGATTTTGATAAGCCGCTTCCAGCGCCGCACGATCGGTGCCCTCGGCGGCCATCTCTTCGGTGGCGCGGTGCACGGCCCCGCCGTAGCGCGAGGCAGCCAGATAGATGCCCTGATCGTGGCAGGCATCGGCAATACGCTCGGCCATCGAAATCGTCACAACCCGGTTCTCCCAACGGCTCGCCACCGAGCCGCCGCCAAAGCCACCGGTCGAGGGCGTGCCCGCACAGGCCGCCAGCGTCAGCGCGGCGATCAAACCAAAAGCACCGTTCATATAAGTCACACGCATCAGTTCACTCCGCCGCCATGGCGCCCATGCGCCCGGTCTTCTTCGCCTTGATGCGGTCTTCGATCTCTTCGCGGAAGTGCCGGATCAGGCCCTGGATCGGCCAGGCCGCCGCGTCGCCGAGCGCGCAGATGGTGTGGCCCTCGACCTGTTTGGTCACGTTGAGCAGCATGTCGATCTCTTCGACCTCCGCATCGCCGGTCACCAGACGGTCCATCACCCGCATCATCCAGCCGGTGCCCTCGCGGCACGGCGTACACTGGCCGCAGCTTTCATGCTTGAAGAACTTCGACAGGCGCCAGACCGCCTTCACCACATCGGTGCTCTGATCCATTACGATCATGCAGCCGGTGCCAAAGGACGACTGGTTCTGACGCATCCAGTCGAAATCCATGATGGCGTCTTCGAGCTTGTCCTTGGGCAGGATCGGGCAGGACGCGCCGCCGGGGATGATCGCCTTGAGATTGTCCCAGCCGCCGCGGATGCCGCCGCCGTGCTTTTCGATCAACTCGCGCACCGGCAGCGACATCTGCTCTTCGAAGACCGAAGGCGTGTTCACATGGCCGGTGATGGCAAAGAGCTTGGTGCCCGCGTTGTTCTGCCGTCCGAACGACGAGAACCACGTCGCGCCGCGGCGCAGGATGGTCGGGCAGACCGCGATGGATTCGACGTTGTTCACCGTGGTCGGGCAGCCGTAGAGGCCTGCGCCCGCCGGGAACGGCGGCTTCATGCGCGGCATGCCCTTCTTGCCCTCGAGGCTTTCCAGAAGCGCGGTTTCCTCGCCGCAGATGTAAGCGCCCGCGCCGTGGTGCAGGTAGAGATCGAAGTCCCAGCCCGAGCCAGCGGCGTTCTTGCCCAGCAGGCCTGCGTCATAGCATTCGTCGATCGCCGCCTGCAGCGCCTCGCGCTCGCGGATGTATTCGCCGCGGATGTAGATGTAGCTCGCATGGGCGTTCATCGCGAACGACGCGATCAGCGCACCCTCGATCAGCGTGTGCGGATCGTGGCGCATGATCTCGCGGTCCTTGCAGGTCGCGGGCTCGGATTCATCGGCGTTGATCACCAGATAGGACGGGCGACCGTCGCTTTCCTTGGGCATGAAGGACCATTTGAGGCCGGTCGGGAAGCCTGCCCCGCCGCGCCCGCGCAGGCCCGAAGCCTTCATCTCGTCGATGATCCAGTCGCGACCCTTGGCGATGATGCCAGCCGTGCCGTCCCAGTGGCCACGCTTCTTCGCTCCGGCGAGGGAGCGATCCTGCATGCCGTAGAGATTGGTAAAGATCCGATCTTCGTCCTTCAGCATCTCTCAGTCCTTGTCTTCCTGGCGGCCTTTCTGACGCGACCGCCAGAGCCCGTAAATCATCCAGATCGCCGTCCCGAACCCGGCCAGAGCGGCAAGGTCAAAGAAGGCCCTCATGCGCTGGGTCCAGCCCAGCATCTCGCCCGCCACCGTCGCGGCGATCCAAGCCAGCCCGGTTCCGGCGATCACCAGCGCGATAATGCGCCCCTGCCGGCTGTGCTGTGCCTCGTCGCTCATCTTCGGTCCGGTCCTCTTCCCGTTCGCACCGCCGGATCTGTCCGGCGGCACTCATCCTCTGGGCGCGTCAGTAGACGTCGCCCTCTTCGACGCGCTTCGAGAACTCGGTCTCGCCGCCCGCCGCAAGTGTCTTGGCCTGCCCGATCCAATCATCACGCGAGACCCGGCCGCGGAACCCTTTCAGGTTCTGATCCATCCACGCCACTTCACTGGCGCTCCAGCCAGCGATCTGGTCGAAATGGTAGATCCCAAGCTCGTGCAGAAGCGATTCAAGCTTGGGGCCCACGCCCTTGATTTCCTTGAGGTTGTCAGCCTCCCCTCCGCGCGGCGACGCCAGCGCCTCGGGTTGGGCTTCCTCCTCCTCAGTCGCCGCGGGGGCGACCGTCTCCGGCTTCGCCGGTGTCTCTTCTTTCGGCGCCGGAGCAGGCTCCGGTGCAGTGGCCGCCGCAGGTGCCGGCTCCGGCACATCCTCGACCGGCGGCACTTCTTGCGACGTCATCAGCGTGGCCGGCTCTGCGGTCACCGTGTCCGGCATCGTCGGCACCTCGCCCTCGACCGCTGGGGCAAGCGAGGACATCGGCGAGCGCTCGCTAAGCTGCGGCACCGCCGCGCAGGAGAGCCAGGTGAACAGAGAGCCGAGCAGACCGGCGGTGATCAGCGCGAGCACGATGGCCGCAAAGAACCCTTTCCCGCCGCCAAGCGCGAACAGCGCAACGATGAGCCCAAAAACGGCTGCCGTTATCCAGCATTTGCGGGCGCATCCGTCCTGCATCGTCACGTCTGTCATCTCTCACTCCCTGTCTAACTCATCCTGCTTATTCGTCGTCGTAGACCTCGCCCTTCTTCACACGGGTCGAGAAATCCGTCTCGCCACCTTCGGCCAGTGTCTTGGCCTGAGCAACCCACTCGTCACGCGACGCCCGGCCCTTGAAGCCTTCGAGGTTGGCATCGACCCACTCCAGTTCTTCCTCGGTCCACGAGGCGATCTGGCCGAAGTGGAAGAACCCAAGGCGGTGCAGCAGCTCTTCGAGCTTCGGCCCGACGCCCTTGATCATCTTGAGATCGTCAGCCCCGCCGTCCAGCGGCGCCGAGAGCGTCTCGGGCTTGCGGCCTGCGTCCAGCGGCTTCGGCTCGGCGGGTTCGGGATCGGATTTGACCTCGCCCGCCGGAGTGACCGGAGCCTCGCGCTTGTCGATGCCGGTGGCATTTGCGGGCTCGCCCTCCGAGAGCTTGGGCGCATGGGTGTCGGGCTTTGCGTCGCCCTTCTCGTCCGAGCGGTCACGCCACGGCGCGCGCAGCGGCACCTCGGTGCCGTCGATGCGCTTCACCGTGTCCCCAATCGAGGTTGCCAGCGCGACCGAAGCGTTCTGCTCCTCGTCCTTGCCTTCGGTCAGCACCACCGGACCGCCCAGCGGCTCCGAGCCGAAACGGCCGTTCTGCGGGCCCGGCACCGGCACCTCGCCGGCGGCCATGGCATCAAGGATCTCGGCCAGTTTCTCGCCGGTCAGATCTTCGTAGTAATCCTTGCCGATCTGCGCCATCGGGGCGTTCGAGCAGGCACCGAGGCATTCCACCTCTTCCCACGAGAACTTTCCATCCGCCGAGACCTCATGCGGCTTGGCGGCGATCTTGGCCTTGCAGACCTCCATCAGCTCGCCCGCGCCGCAGATCATGCACGACGTGGTGCCGCAGATCTGCACATGCGCCACCGAACCCACCGGCTGCAGCTGGAACATGAAGTAGAAGGTCGCGACTTCGAGCGCGCGGATATAGGCCATGCCCAGCATGTCGGCGACATGCTCGATCGCCGGACGGCTCAGCCAGCCCTCCTGCTCCTGCGCGCGCCACAGCAGCGGGATGATGGCGCTGGCCTGACGGCCCTCAGGATACTTGCTGATCTGCGCCTCGGCCCACTCAAGGTTGGCGGGCGTGAAAGCGAAGCTCTCGGGCTGTTCGTGATGAAGACGGCGCAACATGGCAAACGGACCTTCGGTTCATATCATTGGCCGGGGGCGAGGCCGCCGCGGCGTTAGGACGGGGCGCCTGCCCCGCCGCTCTTTACTCTCTCAGCCCGCTGCCGGAGCCTCGGCCATGACGTCAGCCTCGGGCGCCGGTGCGGCCGGGGTGCAGGCGCCGGTGATCAGACGCACGCCGCCGGTGGCATTGGGCTCGGCCACGCCGGTTTTCACCTTGTAGGACGCGATCTCTTGCACCTGCGCACGGCTCAGGCCGGTCTGCAGTTCGACGGGCAGATAGTCGCTCTCGGTCGAAAGCTCGCAGCCGATCGAGGCCACGGCCTCGTCCCATGCGGCGAGTTGCATGTCGTCCACGCCCTTCGGGGGCATGGTGCAGGCGGTGAGCAGAGCAAGCGCGGACAGCGCGGCAGTGATGCGGATCATCGGTCAACTTCTCCGAAAACAATGTCGAGCGAGCCGAGGATCGCCGCGACGTCGGCCAGCTGGTGGCCTTTGCAAATGTAGTCCATGGCCTGCAGGTGCAGAAACCCCGGCGCGCGCAGCTTGGCGCGGTAGGGTTTGTTGCTGCCATCGGCCACGAGGTAGACACCGAACTCGCCCTTCGGCGCCTCGACGCAGGCGTAAACCTCGCCCGCGGGCACGTGGAACCCTTCGGTGTAGAGTTTGAAGTGGTGGATGAGCGCCTCCATCGAGGTTTTCATCTCGGACCGCTTCGGCGGGGTGATCTTGCCGCGCGCCAGAACGTCGCCCTGGTTCTCGGGCAGCTTCAGCTTTTCGCAGGCCTGAACCATGATCTTCACGCTCTCGCGCATCTCGGCCATGCGGACGAGGTAGCGGTCATAGCAATCGCCGTTCTTGCCGACGGGGATCTGGAACTCGAACTCGTCGTAGCACTCATAAGGCTGCGCGCGGCGCAGGTCCCATGCAAGGCCCGACCCGCGCACCATGACACCCGAGAAACCATGCTCTTGGATGTCTTGCTCGGTCACCACGCCGATGTCGGCGTTGCGCTGCTTGAAGATGCGGTTCTCGGTCAGCAGATCGTCGATGTCCTGCAGACGCGCGGGGAACTCTTCGCACCAGGTGGCGATGTCGTCGATCAGTTCGGGCGGCAAATCCTGGTGAACGCCGCCGGGCCGGAAGTAGGCCGCGTGCAGACGCGCGCCACAGGCCCGCTCGTAGAAGATCATCAGCTTCTCGCGCTCCTCGAAGCCCCAGAGCGGCGGCGTCAGCGCGCCCACGTCCATGGCCTGCGTGGTCACGTTCAGCAGGTGGTTCAGAATGCGCCCGATCTCGCAGTAGAGCACGCGGATCAGCTGCGCGCGGCGCGGCACCTCGACGTTGCAGAGCTTTTCGATCGCCAGCACCCAGGCGTGTTCCTGGTTCATCGTGCCAACGTAGTCGAGCCGGTCGAAATACGGCAGGTTCTGCAGGTAGGTGCGGCTTTCCATCAGCTTTTCGGTGCCGCGGTGCAGCAGGCCGATGTGCGGATCGCAGCGCTCGACGATCTCGCCGTCAAGCTCCAGCACGAGGCGCAGCACGCCGTGCGCCGCCGGGTGCTGCGGACCGAAGTTGATGTTGAAGTTGCGGATCTTCTGCTCGCCCGTCAGGGCGTCTTCGAAACCTTTGGAGCCGTCCATCACTTCGCCTCCTCCTCGGCCTTTTCATCGCCGGGCAGCACGTATTGCGCACCTTCCCACGGCGACATGAAATCGAACTGGCGGTATTCCTGCACCAGTTTCACCGGCTCATAGACCACGCGCTTCAGCTCTTCGTCATAGCGCACCTCGACATAGCCCGTGGTCGGGAAGTCCTTGCGCAGCGGATGGCCGCGGAAGCCATAGTCGGTGAGGATGCGGCGCAGGTCCGGGTGGCCCGAGAACAGGATGCCGAACATGTCGAACACCTCGCGCTCCAGCCAGTTGGCCGAGGGGTGCACCGAGGTGATCGAGGGTACGATCTCATCCTCGCGCACCGAGACGCGCAGGCGGATGCGGTGGTTCTGGTACATCGACAGCAGGTGATAGACCACGTCGAACCGCTTGGGCCGATCCGGGTAGTCCACCGCGGTGATATCCACCAGCGACGAGAAGCGGCAGGTCGGGTCGCTGCGGAGAAACTCCACCAGCCCGCCGATGTTGGCGGGCGCGACGTCGACGTTGAGCTCGTCGTGGGTGACGTCCCAGGCCACCACGCAATCGGGGCGTTTCACCTCGATGTGGGCGCCAAGTTCGTTCAGTGCTTTGGTCATGATCCCCTCCCGCGAAGGCTCAGCGCACGATCGTGCCGGTGCGGCGGATTTTCTTCTGCAGCGCCATTAGCCCGTAGAGCAGCGCCTCTGCCGTTGGCGGGCAGCCGGGCACATAGACGTCGACGGGCACAACCCGGTCGCAGCCGCGCACCACGGAATAGCTGTAGTGATAATAGCCGCCGCCGTTGGCGCAGGACCCCATCGAGATCACATAGCGCGGCTCGGGCATCTGGTCGTAGACCTTGCGCAGCGCCGGAGCCATCTTGTTGGTCAGCGTGCCCGCAACGATCATCAGGTCCGACTGGCGCGGCGAGGCGCGCGGCGCGGTGCCGAACCGCTCGAGGTCGTAGCGCGGCATCGAGGTCTGCATCATCTCGACCGCGCAGCAGGCCAGACCGAAGGTCATCCAATGCAGAGAGCCGGTGCGGGCCCAGTTGATCACATCATCGACGGAGGTCAGCAGAAAGCCCTTGTCCTGCAACTCGCGGTTCAGCGCCTGCGTGGCAACCTCGCGATCTCCCCCGGCGGTATTGAGGCCGGTCGTCACTCCCATTCGAGCGCCCCTTTCTTCCATTCGTAGGCAAAGCCCGCGGTCAGCACCGCAAGGAACACCATCATCGACCAGAAGCCGACCATGCTCACATCCTTGAACGCGGTGGCCCAGGGGAATAGGAAGGCGATCTCGAGATCGAAGATGATGAACAGGATCGACACCAGATAGAACCGGACGTCGAATTTCATCCGCGCATCATCGAAGGCGTTGAACCCGCATTCATATGCCGAGACTTTTTCGGGGTCAGGGCTGCGCACCGCCAGCACGACGGCCGCAAGGATAAGCACGAGACCGAGGCCAACGGCGACGGCGAGGAACACGAGGATGGGAAGATATTCCCGCAGCATCTCGTCCAAGATGTGGCTCCTTTGCGAGGCGCACCGCAAGCGGCGCGGAGACCATGGCTTTGTTGCCTTGCTGTGAGTGACTTATCGCTGAGTGCGGTCCGGGTCAACAACGGCCCAAGTTATTCACGAATGATGAAAATCTCGTCATTTCATGGAGATACCCCTAGTTACGTAGGGTAATCACTGATGTTTCGACATTTTTTCCGTCGACCGTTGCATACATTCTGCGCGGACACGCAAATTCAGGCCCTCGGCAGCGCCAAAGAAAACGCCAAACGCAGGAAGCCGGCTGGCAGCCCGTTTTTTCGGTCGACTTAGGCGTTCGGCAGCCAGCCCGCGCCATGCGCTGTCAGCCGGTCGCGCCGCCGTGATGGAAGCGCAGGAGGCCGCGCGCAACGCTTATTGTCCGGATTTGGCCCCCCATGGGGCCGGGCGCTTGTCGAAGAAAGCAGCGATGCCCTCCTGCGCCTCGGCGGTCTCCCAGCGTGCCGCCAGCGCGTCGATCGCCATATCCACCTGCGCCGCGCTCACCTGCCCCACAAGCGCGTTCAGCAGCGCCTTGCTCTCGCGCACCGCACCGGGCGCGCAGGCGAGATAGGGCGTAACCTCGGCCTCGACCGCCGCCGCCAGACCCTCCGGCGCGACAACCCGGTTCAGCAGGTTCAGGCGGCGCGCCTCCTCGGCGCCGAAAATCTTCGCGTTCATAAACACTTCGCGCGCCGCCGCGCCGCCCATGCGGGCGATCACATAGGGCCCAATGTTGGCCGGAAGCAGCCCCAGCCGGGTCTCGGTGAACCCGAATTTCGCGCCCTCGACGCCGACCACCATGTCGCAGACCGAGATCAGCCCCATGCCGCCGCCAAAGGCATTGCCCTGCACCCGCCCGATCAGCGGCTGCGGCAGCGCCGCCAGCGCCCCCAGCGCCTCGGCGATGCGCCGCGATTCCGTGCGCCGCGTGGCGCTGTCCATCTCGAACTGCGCCCGCATCCACGCCAGATCACCGCCCGCGCAGAAGGTCGGCCCCTCGGCGCACAGCACCACCACGCGCACGCTCTCCTCCGCCGCCAGTCCCGCGGCCGCAGCCACAAGCTCGCGCATCATCTCAGCCGAAAGCGCATTGTGCTTTTCGGGCCGGTTCAGCCGCAGTTCGGCGACGCCGCGCGCGTCGATCTCGGTCTCGATCAGGGCCATCTCAGGCATCCTCCATCTTCGCGGCGATCCGCGCCGCCGCCACTTCGGGATCGGCAAGGGCGGTGTCGATCCGCAGATCGGCGCCCTGCCAAACTGTATCGTCGCGCGGCTCGACAACGCGGCAGCCCCGCAAGCCCCGCCATACTCAGCCCGTGCGCATGGCGCGCGCCAGCGCCGCCGCCTCTGTCAGCACAGCCGGGTCGAGGCCCGTCTCATATCCCAGCGCCGCCAGCCGCTCCGCCACCGCCTCGGTCGCCACATTGCCCGCAGCCCCCGGCGCATAGGGGCAGCCGCCGAGCCCGCCCACCGCCGCGTCAAAGACCCGCAGCCCCATGGCCAGCGACGCCTCGATATTGTCGAGCGCCCGCCCGCCAGTGTCGTGGAAATGCCCGGCAAGCTGGGCTGGCGGCACCACATCCGACACCGCCGCGAGCATGGCGCGCACCGCCTCGGGCGTGCCGCGCCCGATGGTGTCGCCGAGCGAGATCTCATAGCAGCCCATGTGATGCAGCGCCCGCGCCACATGCGCCACCGCCTCGGGCGCCACCGCGCCATCGTAGGGGCATTCCACCACGCAAGAGACATAGCCGCGCAGCGGCAGCCCCGCCTGCCGCGCCGCCTCGGCCACCGGGCGGAAGCGCTCGAGGCTCTCGGCGATGGAGGCGTTGATATTGGCGCGGCTGAACCCTTCGGAGGCCGAGCCGAAGATCGCCACCTCGTCCACCTGCGCCGCCAGAGCCGCCTCCAGCCCCTTCATATTGGGTGTCAACGCCGCATAGGACACGCCCGGCGCGCGGCTGATCCCGGCCATCACCTCGGCCGAGGTCGCCATCTGCGGCACCCATTTGGGGCTGACGAAACTGGCGCATTCGATGCGCCGGAAGCCCGCCCGGCTGAGACAATCGACCAGCGCGATCTTCTCCTCCGCCGGGATCATCCGCGCTTCGTTCTGCAGCCCGTCACGCGGCCCGACCTCGAAGATCTCGACGAATTCACCCATCCTGCGCCCCTTCTTCTCTTCGCCAAATACGCATGGCCCCGCGCCCGCCCAAGGGCGATGCGCCGCTCAGACCGCCGGCAGATCCCACGCCGGATAGAAATCACGCCGATACAGCCGCTCCCCTTCGCCCGGCAACGCGCGTTGAAACGCCTCGCGCGCGGTGATCCGCCCGTACCAGCCCTGCAGATGCGCCAGCCCCTCGGTGCTGCGGAAATGCCGCCCGATGTAGACCGCCTGCCCCACCGCGATATCCGCCGCCGAAAAGCCCTGCAGCAGATGGTCCCCGCTCTGCGCCAGCCGCGCCTCGATCGCCTCGAAACATTTGCCCAGTCGCGCCGCCTCCAGCTGCATGATGATCGGCGAGCGCATGGCGTCCTCGCGCAGCATAAGATGTTGCTGGGTGAGCGCCGCGCCGTGATGGCTCATGGTTTCGGCAAAATGCAGCCAGACGAGGAAGTCGCGCCGCTCGGCATCGCCGCGCAGCCGCCCGAGCCCGCTGCCTGGGTAAAGCTCGCACAGATACTCGAGGATGGCGCCGGACTCGAACATGGTCTCGCCGCCGATCTCCAGCGCCGGCACCCGCCCCGCGGGCGAGCGCGTCAGATACGCCTCGCGCCGCAATGACTTGTCGAACCGCTCGGTCAGCAGCTCATAGGGCAGACCCAGCTCTTCGAGCAGCCACAGCACCCGCATCGAGCGCGACTGCGGCACATGGTGCAGACGGATCATGCCTCTTCCTCTTCGAGCCGGATCAGCGCGGCCCCGGCCTCGACCTGCGCGCCCGCCTCGACCAGCACCTCTGCCACGGTGCCATCGCGCGAAGCGCGCAGCGTGTGCTCCATCTTCATCGCTTCGAGCAGCGCCAGCCGGTCGCCAGCGGTGACCTGCGCCCCCGCCTCGGCAAAGACCGCGACCACCTTGCCCGGCATTGGTGCCTCCACCAGATTGCCCCCCGCACCGGCGTCCGCCGCCCGCGCCAGCGGGTCGATCAGCTCGAAGCGCAGGCCATAATGGGCAAAGACCGTCACATGGCCATCCTCACGAAAATGACCCGCCGCAGGGCGCCCGTCAAAGCGCCAGCGCCCGCCGAAACGCTCGGCCAGCACGGTCGCGCCCGGCACGTCGATCTCCACCAGATCGGGCCCCTTGGCGCGCAGCACACAGGGCAGTTCCTCCCCCTCGTGCCGCAACAGCAACGACCGCGCCAGCGGCGCCCAAAGCGTGAAGCCGCTCTCCCAGCCCGACGCACCATCCAGCCCCGCCAGCACCAGCGACGCCTCGGCGACCACCTGAGCCGCCAGGTCCGGCTCGGCCACCAGCGCCTCAAGGTCGCGCCCGATGAGCCCGGTGTCCACCTCTCCGGCGGCAAAGCCCGGATGCTCGGCCAGCGCCCCAAGGAAGCCAAGGTTGGTCACCGTCCCGGCCACCCGCGTCTGCCGCAGCCCCTGCGCCAGCTTGCGCAGCGCCGCCGCGCGGCTTGGCCCGTGCACGATCAGCTTGGCGATCATCGGATCGTAATGCGGCGAGATCACATCGCCCGACCGCACGCCGCTGTCAGAGCGCAGGCTCGGCGGAAACTCCAGATGCGCAAGCCGCCCCGTCGCGGGCAGGAAGCCCGCGGGCACATCCTCGGCATAAAGCCGCGCCTCGAAGGCATGACCGGTGATCGACAGCTCCTCCTGCGCCAGCGGCAACGGCTCGCCGCCCGCCACGCGCAGTTGCCATTCCACCAGGTCGACGCCGGTGATCGCCTCGGTCACCGGGTGTTCGACCTGCAGCCGGGTGTTCATCTCCATGAACCAAAAGCCATCGGGCCGCAGCCCTTGCGATCCGTCGACGATGAACTCCACCGTGCCCGCGCCCTTGTAGCCGATCGCCTCGGCAGCGCGCACGGCAGCGGCCCCCATGGCGGCGCGCATCTCCTCGCCCATACCCGGCGCGGGGGCTTCCTCGATCACCTTCTGATGCCGCCGCTGCAGCGAGCAGTCGCGCTCGAAAAGATGCACCGCTTTGTCGCCATCGCCAAAGACCTGCACCTCGATGTGGCGCGGCGCGGTGATGAACTTCTCGATCAGCACCGCCTCATTGCCGAAGGCGCCGCGCGCCTCGGCCTTGGCCCCTTCCAGCGCAGTTGCGAAGTCTGCCGCGCTCTCGACCAGCCGCATGCCCTTGCCGCCGCCACCCGCGACCGCCTTGATCAGCACCGGATAGCCGATGGCCTCGGCCTCGCGCGCCAGCCGCGCCGGGTTCTGGTCCTCGCCAAGATAGCCCGGCACCACCGGCACACCGGCCTCATCCATCAGCCGCTTGGCCGCATCCTTCAGCCCCATGGCCCGGATCGCCCGCGCCGAGGGCCCGACAAAGATCAGCCCCGCCGCCTCCACCGCCTCGACGAACTCGGGGTTCTCCGAGAGGAACCCATAGCCCGGATGGATCGCCCCCGCCCCTGTGGCCAGCGCCGCCTCGATGATCCGCTCGCCCTTCAGGTAACTCTCCGAAGGCGCCGCACCGCCGATAGAGACCGCCATATCGGCCTCGGCCACATGCTGCGCGCCGGTATCCGCCTCGGAATAGACGGCGACGGTGCGCAGCCCGAGCGCCCGCGCGCTGCGCATGACCCGGCAGGCAATCTCGCCCCTATTGGCAATCAACAGAGTGTCAAACATCACGCCCTCCAAGCCCGTCGCGGCTTCGTCTAGACAAAAATATCCCGGGGGAGTCGCCGCAGGCGACGGGGGCAGAGCCCCCATTTTTCCTGATTGCGGGCCTGTGGCCCGCGGGGGCGGAGCCCCCATTCCCCCTCATTGCGCGCCTTTGGCGCGCGGGGGCAGAGCCCCCTCTATCACCGAGCCCGCCCATCACATCCGGAACACGCCAAAGCGTGTCTCCTCGACCGGCGCGTTCAGCGCGGCGCTCAGCGACAGCGCCAGCACGGCGCGTGATTTGCGCGGGTCGACGCAGCCGTCGTCCCAGAGCCGGGCCGAGGCGTAGAGCGGGTGCGACTGCTCTTCGAACATGTCGATGGTCGGCTGCTTGAAGGCCGCCTCTTCCTCTTCCGACCAGCTGCCGCCGCCGCGCTCGATGGCGTCGCGCTTGACCGTCGCCAGCACCCCCGCCGCCTGCGCACCGCCCATCACCGAGATGCGGCTGTTGGGCCAGCTCCACAGGAACCGCGGCTGATAGGCCCGCCCCGCCATACCGTAGTTGCCCGCCCCGAAGGAGCCGCCGACCAGCATGGTGATCTTGGGCACGTTGGTGGTCGCCACCGCGGTCACCATCTTGGCGCCGTGCCGGGCGATGCCCTCGTTCTCGTACTTCCGCCCGACCATGAAGCCGGTGATATTCTGCAAGAAGACCAGCGGGATGCCGCGCTGCGAGCAAAGCTCGACGAAATGCGCGCCCTTCTGCGCGGCCTCGGAAAAGAGCACGCCGTTGTTGGCGATGATCCCGACGGGGCAGCCCTCCACATGGGCAAAGCCGGTGACCAGCGTCTCGCCGTAGCGCGGTTTGAACTCGTCGAAGCGCGAGCCGTCGACCAGCCGGGCAATGACCTCGCGGATGTCGTAGGGCGTGCGCAGATCGGCGGGCACGACGCCGAGGATTTCTTCGGGGTCATAGGCGGGCGCTTCGGGCGACTGCCACTCCACGCCAGAGGGTTTGACCCGGTTCAGCCCGCCCACCGCGCGACGTGCCAGCGCCAGCGCGTGGGCGTCATCCTCGGCCAGATAATCCGCCACGCCGGAAAGCCTTGTGTGCACGTCGCCGCCGCCGAGATCCTCGGCGGTGACCACCTCGCCCGTCGCCGCTTTCACCAGCGGCGGACCGGCAAGGAAGATCGTGCCCTGCTCCTTCACGATGATGGTCACATCGGACATGGCGGGCACATAGGCCCCGCCCGCGGTGCAAGAGCCCATGACCACGGCGATCTGCGGGATGTTCTTGGCGCTCATCCGCGCCTGATTGTAGAAGATGCGCCCGAAGTGGTCGCGGTCGGGAAAAACCTCGTCCTGATTGGGCAAGTTCGCCCCGCCACTGTCGACGAGGTAGACGCAAGGAAGGTGGTTCTCTTCCGCGATCTCCTGCGCGCGCAGGTGCTTCTTGACGGTCATCGGGTAGTAGGTGCCGCCTTTCACCGTGGCGTCGTTGCAGACCACCATGACCTCGCGGCCCATGACCCGGCCGATCCCAGCGATCACCCCGGCGCAGGGCGCGGCACTGCCGTACATGCCATGCGCCGCCGTCGCGCCGACCTCGAGGAAGGGCGAGCCCGGATCGAGCAGGTTGGCGACGCGCTCGCGGGGCAGCATCTTGCCGCGCGACACATGACGCTCGCGCGCCTTTTGCCCGCCGCCCGCCGCCGCCTGCGCGGCGGCCTCATCGATGATCCGCAGCGCCTCGAGATGGCCCGCACGGTTGGCGCGGAACGTCTCGGAGGACGGGATGGCCTGTGACTGCAGTTTCATGTGTCCTCCTGAACCTTCGCGTGCTCGGCCTTGGCTTCGGCGCTGGCACGGGCCTTAAGTTCCTTGCGGATCACCTTGCCGGTGACCGTCATGGGCAGATCCTCAAGAAACGAGATTTCTCTTGGGCAAGAATAGGTTGCCAGACGTTCCTTGACCCATGCCTTCAGATCCTCCGCGCCTGCCTCAGCGCCCGTTTTGAGCACGACATAGGCCTTCACGATCTCGGTGCGCAGCGGATCGGGCTTGCCCACCACGCCGACGGTCAGCACCGCGGGATGGGTGATCAGGCAATCCTCGATCTCCGCCGGGCCGATGCGGTAGCCCGCCGAAGAGATCACGTCGTCCTCGCGCCCAAGAAAGCGCAGGTACTCGCCCTCCCAGATGCCCCGATCGCCGGTGAGCAACCACTCGCCGCGGAACTTGTCTGCCGTCGCCTGAGGGTTCTTCCAATATTCCAATAGCATAGAACCCGATCCCCGGCGGATCGCCACATCGCCTTCGCCCGTCACCGGCTTGCCCTCAAAGTTGATCACCGCGATCTCATGGCCCGGCACCGGCTTGCCGATGCAGCCCGGACGCGGCGCGAAAAGCGTGCCCGCCGAGCTGGCCACCATGTTGCATTCGGTCTGGCCATAGAACTCGTTGATCGTCAGCCCGAAGGCCTCGCGCCCCCATGCCAGCATCTCTGCCCCAAGCGGCTCGCCACCGCTGGCGACCGAGCGCAGGCCGGGGATGCGCGCGTCTGCCGCCTTTAGCATGCGCAGAGCCGTAGGAGGGAAAAACACATTCTGAACAGCATGTTCCGCGCAGATATTCGTGCATTCCGTGACGTCGAATTTGGCCATCCGCGCGGCCACCACGGGCACGCCGAGCGCCAGCGCGGGCATGGCCACATCGAAGAGCCCGCCGATCCATGCCCAATCCGCCGGGGTCCAGAGCACGTCGCCCGGCTGTCCGAGCCGGTCATGGCTCATCTCGACGCCTGGCAAATGGCCCATGAGAACGCGGTGCCCATGCAGCGCGCCCTTGGGTTTGCCGGTGGTGCCGCTGGTGTAGATGATGATCGCCGGGTCTTCGGGACCGGTGTCGGCGATGGCGCTTGTAGAAGGCTCCGCGGGCAATTCGGTGATGACGCTGAGGTCGAAGGGCGCGAGCATCCCGGCCCCCTCTTCATCGGTCACCACCACCTGCGCGCCGCTGTCGCCAAGGCGCGAGCGCAACGCATCTTCGCGGAAGAGCTTGAACAGCGGCACAGAGATCGCCCCCATGCGCCAGGCGGCGATATGGGCGGCGGCGCAGAGCGGCGATTGCGAGAGCAGCACGCCCACCCGGTCGCCGCGCGCCACGCCGCGCGCCTCGAGCGCCGCCTGCGCCCGCCGCGACAGCAGCGCCAATGCGCCATAGGTCACGGGCCCGCGGCCATGGTCGAGAATGGCGATGCGCTCGGGATGCAGCGCCGCCCAGTCGTCACAGACCTGCGCCGCCATGTTCAGCCGCTGCGGAAAGCGCCAGTCGAAGCGCGCCCGCATCTCGTCATATGTGCCATCCGGCAGCATCGGATTCATGTCTGCGGCCCCCTCCTGACCCGCGCGTGTAGGATGCGCCCCAGCCGGTCCATCTCGTAGACATGCGCCAGATCCTCCCGCGCGCATGTGACCACGATCCAGACCGGCGCCTCTGCGGGGCGCCCCGTGCAATCGCTTTTCTCGGCCCCCTCCGGGCCGGTCTCGACATAGAGCGTGGCGGCGGCCTCCATGGCCTCGGTCTCGGTGAGTTCCGCCGCCTGCATCCCGGCCCGGTAGGCCGCCAGCGCCACCAGCGCGAGAAGCGCCAGCGCGGGGGCATACCAGAGCGGCCGGGACATCATGCTCAGCTCATCGCGTTCATCAACTCGCGGCCCACCAGCATCCGGCGGATCTCGGAGGTGCCCGCACCGATCTCCATCAGCTTGGCATCGCGGAAGAGCCGCGCCACCGGTGCATCGGCCAAAAAGCCCGCGCCGCCCATGGCCTGCACCGCCTGATGCGCCTGCACCATCGCCTGCTCGGAGGCGTAGAGACAGCACGCCGCGGCGTCCTGACGGGTGACGTCGCCACGATCGCAGGCCTTGGCGACCTCATACACATAGGCGCGGGCCGAGTTCATCGCGGTGTACATATCGGCGATCTTGCCCTGCATGAGCTGGAAGTTCCCGATGGGTTGGCCGAACTGCTTGCGCTCGACCATATAGGGCATGACCTCGTCGAGGCAGGCGGCCATGATGCCGGTGCCGATGCCCGCGAGCACCACACGCTCGTAATCGAGGCCCGACATCAGCACGCGCACGCCCTTGCCCTCTTCGCCGAGGATGTTCTCGAAAGGCACCTCCACATCATCGAAGATCAGCTCGGCGGTGTTTGAGCCGCGCATCCCGAGCTTGTCGAAATGCGGCGAGGTCGAAAAGCCGGTCATGCTCTTCTCGATCAGGAAGGCGGTGATGCCCTTGCTGCCCGCGTCGGGGTCGGTCTTGGCGTAGACCACCAGCGTATCGGCATCCGGCCCATTGGTGATCCAGTATTTGTTGCCGTTCAGCACGAAGCGGTCGTTCTTCTTTTCGGCGCGCAGCTTCATGCTGACCACGTCAGACCCAGCGTTCGGCTCGGACATGGCAAGCGCGCCGACATGCTCGCCCGAGATCAGTCCGGGCAAGTATTTCGCCTTTTGCTGCGGCGAGCCGTTCAGCTTGATCTGATTGACGCAGAGGTTGGAATGCGCGCCGTAGGACAGCGAGACCGAGGCCGAGGCGCGGGCGATCTCTTCGACAGCGACCACATGCGCCAGATAGCCCAGGCCCGCCCCGCCGAACTCTTCGGGCACGGTGATGCCCAAGAGGCCCAGCTCGCCCATCTCGCGCCACAGCTCATTCGGGAACGCATTGTCCCGGTCGACCTGCGCCGCCATCGGCTTGACGCGTTCCTGCGCCCAGCGATGCACCATCTCGCGCAGAGCGTTCATGTCTTCACCCAGATCGTAGGTCATGACCGCGTTGAACATCAAACCGCCCCTCCCCTGGCAGTTATTGAACAGTTGTTCATATCTAAGCTCTCTGCCCGCCGGGCGTCAACAGCAAAGGCGCGTCACCCTGCCGTGATCAAACGGAACGGCGCGCAGGACCGCGCGTTGACGCGGTGACACAGCAGATAAGGAGAGACGATATGCCCAAGGATCATATCACCGACCTGAAAGCCGACTTCTGGAAAAACATGAAGAATGTGCGCGCGGGCCTGCTGGCCGCCGACGGCGAGCGTCCGGTGCCCATGTCGCCGAACGCTGACCCCGAGGAAAACGCCATCTGGTTCATCACCGCCAAAGGCTCGGCTGCGGATCGTGCCGCCAAGAGCGGCGGCGAGGCCTCCTTCCACGTGGCCGACCCCAAATCGCACCTCTACGCCAATATCTTTGGCACGCTCACCATCTCGGACGACGAAGAGAAACTCGATGAGATCTGGAGCGTTGTCGCCGGTGCGTGGTTCAAGAACGGCCGCGAAGACGACTCGGTGCGTCTGGTCAAGATGACGCCGAAGGACGGCGAGGTCTGGGTCAGCAATGGCGGCGCGAGCTTCCTTTACGAGATCGCCAAGTCGCAAATGTCGGATGACACGCCCGACGTAGGCGAGCATGGTCGGGTGGTCTTCTCGTAAATCGCAGACCGGAGAGTCCCCATGAAACGCGCCCTTCTCACCCTCTTGTGCCTGCTGCCCTCAATGGCGGCTGCTGAACAGGTCGGCGAGGTGGGCGTGGATTGGGTCGGCAACGACATCGAGATCGAAGCCGTTGCCGACCCGAAAGTAAAAGGCGTCACCTGCCACATCGCCTATTTCGACCGCGGCATGTTCGACCGTCTGTCGAAGGGCAACTGGTTCGAAGACCCGTCGAACGCCTCGATCGCCTGCCGCCAGACCGGCCCGATCGAGATCGGCGACATTGACCGCGACAAGGATGGCGAGGACGTGTTCCGCACCTCGCGCTCGATCATCCTCAAATCGCTGCGGGTGAAACGCATCTACGACGAGAAAAACCAGACACTGATCTATCTCGCCCATGCCGCCGAACTGACCGACGGGTCGGCCAAGCTGGCGATTTCCACCGTGCCGCTTTACGGCACCGAGGTGACATGGCTGGACGAGTGAGCGGCGCTCAGACCGCTTTGGTCACGTCGTAGCCGTAGATCCAATCGAACTGGCCCAGCATCTTTGCAGGCGCGAGCCGTCCCAGCATCCCCATCCCCATATGCGCAACGCCGCGGATCAGCGGGTTGCTCAGATGGTACTTCCACGCGTTGCCATTGGCCGCCTCGACGATCTTGACGCAGCGTTCGCGCCGCAGGTCCTGATATCGGCTCAACGCCGCATCCATGTCGGTGCCGGAGGTCAGACAGGCGGCCAGCGCCCATGCATCCTCGAGCGCCATATTCGCCCCCTGCGCCATGAAAGGCAGCGTTGGATGCGCCGCGTCGCCGAGGATCGCAACGCCCTGCCCGTGCCAATGCCGCGCGACCGGGTGGCGGAAGAGGCCCCAGAGCCCCGGACGCTCGACCGCGGCAAGAAGCTTTGCCACATCAGCCCCGAAGCCCGCAAAGGCGGTGCGCAGGTTGGCGGCATCGTCATGCTGCGACCACCCCTCTTCGGTCCACTGCCGACGCTCTTCGACGGCCACCAGATTGACCTTCTCGCCGCCGCGCAGCGGATAGCTGACCACGTGCCGCCCCGGGCCCATGTGCACCCGCGCCTCGGGCGGATGGCCGCACAGGTTCGGCACCACCGCGCGCCACGCCACCTGCCCGGTGAAGAAGGGCGCCGCCACCCCGTTGAGCGCGCTGCGCACCACCGAATGCAAACCGTCGGCACCGATCACCAGATCAGCCGAGCAGGAATCCCCATTGGCCATCTCGATGCGCACCGGCGCGCCGGGCCGCACAGCGGCCACCTTCTGCAACAGACGAACCTGCACCCCAGCCTCGCGCGCCGCCTGCGACAGCAGCGCGATAAGATCGGCGCGATGCACGAAGTGATAGCTCTGCCCCTCGGGCAGCCGGGTCAGATCGAGCCGCAGCACCTCGCGCCCGGCACGGTGATCGCGCAGCGACACGGCGGTGCCCCGGCAGGCGCCGGCGCGCAGCGCCTCGCCCACCCCCAGCGCCTCGAGCACGCGCAGCCCGTTGGGGCTGATCTGCAACCCCGCGCCCACTTCGGAAATCGCCTCGGCCTGCTCCAGCACCCGCACATCGCAGCCACGCTGGCGCAGCGCCAGCGCAGCAGCGAACCCGCCGATCCCCCCACCGATGATCGTCACTGACTTAGCTGGCACCACGTGCCTCCGAATTGGGCAAAAAATCAAAACGCCGGAGCCATTGGCCCCGGCGTCTTGTCTTGTCAAGCCTTTGGCCCCGCCGACGTGGTGCCGGCGGCGATGGCTTAGTCGTCGCGGTGGACCTTCTCGCGGCGCTCGTGACGCTCTTGCGCCTCGAGGCTCATGGTCGCGATCGGGCGTGCGTCCAGCCGCTTGAGGCTGATCGGCTCGCCGGTCACATCGCAATAGCCGTACTCGCCCTCGTCGAGGCGGCGCAGCGCCGCATCGATCTTGGCCACCAGCTTGCGCTGACGGTCCCGCGTACGCAGTTCCAGCGCGCGATCGGTCTCTTCGCTGGCGCGATCGGTCACGTCGGGAATGTTCCGCGTGGCTTCCTGCAGCGCTTCGATCGTATCGCGGCTTTCGGCGAGAATGTCATTTTTCCATGCGAGCAGCTTACGGCGGAAATACTCCGTCTGACGCTCGTTCATGAAAGGTTCGTCTTCAGCCGGACGGTAATCGTCGGGCAGAAAAGTCTCGGGCTTCATTTCTGCTCCCTCTTCAAAACCGGCGTCCGGTCGAGGAATTCCTGACCGGCTCCGGCACCCCTTGCGAGGCTGCTGTTATCCCAAGCCCCCCCCGATGTCACTACACAATAGGATAGGTCGCGAACGAAACTTCGGCAGGTGCCTAATTTGTAACCGTCACGTAACAGCGCCCTCTCTGGCACCCTCGAAACCCCGCTTGAACCGTGCAATCGCGCCCTCTATCCCTTCCCCTAGAGCAGCGGAGGAATGCGTGATGAGCCTGAATTTCCAAGGCACCGAGGCCTATGTGGCCACCGAGGATTTGACCATGGCGGTCAATGCGGCGATCACGCTCGAACGGCCGCTGCTGGTGAAAGGCGAGCCCGGCACCGGCAAAACCGAACTGGCCCGGCAAGTGGCAAGCGCGCTGAACCTGCCGATGATCGAGTGGAGCATCAAATCCACCACCCGCGCGCAGCAGGGGCTTTACGAGTACGATGCGGTCAGCCGCCTGCGCGACAGCCAGCTTGGCGACGAAAGGGTGCATGACGTCGGCAATTACATCCGCCGCGGCAAGCTCTGGCAGGCCTTCGAGGCCGAGGGCAAAGTGGTGCTGCTGATCGACGAGATCGACAAGGCCGACATCGAGTTCCCGAACGATCTGCTGCAGGAACTCGACCGCATGGAGTTCCACGTTTACGAGACCGGCGAGACCGTGCAGGCGCGCCAGCGCCCCATCGTCATCATCACCTCGAACAACGAAAAGGAATTGCCCGACGCCTTTCTGCGCCGCTGTTTCTTTCACTACATCCGCTTTCCCGACGAAGACACGCTGCGCCGCATCGTCGAGGTCCACCATCCTGGCATCAAATCCGCGCTGCTGACCGAGGCGCTGAGCCAGTTCTACCAGTTGCGCGAGCAGCCGGGTCTGAAGAAGAAACCCTCCACCTCCGAGGTGCTGGACTGGCTCAAGCTGCTGCTGGCCGAGGATCTGGACGCCGCCGATCTGCGCGCGGGCAGCACCGATGCACTGCCCAAATTGCACGGCGCGCTGCTGAAGAACGAGCAGGACGTGCATCTCTTCGAGCGGCTCGCCTTCATGGCGAGAGGCCGCCGCTGAGTCTCTGTCCTTAAGTCCCTGCCTTTGAGGCTTTGCCCTCACGGCAATCCGCCCGTTTGAGCAGCAAATGCCTTCACGATTCCGTGGCCTAGCTGCCTCAAATTCCCGCGAAACCGCCGTTTCAGGCGCGAAAACCCCAGCGAGATTGACCTTTCCCGCCTGATTCCGGTACAAGCCCGCATCATGACCGCATCAAGGCGGTTTTCTCGGGCCATCCGGGCCCTTCTCCTGACGCGCGGGCCAAGTTCAGTGTCCGCATGACATTCGGACATACATGACCAAGTTTACTGATCTTAACCTGAACCCCAAGGTGCTGAAGGCCATTGAAGAGGCGGGCTACGAGACGCCCACCCCGATTCAGGCTGGCGCCATCCCCCCCGCGCTTGCGGGTCGCGACGTGCTGGGCATCGCCCAGACCGGCACCGGCAAGACCGCGTCCTTCACTCTGCCGATGATCACGCTGCTGGCGCGTGGCCGGGCCCGTGCCCGCATGCCGCGCAGCCTCGTGCTCTGCCCGACGCGGGAACTGGCCGCGCAGGTCGCCGAGAACTTCGACACCTACACCAAGCACCTGAAGCTGACCAAGGCGCTGCTGATCGGCGGCGTCTCGTTCAAGGAACAGGAACAGCTGATCGACAAGGGTGTGGACGTGCTGATCGCCACCCCGGGCCGCCTGCTCGACCATTTCGAGCGCGGCAAGCTGCTGCTCACCGGCGTGCAGATCATGGTGGTCGATGAGGCCG
Organism: Salipiger sp. ABN3_019; assembly: GCF_056158605.1. Lineage (NCBI taxonomy): Bacteria > Pseudomonadati > Pseudomonadota > Alphaproteobacteria > Rhodobacterales > Roseobacteraceae > Salipiger > Salipiger sp. ABN3_019. The sequence continues at coordinate 2,532,220 of NZ_JBSWTP010000009.1, forward strand.
ACCGGATGCTCGACATGGGCTTCATCCCCGATATCGAGCGCATCTTCTCGCTGACGCCCTTCACCCGCCAGACGCTGTTCTTCTCGGCCACCATGGCGCCCGAGATCGAGCGCATCACCAATACCTTCCTTTCGGGCCCCGAGCGCATCGAAGTGGCCCGTCAGGCCACCGCCTCGGAGACCATCGAACAGGGCGCGGTGTTCTTCAAAGCCTCGCGCAAGGATCGCGAAGGGTCGGAAAAGCGCGCCGTGCTGCGCGCGCTGATCGACAAGGAAGGCGACGCCTGCACCAATGCGATCATCTTCTGCAACCGCAAGGTCGACGTGGATATCGTCGCCAAGTCGCTGAAGAAATACGGCTATAACGCTGCGCCGATCCACGGCGATCTGGACCAGTCGCAGCGCATGCGCACCCTGGACGGCTTCCGCGACGGTTCGGTCCGCCTGCTGATCGCCTCCGACGTCGCCGCCCGCGGCCTCGACGTGCCTTCGGTCAGCCATGTGTTCAACTTCGACGTCCCCGGCCACGCCGAGGACTATGTGCACCGCATCGGCCGTACCGGCCGCGCCGGTCGCGAGGGCAAGGCCTTCACCATCGTCGTGCCGAAGGACGAAAAGAATTTCGAGGATGTCGAGGCGCTGATCCAGAAGGAAATCCCGCGCATCGACCCGCCGCTGAAGGGCAAGCGCGCCGCCGATGCCCCCGAGGCCGGTGAAGAGGCCGAAAAGCCCGCACGCCGCAGCCGCTCGCGCAGCCGCAAGTCCGACAATAAGCCCGAAAAGCAGACCCCGGTCGAAGCGGTGGATGCCGCCGCCGAGGCGCCGGTCGAAACGCAGGCCGAACACCCCGTGGCAAAGCCTGAAAAGGCGCCGCGCAACGAGAAGCCCACCGAGCGCTCCGGAGACCGCTCCAGTGATCGCGGCAGCGACAAGTCGCGCGGTCGCGGCCGTCGCGGCGAGCGTGAGAACACGGTGGTCGGCATGGGCGATCACATGCCCGAGTTCATCGCCCTCAGCTTCGAGCAGCGCCGCGCCAGCTGAGCCGCGCTCCTTTATGAGACGCATAGAGCCGCCCCTCGGGGCGGCTTTTTCGTGAGCGCCTTTGCCCATGAGCCGCGCTGGCCCGACGCATCGGCCTGCCTCCGGCGGGGATATTTGTATCTAGACGAAGGCGTAAGGTGCTCTTCTCTTCGTCTAGACACAAATATCCCGGGGAGCGCGAGGGGCTGGCCCCTCGCTCCGATGCGTGCCAGAGGCGCCGCGCCGGATGTGAAAAGGGCGCCTCCCGCAGGACGCGCCCTTCCAGATCGCGCTAAGCGCTGCGCCTACTCAGGCCAGCGAAGCATCCATGGTGATCTCGGCATTGAGCAGCTTGGAGATCGGGCAGCCCGCCTTGGCCTTGTTCGCCGCCTCCATGAAGGTCTCTTCGCTCGCGCCGGGGATCACGGCGGTCAGCTTCAGGTGGCTCTTGGTCACGCTAAAGCCGCCGTCCCCCTGCTCCAGCGTCACCGTGGCGACGGTGCTGATGTCCTCGGCCTTGAGATCGTAGTCGCCAAGGATGTTGCTCAGCGCCATGGAAAAACAGCTGGCGTGGGCGGCGGCGATCAGCTCCTCGGGGTTGGTGCCCGCCTCGTCGCCGAAACGCTTGTTGAACCCGTAGTTCTGCTTGTCCAGCACGCCGGACTCGGTCGAGACGGTGCCGGTGCCGTCTTTCAGGCCCCCTTGCCAGTTCGCGGATCCGCTTTTGTTGATCATCTCTTGGGTCTCCTCTTTCTGCCCCTTCGGGCGTTCTGGAGCGAAACCTAGCACAGCGCGGCGCAAGGTCACGCCTGTCGGAAAAACTTCATGACCCACGGTCGGAATGGCCAAGATCGCGCTCGGGCGCGATCACGTCGCGCAGCCGCTGCTTGAGCACCTTGGGCTCGGGGAAGCCCCCATCGCGCTTGCGCTCCCAGAGCAGCTTGCCGTCCACCGAGACCTCGTAGACGCCGCCGTAGCCGGGCACCAGCGTCACACCGCCAAGCTCCTCGCCGAAGGTCTGCAGCAGTTCCTGCGCCATCCAGCCCGCCCGCAGCAGCCAGTTGCAGCCGGTGCAATAAGTGATCGACACCAGAGGCTTGGGCGGCAGGTCGGGCGTATCCGTCATCTCAGCCCTTTCTCAGAGCGGCAGCGCGTTGGTGTTCTTGATCTCTTCCATCGAGAGCAGCGCGGTCACGTTGTAGACCTTCACCTCCGAGATCAGCGCCTGATAGAAGACATCATAGGCGCGGGCGTTCTTCACCCGCACCTTGAGGATATAGTCGATCTCCCCCGCGAGGCGATGCGCCTCCATCACCTCGGGCCGCTCGCGCAGGGCTTTGAGGAATTTCGCCTGCCAGTCGGCCTCATGCTCCGACGTGCGGATCAGCACGAAGAAACAGGCCTCGAACCCCAGCTTCTCGGGATCGGGGATCACCACCTGCGGGCCGATGATCCCGGCCTCGCGCATCTTGCGGATGCGATTCCACACCGGGGTCTTGGAAGAGCCCACGGCGCGGGCAATTTCGTCCAGCGAACGGCCCGCGTCCTCCTGCAGTTCCAGAAGGATTTTCCGGTCGGTCTCGTCGATCGCCATGGCTGTTCCGCCCTTTCGCCTGCTTTGGAACGTCGTCACCCTGCTTAACCACAGGATGGAACGGATGTCCTTATATTTCCGCCCCACTGGCCGCAACGGGGGACAAAATTCTATATTGGGTGGCAACAAACCCCTTCCCGGAGTGTACCCCGATGCCGAAGCCCTTCACGCCCAAGGTTATCACCGCCAACGCGCTGATCGAAGGCGACGTGATCTATCTCGCAGCCGATGACAGCTGGGTGCGCGATCTCGCCAAGGCCGAGGTGATCACCGATGAGGCGATCGCGCAGGTCCGCCTTCTGGACGCGCAGGCGCGCGCCTCGGAAACCGTTGGCGTCTACCTCGCCGACGTCAAGCCGGGCGCGGGTGGGCCCGAGCCGACGCACTTCCGCGAGGATTTCCGCCGCACCGGCCCCTCGAACTATTTCCACGGCAAACAGGCCGAAGCCGACGCCTGATCCGGCGCCCCCTCCCCACCGCAGCGACCAGGCCAGACGCAGGAGACCCAGATGTACCGCTACACCGAGTTCGACACCGCTTTCATTCAGGAACGCAACCGCCAGTTCCGGGCGCAGGTCGAGCGCCGCATCGCCGGCAACCTCACCGAAGACGAGTTCAAGCCGCTGCGCCTGATGAACGGTCTCTACTTGCAGCTGCACGCCTATATGCTGCGTGTGGCGATCCCCTATGGTACGCTGAGCTCAGCGCAGATGCGCCAGCTCGCGCTGCTGGCCGAGAAGTGGGACAAGGGCTACGGCCATTTCACCACCCGTCAGAACATCCAGTACAACTGGCCCAAGCTGTCGGATGTGCCGGACATGCTCGACGCGCTGGCCGAGGTGAACCTGCACGCCATCCAGACCTCGGGCAACACCATCCGCAACGTGACCGCGGACCATTTCGCCGGCGCTGCCGCCGACGAGATCGCCGACCCGCGCCCGGTGGCTGAGCTGCTGCGGCAATGGTCCACCGACCACCCCGAGTTCCAGTTCCTGCCGCGCAAGTTCAAGATCGCCGTCACCGGCGCGCCGAACGACCGCGCGGTGATCAAGGCCCATGACATCGGCATCGAGATCGTCGAGAAAGACGGCAAGCAGGGCTACCGCGTGCTGGTCGGTGGCGGCCTTGGCCGCACCCCGATGATCGGCAAGGTGCTGTCGGACTTCGTGGCGCAGGAAGACCTGCTGCCCTTCGTCGAGGCCACGGTCTCGGTCTGGAACCTGCTCGGCCGCCGCGACAACAAATACAAGGCGCGCATCAAGATCACCGTGCATGAGCATGGCATCGAAGAAATCCAGCGCCTCGTCACCGAGCGTTTCGCCGAGACCAAGGCGGCCTTCAACGGCGCCGATCTCGACCTCTACGAAGAGATCAAGCAAAGCTTCCAGCCGCCCGCCTTCCGCAATGCGCCCGAGGACGACTTCACGGCGACCTACGACGCCGATCCGGTGTTCCGCTCCTGGGCCGACACCAACCTCGCCGAGCACAAGGCGCCGGGCTATGCCATCGTGCAGGTCTCGCTGAAGGCTCATGGCCAGACCCCGGGCGACGCCTCTGCCGACCAGATGCGCGTGCTGGCCGACCTCGCCGAGCGTTTCGGCCATGACGAGCTGCGCATCTCGCACGAGCAGAACGTGATCCTGCCGCACGTCCACAAGTCGGACCTGCCGCAGCTGCACAAGATCCTTGCGGCGCATGGGCTTGCCACCGCCAATATCGGCAAGATCAGCGATATCATCGCCTGCCCCGGCATGGATTACTGCGCGCTGGCCACGGCGCGCTCGATCCCGATCGCCACGCAGATCGCCACCCGCTTCGACGAGTTGAAGACCGAGCATGAGATCGGCGATCTGAAGATCAAGATCTCGGGCTGCATCAACGCCTGCGGCCACCACCACGTGGGCCATATCGGCATCCTCGGGCTGGATCGCGGCGGCGTCGAAACCTATCAGATCACCCTCGGCGGCGACGGCTCCGAGACCGCATCGCTCGGCGAGCGCACCGGTCCGGGCTTCTCCTACGAGGAAATCGTGCCCGCCATCGAGCGGCTGGTGGACGCCTACGTCGAGAACCGCGAGAGCGCCGACGAGACCTTCCTGCAGGCCTATCGCCGCCTTGGCATGGCGCCCTTCAAGGAAGCGCTCTACGAGACCGACAAAAAGAACGCCGAAGCGGCCTAACGGAAGCGCGGAGCGGATGACCCTTCATCTTTCCCCAAATACTCCCGCCGGAGGCATCCCGGCGCTGCCGCCCGAGGAACTGGCAGCGCGTCAGGCCCGGGTGGACGCGCTGAACGCGCGCTACCGGCACCACGGCGCGACCGCGGTGCTGGAGGGCGCGCTGCGCGATCCCGAAGCGGGGCGTATCGCCATGGTCTCGTCCTTCGGGGCGGAATCGGTGGCGCTGTTGCACCTCGTGGCGGTGGTGGACCGAACAACCCCGGTGCTCTTCATTGATACGCGGCTGCTGTTCGCCGAGACGCTGGAGTATCAGCTCGAGGTGTCCGAGCGGCTGCGCCTGTCGGACGTGCGGGTGATCCGCACCGACGAGGCGCTGCTGCAGTCGCGCGACCCCTATGGCGCCCTGCGCTTTTCCGATCAGGACGCCTGCTGCGCCCTGCGCAAGACCTTCCCGCTGGAGCAGGCCCTGTCGGGCTTCGACGGCTGGATCACCGGGCGCAAGCGCTATCAGTCCAAGACCCGCGCGGGCCTCGAGTTCTTCGAGCTCGAAGAAGAGACCGGGCGGATCAAGGTGAACCCCATGGCCCATTGGGCGCCCGAGGACATCGGCGCCTATATGGACGAGAACCGCCTGCCCCGGCACCCGCTGGTGGCGCAGGGCTACCCGTCCATCGGCTGCGCGCCCTGCACCAGCAAGGTCGCCCCCGGAGAGGACCCCCGCGCCGGACGCTGGCGCGGCGAAGACAAAGTTGAATGCGGCATCCATTTCGTGAATGGCGAAGCCGTGAGAGAAGGACAGAGCGAATGACCGTCATCGTCACCGACGCGGGCTTCGGCCCGGATAGCTGGGCAGATCAGGACACTCCCGTGGTCGACCTGCCCTCCGACACCGACCCCGCGACGCTGGAAGTGCCCCATAACGCCATGCACGTGCGTATCGCCTTCCCCAGCTTTGCTGATGGCCGCGGCTTCACGCTGGCCCGCCTGCTGCGCCTGCGCGGCTACACCGGCACGCTGCGCGCCGCGGGCCATGTGATCTCGGACCAATACGCCATGGCCCGCCGTTCGGGCTTTGACGAGGTCGAGATCTCGGACGAACTGGCGGCGCGCCAGCCCGAGGACGAGTGGAAATTCCGCGCCGATTGGCGGAAACACGACTACCAGTCCCGCGTGCGCGGCTAAACCGCCTTTCGCCTGATCTGCATCAACGATACACCCAAGGGGCCGGTCCTATAGGATCGGCGAGAGAGATCATGACAGAGATGACCCCCGTGACCGAAGCCTCCGCAGCGAAAGCCGACGCGCCCAAGAAGATGGTGCTCCCCGACGCCCAGACCGTGACCGAGGTCAAGCACTGGACGGACCGGCTCTTCTCGTTCCGCGTCAGCCGCCCTGCCAGCCTGCGCTTCCGCTCGGGCGAGTTCGTGATGATCGGCCTGATGGGCGATCCCGACCCGAAGACCGGCAAGCAAAAGCCGCTGCTGCGCGCCTATTCCATCGCCTCGCCCAGCTGGGACGAAGAGCTGGAGTTCTACTCGATCAAGGTGCAGGACGGCCCGCTCACTTCGAAGCTGCAGCACATCCAGCCCGGCGACGAGCTGATCCTGCGTCCCAAGCCCGTCGGCACGCTGGTGCATGACGCGCTGCTGCCCGGCAAGCGCATCTGGTTCTTCGCCACCGGCACCGGCTTTGCCCCCTTCGCCTCGCTGCTGCGCGAGCCGCAGACCTATGAGGATTACGACGAGGTGATCATCACCCACACCTGCCGCGAGGCGGGCGAGCTGGAGTATGGGGCCGCGCTGATCGAGAGCCTGAAAACCGACGAGCTGCTGAACGAGCTGATCGGCGAAGGCTTCTGGAAGAAGATCAAATACTACCCCACGACCACCCGCGAAGAGAGCCCGAAGATGGGCCGCATCACCGACCTGATGCGCTCGGGCGAGGCCTTTGCCGATCTTGGCGTGGCGCCGCTGAACCCCGAGACCGACCGCGCGATGATCTGCGGCAACCTCGCCTTCAACCTCGAGCTGAAGGAGATGTTCGAGGAATACGGCCTTGAAGAGGGCGCCAACTCGGACCCCAAGCATTACGTGGTGGAAAAGGCCTTCCTCGATTGAAGCGCCCTGCCCGAGATACAAAAACGCCTTCCGAAGGAGACTTCGGAAGGCGTTTTCTTTTGTAGGATTGTCTGGGTCGACCGGCGACGCCGGGGATAAGTGAAGACGTCGCCGGCCCCGGACCCGGGCGTAACCCGGGCCATGCCGAAGACCGCCGCGCAAGGCTCTCGCGCGGCGGCCAGTTCAAATCCTCAGGCGGCGGCCTTCTGCGACAGCTCGGCGATGATGCCGCGCAGGAAGTCCACGCAGAGGTCAAGCTGCGCGAGGTCGACGAACTCGTTGGGCTTATGCGCCTGTTCGATCGAGCCGGGGCCGACGATTACCGACGGAATGCCGCCGACCTGCTCGAACACCCCGCCTTCGGAGCCGTAAGAGACCTTGCCACCCCACGCCTCGGGCATCAGCCGCGCGTAGCGGGCGTAGCCTGCGCTGTTGCGCGCTTCGCCCATCGCCGGATAGGCGAAGATGCGTTCAAAGCGGATCCCGGTGCCCGGTGTCTTCTCTGCCATGGGTGCGCCCACCTCGGCCTCGATCTGCGCCAGCAGCTCGGCCATGTCGGCCTCGGGGTCCATATCGGCGATCGAGCGCAGCTCGAAGGTGAAGCTGCAGCTGTCGGGGGTGACATTGGTCGCCACGCCGCCCTCTACCATGGTCGCCAGCATGGTCGCATGCGGCACGGTGAAATCCGCATCGAACGGGCCTTCGGTCTCATAGCGCTTGCCGCGCTCGGAGATGCGCGCGATGGCCTGCGCGGCGTATTCGATGGCGTTCACATGCTCGGGCACGAAAGACGAGTGCCCCGAGGTGCCGGTGACATGGGCGCGCATGGCGATCTTGCCCTTCTGGCCAGTCACCAGCTCCATCATCGAGGGCTCGCCGATGATGGCGAACTCGGGCGGCACCGGCAGCGACGCCAGATGCCTAGCGATCGCCGGAGCGCCGAGGCAGCCGACCTCTTCGTCATAGGAAAAGCAGAAGTAGACCGGGCGCGTCAGCTGCGCCGCCGCAAGCTCGGGGGCGACCGCCATGGCGCAGGCGGCAAAGCCCTTCATGTCGCAGGCGCCGCGCCCGTAGAGCTTGCCATCCCGCACTTCGGCGGTGAAGGGGTCGCTCTCCCACTCGGGCTCGTCGGCCGGAACCACATCGGTGTGGCCGGACCAGACCAGCCCCGCCACATCTTCGGGACCGAAGGCCGCGACGAGATTGGCCTTGGTGCCGGTCTCGTCGGGCAGGATGGTGATCCGCGCGCCGAGCGCGCGGAGGTAGTCTGCCATATGGTCGATCAGCGCGCGGTTCCCATTGCGGGAGACCGTGTCGAAGCCGATCAGGTCCGAGAGGTGCTGCGCGGCGCTGGCCTGCCGGTCAGGGGCGGGCGTTGTCTCGCTCTGCAGGGTCATTGGGCAACTCGTCTTTCTGTTTTTGTTTTCTGGAACTCGCGGCGCACGGTGACGGACACGACGAACACGATGAGCGCGGCAAACACCCATGTGATCGGCGACGACAGTAGCACCGCTGGGTCACCGCGCGAGATGGCAAGCGCGCGGCGCAGGTTCTCTTCCAGCATCGGGCCGAGGATGAAGGCGATCAGGAAGGGCGCTGCGGGAATGTTCAGCAGGAACATACCGAAGCCCACCAGCCCCATCACCAGCAGCACCGCCACGTCGAAGGTGCTCGAAGCGATGGAATAGATGCCGAAGATGCACAGCAGCAGCACCAGCGGCGTCAGCAGGGTCTGCGGGATGTGCGAGACCTTGGCGAACATGCGCATGGTCGCCTTGCCCGCAAAGAACAGCAGCACCGAGGACACCAGCATGCCGATGAGCAGCATGTAGACCTCGTGGATGTTGGTCTGGAACAGCAGCGGTCCGGGGGTGAGGCCCTGGATCATGAAGGCCCCAAGCATGACGCCGGTGATCACGTCGCCCGGCACGCCGAGCGCCAGGAGCGGGATCATCGTCGCGCCGCAGGCGCCATTGTTGGCCGACTCCGAGGCGGCGATGCCTTCCAGCTCGCCCTTGCCGAAGTTCGCGCCCTTCTTGGAACTGCGCTGCGCCTCGCCATAGGAGAAGAAGGCCGCCGAGGACGGGCCGATGCCGGGAATGGCACCCAGCACAGAGCCGATCACCGAACCCTTGAGAATGGTCTTCAGCGAGCCCATGAACTCTTCGCGGGTCACATGCTGCGCGCCGAGCGTGGCCGCCTCTTCCTTCTTGGCCGCGCGCATCACCACCAGCTTGATCAGCTCGGGCAGCGCGAAGAGGCCGATCAGCACCGGCGCGATTGACAGACCCGCCTGCATGTCGGGGGTGAAGGCAAAGCGGAACGAGCCGTACATATCCTCGCCCACGGTCGCCAGCAGCAGACCCAGCGCCGCCGAGACGAGCCCGAGCAGCAGCGAACTGCCCGAGACGCCCGCCACGGTGGTCAGCGCGAAAAGCATCAGCATGAAGAACTCGGGCGGGCCGATGCGCAGCGCCAGAACCGCCAGCGGCGCGGCAAAGAAGATCAGCGACAGGTTCGACAGGAAGTCACCGATCACCGACGAGTAAAGCGCCATGTTCAGCGCCTTGCCCGCCTTGCCCTGCTGCGCCAGCGGGAAGCCGTCGAGCGCGGTGCAGGCCGCCGAGGCGGTGCCCGGGGTCTTGATCAGGATGGCCGAGACCGACCCGCCGTAGGTCGAGCCCTTGTAGAGGGCGACCAGCAGCAGGATCGAGGGCACCGGCTCCATGTAGAAGGTGAAGGGCAGCGCCAGCGTCACCGCCATGGTCCCGGTCATGCCGGGGATCGCGCCGACGATCACCCCGCCCCAGATGCCCGCGACCATGATCAGCAGGTTCTGGAGGGTGGCAACCGCTTGCAGCGCCGAAAGGATTTCATTGAGCATTGTGGTCTCCGATCAGAAGCCGAAGGGCTTCGTCAGCGCGCCCTTGGGGAACTGCGTGCCAAGCGCGGAATGGAAGAACAGCGTTAGGAGGATCGGGCCGCCGAAGCACAGGAGGACGATCCAGATCTTGTGGCCGCGCTCGCCGGTCATCAGCACGATGGCCAGCGTCAGCGCCATCGTGGCGACCAGAAAGCCGACGTAGGGCAGCAGCGCCAGAAACAGGCCGAAGGCGACCACGAGGCCGGCAAACCGCCCGATCATCCGGGCGCGGCTGCTGCCGTCGGTCTCGATCGGCTCCTCAAGCGGTGCGGGCCGGGTGAAGGTCAGGAAGAGTGCCAGCAGGCCAAGCGCGAGACCGGCGATCGACACGGTGCGCGGCCACATATCCGGCGGCGGGGCAAAGCCGGGAATGAAGGCGGGGCGAGGCACGAAAACGGGAACCAGGGCGAAGGCGGTAAGCGCGAAGAAAGCAGCAATTACCAGCCCCCGCAGGACGGGCTTGGACATGGCGATGCTCCTGGGAATGGGGTCCTCCGGTGGAGGAGAGTGGCGCGGCCCTCAAAAAGGGGCCGCGCCTTAAGCGTCATTGGGGCGGGCGCGGGCCCGCCGCACGCTCAGTTCGACAGGTAGCCGAAGTCCTGCGCGAGACCGTGGAACAGCTCATACTGGCCCTTGGCGTAGTCGGTCATGTCGACGTCACCGATGGTCGAGATCGAGCCGCGGCGCGCCGCGAGATCGAGCCACTTCTCGTCGGTGGCGACCTGGCTCAGCACTTCGTCCCACTTGGCGACGACGTCTTCCGGCAGGTCCTTGGGACCGTAAAGGGCGCTCCAGCCAGCGATCTGACCGGCTTTCTCGTAGCCCATCTCCTGCGCGGTGGCGACGTCGGGCAGGCTGTCCATACGCTTGGGAGCAAAGACCATCAGCGCCTTCATGTCACCGCTTTCGATGTGCGGCATCAGCGAGGCTGCGGCCATGGCAACGAAATCCACGTGACCGCCGAGCAGAGCGGTCGCCAGTGCGCCGCCGCCTTTGTAGGGCACGAGGGTCGCGGCGGTCAGCGGGTCGAGGTCGTTGTCGGCCAGCAGCGCCTGCGTGGTGAAACCGTCGATGGCGGTCGCGCCCGACGCAGCATAGGTCATGCGGCCGTTGCTGTCCTTGATCGCGGCGATCAGGTCGTCAACGCTGTCATAGGGCGCATCGCCGCGCACGGCGAGGATCATCGGCGTGGCTTCCAGCGCGCCAAGGAAGGTGTAGGCGTCCCACGGAACGGCGTTGCCGGGGGTCACGGCGGGCGACAGCGCCATGCCGACGCGGGCCAGCAGCAGCGTGTAACCGTCGGCGTCGGCTTCCGACACCGACCGCGCACCGTTCATGCCGCCAGCGCCGGGCTTGTTCATCACGGTGACCGGCTGGCCGAGGAAGGGCTGCGCGGTCTCTGCCAGCGCGCGGCCAGCGAGGTCCGACGCGCCGCCGGGGCCGTAGGGCACCACCAGCGTCACCGCTTGGTCGGGGTAGGTCTGGGCCGCTGCGGGGCCGGTTGCTGCGATCACGGCAAGGGCGATCGATCCGAGTAGCTTTTTCATTATTCACCTCACATAGGGTCCGGGGAGGCCCCGGAACTGTTGGATCGGCGCCACCATCCACAGTATGCGATTGTTGACAATAGATGCTGAACAGTTGCACAAAATGCATACTGAGGGAGCGCTCATGTACAAGATACGGGAACTGGAGGCCTTCGACGCCTATATGCGCCTCGGCGGTGTGAAGCTGGCCGCCGAGCAGATGGAGACCAGCCAGCCGATGATCAGCCGGCTGCTCTCGGGTCTCGAAGAGAAAGTCGGCTTCGCGCTTTTCCTACGCAAGCGCAACCGCTTGGCCCCCACCCCCGAGGCCTTCCGCTTTCACCAGACGGTGGTGCGCCATCTTGCCGGGCTGCGCGATCTGGAACAGGAGGCGGTGGCCATCGCCAATGGTCAGGTCGGGCATCTGGTGATCGCCGCGCAGCCGGTCTTTTGCGACACCTTCCTGCTCGATGCCCTGCGCAGATTTCGCCAGACGCATCCGCAGGCGACGGTTCAGATCGTCGATGTGGGCATGGCCGAGATGCTGCGGATGATTTCAGAGCAGCGTTGCGACCTCGCCTTCGGAATCACCCTCAACGCCGATGCCTTTGGCGGCGAGGCGCTGCCGCTGGGCCATTGCACGGCGCGCTGCATCATGCCGAAAGGTCATCCTCTGGGCACGGTCGAAGAGATCCCCCTGCCCCGACTGCGCAAGGAGTGGTTCATCGACCTCTCGCCCGACAGCCCGCTGCGCCAGCGCGTCGATCACATGATGGATACGATTGACGTGCGCCGCACCATCGCCGCGGAATTGCGCACGCTGCACGGCGTGGTGCGGCTGGTGGAGCGCGGGGTTGGTGTGGCGATCGTCGATCCCGTGGCGCTGCGGCTGATCGACCCCAAGAAGGTCTCGGCGCATCGGCTGATCCCGGAAATCACTTGGGATATCGCGCAGTTCCTGCCCCGCGACAGGCCGCTGAGCGCGGTGGGTCAGGCCTTTGCACAGGCCATCGCCGACGAGATCGACAGTCTCAAAAGCGATGGGCTGGTGACCTGATGCACAGAGTTGCCCGGCGCAGGTCAGTCCCGATTGAACTGCGTGAAGGTCGCCGAGGGTGACGGAGCCAGACCAAGCATCAGCAGCCCCGCGAACACGCCCAGCAGGCTGAGCGCCGTATAAATGGACATGCCTTCAAAGAAGCTCAGCGCCATCACCGCGCCGGGCTGAAAGCTGTGAACCATAAAGACGGCAGTGATCCCGGTCAGCCCCGAGAGCGCGGCCAGAAGCGGCAGTTCCGACCGGCGAAGCGACGGCAGCGCAAGCCCCGCAAGCCCCGCCGCGCCGATGAGCAGGCCGGTGACCGTGCCCGGAGACATGCGGTCATGCATCGGCCGTTGCGCCAGCAGCGCATCGAGCCCCTCGGCCCCGAAACTCACCACCAGCGTATTGGTCAGCGCCACCATTGCCGCGCCCGCAGCGCAGGTCAGAACCCGGCCAGAGGTTTCGCGCCCGCTTGCCGCAACGGCCAGACCGCAGAACAGCAGGGCAAGGGAAATGGCGGTGCTGGGCACCATGGCGGGCCTATCGGGCCCGGAGCGCACCAGCACCTCGATATGCGACAGCCAGCCAAGCAGCACGCTGATCACAAGCGCCAGCGCCACCAGCGACATCAAAAGGGCGAGGTTGCGCAGCAGCACAGGGGACTTGTGGCTCGTCATCAAGGTCGATCCGGCTTGGGGCGCGCGTGCGCGAAACAATCAGGAGTACGCAGCATTTAACCGGTCGGATCACCCCCGCGCCAGAATTTCTTGACGCGGGGATGTCGTTTTTTGTGCCAGTCTCTCCGGCCAGCCTCAGCGGCCAGCATAGGGACCGCGCATCGACGCGCTCAGAGGCCGAGCCGTTCGCGCGCTTCTTCGAGCACCGGGGCCAGTTGCTCGGGCGCGTCCCGCACCGCCGCCAGCGCCGATTTGGTCGCCTCTTTCGCCGCAAACCCAAGGTCGGACTGGTCGATGTAGGCCTCGGCCTTGTCGTAATCAAAGCCGTCTACGGTGAAGAGCTCGCGCAATTCTTCATCGCTCATCGCGGCGACCTCCGCCGCGCTGTCGCCTGCCCCCTCGAGCGCGCGATCTGCATCCTCCATCGCGCCTTCGGCCGAGGCCATGGCGCTGTCAGCGGCATCGCGCAGGCTGTCGGCGGCATTGCCCGCCGCCTCGGATGCGCTGTCCATCGCCTCGCGCGCGCCTTCGGCCACCGCCGCCGCGGCACCCTCTGCGGTTTCCGCCGCCTTGCCCGCCGCATCCGACACCGCGTCCATCGCGCTGTCCGCCGCCTCGCCCGCCTTGTCGAGCGCCTCGCGTCCCGAGGCTGCGGCTTCATCGGCCACATCGTTCAAAGTGTCGCTGGCCTCCGCCGCGTCTTGCTGCGCTTTATCCGCCAACTGATCAGCCTCAGTCCCGGCGTCTTCCAGAGCCTCCTGCATCGTATCCGGCTCGGCGGTCTCGTCGCTCATCGGCACGTCGTCCTGCCCCATGCCAAAGACCACGATGATCAGGATCAGCACGGCCCCGACGATCAGAATCGCTTGTTTCATCTCAGATATCTCCAGTGTCGCGTGCGTGTGACATAGGTAGTCACCCTGCCATGACCAGCACCCGAGCGCCTTGGTCGCGGGCCAAAGCCCCCAAGATCGGCAAGTTGAGGCTCGTCAAGCGACGCATTCGGCCATTTGCCGCTTGAAACAAGCGGATCGCAGCACTACTTTGCGCGCCTACCAGATATGGCAACAAAGGACGAAAACCATAGCTCGCAGACCTCACAACGCGCCCCCGACGCGCGACACCGGCCCCCGCGTCAACGATCGCATCCGGGCTCCCGAAATCCGCCTGATCGGCGCCGAAGGCGAGAACCTCGGTGTGCAGACCCCTGCGCGCGCGATGGAAATGGCCGAAGAGGCCGGTCTCGATCTCGTCGAGATCTCGCCGAACGCCAAACCGCCCGTTTGCAAGATCATGGACTTCGGCAAGTTCAAATACGAACAGCAGAAGCGTGAGAGCGAGGCGCGGAAGAAGCAGAAGACCATCGAGGTCAAGGAAGTCAAATTCCGCCCCGGCACCGATACGCATGACTATGACGTCAAGATGCGCAACGTGCTGAAGTTCCTCGAAGGCGGCGACAAGGTGAAGATCACCCTGCGCTTCCGTGGCCGCGAGATGGCGCACCAGAACCTTGGCCGCGAACTGCTCGAGCGGGTGTCCGAGGACGTCAAGGAAGTGGGCAAGGTCGAGAACATGCCCAAGATGGAAGGCCGTCAGATGGTCATGATGATCGGTCCGATCACCAAATAAGACCAACGGCCAAGCACGGTATTTCGCGTGCTTATTGTACAAACCCGCCGCGCTGCCGCCGGCGGGTTTTGCTTTGTCTGGGGCACTGCCCTATGGCGTATTTGGCGGTGCTGCCCCATTGCGTTTCTTCGGGGCGCTGCCCCATTGCCGTGTCTGGGGGCGCTGCCCCCGTGCGCCTGCGGCGCCCTCCCCCGGGATATTTTCATCTAGACGAAGATCAGGGCGCTGGCCGCTTCAGCCCTCGCGCGGACGCGGGCGGGAGGGCGGCTCTTTCAGCAGGCCGCCCACGCCCATGGCGGCGATCTCGGAAGGGCTGACCGGCACGCCGCAGATCAGCCGTTCGAGCACCCAGTCGGCACCGTTGAGCGCGGGCGAGCGAGCACAGCCCGGCAGGCCGATCACCGGGCGCCCCATGTGCTGGCCGTAGAACAGCAGATTGCCCGGATCGACCGGCATGCCGAAATGGGTGACCTCGCCGCCGGCGCGGCGCAGCGCCTCGGGCGCCACGTCATGCAGATCGGAGGTGGCCGAGCCGGTGAGGATCAGCACCATATCCCCGGATGCCGCGCTTATCGCCTCGGCCAGAGGCTCCGCCCGATGCGGCACCTGCACGCGCGGCCCAAGCTCTGTGCCGAAGCGGTCGAGCCGGGCGCGGGTGGCGCGGCGTCCCTTGTCGCCCGGATCGCTGCCGACGCTGGTTTCGATCAGCGTAGCGCTCCTTGCCACGGGCGCATGCAGGCGCAGCGCGCCGCCCTGCGCCGCCGCGCAGGCCTCGGCCAGCGCCGCCTCGGGCACGGCGTAGGAAATGATCTTCACCGTTGCCACCATGGCCCGCGCGGCGCAGCGCTGCCACGGTCGCAGGGTGGCCACGGTGATCATCGGGTGCACCGCGTTGACCGCGTCGATCCGCGCCGCATCCACCTCGATCACCCCCGGTCCCACCGCATGAAGGTTGACCCGCCCGGTGGTCGCCGGACCCAGCTTGAGCCCCGCCGCCTCGGGCGCGGGCAGCAGCGCCTCGGCCAGCCGCTGCGCGGCGATATCCTCGGGCACATCACCCGAACCGAGCCTTGCGACGATCACCTCGTCTTGCCCCGCCGCGCGCAGCCGGGCTAGGTCGCCCTCGGTCAGAATATGCCCCTTCCTGAGCCGCCCCTGCGGCAGCGCCACCGCATGGGCGAGCACCGCGCCTGCGGCCTCGCCGAGGGGCACCGGGCCGAATTTCACGCGCCCTTCCTCAGCACGCGGGTCATTTCGGCAATGATCGAAACAGCGATTTCCGCCGGGCCGGAGGCGCCGATATCAAGCCCGATGGGGCCGTGGATCTGCGCGATCTCCGCCTCGCTGAACCCGGTCTCGCCGAGCCTTGCCACGCGCTTGGCATGGGTGCGGGTGGAGCCGAGCGCACCGATGTAGAAGACCTTGCTGCGCAGCGCCGCCTCGAGCGCGGGATCGTCGAGCTTGGGGTCATGGGTGAGCAGCACCAGCGCCGTGCGGCTGTCGAGGCCAAGCTTGCTGACCGCCTCATCGGGCCAGTCGTCGAGGATGGTCTCGCCGGGAAAGCGCGCCTCGGACCCGAAGGCGCCGCGCGGGTCGATCAGCACCGGATCATAGCCCGCGATGCGCGCCATGGGCAGCAGTGCCTGCGCGATATGCACCGCCCCCACCACCAGCAGCCGAAGCGGCGGGTTGTGGATGGCGACGAAGGTCCGGCTCTCCTCGGCAAATCCCGAGCGATCCATGCGGAAGGCCTTTTCATGCCCGTCATAGGCCAGCTGACGCGTCCCGCTTTCAAGGTCCACCACATAGGCCACAGGGGTCCGCGCGGCGCGCGCGGCACAAAGCTCTGCCAGCAGCGCCTCGGGCAGGACCTCGCCCACGGGCTCGACCAGCACGCGGATGGTGCCACCGCAGGCGAGGCCCACGGCAAAGGCATCCTGATCCGACACGCCAAATTCCAGCTCGCGCGGCTTGCCCTCGTCCAGCGCCTCCAGCGCCTCGACGATCACCGCGCCTTCGACGCAGCCGCCCGAGACCGAGCCCTCTATTTCGCCATCTCCCGAAATGGCCAGCTGCGCGCCGGTGCGGCGCGGCGCCGAGCCCCATGTCTCGATCACCGTCGCCAGCGCCGCGCGGCGCCCGGCGCGGTGCCATGCCAGCGCGGTTTCGGGGATGGCGTCGAACCGGGCGGTGTCGAGGCTGCCTTTGATATCGCTCATGGGTTCTCCTCCGAAGGGCGGAACGGGCTGCGTCAGCCCGCCTGCTGATAGACCGCCGACACTTCGGCGCGGATGATCCGCGCGATCAGCGCGCAGTCCTCGAGGCTGAAGGTCAGCGGCAGGCGCATGTCGAGAATGCCGGTCAGGATGCGGTCGGTGGCGGGCATCGGGCTGGACGGCGCGTAACGCCAGCTGTCGTAGCGCGAGGTGAAGGCCACCGGCTCGGCACCGCCGAACCACTTCAGCTCGACCCCGCGCGCGGCGCAGCGCGCCAGCAGATCGGTGATCGCCTGCGGCGCCCAGTCGAGCACCAGCGCCTGGATCGACGAACCGACGTAGCTTTCCTCCGCCGGCCGCTCGATCACCGTCAGCCCCGGCGTGCCGCGCAGCCCCTCTTCGACCACGCGGTAGCGGTCGTTCCAGCGCGCGATCTGCTCGGGCAGCACCGCCAGTTGCGGGCGCAGCAGTGCCGCGCGCAGATTGTCCATCCGGCCCGAGACATTGGGGGTGACGTATTTCACCCGCTCAAAGACCTCGGGGCCCGGCGCGGCAAGGTGCCGCTCGTAGAGCATGTAGCTGCCCGAGAGCATCACCGCGCGCGCCGCGATCTCTTCGTCGTCGGTGACCAGAAAGCCGCCCTCGCCCGAGTTCATATGCTTGTAGGTCTGCGTCGAATAGCAGCCCACCGCACCGTGGCGGCCCGAGGGCGTACCGTTCCACGACGCGCCCATGGTGTGCGCGCAATCCTCGATCACCGGCACCCCGGCGGCGTCGCAAAGCGCCATCAGCCGATCCATGTCGCAGATGTGACCGCGCATATGCGAGAGCATCAGCGCCCGCGCGCCGGGCAGTTTCGCGGCAAGATCGTCGAGGTCGATGACCAGCGCCTCGGTCACCCCAACGAACTCTGGGACCGCGCCAACCGAAGCGATCGCCCCCGGCACCGGCGCCAGCGTGAAGGCGTTGGTCAGCACCCGGTCGCCCGGCCCGACCTCCAGCGCGCGCAAAGCGCAGCCAAGCGCATAGCCGCCCGAGGCCACCGCGACGCAGAAGCGCGCGCCGGTAAAGGCGGCGAACTCCTGTTCCAGCAGCGCGGTCTGCGCGGTCTCACCGGCGGCGGTGTTGTAGCGGTGCAGGCGGCCGTGGCGCAGCACTTCCAGCGCGGCCTCGATGCCCGCCTCCGGGATCGGCTCCTGCTGGGTGAAATTTCCGGTAAATTGTTCGGTAAATCGCTCGGTCATGGGGCATTGATGCGCCCCCGCCGCGCGCGGGTCAATGCGGATTGCGTCACGCTGTCGTGCCGCGCCGTTCGCGCGCGGTGAGCAGCCCGTGCAGCGCGTCCAGCGCGGCCCGCACCGGTGGATCGTGGCGGGCGTCGTGATGGGCCACCAGCCATTCGTCATGGCTCAGCGCGTTGATCGGCTCGGACAGGCGCATGAGCCCCGGCTCGGCATCCCCGACAAAGCAGGGCATGACGATGCGGGCCACGCCGCCAAGCGCGAGATCGAGCGCCAGCCGGGCGTCGGAGGCGTGGGTGACGATCTCCTCGGGATGGGTCGCGCGCAGCCAGCGTTCAGAAGGTGTGCTCGCGGCGCCGGGCGGCAGGGTGACATAGCCCTGCACCTGCGGGCCGCGCCCATAGGCGGCGTAGCTCAGCCGCACCGTGCGGCGCCCGGCGAGCCAAGGCTGCTCGGGGCGGCGGTTGCGGATGCCGATGTCTGCGGCGCGGCGGGCAATGTCGAGGTCGGCGTTGGAGGCGGCGAACTCGGGCAGCCAAGCGTCCTGCGGCGACCAGACCCGCGCCAGCCCGCGCGCGATGTAGCGCGAGGTCCAGAGCCCGGCGGTGATGCGCACCCGCACCGCCCCCTCCTGCGCGGTCCAGCGCGCCAGCCGCGACGCCTGCGCGCGCAGCCCGCGCATCTCTTCGGCCAGTTGCCGCCCCTCGGCAGTGAGTGCATAGCGCTGCGCGCCGCGCTGGAACAGGCGCTGTCCAAGCTGACGCTCAAGCCCGGTCATGCGGCGGCTCAGGGTCGGCTGGCTGGCGCCGGTCAGCGCGGCAGCGCCGCCGAGCGTGCCTGCGTCGGCCACGGCAAGGAACAGCATCACATCATCGAGGCTGGGTGCGTCTTTCATTTTTGAAAATCCGCTTCGGCATTTCGCGACTGATCGCGCCTTCATGAGCCAGCTACACTGGATCCCACGAAGGCACATCTTTCAATATCAGAAGGAGAGCCGCGATGCAGGTTCTTTTGCAGCCGCTGCACCAAGCGCAGCAGGCCACGACCTCTTATGCGCTGGAGAAACAGGCGGCGCTGACCGAATTGGCAGCGCAGCGCCGCGCGAAACGGCGGCACCTCGCGCTGGCTCCGCTGCGGGAGGCGCGTTCCCTCACAGGGCTGTTGGTGGGAAAGCTGTTTCGGAAATTCCCGAAATGGCGGCTCAGGCTCAGCCGATGAGCCGCGCCACCGCTTCGGACAGCTCGTCGAAATGGCCGATCATCGCGTCGGGGGCCAGATCGCGCACCGCCTCGCCATCAGGGCCGAAGCCGACGAGGATGCAGGGCACGCCCGCCGCCTTAGCGGTGTTGCGGTCGGTCGCCGTATCGCCGACCAGCAGGCTTTGCGCCACCGCGCCGCCTGCGCGTTCCACCGCCGCCACATAGGGCGCCGGATCGGGCTTGCGGGTGGATAGCGTGTCGGCCCCGATGAGCGCATCGAAATGGCCCCGCGCGCCCATCCGCTCCATCAGCGTCTGCGCCAGCCCCTCGGGCTTGTTGGTGCAGATGCTCACCTTGTACCCCGCCGCGCGCAGGCCGGACACAGCCTCCAGCGCACCGGGGTAGAACCGGGTGTAGCGGTCGATCGCCTCGCCATAGACCGACAGAAGCTCGGGATACCAGCGCGCGATCAACTCCTCGGAAAAGGCATTCTCACGCTCCAGCCCGGCGGTCAGCATGGCGCGCCCGCCTTTCACCGCTATACCTGCGTCGGCGTCAGGGTCGAGCCGGACCTCCAGCCCCATGCCTTCGAAACAGGCATTGGCGGCAGCGATCAGGTCGCCGCTGGTGTCGGCGAGCGTGCCGTCGAGATCAAAGACCACCGTGCGCATTCTGCTTGTCCCTTTCGCCCTGCCCTGTCACAGGCTGAAATCCAACGTGACATGGGGCACCTTGCCCCCCTGCCTCAAGCGGATAAAACGGGCGCAGGCAGAAGACAAACAGGAAACCGCATGAGCATCGCGCTGATCCTCCTTGCCGCAGGCAAGGGCACCCGGATGGAATCCGACCTCCCCAAGGTTTTGCACCGTCTCGGTCAGGCGCCGCTGCTGTGGCACGCGCTGCGCGCCGGACAGGCGCTGGAGCCCTCGCGCGCCGTGGTGGTCGCCGGTCATGGCGCCGAGGAGGTCACCGCCTCCACCGCCGACTTCGCCCCCGAAGCGCAGGTGGTGATTCAGTCCGAGCAGCTTGGCACCGCCCATGCTGTGGCGCAGGCCAAGCCCGCCCTTGCGGGGTTCGAAGGCGATGCGCTGGTGCTTTACGGCGACACGCCCTTCATCACCGACGCCACGCTCGAGGCCATGCGCGAGGCCCGCGCCAAGCATGACGTGGTGGTGCTGGGCTTCGAGGCCGCCGATCCGGGCCGTTACGGCCGCCTGATCACCACAGGCGACGCGCTGGAGCGGATTGTCGAATTCAAAGACGCCTCCGAGGCCGAGCGCGCCATCACCCTGTGCAATTCCGGCGTGGTCTGCGCGGCCAGCCAGACGCTCTTTGATCTCATCGACGCCGTGGGCAACGACAACGCGTCGGGCGAGTATTACCTCACCGATATCGTCGAGATCGCCCGCACTCGCGGCCTTTCGGCGGGTGTCGTGCGCTGCGACGAGGCCGAGACGCTGGGCATCAACTCCCGCGCCGAGCTGCGCGCTGCCGAGGCCGCCTTCCAGTCCCGCAAGCGTGCCGAGCTGCTGGACGACGGGGTGATGATGCTCGCCCCCGAGACCGTCTTCTTTGCGTGGGACAGCTACATTGGCCGCGACGCCGAGATCGAGCCCAATGTGGTCTTTGGCCCCGGCGTCACCGTCGAGAGCGGCGCGCGCATTCGCGCGTTTTCCCACCTCGAAGGCTGCCACGTCAGCCGTGGTGCCATCGTCGGCCCCTACGCCCGCCTGCGCCCCGGCGCTGAACTGGCCGAGGACGTGCATGTGGGCAATTTCGTCGAGGTGAAGAACGCCTATCTGGCCGAAGGGGTGAAAGCCAACCACCTGACCTATCTGGGCGATGCCGACGTGGGCGAGCGCACAAACATCGGCGCAGGCACCATCACCTGCAATTACGACGGCTTCTTCAAGCACCGCACCACCATTGGCAAAGAGGCCTTCATCGGCTCCGACACCATGCTGGTGGCGCCGGTGACGGTCGGCGACGGCGCGATGACCGGCTCGGGCTCGGTGGTGACCGAGGATGTGCCCGCCGGGGCGCTGGCGCTGGGGCGCACGAAACAGGTGACCAAACCGGGCTTTGCCACCAGACTGCGCGACATGCTGCGGGCAAAGAAAGCCGCCCAAAAGGCGGAGCAGACCGCCGGAAAGAAGGAATAAGACCATGTGTGGCATCGTAGGAGTTCTGGGCACACACGAGGTCGCCCCCATGCTGGTCGAGGCGCTGCGCCGGCTCGAATATCGCGGCTATGACAGCGCGGGCATCGCCACCGTCAACGACGGCAAGCTCGACCGCCGCCGCGCCGTTGGTAAGCTGGTGAACCTGTCGGACCTGCTGGTGCATGAGCCGCTTCGCGGCAAGTCGGGCATCGGCCACACCCGCTGGGCCACCCATGGCGCGCCCACCGCGCGCAACGCCCACCCGCATCAGGCGGGCAAGGTCTCGGTCGTGCACAATGGCATCATCGAGAACTTCCGCGAGCTGCGCAGCGAGCTGGCCGCCTGCGGGCTGACCCCGGAAACCGACACCGACACCGAGACCGTCGCCATGCTCGTGTCGCACTACCTCGATCTGGGCATGGCGCCGGTCGAGGCCGCCTCCAAGGCGCTCGGCCGGCTTGAGGGCGCCTTTGCCCTCGCCTTCCTCTTCGATGGCGAGGAAGACCTCATCGTCGCCGCGCGCAAGGGCTCGCCGCTGGCCATCGGACATGGGAGCGGCGAGATGTTCGTGGGCTCGGACGCCATCGCCCTCGCCCCGATGACCGACCGCATCAGCTATCTCGAAGAGGGCGACTGGGCCGTGGTCAGCCGCGCCGGGGCCGAGATCTTCGACGAGACCGGCGCGCCGGTGGAGCGCGAGATCAAGCAGGTCCGCCTCGATCAGACGCAGGTCGACAAGGCCGGCTACAAGCACTTCATGGCCAAGGAGATCGCCCAGCAGCCCACCGTGCTGGCCGAGGCGCTGGGGGCCTATCTCAAGGGCGACGAGATCGTGCTGCCGCAGCCCGGGCTGGATTTTTCGCAGATCGACCGGATGGTGCTGGTCGCCTGCGGCACCGCCTATTACGCCTGCCTCACCGCCAAATACTGGTTCGAAAAGCTGGCCCGCATCCCCGTCGAGGTGGATATCGCCTCGGAGTTCCGCTACCGCGAGCCGCCGGTGACCAAGGGCACCGTGGCGCTGTTTGTGAGCCAGTCGGGCGAGACCGCCGACACGCTGGCGGCGCTGCGCTACTGCGCCGGACGGGCCGACAAGATCGTTTCGGTGGTCAACGTCGAGACCTCGACCATCGCCCGTGAGAGCGATCTGGCGCTGCCGATCCACGCTGGTGTAGAGGTCGGCGTCGCCTCGACCAAGGCTTTCACCTGCCAGCTCAACGTGCTGCTGCTGCTGGCCATCAAGGCCGCCGAGGTGCGCGAGCGCATGGATGCCGCCGAGAAGGCCGAGCTGCTGGCGCAGCTGCGCGCCCTGCCCGGGCTGTTCAACGCCGCGCTTGATCGCGACGAGACCATCGCCGAGGCCGCCCGCAAGATCGCCGAGGCGCGCGACGTGCTCTTTCTGGGCCGCGGCATGATGTATCCGCTGGCGCTCGAAGGCGCGCTGAAGCTCAAAGAGATCAGCTACATCCACGCCGAAGCCTATGCGAGCGGAGAGCTGAAGCACGGGCCGATCGCGCTCATCGACAAGAGCGTGCCGGTGATCGTCATGGCCCCGCGTGACGGGCTTTTCGACAAGACCGTCTCCAACATGCAGGAGGTGATGGCGCGCGGCGGCAAGGTCTGCCTGATTTCCTGCGCCGGCGGCATCGAGGCGGCTGGCAGCGGCATCTGGTCGAGCATCACCCTGCCCGAGGTCGACGAGCGCCTCGCCCCGCTGCTCTACGCGCTGCCGGCGCAGCTGCTGGCCTATCACGCCGCCATCGCCAAGGGCACCGACGTGGACCAGCCGCGCAACCTCGCGAAATCGGTGACGGTGGAGTAAGGCCGTTCGGCTGCGGCGCGCCGACGCAAGATGGGGGCTCTGCCCCCGTCCGCTGCGCGGCCTCCCCCGGGATATTTGCGTCTAGACGAAGCTGCGAATGCACAAAGCCCCGAGGGTCCGCGCGACCCCCGGGGCTTCTTCTCTTTTCAAATACGCGAATCCGGCAGCGCCGCCCGGCACCCGGCCCGGCAAGGGCTCAGGTCAAAACTTCCGGCCAAAAACTCAGGCCAAAGCTCAGGCGAAAAGCTCGTGCGCCAGTTCCAGCGCCTCGACCAGCGTGTCGACCTCGGCCTCGGTGTTGTAGAGACCAAAGGAGGCGCGGCAGGTGGCCGAGACCCCGAGGTGATCCATCAGCGGCCCGGCGCAGTGGTGGCCCGCGCGCACCGCGACGCCCTTCTTGTCGAGGATCGTCGAGATGTCATGCGCATGCGCCGCCCCATCGAGCGTGAAGGAGAAGATCGCCGCCTTGTCCGGCGTGGTGCCCTGCACGTTGAGCCAGTTCAGCCCCTGCAGCTTTGACGCGGCATATTTCGCAAGCTTCGCTTCATGGGCGGCGATGTTGTCCATGCCGAGGCTCATCATGTATTCGAGCGCCACGCCGAGGCCGATCTGCTGCACGATGCCGGGGGTGCCGGCTTCGAATTTCATCGGCGGCTCGGCATAGGTGATGCAGTCCTTGTGGACCTCGCGGATCATGTCGCCGCCGCCAAGGAAGGGGCGCATCTCGGCCTGCCGCTCCTTGCGGATCCAGATCGCGCCGGACCCCGAGGGGCCGTAGAGCTTATGCCCGGTGATGGCGTAGAAGTCGCAGCCGAGATCTTCGACGTCCACCGGCATGTGCACCGCGCCCTGCGAGCCGTCGACCAGAACCGGCACGCCCTTCTCGCGGGCGGCGGCGGCGATGGTCTTTACGTCGACCACCGTGCCCAGCACGTTCGACACCTGCGTGACGGCGATAAGCTTGGTCTTGGGGGTGATCGCGTCGTTCACCGCCTGCGGGTCGAGCGCGCCCGTGGCGTCCACATCGACCCATTTGATCACCACACCCTGCCGCTCGCGCAGGAAGTGCCACGGCACGATATTGGCGTGGTGCTCCATGACCGACAGGATGATCTCATCCCCCGCCTCAAGGCGCGGCATGGCCCAGCCGTAGGCGACGAGGTTGATGCCCATGGTCGAGCCATTGGAGAAGACCACCTCTTCCTCGTCCTTCGCGCCGAGAAAGCGCGCGATGGTGCCCCGCACACCCTCGTATTTCTCGGTGGCGAGGTTCGACAGGTAGTGCAGACCGCGGTGGACGTTGGAATATTCCTCGGCATAGCCACGGGTCACGGCGTCGATCACCACCTGCGGCTTCTGCGCCGAGGCGCCATTGTCAAGATAGGTCAGCGGCTTGCCGTTCACCTTGCGCGACAGGATCGGAAAATCTTCGCGGATTTTTTGCACGTCATACATAGCCAGCCATCCCGTTCGGCCCAACTCCCAGCAGGGAGACGATCATCATCAGCGCCAGAACCAGCGCCACGCTTGCGAGTATCAGCACCAGCAGCGCCTTGAAAGGGCTGCCGAGACCATGCGCCTCGTCGAGAAAATTGACGAGGATCCAGATGCCCACGATGAGGCTGCCCAGCACGACAAGCAGCGCCAGCCCGCCCGAGACCGCGCCCAGAAGCGCCACCCCCAGCTGCGCCAGCGCGCGCAGCGCCTGCAGCCAGATCAGCAGCACCGCCACATCCTCGATCCGGCCCGAGCCGCCCAAGGTGCGTCCGGCCCATGTCATCATGGCGATCGAGGCGGCCAGCATCGTCGCCAGCAGCAGCCCCATCGGCACGGGTGCCAGCAACATGCCCGCGGGCACCTCGCCACCGAGCTGCATCAGCCCGACGATCAGCCCGTTCAGCACCACCACCAGCGCGAAACCGGTCAGCAGCACCTCGCGCGACAGCCGCAGCGAGATCAGCAGACGCGCCACCTCGCGCGGGGCGACGATGGTCTGCCACGCCAGCGAAAGCAGGGCCGCGGCGCTCATGTGGCGGGCCGTCCGGTCACCGGCTCGGCGGGGCGCTCGGCAACGATCAGGCAGCGCAGCCAGAACCAGAGGAACACCGCGAACCACAGCAGGCCGACCAGTGACAGCTGCGCCCCCTCGCCGACAAAGCCCGCGACGAGCCCGTTCAGCAGCACCAGCGGACTGGCCGCCAGCAGCGCCCAGAACAAGGCGAGCCGGGCGCCATAGCCGGAGCCCTGCCCGCGAAAGAGTTTGGCCACGAGATGGCTCAGCGCCGCCAGCACGTAAAGCGCAAGCGGCAGGATCACCATGCAGGCCAGAAGCGAGGCGCCCATCAAAGGGTTGAGGTCAACCTGCTCCAGATGTGCCTGCCGCGCGAGGCCCGGCAGTTGCGCAACGAAGAAGATTGCGCAGGCCACCATGGCAAACATCAGCGCCCGGTCCTCGCGGGGGCCCTGCGACAGCAGGCGGCGCATCACCGCGCCCGGCCCCCGATAGGTGGCGACAATCTCGCGCGAGAGCGACATCAGCCGCGGCGCCGGCCCAGCCAGGCAGCGACGAGACCGTTGATCTCTTCCTGGATGCTCTCGTCCTCGACCTCCTGCACCGCCTCGGCGATGAAGGCGATGGTCAGCAGGTCTTCGGCCTCGCCACGCGACACGCCGCGGGCGCGCAGGTAGAAGAGGCCATCTTCGTCGATCGCCCCCGAGGTCGAACCGTGCGAACAGGCGACGTCATCGGCATAGATTTCCAGCTCGGGCTTGGCGAGGAACTGGCTGTCCTCATCAAGCAGCAGCGACTGGCTGATCTGGTAACCGTCGGTCTTCTGAGCGCCGGGCTGCACGAGGATCTTGCCCTGGAACACGCCGGTCGCGCCGTTGCGCAGCACCTTCTTGAACACCTGACGGCTTTCGCAGTTCACCGCGTCATGGGTGATGAACACCGTGTCGTCGTGGTGGAAATCGCCATCGCCCATGCAGGCGCCCGCGATGTGGCACAGCGCATCGTCGCCGGTCAGTTCGACCACGCATTCGTTGCGCGTGAGCACGCCGTTGACGGTCAGGGTGAAGGTCTTGAAGGTGCTCTCGGTGCCGAGACGGGCGAAGACATGCGTCGCCGCGCGGCGCTCGTGGTCACGGCCCTGCACGCGCACGTGGTGGAAGCCCGCGCCATCGGCCACGTCCACTTCCATCACCTTGTTGAAGCGCGCCGCAGCCGGGCCGGATTCCAGCACCGTCAGATCGCCGCCCTCTTCGACCTTCACCACATGGTGCAGGATCGCATCCGAGGTGTCCTCGGCATGGCGGTAGATCAGGTGCAGCGGCTTGCTGGCCTTGCCGGTCACCCGGATCAGCAGACCGTCGCTGGCGAAGGCGGTGTTGAGCGCGGCGAGCGGGCGCTCGACCGGGGTCTGACCCGCCGTCTCCAGCTGGCCATAGAGGTCCTTGGCCCAGTGGATGTCCGACGTTTCTGCAAGACGCTCGATGCTGACGCCGTCGAGGGCCAGATCGTCCGACTCCTCGGCGCTGAACACACCGTCGACGAAGACCACCTTGAGGGTGTCGCGTTCGCCGAACACCGGTGCCTCATCCGAGACGTCCATGACAGCAGCCGAGGGGGCCTCGGCGGCGGTCAGCGTCTCGGGGCGGGTGTATTTCCAATACTCGTCACGGGCGCCGGGCAGACCCATGGCCTGCACGCGCGTCAGCGCCGCCTCGCGGGCGGGGCGCGACCAGCCACCCTCGGGCAGGCTCAGCGCCGCCAGCCGCGTGTCGGTCGCGGTCTGTTTGACTTGGGGAAGTGCCATTTACGCTTCCTCCTCGATGATGTCCGCATAGCCGTTCTGCTCGACTTCGAGCGCCAGCTCGGGGCCGCCGGTCTTGATGATGCGGCCGTTCGACATGATGTGCACGACGTCGGGTTTGATGTGGTCCAGAAGGCGCTGGTAGTGGGTGATCACGAGGAAGCCGCGGCCTTCGTCGCGCAGCGCGTTCACACCGTCGGCGACCAGCTTCATGGCGTCGACGTCGAGGCCGGAGTTGGTCTCGTCGAGGATGCACATCTTCGGCTCGAGCATCGCCATCTGCAGGATTTCGTTGCGCTTTTTCTCACCGCCCGAGAAGCCGACGTTGACCGGACGCTTGAGCATCTCGGCGTCGATCTTCAGCGATTTCGCCTTCTCGCGCACGACCTTGAGGAACTCGGTCGAGGACATTTCTTCCTGACCACGGGCCTTGCGCTGCGAGTTCACCGCGGTGCGCAGGAAGGTCATGTTGCCGACGCCGGGGATTTCCACCGGGTATTGGAACGCGAGGAAGAGGCCGGCTGCGGCGCGCTCTTCGGGCTCCATGTCGAGGATGTCTTCACCGCCGAGCGTGGCTTCGCCGCCGGTCACCTCGTAGCCGTCCTTGCCCGACAGGACGTAGGACAGGGTCGACTTGCCCGAACCGTTCGGGCCCATGATCGCATGCACCTTGCCCGCTTCGACGGTCAGGTCCACACCTTTGAGGATCTGCTTGTCCTCTTCTTCCAGCTTCACCTGAAGGTTTTTAATTTCCAGCATAGGTTTCCCTCCTTGGGGGTGCGGTCAGGGCCGCACGGTCAGTTTCATGATCCGCAGCAGATCCTTCACCGGGAAGGCCTGAGGGACGATCTCGAACCGGGCCATGCGCCCGGTCATTTGCGGTCGGCCGAGCCAGTGCTCGACCTTGTGATAGTGGTGCCGCGGCGCGTAATCGTCGAAGAGCAGCACCAGCGGTTTCTCGGTCATGAAGGCGGCGGCAAGCGCGCAACCCTCGCGGAAACGCCCGTCGACCAGCACCACGTCGGGCTGGCGGAACTCGGGCAGGTCCCAAACTTTCAGCGGGTACTCGGGGAAGCTGCGCCATTCGGCGTCGCTCACCGGGTGCCCCCATTCCTTTGTCGGCCCGATGTCGGACCAGATGACATCCACCTCGGTGCCCTGCGCGGGCGGGTTGGCGGCAAGCCAGCGGCGCATCATCTGCGCCCAGTCCTTGCCCGACTCCACCGAGAACACCGATTTGCCCGGCATCTCGGACGCCAGCACCGTCGAGCCGCCCGACCCATACTCGAGGACCACCTCCGCCGCGGCGTATTCGGCGCGCAGGAGCGCGGCCTCCGCCTCGGGGAGCGTGAGCTCGGGCCGGGTCAGCACGTCGCTCATGGGGTGATCACCACCGCCGTGCCCGACACCGAGACCATGAGCATCGAGTTGCCCACCACCTCGTAATCGAGATCGACGCCGACCACCGCGTTCCCGCCGAGCGCGGTGGCGCGCTCCTTGAGTTCACGCATGGCCACGTCGCGCGCGTCCTGCAGCTTGGCCTCATAGGCGCCGGAGCGCCCGCCGATCACATCGGTGATCGAGGCAAAGAGATCACGCACGACATTCGCGCCCATGATCGCCTCGCCCACCACGACCCCTTTGTAAGAGGTGATGCGGTGGCCTTCGATGCTGTTGGTGGTGGTGACGATCATCGCTCAGCCCTCAGCCCAGAAAGTAGCGGAACGCCATCATGACGATGAGCGCGAGGCCCGCCGCGGCGCTTGCGGTGAGCAGCACCGAGTTGGCCATCAGCCCCTCGGTGTTGCCCTTGCGCTTGCGCACGCCTAGCCCGATCAGCACGCCAAGAAAGACGCCGATCGCCGCCCCGGCGGACTCCAGAACCAGCTGTTGCAGCATCCGGTCTCTCCCTTCGGCGCGCCTTAGCCCACCGAGCCTTCGAGCGAGATGGCGACGAGCTGCTGGGCTTCCATGGCGAACTCCATGGGCAGCGCCTGCAGCACTTCCTTGCAGAAGCCATTGACCACCAGAGCCACAGCCTCTTCCTCATCCATGCCGCGCTGGCGGCAATAGAAGAGCTGGTCGTCGTCCACTTTCGAGGTGGTCGCCTCATGCTCGCAGCGCGAGGAGTTGTTCTTCACCTCGATGTAGGGAACCGTGTGCGCCCCGCATTTGTCGCCGATCAGCAGGCTGTCGCACTGCGTGTAGTTGCGCGAGTTCTTCGCCTTCGGGTGCATCGACACCAGACCACGATAGGTGTTCTGCGCCACGCCCGCCGAGATGCCCTTCGAGACGATCCGGCTCTTGGTGTCCTTGCCAAGGTGGATCATCTTGGTGCCGGTGTCGGCCTGCTGGTGGTTGTTGGCGATGGCGATCGAGTAGAACTCGCCCTGGCTTTCGTTGCCGCGCAGGATGCACGACGGGTATTTCCAGGTCACGGCCGAGCCGGTTTCCACCTGCGTCCACATCACCTTGGCACGGTCGCCGCGGCAGTCGGCGCGCTTGGTGACGAAGTTGTAGATGCCGCCCTTGCCTTCCTCGTCGCCGGGGAACCAGTTCTGGACGGTCGAGTATTTCACCTCGGCGTCTTCCTCGACGATGATCTCGACCACGGCGGCGTGCAGCTGCGCGGTGTCACGCTTCGGCGCGGTGCAGCCCTCGAGGTAGCTGACGTAAGAGCCCTTGTCGGCGATGATCAGCGTCCGCTCGAACTGGCCGGTGTTCTCGGCGTTGATGCGGAAGTAGGTCGACAGCTCCATCGGGCAGCGCACGCCCGGCGGCACATAGACGAACGAGCCGTCCGAGAAGACCGCCGAGTTCAGCGTGGCATAGAAGTTGTCCGACACCGGGACCACCGAGCCAAGGTACTTCTTGACCAGCTCGGGGTGGTTCTTGATCGCCTCGGAGATCGAGCAGAAGATCACCCCCGCCTTCTCCAGCTCTTTCTGGAAGGTGGTGCCGACCGACACGGAGTCGAAGACCGCGTCCACAGCGACCTTGCGGCCTTCGGCGGGCGCCTCTTCGGCACCTTCGATGCCCGCAAGGATCATCTGCTCCTTGAGCGGGATACCGAGCTTTTCATAGGTGGCCAGCAGCTTGGGGTCGACCTCGTCCAGCGACTTGGGCTTGGTCTCCATGCTTTTGGGGCGCGCATAGTAATACTGCTTCTGGAAGTCGATCTTGGGGTAATCGACCATCGCCCAGCTGGGCTCTTCCTTGGTCAGCCAGCGGCGGAAGGCCTCGAGACGCCAATCGGTCATCCACTCGGGCTCTTCGTTCTTTTCCGAGATCAGACGCACGATGTCCTCATTGAGGCCCATCGGCGCGTATTCCATCTCGATGTCGGTTTCCCAGCCGTATTTGTAGGTCGAGACGGCCTCGACCGCGTCAACGGTCTCCTGCTCGACACCTTCTTTCACGGTGATGTTGTCAAAAGCTGCCATCAGCCTTTTCTCCTGTCGTCCCGGGGCGCACCATGCGGGCTGCCCTGCGTTTCCGGTGACGCGCGTGACCTCAGGAGGCCGGCGCGTATTTCTTCCGATACTGACGTGCCCATGCTTCGGCGAAGCGCAGCACGTCCTCTTCCCGTGTCGTCGGGCCAAGGCTCACGCGGATTGCGCTGCCGGCCACGTCGTCGTCAAATCCCATTGCCCGCAGCACGCGGGAGGCGCGGACCTTGCCGCTGGAACAGGCCGAGCCCGCAGAGATCGCGAAGCCGGCCAGATCCATCTGCATCACCTGCGTCTCGCCCTTCCAGCCCGGCAAAGCGAAGCAGGAAGTGTTCGGCAGGCGCGGCGCACCATTCCCGACAAAAATAGTCTCTGGGGCGGCAGCCGCAATAGCGTTTTCTAGAATTGTTCTAAGTTTTTCGATTCCTGTCCAGACGTCATCGGCCAGATCGCGCGCAGCCGCCTCCGCCGCTGCGCCAAATCCCGCGATACCGATAAGATTTTCGGTGCCCGCGCGGCGTCCCATCTCCTGCCCGCCGCCCTTCATCTGCGGCGGCAGGTCGGTGCCGCGCTTCATCACCAGCGCGCCGATTCCCTTCGGACCGCCCAGCTTATGCGCCGAGACGATGGCCATCTGCGCGCCCGACCAGTTGAAGGCAAAGGGCAGCTTGCCAAAGACCTGCGTGGCATCCACCACCGCCAGCCCCTGCGGCAGATCCTGAATGACGCCGGTCTCGGAGTTCGCCGCCTGCAGCGCGGTCTGCGCCGGGTCGGTGACGCTCACCCGCCCCTGCCCGTCCACCGGCAGGTCGCAGGTGAGCCATGCCGCCATGGCATCATGCTCGATGTCCGCGCCATGCAGCCCGCGCCCGGCACAGGCCAGCGCCGCCGCCTCGGTGGCGCCGGAGACAAAGACCACATCCGCCCCATCGGCCCCCAGCGCCGACGCGACCTGCGCCCGCGCCTTTTCCATCAGCCCTTTGGCCGCGCGCCCCTCGGCGTGCACCGAAGACGGGTTGCCCACGACATCCATCGCCGCGATCATCGCATCCCGCGCCTCGGCCCGCAGCGGGGCCGTCGCATTCCAGTCGAGATAGGCCCGCGTCACGCCGCCCCTCTTTCATTGTTCCAAAAATACGCGCCCCGGGGTCACGGACCGAACGGGCCGCCGTCTGAGCCTCACGCCTCGCTGGCGGCCACTTCGTCCTGTTCGTCGACCACGGCGAAAAGCGACGGCACCGCCGGACAGGGCGCCAGCGCATTGCTCACCACATCCGACAGCCGCGCCTGATGCAGGTAGACATAGACATGCGCCGAAAGCGACTGCCACAGGCGGTTCGAGAGCGATTGCGCCCGGCTGCCCGAAGCCCCGCCCGAGGCGCCAGCCCCCTTGTGCATCGCATCCACGGTCTCGTCCACCGCAGCGAGGATGTCCACCACGCGGATCTCGTCGGGGGTCTGGGCGAGCCGATATCCGCCGCCCGGCCCGCGCACAGAGGCCACCAGCCCCGCGCGCCGCAGCTTGACGAAAAGCTGCTCGAGATAGGGCAGCGAAACGTCCTGACGCTTCGAGATGTCACCGAGGGTCACAAGCTCGCCCTCTGGCTGCAGGGCGATGTCCACCAGCGCCACCATCGCGTAGCGCCCTTTCGTACTCAGCTTCACGCTCGCCTCCCCGGGCGCCATGCGCCCAACCGATTGACCTTGACCGGGCAATTGCCTATCTGCAATGAAGCCCTTTCCCGTGCGCACACGGGATTTAGAAACGTTCTAAAGTGCCGCAGGAATATCGTCAAGAATTTCGCGCACACCGATCAGGAGCAGTTCCGCCCGATGCCCGAGGTCATTTTTCCCGGACCCGAAGGCCGCCTTGAAGGCCGCTATCATCCGCAAAAAGACAATGACGCCCCCATTGCCATCGTCCTGCACCCGCACCCGCAGTTCGGCGGGACGATGAACAACAAGGTCGTCTATAACCTTCACTACGCCTTCTACAACATGGGTTTCACCGTGCTGCGGTTCAATTTCCGCGGCGTGGGCCGGAGCCAGGGCGAATACGACCAGGGCATCGGCGAGCTTTCCGACGCCGCCTCGGCGCTCGACTACCTGCAGTCGATGAATAACAATTCCAAGCACTGCTGGGTCGCGGGATTTTCTTTTGGTGCCTGGATCGGCATGCAACTGCTGATGCGCCGCCCCGAGATCACCGGCTTCGTCTCGGTCTCGCCGCCGGCGAACATGTATGATTTCTCGTTCCTCGCCCCCTGCCCCTCGTCGGGACTGATCATCAACGGCACAAATGACCGCGTGGCGCCGCCCGCGGACACCACGACGCTGGTGAACAAGCTCAAGGAGCAGAAGGGCATCACCATCACCCACGAGCAGATCGAGGGCGCCGGCCACTTCTTCGAAGAGCCGCATATGGACACGATGATCGACAATGTCACCGGCTACGTGAAGCGCCGCCTGACCGAAACCACGCGCTGAGCCGCGGGCGCGGGCCCGGCCCGCGCTGCGGTCCGCAAGCCCAAGCCCCGGAGAGCGTCATGCAACTGACCGAGGAACTGGCCGACAAACTGGCCGATGACACGTTCAAGGTGATGAAAGTGACCGGCGACGACCGGTTCTTCATGGAGGTCGCCAAAGTCATTGGCGCCTCCTCCACCACCCTTGAGGAAGCCTATCTCACCTCGATCCGCGTGCGCATGGCCGAGCGCCGGGCGCGCGCCTTCCTCGTCGAGCGGCTGAACGCCGCCAAAGCGAGCGGCTTCGATGCAGACGGCGCCACGGACACCGGGGACACGCCCACATGAGCACCGAACGCCTCGACGCGCAGATGGCCTTTCTCATCGAGGCGGGCCGTCTTTCTGCGGTGACCCGCGCCACCAAGACCTCGG
Source organism: Salipiger sp. ABN3_019 (assembly GCF_056158605.1). Lineage (NCBI taxonomy): Bacteria > Pseudomonadati > Pseudomonadota > Alphaproteobacteria > Rhodobacterales > Roseobacteraceae > Salipiger > Salipiger sp. ABN3_019. Next base: position 2,565,725 of record NZ_JBSWTP010000009.1, read on the forward strand.
ATGGCGCGCGCTTCGAGAACTCCGCCGAGCACAGCTGGCACCTCGCGCTCTTTGCGCTGGTGCTGGGCGAGCACGCCCCCGAGGGGGTGACCATCGAGCGCGTCATCAAGATGCTGCTGCTGCATGATCTCGTCGAGATCGACGCGGGCGACAACCCGTTCTTCGGGGATGTGGACGAGGCCGCCAAGGAAGCCGAGGAAGCCGCCGCCGCCGACCGGCTCTTCGGCCTGCTGCCCGCCGATCAGGGTACCGAATTGCGCGCGCTCTGGGACGAGTTCGAAGCCAATGAGACCCCCGACGCACGCTTTGCCAAATCCATCGACCGGTTCCAGCCGCCGAACATGAACCTCGTCACGCAGGGCGGCTCATGGGTCGACTACAAGGTAACCTGGCCGGTGTTCGAGAAGAAGATGGCGCCAAAGATCCAGAGCGGCGCGCCGAAACTCTGGGATTGGCTGGCGCCGAAGGTGCAGAGCTTCCTCGCGCGGCTTTCGGCCTGACATTGCAAGATGGGGGCGCTGCCCCCGTCCGCCTGCGGCGGCCTCCCCCGGGATATTTCAGTCTAGACGAATCCCGATGCCCGCTTCGCTTAGATCCAAATATCCCGGGGGTGAGGCGCGACGCGCCGAGGGGGCAGCGCCCCCTTTCTCCTGACACACGAAAAAGGGCGCCCGGTCGGGCGCCCTTTCTTGTTTCTTGCGGCCTGCGCGGCGTCAGTAGTGGATCGCGCGGCCCCAGGCGTCGAGCACGCTTTCGTGCATCATCTCCGACAGCGTCGGGTGCGGGAAGACGGTGTTCATCAGGTCTTCTTCGGTGGTCTCGAGCTGGCGGCCCACCACGTAGCCCTGGATCAGCTCGGTGACTTCCGCGCCGACCATATGCGCGCCCAGAAGCTCGCCGGTCTTCTCGTCGAAAACGGTCTTCACCATGCCCTCGGGCTCGCCAAGCGCGATCGCCTTGCCGTTGCCGATGAAGGGGAAGCGGCCGACCTTGATCTTATAGCCCGCCTCTTTCGCCTGCGCTTCGGTCATGCCGACCGAGGCCACCTGCGGCTGGCAGTAGGTGCAGCCCGCGATGGCGTTGGGGTCGACTGCATGCGGATGGCCGCCCGCGATCAGTTCGGCCACCATGACGCCTTCGTGGCTCGCCTTATGCGCCAGCCAGGGCGCGCCGGCGATGTCGCCGATCGCGTAGACGCCTTCGATGCCGGTGCGGCAGTGCTTGTCCACCACCACATGCGTGCGCTCCACCTTCACGCCAAGCTCTTCGAGGCCCAGCCCTTCGGTGTTGCCGACGATGCCGACCGCCGAGATTACCGTGTCGAACTCTTCCTTGGTGACCTTGCCGCCTTGCTCGATATGCGCTGTGACCTTGCCCTTGGCGCGGTCAAGCTGCTTGACCATGGTCTTCTCGCGGATCTTCAGGCCCTGCTTCTCGAACTGCTTCTTGGCGAATTTCGAGATTTCTTCATCCTCGACGGGCAGGATGCGGTCCATCACCTCGACCACCGTCGTATCGGCGCCGAGCGTGTTGTAGAAGCTCGCGAACTCGATGCCGATGGCGCCCGAGCCGATGACCAGCAGCTTCTTGGGCATGCGGCCCGGCTGCAGCGCGTGCTTATAGGTCCACACCAGATCGCCATCCGCCTCGAGGCCCGGCAGTTCGCGCGCGCGCGCGCCGGTGGCGATGACGATGTTCTTCGCCGTCAGCTCTTCGGTGCCTTTGTCGGTCTTGACCGTGACCTTGCCCTTGGCGGGGATCGAGGCCTCGCCCATGATCGCCGTCACCTTGTTCTTCTTGAGAAGATGGGTGACGCCGGAGTTCAGCTGCTTGGCCACACCGCGCGAGCGTTTCACCACCGCATCGAGGTCGTAGCCGATCTTCTCGGCGCTCAGACCGTAGTCCTTGGCGCGCTGCATGAAGTGGTAGATCTCCGAGGACCGCAGCAGCGCCTTGGTCGGGATGCAGCCCCAGTTGAGGCAGATGCCGCCCATGTGCTCGCGCTCCACCACGGCCACCTTGAGGCCGAGTTGGGCGCCGCGGATGGCGGCGACGTAGCCCCCCGGTCCGGCACCGATGACGATCATATCGAAGCTTTGCGAAGCCATGGCTCTCTCCCGCCGAGTCAAATTAGTTTGATATTAAACCATCTCCCCGGGGGCTTCAACGCCGCGCCGCGAAAGATCGCCTGCCCCGCAGGCAGCTAGGGCGATGCGGGACTTTGGGCAAGGTGACGGGCCGCGACGGAATACGCAACCCACCCCGCGAAAGCTTGCCGCCGGGCAGATGCCAACCACAAGAAAGGCCCGCGCGACAGGATCGCACGGGCCTTAAATCATTGGGCTAATCTGAGGTTCTGGCCGCTCAGGCCGCCTCGACCGCCTGCAGTTTGCGCAGCACCTCGCCATAGCCGCCACCTTGAAGGTAGCCGCTTTCGGGCGAGGTCGAATTGCGCGACAGCGCCTCGTTGCGGGTGGGGAAGCGCCCGAACTCGCGGATCACTTCGCGGTGTGCCCGAGCGTGCAGCAGGTTGCTGGCGCCGGTCTCGGTCAGCCGTTCCTTCATCAGACGGATGCACCGCTCCTGATCGCAGAGGTTCTCGGAATGCATCAGCGGCAGGTAGAAGAACTGCCGCGCGGGCTCGTCGATCTTCATATCCCAGCCGCGCCAGATCGCCTGTTTCGCTGCCGCCAGTGCGATCTCATCCGCCGAAAAGGCCTTGGCCTCGCCGCGGAACATGTTGCGCGAGAACTGATCGAGCAGGATCACATAGGCAAGCGCGCCGCTGGGATAGGTGAGCCATAGCCCGAACCGCCCCTCCATCGCGCCTTCCCAAGTCTCCTCGAACTGGGAGCGGATCTCGGCGTCGAGCGCCGGGTCCACCTTGTACCATTTGTCGCTATCGGTCTGGTCGAGCCAGAATGCCAGAATATCCTCGGGGGCCTTCATACCTTCCATCCTTGCGTGCCGCTCCGGTGTCATGAACAGGTTACATTCGCCTGCACCGGATGCTGAAGTCACAAATTCTGTCAATTGCGACAATCCCTGCTTTCGTCCGTGTCTGCCCGAAAATCAGGCACTCACCTAAGCCTGTCTTCGGCCTCGGCCTCGGCGCGCGCGGCCTCGATCATCTCGGCCTCCGCGGCTTCCTGCGCGTCGATCACCGCCTCCTGCGCGACCTCGACCGCCACCATGGAGCCGGTGGGCGCGACTGCAGCGAAGGCGCCGATATCGTCCGCCTGCGGTGCCGCACGGCGGGTCATGCGCCAGCCCGCATAGCCGGTGAGACCCAGCATCAGCGCCGAGATCAGCATGAAGAAGCCGCCCGGCCCCATCGTCTGCATCGCGTAGCCCGAGATCAGCGGCCCGGCGATGGCGCCAAGGCCGTTGATGAACAGCAGGCCCGCAGAGGCCGCCGCCATGCGGTCCGTGCCGAGGAAGTCGTTGGTGTGGGCGATGAGGATTGAATAAAGCGGGTTCGAGGCGCCGCCGATCAGGAAGGCCGCCGCCAGCAGCACGGTGAAATGCCCCGAAAGCGTCACCGCCAGCGCCGCCGCCACGCCGCCGACCAGCGCCACCACCATGACCAGCACGCGGCGGTCCATCCGGTCCGACAGCCAGCCCAGCGGATATTGAGTGACCAGCGCGCCCACATAGAAGGCCGCGACGAAGGTGGAGATCTGCGCAAGGCTCAGCCCCGCCTCCGAACCGTAGACCGCCGCCATACCAAACTGCGAGGCGAAGACACCGCCCAGCAGGAACATCCCGACCATGCCCAGCGGCGAGACGTGGAACAGCTCCAGCAGGCTCATCGGGCGGGTGGTGTCAAAGGCGGGCGTCGGCGAGATCGACAGCAGAATGGGCGCGAAGGCGATCGAAACCAGCACCGAGGGGATCACGAAAAGCAGGAAGCCCGAGCTGTCGGGGATCAGCAGCATGCCCTGCGCGGCGATGATGCCAACCATCTGCACGATCATATAGGCCGAGAGCGCCTGCCCGCGGTTTTCATTCGATGAGGCGTTGTTGAGCCAGCTTTCGGCGGTCACATAGACGCCGCAGTAGCAAAAGCCGATGATCATCCGCTCGATGGTCCAGACGATGGGATGCGGGAACGCCGGGTAGAGGATCAGCACCGCCGAGATGAACGAGCCAAGCGCGGCGAAGACCCGCACGTGCCCGACGCGGCGGATCATGCCCGGTGTCAGCCGCGAGGCGAGCAGGAAGCCGGCGAAATACCCGGACATGACGATCGACATGGAGAAGGCCGAGAACCCCGCGTCGCCGCCGCGCACACCCAAGAGCGAGCCCTGCAGACCGTTGCCCACCATCAGCAGCATGACGCCCAAGAGCAGCGCCCAGGAATTCTTCAGAACCTCGGTCATGTCCGGCCCCTTTATCCACATCCGCCGCGACGCAGTTTGGTCACGATCTGCTGCGGCGATTCTTACCTTTGCCCTGCCCTGCCCTCACGACGCTTTCGGCGCAAGAGCATTCTAAATTCGTCGCAAAATTGGGCACATTTCGCACCGAAAACCCGCTTGATTTGTTAACCACATAGTATGGCACCGCCATGGTTGCATTTTCACAAACGCGAAAATGCGTCAGGTAAACAAACTCTTACCGGGAGTCGCATGCAGCTTGGCGAATTCTAAGGGCGCGCAGCCACATCCGTGCCGCAAAGAAGGCGCAATTCAGGCGCTAAATATAGATGTGCGGGACATGTTTTTCCCCGCGCAGTGGAGGAACCAGTGAGGGGGCGCATCCGTCATGACGCGCACGAGGAGTACGACTGGAAGAACACATAGGCTCGGCAAGACATTCATGCTGAGAAGGTTTCGCGAGCAGGAGGACGGCTCGCTGACCGTGGAAATGGCGATCTGGGCACCGTTTTTGCTCTGCATGCTCGCGCTGATCATGGATTTCGCCTATCTCATGGTGGTCAACGCCAACATGTGGAGCGCCGCGCGCGACACCGCCCGCGCCGTCTCGATCCACCGGGTGCGCCCGGAGGAGGCCAATGACTACCTGCGCAGCAGGCTGTTTTTCGGCAACAACGATTATGTCGTCGATGTGCAGGTCGACCGCGACGAGGTTGACGCCCGCATCAGCCTGCCGGGGGCCAAAGCGTCTCTGACGCCGGTCATGGGCCGCTACGTGGTGGGCGAGTTGCAGGCATCGATCTCGATGCTGCGGGAGCCCAGCTGATGACGGCATCCCGTATCAGGCCGCGCCTGCGGGCCCGGCTGTGGCGCGATGAGGAGGGCGCGGGAACCGCCATCGCGCTCTTCATGCTGATCATCGGCACCTTGCTCGGCGGCGCAGCGATCGACGTTGCCAATGCCTGGCGCGTGAAGGAAATCCTGCAGTCCAACGCAGAGGCCGCAGCCCTCAGCGCCGCCACCCGCGCCTCCGAGCCGCTGATCGGTCAGAGCCCGCGCAAGGTTGCGCAGCGCATCGCGGGCAGCGGGCTGGAGGTCGCGAAGCTCGACAACGCGTGGCACAAGCAAAGCTTCGAGATCGGGCGACGCGACGCGCAAAGCGGCGACTTCCTGCCCGGCCAGCATCCCTATGACGCCGTGCGGGTCACGCTGAACCGCGACGAGGCCCATGACAGCGCCGAACCGCTGCTGTTTCTCGGCCTCTTTGGCTATGACAAATGGGACCTGCAGGGTCAGGCCGTGGCGCAGTTCCGCACCCGTGGCGCGCTGCGCTGCCCCGCGCCGCTGCTGTCGCTGCAGACGCGGGTGGATGTCTCGGCGCTGGATGTCTTTCTTGGCATTTGCCTGATGGCCAACGCCGGTGTCGACTATGGCGAGATGCCGCTCTGGCGGACCGAAGAAACCGATGCGCTGATCGACAAACTGCTCACCCAAGGCGTCGCCCTGCCCCAGCTCGACCTCTTCGGCCTGCAAGAGCTCAGCCTGTCGGACATCGAGGCAGTCGCCCGCACCGCCACGCAGAACCTGCACATCCGCGATCTCGACGACATCGAGGTGCTGAGCGACGGCAGCGTCTACATCGACTGCGAGGCGGGAGAGGTGCTGCGCTTGGGAGATGGGTTCGTGGTCGAGAACGCGGCGATCTTTTCCGAATGCCCGATCCGCTTCGAGGGCGAGGTGTCGCTGCGTGCCAGCCTCGTGGTGTCGAACCTGCTGTCGCTGGTGCGCGACCTCGACGAGGTACGGCTGCGGCCCGACAAGCTGCTCACCGGATCGCCAGCCTGCGCGCCTGGCGATGGGGTCAAGGTGCTGCTCTTTGCCGATCTCGATGCGGTCGCGGGCATCCCCGCGCTGGTCTCGACGGACAGGCCGCTGGGCCAATTCCTTGACCAAACGGTCGAGGAGACAGGCACGCTGCTATCCGGCACGCTCGATCTGCTCGGCGGGATCGTGAACCCGCTGGTGCGGGAGATTTCCGAGATCACCACCGATCTGCAGCTTCTTCCGATCTGCCTCAACGCCGAGACCATGCTGAACGGCGATACGGTGGTGCTGCGCTGACCGCTGGCCCTCAGGGGATCAGCAGCGAGGCATCACCGTAAGAGAAGAACCGGTAGCGTTCGGCAATGGCATGGGCATAGACGCGGTCCATCCGCTCCTTGCCCATGAAGGCTGCCACCAGCATCATCAGCGTCGATTTCGGCAGGTGGAAATTGGTCATCAGCGCGTCGGCGACATGGAAGGTGAAGCCGGGGTAGATGAAGATATCCGTCACTCCGCTCCACGGCGCGATGGCCCCCGTGTCGCGCGCGGCGGTCTCGATCAGGCGCAGCGCGGTGGTGCCCACCGGGATCACCCGCCCACCGGCCGCCTTGGTGGCGGCGATCTCGGAGGCGGCCACTTCGGTCACCTCGCCCCATTCGCCGTGCATTTTGTGGGTGGTCACATCGTCCACCTTCACCGGCAGGAAGGTGCCCGCGCCCACGTGCAGCGTCACATGGGTGAACTCCACGCCCCGCGACTTCAGCGCCGCCAGCAGAGCGTCGTCGAAATGCAGCGAGGCCGTCGGGGCGGCCACCGCGCCCGAATTCTTGGCCCAGACGGTCTGATAATCTTCCTTGTCTTGGGCATCGGCGGCGCGCTTGGCGGCGATATAGGGCGGCAGCGGCATCGCCCCGGCCTCGGCCAGCGCCGCGTCGAAATCCTCGCCGGTGAGGTTGAAGCGCAGCAGCCCCTGCCCGTCCTCGCGCGCCTCAAGCGTCGCCGAAAGCTGGTCCGAGAACACCACCGTCTCGCCCTCGCGCAGCTTCTTGAGCGGCTTGACCAAGGCCGACCAGAGCCCGCCCGCGCGCGGCTCGAGCAGCGTCACCTCGATCCGCGCCTCGGTCTCGCCCTGCGCGCTGGAGCGATGGCGCAGGCCCGAAAGCCGCGCCGGGATCACCTTGGTGTCGTTCAGCACCAGCCGGTCGCCGGGCTGCAGCCAGTCGGTCAGATCGCGTACGATGGCGTCGGTGATGCGCGTCCCCTCGGCCACCAGCAGCCGCGCCGAAGAGCGCGGATGCGCCGGGCGCGTGGCAATGAGGTCCTCGGGGAGAGGGAAGTCGAAATCGGAAAGCTGCATGGATTTGGGTGCTCTTGGAAGTGGGCGCTGCGCTACTGACTCACCTGCGGCGGCGGGCGCCGGAAGATGTCACGGAACATGCCCGGGGTGAAGACCGAAAGCGGGTTCACGCTGACCGCCGGATCGGCGACCGGGCCGCGCAGGTTGAAGTTGAAGCCGATCAGCCCCTCACCCTTGCGCGAGAACAGCTGCCCGATGCCGTTGATCACATAGATCGGCGACAGCACGCCCTGCATGTCCATCACGCCGCTGGCAAGGTTGGCATAGCCGTCCATGGAAATGCCCATCGACGGGCCAGTGGCGCTGGAGCGGGTGAGGATGATCTGCTGCGGGGTGAGGCGGAAGCGGGCGTCGACCTCGGAAAAGAAGATGCCCGGCCCGTTGAGCTGATCGAGGATGCCAACAACGCTGATACCGTCGAGCAGTTGCACCACCGCCGGGTTCTTTTGCATCCGCGTTCCCTCGATGGTGAGCGCGCCGTCGTATTCGCCGGTCTTGCCCTGCACCGGCACGAGGGTCAGATCGAAGGTGCCGTCCTCGATGTTCTGCATCACCCCCGCGCCCTTGAGCACGTCGCCCGCGTCCCGCGCCCGGATGCGGATGGCCGTGCCGCCGTTCTGCGGAACCACGTCGCCGCGCACCGGGGCCCGCCCGCCCACACTGCCGGTGAATGTGCCGTTGATGCCGCGCCGGGTGTCGAACTTGCCCTGCAGATTGGTGATGGCGATCTTGTCGGTGACCTGCAGGCGGTTCACGGCGATGTCGATCGGCCCGCCACCGCTGCCACCACCGCCCGAGCCGCCGACGGGTGCGCCGCGCATGTCGAGCATATTGCCGGTGAGGCGCATGGCCGGTGCCGCGTTGCGCCCGCGCCCGCTCAGCACCGCCGCCCCGTCGAACCAGCCGCCCGCGCGCAGCACCGGCAGCGACAATTGGCGCAGCGTGCCGTTTTCGTTGAGCGAGACCGAGCCCTGCGCCGTCAGCCCCGGCGCGCGCAGCGCCAGCGTCTCGACCGAGACCGGCGTGCCCAGCGTGCCCGCCACTTCCAGCGATCCCGTGCCGCCCTGCGACAGCCGCCAGCCCAGTTGCGGCAGCGACACACCCAGACCCGCAAGATCCGAGGTCACCACGAACTGCGGCGGCTGGCCGTGTGCCAGCGTGATGTCGATGCTGCCGCGTCCCTGCCCCGAGAAGGTGCCCGCAGGCAGGCCGATCCCCAGCGCCTGCGAGGCAGCCTCGGAGAGCACCACCTCGCCTTCGACCTTGCCGGGCGTGTCCGGCGTGAAGGATTGGCTCCACGCGCCATCAAAGGGCGCGCCCGACAGATCGCCCTTGCCGCTCACGCTGACGCCGGTGTCATCCACCGCCACATAAAGCTCATCGGCGCTCAGCACCTTGCCCGGCACAAGCTCGGCGCTTTCCACGCCCGTCACCGTGGCGTCGGCGATCACCGCGATCTCCTCGCGCTGCACGCCCTTCTTCAGCGGCGTCACCACCCGCACCTGCGCCGAGACCTCTCCGGTCCCTAGCGCCACGGGTTTGTTGGTCTTCTTCATCACCTCGAGCGGCTTTTCGTCGAGGTAAGAGAGCGCCGCCTCAAGCGAGCCGGTCGCCTTGACGTTGACCTCGCCGGTCATTGGGCGCTGCGTGAGATCGGGGATAACGAAACTCGAGCCCTTGCCCTGCAGAAGCCCGCCCTGCCTGGGCCGCACCTCGCCGCTGTCGAGCATCACGGACAGGCGGTTGCGCAGGAACGACAGCTGCCCGACGCCTTCGTAAAGACGCGGCAGCGTGCGCGAATAGGTCAGCTCCACACCCTCGAAACGGCTTTGCAGATAGGGCACCAAGCTGCCGCCGGGATCGAGCCGCAGGGCCAGCCCCACGTCGTGGAAGGTGCCCGCGTAGATGTTCTTTTCGACCCAGTCGCGGGCCTTTTCCGCAGCCGCGCGCGGCCAATAGGCCAGCAGCGTCTCGGGGGTCAGCGTGTCGAGCTGCGCATCCAGCGCCAAGCGCCAGCCCGCCTCCTCCGCCGCCAGAGTGCCGCTGGCGCGCAGCGGCAGCTTTGGATCGGTCACCCGCAGGCGGCCAAGCTCGAAGCGGAACGGATCGAAGTTCAGGCGCCAGTCGGTCTCGGCCCCTGCCAGTTGCAGCTTGTCGTCAAAGAACCCCTTGGGATCGGCCTCCAGCCGGGTAAAGCGGAACTGACCCACCATGGCGCCGGGCATGCCCTGCGACAGCCCTTCGAGCACCGCGCGCCCGTCCGAGACCATTGTGCCCAGACGGCTCTTCACCGAGATCTCGTCAAAGGTCAGCGTGGCGGTCTCGGGGTCGAACGAGAAATAGGTGCGGGCATTCTCGAAGGGGATCGGCTGCGTCTCGGGGCGCGGCTGCAGCACGCCCTCGCCGATCTGCAGCGTCGCCGAGAGCGCGCCCAGCTTGTCACCGCCGGTGACATTGCCGCGCAGCGAGCCCGAGATCGGCGCGCGCAAACCGTTGAGCCACGCCAAGGCCGGGCTTTGGGTCGCGATGTCCTGCGCCAAGAGGTTGCTGAGCGTGGTGCCGAAGCTGACGCTGTCCTCGCCAATCCGGCTCTCGGCATTGAACGACAGGGTGGCGGGCACATCGCTATTGCCCAGCAGCGCCACATCCCCCGCGATACGCAGCGTGTCGCCCTCGCGCCGCAGCCCGACGCGGCCGCCATCCGCTGTCCACGCCCGACCCGCGCGGGCGTCTTCATAGCGCAGCGTCAGCGCATCCGCCTCGACCGAGCGCAGCCCGGCCAGCCGCGGCTCCTCGGCCAGCGTGTCGATCTGCGCAAGGATGGTCGCAAGGTCCGGGGCCAACCCGCCCGAGGCGAACATGCCATCGACGCCCATGGTCAGGTCGCCATTGGGATCGCGCCGCAGCATCAGTTGCACGCCAGAGACACGCACCGCCCGCAACTGGTACTCGCCGCGCAGCAGCTGCGTCGGGGCCAGCCCGACCTCGACCAGCGCCAGCGAACCCAGCTGCCCGCCCTCGGCGCTTTGCAATTGCACATCGGTCAGCGCGATGCGGGCCAGCCAGTCGGGCTGCAGCCGCAGCCGCAGGTCGCCGAAATCCACCTTGAGGCCCGGCACCGCCTCGGCCAGCCGCGTCTCGATCGCGCTGCGCATCCAGTCCGGCGCCGAGACCGAGCGGCCCATCGCGTACCAGATGCCGCCCGCCAGCAGCGCCGCCACCAGCACCAATACGCCAAGCCCGCAGCCGCAGCCCCAGAGCACGACGCGGCGGCGTCCGGAACGGGATTTTCTGGCTTTGCGGCGGTCGGTCACTGGCGGCGCGCTTTCATCTCGCTATTGTCCTTCTTCGGGTTCTAGCCCAAGAACCACGCAAAGCGAACTGCCCCAAAGGAGATGCGCGATGTCCGACATGGCCCACGATTTCACCCTTCCTGTCACCGGCGGCGGAGAGATCACCCTCTCGGATCTGCGGCCCTCGAAGGTGGTGCTGTTCTTCTACCCGCGCGACGACACCTCTGGCTGCACGGTCGAGAACCAGGATTTTTCGCGGCTGCTGCCCGAGTTCGAAGCTCTGGATACCAAAGTCTTTGGCATCTCGGCGGACTCCCTGGAAAGCCACGAAAAATTCATGCGCAAGAAGGCGCTGACCGTGCCGCTGCTGTCCGATGAGACGGCCCAGACCTGCACCGCCTTTGGCGTGTGGAAGGAAAAGAAGATGTACGGCAAGACCTTCATGGGCATCGAGCGCACGACGATCTTGATCGACGGCGAGGGCCGCATCGCGCGCGAATGGCGCAAGGTGAAGGTGCCCGGCCACGCCGAAGAAGTTCTCGAAGCCGTTAAGGCGCTTTAAGCGCTCCGGCACCAAGCGGCTGATCAACTCCCTTCGAAGGGAGTTGCAACGTCCTTGCAAGGACGTTGTGTTTCGCCCTTTGGCCCGCGTGCCGCTGCGTGCCAAGCAAGATGCCGAAAAACCGGGCATGCCCCGGCGTAACTCCTATACAAAAGAAGTATCTGAGATCGGCGGGTTTTCGCCGTTTGCGCGCTGATCCGCTGCTCTCGGCAAATCGCAAGCCCAAAATTGTTGCGATTTCGGGGGGGTCTGTTACTCCCCTTGCAGGCGTCGGAGTTAGGGGACCTTCGCCAGAACAGGGACGGAATAAGGGACTGACACGTGCGAACGCGTCTCGCGATCAAATGGCACGCGCTGCTAGAGCGCTACTTTCCGGAACGCCGACTTTTTCTGAGATCGGACAATGACACGCGGTTCATCCGCCTCCGATCCGGCACGCAGGCCGCCGCGACGCTCGGCATCGCCCTTACCGTGGGCTGGACCATCGTCGCCACCGCCATCCTGATGATGGACAGCATCAGCGCAGGCAATTTCCGCGAGCAGGCCCGCCGCGACCAGACCACCTATCAGCAGCGCCTCAACGAGCTTTCGCGCGAACGCGACGTGCGCGCCGCCGAGGCCAAGGCCGCGCAGGAGCGCTTCAACGTCGCGCTGACGCAGGTCTCTGAAATGCAGTCGCAACTGCTCGACAGCGAGACCCGCCGCCGCGAGCTCGAGACCGGGATCGACGTCATCCAGTCGACCCTCGGCACCGCCATGAAAGAGCGCGAAGAGGCCACGGGACGGCTCGCGACGCTGCAGGACCAACTGGCCGAGGGCGGCACCGCCATCGCCTCTGCCGAGGGTGACGGCACGCTCGATCTGCTGTCCGAGGCGCTGGCCCGCACCGCCGAAGAGCGCGACCAAGTGGTGGCAGACGCGCAAGACGCGCTGGTGCGTGCCGACGAGATGGCCACCGAGCTGCGCCTGCGCGAAGAGCAGAACGACATCATCTTCCGCCAGCTCGAAGACGCGATGACCATTTCGGTCGAGCCGCTCGACAAGATGTTCAAGGCCGCGGGGATGAATCCCGACAGCCTGATCAAGCAGGTCCGCAAAGGCTATTCCGGGCAAGGTGGCCCGCTCACCCCGCTGACCTTCACCACCCGCGGTCAGGAACCTTCGCTCGACACCGAGCGCGCCAACCGCATCCTTGGCGAGATGGACAAGCTGAACCTTTACCGCATTGCCGCCGAAAAGGCGCCCTTCGCGGTGCCGCTGAAGGATCCGTTCCGCTTCACCTCGGGTTTCGGGCGCCGCTGGGGCCGCCTGCACGCGGGCACCGATTTCGCCGCGCCGCATGGCACGCCGATCTATGCCACCGCCGATGGCGTAGTGATCCACGCGGGCTGGATGTCGGGCTACGGACGTCTGGTGAAGATCCAGCACGAGTTCGGCATCGAGACGCGCTATGCACATATGTCCAGAATCAACGTGAAGGTCGGCCAAAGGGTCTCGCGCGGGCAGCAGGTTGGTGCTATGGGAAATACAGGACGCTCGACCGGCACGCATCTTCACTATGAAGTTCGCGTAGGTGGCGAGCCAGTCAATCCCATGATCTACATCAAGGCTGCAAACGATGTTTTCTAAGAGCAAGATCAATGAACCCGGTCCCAAGGCCGAGGACACCGCGGCAAAGCCCGCTGTTTCCGACGCGCCCCGTTCGACCGAGTTCAAACCCACGGCCCCGAAAGCCAAGCCTCCGGCTTCGGTGCTGTCGAGCGATCTGCACATCACGGGCAACATCAAGACCACCGGCGACATTCAGGTCGAAGGCACCATTGAGGGCGACATCCGCGCCCACCTGCTGACCGTGGGCAAGTCCGCCACCATCAAGGGCGAGATCATCGCCGATGACGTGGTGATCAATGGCCGCATCGTGGGCCGCGTGCGCGGCCTGAAGGTGCGTCTGACCGCCACCGCGCGCGTCGAAGGTGACATCATCCACAAGACCATCGCCATCGAATCCGGCGCCCATTTCGAGGGCTCGGTGCAGCGCGCCGACGATCCGCTCTCGACCGGCAAGAAAGCCGCGGCTCCCGCAGCCGCCGCCGCGGACCAGCACACTGCTGGCTGAGCCTTTCACGGCAGCGACAGTTTACGAAACGCCGGGCCCCTGCCCGGCGTTTTTGCATGCGCGTCCCTGACAATGGAGCCCGCGCCGAGCCAACACCCGCTGCGCCTCGGCAGCGCCCAGAAAGCGCCCGGCCCGCTCTGGCGCCGCGCCCATGACGGCACGCACCTTGGCACGCAGGACCGGCGGCAGCGCACGCATCGACTGCGGTCCGGGCCAAAAGCTTTCGCAGCCCACCCCTTCGGCCTGCAGCACCTCGTGCCGCGCGGTGACCAGATGCACATAGTCGAGGCCCGCAAGCTCGCGCGCCCAGCCCACGCCGCGCAGCGCGATCAAGGCTTTGGCTGGCACCAGTGGCCCCTTGCCCGCGCTGCGATCTCCCCCTGGCAGCCGGACACGGTGCTGCGCCGACAGGCACAGCGCGTGCAGCGGCAGCCCCGCCCCAAGCGCTCCCGACCGCACCCGGACCGGCGGCTGTGTCGGGCCGCCCACATGCTGGCAAGAGACCTGCAGCATCATCTCCAGCCGCACGCTCCTGCCGCGTTCGGTCAGCAGCCATTCGCCCCGGCGCAACTGCTCTGCCGGACGCAGCCCCCGCGTATTGGCAATGCCGGTGCGCGCGGCAAAACAGATCGGCGCCAGAGAGGTGAGATAGCTATGAACCCCTTGCGTGTTGTCGTGCCGCCCGACAATGGTCAGCGCCTCGCCAAAGGGCGGCGCCTCGCCTTGGATCACAAAAGCCTCGATGCTGAAGGCGTTGCCCGCAAGCGAGACAAACTGCAGCGTATAGACCTGCCCGCCGCCATCGCGCACATCAAGCTCGTATTCGGACTCGATCACCGTGCCAGCGCCATAAAGCGTGCCGTTGATCACCGTTGCCGCGGCCAATGTCTGCGCCGCCCCGGCATCATCATCGAAGGTCGCATCGCCCGTGTCATCCACCAGAACCGCCTGCGCCGAGGCCGCGGCCTGAATGGTCAACGTGTCGACCCCAAGGTCGAACTGGTAGCCGCCATTGTCGTCGAACCCCAATGGATCGCTGGTGCTTGCCAGTGAAATGTCGAACAGATTGAGCGTAAAGACAGCCATCGCCGCGGTCGTCCCCCGGATATCACCGGAGGCACGTTAGCCCATGGCGCGATAACAGCAGGTAAAGCCGCCTCAGGCCTCCAGCTCGGCATCCCAGTAGAGGAAATCGAGCCAGCTGTCGTGCAGGTGGTTGGGCGGGAACTTCCGGCCGACGTTCAGCAACTCGCCCGCCGTGGGCTGGCGCGGCGCGCGGTAGAGCGACATGCCCGCCCGGCGCAGGCTTTTCGAGCCCTTGCGCAGATTGCACGGCGAACAGGCCGCCACCACATTCTCCCAACTGGTGATCCCGCCCGAGGCGCGCGGTACCACGTGGTCGAAGGTCAGATCGCCCTTGCTGCCGCAATACTGGCAGCGGAATTCATCCCTCAAAAAAAGATTAAAGCGCGTGAAGGCCACGCGCTTTCTCGGCTTTACGTAATCTTTCAGCACCACGACGCTGGGGATTTTCAGCGTCATCGAGGGGCTTCGGACCTCCTCGTCGTACTCGGCGATGATGTCCACCCTGTCGAGGAAGGCCGCCTTCACCGCTTCCTGCCATGGCCAGAGCGACAGCGGGTAATAGGAGAGCGGGCGGTAATCCGCGTTCAGCACCAGCGCGGGGTGTTGCCGGAGCGCCGAGGGCTCTCTTACGAAGTGAGTTCTGAAGTCGCCGTCCATGGGTAAGTCGTCCCCCGCTCTGTCTGCTCGTAAGGGCACCAGAGCGGGACACCCCGCCCCAGCTGTCAAACCACTATATATCGCGGATAGGCTCTGGCAAGCCTCGCTATATGCCCTGATGCCCCTGTGGATAGGTGATGCTCATGACATGAGCATGACACCGGTGCGACACCTGCGCTAGCCTTGCCGCATGAGTGATGAACAACTTCCAAACACCGCCCCGCCGCCGCATCTTCTCGAGGCCGCGCTCTATTGCGCCGATCTCGACGCCGCCGAGGCGTTCTATTCCGGCGTGATGGGGCTGACGAAACTGCAGCGCGTGGGGGATCGCCACGTCTTCTTCCGGGTGGGCAGTGGCGTGCTGCTGATCTTCAATCCCGTTGAGACGGAAAAGCCGCCGCGCAACCCGGCGCTGCCGGTGCCCGCGCATGGCGCGCGCGGGCCGGGCCATGTCTGCCTCGCCATGCCCGGCGCGGCGCTCGACGGCTGGCGCGCCCGCCTGCTGCAGGCGGGCGTCGAGATCGAAGAGGATTTCACCTGGCCCAATGGCGCGCGGTCGATCTATTTCCGCGACCCCGGCGGCAATTCGGTGGAACTGGCCGAGCCGCGGCTCTGGGAATAGCCGGGCTGGGCTTCACACGGACACGCCAACCAACGCGCCCGCGGCTCCGCGCCGCGGAGCCGCTACACGCGCTGCGCATCGAGCGGGCAAGCCCGCTGACGCGCTAGAACCCGCATTTGTCCCGCAGGAAGGCCAGCGCCACGCCCAGCCCGTCCGGAGCGATACCGTGGCCGGTGCCCTTCATCACATGGGCATAGACCTCTTTCCAGCCCGCGCCCTGCAGCGCCTCGGCGGCGGCGGGCATGGACTGCGGCGGCACAACGTCATCCTGATCGCCATGCACCAGCAGCACCTGCGGGCGCACCACAACGTCGTCGGCCAGCAGCTCGGGCGAGATCAGACGGCCCGAGAAGGCCACGACGCCCGCCAGTTCATCCTCGCGCCGGGGCGCCACATGCAGCGCCATCATCGAGCCCTGCGAGAAGCCGACCAGCGCCACCTGTTCGGGCAGCAGATCCTCATCGACCATCAGCGCGTCGAGAAAGGCGTTCAGATCCTCCACCGCGCGCGCCATGCCCTGCATCAACTCCTCTTCCGACGAGCCGTCGATCCAAGGGATCGGGAACCACTGAAAGCCCATGGGCGCTCCGGCGCAATCCTCGGGCGCGTCGGGCGCGACGAACATCGTGTCGGGCAGATGCTCGCCCAGCGGATCGGCGAGGCCCAGCAGATCGGCCCCATTGGCGCCATAGCCATGCAGGAACACGACGCAGGAGCGGGTCTCGCCCGAAACGGGGCCCTTGCGGCCGGCATGAAGAACGCGGGTCATGCAATACCTTCCCTTTGCTTTTGCACATGGTAGTAGGCCCAGAGCGCCCGCGCCGCAACCGCCCGCCACGGGCTCCATGCCTCGGCCATCTGGCGCAGCGCGCGCTCCTTGGGGCGCTCGTCCAGATCAAAGAGGATGCGCGCCGCCTCCTGCAGCGCCAGATCGCCCGGCGCGAAGACATCCGCATGGCCAAGCGAGAACATGGCATAGATCTCGGCGGTCCAGACACCGATCCCCTTTACCGCGGTCAGCGTCTCGACCACCTCCTGCGTCGGCGCGGTCCGCAGCGCGTCGAAGTCGATCCCCTCGGCGGCCAGTGCCTGCGCATAGGTGGCCTTCTGCCGCGACAGGCCAAGCGCGCGCAGCCCCTCGATATCCTGCGACAGGATCGCTTCGGGCGAGATCATCCCCGCCGCCTCGAGCCGCGCCCAGATCGCCCGCGCCGAAGCCACACTGACCTGCTGGCTGACGATGGCCGACAGAAGCTGCGCGAAACCGTCCTCGCGCCGCCGCAGCGGCAGCGGACCGGTCAGTTCCAGCGCATGGGCAAAGCGCGGCTCGGCCTCCGCCAGCCAAACGCAGCCCTCGGCCACGCAGGCGTCGGAATGGATGATCCGTCCGACCTGCCGCACCGCATCCGTCATGGCGTCCCTTTCATCTTTCAACAAATACTCAAACCCTGCGCAGAGACGCCAAGCGGCGTCAGGCCGCAGCCGTGCCCTCTTGTGCTCCCCCGCACCGCGCCCTACCGATTGCGCATGCACAGCACAACAGAGTCCCGCGCCCGGCGCAATGTCACCATTCTGGTTCTCGCGCAGGCCTTCCTCGGCGCGCAGATGCCGATGATCTTCACCATCGGCGGGCTGGCCGGGCAGTCGCTGGCGCCGAACCCCTGTTTTGCGACGCTGCCGATCTCGCTGATCGTGCTGGGCTCGATGCTGTCGGCGACGCCGGTCTCGGCCTTCATGCAGCGCTTTGGCCGCCGCGCGGGGTTCTTCCTCGGCACCTTCGGCGGCACGCTGGGCGGCATCGTGGGCGCGACGGGGCTCTATCTGCAGTCCTTCCCGATCTTCCTGCTCGGCAGCCTGATCACCGGGCTCTACATGTCGGCGCAGGGGTTCTACCGCTTCGCCGCCGCCGACACCGCCAGCCCCGCCTTCCGGCCCAAGGCGATCTCTTACGTGATGGCGGGCGGGCTGGTCTCGGCGCTCATCGGCCCGCAAGTGGTGAAGCTGACCGCCGACGCCTATGTCATCCCCTTCTTCGGCACCTATGCGGCGGTGATCGCGGTGAACCTCGTGGGCTCGCTGCTGTTTCTTTTCCTCGACATTCCAAAGCCCCCCGCCCCGGCCGAAGGCAGCCCCTATGGCCGCACGCGCTGGCAGTTGATCACCACGCCGCGCATCGCCGTGGCGGTGATCTGCGGCATGGTGAGCTACGCGCTGATGAACCTCGTGATGACCTCGACGCCGCTGGCGATTGTGGGCTGCGGGTTCGAGACCTCGGATGCGGCCAATGTGGTCAGCGCCCATGTGCTGGCGATGTTCGCGCCATCCTTCTTCACAGGGCAGATGATCAACCGCTTCGGCGTCGAGAAGATCATGGGCCTCGGGCTCGTCATCCTCGCGGGCGCGGGCGCGGTGGCGATGACCGGCGTCGAGCTGGAGAATTTCTTCTTCGCGCTGGTGCTGCTGGGGATCGGCTGGAACTTCGGCTTCATCGGCGCGACCACGATGCTGGCCGGCGCGCATAGCGCCGAGGAACGCGGCCGCATGCAAGGGCTCAACGATCTGCTGGTTTTCGGCGGGGTGACCTTTGCCTCGCTCGCCTCGGGCGGGCTGATGAACTGCTCGGGCGGCACGCCGCAGCAGGGCTGGACGGCCGTTGTATTGGCCATGGCGCCCTTCCTCGTGCTGGCCGGCGGCGCACTGATCTGGCTGGTGCTGCGCCCCGAAGAGCAACCGGCGGAGTAAGGCAAATCCCTATCAAGAGATTTGCAACTCTCTTCGAAGAGAGTTGCGCTACACCCGCCCGGTGAAGCCCGCCTTCACCAGACGCGCCCGCTTCGAGAACTCCGACAGATCCAGCGTCCCCTCGGCGACCCGCTGCGGCTCTTTCGCCGCCAGCGCGAGCAGCGGCCCCGCCTGCCATCCCGCCAGCAGCGCTGGACGCGCCGCTTTCGGCACGCCGCCAAAGCCCTTGCGCGCCCGGGCCAGCCGCGCCAGCCCGCCGCGCGCCAGCGCCGCCACGCCCTCGGGACGTCCATCCAGCAGCGGCACGCGCCCCTTGCTCTCCAGCTCTGGCACCGCGCGCAGGAAGGCCGCGAGACCAAAGGCATAGCCCGCATCCAGCGCAAGATCTTCGCCCATACCGCCAGGTCCCGCCAGCCCCCGCCCCGCCGCCAGCAGCAGCAGGCCCGAGGTTTCCTCGAGATAGCGGGTCAGATGCGCCTCATCCTCGAAGGGATCGCGATAAATGTCCCAGCGCCGCGCGCCGACCAGCGGATCGAGCCGGGCCGCGGTCTCGCCATCGAGCACCTGCGCCAGCGGCGTGACCACCTCGTGCCGGCGCACCGCCCCGCCCTTGGCGATCTCTTCCAGCGCGTCGCGCCACCATTGCAGGCGCATCTCGGCGATCATCGTCTCCTGCGTCACCCAAGGCGCGCGGGCGACCTCGAGGTTGAACGCATAGAGCGGAAACAGCACGCGCCGCGCCTCCGGCGGCGCGGCCATGGCCGCAGCGAAACGGTCGGGATCGCCGCGCTCGATCAGCCCGGCACAGGCGATCAGATCGTCACTGAGCTGCACGCGCGGCCCCGCAGTCGCGGATCAGCTTCCAGCGCACCGCATCCAGCAGCGCCTCAAAGGAGGCGTCGACTATGTTGGCGCTGACGCCGACCGTCTGCCAGCGCCGCCCGGCCCCGTCCTCGCTGTCGATGATGACGCGGGTCACCGCCTCGGTGCCGCCTTGGGTGATGCGCACCTTGAAGTCCACCAGCCGCATGTCGTCGATCATCGCCTGATAGGGCCCGAGGTCCTTGGCCAGCGCCTTCGACAGCGCGTTCACCGGGCCACGGTCGTGGCCCTCGGTGTCGAGACTGTCGGAGACCGAGAGCTTCTTCTCGCCGTCGATCTTCACCACCACCACGGCCTCGGAGAGCGAAACCATCTGGTCGTATTTGTTCTTCCGCCGCTCGATGGTCACCCGGTAGCGCTTCACCTCAAAGAACTCCGGCAGCAGCCCCAGCTCGTCCCGAGCCAGAAGCTCAAAGCTCGCCTGCGCGGTGTCATAGGTGTAGCCCTCGGCCTCCTGCGCCTTGATGCGCTCGAGGATGCGTCCCAGCGCCGGATCACCCTTCTCGACCTCCAGC
Source organism: Salipiger sp. ABN3_019 (assembly GCF_056158605.1). NCBI lineage: Bacteria > Pseudomonadati > Pseudomonadota > Alphaproteobacteria > Rhodobacterales > Roseobacteraceae > Salipiger > Salipiger sp. ABN3_019. The sequence goes on from NZ_JBSWTP010000009.1 coordinate 2,585,760, forward strand.
CCCGCTTCGGCAAGACGGCGGCGCAGGTTCGACTGCCCGGCCTGGTTCGACATGGGGATCACGCGGCGGTTGCCCACCTGCCCCGGTTCGATGTGCTCGTAGGTGCTGGGATCCTTGAGGATCGCGCTGGCGTGCAGCCCCGCCTTATGGGCAAAGGCCGAACTGCCGACAAAAGCCGCCTGCCGCATCGGCACACGGTTGAGGATCTCGTCGAGCATCCGGCTCATCTGGGTCAGCCCCTCCAGCGCCTCGCGGCGCACGCCGGTCTCATAGCGGCTGGCATAGGGCTCCTTGAGCAGCAGCACCGGGATCAGCGTGGTGAGATTGGCGTTGCCGCAGCGCTCGCCCAGACCGTTGAGCGTGCCCTGCAACTGCCGCACGCCCGCGTCGATCGCCGCCAGCGTACAGCCCACGGCGTTCTCGGTGTCATTGTGGGTGTGGATGCCAAGCTTGTCGCCGGGCACGCCCGCCGCAATCACCGCGCGCACGATGCGCCCCACTTCCTCGGGCAGCGTGCCGCCGTTGGTGTCGCAGAGCACCACCCAGCGCGCGCCGCTGTCCAGCGCCGCCTTCACGCAGCCAAGCGCATAGCCGGGGTTGGCCTTGTAGCCGTCAAAGAAATGCTCGGCGTCAAACAGCGCCTCTCGCCCCTGCGCCACACAATGCGCGACCGAGGCCGAGATCGCCTCGAGGTTCTCTTCGAGCGTGATGCCAAGCGCGGTGGTGACGTGGAACTCATGGGTCTTGCCCACGAGGCAGACCGACGGCGTGCCCGCGTTCAGCACCGCCGCCAGCACGTCGTCATTGGCCGCCGAGCGCCCCGCCCGTTTGGTCATGCCAAAGGCGGTCATCGTGGCGCGGGTTTGGCCCACCTCGTCGAAAAAAGCGCTGTCGGTGGGATTGGCCCCGGGCCAGCCGCCTTCGATATAGTCGACTCCCAGCGCATCCAGCGCCGCGACAATGCGGTGCTTCTCGGCGGTGGAGAACTGCACGCCCTGGGTTTGCTGCCCGTCGCGCAGGGTGGTGTCGTAGATGTAGAGACGCTCCTTCCCCATCACGCCGCTCCTTTCATCTTTCCACAAATACTCCGGGGGCCCGGGCGACCAGCCCGGGCCGCGCCCGACCCTCCCCCCGGGAGGGCGCATGTCAGCCGCTGCAAGACAGTCATCCGCAGCTCGGGCTGGCGAGAAAAACCGCGCGGCTCAAGCCCTGCAAAGCGCCCACCCAGGGTCGGGCGCAGCCCTTCGCTGTGTAGAAAATCGCTCACACGAGCCCCTCCAGCTTGGCGGCATCAAACCCCGCGCCGGGCAGAAGCTCGACGCCCGCCTTGGACATGCGCACTTCGACCCCGGCCTCGATCAGCGCGGTTTTGAGCCGGTCGACCTCGGAGAAATCCTTGGTCTCCATAGCCTTGGAGCGCACACCCGCGAGGTGCTCGGCCAGCCCCGAGAGGTCCGGCCCGCCACTCACCCAATCGCCCAGTTCGTCCGTCAGCAGGCCGAGAAGCTGCGCCGAGGCCAGCAGCACGCCCGCCGCTGCCGGATCGCTCGATGCGTCCTTGGCCAGCTTGTGCAGACGCGTCAGCGCACCAGCGGTATTCAGGTCGTCCGACAGCAGCGCCACCAGCTCGCCATCCGCCTCGCCGGGGACTGCGCCCGCCGTTGCCGAATGCCAGCCGCGCAGCGTCGCCTCGGCCTGCGCGGCCTTCTCGGCGGTCCAGTCCATCGGCTTGCGGTAATGGGTCGAGAGCATCACGAAGCGGATCACCTCGCCCGGCACGGCGGGCATGCCGTCGTGGCCGTCCAGCAGATCGCGCACGGTGAAGAAGTTGCCCAAGGATTTGGACATCTTCTTGCCCTCGACCTGCAGCATCTCATTATGCAGCCAGACCTTGGCGAACTCGCCATGCGGGTGCGCGCAGCAGCTCTGGGCGATCTCGTTCTCGTGGTGCGGGAACATCAGGTCGTTGCCGCCGCCGTGGATGTCAAAGCTCTCGCCCAGAAGCTCATAGGCCATGGCCGAGCATTCGATGTGCCAGCCCGGACGGCCCCGGCCCCAAGGGCTGTCCCAGCCCGGCAGATCATCCGCCGAGGGCTTCCACAGTACAAAATCCATCGGGTTGCGCTTATAGGGCGCCACCTCGACCCGCGCCCCGGCGATCATGTCGTCGACCGAACGGCCCGACAGCGCGCCATAGTCCTTGTAGCTCTCCACCGCGAAAAGCACGTGCCCCTCGGCCTCATAGGCGTGACCGTCGGCAATCAGCCCGTCGATCATCGCGATCATCTGCGCGATGAACTGCGTGGCGCGCGGCATGTGGTCGGGCTCCATCACGCCGACCGCGCCCATGTCCTGCAGATACCAGCCGATGGTCTCTTCGGTGCGCTCGGCGATCAGCTCTTCAAGGCTGCGCGGATCGCCCGCCGCCTTGCGCGCCTGCGCGGTGGCGTTGATCTTGTCGTCGACGTCGGTGAAGTTGCGCACATAGGTGACGTGATCCGCCCCATAGACATGGCGCAGCAGCCGCGCCAGCACGTCAAAGACGATGGCCGGGCGGGCGTTGCCGAGGTGCGCGCGGTCATAAACCGTGGGCCCGCAGACATACATCCGGACGTTCTTGGGATCGATCGGGGTGAAGACCTCTTTGCGGCGGGTCTTCGAGTTGGTCAGCGAGATGGTCATGGCGCGCTCCTTCGCGGCGGTCGCGGCGGGAGTAGCAACTTCATCTCTCGATTGGAATAGAAGACCGGCCCGCCGAAGATATCAGCAGGTAATGCAGCAAATCTGAATGGCGTTGCGCAGGGTCATGCGGGCTGTCTAGCGCGGCCCGTCCCGCGCGTCCAGCATTTCCACCAGCTTCGCCAGAGACGAGAGGTTGCGCGCGGTGAGCGGCGCGCCCGCGATGGCCTCGAGCCGGGGCGCGAGCTTCGAGCGGCCAAAGCCGCCGGGCGTGCGCAGCCAGATCATGCCCTCGCCCTCGGCGATCTCGTCACCGGGGGCGGCGAAGCGCTCGAACAGCCCGCGATCAAGGCTGGCGGGGGTGAGGCTGGCGGACGCGAAGAGAAATCCCACATGCACGCGCTTGGGATCATCGGGCGCGAAGGGACAGCGCTCCAGCGCCGCGCGCAGCCGCTCCGGCGGCAGCACCAGCACCGGCACGTCGAGCCTCTGCCCCGACAAGGCCCCCTGCAGCGCCGCGGCCAAAGCCTCAGGCGCGCCCTCGGCGTCGAACAGAAGGTTGCCTGAGGCGAGATGGCTCTGCACGTCCCGCCAGCCCAGCCCCTCGCAGAGCGCGCGCAGCTTGGCCATGGGCAGCGCATTGGCACCGCCAACATTGATCCCGCGCAGCAGGGCCACATTGAGAGCCATGGGTCACCTCCGGCGCCAGCAAAGACCAAGGGGCAGTTTCGGTCAATCGGGCACCGGCTCAGCGCCCTATAACGCAAAAGGCCCCGCCGTACGGCAGGGCCTTTCAAAACTCATCCAGCGCGGATCACTCCGCCGCGTCGGGCGCGGGCGCGCCATCGGTGGGCGCATCCTCGGCCTTCTTGCGCGGCTTGCGGGTGCGCTTGGGCTTTTCCTCGGCCTGCTCGGCCGGAGCGTCAGCGGGTTTAACCGCCTCTTCGCCCTCGGGCTTTTTGCGACGGGTGCGCGGCTTGGGCTTGGGCTTGCTCTCGGCGCGGCTTTCCGGGGTTTCGACGAGACCGTTGTCATCATCGTCATCCGATGCACCGCCCAGCACGTCCGGCTGATCACCAAGGCCCGGCAGGCTCTGGGTTTCCGCCTCGGGCTGCTGCGCCTTGGGCTCGTGCCCGGCATCGCCCTGCGCTGGCTGGTTGCCGCCGCTCTGGTTGCCGCCGCTTTGGTTGCCGCCGCTTTGGTTGCCGTGGGTCTGGCCGCCATTGCCCTGCTGGTTGCCACCGTCGCGGGTCTCGCCACGGTTTTGGTCGCGGCTTTGGTCACGGTCGGACCGGTCGCGGTCGCGCTGTGCCTGACGCTCGCGGTTCTCGCGCTCTTGCTGTTCGCGGCGCTGGTCGGCTTCCTTCTGCGCTTCCGACAGCAGGCGCATATAGTGCTCGGCGTGCTGCTGGAAGTTCTCGGCAGCAACGCGGTCGTTGCCGAGCGCCGCATCGCGGGCCAACTGGTTGTATTTGTCGATGATCTGCTGCGGCGTGCCGCGCACCTTGCCCTCCGGGCCCGAGCTGTCGAACACGCGGTTGACGACGTTCCCAAGAGTGTTGCGGTTGCGGTTGTTCTTCGACCGCGAGCGGGATTTCGAGGATCGCATCTTGTCTGCTATCAGCCTTGTGTCTGACTGTCCCTGTGACCTCGGCGCTGCGCCTGATGTGGCGCCGTCAATGCCCGTGATCACTCCAATGTCGGGTTGATGTCGGGCGGGACCGCTGTGAGGCATCCACCGCTCCGACCCCTACTGCTAATCATTTCGAGGCAGGGCTGACAAGGGAAAATCTCGGAAAATATGAGAATTTCGCCGGAAATGCGCCGAAACGTGGTTTCAAAGCGCTTGCAGCCGCCCCGTAACCACTCGATCACGCTCGTCGAGATCGGCAATGACCGCAACGTCAACCAGCCCAGAGGCGCGGAAAAGGTCTGCGACCGCCGCGCCCTGTGACGGCCCGATCTCGACCAGCAGCCGCCCGCCCGGCGCCAGATGCGTCGCCGCCCCCGCCGCGATCGCGCGATAGGCCGCCAGCCCGTCGCCCTCGTCGGTCAGCGCCATGCGCGGCTCATGATCACGCACCTCGGGCGCCAGCCCCGGCATCTCGGTCAGCGCGATATAGGGCGGGTTCGACACGATGAGATCGAAGGTCTCGGGCGCATCGCCAAGCGCGCCCCACCAATTGCCCTGCGCCAGCGCGGCGCGCGGCTCCAGTTGCAGCGCGTTGCGGTTCCAGAAGGCCACCTCGAGCGCCTGCGCGCTGAGATCGGTGCCGATTCCCGTGGCGCCGGGCCGTTCGGCCAGCAGCGTCAGCAGGATACAGCCCGAGCCGGTGCCCAGATCGAGCACCCGTGTGAAGGGCTCCGACAGCGACGCCTCGATCAGAATCTCGGTCTCGGGGCGCGGATCGAGCACGCTTGAGTTGACGAGGAACTCGCGCCCGTAGAACTGCCGCCGCCCAGTCAGATGCGACACCGGCACCCGCGCCGCGCGGCGGTCGATCAGCGCATCGAAGAGCACCGCGTGTTCAGGCGCGACAGGTTCGGGCAGAAACAGCGTCAGCCGCCCCGGCGGCACTTTCAGCACATGCGCCAGCAGCCGCCGCGCGTCGCGCCCGGGGTCGGCCACGCCTGCCTCGACCAGCCGCGCGGTGGCGCGGGCCAGAAGCTGCGAGCCAGTGCTGCCCCCGCTCATGCCATCTCCGCCAGCATGGACGCCTGCGCATCGGCGGTCAGCGCGTCAATGATCTCATCAAGATCGCCGCCCAGCACCGCTTCGAGCTTGTAGAGCGTCAGCCCGATACGGTGGTCAGTCATGCGCCCTTGCGGGAAATTATAGGTGCGGATGCGCTCCGAGCGGTCGCCCGAGCCGACCTGCGCCTTGCGGTCCGAGGCGCGGCTCTCATCCGCCTTCTGGCGCTCCATGTCGAACAGCCGCGCGCGCAACACGTTCATCGCGATCTCGCGGTTGCGGTGCTGGGACTTCTCGGAGGAGGTGACCACAAGGCCGGTGGGGATATGGGTGATGCGCACGGCGGAATTGGTGGTGTTGACGTGCTGGCCGCCCGCGCCCGAGCTGCGCATCGTGTCGATGCGGATGTCATTGGGGTTGATCTCGATGTCCACCGCCTCGGCCTCGGGCAGCACCGCCACGGTGGCCGCCGAAGTGTGGATGCGCCCGCCGCTCTCGGTCTCGGGCACGCGCTGGACGCGGTGCACGCCGCTTTCGAACTTGAGCCGGGCAAAGACGTTCTCGCCCTCGATGCGCACCACCAGTTCCTTGATGCCGCCAAGCTCGGAAAGCTGCTCTTCGATGACCTCCCAGCGCCAGCCGCGCGCCTCGGCATAGCGCTGGTACATGCGCGCCAGATCACCGGCAAACAGCGCCGCCTCGTCGCCGCCGGTGCCGGGGCGGATCTCGAGGATCGCGGGCCGCGCATCGGCAGCATCGCGCGGCAGCAGCGCCAGTTGCAGCGCATGCTCGGCCTCGGGCAGCCGTGCGCGCAGGGTAGGAAGCTCTTCCTCGGCCAGCGCCTTCATCTCGGGATCAGCGAGCATCTCTTCGGCCTCGGCGAGATCGGCCTGCAGGGTTTCCCATTCGGCGATCTGATCGACCACGGGCTTGAGTTCGGCATATTCGCGTCCCAGCGCGGCAATATCGCCCCGCCCCTCGGCCATGCAGGCCTGGACATACTCGAAACGGTCACGGATCTGGTGAAGTCGGTCAGCGGGGATCATCCGCTTTCCTTTCCCCATTGCAACGTCCGGGTCAAGTCTGCGCGGCGCCAGACAAATCTCTTGCAAGAGATTTGCAAGCTCCTTGCAAGGAGCTTGGCGTCAGCCCTGCTGCCCGGCGAGCGTGGCCAGCCAGCCGTCCACCCGCGCCTTGTTCACGCCCATGTCGGACTGGCCAAAGCGCTGGCGGGCGTAAAGCTCGAGGTGGTCTTCGACGAATTGCACAGTGGTGTAATCGGGAAAGCCCATCCATTTCGAGCGCGAAACATAGGTCACGCGGCCTTCGCCCGGGCTGCCGGCAAGCACCTCGGTGCGCGGGGTTTCAAGGATGATGCGGTGCAGCGCCTCGAAGGTCTCTTCCGACCCGGCGATCCGGCGGCGCACGCCGCTGGCCAGATCCTGATCGGCGGTCACCTGCGGGTCGACGTTCCACACCGATGGGTCCGACGGCGCGAGGCGAATCCAGGCCAGACCGGCCACCACAAGCAGGATGATGATCCAGAATACCATGCGCACCACGTGTTCCTTTCCATTCCGTGCCCGCCGCGCGCCGCGGCGGGTTGCTTCTGATTTCACGATTCCCGCGCGCAATCAAAGGCCGAACACGGCTGCTCGCGGGATTGTGCCCACGCGGGAGGAGGCCCCGCGCGGGTGCCTTGGCTCAGCGCCGCGTCCAGCCCCAGAGGCAGAGCAGCTCGGTCGCCACATGCGCCCCGGCGATGGCCGTCGCGCCGCTGGTGTCGAAGGGCGGCGAGACCTCGACGATGTCACCGCCGACCATGTTGATCCCCGCCAATTCGCGCAGGCAGACCGCCGCCTGATGGCTCGACAGCCCGCCCCAGACCGGCGTGCCGGTGCCTGGCGCGAAGGCCGGGTCGAGCGCGTCGATGTCAAAGGTCAGATAGACCGGATGGCCGCGCACGATCTCGCGCGCCCGTGCCGCCGCCGCCTCGGGGCCGATGCGGTGCAATTCGCGCGCGTCGATGATGTTGAAGCCCAGCGTGTCGGGGTTGTCGGTACGGATGCCGATCTGCACCGAGCGGTTCGGGTCCACCAGCCCCAGCTTCACCGCCTTATACATGAAGGTGCCGTGATCGATCCGGCCGAAATCATCGTCTGCCCAAGTGTCGGTATGGGCGTCGAACTGGATCACCGACAGCGGGCCGTATTTGGCGGCATAGGCCTTGAGGATCGGCAGGGTGATCGAATGGTCGCCGCCCAGCGTGACCGTCGCCGTGTCGGTGGCGAGGATGCCCGCGATATGCGCCTCGAGCGTGCCCGGAAAGGCGGGCACATTGGCGTAATCAAAGGCCAGATCGCCGTAATCGGCGATGGCGAACTCCGACAGCACGTCATAGCCCCAGCCATAGGGCGCATCGCAGGGCTGCAGCAGCGAGGCCTCGCGGATCGCCCGCGGGCCAAAGCGCGTGCCGGTGCGGTTGGTCACCGCCTGATCGAACGGCACGCCGGTCACCGCCACATCGGCGCCCGACAGATCCTTGGTGTAGCGACGGCGCAGGAAAGAGGCGGCCCCGCCGAACACATTCTCAAAGCTCGGGCCTTTCAGCTCTTCGCGAGTGAAGGCATGGTCGATCTGGGTCTTGGCGTCTTCGAGAGCCATCTGGGTTACTCCTGCACCGGCAGCGCGGTCTCGATCAGCCGCGCAAAGAAGCTCGCACCGATGGGCGCGATATCGTCGTTGAAGTCATACTGCGGGTGGTGACAGCCAAAGGTGTCGCCCTGCCCGAGGAAGAGATACGCCCCCGGCCGCGCCTGCAGCATGTAGGAAAAATCCTCGGCGGGCATGATCGGATCGCAATCGTCCTCGACCTTCTCGGCCCCCACCACCTCGCGCGCGATCTGCGCGGCGAAAGCCGCCTGTTCGGGATGGTTCTCGGTCACCGGATAGCCGCGGTGGTAGGTCACCTCGGCGGTGCAGCCATAGACCTCGGCCTGCAGTTTGGCGATCTCGCGGATGCGCGTCTCGGCCAGATCGCGGGTCGGCGTGCTGAAGCAGCGCACCGTGCCGGTCAGATAGGCGGTCGCGGGGATGATGTTGTCTGTGGTGCCCGCGTGGATCTGCGTCACCGAGACCACCAGCCGGTCGAGCGCGTTCACGTTGCGGCTGACAATCGTCTGCATCGCCTGCACGATGCCCGCCGCCGCCGGGATCGGGTCGATGCAATCCTGCGGCGAGGCGCCATGCCCGCCCTTGCCCGACACGTCGATGCGGAACTCATCCGCCGAGGCCTGAAGCGGCCCTGCAGTGGTCAGGAAATGGCCCTGCGCATCGCCCGGCGCATTGTGCATCCCATAGACCTCGGCCACGTCGAAACGGTCCATGATGCCTTCGTCGATCATCGCCTTGGCACCGCCGCCGCCCTCTTCGGCAGGCTGGAAGATCAGCGCCACACGGCCCGAGAAATTGCGCGTCTCGGCAAGGTATTTGGCGGCGGCGAGCAGCATGGTGGTGTGGCCATCATGGCCGCAGGTATGCGCCACGCCCGGCACTTTTGACGCGTACTCCGTGCCCGACAGATCGTCCATCGGCAGCGCATCCATATCGGCGCGCAGCGCGATGGTGCGCCCCGTCCCGCGGCCCTCGATGATCGCCACGACGCCCGACTGCGCGATCCCCTCATGGATCTCGGTGATGCCAAAGCTCTTCAGCTTCTCGACCACGAAGGCTGCGGTCTTGTGGCAATCATAAAGCAGCTCGGGGTGCTGGTGCAGGAAGCGGCGCCATTCCTTGAGGGTTTCAGCCTCGGCGGCGATGGAGTTGATCACGGGCATTGCGGTCTTTCCTTGGTGCTGGTCCGGGCCTCCTGTCCCCGCGGGGACAGGGGGCCCGGTCTTTGGCGCCATGAAAGGCCGAAAACCCTCACGCCCGCAAGGGTTGACGCGACTCCACCAGTTTCACGAAATACGACGCGCCGATCGGGGCTGCCTCATCGTTGAAGTCGAACTTGGGGTGGTGCACCGACGGCCCCACGCCCTGCCCGAGATAGAGGAAAGCCCCCGGCCGCGCTTCGAGCATGTAGGAAAAATCCTCGGCCCCCATCGAGGGCGCGATCTCGTCCAGCACCTCGGGCGCCACGCCCTGCGCCACACCCACGGCGAACTCGGTCTGCCGCGCGTGGTTCACGGTCGGCGGATAGTTCGGCTGGAAGTCCAGCGCCGCGCTGACGCCATAGGCGCGCGCCTGACCCTCGACGATCTCGTGCAGGCGGCGTTCGGCCATGGCGCGGATTTCGGGATCGAAGCTGCGGATCGTGCCTGCCATGCGCACCGTCTCGGGGATGACATTGGTGGCCGAACCGCCCTGCACCGTAGTGAGCGAGACCACCAGCGATTTCAGCGGATCGGCATTGCGCGACGGCACCGACAGCAGCGCCTGACCGATCGCCAGCGCGCAGGGCACCGGATCAATGCAGAGATCGGGATGCGCCGCATGGCCGCCCTTGCCGGTGAGCACCAGTTCGAAGTCATCGACCGCCGCCATGATCGGGCCCTTGGTGGTCGCCATGGTGCCCAAGGGCAGCGACGGGTCGGTGTGGATGGCGTAAACCTCGGAGATGCCGAAGCGCTCCATGATGCCTTCCTCGACCATGATGCGGCCGCCGCCGATGGTCTCTTCGGCGGGCTGGAAGATCAGCGCCACTTTGCCCGCGAAGTTGCGCGTCTCCGACAGGTATTTCGCCGCGCCCAGCAGCATCGTCGTATGCCCGTCATGGCCGCAGGCATGCATCTTGCCCGGCACTTGGCTGGCGTGCTCGGCGCCGGTCTCCTCGTCCATCGGCAGCGCGTCCATGTCGGCGCGCAGCCCGGTCACCGGCCCTTCGCCCTGCCCCTCGATGATCGCAACGACGCCGGATTGAGCAATGCCCTCATGAATCTCGGTGATCCCGAACTCGCGCAGCCGCGCCACGACAAACCCCGCCGTCTCGTGACAATCGAGGCTCAGCTCGGGGTTCTGGTGCAAATGGCGGCGCCATGTGCGCATCTCGTCGGCGTAATCCGCGATCCGGTTCACGATGGGCATGGGTGGACTCCTGAAGGTCTTTGAAGCAGGACAAGGTAAAATACCCATATAGCGGAGATGTCCATGACCAGCGATCCGAGCGCCGATCTGATCCATGATGAACGTGGCGGCATGCCCCGCCTTCTGGAGATCATGCGCCGCCTGCGGCACCCCGAGACCGGCTGCCCGTGGGATCTGGAGCAGGATTTCGCCACCATCGCGCCCTACACGATCGAAGAGGCCTATGAGGTTGCCGACGCCATCGAGCGCGAGGCCTGGGACGAGCTGAAGGGCGAGCTCGGGGACCTGCTGTTCCAGTCGGTGTTCCACGCGCAGATGGCCGAAGAGCGCGGGCTGTTCAGCTTCGACGATGTGGCCAACACCATGTCCGACAAGATGGTGTTCCGCCATCCGCATGTCTTCGGCACCGAGAGCAACGACAAATCCCCCGAGCAGCAGACCGCCGATTGGGAGAAGATCAAGGCCGCCGAGCGGGCCGCCAAGGCGGAAAAGGGCGTGCTCGACGGCGTGGCGCTGGGGCTGCCCGCCTTGCTGCGCGCGGTGAAGCTGCAGAAACGTGCGGCGCGCGTGGGCTTTGATTGGCCTTCGACCGACGAGGTGATCGACAAGATCGTCGAGGAAGCGCAGGAGCTGCGCGAGGCCACCGATCCCGATCACGCCGAAGAAGAGTTCGGCGATCTGCTCTTCGTCATGGCCAATCTCGCCCGCCACATGGACATCGATCCCGAGCAGGCGCTGCGCCGCGCCAACGCCAAGTTCACCCGCCGCTTCGGCGCCATCGAGGCCGCGCTGGAGGCGCAAGGCAAGCGCCCCGAGGACAGCGATCTGGCCGAGATGGACGCGCTCTGGGATGCGGCCAAGGCCGAAGAGAAAGCGCGTAAGGCCGCCGAGTAAAATAGCACTGACGCAAACCGGCAACTTGACCCGAGCGTTTCGGTCAGATTTAACCCCCGGTCAATTGATCTGCATGTTGGAGGAGACTCATGCTGCGCTTCGGAACCGCCCTTGCCCTTATCGCCACTGCCGCCCCTGCGCTGGCCGAAGAGGTCAATCTCTATTCCTACCGTCAGCCCGAGCTTCTGAAGCCGCTGACCGACGCTTTCACCGAAGCCACCGGCATCGACGTGAATGTGGCCTATATCGACAAGGGCCTCGAAGAGCGCCTCGTGGCCGAGGGCGACCGCTCGCCCGCTGATCTCATTTTCACCGTCGACATCTCGCGCCTTGCCGCGGCCGTGCAGGCGGGCGTGACCCAGCCGGTCGAGAGCGAGGTTCTGCAAGAGAACGTGCCGGAGCAATACCGCGACCCCGAGGGCCAATGGTTCGGCCTGACCACGCGCGCGCGCATCGTCTACGCCTCCAAGGACCGGGTCGATCCGTCGGAGATCACCACCTATGAGGGTCTCGCCGATCCCAAGTGGGAAGGCCGTATCTGCACCCGCTCGGGCACCCATGACTACAACGTGGCGCTGGTGGCGGCGATGATCCACCACCACGGTGAGGAATACGCCAAAGAGTGGCTGACCGGCCTGAAGTCCAACCTCGCGCGCCGCCCGCAGGGCAATGACCGCGCGCAGGTCAAGGCGATCTGGGCTGGCGAATGCGACATCAGCCTCGGCAACACCTACTACATGGGCCAGATGCTGAGCGATGCCGAGCAAGTGGACTGGGCCAATTCGGTCAACGTGCTCTTCCCGGAGTTCGAAAACGGCGGCACCCATGTCAACATCTCCGGCGTGGCGATGACCAAATCCGCGCCGAACCGAGAGAACGCGCTGAAGATGATGGAATATCTGACCTCGCCCGAGGCGCAGGAAATCTATGCCCATGCCAACTATGAGTACCCGATCGCGCCCGGCACCGAGGCCGATGGTCTGGTCACGGGCTGGGGCAGCTTCACCGCCGACGACACCAACCTGATGACCCTCGCAGAGCAGCGCGGCGCGGCGCTGCGGCTGATCGAAGAGGTCGATTACGACGGCTGATCGCGGCGGGCACCGTCACCGGACAAGAAGGGGCCCCGCGGGGCCCCTTTTTCATGCGCTGCGCCATCGGCGGGCCTGCTGAGGGGGCGCTGCCCCCTCGTCGCTGCGCGCCTCACCCCCGGCGTATTTTCCGAAGAGAAGAAGGACATTCCGCGCGCCCGGTGCTTCTTCTCTTTCCAAATACGCATATCCCGCGCGTCACGCCACGCGGCGGCCGTGGCTCCAGACGCCGCGCAGGCAAGGCTGACCCTCGATCCGCCGCACCCGCACCACATCGGCCAGCAGCCCCGGCGCAAGGCTGCCCCGGTCGTCGAGCCCCGAGGCGGCGGCGGGCGCCCGGCTGACCGTGGCAATCCCGCGCGGCAGGTCATCCCAGAGATCAGCCAGAAGAAAGGCCGCGCCCATCAGCGCCGCCGGCACGTAATCGGACGAGACGATGTCCAGAAGGTCGCGCCGCGCCAGTTCCTCCGCCGCCACATTGCCCGAATGCGAGCCGCCGCGGATGAGGTTCGGCGCCCCCATCATCACCGCGATGCCCGCCGCCTTGCAGGCCCGCGCCGCCTCGACCGTGGTCGGGAATTCGGCCAGCCGCACGCCGTAGCCGCGGCTCACCTGCACATGCTCGGGCGTGGTGTCGTCATGGCTCGCCAGCACCGCACCGAGGCGCCGCGCCGCCTCTACCGCGCCCGCCTCATGCGCCGCGCCAAGCTCGCTGCGCAGACGGGTGAGATTGTCCACATGCGCGTCGAAGTCATCGGTGCTGAGCCCATGCTTGCCGCACATGTAGTCGCGGTATTTCTCGATGTCGCGGAACTGCCGCTGGCCGGGCGTGTGATCCATCAGCGACAGGATACCCACCCGGTCGGCGCCGCCGAACTCGGCCAGTTCCTCGAGCAGCGTCTCCGAGCAGGTCTCTGCCCGCAGATGCAGGAAATGGCTGATCTTGAGCATATCGCGGCTGCGCGCCTCGAGCAGCTCTCCGGCCAGCGCGCGCGCGTATTTGCCGTATTTCGACTTGCCGTCGGTCACCACCGAGCCCACGCGCATGGCGTCGAACACCGTGGTGATGCCGACCGAGGCCAGCTCGGCGTCATGCGCAAGAATTGCCGCCGCATGCGGCCAGTTCACCTTGGGCCGCGGCTGCATGTGGCGTTCAAGATTGTCGGTGTGCAGCTCGATCAGACCCGGGATCAGCAGATCGCCGTCACAATCCGTCGCGCCCGCCACGGTGGTGCTGCCCGCATCGACAGCCTCGATGCGCCCGCCCTGCATCACCAGCGTGCCGGTGATCACCTCGTCTTCGAGCACGATCCGCGCGTTGCTCAGGATGGTTCGTGCCATGTCTCTACCTCTTCTCGTTGGCGCTCTTTGCGCCGTCATGCATCTGTGACATGACGCTGTCATGAAGCGCGCCATGCAAAATTATTCCCGATACGCCGTCTATTACGCCCCGCGCCCGGGGCCGCTGGCCGAGTTTGCCGCCGCTTGGCTGGGGTGGGACCCGGCCAGCGGCTCTGCCGTGCCGCATCCGCAGCTGCAGGGCCTGCCCCGCCCGGTCGCCGAGATCACCGAGACCCCGCGCAAATACGGGTTCCACGGCACGCTGAAGCCGCCCATGCGCCTCACCGGCCCGGTCGATGCGCTGCAGGAGGACCTCTCGGCGCTGGCGGCGCGTCTTGGCCCCGTCACCCTGCCCGGCCTTGCGCTCACCCGCATCGGCAGCTTCCTCGCGCTGACCATCCTTGGCGAGGCCACGCCGCTGGCGCATCTGGCCGCAGAGGTTGTCGCGGCGCTGGATTCGCACCGCGCCCCGCCCAGCGAGGCGGAACTGGAGCGCCGCCGCCGCGCCCGCCTGAGCCCGGCGCAAGAAGCCAACCTCGTGCGCTGGGGCTATCCCTACGTGATGGCGGAGTTCAAATTTCACCTCACGCTCACCGGCAAGCTGGCCTTCGGCGAGGCCGAGCCGGTCGCCGAGGTGCTGACGCCGGTGCTGACACCGCTGCTGCCGCAGCCTTTCGAGGTTTGCGATCTGTGTCTCTTCGGCGAGGCCGAGGACGGGCGGTTCCACCTGCTGCACCGCTACGCCCTCACCGGCTGAAGCAGCGCCGCAAGCCGGGCTGCGGCGATCTCCAGCGGCCCGGAATTGTCGATCTCATGCACTTTGAGCGCCTGCTGCAGCTGCGGCGGCAGCGGCAGCGCCGCCCGCGCCAGCCGCGCCTCGATCTGCGCTGCGCTCTCGCGCCCACGGGCCGCCAGCCGTTCGGCCAGCACACCCGGGCGCGCGGTCACATGCAGCACCTCAAGCTCGGGCAGTAGGTCCGCCGCCTGCTCCAGCGCCCCGCGCGAGCCGTTGAACACCACCGGGCGGCCCGCCGCGCGCGGCGCCAGCTCGGACCAGCGGATGCCATAGCGCAGATCATGCGCCCCCCAATGCAGGGCGAAATCGCCCGCCTCCAGCATCCGCGCAAACTCCTCCTGCGTCACCGCAAGGCAGGGCTCGCCGCCGGCCTCCGGCGCGCGGGTGATCACCCGCTGCACCACATGCAGGCCCGGCACGCGCGGCGCCACCTCGGCAAGCAGGCTGTCCTTGCCCACCCCCGATGGACCGACGAGGGCAAAGACCGGTGCCATATGCTCCGGGCCGGTCATGCCGCCCGCGCCGGGGTGAAGCCGCTGACATCGATCTCGCGATCGCAGACCCGCTCGCGCGCCTCGGCATCGTGGAAGATTCCGATGATCGCCGCGCCGCGCGCCTTGGCTTCCTCGATCAGATCGAGCACCACCGCGCGATTGGTGGCATCCAAAGACGCCGTGGGCTCATCGAGCAGCAGCGCCGGAAAGCCATGGGCAAAGCCGCGCGCGATATTGACCCGCTGCTGCTCGCCGCCCGAAAATGTGGTCGGCGATAGGCTCCAGAGCCGCTCGGGAATGTTCAGCCGCGCCAGAAGCTCCCGCGCCCGCGCCTCGCCCGCCGCCGCGCTGCCGCCTGCGGCCAGCACCGGCTCGGCCACCACCTCCAGCGTCGGCACCCGCGGCACCACGCGCAGGAACTGGCTGACGTACCCCAGCACCTCGCGGCGCAGCGTCAGGATCTCGCGTGGCTCGGCCCGCGCCACATCCACATCGCCCACCATGATGCGCCCCGATCCGGCAAGATAGTTGCCGTAGATCATCCGCATCAGCGTGGATTTGCCCGCGCCCGAATTGCCCACCAGCGCCACGCATTCCCCCTTTGCTACGGAAAGCGACGCGCCCTCCATCACCGGGATCACCGCGCTGCCCTGATTGTGCAGCACGAAACTCTTCGACACGTCCGAGATCCGGATCATCGCTTCTGTCCTTCTTCTCTTTCCAAATACGCAGATCCCGCCCGCGCCACGGACACCGCGCGTCTCATACCTGCAGCACGCTCGACACCAGCAGCTGCGTGTAGCCGTGCTGGGGATCGTCCAGAACCTGATCGGTGAGCCCGGTCTCGACCACCTGCCCGCCCTTCATCACCATCAGCCGGTCGGCGAGCAGACGCACCACCGCCAGATCATGGGTGACGATCACCGCCGAAAGCCCCATCTCGCGCACCAGCCCGCGCAGGAGGTCCAAGAGCCGCGCCTGTACCGAAACGTCGAGGCCCCCGGTGGGCTCGTCCATGAACACCAGCCGCGGGCCGGTGACGAGGTTGCGGGCGATCTGCAGGCGCTGCTGCATGCCGCCCGAGAAGGCGCGCGGCCGGTCGTCGACACGGTCCTCGGTGATCTCCACCCGGCCCAGCCAGTCGATCGCCTGCGCCCGGATATCTTCGTAGTTGCGCGCGCCCACGGCCATCAGCCGCTCGCCGACGTTGCCGCCCGCCGAGACGCCCATGCGCAGCCCGTCGCGGGCGTTCTGATGCACGAAGGCCCAATCGGTGCGCGCCAGCATCCGCCGCTCTGGCTCGGACATGGTGAGCACGTCGCGCGGGCCGTTCGCGCGGGTGTCGAAGACCACCTTGCCCGCATCCGGCGCCAGTTGCCCCGACAGGCACGACAGCAGCGTCGACTTGCCCGAGCCGCTCTCGCCGACGATGCCCATGACCTCGCCGGGCCAGAGGTCGAAACTCACGTCGCCGCAGCCGAGCCGCGCGCCGTAGTGCTTGGTAACGCCCTGAACAGACAGCAGCGGGGTCATGCGGGTTCCTCCTGCGGGGACAGCGCGCCACGATGGCCATGAGCCTGCCGCGAGGCGCAGAAATCGGTGTCGGAGCAGACGAACATGCGCCCGCCCGCGTCATCGGTGATCACCTCGTCGAGGTAGCTGGTGCCGCAGCCGCAGAGGTCGCAGGCGTGGTCGGCCTTGCTGGCCTCGAAGGGGTGGTCCTCGAAATCGAGGCTCACAACCTTCGTATAGGGTGGCAGCGCGTAGATGCGCTGCTCGCGGCCCGCGCCAAAGAGCTGGATCGCCGCGCTTTCGAGCTTGGGGTTGTCGAACTTGGGGATCGGCGAGGGGTCCATCACGTAGCGTCCTTCGACCTTCACCGGATAGGCATAGGCCGTCGAGATCGCGCCGTTATGGGCGATGTCCTCGTAGAGTTTGACGTGCATCAGCCCGTATTCCTCGAGCGCATGCATCTTGCGGGTCTCGGTCTCGCGCGGCTCCAGAAAGCGCAGCGGCTCGGGGATCGGCACCTGATAGACGAGGATCTGCCCCTCCTCGAGCGGCTGCTCGGGGATGCGGTGGCGGGTCTGGATCACGCTCGCCTCGGCGGTGTGTTCGGTGGTCTCCACCTCGGCGGTGCGCTCAAAGAATTTGCGGATCGAGACGGCATTGGTGGTGTCATCGGCGCCCTGGTCGATGACCTTCAGCCGGTCCTCGGGGGTGAGGCAGGCCGCCGTCACCTGCACGCCCCCCGTGCCCCAGCCATAGGGCATCGGCATCTCGCGGCTGGCGAAGGGCACCTGGTAGCCCGGCACCGCCAGCGCTTTCAGCAGCGCGCGGCGGATCATCCGCTTGGTCTGCTCGTCGAGATAGGCAAAATTATAGGCCTGATCGGTCATGCCTCTTCTTCCTCGCCAAAGAGATAGACCTCGCCCCAGACGATCTCGTCGCCCAGTTCGGGATCGGTGAAGGCTTCCAGCAGCGCCGCGTCGGGCGCGCCATCCTCGTCGAGCGGCAGATCGAGCGGGCCGGAGATCAGCTTTACGTCCTCGATCACCCCCGCCACGCCGCCGCATTCGGCGATATGTTCGGCGATCTGCACCTCGACCTCGGCCGGGGATCCCGCCGAGAGGCAGATGAACAGCACCGCCAGCGAGCTTTCGTCATCGCCGTCCTCAAAGAAGGGCGACACGCTGTCGGGCATGCGGATCACCTCGACCAGCGCGCAGTACCAATCCTGCCCCTTCGGCAGTGCGGGCAGTTTCGCCCCGTGATAACCCTTGCTCATTCCGCAGCCTCCTTGACCGTTGCAGCGCCCATCGCCTCGGCGCGCATCTTGCGCACCAGTTCCAGCTCGGACTGGAAGTCGACGTAGTGCGGCAGCTTGATATGTTCGAGAAAGCCTGTCGCCTGAATATTGTCGGAATGGGCCAGAACAAACTCCTCGTCCTGCGCCGGAGCGCCGAGGTTTTCCTCGCCCAGTTCCTCCCAGCGCAGCGCCCGGTCGACC
The DNA here is from genome assembly GCF_056158605.1 of Salipiger sp. ABN3_019. Lineage (NCBI taxonomy): Bacteria > Pseudomonadati > Pseudomonadota > Alphaproteobacteria > Rhodobacterales > Roseobacteraceae > Salipiger > Salipiger sp. ABN3_019. The sequence continues at coordinate 2,603,842 of NZ_JBSWTP010000009.1, forward strand.
AGCGCCATCGAGATCGCCTTGCGCTCTGTCTGGCCGAAGACCAGCCCATAGCCGCGGGTGAATTGCGCCGGCTCGGTCTTCGACCCGGCGAACTGGTTGACCGTCTCGCATTCGGTGAGGGTCAGCTCGCCGATGCAGACCGAAAAGCCAAGCTCGGGCACCTCCATCTCGACCTCCACCGCGCCGATGCGCAGCTCGCCGACGAACGGATGGTTGCGGCCATAGCCGCGCTGGGTGGAATAGGCCATGCCGAGCACGAAGCCTTCGTCGCCGCGGGTCAGCGCCTGCAGCCGCAGCGGCCGGTCCGCGGGGTATTCCATCGGCGCGCGGGTCATGTCGGGCGGCGTATCTTCTGAGCGAACCTCATCCTGTATCAGCCCGTCTTTGTTCAGAAACTCCGTCACCCGCGGCGTCACCTCGCGGCGCGGCTCCGCCACGCGGGCCCGCGGCGGCGCGCCCTCGGCCTCCAGCGCGAAATCGAGCAGCCGATGGGTGTAGTCGAAGGTCGGCCCCAGCACCTGTCCGCCCGGCACGTCCTTGAAGGTCGCGCTGATGCGGCGGTCGCAGCGCATCTCGGTGGTGTTCACCGGCGCGGAATGCCCCAGCCGCGGCAGCGTGGTGCGGTAGGCGCGGACAAGAAAGATCGCCTCGATCAGATCGCCCCGCGCCTGTTTGATCGCCAGTGCCGCAAGGTCGGGATCGTAGAGCGAGCCCTCGGCCATCACCCGGTTCACCGCCAGCGCCATCTGCTCGCGGATCTGCGGGATGCTCAGCTCGGGCACCGCCGTATCACCGCGCCGTTCCTCGGCCAGCCACTCATGCGCGGCGTCGATCGCGCGCTCGCCGCCTTTCACAGCCACATACATCAGAGCGCCTCCACTTTGGTGGTCCGCGGCAGCGCCGCCAGCTTGTCAGATGAGGTGAAGAAGCAATCCCAACCCAATGGGAAAAGGAGATTATTCCGCTCAAACGCCGCCACTTCCGGCAGCGAAAGCCCTACCGATGTCTCGATGCCCGGCCCGGTCAGCCGCATGCCGTCGGCGCGCAGATCCGCGCATTCGACGATCAGGGTCACCGAGCGGTCGGGGTATTCGGCACTGCCGATCCGGTAGCGGCCAAGCGGCTGCAGCGCCTCCCATGCCCCGAGCGCGAACATCGCCTCTTCGGCGGGCACCAGCGGCGCACCAGTGTGGAAAGCGATCCAGCCCTTCAGCGCCTCGCTGTCGCAGCCCGGCGCAAGATAAAGCGGCGTTTCGCGGTCGCAGAGGGTCAGCAGCAGCACCGCCGCGGCGGTGGAGAGGCCCGGCGCCTCGGCACCCGACACTTGCGTGATCCGGCCCGGCCGCGCCATGGCGTCAAGCGCCGCGCGGAAGGCGCGCGCCGCCTCGACCGGGGCGTCGGCAAATCCGCCTGTCAGAACATCAGCCTGCATCATTCGCCCCGCACCATGGTAAAGAAATCCACCTTCGTCGCCGCAGCCTTTGCCGCGCGCGCGTCCCGCCGCGCCGTTTCCTCGGTCGCCAGCGGCGTCAGGACCTGCGCCTGCATTTCGTCCGCGCGCGGCCCCTGCATCAGCGCATCCACCAGCGCGGCGCGCTCGGCATGGCTCCGGTCACGGCCCTGCACATGGGCATGGCCCACCTCGCCGCTGCCCAGCCGCAGCGCGCAGCGCGTCACCGTCATCTCGCCCATGTTGAACGGTGCGCCGGTGCCGCCCATGCGGCCGCGCACCATCACGCCGCCGGTCTCGGGCACGCGCAGCCAGTCGAAGCGGGGCAGCGCCGCCCCGTCCATCAGGGCCGCCAGCCGCTCCGCCGGGGCCCGCGCCAGCAGGCCCATCCAGCCCCGCCGCGCCTCGGTTTCCTGTTCGGGAGTTTCCATCTGGACATCTTTCCGATTTGTCTAGATAACTATACAACTAGACAAGTGATAGCCCCAACGCCCCGAGTTGGGCAAGAGGCCATCCCGTGAAGTTTCGGTGACAGAGGTCCGTTCATGCCCCGCTCCCCCGTCTGGCAAACCATCGCCACCACGCTTGAAGACGAGATCGCCCGCGGCCATTACCGCGCCGGAGACAAGCTGCCGACCGAGGCGGAACTTGCCACGCGCTTTGCGGTGAACCGCCACACCGTGCGCCATGCGCTTTCGGCGCTGGCCGAGCGCGGGCTCACCCATTCGCGGCGCGGTGCCGGGGTCTTCGTGCGGGCGGCCCCGCTCGACTATCCAATCGGCGGGCATACGCGGTTCAGCCAGAACGTCCGCGCCTCGGGCCGCTTGCCCGACCGCCGCACGCTGCGCATGGAAATCCGTCCCGCGGATGCCGCCGAGGCCGAGGCTCTGCAGCTGCCCGCGGGCGCGCCAGTGCTGGTGCATGAGGGCATCTCGCTGGCGGGCGGCGCGCCGGTGGCGCATTTCACCTCTTATTTCCCGATCACCCGCCTGCCCGGCCTCGACGCGACGCTGCGCGAGACACGCTCGGTCACCGAGGCGCTGCGCCGCCACGGCATCGCCGATTACACCCGCGCCAGCACCCGCCTCACCGCCGAGGCCGCCTCGGCCACGCAGGCGCGCCATCTCAACCTGCGCGAGGGCGAGCCGCTGCTGCGCTCGGTGGCGCTGAACCTCGGCCCGGATGGGCTGCCGGTGGAACAGGGGCACACATGGTTCGCCGGCGATCGCGTGGCGCTCACCGTCAGCCACGAAGAAACCGCCGCCGCCCCGCACAGCAGCGATGCGGCACCACGTCACGCCGGTGACACAGACATTAGGTAGGTCTTGCCAAAACCCCAGAGCAGGCACGGCGGGTGATTTGCATGACGACCTTTCTTCCCCCCTTGCGCCTCACCGGCGCAACTCTTCTCCGAGACGGCCGGATGCAGCGCCGATCTTTGGTCGTCGAGGACGGTCTGATCACCAAGGGCCCGCTGCCAGAGGTCGATCTGAGCGGATATCTGATCCTTCCCGGCATCATCGACCTGCATGGCGACACGTTCGAGCGCCATATCGCGCCGCGCCCCAGCGCCACCTTTCCGATCGACGCCGCGCTGCGCTCGACCGACCGCGAGGCGGCGAGCCATGGCATCACCACCGCGTGGCTGGCGCAATGCTGGAGCTGGGAAGGCGGCATGCGGGGGCCGGACTTCGCCGAAGAGATGATGGCCGCTATCGCCGCCTATCGCCCCCGCGCCCATACCGACCTGCGCCTGCAGATCCGCTGCGAGACGCATATGCCCGATACCCGGGCGCGTCTGATCGCCGCCGTGCTGCGTCATGGGGTGGATTACGTGGTGTTCAACGATCACCTGCCCGAGGCGCTGGAGGTGGCCGAGCGCGAGCCGATGAAGCTGGCCCATTGGGCGGCCCGCGCCGGTAGCAGCCCCGAGGAGTTCCACGCCAAGCTGCGCGCCGCCCGCGCCGCCTCGCGCGAGGTGCCGCGCCATCTCTGCGCGCTGGCCGAGCTTTTCGACGCCCATGACATCCGCTACGGCAGCCATGACGACCCCGACGGCGAGACGCGCGAATATTACCGGCTGATCGGCGCGCGCATCGCCGAGTTCCCGACCACCGTCAGCGCCGCCAAACTGGCCCGCGCCTGCAACGATCCGGTGCTGATGGGCGCGCCCAATGTGGTGCGCGGCGGCAGCCAGTCGGGCAATGTCTCGGCCCGCCATCTGATCGCCGAGGGGCTCTGCGACGCGCTGGTGTCGGACTACCACTACCCCTGTCTCGCCGAGGCCGCTTGGACGCTGGTGGACAAGGGCCTCAAAACCCTGCCCGAGGCTTGGGCGATGATCTCCACCGTGCCCGCCGAGATCATGGGGCTGCCCGATCGCGGCACGCTCGACCATGGCAAACGCGCGGATTTTGTCGTGGTGGACGCCCGCAGCCGCGCCATCGAGGCGACGGTCAGCGGCGGGCGGCTCACCTATCTCGCGGGCGAGGCCGGGGCACGGCTGGTCTCTGCGCTGCCGGGGCGGAGGCTCGCCGCCGAGTGACCGAAGGCCCCATGTAAGCGCTCCTTGGGCGGCCTGCGCCAGCATTGAGCCGTTCAGCCATTAAGCCATTCTTCAACTCTCCTGCCGTAAGACCACTGGGACCCATCGGCCCCAGAAGGGGCACCGCGCGCCTAGCACAGGAGCCCCTCCCAATGCGTCTCAAACTGCGTCTTTCACAGCACCGCCGCCCTCCCGCCCTTGCCTCACTTTTCCGCCGCGCCCTGCTCTGCGCAGCACCGCTGCTGGCGTTCGGCCTCAGCGCCAGCGCCGCTTTGGCAGAGGGGCGGATCAGCATCATCGTCAACGACCCCGAGAACCCCTATTGGGCGGCCGAGGGAGAGGTTGCAAAAGCCACCGCGACCGAACTTGGCTACCGCGCCATTGTCGCTGCGCATGGCGGTGACACCACGGTAGAGACCGCGCATGTGGACAGCGCCATCGCCGCCAATGTGGATGCCATCATCCTCGACCCGGCGGATGCCTCCGGCACCATCGCCGCGGTGGAACGCGCCGTTGCCGCCGGGGTGCCGGTTTTCGTGGTGAACTCCGGCCTCGCGCGCGAGGGGCTGGCGGTGGCGCAGCTTCTGTCGAACAACGCGCAGGGGGCCGAAATGGGCGCGCAGCGCTGGCTCCGATCCATGGGCGAAAAGGGCAGCTATCTCGAATTGCTCGGTGCCGCGTCCGACCCCAATGCCGGCATTCGCTCCGATGGCTATGCCGCGGTGCTCGGCCAGTACGAGGGTCTCACCCGCGCCGGCATGGCCACCGCGAATTGGAACCGCACGCAGGGCTACGAACGAACGCGCAGTCTGATCGCCGACCATCCCGACATCACCGGCATCATCGCGGGCAATGACGAAATGGCGCTTGGCGCGATTGCCGCGCTGAAAGAGGCCGGTCTTCTGGACCGGGTCACTGTCGGCGGCTTCGACGGCTCGCCCGACGCGGTTGCCGCTGTGCAATCAGGAGAGTTGGCCTACACGGTGCTGCAGCCGGTCGCCGTCTTTGCCGAAGACGCGGTGCATCAGGCCGATCACTACATCCGCACCGGCAGCCCGCGCGAGCCGCAGGAAGTGCAGCTTTTCGACTGCCTGCTCATCGATCGCGCCAATGCGGCCAAGATGTCGGCCCCCTTCGTCATGGGGCAGTGACCATGGTCTTTTGCATGAGAACCCGACGAGATGGACAATCTTAGGCGCTTCTTCAGGCTTTCATGATTGAACTCACCACAGCGGCCGCCTTGCACCGCCACTACCGCCAGCAGCCACAGGAGCTTGCCCATGGCCCTTCTGCGCAACCTCTCGGTCGCCCTAAAACTCCCGGCCCTGATGATCGCCATCGCCATCGGCTGTCTCGGCATGGCGAGGGCCATCGCCTATAAGGTGTCGCATGCGCAGCTGATCCAAGAGGTGTCGTTCCGCCTCGGCATGCTCGCCGAAACACGCGCGACGATGATCGAGGATTGGTTTCACGAAACTCGCAAGGAACTGGAAGAAAAGGCCGCCGAGCCGCTGGTGATCGACGCCGCCACCGCGTTTCTGAGCACCTATAAAACGCTCGGCGATGACGCCAATGCACACCTGAGGCGCGCCTATATCGACGATAACCCTAACCCCGCCGATGCCCGCGCCGACCTCGAAGAAGCTGCAGACCACACCGCCTATTCTCTGTTTCACAAAAAGTTCCACGCCGACTTGCGCGCGCAGCTCGAGGCTCTGGGTCTGCGGGATTTGATGATCGTCTCGGCTGCTGGGGATGTGATCTACTCGGTCCAGAAACAAGAGGAGTTCGCCAGCAATGTCGCGGAGGATGAGGGCGGGCTCGGCACCGCGCTGCGTACCGCGCTGTCACCCGACGCCACATTCGGTTTCGGCGACTTCGCTCCAACCGAAGCGGGCGCGCGCGCCTATCTCGCGGCTCCGCTGCACAACGAATGGGGCGATACGATCGCCGCCCTCGTCTTTGAGGTGGACGATCAGGCTCTGACTCATCTGACGACCATGGAAACGGGCCGCACGCCCACCACTGAAATCGAACTTCTGGCCGGCGATCACACCCGTCGCAGCCACCTCGGGCTTGGCGGCGCGCAAAGCGCCATCGGCACCCAAGGCACGCCCAATCCCGCCTTCGATGCCGCCCTTGAGGGCCAGCGCGGCGTCGTAGACATCACCCTGAGCGACGGGCGCAGCTACACCGCGGCCTATCAGCCCGTGGGCATCGCGGGCCGCAACTGGGCCCTGATCGCCGCCGAACCCGCAGAGGTCATCGCCGCCGGCCCGCGCGCCCTGCTCGAGCGGCTGCTGCGTGGCACGGCCATCGCGCTGATCGCGGCACTCGCGCTTGCCTGGCTCGCCGCGCGCAATCTCGCGCGTCCGCTGGCGCGGATCGCCAACGCCATGGGCCAAGTTGCGGCGGGTGATTACGAAAGCGAGATCCCCGCGCAACGCCGCGGTGACGAGATCGGGCGCATTGCCCGTGCGCTCGAGGCCTTGCGCCGCGATCTGCGCCAATCCCGCGATGACCTGAAGGACGGCGCAACCACGCGCGCCGCGATGCAAAGCGCTCAAAGCGATGTGGTCGAGACCCTGCAGAACGCGCTGGCCAGACTGGCCGAGGGCGACCTCGGCGCCTCGATCGCCCAAGAGTTCCCCGAAGATTACGAGCGGCTCCGAACCGATTTCAACCGCGCTACCGACCGGCTGCAGCAGGCCATGCTGGATGTCACGCAAAGCGCCGGGGCGATCAACGATGATGTCGATCACATCGCGCAAGCCTCCGAGGACCTCGGGCAGCGCACAGAACGGCAGGCCGCCACGGTCGAGGAAACCGCCGCCGCGCTCGATCAACTGACCGCCTCTGTCACGGAGGCCGCGAAAAACGCCGCCGAGGTCGACGGCATCGTCGGCAAGGCCCGCGAAGATGCGCAGGTCAGCGGCGAAGTCGTGCGCCAAACCATCGAGGCAATTGGCGTGATCGAAGCCTCATTTCAGCAGATTTCCAACAACATCAAAGTGATCGACGACATCGCCTTCCAAACAAACCTGCTTGCTCTGAACGCCGGCGTCGAAGCTGCGCGCGCCGGAGATGCGGGGCTGGGCTTTGCTGTGGTCGCCTCCGAAGTGCGGCTGCTGGCGCAGCGGTCCTCGGAAGCCGCGCGCGAGATCAACACGCTGATCACCAGTTCCTCCGAGCACGTCCAGACCGGGGTCCGGCTGGTCGGACGCACGGGCGGCGCGCTCAAGGAGATCATCGCCTCGATCCGCATCATCGCCGAACGGGTGACGGCCATCGCAGACTCCGCCCGCGAGCAGTCGACCGGCCTGTCGGAGCTTAACAGCGCCGTGGGCGAGCTCGACATGACCACGCAGAAGAACGCGGCAATGTTCGAACAGACCTCCGCCGCCAGCAGCGAACTGCGGCGCACGGCGCAAGGGCTGCGGCAAAACATCGAACGCTTCAAATTGCGCGGCGAGGCCAGCGGGTGGGCGCCTGACGAGGGCGATTGGACCGGCGAGGCGGAACCGCACTCGCCGGAGCTAACAGATGCACCGGAACTGCGGACAGGATGAGACAGCCCGCCCCCCAGAGCCGCCGCGCACAAGGCCAATACGCTGTGGCGCAGGCATCGAAACTGCCAAGGATCGACGTTTCCGATCCGCTTGGCGAGGCACCGCGCCGCGCTGGCCAAAGAACCCGGCGGCGCGCGCGGCCCGCCCGCTCAATCCGCGGCTTCGTATTTCTCCAGAAAATCCTCGGCGGGCAGGTGCCGGAAATCCTCAAGCCGGGCGCGCAGCACCTCATGCGGCCAATCCCACCATGCCAGCGCCATCATCCGTTCGGCAACCTGCGGCGCATAGCGCGCGCGCAGCGGCTGCGCGGGCACGCCCGCGACGATCGTGTAGGGCGCCACATCCTTGGTCACCACCGCCGAAGAGGCGACGACCGCGCCATGGCCCACCGTCACCTCGGGCCGAACCACCGCGCCATGACCGATCCATGTGTCATGGCCGATATGGGCGCGGCGGGCGTGGCGGGCCTCGAAGAAGGCATCGTCCCGCCCCGCGTCATCCCAATAGTCGCCAGAGCGGTAGAGGAAGTGGTGCAGCGAGGCATTCTGCATCGGGTGGTCCGTCGGCCCGATGCGGCTGAAGCTGGCGATATTGGCGAACTTGCCCACCGTGCAATTGGCGATATCCGCATAGCGGTCGCAGTAGGAATAATCGCCCATCTGCACATGCGTCAGCCGCGAGCCGCGCCCGATCTCCACATAGGCGCCAAACTCACTCGCGGTGATCTCGCAATCGGGGTGGAGGAAGGGCGCAAGCCCGAGACGTGCCATTCAGAGCCCCTTGATCAGCTTGCGGCGCAGCCAGCCCGAAGCGCTGTCCATCGCCATGACCATCAGCACCACGAGGATGATGTAATAGCTCACCTCTTCCCAATCCTTCTGGGTGATCATCGCCTGCGTCAGCAAAAGCCCGATGCCGCCGCCGGTGATCGCGCCGATGATGGTGGCCGAGCGGGTGTTCGACTCCAGATAGTAGAGGATCTGGCTGATCAGCACCGGAACGATCTGCGGGATCACCCCGAAACGGTAGCGTTGCAGCGGCTTGGCGCCGGTCGAGGCGACGCCCTCGATCTGCTTGCCGTCGACATTTTCCAGCGCCTCCGAGAAGAGCTTGCCGAAACTGCCGGTGTCGGTCAGCAGGATCGCCAGCGCCCCGGTCAGCGGCCCGGGCCCAAAGGCGCGGCTGAGCACGATGGTCCAGATCAGCCCATCCACCCCGCGCAGAAAATCGAACACCCGGCGCATGGCAAAGCGCACCGCTGCCAGCGGCGCAAAGTTCTTGGCCGACAGGAAAGCCAGCGGCAGCGCCACGATCGCTGCCCCCATGGTGCCGAGGAAGGCCATCAGGATCGTCTCGAACAGCGCCCAGGCCACATCGGCATGGCGCCACATCTCATTGCCCCAGAAATCCTGCCACGCACCGACGAGATTGCCGCGCGCCGGGTCGATCTGCGCACCAAAGAGGATCTCTGCCAGACCATGCCCGTGATAGGGGCTGTCGAGGGTGAAGAAGAACAGCTCCCAGCCCGGGAAATAGCGGAAAAGCTCGGTTTTCGAACGGGTCAGCGCCACCCGCGCGCCATCGGCGGTGACTTGCAGGCGCGAGGACGAGGCGGAAATCCAGTCGGGCAGCCTCTCCTCGGGAAGGTTGCTCACCAATGTGCGCCCTTCGAGACGCGCCTCGATCAGACCATAGCCCGGCACCTCCCAGCGGAAGCCATTTTCCGGCAGCAGGATCACCTCCTGCCCGTCCTTCAGCATCACGCGCGTGCTGCCATCGGGCTGCGGGATCACCCAGTCGGGCCCCATGCCTTCGGGGTATTCGCCCTTGCGCTCACCCTCGATCGCCACCGCGACGCCGCCGCTGCGGTTGTCGCGCGTGACATGGGTCTTGTAGCTCCAGATGTCCGACAGCAGCGTGCGGGCGTTGTCCCAGCGCGCGCGCTCCGACAAGCCGGCGATGTCAAAGGCGAAGAAGATGTAGGTGAGATAGGCCAGCACCACCAAGGGCAGGCCGAAGGAAACCAGCCGCTTGCGGGCGAACTGCCGGTCGGCGGAGGCGTAGAGCGCGGCGTCGGCCATCTCAGTGGCCTCCTTTCTTGGACGAGATCATGGCGTTGCGCACATGGCTCGACAGTTGGTCAAAGACGACGATGGTCGCGAACAGCAGGATGAAAATGGCGGCGGCCTCGTCGAAACGCCCCTGCCCCCAGGCCATGGCGTTGCGCAGCTCGTAGCCGATGCCGCCTGCGCCGACGAAGCCGAGGATGGCGGAGGCGCGGATGTTGATCTCGAAGCGCAGCAGCGCGTAGCTGAAGTAATTCGGCGCCACCTGCGGCACCACGCCCAGCCACATGCGCTGCAGCCAGCTTGCGCCCACCGACGAGAGCCCCTCGACAGGCTTGAGGTCAGCGTTCTCATTGACCTCGGAGAAGAGCTTGCCGAGCGCCCCGGCGGTGTGCAGCGCGATGGCGATCATCGCGGGCACCGGCCCGCCGCCCAGCACGAAGATCAGCACCAGCGCGATCACGATTTCGGGCACCGCGCGCAGGATGTCCATGACGCGGCGGAAGACCGGGATCAGTCGTGGCCAGCGCGCCAGCCCGCGGGTCGAGAGCAGCGAGAGGATCATCGCCGCCGCCGCACCGATCAGAGTCGAGCAGGCGGCGATATTGATCGTCTCCACCAGCGCCGGGAAATATTCGACAAGGTGCCCCGGCAGCCGGTCGAGCTTGGGCAGCGTGTCGCGCAGGACGTCGGCGGGAAAATCGAAGATTTGCGGCAGCCCGCCCCAGAAGCCGCCCGCGTTGCGGCTGTCGGCCAGCGTGAAGCCCGAAATCATCAGCAGCGCGAAAATCGCAAGCGTCAGCCCGCCGTAGAGGCGCTTGCGGGCCATCAGCGCGAGGTAATTGGCGCGCGGATCATGGGGGGCATCGGGATACTGGGTCATGCGGCGGTCCTGCGGCTGGCCCGCGCCCGGCCCGGCCGCGCCCCGTCTGGGGCGGCGCATTCGGGCGGCAGCGGTCCGGGAAACGTAAAGGGACCCCGCGCATCGGCGGGGCCCCTCAGGTGGTCTGCGATCAGTTGATCTTCGAGCGGCGGGCCGCGACGATCGACTCATACTCTTTGTGGGTCACCGGGATGAAATCCTTGGCATCGCCCGCCGCCACGCCGTAGGCGCAATCGGGGTCTTCTTCCCAGAGGTTGGCGGTCAGCTCGGTGACACTGTCCTTGACCGACTGCGGCAGCGCCTTGCGCATCACGAAGGGGCCTTCGGGGATCACGTTCGACTGCCAGATCTGCACCAGATCGTTCATGTCGACGAGGCCCGCGTCCACCGCCTTGCGCAGCGCGCCCGAGTTGTAGCCGTCTTCCCAGTTGCCCTGACCGTCGGCCCAGGTCACGCCCGCGTCGACGTCACCGTTGTTGACCGCGACGATGGTCTGCTCGTGGCCGCCGGTGAAGACGACGTCGGAGAAGTAATCGCCCGGCTCCATCGAGTAGCCCGCTTCGGCGATCTCGATCGAGGGGATCAGGTAGCCCGAGGTCGAGTTCGGATCACCAAAGCCAAACTCCTTGCCCTTCAGGTCGTCGAGCGAGGTCACGCCGCTGTCGGCGCGGGCAAAGCCGATCGAATAGTAGCCGATGGAGCCGTCGGCGTTCTGCTTGACCAGAACCGGCTCGACCGCTTCGGGGTCGGCGATATAGGTGCCGGCGTAGGAGGAGGCGCCCATCCATGCCGCGTCGATGGTGCCGCCCAGCAGGCCCTGCATCACGCCATTGTAGTCGGCGGGGGTGAAGATCTTCACCTCGACGCCAAGCGCCGCGGCGATCTTCTCGGCGTAGCACTGGTTCGAGGCCAGACGGTCCTGCGCGTTCTCGCCGCCGAGGATGCCGAGACGGAACTCGGAGATTTCCTGCGCTTGGGCGGCGCCCACGAGCATGGTGCTGGCCAGAGCGGCTGCGATCAGTTTCTTCATCTTCTGTCCCTCATATAAGGAATTGGACCCGTCCCGATGGGCCCCTGGTGATCAGACCGCGACTTCCGCAGCCCGGATTTCCGTCGCGACCACCGGGTCGCGGATTTCGGTGGAGGTGGCGTTTTCCGAAAAATCGGCGCCAGCGCCGTAGATGTCGCGCGCGACGCCGGTGGTCAGCTGCGCCGGGGTGCCGTCAAAGACGATGCGCCCGTCGCGCATGCCGATGACCCGGTCGCAATAGCGCCGCGCCGTATCCAGCGTGTGCAGGTTGGCGATCACCATGCGGCCGTCTTCCTCGTGAATGCGGCGCAGGCTGTCCATCACCAGCTGGGCGTTCATCGGATCGAGCGAGGCAATGGGCTCGTCGGCGAGGATCACCTTGGGGTCCTGCATCAGGGCGCGCGCAATGGCGACGCGCTGCTGCTGACCACCCGAAAGCGCCTCGGCGCGTTTGGCGGCATGGGCGGCGATGCCGAGCCGCTCGAGAATGTCGATGGCGCGGTGCACGTCCTCGCGCGGGTAGAGGTTGAACATGGTCGACAGCGTGCTGCGCCGCGCCAGCGTGCCATGCAGCACGTTCGACACCACATCCATGCGCGGCACAAGGTTGAACTGCTGGAAGATCATCGCGCAGTCGGACTGCCACAGGCGCTTGTCCCCGCCCTTCAGCTGCAGCACGTCGCGGCCCTCGAACAGCAAACGCCCCTCGGTCGCATCGGTCAGCCGGTTCATCATCCGCAGGAAGGTCGACTTGCCCGCGCCCGACCGGCCGATGATGCCGATCATCATCGGCCGGTCGACGGTAAAGCTCGCGTTGTCCACGGCGGTGTTCGCGCCGAAGCGCTTCGTCAGTTTCTCGACGGTGAGCATGGTTCCCCCAGACTGTCCGGGGCGCTATGTCGCCCCGAACGGTATCGAGGCTGTGACGCTTCGGACTTAGTTCCATGTCGGTTCCATGAAGCTTTTTTGACGGCGCCATCGCGGCGGCATATCCGGACCTTTTCGCGCTCGCGCTGCCTGCGCCAAAGGCAAAACCCCTCTTCAGTGCGCGCGGCGCCCCGGAAAACACCCGCCGCGACGATGACGCAGGGGCATTGCCCTTGCCGGTCAACAGTGGTCTATGTCCGGACTAAAGCCCGCACGAGACTGGACCCCACACGTGCCCATAAGCCTGTCGAAGACCCCTGCCTCCCCTCCCAGCCTGACCGACCGTCTGATCGGCGCCCTGCTGATCCTGATCACCTGTCTGCTCATCCTCAAGGAATGGCATCTGGTCTCCTCCGGGCTCGATTACGCATTGGTCCCCGCCGTGACGCTGGTGGTGGCGCTGCTGGCGACGCAGGTCGCGCCGGGGCGGCGGTTCTTCGTGGGCCTCGCCATCGCGCTCAGCCTCGCCTTGGTCTGGCGCGTCGAAGGCTGGCAGCCGGTGCTGCTGAACGCCTTCCACTCCGCCGGGTTCATCGCCGCTTTCTTCGCCGCGCTCGCCACGCTGCGCAGCGCCGCGCAGCAGGCCAGCTCAATCCGTGCCGCGGGCAATTTCCTCGCGCTGCAGCCGCCGGGGCGGCGTTATCTGGCGCTCACGCTTGGCGGGCAGGCCTTCGCCTTGCTGCTCAACTACGGGGCCATCGCGCTGCTCGGCAGCCTCGCCACCGCCGCGGCGGCGGATGAGCCCGACGAAGAAATCCGCACCCATCGCACCCGCCGCATGCTGCTCGCGATCCAGCGCGGGTTCGTCGCCTCGCTGCCGTGGTCGCCCATGTCCTTTTCCATCGCCATCACCACCGCGCTGATCCCGGGCACCAGCTGGGGCTCTGTGGTGCTGCCGGCGATCGGCACCTCGGCGCTGATCACCCTGACCGGCTGGGCGCTCGACACGATCTTCAAGCCCAAGCTGTCGCATCCGCCCGCCCCCCGCGCTGCGCCCGAGGGCAGTTGGGCGCTGATGGCACCGCTGCTGATCCTGCTGGGTCTGCTGGTGGTCTCGGTGCTGATCCTGCAAAGCCTCACCGGCCTGCGCATCATCGCGCTGGTGCTGCTGGTGGTGCCCTGTATGGCCGCAGCCTGGGCGCTGCTGCAAAAGCGCGAGGGCAATCCGCCGCTGCGCGAGCGCGCCCGCACCTTCGCCTTCACCGAACTGCCCGCCTATCGTGGCGAGGTGACGCTGCTGATGATGGCCGGTTTCATTGGCACCGTCGGCGCGCCGCTGCTCGCACCGCTGGTCAAGGCCTCGGGCTTCCATCCCGAAGACCTGCCGCCCGCGCTGGTGCTGGTCAGCTTCGTCTGGATCATCCCGCTGCTTGGCCAGCTTGGCATGAACCCGATCCTTGCCGTGACGCTGATCGCGCCGCTGGTGCCCGCCGCCTCCGAGCTTGGCGTCGCGCCCGAGGCCATCGTGGTGTCGATCACCGCGGGCTGGGCCTTGGGCGGCATCAGTTCGCCCTTCACCGCCACCACGCTGCTGGTGGGAAGTTTCGGCAACGTCAGCGCCCGCCACGTCGGTCTGCGCTGGAACGGCAGCTACATGATCTGCATGCTGCTTCTGCTGTCGGCATGGGTGCTTGCCCTCGGCTATCTCATTCTCTGACCTCCAACTCGCGAAAGTTCCCCTATGAGCCTTGCCCAGACCCCGCCCATCTTTGACGGCCATAATGATCTGCTGCTGCGCCTGCTGCGCGGCGCCGTCAGTGCCAGCGACGTGGTCGGCGGGCTGAGCAGCGGCCACATTGACCTGCCGCGCGCGCGCTCGGGCGGGTTCGGCGGTGGCTTTTTCGCGGTCTTCGTGCCCAGCCCCTCGAAGTCGGGCGACGACATGGACGCGATGGCGCAGCCGCAATACGACCTGCCGCTGCCCGACATGATCCCCCATGCCGAGGCGCTGGAGACCACGTGGAAGGGGGTCGAGGCCTTCGAGGCGCTGGCCGAGGCGGGCGCCATCACCCCCTGCACCACCGCCGCCGAGATCGAGGTCGCGCTGACCGGCCCCAAGATGGCCGCTGTGCTGCACCTCGAGGGCGCCGAAGCGATCGGCCCGGACCTGAGCGAACTGCACGAGCTGCACGCCCGTGGGCTGCGCTCGCTCGGCCCGGTCTGGTCGCGCCCGACGATCTTCGGCAATGGCGTGCCCTTCCGCTTCCCCTCGACGCCGGATATCGGCGACGGGCTCTCCGAAGCGGGCAAGCGGCTGGTCAAGGAATGCAATGATCTCAAGATCATGATCGACCTGTCGCATCTCAACGAAAAGGGCGTCGACGATGTGGCCGCGCTGACCGATGCGCCGCTGGTCGCCACCCATTCCAACGCCTATGCGGTCACCCCGCATGCGCGCAACCTCACCGACCGCCAGCTTGCGATGATCGCCGAGAGCGACGGTATGGTCGGCGTCAACTTCGCCTCGGCCTTCCTGCGCCCCGACGGGCGGATCGATCCCTCCTGCAGCCTCGACGTGGTGCTGCGCCACTTCGACCATTTGATCGAGAAACTGGGCGAGGACCGCGTCGGCTTCGGCTCGGATTTCGACGGTGCGACGGTGCCCGAGGGCATCACCGACATCGCCGGTCTGCCCAATCTGCGCGCCGCCATGACCGCCCATGGCTTCGACGCCGCGCTGATGGAAAAGCTCTGCTCCGGCAACTGGCTGCGCGTGCTGCGCAAAACCTGGGGCGCATAACGCCCTGCCGAAGCGCTTGCCGCTTCGTCTAGACGCAAATATCCCGGGGGTCCGGGGGCAGCGCCCCCGGCTCTCTGCAGCCTTTGGGCTTTCGCACCCGGCCGCATCTGCTAGGGTCCTCCGCACCTAGGGGGGTCCCGGCAAGGGGCTGAGATACTGCTGGCATGCGTGCGGCGCAGTGACCCTTTGAACCTGATCCGGATCATGCCGGCGAAGGGACAGGTGGAGCTGACCGCATGCCCTCGCCGGCCTCATTTATGGAGGCCGCGCCCTTGAACACCCCCGACACAACTTCCCCTATGCCACCCCGCATCCCCAACGTGCTGACCATCGCGGGCACCGACCCCTCGGGCGGTGCGGGGATTCAGGCCGATCTCAAGGCCTTCAGCGCCAACCGTGCCTACGGCATGAGCGTGATCACCGCCGTGGTCGCGCAGAACACGCGCGGGGTGCGCGCGGTCGAGGCGCTGCCGCCAGAGTTCGTCGCGGCGCAGATCGACGCGGTCTTCGACGATGTGCGGGTCGACGCGGTGAAGATCGGCATGGTCGCCAACGCCGGGATCATCCGCGCCGTGGCCGAGCGGTTGCGGCCCCATGGCGCGCGCAACATCGTGTTCGATCCGGTGATGGTGGCCAAAAGCGGCGACGCGCTGCTCGACCCCGAGGCGGTCGCGGCGCTGCGCGCGGATCTGGTGCCGCTGGCGACGCTGATCACCCCCAACCTGCCCGAGGCGGCCGTGCTGCTCTCGCGCGGCGAGGACTGGAGCGCTGAGGAGATGGTCAAGGAACTGCCCGCGCTGGCCGCCATGGGACCAGAGGCGGTGCTGCTCAAGGGCGGCCATCTGACCGGCAGCCCCGAGAGCACCGACCTTCTGTGGTGGCAGGGCCAGACCCGCAGTTACAGCGCGCCGCGCATCGCCACCAAGAACGACCACGGCACCGGCTGCACGCTCTCCGCCGCCATCGCCGCGCTGCTGCCACGCAAGACGCTGCCCGAGGCAGTGGACGAGGCGAAGCGCTACCTGCAAGGCGCGCTGGCCGCGTCGGACCGGCTGCAGGTGGGCGGCGGCCACGGGCCGCTGCACCATTTTCACGAGATGTGGGGCTAGGCCGCGGCCCAGGCGCGGGCAATCTCCCGCGCCGCTGCCGCAGGGTCCGGCTGGCCGCAGATCGCAGAGACCACGGCAAGGCCCTGCGCTCCCGCCTCTTTCGCGGGCGCGGCATGATGCGCCTTCAGCCCGCCGATGGCCACCGCGGGCACCGGGCACGCCGCCACCTGCGCCGCCAGCCCATCCCAGCCCACGGGCTGCTTGTGGTCGGGCTTGGTGGGCGTGGCAAAGACCGGCCCGGCTCCCACATAATCCACCAGCGCGGGCGGAGCCGCCCGCGCCAGTTCCGGGCTTTCCACCGAGAGCCCCAGCAGCATCTCCGGGCCGACCCGCGCCCGCGCCTCGGCGGGGGTCATATCGCCCTGCCCCACGTGCAGCCCATCCGCGCCGATCACCCGCGCAGCCTCGACGTCGTCATTGACGATGAGCAGCGCGCCAGAGCCCGCCAGCGCCGCCTTCAGCGCCCGCCCGGTCTCGATCATTCGCACGGTGCCGCCGTCCTTGTCGCGCAGTTGCACCATCGTGGCGCCGCCCTGCACCGCCAGCCGCGCCGTTTCGACCATGCCGATCCCGGCGCAGAGGCCGGGATCAAGTACCAGATAGACCGACAGGTCAAAGCGCCTCATTCGGCATCCTCCAGCACCCGCAGATCGGCCCCGGCGTCCAGCGCCTCGGGCGTCAGCGCATGCAGCGCGTCGAGGAAGCGGGGCGCGAAACTACCCGGCCCCGTCGCATCCTCATGCGCGTGGCTCCCGGCCACGGCGTAGTGAGAGAGCGCCGCGACGGTGGCCTCGAACGGGTCGCCGCCGAGCCCCACATAAGCCCCGCAAAGGCCGGTGAGCGAACAGCCAAGCGCGGTGTTCAGCGGCATCCAAGGCGAGCCGCCGCCGATCCGCACGCCGCGGCTGCCGTCGGTGACGAAATCCACCGCCCCGGTCACCGCCACCACACCGCCGGTCTGCCGCGCCAGCGCGCGGGCGGCGGCCTCGGCGGCCTCCACCCCGTCGCGCCCGTCGACGCCCTGCCCGCGACTGACCTCTCCGGCGAGCGAGAGGATTTCGGAGGCATTGCCGCGCACCACCGTCGGCTTCAGCGCCAGCAGTTCGGCCGAGACCCGCCGCCGCAGCCCGGTCGCCTGACAGGCCACCGGATCAAGCACCCATGGCTTGCCCGCCGCCTGCGCCCCGGCGATGGCCGCGCGCATCCCTTCGACGAAAGGCTCGGACAAAGTGCCGATGTTGACCGTCAGCGCATGGGCGATACCCGCGAACTCGCCAGCCTCCTCGGCGTCCGAGACCATGGCCGGCGAGGCCCCCGCCGCCAGCAGCACGTTCGCGGCGATGTTCATCGCCACGTAGTTGGTGATGCATTGCACCAGCGGATTGGTGTCGCGCATCTCCTTCAACAGCAGTCCGGATGTCATGCCTTGTCCTCCTTCAGCGGCAGATAAAGCGCGCCGCCTTCGCGAAATTTTTCGGCCATCTTCGCCATGCCCTCTTTCTGGGCCTCGGCGCGGATGTCGTGGCTGATCCGCATCGAGCAGAACTTCGGCCCGCACATGGAGCAGAAATGCGCCACCTTATGCGCCTCCTTGGGAAGGGTCTCGTCATGCATGGACCGCGCCGTGTCGGGATCGAGCGCGAGATTGAACTGATCCTCCCAGCGGAACTCGAAGCGGGCGCGCGAAAGCGCATCGTCGCGGATCTGCGCCGCCGGGTGGCCCTTGGCGAGATCGGCGGCATGGGCGGCGATCTTATAGGTGATCACCCCGGTCTTCACATCGTCGCGGTCCGGCAGGCCAAGGTGCTCCTTGGGCGTCACGTAGCACAGCATCGCCGTGCCGAACCAACCGATCATCGCCGCCCCGATGCCGCTGGTGATGTGATCATAGCCCGGCGCGATATCCGTGGTGAGCGGCCCGAGCGTGTAGAACGGCGCCTCGCCGCAGGTCTCAAGCTGCTTGTCCATATTGGCCTTGATCTTGTGCATGGCCACATGGCCCGGCCCCTCGATCATCACCTGACACTCGTGCTTCCATGCCACCTGCGTCAACTCGCCCAGCGTTTCCAACTCGGCGAACTGCGCCTCGTCGTTGGCGTCGGCGATAAATCCGGGGCGCAGCCCGTCACCCAGCGAGAACGACACGTCATAGGCCCGCGCGATCTCGCAGATCTCGTCGAAATGCTCGTAGAGGAAGCTCTCGCGGTGGTGGTGCAGGCACCATTTGGCCATGATCGAACCGCCGCGACTGACGATCCCGGTCACCCGGTTCACCGTCATCGGGATCATGTGCAGGCGCACGCCCGCGTGGATGGTGAAGTAATCCACCCCCTGCTCGGCCTGCTCGATCAGCGTGTCGCGAAACACCTCCCAGCTCAGGTCCTCGGCGATGCCGCCGACCTTCTCCAGCGCCTGATAGAGCGGCACCGTGCCGATGGGCACCGGCGCGTTGCGCAGGATCCAGTCGCGGATGTTGTGGATGTTGCGCCCGGTCGACAGGTCCATGACCGTGTCGGCCCCCCAGCGCGTCGCCCAGACCATTTTCTCCACCTCCTCGGCCATCGAGGAGGTCACCGCCGAGTTGCCGATATTGGCGTTGATCTTCACCAGAAAGTTGCGCCCGATGATCATCGGCTCAAGCTCGGGGTGGTTGATGTTGGCGGGGATGATCGCGCGGCCCCGGGCGATCTCATCGCGCACGAACTCCGGCGTCACATGGTCAGGGATCGACGCGCCCCAGTCCTGCCCGTCGCGTTCGAGCTGCGCCTTGGCGGCCTTGCGCCCGAGGTTCTCGCGGATGGCGACGAACTCCATCTCCGGCGTGACGATCCCGGCGCGGGCATAGGCCATCTGGGTGACCGCTTTGCCGTCCTTGCCCCGGCGCGGCGCATGGCGGACGGGAAACTCGGGCACCAGCCGCGCGCCTTCGGCAAAGCCATTGTCCTCGGGCTTCACATGGCGGCCATCGTAGCTTTCGGTGTCGGCGCGGGCGCGAACCCAGCCCTCGCGCAGGCGCGGCAGACCGCGGTCGATGGCGATCTCGGCGCCGGGGTCGGTATAGGGGCCGGAGCTGTCATAGACGGTGACCGGCGGCTCACCGGCGGACGGGTGCAGGTCGATCTCGCGCATCGGCACGCGGATCTGCGGGTGCAGCGTGCCCTCATGCCAGACGCGCCGCGAGGCGGGCAGCGGCCCGCAGGTGACTGTTGGGGTCAGGTCTTTCATCGGTCGGAGCCTCCAAGCTCGAAGCGGTGGAGACCCAGTTCCGGTGCGTGAATGGGGTGACATCGCTGCGGCCAAGGCGCGGGTCTGCCCCGCTTGTCCTATCCGCAAGATCCGGGGCGCAGAGCCCCCGGCAACGCCAGTGCACCATCCCTACGCCAGTATGAACTGGATCAGGTTCGTCGGGTCACTGCGCTGCGCGAACGCCAGCAGAATCTCAGCCCCTTGTCGGGACCCCCCGGGTGAGTGGCGCCACCCTGCGGCGAGTCGGGTCGGGCGTCAAGGTGCGGCCTCGGCCCGGCGGGGGGCGGGCGAAGGCGGTCGGAGGCGTATTTGTGGAACAATGAAAGGCGCAGGCCGCGCCCAGCATGCGCACGCCCGGAATGCACGAAGGGCGGCGCCGCATGGCACCGCCCTTGTTTGCTGTTGGCAGAGGTGAGGCGCGCCTCAGACCGCTTCGAGCGCGGCCTTCACGTCGTCGGGCGCGCCGATGTTGCGCAGCGTGGCCGGGCGGTGAATGCGCTTCACCATGCCCGAGAGCGCCTTGCCCGCGCCAATCTCCCAGAACTCATCCGCGCCCTGCGCGACCATATACTCGACCGACTTGCGCCAGCGCACCGAGCCGGTGACCTGCTCGACCAGCAGCGCGCGGATGCGGGCGGGATCGGTCACCGCCTCGGCGATCACATTGGCCACAAGCGGCACCTTGGGCGCGGTAATGTCGACCTGCTCCAGCGCCTCGGCCATCACCTCGGCGGCGGGGGCCATCAGTGCGCAGTGGAAGGGGGCGCTCACCGGCAGCAGCAGCGCGCGCTTGGCGCCCTTCTCCTTGGCGATCTCCACGGCGCGTTCGACCGCTGCCTTGTCGCCCGAGATCACCACCTGCGACGGGTCGTTGTCATTGGCCGCGGCGCAGACCTCGCCCTGCGCCGCCTCTTCGGCGACGGCGCGGGCGGTCGCCAGATCGAGGCCCAGCAGCGCCGCCATGGCGCCCTGACCCACCGGCACTGCCTGCTGCATGGCCTTGCCACGGGTGCGCAGCAGTTTCGCCGCATCGCCAACGCTCAGCGCGCCCGCGGCGGTCAGCGCCGAATATTCGCCCAGCGAGTGACCTGCGACGAAGCTGGCCGCTCCGATCTCGATGCCCTCGGCCTCGAGCGCGCGCATCGCTGCCAGCGAGGTCGCCATCAGCGCGGGCTGAGCGTTTTCGGTGAGGGTGAGCGTTTCGATGTCGCCGTCCCAGATCAGCGACGAGAGGCTCTCGCCCAGCGCTGCGTCCACCTCGTCGAACACGGCTTTCGCCGCCGGATAGGCCTCGGCCAGCGCCTTGCCCATGCCGATGGTCTGCGCCCCCTGACCGGGGAAGATGAAGGCTCGCGTCATGATCGTCTCTCCTAAGGCTCGCGCGGTCGGGTTTTGGCGCGCTTTGGCGCGCAGTCCTAGCGCCAAGCGCCGCGTCGCGCAACGCCCCCGCTGAGCGCCCCCGCCAAGCGTCCCCACAGGCTTCTTCTCTTCAAAAATACGCCGGGGGAGCCGCGCGCTTGCGCGGCGGGGGCAGCGCCCCCGGAAGTGGCGCCACCCGAAAACTCCCGCACAGCACCTTGGTAAGAGGCGGCGTTCCGGCGTAAGAGGGTCGCAGCGGCCTGCCCCCGCGCCGCGCAACAGGAGAAAGACGCCGCAATGACCCTGCTTCGACGCACCGTTCTCGCCACCGCCGCCGCATTGGCGCTGGTCCCGGCCGCCGCGCTCGCCCAGGACAGCACGGATGCCCCGATCAAGATCGGCGACATCAACCACTACAAGCGCCTTGCAGCCTTCGCCGAGCCCTACCGCAAGGGCATCGAACTGGCGGTCAGCGAAATCAATGCGGACGGCGGCGTGCTGGGCCGCCATCTGGAGTTCGTCTTCCGCGACGATCAGGGCGATCCCGCCGAGGCGGTGCGCATCGCCGAAGAACTGATGACCCGCGATGGCACGGTGATGCTCACCGGTACGATCCTCAGCAATGTCGGGCTGGCGCTCAGCTCCTACGCCGCCGAGAAACAGCATGTCTATCTCGCCTCCGAGCCGCTGGCCGATACGCTGGTCTGGGGCTCGGGCAATCCCTACACCTTCCGGTTGCGCACCTCGACATGGGTGCAGGCGGCGATGCTGGCCGAGCAGGCGGCAACCACCGACGCCATCCGCTATGCCACCATCGCGCCGAATTACGCCTATGGCACCGAGGCGGTCGAGGCCTTCAAGGCAAACCTCAAGCGGCTCAAGCCCGAGGTGGAGTTCGTCGCCGAGCAATGGCCCGCGCTGTTCAAGATCGACGCCGGCGCCGAGGTACAGGCGCTGGAGCGCGCCAAGCCCGACGCGATCTACAACGTCACCTTCGGCACCGATCTGGCCAAATTCGTCCGTCAGGGCACCGACCGCGGCCTCTTCGACGGGCGCGACGTCTACGGGCTGCTGACCGGTGAGCCGGAGTATTTCGAGCCGCTCGGCGAGGAGGCTCCCGAGGGCTGGTTCGTCACCGGCTACCCTTGGTACGATTTTGCCGCCGACACGCCCGGCGGTGCGTTCGTCGAGGCTTATGAAGAGATGTTCGGCGAAACTCCGAAAAACGGCAGCAACGTCGGCTATCTGACCGCGCTCTCGGTCGCCGCCGCCATCGAACGCGCCGGCAGCACCGAGACCGAGGCGATCCGCGACGCCTTCGAGGGGCTCGACATTCCCGACACGCCGGTCGGGCCGCTGCACTACCGCGCGCTCGACAACCAATCGACCTTGGGCGCCTTCACCGGCACCACGGCGCTGAACGATGCAGGCGAAGGCGTGATGGTGGACTGGTCCTACAAGGACCCAACACCCTACATGCCTTCGGACGAAGACATTCGCAAAATGCGCCCCGCCGACTGAGGCGCTTCGGGGGAGGCTGCGCTGCCTCCCCCTTTCATCTTTCCGCAAACACTCCGGGGTGAATTGGCCGCAAGGCCAAGAGGGGCAGCGCCCCGCCCCCTTCCCCGATCCGAGCCTTCCCCACCATGGCCTTCTTCCTCGCCCAGTTCCTGACCGGCCTCGCCAATGCCGCGGCGCTGTTTCTCGTCGCCTCGGGGCTGTCGCTGATCTTTGGCGTCACGCGGATCGTGAATTTCGCGCATGGGTCGTTCTACATGCTCGGCGCCTTCATCGGCGTGACCCTGATGGAGGTGCTGCCGGGCGCGGTCGGCTTCTGGGGTGCGATCGTGCTGACCGGGCTCGCGGTGGGGCTGATCGGCGCGCTGGTCGAGGTGATCGTGCTGCGCCGCATCTACCGCGCGCCCGAGCTCTTTCAGCTCGTGGCCACATTTGGGGTGATCCTCGTCATTCAGGATCTGGCGCTGATGATCTGGGGGGCCGAAGACCGGCTCGGCCCGCGCGCGCCGGGTCTGCGCGGGGTCTGGCGCATCTTCGGCGAGCCGGTGCCCAAGTATGACATCGTTCTGATCGCGCTCACGCCGGTCATCCTGCTGGCGCTGTGGTATCTGATCACCCGCACCCGGCTGGGCATCCTCGTGCGCGCCGCAACGCAGGACCGCGAGATGGTCGGCGCTCTTGGGGTCAATCAGGCGTGGCTCTTCACCGGGGTCTTTGCGCTCGGCTCGGCGCTGGCGGGCTGGGGCGGCGCGCTGCAACTGCCCAAGGGCGGGGCCGATCTGCTGATGGATTTCAACATCATCGGCGCGGTCTTCGTGGTGGTGGTGATCGGCGGCATGGGCAGCCTTCCGGGGGCCTTCATCGCCTCGGTGCTGATCTCGGTGCTGGGGGTCTTTGGAGTGACCTACCTGCCGCAATCGACGCTGGTGCTGATGTTCGTGGTCATGGCGGTGGTGCTGATCATCCGCCCCTATGGTCTGCTGGGCCGCGAGGAGGTGGCGGGCGAGCACGGGCAGGTCGGCGCGCCCGAGACGCCCATCCGCCCCTATGGCCCTGTCGGCATCGCGCTCACCGCCCTACTGCTCGCAGCCCTCGCCGCGCTGCCGCTGTTTGCCGACCAGTTCCTGATGGTGCTGGTGATCGACATCGTGGTTTTCGCGCTCTTCGCCGCCAGCCTGCATTTCATCCTCGGCTCTGGCGGGCTGGTGAGCTTCGGGCATGCGGCCTTCTTCGGCGGCGGGGCCTATGCCGCGGCGCTGCTCGTGTTCCACACAGAGACCCCGATGGAGTTCGCTTTTCTCTTCGCGCCGCTGGCCGCCGGGCTGCTGGCTCTGGGGATCGGCTGGTTCTGCATCCGCCTTTCGGGGGTCTATTTCGCCATGCTGACACTCGCCTTCAGCCAGCTCGTCTGGTCGCTGGCCTTCCAGTGGCGCAGTGTCACGCGCGGCGACGACGGGCTGATCAACATCTGGCCCGCAGACTGGCTGAACGGCACGCTGCCCTATTACTACTTTACGCTGGCCTTCGGCGTGGGCGGCATCCTCACCCTGCGCCATATCGTCCATGCGCCCTTTGGCTACGCGCTGCGCGCCGGACGCGACAGCGCGCGTCAGGCCGAGGCCATGGGGATCAACGTCAAGCGGGTACAGCTGGTGGCCTTCGCGCTGGCCGGTATGATGGCGGGGCTTGCGGGCGGGATCTTTGTCTTCTCCAAAGGGTCGGTCTTTCCCACCGAGCTTGAGATCGCCAAGAGCTTCGATGCGCTGATCGTGGTCTTCCTCGGCGGGGTGAAGACGCTCGCGGGCGGCGTGGTGGGGGCCAGCTTCATGACCACGGTCGAGCACTGGCTCACCCGGCTTGAATACTGGCGGCTGCTGCTGGGGCTGGTGATCATCGCCGTGGTCATCCTGATGCCCGAAGGCATCGTCGGCACCCTGCGCAGGCTGGCAGGCCGTCTGCGCCACAGCGACGAGGAGCAGAGCCGATGACCGAGATCCTCCGCGCCGAGCACCTGCGCAAAAGCTACGACGGCTTCCTCGCGGTCGAAGACGTCTCCTTTTCCGTGCGGCAGGGCGAGCTGAAAGCGCTGATCGGCCCCAATGGCGCGGGCAAATCCACCTGCTTCAACATGCTCTCCGGGCAGCTAAGGCCCACCGCGGGCGAGGTCTATCTCGGCGGCGCGCGGATCACCGGGCAGCGCCCGCGCGATATCTGGCGGAAAGGCGTGGGGCGGACGTTCCAGATCACCGGCACCTACCGGTCTATGAGCGTCATCGAGAACGTGCAGATGGCGCTGATCAGCCACCATCGGCGCATCTTCTCTTTCGGCGCGCGGGCGTGGAAGCTCTATCGCGACGAGGCGCTGGAATTTCTGCGCACGGTCTCGCTGGAAGATCAGGCCGACCGCCCCTGCTCGGTGCTGGCCTATGGCGATCTCAAGCGGCTGGAACTGGCCATTGCGCTCTGCCACCGCCCGCGCCTTCTGCTTATGGACGAGCCGACGGCGGGCATGGCCCCCTCGGCGCGGATCGAGCTGATGCAGTTGGTCGCCGACATTGTGCGCAACGAAGGGCTGTCGGTGCTGTTCACCGAGCACGACATGGATGTGGTCTTTGCCCATGCCCATCACATCATGGTGCTGAACCGGGGCCAGCTGATCGCCGACGGCAGCGCCGAAGAGGTGCGCCGCGATCCCAAGGTGCAAGAGGTCTATCTGGGCGGCGGCACGCTTTTCAAGGAGGCGCAGGATGCTTGAGATCAAAGGCATCCACAGCTTCTACGGCAAGGCGCATATCCTCAGCGATCTGAGCTTTGAGGTGCAGCGCGGCGAGGTGGTGGCGCTTCTGGGGCGCAACGGGGCGGGCAAATCCACCACGATGAAATCGGTGATGCAACTGCTGCGCCCGCGACAAGGCTCGGTGCGCTTCGAGGGGCGCGAGCTGGTGGGCCTGCCCGCCTATCGGGTGGCCAAGGCCGGGCTTGGCTATGTGCCCGAGGACAGGCGTGTGTTCACCGATCTGACAGTGCTGGAGAACCTAGAGGTCGGTCGCCAGCCCCGGCGCGAGGGCGCGCCGCATTGGACCGTCGAGCAGCTGTTCGAGCTTTTCCCCAACCTCGCCGAGCGCCGCAACAACCGCGGCAAGCAGATGTCGGGCGGCGAGCAGCAGATGCTGAGCATCGCCCGCACCCTGATGGGAAACCCGGCGCTGCTGCTGCTCGACGAGCCCTCCGAGGGCATCGCCCCGGTGATTGTCGAGCAGATGGCACGCAGCATCGCGGCGTTGAAATCGCAGGGGCTGACGGTTCTCATCTCCGAGCAGAACCTGCATTTCGCCCGCGCCGTGGCTGACCGGGCGATCATCCTCGAATCCGGGCAGAAGAAGTTCGACGGCAGCTTCGAAACGCTCGAAAAACAGCCAGAAATCCGCGACGCCTATCTTTCGGTCTAGGCATTGACGCCAAATAGCGCCAATCGCGATTGCCGCTGCCGCCTCCGCGCGTTAGGTCTGGAAGAACCGGAGGACTTTGCGCTTGGCCGATATCTCCAAAACCGCCTGCAGCACGGCGCAGGAATATCACCTCGACGAGCAGGTGGGCTATCTGCTGCGGCGTGCCTACCAGCGCAACTGCACGATCTTCTCGGACAAGATCGACGGCGCGCTGACCCCGATGCAGTTTTCGGTGATGCACCGGCTGGCCGAAATGGGGCCGATGTCGCAGAACTTTCTGGGCCGGTCCGTCGCCATGGACGGCGCGACAACAAAAGGCGTGGTTGACCGGCTGAGCACGCGCGGCCTCTTGCACACCGAGCGCGATCCCAAGGACAAGCGTCGGCAGTTGGTGTCGCTGACCGATGCCGGACAGGCCATGGTGAACAACACCGTCGCGGGCGTGCTTGCCGTCACCGCCGAAACCCTGTCGCCGCTGCGGGCGCGCGAGCGTGAGACGTTGATCCGCCTGCTGCAGAAAATCGTCTGACGCCCGCGCGGCGCGTCAGGCCGTGCCGCCGCTGACCCTTCGCACCAGACGCATCACCAGCACGTAGAACCCCGGCACGAGGAAGATGCCGATCACCGTTGAGGCAAGCATGCCGCCGATCACCCCGGTGCCGATGGCGTTCTGCGCCGCCGCCCCGGCCCCGCTGGCGGTGGCCAGTGGCACCACCCCGAGGATGAAGGTCAGCGCGGTCATCAGGATCGGCCGCAGGCGCAGCTGCGCCGCCTCTTGCGCCGCCTGCGCGATGCTGCGGCCCTGCGCGCGCAGGTCTTCGGCGAACTCGACGATGAGGATGGCGTTGCGCGCCGCGAGGCCGATCGTCGTCAGGATGCCGACCTTGAAGTAGACGTCGTTCGACTGGCCAAAGAGATAGGCCGCCAGCAGCGCGCCCAACAGCCCCACCGGCACCGACAGCATCACCGAGAAGGGGATCGCCCAACTCTCGTAGAGCGCCGCCAGCGCAAGGAAGACCACCAGCCCCGAGATCGCGTAGAGCAGCGGCGCCTGCGCGCCCG
This sequence comes from Salipiger sp. ABN3_019, assembly GCF_056158605.1. Taxonomy (NCBI): domain Bacteria; kingdom Pseudomonadati; phylum Pseudomonadota; class Alphaproteobacteria; order Rhodobacterales; family Roseobacteraceae; genus Salipiger; species Salipiger sp. ABN3_019. Next base: position 2,630,795 of record NZ_JBSWTP010000009.1, read on the forward strand.
ACTGCTGCTCCTGATACGACAGGCCGGTCCATGCCAGCGCGTAGCCGCCGTCCATGTCGCTCACCAGGTCCTGCATCACCTCCATCGCGGTGCCGGAACTGACGCCCGCCGCGGGCGAGCCGGACACTTCGATGGCCGAGGTCGCCGAATAGCGCTGCAGACGCGGCGCCACCGGCTCCCACTTGGTGGTCATGAAGGCCGAGAACGGCACCATCTCACCATCCGAGTTCTTGGCGTACCAATCCATGATGTTGTCCGGCTGCATGCGGTGCTCGGCATCCGCCTGCACGATCACCGGCCGCAGTTCCGAGCCCATGATGAAATCATTCACCTCATCGCCCGAGAAGATCACCGAGAGCATCGAGTTGATCTCGGACAGCGTAAGGCCAAAGCTCTCGGCCTTCTCGCGGTCGATCTGGATGCGCAGCGCGCTTTCGTCCTCGGTGCCCGAGACGCGCACGTTGGCAATCTCTGGCCGCGCGGCGGCCTCTGCCTCCAGCGCGTCTGCGGCATCTTGAAGGGATTCGATCCCGTTGCCGGCCTGATCGACGAGGTAGAAGGAAAAGCCCCCGGTGTTGCCGAGCCCGCGAATTGCCGGCGGCTGCATCACCATGATCTGCCCGGCGCGGCTCGAGGCGAAAGCGACAGTGGCACGTGCCGCCACGGCGCTGGCCGAAAGCTCGGGATTGTCCTCGCGCTCTTCGAAGTCGCGCAGTTTGACGAAGACCATCGCCTGATTTTGCCCGGTGCCGCTGAAGCCAAAGCCGAGCGAGGCAAAGGTGCTTTCCACCGCCTCGCTTTCCTGATTGAGCAGATAGTCCTCGACCTGTTCCAGCGTCGCCAGCGTCTGCTGGGTGGTGGCGCCTTCGGTGAGATTGATCATCGTCATCAGCACACCCTGATCCTCGGTCGGGATGAACGAGGAGGTGAGCCGCTCATTGACCAGCCACGCGCCGCCCAGCGATCCCGCCAGCACCAGCAGCACCAACGCGGGCATCTTCAGCGACCAACCGACGGCGCGGCCATAACCCTCGGTCACCTTGGCAAGGCCGGTGTTGAACCAGCGCGCCGGGGGAAATTTCGCCGGGCCATGCGCGGGCTTCAGCAGCCGCGCCGACATCGGCGGCGAGAGGATGATCGCCATCACCAGCGACAGCGCCATCGCCGCCACCATGGTGATCGAGAACTGCCGGTAGATCACCCCGGTCGAACCGCCGAAGAAGGCCATGGGCAGGAACACCGCAGCAAGCACCACGTTGATCCCCACAAGGGCGCTGGTGATCTGGCTCATCGAGCGTTTCGTCGCCTCATGGGCCGAGAGCTTTTCTTCCTCCATCAGACGCTCGACGTTCTCGACGACCACGATGGCGTCATCCACCAGCAGGCCGATGGCGAGCACCATGGCGAACATAGTCAGCGTGTTGATCGTATAGCCCGTCGCCATCAGCACGCCGAACGTGCCCAGCAGCACCACCGGAACGGCGATCAGCGGCACCAGCGTGGCGCGCCAGCTTTGCAAGAAGATCATCAGCACCGCGAGCACCAGCACGATCGCCTCGAAAAGCGTGTGGTAGACCTGCTCGATCGACAGCTCGACAAACGGCGAGGTGTCATAGGCGGTGCGGAATTCGACGCCCTCTGGCAGCGCGCTGCTCAGCGTGTCGAGCTGTGCGCGCACCCGTGCGGCGGTGTCCACAGCATTGGCCCCGGTCTCGAGATTCACCCCGAAGCCCGAAGAGTTCAGCCCGTTGAACCGCGAGTCGCCGCCGTAGTCCTCCTGCCCGATCTCGACACGGGCCACATCGCCCAGCCGCACCACGCCGCCCTCTTCGGACGAACGCAGCAGGATGGAGTTGAACTCTTCCACCGTGGTCAGCTGGCTTTGGGCGGTGATCGTGGCGGTGAACTGCTGGCCGCGGGTGGTGGGCTGATCGCCCAGCGAGCCCACCGAGACCGTAGAGTTCTGCGCCGAGACCGCGCTGGTCACATCCGAGGCGGTGAGCTGGTAGCGCGCCAGCGACAGCGGGTCGAGCCAGATGCGCATGGCATAGCCCGAGCCGAAGCTTTGCACGCCGCCCACCCCTTCGAGCCGCTCGATCGGACCTTCGACATTGGTCGACATGATGTCGCCCAGCTCCAGCGTGCTGTAGGTGCCGGTGGTGTCGACCAGCGCGCCAACCATCAGGATCGACGAGGACGAGCGCGAGACGGTCACGCCTTGGCTCTGTACGGCGGTCGGCAGACGTCCCTCGACCTGACTGACCTTGGACTGCACGTCGTTCTGCGCGTCCACCGGATCGATGCTCTCGTCGAAGATGATTTCGATCGACGCACGCCCCTGCGACGAGCTGGAAGTCATGTAGAGCATGCCGTCGAGGCCGGTCATCGCGTCTTCGATCTCGCGGGTGACCGAGTTCTGCACCGCCTCGGCGGTCGCGCCGGTGTAGGTGGCAGAGATGCGCACCGAGGTGGGCGCGATGTCGGGATATTGGCTGACCGGCAGGGTGACCACGGCGAGCGCGCCGCCCAGCATGGTGAGGATCGCCAGCACCCAGGCAAAGACTGGGCGCGCAATAAAGAAATTACCCATGGATCAGCCCTCGTTCTCCGAGGGGGCGCCGCCGAAGCTTTCGGCCTCGCCATCGCTGCGGGTAACCACGCCAGCCTCCGAGATCGCCACCTCGACCGGGGTGACCGACGCGCCGTCCTGCAGGTTGCGCAGACCGTCGACGATCAGCTGCTCTCCGGCTTCGACACCCTCGCTCACCATCCACGCGTTGTTGTAGCTGCCATCGTAGGTGAGCGTGCGTTTCACCGCCGTGCCATCCTGATAGACAAAGGCGGTCAGCGTGCCGTCAGAGGCGCGCGAGGTGGCGTTCTGCGGCACCAGAACGGCGGGCGTGGTGCCAAAGGTCAGCTTCACGCGCAGGAACTGCCCCGGCAGGATGCCCCGGCGCGGGTTGTCGAAGCGCAGGCGCACCACCGAGGTGCCGGTGGTGGTCGACACGCTGACCGGCGGCGAGACGAAGGTGCCCTGCCCTTCGAACATCGCGCCGTTTTCCAGTTCCAGCTCTGCCTCGATCCGCTCGCCGCGATTGAGCGAGCCCTGATCGAGCCGCGCGCGGGTCTGCTGGATGCGAGTGATCGACTCCTGCACGTCGACATAGATCGGGTCGATCCGCGTCACGGTGGTCAGCTCGTCCGACTGGTTGGCGGTCACCAGATCGCCGACAGACACCTCCGGCAGCACCGCGATGCCGTCAATCGGGCTGGCGATCTCGGTGCGGTCGAGATCGAGCTGGGCCAGTTCCAAAGCCGCCTGCGCCGCGCTGAGCGTCGCCTTGGCCTGCATCACGTCAACCTCGGCCGTGTCCACATCCGCCGCCGTCACCCCGGTGCCGACCAGCTTTTGGTAGCGCGTGAGCGTCGCTTCGGCGCTGCGCTGCGCCGCCTCGGCGCCCGCCACATCCGCCTCTGCCGCCGCCACATCGGCCTGATAGGTGTCGCCATCGATGCGAAAGAGCACGTCGCCCTTTTTCACGTCGCTGCCCGGCTCGTAGAGGATTTCCGAGATCACCCCATCGACGCGCGGACGGATCGCCACTTCTTCGAAAGCGGTAGACCGCCCCGGCAGCGTCACCGAATAGGGAACCTCGGCCGTCTCAAGGGTGACCACCCCGACCTCGCGGGCTGCGCCTTCCTGGGCGTGTAGCGCGGCATTGGGCAGGATCAGCGCAAAGGCAATTGCAAGGGCCCGCGCGGTGCGGGCGGCGGTGCGGCGATGCGCCATCTTCGTCTCCTTCGGTCGGTCGCGCGGGTAGGACGTTCCCGCACGAAGCCTTGTTACGCCGGCAAGATGACTTCCCGTCGCGGCATTTCAAAGTTTTTCCCACCCGAAGCAATGATAACATGAAAACGGCGCCTCCCGCAGACTTGCAGAAGACGCCGTTCGATCCAAAGCGACGGATCTGGCTCAGCCGATGCGGCGTTCGCCAGAGCGGGCCACCAGCCCGCCCTGCGCGCTTGGCGCGCTGCCACGCGGTGCGGCTTTGCGCGCCGAGCCCAGCCAAGCGGTGATCAGCATGATCACGATGCCCAGCGGCGGCAGCCCCCAGCCCATCCATGTGGAGAGCGGGTTGCCTGCCATGTAGACTTGGAACATCAGCGACACCACGGTGCCGGTGCAGAAGACCAGCAGGCCCTGTTGCCCCAGCAGGCGCAGCGGCGCGGCGGCCTTGTGTGCGCAGGCGCGGGTCACCCAAGGCAGGCACGACAGCACATAGGCCAGCGCCAGAATGTTCAGCAGCCGCGGCAGCGCCACGAAGGTCTTGTCATGGGTGGTCAGGTGGAACGGAATGCCCGCCTGATATAGCCGCGCCATCTGGTGGTTGATCACGTCGCCCACTGCCGGCACGAACTTCCACACCAGCGCCAGCACGCAAAAGCCAAGACAGGCCCAGAAGAGCGCGCGTGACTTTGGCACGAAGCGCTCGCCGCGACGCATGCCAAGCCCGGTGAGCGCGCCCAGCACGAACAGCAGTTGCCACGAGATCGGGTTGAAGAACCAGCCGCCGGGATTGGGGAAGTTCGGCAGATTGAGCCGCCACAGCCCCGCCGCCATCCAGACAACCAGCGAGAGGGTCAGCAGCGCCCAAGGCCGCCACAGCCCGATCATCAGCATCAGCGGCGCGAAGAGCAGCAGCACCGAATAGGCTGGCAGGATGTTCACATAGCCCAACTGGTGCGTCAGCGCGGCGATGCCGAAGAGCGCTTCGCCGGTGTTACCAAAGACCTGCCGCAGGTTGATCTGCTCCAGCAGATCGGGCATCGCATAGATCCCTGCCGCCGCAGAGAAAATCGCAATCGCCCAGACCGTCATGAAGATATGCGCGAGGTAAAGCGTCCAGCTGCGCTTCCACATGGGAGCGATACCATTCCATAGCCCATGCTCGGCGCGTGCCTCGGACGTCAGCCGCCCCGAATAGGCCAGCGCGGCGGCAAGGCCCGACATCAGGAAAAAGGCCTCGGCGGCATCGGAATGGGTGAAATTGCGAATGGTCAGATATTCGTAAGGGTTGCCCGGCACATGGTCGATGAAGATCATCACCAGCGCCAGCCCGCGAAAGGCGTCGATGCGCGGATCGCGCGGACGCCGGGCGCCAGTGGCCTTCCCTGCCGGGAAGGACACCAGCTTTGTACCATCAGGCTGCGACATGACGAGGTTCCTTGGCACCGGGTCCGGGTTCCGGCTGCGGCGCTTGCGGCGCATTGGTCCACTGAGCGAGGATCTCGCGGTAAGAGACCACCACCGGCGACGGGTTGCCTTCGTCCGGGGTGACGAACAGCTTGTGGGTCAGCGGACGAGAGGTCCAGGCGATCAGCAGCGGCGCAAAAAGCATCGGCAGACAGACCGGCAGCAGCCAAGGCACCAGATCGCGCGACAGCCAGAAGGTCACCCCCAGCGCCACGGCGCCGGTCACAGTGATCCACGCCCCCGCACGCAGGCCCTGCATGATGGTCAGCTGGCCCTCACCGCGCTGGCTCGACGGCCAGCCACCATCGCGGCCCGACAGCACCTGCAGCACCGCTTTGGTCTGATACATCAGCATCAGCGGCGCGATCAGCGATGTCAGCAGCACCTCGACGATCACCGACCAGAAGGCCCGCATCACACCACCAAATCCGGCGACCCGGTGGGTCAGCGCGCTTTCGGTGAGGATGGCGAACTTGGGCATGATCAGCAGCCCGAAGATGCCGATCATCAGCGCGATCATCTCCTTGGTGCGATCGCTCGGGAAGACCGGGAACAGCAGATGCGGCTCGGGGAAATAATCCGGCGGCGGCGCGGTCACGGCGGCGATCACCGAGGCCACGAGGAAGCCGAACCAGAGCAGCGACACCAGATAGGAGAAGATGCCGAGAATGAAGACAAAACGGCTCCACGGCGCAAGGCCGGGTGCCATCACCAGCCGGATGTGCTGGAGGTTGCCCTGACACCAGCGGCGGTCACGCTTGGCAAAGGAGAGCAGGTTCTCGGGGCCCTCTTCGAAAGACCCGTCGATGCTGGCATCCACTTCGACCTTCCAGCCACCACGGGCGAGCAGCGCCGCCTCGACGTAGTCATGGCTGAGGATATGGCCACCAAAGGGGGCCTTGCCCTGCAGTTCCGGCAGGCCGCAGCTTTCCGCAAAAGCGCGCACGCGCACGATGGCATTGTGACCCCAGAACGGGCCAGTGGCGCCCTGCATCCGCGCAAGACCGCGGGTGAACACCGGGCCATGGAAAGCGGCGGCGAATTGCATGGCGCGGCCAAAGAAGCTGCGCCCGCCCACGACGCGCGGCAGCGTCTGCAGCAGACCCATCTGCGGGTCGGCCTGCATCCGCGCGATCATCTGACGGATGGCGCTGCCTTCCATCAGGCTGTCGGCGTCGAGGATCACGGCAAACTCATAGGCCCCGCCGGAGCGGCGGAAGAAATCCTCGATATTGCCCGCCTTGCGCCCGCGATTGTCCTCGCGGCGGCGGTAGAAGATACGCCCCTGCCCGCCCGTGGTGTCGAGCAGCTTCACGAAAGCCTTGCGCTCTGCCGCGGCCGCCGCGTCGTCGCGCGTGTCCGACAGGATCGCCACATCGGCCTCGACGCCCGCATCCCGGATCGAGCGATCCATGGCTGCGATGCGCGCGAAGGTGGCCACCGGGTCCTCGTTACAGATCGGCACCAGCACGGCTGTGCGCGGCTGCGGCAGTTGCAACTCCACGGGTGCGCGGCGACGCATGGGGGCCAGTCCCGACAACGCCAACGCGGCCCCCCATGCGAGCCATGCGGTGGTTACGAGGATCAGTCCGGCGCGCACAAAGTCCCACACAGCAACGCCATCCTGCAGCGCCACTTCGAGAAGCAGCGCCGTGGCGGTGCCAGCGGCAGCCAGCGCGAAAAGAGCCGCCAGAAAGCGGGTGGCGACCGTCTTGCGGTCGGGCGAGGGCAGAACGGGCATTGGCGTGTCCTTACGCTCTCTGGCCCGGCATGATGACGCGCAGGATCAATTCATGCAGCGACGCACGTTCGGCGCGCGGCGCCTCGACGTCCTGACGCGGCATTTCCATAGGCGCCTCGGGCGGAGCCCAATGCGGCATTTCGACGGCCCGTGCTTCGGTCACGTCCAGTTCTTTCATCGGTTCAGCATTCATTCCTTCACCCATTGATAAGTCCAGGTTTCGGTAAGAGTACGTCCATAACCTTTGAGCCCCGCCTTAAGCTCCGCCACCGCCCCGTCCGGAGCTTCGACTTCAAGCACAAGGCGCCATGTCTCGGTTCCCGAGATCCGGCTCACAACCGCTTCGGCAATCTCGCCGTTCGCGGCACTCACTGAAGGTTCAACCTCGGCACCGGCAGGAAGTTCCCCCAAAGTGCCACCTTCGAAATCGATGACGAATTTCCGCCGACCGTTGTCCTCGTCGGTTCCGGAAATGCCGCCCTTGCCGACCCGTGTGCGCACCACGCGAGCCCGATCTACCGCACCGTCACCCTCGGGGGACATCCCCCAGTGCAGGCGATAGGCGAACTCCAGCGCATCGCCGGCCTTGGTTTCCGCCTTGGGGATCCAGAAGGCGACGATATTGTCGTTGCCTTCGAGGTCCGAGGGGATCTCGACCAGCCGCACCGAGCCTTCGCCCCAGTCTCCGATCGGCTCGACCAGCAGCGTCGGGCGCTTCTCGTAGTGCGCCTGCGCGTCGAGGTAATGCTCAAACTCGCGGTTGCGTTGCACCAGACCGAATTTCACCGGGCTGAGCGCCCCGAAGTAAGAACTGGCAAGGCGCGGCGGATTGTTGAGCGGGCGGAAGAAGGTCTCGCCGCCCTGCGTGGTCAGCACCAGCGCTTCGCTGTCGTGCACTGCCGGGCGGAAGTCGTCGAAATCGCCCATGTCGGGACCGCCGAACAGGAACATCGAGGTCAGCGGCGCGATGCCCAGCTGCTGGATGTCGTTGCGCAGGTAGAGGCGCGCGGTCACGTCGATGCGGGTGTCTTCGCCCGGACGCACCACGAAACGATAGGCGCCGGTCACCGAGGCGCTGCTCAGCGCGGCATAGATGGTGATATGCTCGGCACCGGGACCGGGACGCTCAAGCCAGAAGTTGTCGAAGCGCGGGAACTCTTCGACGCCCGACAGGCCGGTGTTGACCGCCAGACCCCGCGCGCTGAGCCCGTAGAGATTGTCCCGGCCAAGCGCCCGGAAATAGCTCGCCCCGAGAAAGGCGACGAGCTCGTCGAACGTGTCGGCGCGGTTGAGCGGGTTGTGCAGGCGGAACCCGGCAACGCCGGGCATTTCCGCGTCTGCGGGAATCTCGGTCTTCACATCGGAATAGTCGAAATCCGAGGTCGAGAAATGCATCTCTTTGGCATGACCATCGACCACCTCATGCAGGCGCACCGGCTGTTTGAACAGCCAGCCCAGATGGAAGGCCTGCAGCCGGAAGGTATCGTCGGGCAGATCGGCCCAACGCGCCTGATCCTTGTCAAAGCGGATGCGCTGATAGCCGTCGTAATCAAGCTCTGCGAGGAAGCCTTCGACCTGCTCGGGCTCTTTCTGCTCTTCCTGCGCGGCGCGGGCCATCTGCTCGGACAGAATGTCGAAGGAGAATGGAACGCCCTGCGCTTCGGGTGCATTGGTCTTTTGATCGCCCTCGCCTTCCGCAGCTTCCTGCGCGGCAAGTGGGCCAGCAGCGACGAGCGCAGGCATGGCGACAGATCCCGCCAGGCGGGTTAGGAATTGGCGTCTATTTTGACGCGCCACGGCTGCGCGTCCGGACACAACGGGACTCTGGTTCGGAAACTTCCGCAAATGTCTGCTCCAAGGGATAGTACTGGCCGGGAAAATGATATGGACTACGGGAAAGACAACACCCCGTATTCCAAGGGGTTCCCTGCAAAAGCGGGCTTTTGCTGCGCGGCAGCGAAACTTCGCCGAATCTCCGCTCATGCTGCGCTTTCACAGGCAACCCACCGGCGGATTGCCGCAAAGTTAAGCCTTTGGCAAGCGGAGTTTTGCCTGCAATTGTAGCGCTGCATGTAAAATAGGCGAAACAAGGACACAGGGCGCGTGATCGGCGAGTCGATCCGCCGCCTCGCCCAGTGGTCCACCCCCGATAATCACCGCCTCGGCTCCATCGTCGCAGGCGCACTGCACCGCGTAAAGTAATGCGGCGTCGAGCTTTTTCGGATCTGCCGAAAGCTCAGTGGGATCGCCATCCGCAAGATATGTCCCGAGGTATCGCGCATCGGGCGCGGCATTGTGCATCAAAGCGTCGATGCTTGTTTCCAAAGCAGGTGTGTGGGTCACCACCGCAAAGGCGCGTCCCCCTTGCGCCGCCGCGCGCGCCGCCGCCGCGCCGATGCCGATCACCGGAATGTCGAGCCGCGCGGCAAGTTCGTCCCGGCCCGGATCGCCAAAGGCCGAGACGATCACCCCCGCAAGCCCCTCGGGCAGCTCGGCAGCGGCCACAAGACGCCCTGCCTCGGCCAGGGAGGCGGGATTGGTGATCAGCGGCGGCCCGGCGGGCGCGGTCCAGCCGGTGACCCCCGGCAGCACCCGCCCCGCGATGGCGCACATGCTGCGGGTGGTGGCGGCGTTGCTGTTGGGGTTCATCAGCAGAACCCGCCATGCCAAACCGTCTGGCGCAGGCTGCTCAGTCAAGTTCCACCGTCGCCTCGATCTCGACCAGCGCATTGGCAGGCAGCGAGGCCACATTGACGGCGGTGCGCGCGTGGCGCCCGGCCTCGCCCCACAGGTCGATGAACAGCTGCGAGGCGCCGTTGACGATCAGCGGCCCGTCGCCATAGCCCGCCGGGGCCGCGACGAAACCGCCAAGCCGCACCACCGAGGTCACCCGGTCGAGCGATCCGGCCACGGCTTTGATCGAATAAAGCAGGTTGAGCGCGCACATGCGCGCCGCGTCCTGACCGGTCTTCACGTCGAACCCCTCCGGCACCGGGCCGAAGTATTTGGGTACGCCTTCCCACTCGCAGATCTGCCCCGAAAGGAACAACAGGTTGCCGCTGATCTTGCCGGGCAGGAACAGCGCCCGCGACGGCGCCGAGGGCGGCAGCGCCAGCCCCATCTCAGCCAGCCGGTCTTCGATCACGCTCATAGGGCTTTCCTTTTTCTCACGCGGTCACCGGGGCGGGATTTCTAGGGCCGGGGCTTTCGGCCATCAACCGGCAGGCCAGCGCCAGCAGCGAGAGATCCGACCCGCGCGGCCCGATCAGCGACAGCCCGTAGGGCGCACCGTCCACCGCGCCTGCGGGCATCACAACCTGCGGCAGGCCCGACAGGCCCGCGACGCAGAGCAGCCGCATCGCCCCGTGGCGATAGGCGTCAAACACCTCGGTCGGTGCGTTGAGCCGGAAGGGCGGCTCTGGCACCACGGGCGCAAGGATCACCCCGCCCGGCCCCAGCAGCGCCTCGAGATGCGCGGTAAAGGCGCGGCGGGTGGCCTCGGCGCCTGCGATCTCGGCCTCGGTCAGCGCCTCGGCAGCCTCGGCGCGCCCGTCGATCCCGCGCACCAGCGGCATGCCGCTTTGCCGGATGAAGGGCACCACCCATTTGCGCGCGTCGGCCCCCATGGTGCGCAGGAAGGCGGTATAAGCCGCCTCGACCCCTTCGGGATAGACGCTGACATCGCGCGCAGGCAGCCCGCCAACGCCCACCTCCCAGACCCCAAGAGCCTCGGGCTGCAGCTGGTCCAGCATGTCGACCGGGCGCAGGAAGTCGGGACTCTCGGGCAGCGCAGCGGTTTCGCCCTCCAACAGCACCGACATGGCCCGCAGCAGCGTCTCACCGTCGCGCGCGAAGACCCCGCAGGTGTCATAGCTCTCGGCCAGCGGCTGCACGTGCTGCAGCGAGATGCGGCCATGGGTCGGGCGGATGCCCCAGATGCCGCAAAAGCTGGCGGGCGCGCGCACCGAGCCGCCGGTGTCCGAGCCGATGGCGATATCTGCTAGCCCTGCCGCCACCGCCACCGCCGAGCCCGAAGACGAGCCACCGGGGATGCGGTCCGGCGCGGCGGGGTTCACCGGCGTGCCGAAATGCGCGTTCATCCCGTACATCGACCACGCCAGCTCGTCGGTATGGGTCTTGCCGACAAAGCGCGCGCCCGCGTCCAGCAGCTTCTGCGCGGCGGGGGCGGTGTGGGTATGGACCGGGCTCTGCGCCAGCCGGGTCGGACAGCCCGAGCCGGTGCGATAGCCCGCGACGTCAAAAATGTCCTTCACCGCCAGCGTCAGATCCGCCAGCGGGCCGCTTTCGGCGCTCGCCACCGGCACCGGCTCATAGGGCATGAAGCAGCGGAAAGGATCGTCCTTGATCGGCATGAGAGGGCCTTCACTCCGCCGCGATGGCGGGCTCTGCCTTCACGCAGGCCACCCGGCGGCGCGGGCTGGGCGTATAGACCGGCGGCAGCCCGGCGCGGCACTCGGGCATGGCATGCGGGCAGCGCGGCGCGAAAGAGCAGCTGTCGGGCTTGGTTTCCAGCGAGGGCGGTGCGCCGGGGATCGCGCTGAGCCGCGCGCCGCGCTCGACGTCATGCAGGTTCGCCGCCAAGAGCCCCTGCGTATAGGGGTGGCGCGCGTCCTTGATGATCTCGCGCGTGGTGCCCTCTTCGACGATCTGCCCGGCGTACATCACCGCGACACGCTCCGAGATTTCCACAGCCACGCCAATGTCATGGGTGACAAAGATCACCCCCATGCCGAACTCTTTCTGCAGCTCGCGCAGCAGCAGCAGGATCTGGATTTGCACCGTGGCATCAAGCGCCGTGGTCGGCTCGTCGGCCAGCAGCAGACGCGGACGGCAGGCCAGCGCGAGGGCGATCATCACCCGCTGGCGCATCCCGCCCGAAAGCTCGTGCGGGTAGTTGTGCAGCCGCCGGTTGGCCGAGGGAATGCGCACCCGGTCAAGCATGTCGAGCGCGGTGGACATGGCGTCGGCCTTGCTGACGCCCTTGTGGCGCATCACCGACTCGGCGATCTGGTGGCCGACGGTATAGACCGGATCCAGCGCCAGCGCCGGTTCCTGAAACACCATCGAGACCTCGCCGCCCCGGTACTTCTGCAGCTTCTTGCCCGACAGGCTCAGCACATCGGTGCCGTTGACATGCATCGAGCCTTCGATGTCCGTGCGCTTTGGCGGCAGAAGGCCCAGCAGCGCCTTCAGCGTCACCGATTTGCCCGAGCCCGACTTGCCCAGCAGCGCCAGCGTCTCGCCCTGCTCCATGCTCAGCGAGACGTTGTTGATCGCATTGACCGTGCGCTTGCCCTTGAAGCGGACGGTGAGGTTCTGGATGTCGAGAAGCTTGGTCATTTGCCCTCCTCCGGTTTCGGGGTGGTGCTTGGCGCGGTCCAGAAGACCTCGCGCTTTGGCTTGGCGCATTTTCCCGACAGGATCATTCCGGCACCCCCTGCCCGGCCTTGGGATGGCCCGAGGTGGCATCATGCAGGTGGCAGGCGGTCAGATGCTCGGCATTGGCGGCGATCGCCTGCAGCTTCGGCACCTTGGTCTTGCAGACCGCGCTGGCAAAGCGGCAGCGGGTGTGGAAGCGGCAGCCCTTGGGCGGGTCGATCGGGTTCGGCGGGTCGCCCGCCAGCGGCGGTTCCTGCGTGCGGTCGTCCGGGTCCATCGCCGGCATCGCCGAGAACAGCGAGCGCGTGTAGGGATGCGCCTGCTCGCGCCAGATGCTGTCGACCGGCGCGACCTCGACCACCTCGCCGAGATACATCACCAGAATACGGTCCGAGATGTAGCGCACCACGTTCAGGTCGTGGCTGATGAAGATGTAGGTCAGGCCGAACTCGCGGCGCAGGTCGGTCAGCAGGTTGAGCACCTGTGCCTCGACCGATTTGTCGAGCGCCGACACGGCCTCATCCAGCACCACCAGCCGCGGCGACATGGCGAGCGCGCGGGCGATGTTCACCCGCTGGCGCTGGCCGCCCGAAAGCTCGTGCGGGTAGCGGTGGGCAAAGCGGTCGGGATCGAGCCCGACGCGCGCCATCAGGCTGCGCGCCCGGCCATTGGGATCGTCGAGCCCCTGCACCTTGGCGCCGAAAGCCACCGAGTCCTCGATGGTCAGGCGCGGGTTGAGCGAGGCATAGCTGTCCTGAAAGACCATCTGCACGTCTTTGCGCAGGTCCTTCAGCGACAGCCGCTCGCCGAGCCCCTGCCCGTCGAAGATGATCTCGCCCTTGTCCTTCTCGATGAGGCCGATGAGCAGCCGCGCCGTAGTGGATTTGCCGCAGCCGGATTCGCCGACGATGCCCAGCGTCTCGCCCTTCTTCACCTCGAAGGAGACGCCGTCGACCGCCTGCACCACCGCCTGCGTGCGGCCAAGGATGCCGCCGCGGACGGGGAAGTGCTTTTGCAGGTCCTTCACGATGACCAGCGGCTGCGCCGGGCCGCCCTTGTCGCGGCTTGCCGGGGCGGCGGTTTTCGGTTTGATCGCCTGATCTTGGCTCGGTGACAGGTCAGTCGCGGACATTCATCGCGCTCCTCAGTCCGTCGCTCAGCAGGTTGAGGCAGAGCGAAGTGATAAAGATCATCACCCCCGGCAGCGCCGAGAGCCACGGGTTGATGTAGATGGCCGAGCGCAGCGTGTTCAGCATCAGGCCCCACTCGGGCTCGGGCGGGCGCACGCCGATGCCGAGGAACGACAGGCCCGCGGCAAGGATCATGCACACCGAGGTGAGCGAAGTGGCGTAGACGAAGATCGGCGAGAGCACATTGCCGATGACGTGCACGCGGATCACCGTCCACGCATTCGCCCCGGTGGCCCGCGCGGCGTCGATATAGTCGAGCGCGCGCACGCCCGAGGTCACCGCCTCGGCGACGCGGGTGATCGGCGGGATGAAGACGATGGTCAGCGACACGAGCGAGTTGACGATCCCCGCCCCCAGCGCGCCCGAGATGGCGATCGCCAGCAGAACCGAAGGGAAGGCAAAGAAGACGTCGACGATGCGCATGATGATGGTGTTGGTCATGCCGCCGACGTAGCCCGCGACGATGCCGAGCGCCGAGCCGATGAAGAAGGCGAAGACCACCGGCATCAGCCCGATGAACAGCGTCAGCCGCCCGCCGTAGATCAGCCGCGCCAGCATGTCCCGCCCCTGCTCGTCGGTGCCGAGGAGATGCCCCTCGGTGCCCAGCGGCTTGAGGCGCGCGATCATCGAGCCTTTGTAGGGATCGGCGAGCCCCAGATAGGGCGCGAAGATCGCCGAGAGGATCAGCAGCAGCACGACCGCGAAACAGATCATCGAGACCGGATCGCGCACCACGCGCGCGCCCACGCCGGACCAGTAGCCCTGCGGTTTCTCGGTCTTGGCGCCCTGCATGTTTTCGGTTTCCGCAAGCGCCATGGGTCAGGTCCTCTTGATGCGGGGGTCGATGGCGGCCTGCGCCACGTCGACGATGAGGTTCATCGCCACGAAGAACAGGGCGAGGATGAGGATCGTGCCCTGCAGCAGCGGCAGGTCGCGCTGGAAGATGGCGTTGGACAGCAGAAAGCCCGAGCCCGGCCAGTTGAACACGGTCTCGATCAGGATCGAGCCGCCGAGCAGGTAGCCCAGCTGCAGGCCCATGACCGACAGCGCCGTGGCGGCGGCGTTGCGCGCCACATGGCGCAGCACGTCACCGCGGCTCATGCCCTTAGCGTAGAGCGCCTGCACGAAGTCTTGGGTGAGGATGTCTCCGGCCAGCGCGCGCACGGTGCGCGCAACGATGCCGATGGGCACCACGGCCAGCGTCACGGCAGGCAGGATCAGGTGGCGGATGTGCAGCCAGTCCCAGCTCCAGCTCTGCGAGCCGCCCGGCCCCGCGCCCATCGAGGGCAGCCAACCGAGGTTCACCGAAAAGATGATGACCAGCACGATGCCGAGCCAGTAGTTGGGCACCGACACGCCGGTGATCGACACCGCGGTGACCGCGCGATCCAGCAGCGTGTCGCGGAAATAGCCGGCAAGGAAGCCGAGGAAGATGCCGATCGGAAAGGCGATGACGGCGGCGCTGACGGCCAGCAGCAGCGAGTTCTGCACCGCGCCGAACACCTCGTCGGCGACCGGACGGCCGGTGGCGATGGATTTGCCCATGTCGCCTTGCATCAGGTTGCCGACCCAGATCGCGTATTGGATGGGAAGCGGCTTATCGAGGCCGTAGGCGGCGCGCATGGCGGCCTGCTCTTCGGCGGTGGCATCGATGGGCATGATTGCGGTCAACGGATCGCCCGGAGCGATCTGGACCAGCAAGAAGCAGATGACCGACACCCCGAATGCCACGGGCAGCACGAGGATGAGGCGGCGGAGAAAATAGCTGAGCACGGGTGGATCCCTGGCTTGAAGTGGACCCCCGCCGCAGCGCCTGCGGCGGGGGCGAAACCCTTTCGGGCCTTACTCTTCGATGGTGATCGACGAGAAGTTCTGGTACCAGTTCTGCGCCTGCACGAAGCCCTTCACCTTGGGCGCCATGGCGCGCGGTGCGACGTCGTGGGTGACCATGAGGAACAGCGCGTCATCGACGTATTTCTCATGTGTCTTGCGCATCACAGCGTCCTGCGCTTCGGGATCGAAGGTGTTCTTGATCTCCGAGAACAGCGCCTGCATCTCCGGATCGCTGTAGTGGCCCCAGTTGGTGCCGTTGGGCGCGATCAGGTTCTCGTCGAGGTGACGGATGAGGCCGGTGAACGGATCCTGCAGGAAGTAGGTGAAGTTCACCGACATCGCGCCATCAACCGACGGATCGGCCGCGCCGGCGCGCCACAGGTTGATCATCTGGTTCCACTCGACCACCGAGAATTCGACGTCGATCCAGATCTCGGCGAGGCTCTGCTGAACATATTCGTTCATCGGCAGCGGCAGCATCTGGCCCGAACCCGACGGCGAGATCAGCGCCTTGACGGCGAGGTGGTTGTCGGGGCCGTAGCCGGCCTCTTCCATCAGCGCCTTGGCCGCGTCGAGGTCGTAGGAGATGTCGAACGACGGCTCACCGAACCACTGCGAGCTGGGCGGCAGGAAGCCCTTCGCGGGGACCATCAGGCCACCCAGAAGCGGTGCCATGCCCTCGCGGTCGATTGCGAGGTTGGCCGCCTTGCGCACGCGGATGTCATTCCACGGCGAGCCTTCCAGACGCGACAGGTGCCACGTCCAGTTGTGCGGATAGGCGTTCGAGGAGATGACAAAGCCATTGCCTTCCATCGCCGGGATGGTGTCGGGCGCCGGAGCTTCGATCCAGTCGACCTGACCGGACAGCAGCGCGGCGGAACGGGCGTTGGGCTCGGGCAGCGGGATCAGCACCATCTTGTCGAGCTGGGGAACGCGGCTGTCGTCCCAGTAGTCGGCGAAGGGCACCAGTTCGGCGCGCTCACGCGGTACGAAGGTTTCGAGCTTCCACGGGCCGGTGCCCGACGGGCTGCCTGCGACCTTCTCCCAGTCCTTGTCCATGGCTTCCCAGTTCGCCTTCGACGACATGAGGATCCAGGTCATCTGGTAGGGCAGCGTGGCGTCGGGCTCTTTCGTGGTGATCTCGAGCGTGTAGTCGTCGATCGCCTCGTAGGAAGCTACGGCGGGGATGCGCGACTTGCCCTGCGCCGACTGGCGCGGGTCGTATTGCTCGGAGCTTTCGTCGAGGATCTTGTCGAGGTTCCACACCACATCGGCGGCGGTGAACGGCGCGCCGTCGTGGAAGGTGACGCCTTCGCGCAGCTTGAAGGTCCATTTGGTCTTGTCTTCCTCGTCCACCGACCACTCGGTGGCGAGACCGGGGATCAGGACCGAGGGTTTGTCGGCGCTGGTGAGATCCCATTCGATCAGCGAGTCATAGACGGTGTAGCCCATGAAACGCATCCCCTCGCCGCCCTGGTCGGTCTGACCGGTGGTGAGAGGAATGTCGGCTGCGGTCATGCCGATCCGCAAAGTGCCTTGCGCCATTGCGGCGCTGGCCATGGTGGCCGCGACGGCGAGCGCCGCAATGCCTGCTTTCAGACGAAGCATAAGAACCTCCGAAATATCCCTGTTGAATGGCCCGGCCTCATGCGTGTGCCGGATGCGTGATCAGCTTGACGTGGGCGCAGAGCGAAGGGCAGACAGGCGAGGGCACTGAGAAAGTATCTTTTTGGCATTCCATCTGGATCGCTCAAAAATCAGACGAAAAATTCACGTGCGCTCACAAAACCGGCAGAGAAAAGTCATTTTTGTACAAACAAAACCGGGGAATACACACGTATCAGGAGCGTTGCCGATTGGCCTCACGCTGAAGTAGAAAAAAGCAAGTTGCGCTCGCGTAAGCTATAGAAATGCGTGATTTCCCGCGCACTATCGGCTTTGACGAGCGCAGAAGCTGAAACATGCCGCAATTTGATCGAGCAGTTATGGATAGACGCAATTTTCTCGCAGGGCTCACCGCTATGACCTGCAGCGCCGCCCCGGCAGCGACCGCCAAATCCAGTTCCGAGCAATGCTGGCGGCTGTGGCGCGCGCGCTTCATGCAGCCCGACGGGCGGGTGATCGACGATCTGCAGGGCGGCACGAGCCATTCCGAAGGTCAGGGCTATGCCTTGCTTTTGGCGCAGGCCAATGGCGACGCACGCAGTTTCCGGCATATTGAAGAGTGGACGGCGCATAATCTCGCGATCCGCGAAGACCGGCTCATGGCGTGGCAATGGATTCCCCGCCGCCGCGACAATATCAAAGATTGGCACAATGCCACCGACGGCGATCTCTTCCGCGCTTGGGCGCTGCTGCGAGCGGCGCGCGACAGCGGCTGGCATGAATATTACGACACTGCCATGGCCATCACCCGCGACATCGCCCGACTGTGCCTCGCGCCCGACCCGCGCGCGCCGCAAGAGCTTATCCTAAAGCCCGGCGCCGAGGCACGCATGGCCCCTGACCGGGTGCTCTTTAACCCGTCCTACATCATGCCCCGCGCGCTGCGCGAGCTTGGCGAGGCTGCCGGAGAGCCCAAGCTGATCCGCGCCGCCGACCATGGCGAGACACTGCTCGCCGAACTGGCGCGCGAGCCGGTGCTGCCGGATTGGATCGATATTACCGAGACCGGCTTTGACGCGCCGCAGGAACATGAGCTGCGCTCGAGCTATGACGCCATTCGCATCCCGCTTTACCTCACCTGGTCGGGCCGCACCGCGCATCCCGCCGTCGCCTCGGCGCTCGCAGGTTTCGACGCCGCAGGCCCCGGCGGCAAGGTCGCGGTCGCGCTTGGACCCGCAGGTAAGGTGCGCGCGGTCTCCGACAGCGCGGGCTATCGCGCCATCGCCGCGCTGGCCCGCTGCGCGCCCCTGCCCCCGGCGACGCGTCAGGATTCCGCGCAGACCTACTACCCAGCCACCCTGCAGCTTTTGGCAAATGTGGCCATCCGAGAGCGCGGAAGCTGCTGAGGGCCCAGTTCCGGCCTTAATCGTTACGAAAAGTTTACCGAGGGGCCTCCCCACGTAAACTTTTGTCGGCCAATGGCTTGAACTCCCGCTGCGTCGCGCAGAAACTCCCCGAAAACGGGCAAACCACCGCGAGCAGCACATGAAATATACCCGCCTCATCATCGGCATCGCCGCGATCCTTGCCACGCTGTGGGTGATCGTCGGCGAACAGATGACCGCCGCCAGCGCCAACGCCACTGTCAACGCGCCAGTGGTAACGCTGCGTGCGCCCGTCGCAGGCACGCTGGAAATGCAGGGCCATGCGCTTGGCGCGCGGCTTGCGCAGAACGAGCTTTTGGCCACGGTCAACGATCCGCTCGCCGATTCCGTCCGGCTGTATGATCTGCAACTGGAGGCCGACAGCGCCGGCGCCACCTTTGCCCGCCTCGAGGACGACATCGAGCAGAAGAAGAAGGCGCGCGCCGACCTCAAAGCCCGCGCCGAACGCTTTCACACCGCCCGCATCGAAGAGATCGAAGCACGGTTGAAAGAGGCGCGCGAGCGCGTTGCATTGCTCGAGACATCGGACGAAAGCACCGGCAGCGCCGCCGCCTCGCTGGCCGATGGCGTGACCGTCGAAGACAGCCGCCGCCCCGGCGAGCCGGTGACCCGCGCGCTGGCGCTTTCGCATGCCCGCGAGCGCGTCGAGACGCTGGAGATCGAACTCGCCACCGCGCGCGAGGGGGTCTATCTGGGCGACGGCTACAACGACGCGCCCTATGCCGGACAGCGCATGGCGCAGATCGACGACGAACTTGCAAGCCTGAGCACCGCGCTTACCGAAGCCGAGGCGCACCGCACCGCGATCGAGCGCCGCATGACCCGCGCCCGCCAGCGCCTTGGCCGACAGTCGCGCGCCGAACTGCGCACCCCCGCCGAGGGCATGCTGTTCTGGGAGACGCTGCAGGCCGATGCCGTGACCGTGCAGCGCGGCGATCCAATTCTGCGCCTCGTCGATTGCAGCCGCAGCATGATCACCCTTTCGGTGACCGAGCGCACGTTCAACACCTTGCGCGTCGGGCAGGACGCCAGCTTCCGCTTCACCGGACAGTCGCATCTCTATCCCGCCACGGTCGGCCGCCTTGCAGGCAGCGGCGCGCGCACGATCTACGCCAACCTCGCCGTCGCGCCGAGCGCCAAGCACCTCGAACGCTATGACGTGACGCTGCTGGTGCCCTCGCTCAACGCCGACCCCGAGATCGGCTGCGCCGTGGGCCGCACCGGCCGGGCCTTCTTTGACGGGCGTCCGCTGGACATCTTCCGCGGCTGGTTCGACTGAGATGAACCCTGATCTCGCTCCGTTCCCCCATCTCGGCGAGTTGGGGTCGAGCAGCGCCTATCTGCTCTTGGTGGCGGGCATCGGGCTGATTCTGCCGTTCATCGTCGACCCCTACCGCACCCGCGACCGCAGTATCCTCTTCACCATCGCCTTCATCCTTGCCGCGCGCTACGCATGGTGGCGCGGCACCGAGACCTTGGCGCCGCTGGAGTTCAGCGCCAGCGCCTTCTTCAGCTACGCGCTCTACGGGCTGGAACTGGCCACGCTGGTCGGCTCGCTCAGCGCCTTCGTCATCCTCGCCCGCCACAAGCAGCGCAGCGATGAGGCCGACGAACACGCCGCGTGGTGGGGCGACAAAGAGCCCAAGGTTGCGGTGATGATCGCCACCTACAACGAGGACCGCGAGATCCTCGAGCGCACCATCATCGGCGCCAAATCGCTGCGGCACGCCAACAAAGAGATCATCGTCCTCGACGACAACCGCCGCGACTGGCTGCGCGACTACTGCGCAGCGCAGAACGTGCGCTATATGCGGCGGCCCGACAACAAGGGCTCGAAGGCGGGCAACATCAACCACGCGCTGGACCGACTGGCCGAAGACCCGGTGCCGCCGGACTTCTGCGCGGTGCTCGATGCGGATTTCGTGCCGCACCGGGGCTTCCTCTCGCGCTCTCTGGCGCTGTTTCATGACCCTACCGTGGGGCTGGTGCAGACGCCGCAGCACTTCTTCAACGCCGACCCGATCCAGCACAACCTCGGGCTCAGCGCCTCTTATCCTGACGAGCAGCGGTTCTTCTTCGACCACATGCAATGCTCGCGCGATGCATGGGGCACGGCGATCTGCTGCGGCACCTCTTCGATCAGCCGCTGGGACGCGCTGCGTGAGTTGGGCGGTTTCCCGACGGAAAGCGTGACCGAGGATTTCATGCTCACCGTCGCGCTGCAGACCATCGGCTGGAAGACCGTCTATCTCAACGAGCCGCTGACCGAGGGGCTCGCCCCCGAAGGCATCGCCGAATACATCACCCAGCGCGCCCGCTGGTGCCTTGGCCTGATGCAGATCGCCCGCTCGTCCGTAGGGCCGTTCAGCAAGGCCAAGCTGCGCATCCGCGACCGCTGGAGCGTCATCGACTCGGTGTTCTTCTGGGCCACCAGCTTCCCCTTCCGCCTCGCCGCCATCGTCTTTCCGCTGCTCTACTGGTTCTTCAACATCACCGTTGTCGATGCGCAGCTGGCCGATGTACTGATCTATTTCGGCCCCTATTACGTCTGGGTCACCATGGTGATGAACCTGCTGTCGCGCGGGTTGATGATCCCGGTCATGCATGACGTCAGCCAGCTCATCGGCTCGATCCCGATCACCCGCGCCGCCTATACCGGGCTATTCCGCCCCAAGGGGCACAAGTTCTCGGTCACCGCCAAAGGCGGCGACCGCTCGAAGGTGGTGGTGCAATGGCGGCTGATGGCGCCCTTCGCGATCTGCCTTGTGCTGAGCGTGGTTGGCCTTTGCCTCGGCATCTTCGACGATAATTTCGCCTACAATGATGCGGGCGACGGCAAATGGGTGATCGTCTTCTGGACGGTCTACAATATGGCCGTGCTGACCGTGACCTGCTTCACCTGCATCGAACTGCCCCGCGCCGAATCCCATATCGCCGACAAGCCCGAACGGGTGAGCTTCACCGCCAATGGCCGCAGCGACGCGCTGTGGCTGTCGTCGCTCACGCTCGATACGGCGCGGCTGCGCGGAAACCTTTATCCACTGCAGACACGCGGCATCCTGCATCTGCCCGACGTTGGCGATCTCGAGGCCTATGTGATCGCCACCACCACCGACGGCGCGCGCCTGAAGCTGGAACCGACGCCAGAGCAGCGCGAGGCGCTGTTTGTACGCTTCTACGCGGAGGGCGACGCGCCGGGCATCGTCAGCACCCGCACCTCGGCGGTGATTGCAGATATCGCGCGGCGCATCAGCTTCGGTCTGCCCGGCTGACGCGCCACGCGGTTTTAGATGCTTAGCGCTTAGAACGTGTTGACCGAAAAGCCGATGAAGAACTCTTCAGAGTTGAAGCGATAGCCTGCACGCAGGCTCACCGGCCCGTCGTAGTGCTTGTTCACCGCGAAGGTCGTGTCGAGATAGCTGTCACTGCCGCCGCGCGAGAACTCGGTGTTGAAACCGCTGTCGCCCCAGCCGAATGAGACCAGCCCGAACCAACTGTTTTCGATGCTGTTGAGCTCACCCAGATAGTAGAACGAGCCGAAAGACGTGGGCATCCAGCGGTCCAGCGAGGCGCGCACCCCCAGCTCATACAGGTCTTCTTCGCCGTCCTTGTAGACGCCGCCCACCGCCGGGCCGATCTTGAAGCTGGCGTCGATCGGCGTGTCGAACCCGTAGGTGAGGCTGCCGACAACCGAATAGCCGCCGTCCCAATGGCTCACCACCGCGCCGTAGTTCAGCTTGTCGCGGTTCACCGCCAGCACCGCGCCAGAGGTGCTTTGCGCCTGTTCTATCTGCACGAAAGTGCCGTCCGCCGCGGCCGGAAGCGCCGCCAAGGCCAGAGATGCCGCAAGACCGGCCGTAGCGAGAAAGCCAGAGGTCGTCATGTTCGGTTCCATTTTTGTTGATTGTCTGCCCGCCGGAGGGTCACCCGGGTTGACCTAGGGTTCGCAACGCAGGCAGGCTGATGCAAGTGGCCCGGCCAAGCGCAGGTCACGCCGTGTCATTATCGAGACATTAATCCCTGACATAGCGGCATGTTTCCGCCACCCAGCTTTTGACGCAAAAAGGGCGGAGGTTGCCCCCCGCCCCTGACATGCCCTTGCAGAGCAGATCGCTCAGCTGCCGCTCACGCGCCTTCAAGCGCGATGGCAATGCCCTGCCCCACACCGATGCACATGGTGGCCAGCGCCTTCTGGCCGGGCTTCAGCTCCAGCGCGGCGGTGCCGGTGATGCGCGCGCCCGACATGCCAAGCGGGTGGCCAAGCGCGATGGCGCCGCCGTTGGGGTTCACCCGCGGGTCGTCATCGGCAATGCCCAGATCGCGCAACGTGGCGATGCCCTGCGAGGCAAACGCCTCGTTCAGTTCGATCACATCGAAGGCGTCCTGCGTCAGACCAAGCCGCGCCATCAGCTTCTTCGACGCCGGTGCCGGGCCAAAGCCCATGATGCGCGGCTCGACGCCTGCGGTGGCCCCGCCAACGATACGCGCGATCGGGGTCAGCCCATGCGCCTTCACCGCCGCTTCCGAGGCGACGATCAGCGCCGCGGCCCCGTCGTTCACGCCCGAGGCGTTGCCCGCGGTGACCGAGCCGCCCTCGCGGAACGGCGTCGGCAGCTTGGCGAGTTTTTCGAGCGAGGTCTGGCGCGGGTGCTCGTCGGCCTCCACCACCAGCGGATCGCCCTTGCGCTGCGGGATGGTCACCGGGGTGATCTCCTGCGCGAGACGGCCATTGGCCTGCGCCGCCGCCGCCTTTTCCTGCGAGCGCATGGCAAAGGCGTCCTGATCCTCGCGCGAGATGCCGAACTGCTCGGCCACGTTCTCGCCGGTCTCGGGCATGCTATCGACGCCGTATTGCGCCTTCATCAGCTTGTTGACGAAGCGCCAGCCGATGGTGGTGTCGTAGATCTCGGCATTGCGCGAGAAGGCCGAGGACGCCTTCGGCATCACGAAGGGCGCGCGGCTCATGCTCTCGACGCCGCCCGCGATCGCAAGCTCGATTTCGCCCGCCTTGATGGCGCGCGCCGCGGCGATGATCGCATCCATGCCCGAGCCGCAGAGGCGGTTGAGCGTGGTGCCCGGCACCGTCACCGGCAGTCCTGCCAGCAGCGACGACATGCGCGCCACGTTGCGGTTGTCTTCGCCCGCCTGGTTGGCGCAGCCGAAGTAAACCTCGTCCACCGCCGCCCAGTCGATGTCGTGCTTGGCCATCAGCGCCTTCAGCGGAATGGCCCCGAGATCATCCGCGCGCACCGACGAGAGCGCGCCGCCGAAGCGACCGATCGGCGTGCGGATGTAGGAACAGATATAGGCGTCGGTCATCTCAGAGCTCCGGGCAGATCAGGTCGGCAACCTCGCCCTCGACATGCAGCGGCGCGCCGGTCAGGGCCTGCAGCTCGTCGAAGGAGATGGCGGGGATCTTCTCGCGCAGGACGAATTTACCGCCCTCCACGTCGACCACCGCCAGCGAGGTGTAAATGCGCGTCACGCAGCCCACTCCGGTCAGCGGCAGCGAGCAGCTGGCCACCAGCTTGGGATCGCCCTTCTTGGTGACATGGTCGGTCAGCACCGCCACGCGCTTGGCGCTCTGCACCAGATCCATCGCGCCGCCGACGGCAGGCACGCCGCCTTTGCCGGTGGACCAGTTGGCGAGGTCGCCGTTCTGCGCGATCTCATAGGCCCCAAGGATGGCCACGTCGAGATGGCCGCCGCGCACCATGGCGAAGCTGTCGGCATGGTGGAAAAAGGCGGTGCCGGGCTTGATGGTGATCGCCTTCTTGCCGGCGTTGATGCAATCCCAGTCTTCCTCTCCGGGCTCGGGTGCCTTGCCGAAGTCCAGCACGCCATTCTCGGTGTGGAAGATCGCCTGTTTGCCCTCGGGCTGGAACTTGGCAACCATCTCCGGGAAGCCGATGCCGAGGTTGACGTAAGCGCCATCCTCGATGTCCTGCGCGGCGCGCCATGCGATTTGGGCGTTGCTCAGTTTGATGGCGGAAATGTCGGTCATGGTATCACTCATGGGTAAACGGCCTCCGCCCGGTTCAGCTCTTCTTCCTGTGCGGGCTTTGCCACCTCGACCACCGAGCCGACAAAGATGCCGGGTGTGATGACATGTTCGGGGTCGATGCCGCCCAGCGGGACGATCTGCGAGGCCTGCGCGATGGTGTGGGTCGCGGCCATGGCCATCACCGGGTTGAAGTTGCGCGCCGCCATCCGGTAGGTCAGGTTGCCATGCGGATCGGCCAGCTCGGCCTTGATC
Organism: Salipiger sp. ABN3_019; assembly: GCF_056158605.1. Taxonomy (NCBI): domain Bacteria; kingdom Pseudomonadati; phylum Pseudomonadota; class Alphaproteobacteria; order Rhodobacterales; family Roseobacteraceae; genus Salipiger; species Salipiger sp. ABN3_019. The sequence continues at coordinate 2,655,519 of NZ_JBSWTP010000009.1, forward strand.
AGCGCGTAATCCGCCTTCAGCCAGCGCTCGCGGACGTAGTGCTTGCCCTCGAATTCCTCGACCGGCTTTCCCTCGGCCAGTTCGGTGCCGTAGCTGGTGGCGGTGTAGAAGGCCGGAATGCCCGCGCCGCCCGCCCGGATACGCTCGGCGAGCGTGCCCTGCGGCACGATCTCAAGCTCGATCTCTCCGGCCAGATACGCCTCGGTGAAGACCCGCGGGTCCGCCGAGCGCGGGAAGGAGCAGATCAGCTTCTTCACCCGCTTCTGTTCGATCAGCGCGGCAAGGCCGACGTGGCCATTGCCGGCGTTGTTGTTGACGACGGTCAGGTCTTTGGCGCCGTGGTCGATCAGCGCGTGGATCAGCTCGATCGGCGCGCCGGAGCCACCGAAGCCGCCGATCATCACGGTGGCGCCATCGGGAATGACCGAAACGGCCTCCGCGGCGCTGGCGATGCTCTTATCCATGAAAATCCTCCTGTGGGCGCGGATCGCCCTCGGAAAGGGAAATATGACCTGCGGGTAACAGGGGCTATGGGTTTCGTGCGCATGTTGACATTTGTTCAGATAACGCCGCAGATCGTGCGCATGTTGAACAAACCGACCGATTACATCGCCTCGCTGGCGAAGGGCCTGCAGGTGATCGAGTGCTTCCGCGCCGAAACCCCGCGCCTGTCGATCGCGCAGGTGGCCGAGATGACCGGCCTCGACCGCGCCACCGCGCGGCGCTGCCTGCTCACGCTGCACCGGCTGGGCTACGCCGATTACGACGGGAAATTCTTCCAGCTCACCCCGCGGGTGCTGCGCCTCGGCATGGGGGCGCTCGCCGCCCTGCCCCTGCCGCAGCTGGTGCAGCCCTGGCTCGATCAGCTGTCGGAACAGATCCATCAGTCAAGCTCGGTGTCGATCCTCGACGAGACGGAGATCGTCTACCTCGCCCGCGCCGCGCAACGCAAAGTGATGAGCATCGGTCTGATGCCCGGCTCGCGCCTGCCAGCCCATTGCACCTCCATGGGCCGGGTGCTGCTCGCCGCCCTGCCCGAGACGGAGATGCGCGCCCTGCTCGACCGCTCCGACCTCACCCCGCGCACGCCGCGATCGCTGACCGACCCCGAAGAGATCATCGCCCGCATCACCCAGTCCCGCGCGCAGGGGTTCGCCATTATTGATCAAGAGGTGGAGATGGGCCTGCGCTCGATCGCGGTGCCGCTCTACAACGCGCATGGCAAGGTGGTGGCCGCGCTGAACACCGGCCTGCCCGCCATGCAGGCAGAGCCGGAGGATCTGGCGCAAGACTATCTGCCCGCCCTCCTCAAGGTGCAGGCGGGCCTGCGCCGGGTGCTGCCCTGAGCCTTTCATTGTTCCTAAAATACGCGGCTTAGGCGCGGGCGGCAGGTCCCGACTGCGTATTTGCAGAACAATGAAGGCCAAAGGTCTCAACAGACAGGTGCTCTACAAGAAAAGGGGCGAGGGTTTCCCCCCGCCCCGTTTTCATGAGCTTGGCCTGTGGAACCTAGTGGCTCACTCGTCCGTGTCGAGGCTCAGGGCCACGAAGCGCGGATCCCCACCGCGGCGCACCAGCAGCAGGATCGACTTGCGTCCGGCGTCCTTGGCTTCGGTGATGCGATCCTCGAGGTCATTGAGGCTCAGCACCTCGGTCTGACCGGCTTCGGTGATCACGTCCCCGGCGCGCAGGCCCTTCTCATAGGCTTCGGCAGCGGGATCGACATCGGTGACCGCAAGACCCTTGGCGCTGTCCTGCAGGCCCAGTTCGCTGCGCAGCTCGGCGGTGAGCGGCGACAGGGTGAGGCCCATCAGGTCCTTGGTTGCGGGCTCTTCGGCGCCGTCCTGCTGTTGCGAGGCAGGCACGGCGGTCTCGGTTTCCTCACGGCGGCCGAGGGTCACCAGCAGCGTTTCTGTGTTGCCGTTGCGGTTGACCACCACGCGGACCGATTTGCCGACCTCGGTGTTGCCGACGATCCGCACCAGTTGGCGCGTGTCGGAGACCGATTTGCCGTCGAAGGAGACGATCACGTCGCCCGCCTTCATGCCTGCATCCTTGGCCGGACCATCGGGCACATCCGAGACCATCGCACCCTCGGCGCTGTCGAGGCCAAGCGCCTCGGCCATGTCCGGGGTGACGTCCTGAATGCGCACGCCGAGCCAGCCGCGGCGGGTCTCACCGTATTGCTTGAGCTGGTCGACCACTTTGGTCACCACATTCGAGGCCATCGAGAAGCCGATGCCGATCGAGCCACCGTTGGGCGAGAGGATCGCGGTGTTCACCCCGATCACATCGCCGTTCATGTTGAACAGCGGGCCGCCCGAGTTGCCGCGGTTGATCGCCGCGTCGGTCTGGATGTAATCGTCATAGGAGCCCGAGAGCGCGCGGTTGCGGGCCGAAACGATCCCGGCCGAAACCGAGAAGCCCTGCCCCAGCGGGTTGCCCATGGCCATAACCCAGTCGCCGACCTTGCTGTCGTCGGAGTTGCCGAACTTGACGAACGGCAGCGGCTCGTCCGCGTCCACCTTCAGCAGCGCGATATCGGTGTTGGGGTCGGTGCCGACCAGCTTTGCGTCCAGTTCCTTGCCGGAGAAGAACTCGATGGTGATCTCATCCGCGCCTTCGATGACGTGGTTGTTGGTGACGATATAGCCGTCTTCCGACACCACAAAGCCCGAGCCGAGCGCCGAAGAGCGGCGCGGGCGGTCGCCTTCGGGGCCATTGCCGTTGCGGTCCTGAAACTCGCGGAAGAAATCCTCGAAGGGCGAGCCTTCGGGAACGATACCCTGCGGGCCGGTGCGCCCCGCGACCATCGTCGAGGTGGTGATATTGACGACCGAGGGGCTGACGCGCTCGGCCAGTCCCGAGAAGCTGTCAGGCGCGCTCTGCGCCTGCGCCATCAGCGACTGCGAGACGATCATGAATGCGGAGATCGTGGCGAGCCAGAACAGCCGCACCGGGCTCGCACCCTCCGTCACTGCAAGATTTTGTGGTTTCACAGGGAACTCCTTCTGTTCGGCAGCCTTGATCGCGGTCTTGAGCGCGGTGCCCCACGCGGCGCGCTGCCTCCTCATGAACAAGCGTAACATAGGTGCTTTGGGCGGCCACCAAAGAAAAGGTTTCAAGGTTTCAAGCCCATGTGACAGGGCAGTGAAAATTTCGGCGGCGCGCCGCCGGCGCGCTCGGCGCATGCCCGCTCAGCGGCGCGCGATCCACAGCAGCAGTACCCCGGTCACCAGCGTCGCAAGCCCCAGAAACCTGCGCATCTCCAGCGGCATGTCGCGCAGCGCCTCGAGCATGCGCTCCACAAGCGAAGGGGCCAGTGCGTACACCAGCCCCTCGATCACGAGAACCAGAGCGATCCCCGTCAGTATGTCGGTGCCGCTCACTCGGTGGCGGTGGCGCCGGTGTTGGCGCTTCCACTGGTGGAAGAACCGCTGGCCGTGCCGCCCGAAGCAGCGGGGGCCGCGGGCGCCGCCGCAGCGGAATCCTCGCCCTCTTCCGAGCTTTCCGCGAGCGGTGCCGGAGCGGCCTCACCCTGATTGCGGAAATAGTCGAAGAACTCGCCGGTCGGGGTCATGACGATCGAGGAATTCTCGCCCGGCAGCGCTTTGCGGTAAGCCTGCAGCGACCGGTAGAAGCCAAAGAACTCGGGATCGGCGCCATAGGCCTCGGCATAGATGCCGTTGCTTTCGGCGTCGGCCTCACCGCGGATGATGTCGGCATCGCGGTTGGCTTCCGATTGCGTCTCGACCACGGTCCGGTCGGCCAGCGCGCGCACGCGCTGCGCGGCCTCGTTACCACGGGCGATCTCGTCGGCGGCTTCCCGTTCCCGCTCGGCGCGCATCCGGGCGAAGGTCGCCTCGAGGTTCTGCGACGGCAGGTTGGTCTGCTTGAGACGCACGTCCACCACATCAAGGCCCAGCGACAGCGCTTGTTGGCGTGCCTGGTCGCGGATGCGGTTGGTCAGCCCGCGACGGTCTTCGGACAGGATCACGTCCGAGGTCACCTGATCGGCACCCAGAACTTCGCGGATCTGCGCATTGAGGATGCCCGACAGGCGGTCCTCGGCGGTGCGCAGACCGCCCACGCCCACGGCCTGACGGAAGCGCACCACATCGGCGATGCGGTAGCGCGCGAAGGCGTCCACAACGAGGCGGCGGTCATCCGACGGCGTCACCTCGATGGTGTCGGTGTCGAGCGACAGGATGCGGTCGTCGTATTTCACCACTTCCTGGATCAGCGGCACTTTGAAGGCGAGCCCGGGCTCTTCCTTCACCGATTTGATCTGGCCGAACTGCAGCACGAGAGCCTTCTCGCGCTCGTCCACCACGAAGATCGACGAGAGGGCGATCACCGCCAGAACGACGATCACCGGCAGCACATAAGTCGACTTGCGCATGTCAGTTACCTCCCTCTGTGGTGGTTCGGCTGCGGTTCAGCTCGTTGAGCGGCAGGTAAGGCACAACGCCGCCCTCGCCGGTCACGCCCTCGTCGAGGATGGTCTTGTCGACCCCGCCCAGCACGTTCTCCATCGTCTCGAGGTAGAGACGGCGGCGGGTGACCTCGGGGGCCTTGGCATATTCCTCGCGCACGGCAGAGAAGCGGCTGGCTTCACCCAGCGCCTCGTTGACCACTTGCGCACGATAGCCCTCGGCCTCTTCGCGGATCTGCGCCGCTTCACCCCGGGCCTCGGCGACCACGCGGTTGGCGTAGGCATCGGCCTGACGTTCGAGACGGTCACGCTCCTGCTCGGCGGCCTGCACCTCGCGGAAAGCGTCGATCACCTCGCGGGGCGGATCGGCGGTGTCGAGGTTGATCCGCACGATGTTGATGCCGCTTTCGTACTCGTCCAGCGTCGCCTGAATCTCTTCGCGCGCGGTGTCGGCAATGATGCCGCGATCGCGGTTGAGGATGGGGGCGAGGTTGCTGGCCGCGATGATCTCGCGCATCGTCGCCTCAGAGACCGCCTGCACGGTCAGCTGCGGGTCGCGGATGTTGAACAGCAGTTTCGCCGGATCGTTGATGTTCCAGACCACCTGAAACTCGATGTCGACGATGTTGGCATCGGTGGTCAGCATCAGGCTGTCCGCCGAATCACGCCCGTTGCCGATCGTCTCGGTCCGCTCCGAGGTCACATTCACCACCTCATGGGTGACGAAGGGCCAAGGCGCGAAGTTCAGGCCGGGATTGCCGGTCGAGGAATATTTGCCGAGGAAAAGCTCCACCGACTGTTCTTCGGGCCGGACGGTGTAGAAGCTCATCCAACCCCAGACACCAACCGCGACCAGCGCGATCAGGGCCACGGTGCTGCGGTTGAACTTGGGCCCGCCCGAGCCGCCGCCGGTGCCACCGGTGCGCCCGCCGTTGTTGCCGCCGCGCCCGCCCATCAGCACGCGCAGCCGCTCCTGGCCCTTCTTCATCAGCTCGTCGATCTCGGGGATCTGCGGATCCTCGGGACGTCGGCCACCGTTGTTGTTGCCTCCGCCACCGCTGGGCGGCCTGCCGCCACCCTGATTGCCACCGCCGCCCCAGGGGCCGCCGCCGTGTCCTGCCATTAGGTTCCTTCCCTCTCACTCACGTCTGTGTGTTCCCCTACCTGTGCATTTTCACCGCGAATTCAAGCGGTGCGCACCGGGGACTTCAGCGTCACGATCTCTTCCGACATGGTCGGGTGCACTGCCACGGTACGATCGAAATCCTCTTTCGTCGCCCCCATCTTTACGGCAATCCCCGCCAGCTGGATCATTTCCCCGGCGTTGGGTGCGACGATATGGCAGCCCAGCACCTTGCGGGTCTCCTTCGAGACGACCAGCTTCATCATCACCCGGTCGGGCCGACCGGCAAAGGCGGTCTGCATCGGGCGGAACGAGGTGGCATAGACCTCGATCGGCTCCTGCTCGGCCGCCTCTTCCTCGGACAGGCCCACCGTGCCGAACTCCGGCTGGGTGAAGACCGCCGAGGGGATCAGCTCGTGATCGACCTTGGTGGGGTTGTCCTTGAACACCGTCTCGACGAAGGCCATGCCCTCGCGGATCGCCACCGGGGTGAGGTTCACCCGGTCGGTGACATCGCCGATGGCGTAGATCGAGGGCACATCCGTGGCGCTGTAGTCATCCACCAGAATCTCGCCCTTGCGGCCCAGCTTCACGCCAGCCTCTTCAAGACCCATGTCGTCGGTGTTGGGCAGACGTCCGGTGGCAAAGAACACCTTGTCGAAGACCTTCACGTCGCCGTTCGAGGCCTTGACCCAGACCGGGCCGTCGCCGGGCTTGCCGCCGCTGTGATCGGCCAGCATCTCCTGCATCCGCGCGCCCATCGGAACGCCAGCGATCTCATGCTCTTCGAGATCCTCGGCGGTGGCGAGGCGCATCTCGACGATGTCGGTGCCGCAATGCAGCTGCACGCCGTTTTCCACCATGCTCTCGGCGATCAGGCCGCGGGCCTGCTCGTCAAAGCCGCGCAGAACCTGCGCGCCGCGGTAATATTGCGTCACCTCGACGCCGAGCCCGTTGAGGATGCAGGCGAACTCGCAGGCGATATAGCCGCCGCCGACGATCAGGATCGAGCTCGGCAGGTCCTCGAGGTGGAAGATGTCGTCCGACACCAGACCCAGCTCGGCATTGGGGATCTCGGGGCGCATCGGGCGGCCGCCGGTGGCGACGAGGATGTGCTTGGCGGTGATCGTCTCGCCGGTCGACAGCTCGACCGTATGCGCGTCCTTCACCTTGGCCCGCGCATCATAGGAGGTGACACCCGAGTTCTTCAGCAGGTTGCGGTAGATGCCTTCGAGCCGGTCCAACTCGTTGTTGAGCCGCTCGCGGAAGCTGCCCCAATTGAAGCTGCCCTCCGCGATGTCCCAGCCATAGCCCTTGGCGTCCTCGGCAACCGTGCCGTATTCGGACGCGAAGACCATCAGTTTCTTGGGAACGCAGCCCCGGATGACGCAGGTGCCGCCATAGCGGTCCTCTTCGGCGAGGGCCACTTTGGCGCCGGTCTCGCCCGCCGCAACGCGGGCCGCACGCACGCCGCCCGAACCGCCGCCGATCACAAAGAGATCAAAGTCAAAATCGCTCATGGGTCGCCTCTGGGTCGCCTTGTTTTCTGTCGGCGGGAGGTAGACCACAGAGCCGGGCGGATGACCAGAGCGACCGGGCCGGATGGCCGCGGTGCCGTGCGCGGTGCGCGCTCTGCGGGCAGAGGTCAGGCGCCGAGGCGGGGGCCAGCCCCCGCGCCCCCGGAGTATTTGTGGAAAGATGAAAGGCCGCCCACGGATGTTCCATGGGCGGCCTGCCTTTTTGCTGTCGGCCCGGTTGGTGTCGCTCCGGGCGCGGGGCTCAGAGCAGGGTCTGAGCCTCGCTGAGATCAACCGTGCTCTCGCCCGCTTCGCCGCCACGCAGCTCGGCGCGGCCATCGGCATGGCCGATCACCACCGTGTCGCAGATGCCGAGGAAGAGGCCGTTCTCCACCACGCCGGGGATCTGGTTGATCGCCAGCGACAGCGCGCGCGGATCGCCGATGCGCTTCAGGTGCAGGTCGAGCACATGGTTGCCCTCATCGGTGATGAAGGGCTGCTCGCCCGCCATGCGCAGGGTGGTTTCGCGGCCGTCTACATCCATGTCCGCAAGCGCGCGCTCGACCAGTTTGCGGGTCGAGGCGCCGCCGAAGGGGATCACCTCGAGCGGCAGCGGGAAGGCGCCCAGCGTCGCCACATCCTTGGCCGCATCGGCGATCACCACCATGCGGTCGGAGGCGCAGGCGACGATCTTCTCTTGCAGATGCGCGCCGCCGCCGCCCTTGATCAGGTTCAGCGCGGGATCGAACTCATCGGCACCGTCGATGGTCAGATCGAGCCAGCCGGCCTCGTCGAGGCTGATCACCTCGATGCCCACCTGACGGGCCAGTTCCGCGGTGCGGCTGGAGGTCGGCACGGCACGGATTTTCAGCCCGTCCTCGCGCACCCGCTTGCCAAGGCTGCGCACCAGCCAAGCGGCGGTGGAGCCGGTGCCGAGACCGACGCGCATGCCGTCCTCGACGAAATCCGCCGCACGGCGGGCGCATACGAATTTGGCCAGATCGCTGGCCGAAAGCTGGTCGGACATCGCCGCGACTCCCCTCTTGTGATATCGGGGGCGCTTATAGGAAAGATCGCACCCGCGGGCGATAGCCAAAATCCCCGCCAAGGCAGGCCCGCGCTTGGCGCCGCAGCGTTTTTCCCCGGCGGAATGCCGCTTTCCGCGGGTGACATCGCCGCGCCAGAGGATAGGGTCGCCGCAAATAGCCCAACGCCAACCGAGGTTTTTGCATGTTTCTGTCCGTCTTCGAGATGTTCAAGGTCGGGATCGGCCCGTCGTCTTCGCACACGATGGGGCCGATGGTCGCGGCCGGGCGCTTTCTCGACCGGCTGCGCGCCGCGCCTTTCGCCGCCCATGGGCTGCGCGGCTCGCTGCATGGCTCGCTGGCGTTTACCGGCGTCGGCCATGCCACCGACCGCGCGACCATCCTCGGGCTGGCGGGCTTCCTGCCCGAAACCTTCGATGCCGAGGCCGCCGAGGCCGCGCTGGCGGAGATCAATGAAACCGGCATGGTGCATCCCGAGGGGCTGGCACCGCTGAAGTTCGACCCCGCCAAGGACCTGCGCTTCGACTACGACCGCAATCTGCCCGGCCATGCCAACGGCATGATCCTGATGGCCACCGACGCGCAGGGCGACGTGATCGCGCAGGAGACCTATTATTCCGTCGGCGGTGGCTTCGTGCTGACCGAAGACGAGCTGAGCTCGGGCGAGGACAAGGACCACGGCCCCGCCGTTCCCTACCCTTTCAAGAGTGCCGCCGAAATGCTTCAGATGGCCGCGACCTCGGGCCTCGGCATCGCGGAGATGAAGCGCCGCAACGAACTGTCGCGCCGCCCCGCCGCCGAGCTTGATGCCGGGCTGCTGCGCATCTCAGAGGTGATGATGGGCTGTCTCGAACGCGGGCTCGAGGGCGGCGGCATCCTGCCCGGCGGGCTGAATGTGAAACGCCGCGCGGGCAATATCCACGAGCAGCTGCAGGCCGAGCGTGGCCGCAATCTCACCGCGCCGCATGTGATCAACGACTGGATGAGCTGCTACGCCATGGCGGTCAACGAAGAGAACGCCGCTGGCGGACAGGTGGTCACCGCGCCCACCAATGGCGCGGCGGGCGTGGTGCCTGCGGTGTTGCGCTACTGGCTCGACTTCGTGCCCGGCGCCACCTCCTCGCGCATCCCAGAGTTCCTGCTGACCGCGGCGGCGATCGGTGGGCTGGTGAAATACAACGCCTCGATCTCTGGCGCCGAGGCGGGCTGTCAGGCCGAGGTGGGCAGCGCCTCGGCCATGGCCGCCGCCGGGCTCTGCGCCGTCATGGGCGGCACGCCTGCACAGATCGAAAACGCCGCCGAGATCGCGCTGGAGCATCACCTCGGGATGACCTGCGATCCGGTGAAGGGCCTCGTGCAGGTGCCCTGCATCGAGCGCAACGGGCTGGGCGCGATCAAGGCGGTCTCTGCCGCCTCGCTGTCGATGCGCGGCGACGGCACGCATCTTGTCTCGCTCGACGCCTGTATCGAGACGATGCGCCAGACCGGGCGCGACATGGGCCATGAGTACAAGGAAACCTCGCTTGGCGGGCTGGCGGTGAACGTGCCCAACTGCTGACCCTCTCCGAACGGATTAGTGGGGCATCCGCTTGCCCCCTCCGCCTGTCCGCCGCCGGAGCGGACGAGAGCGCCCGCCGCACCATAACATGCTGTGATACGCATGTTTTTAGCGACGGTTTCCATGGCACGCTCTTCGTCGAGAGACTACCCGGAATTCTACCTCGTCGGCGCGGCGAAAGCCGGGACCGAGACGCTGGGCACTTGGCTGGCCCAGCACCCGGAGGTCTTTCTGCCCGAGAACCGCGCGCCGAGATACTTTGCCCATACGAGCAATGATCCGCGTCCGACCGCCGGTCCCTACGACCGCGACCAGATGGCAACCGCGGTGACCGATGCGGCGGAGTACCTCGCACTGTACGCCGGGCGCGGCGCGGCGATGCGCGGCGATGCCTCGCCCTGCTACCTTGCCCATTGCGAGGCCGCCAGCCGCATCGCCGAGGCCCGTCCCGACGCGCGGATCGTCATCACCCTGCGCGACCCGGTGGCCCGCGCCTTCGCGCATTATGCGGATTACCGCGTTCAAGGGCTCGACCCCAGCCCCAGCTTCGAAGAGGCGCTGGCCGCCGAGCCGCAGCGCCTCGCCAGCGGCTGGAGCGCGTGGCACGGCTACGCGCAACAAAGCCACTACGTGACGCAGCTTCAGCGCTATCTCGACGCCTTCCCGCGCGAGCAGATCCTGTTCCTGAGCTATGAGGCGCTGCGCGAGACGCCCGCCAAGGTTTGGGAGCAGCTGTGCGCCCACCTCGGGCTCGCGCCCGCCGCGATTGACCTCGCCCCCGCCGCCGCGCCAGAGCCATCCCAGCCCGGAACCGTGCAGCGCCTGCTCGACCGCGCCCTGCCCGGGCGCACAACTCCCGCGCCAGCGCTCAGCGAGCGCACCCGCCGGGCCTTGGCGGGGCGCTATCTGTCGGAACATGCGCCGCTGCGCAGGATGACCGGGCTGGCGCTGGAAAGCTGGTCGACGCCGACCGGCTGAGGCTCAGCCCAGCCGGTACATGAACAGCGTCGCATCGCGCCGCGCGCCGCCCTCGGGCGCAAGCGCATATTCGGGAATTTCTCCCGCGGGCAGAAAGCCGCAACTGGAATAGAGATGCTGCGCGGCGTCGCCACTGCGGGTGTCCAGCGTCACCAGATCGCGGCCCATCTGCTTGGACCGCTCCAGCAGCGCCTGCATCAGCGCCCGTGCGATGCCCCGTCGGCGGAACGCCGGGTGCACCAGCAACTTCGACACTTCGGCGCGGTGGGTCTGGTTCGGCATCCCCGCGGGCACAAGCGATCCGGTCCCGACCAGACGCCCCTCAAGGAACGCGCCAAAGAGCAGACGCCCGCCAGTGCCGACCTCGGGCAGCAGGCCGCGCCAGAACCCCTCTGCCTCGGCCAGCGAAAAGGGCATCACGAAGCCGACGCTGGCACCATCGGCGACGCAGGCCTGCAAGACCTCGGCGAGATCGGCCAGATGGCGCTGCGCCTCTGCCAGCCCCAGCGCCCGGATCTCCACCCCGGTGGTCACATCGCTCATGGCGTCACCAGCACAAGCACATAGTCCGCGGGCTTTTTCTTGCTCAGCGCGATGAAGCGGCTGGCGCCCTCGAGCCGGTAGCGCAGCGTGTCCCCCGCCGCCATCTCATGCGCCGCGCCTTCGACCTCGACCCGCAGCTTGCCCGACAGCAGATGCAGGTGATGCTCCAGCCCCGGCACCGGCGAGGCGTCATAGGCGATCTCTGCCCCCGGCGTCAGCGTGCAATGCAGCATCTCGGCGGCGAGCCCGGTTGCGCCGGGCGAGACCACGCGGCGGGTGAAGCCGGTCTCGGCATCCTCCCAGACCGGCTGTTCGGCGGCGGACACATGCGCGGTGAACCCCTCTTCGACCATCGCCATCAGCCGCGACATGCTGAGCCCATAGGCGAGGCAGAGCTTGCCCAGAACCTCGGCGGTGGGGCTGGTCTCGCCCTTCTCGAACCGCGAGAGCGCGGCGCGCGACACGCCGCTCTGCTCGGCCAGTTGGTCCAGCGTCAGCCCGCGCTCGCCGCGCAGCGCGGCAAGACGGCGGGCAAGCCGCGCGGCAAAGCCTGACAGGTCATCGGGCGGGGACAGGGTTGCTGCATCGGGCATGGGATCGGCTCCGGGAATCCATCTCTGATAAGAGAAAGATTCCCGAATTTGCGCGTTATGGCAAGCCCCGCAGCGGTGGCACGCATCTCAGCAGATGCGCGGCAGTTGCTCTCCGACCAGCATGTCGACGATCCGCGTGCCGCCAAAGGCGGTGCGGCAGACCACCGGGATCGGCCCTGCCGCGGCGGCATATCCGATGATCGCCGCGCCCTGCCCCTTGGGCCGCGCGCGCATCGCCGCAAGCGCCGCCTCGGCTTGCTTTGCCGGTACGAACATCACCAGCGTGCCCTCATTGGCCAGATAGAGCGGATCAAGCCCCAGAAGCTCGCACATCCCGCGCACCTCGTCGCGGATCGGCAGATCGGCGTCTTCGAGCGTGACGGTCACCCCCGCCTCCGCCGCCATCTCATTGAGCGCCGAGGCCAGCCCGCCGCGCGTGGCGTCGCGGCAGGCGCGGGCATCGGGGGCAGCGGCGAGCACCGCCTCGATCAGCCCATTCAGCGACTGGCAGTCGCTTTCGATGGGCGACGACAACGCCAGATCGCCCCGCGCGGCAAGGATGGTCGCGCCGTGATCGCCGAGCACGCCGTTGACCAGCACCGCGTCGCCGGGCCGGATATTGGCCGCCGCCATGTCGCGCCCTGCCGGGATCACCCCGACGCCCGAGGTGGTGATGAAGAGCGTGTCGCAGGATCCCTTCTCGACAACCTTGGTGTCGCCGGTGACGATGCGCACGCCCGCGCTCGCCGCCTCACGCGCCATCGAGGCCACCACCCGGCGCAAGAGCGCGATTTCGCAGCCCTCTTCGATGATGAAGGCCGCCGAGAGCCAGAGCGGCTGGGCGCCGCCCACCGCCAGATCATTGACCGTGCCGCAAACCGCCAGCTTGCCGATGTCGCCGCCGGGAAATTCCACCGGGGTCACCACGAAACTGTCGGTGGTGAAGGCCAGTTGCGCGCCGGGGGCCTGCAGCGGGCCATGCATCAGCCGCGCCTGATCCTCGGTCCCGGCGGGCTCGAAGACCGAGGTGAAGACCTCGTCGATGAGATCGCGCATGGCCTTTCCGCCGCCGCCATGGGCCAGCGTGACCCGGTCGCCGCGCAGGCGTGAGGGTTGGCGCGAGGGTTCGGGAGTGAGGGCGTTCATGGCTGAGCCTCCTTCATGATCGGGCGGTGCCGCCCTTATTCCGCCGCCGCGACGGCACGCGCGCCGCCATAGGTCCAATAGGCCGCGCAGGCGCCCTCGGACGAGACCATCAGCGCCCCAAGCGGCGTATCGGGGGTGCAGCCTCTGCCGAACTGCGGACAGGCGACGGGCTTCATCCGCCCGGTCATCACCGCACCGCAGGCGCAGCCTTCGGGTTCTTCGCTCTTGGGGCGTGCGCCGTAGCCGATGCCGAATTTGGCCTCGGTGTCCCACGCACGATAGCCGTCGCGGATGCGCAGCCCCGAGGCGTCGATCTCGCCAAGGCCGCGCCATTCGAAGCTGGGGCGCGGCTCGTAGACATCGGCGATGGCCGCAAGGCTCACCGGGTTGCCATGCTCGGGCACGACGCGGGCGTATTGGTTCTCGACCTCGGCCCGGCCCTCGGCGATCTGCCGCAGCACCATCAGCACCGACTGCAGCAGATCGAGCGGCTCGAACCCCGCGACGACGATGGGCTTGTTGAACTCTTCGGCCACGAAATCATAGCAGTGGATGCCGGTGACCATGCTCACATGCCCCGGCCCGACAAACCCGTCGAGGATCATATGCGGGTCTTCCAGCAGCGCACGGATCGGCGGCGGCACGGTGATGTGGTTGCAGAAGACCGAGAAATTGCCGATCTCCTCGCGCTTCGCCTGTTGCAGGGTGAGCGCGGTCGACGGGGTGGTGGTCTCGAAGCCGAGGCCGAAAAAGACCACCTCGCGGTCCGGGTTGCGCCGCGCCAGTTCCAGCGCGTCGAGCGGCGAGTAGACCATGCGGATGTCGGCACCGTCGGCCTTGGCCTGCAGCAGCGACTTGCGCGTGCCGGGCACCCGCATCGCGTCGCCGAAGGTGCAGAAGATCACGCCGGGCTGTTCGGCGATCTCGACGCAATCGTCGACGCGCGCCATAGGCAGCACGCAGACCGGGCAGCCGGGGCCGTGGATGAACTCGATGCCCGCAGGCACCAGCTTGTCGAGCCCGTAGCGAAAGATCGCATGGGTGTGGCCGCCGCAGATCTCCATGATGCGCAGCGGGTCGTCGGCGGTGCAGCCGATCTCGGTGCAGACCGCCGCGATGGCCCGCAGCACGCCCTGCGCGGCCTTGGGGTCGCGAAACTCCTGAACGTATCTCATGCCGTGCCCTCCCCCGCGAGAGCCCTGTCGCCCTCGGCCATCTGCTCCAGCGCCTCCTGCGCCTCACCCAGTTCGCGCAAGGCGATCAGCGTCTCCTGCGCCTCATGTTCGTCGATCACCGCCATGGCGAAACCGACGTGGATCAGCACCCATTCGCCCACCAGCGCCTCGAGCGGACGGTCAGCGACGGGCGCGAGCGAGACCTCGCGGCGCACGCCCGAAACCTCGGCCATGCCCATCTGGCGGCCCGCATCGGTGATCGAGACGATCTGTCCCGGAATGCCCAGACACATGGTTCAGTCCTCCTCTGCCACGGCGGCATGCGGCTCGATGCCGTAGCGGTCGAGCTTGGCGCGCAGGCCGACGCGGCTGAGCCCAAGCTCCGCCGCCGCCCGCGACTTGTTCCACTTGAGACGGGTCAGCGTCTCGCCAAGGATGCGCATCTCCATCAGTTCCACCCGGTCCTTCAGCGTGCCCTCGAGCTGGCACAAATCCTGCCCCGAGATACGCTCGCCGTCGCGCTGCGAGCCCGCCTGCAGGATGGCGCGCGAGATCAGTTCCGGCCCCAGCGTCATATCCTGCGCGAGGATCAGCATGCGCAGCATCTCGTTGCGCAGCTCCGGCAGGTTGCCCGGCCAGTCGTAGGCCATGAGGAATTCCAGCGCCGCGCGGCTGAGCCCGCGCACCGGCTTGCCGTGGGCGCTGGCGGCGTCATGCAAGAAACGCTCGGCCAAAAGCTCCACATCCTCGCCGCGGGCCCGCAGCGGCGGCATCGCCAGTTCGGTCACCGCCAGTTCGTAGAAGAGATCGCCGCGGAACCGACCGGCCTCGACCCTCGGGCGCAGGTCGGCATGGCTGCCCGCGATCAGCCGCACCCGCGTGGTCAGCGTCTCATGGCCGCCCACCGGCTGAAAGGCGCCCTCGCGCACGATCCGCAGCAGCGCCATCTGCATGACGTCCGACAGCCCGTCGACGCCATTGAGAAAGATCGTGCCCCGGTCGGCCTTTTGCAAAAGCCCCGCGCGCGCCTGCACTTGCCCCGCCATCGCGCCGCGCTTCACCCCGAAGAGCTCTGCCGCCAGCGCCTCATCCGAAAGGCCGGTGCAGTTGAGTTCAAAGAACGGCCGGTCGGCGCGCAGCGAGCCGTAGTGCATGGCGCGGGCAAGGTCGGTCTTGCCGGTGCCCGGCTCGCCGGTGATCAGCACCGGCACGTCGAAGCTGGCCACCTGCCGCGCATGGGCGATGGTGGCATTGAGCGGCGAGTTCGCGCCGCGCAGCACCTTGTCGAAGCCAAGCCCCGCCTGCGCCTGCCGCCGCCGTTCCTCGAGCTTGGCAGTGGCGGTATTGCCCAGATAGCGCATCTCGAGCGAGATCCGCTCGTGGTCGCGCGCCAGTTCAAACAGCCGCGCCGCGTTGCGCACCGACATGAGCAGTTGATCGGGGTGCCACGGCTTGGTGATGAACTGATAGATCCCCGCCTCGTTGATCGCGTCGATCATGTCGCCGGTCTCGGTATAGCCGGTGACGATGATGCGCACGGTCTCGGGCCAGCGGTCGCGGATCTCGGTCAGCAGCTCGATGCCGGTCTTGCCGGGCATGCGCTGGTCCGAGATCACCACCTGCACCCAATGCTCTTCCATCAGCCGCCACGCCTCTTCGGCGCTGCCCGCCTCGAGCACCGAGAAGTCATCCTCCAGCGCCATGCGCATGGCGGCGACCGAATGCGGCTCGTCGTCGACGACCAGAACGGTGGGAAGCGCCGGGCCTGCCATCACTCCGCCGCCTTGACCTGTGCCTTTGACCGAAGCTTTGCTTGACGCTTGGCCTGCGCCTCGCTGCGCAGCCAGCCGAGGACCTGCTCCAGCCCCTCGCCGGTGCGCGCCGAAACACGGATCACCTCGATGGTCGGGTTCACCCGCTTCAGGTTGGCCTCGTAAAGATCGAGGTCCACATCGCAATGCGGCGCGAGATCCACCTTGTTGAGCAGCGCCAGCCGCGCGGCGGTGAACATATCGGGGTATTTCAGCGGCTTGTCCTCGCCCTCGGTGACCGAGAGGATGGCGATCTTGGCATCCTCCCCCAGATCGAAAGCCGCCGGGCAGACGAGGTTGCCGACGTTCTCGATAAAGAGCGTGGTTCCCGGCTTCAGGTCCAGATGCTCCATGGCGTGGCCGACCATATGGCCGTCGAGATGGCAGCCTTTGCCGGTGTTGACCTGCACCGCGGGCGCGCCTGTGGCGCGGATGCGGTCGGCGTCATTCGAGGTCTGCTGGTCGCCCTCGATCACCGCCACGGGCGCCTGCCCAAGCGCGCGGATCGCGGCACACAGCAGCGTGGTCTTGCCCGAGCCGGGCGAGGAGACAAGGTTCACCGCGAAGGCATCCAGCTCGGCCAGCCGCGCCCGGTTGGCCATGGCGTAGCGGTCGTTCTGCGCAAGGATGCCGGTCTCGATCTCCACCAGCCGCTCCTGCGACATGCCCGGCACCTCGACACCCGCCGAACCCTGCCCGAAGTGAATGTCGCCATGGGAATGCGCATGGGAATGCGTGTGGTGGTGGCCATGATCATGGCTGTGGTCATGGTGATGATGGTGGTGCCCATGCTCCCCGTGGGAATGCCCCTCGAGCCTTGCATCGCCGCAGCCGCATACCGTGCACATCAGATCACCTCCATGTCCTTGATCCGCATTTCATCGCCCCCGTCGGGCATCAGCTTGCCCCCGCCGCAGTTCGGACAGGGATCAAGCCGGTTGTCGATCTCGACCTGCGCCATACAGTCGTAGCAGAGCGCGCGGCCCGGCAGGTCGATCATCTCCAGCGCCGCGCCTTCGGCCTTGGAGCCGCGCATGACGACCTCCCAAGCGAAGGTCAGCGCATGTTTTTCCACCCCGGCGAAGCGGCCGATCTCCAGCCGCACGCGGGTCACCTTGGCGATGGCGGGATCGGCGGCGGCCTGATCGACCACCTGCCGGATCCCCTCGCACAGCGACATCTCATGCATGCTGCACCTCTTTCAGCCGAAGAGGACAACAGGGATCGAGAATGTCCAGCAAGAGCGGCCCCAGACCCGATCTTTCCGGCGGCAGCGTGGCGAGGCTGCGCGCCAGAACGCCGCCCTGCGCCAACAGCGCGTCGGTGGGCGTGCGGCGCTCCAGTGCGGTCACCTGACCCGCCACGACCGTCACGCGCACCGCATAAGCGCCGCGCGCCGCCGGGACCATCGCCCAGCCCGCGCCTTGCAGCACGGCGGGCAGCTTTCCCAGCGCCGCCGCTTCGAGATCATAGAGCCGGGCACAGGCACGCCAGAGCGGCCCCCGCCCCTCGCGCGCCGCCAGCGCCGCCAGCGCCGGGTGATGCATATGCCGCGCCGCGACCGAGTTTTCGATCGGCGCGTCGCGCCAGACGCTGGCCGCGTCCACCACCGCCAGACCTTCGGCCACCGCCTCTCCGGGCGCAAAGCATGTCCCGATGCGGTAGAGCGCCCGCGCCGCAGGGCGGTCCGAGACGATGAAGGCATCAAGCTCGGCCAGCCTCTCGGGGGCGCGCCCGGCAGGGCCGAAGAGCGCCGCAAGCAGTGCCCGCCCGCCCTGCTGCCAACCCTCGGGCAGCGGCAGCGGCGCAAGCCCGAACTGCCCCGGCCAGCTGACGTGCAGCTTGAGCAGGTGATCGCGCAGCACCTCCGCCGCGATGCCGCCGCTGTCCACCTCCCGCCCCAGCGCCGCCGCCAGAGCTGCCGCCTGCGCCGCGCGGCACAGGTTGAAGAGCCGCGGCATCAGCGCCAGCACCTCCTCCACCGACCGACCGGCGACCAGCCGGGCGACCGGCAGCCCCGGCGCAGCCTGCGCCACAAGGCGCGGAGAGGCGGCGTCGTCAAGCATCAGCCCTGCTCCACCGACGGCTGCTCAGCGGCCCCGCTGTCCGAGAGCCCCGCGGTCAGCACCGCGCGCCGCGAGGGGGCACCGCGCAGATCCGGCACCTCGCCCGCATCCATCGCCGCCTCTTCGGCGGCCATCTCGGCCAGATCCGCCTCGCGCTGCGCCCGGATCTCGGCGGCGCGGTCGGTCTCGGCACGGTTGGCCTCGTCGAAAAGCGCCGCCATCACCGCACGCGCCACATCGGTGGCGTCCTTCTGGCGGGTAAACTCCCCCATCGGCGAGAACAGCGAGCAGGCCTTGTAGGGGCCGGTCATCTCGCGGCTGTTGTGCAGGAATTCATACTCGCCCGAGGGAAAGCCGATCACCTCCTTGTCGCCGGCGCGAAGTTCAGGCCACGCCGCGCCCTCATCGGGCAGCAGCACCAGGTTCATGAACCACGGCGAGACCAGCACCCCGAGCAGGCAGTCGCCATGGCGCTGAAAGCCCACCGCCTCGACCCGCAGCGCCTTGTTGACGATCGGCACGTCGCGCATCTTGGCATGATACACCTCGGCGAAATCGGCCTCGAGCCGGTCCGTCACCGCCTTGATGCGCGCCGCTTCGAGCAGGTCCGCCGCGCCCGGATCTTCCAGCACCATGAACTGCTCCTTGGGGGCCGAGCAATTCGGGCAGGACCAATCCTCGGGCAGATCGGCAAAGGCGGTGCCCGGCTCGACCTGCCGGAAATCGTCGCCCTCGGCCGGATCATAAGGCGTCCAGCAGATCTTGCACTCCATCACCGCCTGCGCGCTGATCCGGTCGTTGGCACCCAGATAGGACCCTTCAAAGCTCATCGGATCGCCTCCAGCACTTCGCGCAGACGCTCTGCGCTGTCCGTCAGATCCTCGGGTGCCGCCAGCGCCACTTCGGGCATGGCGGTCACCTCGAAAGTGTCGAGGATCAGCTGATCCATCGAATTGTAGAACCGCACGCGCCAGACGTGGGGCGTGGCGGTGGCGGTGACCCGGCAGTTGCCGTAGCCGCGCGACAAGATGTCCACAGAGCCCTCGCCAAGCCGCGCATCGAGCCATGCCAGATCGCCCTCGGTGTGCGGCAGCAGCGTCATATTCACCACATGGGGCGCGCCCGCGTAGGCGGCGCTCTTGTCCAGCAGTTCCGCCAGCAGCGCCGGGGCGTTGACCACCCCCGCACTGGCCTTTTCTACACTGGCCTTTTCGGAGCTGCCCCGCCGTGACGGCTCGAACGCCCGGCTGCGCGCCGCGCCCGGCACCGCGCCGATCTCGATCGCGTCGAGCCCCGCCCCGCTCAGCATCCAGACGCCCGCAAAGACGCTCTCCTGCACGCGGATCGCCGGGATGCCGCGGATCTTCATCGCCACCTCGCCTTCCAGCATGGTGTCGGCGACGAGCCTGCGGTTCGCCGCATCCAGCGGGCTGAGGTCAAAGCGCTCGGGCGCGCCGCCCGCAGCCACACGCTCGGCGGCCTCCGCCAGCGCCGCCAGCAGCCCCATCGCAGGGGCCAGCGCGGCGCTGGCCTCCACATCCGGCACATGGGCGGTGAAGGTGCGCATGTCCTGCGGCAGCGACATATACTGCAGCTCGGCCTCATCCTCGGGCTGCGAGCCGGGGCCGTAGCCGACGGGCGGAAGGTGAAAATTGCTGACCATGGGGATGTCCTTTCGGCTCAGGCCGCGGAGGTGGCTCTAGAAGCCGGAGGAAGCTCGGGCGTGATCGCCAGAAGATGCGGAATGCGGGCCATGTAATCGTCCCAGTCGCGCACCTTGGGGATGCCGCCGACACAGGTGCCGCCGCGGTAGAAAATCAGCGAGGGCGTCTTCAGCACCCCGGCGCTCTCGCGCAGCTCGGCCTCGATCGCATCGCCCACCACGGCGCAGTCGAAGGCGCCTTGGAAGGTCATGCGCAGCTCTGGCAGGATCACCGCCACATCGGCGCTTTCAAGGTTGCGCTTGGGATCGCCGGGCACAAAGAGCACATGCGCCCCGTCGCGCGCGGTGAAGGCGCGCAGCGCCTCCATGCTCTCCAGCAGTGGCATATTCATCTCGGTGCTCAGCCGGTCGATCAGCGGATGGCCCATGTCAGTCACTCCTCGTATTGCGGCCTCAAGCCTTGCTCAAACCGGCCGCGCGGGCCGCTTCCAGATGCGGTGGCAGCGCCGGGCTGCGGTTTTCCAGATCGGCAAAGGCCCCCTCGGCGCTGCCCCCCGCCATGAGGCTGCGCAGCCCCGCCAGCGCCTCGGCGATCAGCGCCGCTTCTTCGGGAGAAATCACCTCGCGGGCGCAGCCGAGATGGGTCAGCACCCATGTGCCGGGGGCCAGCGGGCCGGTGAGCGACAGGTCGATCAGCGCCTCGCCCTCGGCGCCCGTGGCGCGGGCGGCGATGCCCTCGACCGCAAGGATCTGCATGGGGATGCCGACGCACATCAGCCGCGTCCGCTTTGCGGGAAGAAGCGCGCGTCGCCGCTGCGGCAGGCCTCATCCTCGGTCGGGCGGCCCGCCTCATAGGCGTCCATGCGCAGCGAGGCATCGGCGAGGTCAAGCGTCTCGGTACTGCCTTCGGCGGCCACGAAGCCGCGCGCCGCCAGCCAGTCGCGGGCGATGGCCACCGCCTCGGGGATACGCGCCGTCACCTCGGGCCGCAGCGATCCGCCGTAATCCTCAAGCTCGACCGGCTGGCAACCGATCAGCACAAGCTCGCCGGGGCAGTAGCCCATGAGCTGCGCGGTGGCGATCACGTCCTGAAAGCCGGTCTGGTGCAGGCTCATCTTCTTGGCGCCCATGAAGGCGGGCACGTCCTCGCCCTCGACGATCTTCATGGTGCCGGGCTCCAGCCCGTAATCCACCGCGTCAAAGACGACCATGACGTCCGTCTCTTCGAGGAAAGGCAGCAGATAGAGCCCCTGCGTGCCGCCATCGAGCACCGTCACCTCCGGCCCAAAGGCCAGCGTCGCGGCCACATGTTCGACGCAGCGCACGCCAAAGCCCTCGTCCGCCCAGAGCACGTTACCGATGCCGAGAATGAGCGCCTTTTGCGCCATATGTCCCTCCCTCCGCTTGCGCGCCGAAAACCGTGTTTTCAGCTGCTGGCCCGTTCGAAATTAAGGGCTTCGTTCCGCCACGGCAGCGAATTTCCACCCACCCGAATAAAATCCGCATCTGCATGATATGTTTAACAAAAACCTAAAAATCGCCCCCGAACTGACCTACGCTAACCGGAATTCATCTTTCCACAAATACTCAAAATTGGAACACAACCTTCCACACAAAGAAACGGACCCCGAAGGGCCCGCTTCCACGTCTTCCGTCTTGGGAGGGGAGTCAGTCCGGAAGATCGTCCTTGAAGGTGCGGTGGCCCGAGATCATCGTCGAGACCATCGACTGCCGCGACATGATGTCCTCGCGGATCGCGGCGTAGATGTGGATCATCATGAAGATCACGATGAACCACATGCCAAGGTGATGAAGGGAATGCAGAATTTGCGTATTCCCCACCAGCGCGATGAGCCAGCCCATGACCAGATCGGGCAGCGATCCCTGCCCCGCGCCCTCGGCATAAAGCGCCCAGCCGGTCAGCAGCATGAAGGTGATGCCCACCGTCATGAAAAAGAACATCGCCACCTGCGCCAGCGGGTTGTGGCCCACGTATTTCTTCGGCACGTCCTCAAGGAAGGCGTACCAGCGCAGCTCGTGGACAACTTCTTTCCACCAGCTTTTCTTCCAGACCGGCACATAGAACAGCTGCTTGGCATGATGGTTGCCAACAAAGGCCCAATAGACCCGTCCGAGGAAGGCCACGGTCAGCATCTGCCCGGCGGCGAAATGGCCAAAGCGGATGTAGCCCATGACGAACTGATGCGTGGCCTCGGCGAAGTTCATCGTCGGCAGCGGCGAGGCGATGAACCAGCCGGTGCCGATCAGCACCATGATCAGCGCTGCGTTGATCCAATGCCAGAGCCGCACCGGCCATTCGTAGACAAAGACCGAGGTGCGGCGGCGGACGGTTTCGATGTCCGAGGCCCGCGCATCGCCGGTCAGCGGGCGGGTGGACAGGGTCTGGCCCTGCCCTCCTTGCGTATGAAGCGTGTCCTCCGGCATGGGCTCACTCCCGGCGCGCGGCGTAAAGCCGCCAGACCAGCACGCCCGCCAGCGCCAGAATTCCCAGCCCATGCAGCGGCGACAGCAGCCAATGCGCCGCGCCATCCGCCGGCAGCGCCGCGTCGTGACCGGGATGGGCCGCCGCCACAGAGGCGGAGGCGGCCCAGATCAGGATTGCCTTTTTCATGATCGCTTCTCCTCTCAGCGAACCTTGACCTGCGCCAGTTCGGCGCCGTCGGGGGACATGACATGGGTGGAACAGGCAAGGCAGGGATCGAAGCTGTGCAGCGTGCGCAGGATCTCCACCGGCTCCTCGGGACGCTCGACCTTGGTGTTCATCAGCGACGCCTCGAAAGCGCCAATATTGCCCGCAGTGTCGCGCGGCGAGCCGTTCCACGTGGTCGGCACGACGCATTGATAGTTCTCGATCCGCCCATCCTTGATTTTGATCCAATGCCCCAACGCGCCGCGCGGCGCTTCGGTCATGCCGACACCCTTGGCCTCTTTCGGCCAGGTCGACGGATCCCATTTCTCGATGTTCGCCGTGCTCTCGTCGCCGTTGCGGATATTGGCGATCATCTTGTCAAAGAAGTGCCGTTGCAGACGGCCGCAATATTCGGATTCCAGCGCCCGCGCCGCGGTGCGGCCCAGCGTCGAGAACAGCGCCTCCTTGGGCAGGTCCATATCCGACAGCAGCCGGTCGACCTGATCGCGGATGTCCTCATGGCCCTTGGCGTAGCCGACGATGTAACGCGCCAGCGGCCCCACCTCCATGGCATGACCGCGCCAGCGCGGGGCTTTGATCCACGAGTATTTCGCCGCCTCGTCAAGCTCTTCGATGCGGGTCTTGGTGCCCTTGGCGTTCGGCCCCAACTCGTATTTCGGCTCGGTGACGCCATCCCACGGGTGCAGCCCCTTGCCCGCCTCGCCATAGGTGTACCACGAGTGATCGACGAACTCCTGCACCTGCTCGGGATCGCGCGGATCGACGTCCAGCACCTCGTCCATATTGCCATTGATGATCGCGCCGCGCGGCAGATGCAGCTGCTCGGGCGAGAAATCGTTGGGATGCTCGGGGATGTCGCCATAGGCGAGGCACGCCTTCGAGGACAGCCCGCCACCGTACAGCCAGTTGCGGTAGATGCCGCCGATCGCCTTCACATCGGGGATATAGACGTTGCGGTTAAACTCCTGCGTCTGGTCGATGATGGAGCTGACCATATTCAGCCGCTCCATGTTGATCGCCCCGACCGAGCCCACGCCATCCATGTTGATCGGGCACGGCACGCCGCCCACCAGCCAGTTCGGGTGCGGGTTCTTGCCGCCAAAGATCGTGTGCACCTTGACGATCTCCTTCTGGAGATCGAGCGCCTCGAGGTAGTGGGTCGTCGCCATCAGATCCGCCTCGGGCGGCAGAAGATAGGCGGGATTGTCCCAATAGCCGTTCTTGAAGAGGCCCAGCTGACCGCTCTCGACGAATTTCTTCAGCCGGTTCTGCACATCCCGGAAATAGCCCGGGCTCGACAGCGGGTGGTTCGGCCCGACGGTCTGCTGCAACTCCGAGGTCGCCTTGGGATCAGCCTTCAGCGCGTTGATCGGGTTGACCCAGTCGAGCGCATGCAGGTGATAGAAATGCACGACGTGATCATGAATTTCGAGCGCCAGCTGCATCATGTTGCGGATCGAGTTGGCGTTGTCGGGGATGGTGATCCCCAGCGCATCCTCGACCGCCCGCACCGAGGTCAGCGCGTGGGTGCCGGTGCAGACGCCGCAGATGCGCTCGGTGAAGGCCCAGGCGTCGCGCGGGTCGCGGCCCTTGAGGATCACTTCCAGCCCGCGCCACATGGTGCCGGTAGAGACCGCGTTGGTGATCATGTTGTTCTCGTCGACGTTCACCTCGCAGCGCATGTGGCCCTCGATCCGAGTGACCGGATCGACCACGATGCGCTGGCCGGAAGTGTCGAGCGTAAAGCCGTTGGGGGTTTGCTGGGCCATGGATCAGACCTCCTCGTGGGACGCTTTGGACTGCGTCTTCTTCTGTGCAGATTTCAGCGCCGAGACGGCGGCGTGCAGCGCGATGCCGCCGCCCACCACGCCCGCCGCCGTGAGGCCCACCTTGTCGGCATTGGCCTCGATCCCGAACTGCGTAAGATCGGTGACGCGGTTGTAGAAACTGCCCTGATCCCAGAAGCCGTCTTCCGAGCAGCCGATGCAGCCATGGCCCGACTGGATCGGGAACGAGACACCCTCGTTCCAGCGCACGGTCGAACAGGCGTTGTAGGTGGTCGGCCCTTTGCAGCCCATCTTGTAGAGGCAATAGCCCTTGCGCGCGTTCTCATCGTCCCAATGCTCGACGAACTGCCCGGCGTCGAAATGCGGGCGGCGGTAGCATTTGTCGTGGATGCGCTGGCTGTAGAACATTGCGGGCCGCCCCTGACGGTCAAGCTCGGGCAGCCGGTCGAAGGTCAGCATATAGGTGATCACCCCGGTCATCACCTCGGCGATGGGCGGGCAGCCCGGCACTTTGATGATTGGCTTGTCAGTGATCACCTTGTGCACCGGCGTCGCGCGGGTCGGGTTGGGTTTCGCCGCCTGCACGCAGCCGTAAGAGGCGCAGGCCCCCCAGCTGATGATCGCCTTGGCGTGCTCGGCGGCCTCGCGCAGCTGCTCGACGAAGGGACGCCCCCCAACGATGCAGTACATGCCGTCCTCGTTCAGCGGCGGGTTGCCTTCGACCGCGAGGATGTAGTTGCCCTTGTATTTCTCGATGGTGTCGGCCAGTGCCGCCTCGGCCTGATGCCCCGCCGCCGCCATCAGCGTGTCGTCGTAATCGAGGCTGATCATCGACAGCACCACGTCCTTGGCGAGCGGATGCGCGCTGCGGATGAAGCTTTCCGAGCAGCAGGTGCATTCCAGCCCGTGCACCCAGATCACCGGCGTGCGCGGCTTGGTCTCCATGGCGTGGGCGATCTTCGGCACGAAGGCCGGTCCCAGCCCCAGCGCCGCCGCCGTCAGCGAGCAATATTTCATGAAGCTGCGCCGGGTGATCCCCTGCCGCCGCATCACGTCGTAGAAGGTTTCTATCTGGCTCAAGCTGGTCCCTCCCTCGCCTTCAGGTCTGGCCTCATGCTCCGGGCAGCCCACCCGGTGAGACTCTGGCGCGCCAAGTGCAAAGGCGCGTGGTCCCTCCAGAAACCACGGTATGCCGGTGTGTGCGAAGGGAATGCGCGGACGCAGAGGAAGGTTTTAAATAGTCATTATTTTCAGATATTTAAGCGGCATTCCTGCAGGGTTTCTGCAGCCGCAGCACGGATAGCGCCCTGCCAGCCCGAGAGCGCAGACGGTCAGGCGCTTTCCAGCCGTGCGAGCGCCACCAGCGCCTGACCCAATGCCAGCCCGCCGTCATTGGCCGGTGTCTTGCGGTGGATCAGCACCGGCACATCCCCCAGCGCGCGCACCGTCAGATCGAGCAGCAGCGCGTTCTGAAAGCATCCGCCCGAAAGCGCCACAGCCGCCGCCTCGCCGCGGTCGACCAGCGCCCGCGCTGGGGCTGCAAAGGCCTCGGCCAGCCCAGCGTGGAACCGCCGCGCCATGATGCCGGGGTCCGCACCCGCTGCCGCATCCTCTGCCCACGCGGCAAAAAGCGGCACCGGGTCGATCACGCCCCCGTCCGAGGCAAAGGGATAGGCCCCGCTCTCCGCTGCCGCTGCCGCCAGCGCCTCGAGCCGCATCGCCGCCTCGCCTTCGAAACTCTGCCCCTCGGCGCAAATCCCCAAGGCCGCCGCGAAAGCGTCAAACAGCCGCCCGGCGCTCGACGACAGCGGCGCGTTCATGCCGCGCTCGGCCATCTGCCGCAGCAGCGCCAGGGGCCGCCCCGGCAACAGGCGCTCCGCCTCCGCCCCGAGCCCCGCCTGATCGAGCCGCATCACAAGGTTGCGCCACGGCTCGCGGCTCGCCGCATCGCCCCCCGGCAGCGGCGCCGGCCGCAGCCATCCCCGCCGCTCGGCTCCGTGGTAATCGCCCAGCAGCAGCTCGCCGCCCCAGACCGTGCCATCGCTGCCCAGCCCCAGCCCGTCGAGCACGATCCCCGCCACGCGCCCGCCCGCCAGCGGCCAGAGGTTTTCGCCCAGACAGGCGGCGAGATGCGCGTGATGATGCTGCACTTCGATCAGCGGCAGGCCGGTGGCGCGGGCGTGGAGGGAGGCGCGGAACTCGGGATGCAGGTCGCAGGCCGCCGCCTCGGGGCGGTGATCGAACAGCGCCGCATAATCCCGGTCCGCCTGCAGAAACGCCTCCCATGTCAGCGCCTCGTCAAGCTCCCCAAGGTGATGCCCCAAAAGCGCTTGGCGGTTCTTCACAAGGCAGATCGCCGCCTTCATCTGACCGCCATAGGCCACCACCTGCCGGTCCGCGAAGCCCTCGGGCAGCGGCAAAGTGCCCGGCACCCGCCCGCGCGCCCGGCGCAGCACCATGGGCCCCTGCGGCGTGATCCGCTCGACGCTGTCGTCGAGCCGCCGGGCGATCTGCCGGTCATGCATCACGAAGGCATCGGCAAAGCCTGCGAGTTTCTCGCGCGCCTCGGCATTGCCGATGACCTGCGGCTCCCCCGAAAGATTGCCCGAGGTCATCACCAGCGGGCGGCCCACCGCGGCGCAGAGCAGATGGTGCAGCGGCGTGTAGGGCAGCATCCAGCCAAGCTGCGCCTGCCCCGGCGCCAGCGCCTCGGGCAAGGTCTCCCCCAGCTTGGGCAGCAGCACAATCGGCGCGGCGGGGTCTTGCAGCAGCGCCGCCTCCTCGGCGCTCGGGCGGGCGAACCGTTCGAGCACTTCCAGAGGTGCCATCAGCGCTAGCGGTTTGCCCGGACGCCGCTTGCGCCTCCGCAAGCGCGCCACCGCCTCCGCCTGCGTCGCATCGCAGCACAGATGAAAGCCGCCCAGCCCCTTCACCGCGAGGATCTCTCCCGCCAGCAGCGCCCGCGCCGCCAGCGCAACCCCATCGCCCAAAACCTCCCCGCCGCCGCGCTCAAGCCAGAGCCGCGGCCCGCAGGCCGGACAGGCGACGGGCTGGGCGTGAAAACGGCGATCGCCGGGAACCTCATACTCCGCGCGGCAGGCGTCGCAGAGCGCAAAGCCCGCCATGGTGGTCTGCGCCCGATCGTAAGGCAGCCCCTGCAGGATCGTGTAGCGCGGCCCGCAGTTGGTGCAATTGGTGAAGCCATAGCCCCGCCGCCGCCCCGTGCCAAAGATCTCCGCCACGCAGTCCGGGCAGGTCGCCGCATCCGGCGCCACCCGCGTCTCGGCCCCAGCCGCCCCCGAAACGGCGATGACAAAGCCCTCGGCGCGCCCGGACCAGTCAGAGACCTCGACCGTATCCACCCGCGCCAGAGGCGGCGCCTCATCGCGCAGCGCGGCCACGAAGCGCTCAAGCTCGCCGCCGCAGGCCAGCACCAGCACGCCCTTGGCATCGTTAAACACCTCGCCCGAAACGCCAAAGCGCCGCGCCAGCGCCCAGACGAAGGGACGAAACCCCACCCCCTGCACCTGCCCGCGGACCCGAATGCGCCGCCCGTTCATGTCTTCCTCTTGGCAAAAATATCCCGGGGGGCGCGGCGCGCAGGCGCCGCGGGGGGCAGCGCCCCCAAAACCCTCACCCCGCCGGACCTCAATGCACCGTGCAGACCATGCATGGATCGAAACTCCGCACCACATGCTGCACCGACACCGGCGTGTCCTCCGCCTCGCCCACCGGGCAGCCGACCAGCGCCGCCTCCACCGGCCCCGCCGCGCCGCCCGCGTCGCGCGGCGAAAAGTTCCATGTGGTCGGCGCAACGATCTGGTAGCTGGCGATCTTGCCGCCCTCGATCCGCAGCCAATGGCCCAGCGTGCCGCGCGCCGCCTCGACGAGCCCCATCCCTGAGCCCGCCTCGGGCAGCGTCCATGCGCCCATGAAACGCGCCGCCGGGTCGAGCCGTGCCGCCCAATCCTCAAGCCAGATCTGCAACCGCGCGATCTCCAGCAACCGCCCGGTGATGCGCGCCCGCACGCCGCCCTCGGCGGCCAGCGCCTGCGCCAGCGGATGGCCGTCCACCGCCTGCCGCGCCAGCGCGCCCACTTCCACCGGCTGTCCACCGAGGCGCGGCGCCTTGCACCAACTGTAGGCCTCCTCGCGCATCTCTTCGTCGGGGGCGGTGACGCCCTGCGCCGGATGCGCCGCACCGCCCAGCATCCACGCGTGGCTGACATCCTCGACGATCTGCGCCAGATCGAACGCCGTGACCGCGCCGCCCTGCCAGACCCCGGCGCGGCTCACCCGCCCCGAAGGCATCGGATAGGCCCCCGCCGACAGGTAGCGCCCCGGCCCGCGCCCAAGGCTGGCCAGATCGAGATCGCCTGCGATCTCTAGGAACAGCCCCGCGTCGCCCGTGCGCCAATCGTCGAGATCGCGCAGCGAGGACAGGCCAACGAAGGTCTCCAGCGGCGCGCCGAAAAGGCTGGTCTCGAGAAACCGGCGGAACGCCCGCAGCAGCGTCTGGATGCGCACCTTGTCGCGCGCGTCCGGCGCGCGGGTGACACCGCCGGGCTGGATCGCCAGCGTGTGCGGCCACTTGCCGCCCAGCATCCCGACGATGTGCAAAAGCCGCGCCCGCGCCTCCACCATGGTCTTGGCCGCCGAGCCCTCCATAGCGGTGAAACGCTGCAGCGCGCGCCCATGCCACGCGCGGCCCGCATAGGACGGGCGGCAGAAGTCGGGCATGAAGAAGAGATGAAAATGCGTCACATGGTCGGCCATATTCTCGACCCCATGCAGGATCGAGGCGGCCAGCGCCCCCTGCTCGGGCATCTCGGCGCCCCCCGCATCCGCCAGCGCAAAGGCCGCCGCCGCCGACTGGCTGATCGAGCAGATGCCGCAGATGCGCGGCGTCAGGGTCAGCGCATCGCGCGGGTCCTTGCCGGGCAGCATCATCTCGAAGCCGCGAAACAGCGGCGAGTTGGCATAGGCCGCGCGCACTGCCCCGCCCGCGATGTCGAGCCGTATCTCCAGATCGCCCTCGACCCGGTTGAACGGGCCGACCAGAAGCTGTCGTTCACTCATCTCTCACTCACCCGCAGCACTTACTTGCGTTTCACCCGCAGCGTCGGCGCCACGCGAATGCGGTCGGAATGGGCGTTCACGTCGATCCGCTTGGGGGTGGCCGCCTTGCTCAGCGAGGCCAGCGCCATGAACCACGCCTTGGGCATGTCCGAGGGCAGCCCCACCGGGATCCCGGCGATGGTCGGCGTCTCGGTGAACGGATGGTTCGGCTCTTCGAACTCGGGGCTGGTGCAGGCGATACAGGGATAGCCGCCACGGGTGCAGGACCCCTCGCCATTCCACGGGCGGATGTTGCAATCGCCCACCGCCTGCGTGCCGACGCAGCCCAGATGCTCCATCATGCAGCCCATCTCCGACAGGCTGCGGGCGCTGGCCTTATACTCGTAGAACTCGTTCTTGGTGCAGCCGTGGTGCACCAGATGATCGGCGTAGAAGCGCGGGCGGCGGAACGGGTCGAGATCGCCCTCACTCATCGCCTCCCCGGCGAGCAGCAGCAGCGTCTCGGTGACCCATGCCGGATGCGTCGGGCAGCCCGCCACATTGATCACCGGCAGGCCCGAGGCCGAGCGGAACGCGCCGGGCAGTGCCCCGCCTTCGAGCGTGCCGTCCCATTGCAGGCCAAGCGCGCCCGCGGGGTTGCCGCCCGCCGCGGTGATCCCGCCGAAGGCGGCGCAGCTGCCCACCGCCACCACATGCCGCGCCTTGGGCGCCAGCGACTGCACCCAGTCCAGCATCGAGCGCCCGGTGCCCGCAAGCATGTGGTATTTGCCGGTGCCGCGCGGGCCGGTGACGATCGAGCCCTCGACGCAGAGCACGTCGAGCGTTGTCTCTCCGGCCTCGACGCTTTCAAGGATGCGCCGCGCCTCGGCGCCGGTCTCCAGCGAGAAGGACGGGTGCCACAGAAAGCGGATGCCCGCGTCGCCCAGCGTGTCAAAGACATTGGGGTTCTCGGCGCAGAGCAGCGACATGGTGCAGCCGCCGCAGCCCGCCGATTGCAGCCAGAGCACGTTCATGGCGGGGGCTCCCTCTTCTCTGCTGGCGTCTCTGCTGGCCTCTCCTCAGGCGCGTCCAGTGGCAGCTCCAGCCGGAACGAGCTGCCCGGCCCGTCCTCCAGCACCAGCCGCCCGCCATGCTCCTGCGCGATCTTGGCGCTGATGGCGAGGCCGAGGCCGGTGCCCTGCCCCACGGGCTTGGTGGTGAAGAACGGATCAAAGATCGCCGCCCGCACCTCCTGCGGCACGCCGGGGCCATTGTCGGACAGGATGAGCAGCGCCCTGCCGCCCTCGGTCGCAACGCGCATCACCAGCTCGGGCGCCGCATGGCCTTTCAGCGCGTCCATGGCGTTCTGCACGAGGTTCATGACGATTTGCTGCACATGACCGGGGGCGCCCCAGAATCTCCAGATGCTCGGGCCCCTCGTAGCGCACGGCGATGCCGCTTTTCGAGCCGCGCTCGACCCAGCGCGCGGCGACCTTGGCGGTCTCCACCAGATCGAAGCGCACCCGCTCGCCCGAGCCATCCGCCGACAGCCGCCGCAGATCGGCGACGATGTCGCGCACCCGCTCAGCCCCTTCGCGGGCGCCATGGATCGCCTCGCGCAGGTTGCGCAGGTCGCGCTCCAGCTTCAGATCTTCGCGCAGCGCCACAAGCTCTTCGCGCGTGGCCCCGGCCTGCACCCGCTCGAAATAGGTCTCAAAGCGGCTAACGTATTTCTGCAGCGCATGGGTCGAGGCGTAGACAAAGCTGATCGGGTTGTTGAGCTCATGCGCCACCCCCGCCAGCAGACGGCCCAGCGTCGCCAGCTTTTCGTTGCGCACCAACTGGCCCTGCGCTTCCTTGAGTTGCCGGTGCGAGCGTTCGAGCTCGGCATAAGCGCGGCGCAGCTCGCCCAATGGCCGCCCGGTGAGCACCGCACCCACATAGCGCCCCCGGTCCGACAGCCGCGCCGACAGCGCGATATCGAAGGGCTGCGCGCCCGAGGGCGAGACCAGATCGGCCTCGAAAGACGCGGTCTCACGCGAGAGCCGCAGATCGGCCAGCGCGCCCTCGATCCGCGCCGCGCCCTCGGCGGTGAAAAGCTCGGCCACGCGCCGCCCCGCCAGCGCGCCGGGCTCTGCCTCGGCGGCGCGCATGAGCGAGGCGCTGACCTCTTCGATTACCCCGTCGCGGCCCACCACCGCCATGATGTCGCTGACCGAGCCCAGCACCGAGCCGATGAAGCGCCGCGCCTCGTGCAGCGCTTCGTTCTGGCGCTCGAGCCGTTCCTGATATTCCACCAGTTCGGCATAGGTCCGGTCGACCGCCGAGAGCACATCGCCCCAGCTGTCCTCGGTAAATCCGCCGCTCGTGGTATGGCTCTGGCCCATGGCGCCTCCTGCCCCGACGATAGGGCCGGGTGTTGGCCGCGGCAAGGGGCGCGCCGATCCCGGGGCGCGCGGCGGGTGGCGAGCGCGGGACCGCCTCCGGCGGGCGTATTTTCAAAGAGAAGAAGGTGGCGGCGGCGCGCCTCAGGCCTGCGCCTTTTCACGTCCCGCCGAGAGCGATTTCACCGCCGAGGAGGCGATCACCTCGCCGCTGGCGGCAAAGCGGTCGTGGTAGGTCTCGACCTTCGGCAGATCGTAGAGATAGTTGACCATTGCCCCGCCGGACTGGCGCTGGCCGTTTTCGGACGTGTCCGCCCCGGCGTGCACCGCATGCACCATGGCGCCATTGCCGAGGTGGAAGCGCGCCACCGGATCGCGCGGCCGCCCGTCGCCGCGCTTGGCGGTCAGCAGGTAATGCGCGGCCAGCTGGCTCATCCGCTTGGCGTCTTGTGGATCGAAGGCGGTGCCCTGCTCTTCGAGCCAGACCACCAGCCCCGGGATCGGCGAGAGCGTGACGAAGGTCTTCAGCCCCGGCAGCGCGCTGGAGAGATCCGAGGCCACCTGCTTGATCAGCGAATTGCCAAAGGAGATGCCCGCCAGACCCGGCTGGCAGTTGGAGATCGAGTAGAACACGGCGGTATCGGCGCTGGCCGCTTCCATCGGTTCGCGGTCCTCGCTGAGCAGCGCCTGCACCGAGCCTGGCACGCCGCGGGTCAGCGCCACCTCGACGAAGATCAGCGGCTCGTCGGGCATCGCCGGGTGGAAGAAGGCAAAGCAGCGCCGGTCCGGCGGTGCGAGGCGGCGGCGCAGATCGTCCCAGCTGTGGATCGCATGCACCGCCTCATAGGCGATGATCTTTTCCAGCACATGCGCCGGGCTTTCCCAGCTGATCGGCCGCAGCACCAGAAAGCCGCGATTGAACCAGCTTTTGAACAGATGGCGGAAATCCTCGTCGAGCGCCTGCAATTCGGGCTCGTCGCGGCTGCGCCGCAGCAGGTCCGAGCGCATCCGCACCAGCCGCTCGGTCGCCCCGGGCACCATGTTGAGGCGGCGCAGAAGCTCGGCCCGCGGCGGCTCGGCGGCCCCCATGAAGGCGCGGTAGCTGCGGCCCGAGGGCGCGGCCTCATAGGCGTCGAGCGCGCTGCGCAGGGCGGCGGCGTCGATGTTGAGCGCCGCCAGCCCGCGGAAGGCTTCGAGCTTTTCCGGCCCCGACATGCCGTCATAGCGCTGCAACACCTGCCGGGCGAGCGCGGTCACCACGCCCTCGCTGCGCGCCTCCAGCAGATCCGAGACAAGCGCCGGCAGCGGGCGCGGATCGCGGCGCAGACGCGGCGCGGCGCCGATCCGGCGCTCGAAGATCGTGGTCAGCAGATCGGCAAAGAGACTCATGGCAGGCTCCTGCGGTTCTCTATCAGCGGTGCGTGCCCCCCGGCCCTGCCAAGGGTGCGCAGCGCCGCGCCGCAAGGCAAGCCTGTTCGCGCCAACGCCCCGCACACGCGGCACTCCGCCGCGCCATACGCGCGGTTGCTGCCCCGCGCCGCTTTGCCCAATTCCTAGGCAGCGCGCCGCCTCCGGGCCATCCGGCGGGCGAATAGTGCAAGCTGCCGCCCGCCCACCGATTGCCCGAATTGGCGCATTCCTTACCGGTTGGTAAAAAAACCAGACAATGCACAGGGATGGATAAGGACCGACGATGAAATTCACCAACACCCACGGGCAGATGACCCGCAGACAGATGCTGCTCAGCACCGGCGGGATCACCGCCCTCGCCAGCACCGGCTTTGCTGGCAAGCTGATAGCGCAGGAGCCGATCAGCGTCGCGGGCATCTATACGGTGCCTGTCGAGCAGCAATGGGTGAGCCGCATCCATGTCGCCGCCGAGGCCGCCAAGGAGGCCGGGCTGATCAGCTACAGCTTCTCGGAGAACACCGCCAACACCGATTATCCGCGCGTCATGCGCGAATATGCCGAGAGCGGCGCGCAGCTGATCATCGGCGAGATCTTCGGCGTCGAGCAGGAGGCCCGCGAGGTGGTGCTCGAATACCCCGAGACCGCCTTCCTCATGGGCTCGAGCTTCATGCCCGACGAGGCCTATCCGAACCTCGGGGTTTTCGACAATTACATTCAGGACGCCTCGTATCTGTCGGGCATCATCGCCGGCGCGATGAGCGAGAGCGGCAATATCGGCATGGTCGGCGGCTTCCCGATCCCCGAGGTGAACCGCCTGATGCATGCCTTCATGGCGGGCGTGAAGGAAAGCAAGCCCGAGGCCACCTTCCAGGTCAGCTTCATCGGCTCGTGGTTCGATCCGCCCAAGGCCAAGGAGACGGCGTTTGCGATGATCGAAAGCGGCGCCGACATGCTCTATGCCGAGCGCTTCGGGGTCTCGGACGCGGCGCAGGAGAAAGGCGTTCTGGCGATCGGCAACGTCATCGACACGCAGGCCGACTACCCCGAGACCGTGGTCGCCTCGGCGCTCTGGGACTTCGGCCCGACGCTGGCGGCGGCGCTGGCCAAGGTCGGCGACGGCAGCTTCTCGGCAGAAAACTACGGCACCTACAGCTTCATGAAGGAAGGCGGCTGCTCGCTGGCGCCGCTCGGCACCTTCGAGGGCAAGGTCCCGCAAGAGGCGCTCGATCTGGTGGCCGAGAAGGAAGCGGCGATCAAGGACGGGTCCTTCACTGTCGAGATCAACGACGAAGAGCCGACCTCCTCCTGATGACACAGACACAAGAGGCGCAGGAGATCGTCCTGCGCCTTTCCGGCATCACCAAGCGGTTCGGCGCGCTCACCGCCAATGACGGCATCAACGTCGCGCTGGCGCGCGGCGAGGTCGTGGCGCTTCTGGGCGAGAACGGCGCGGGCAAGACCACGCTGATGAACATCCTCTTCGGCCATTACACCGCCGACGCGGGCACGGTGGAGGTGTTCGGCCAGACCCTGCCCCCCGGCCTTCCCGGCGCGGCGCTGGCGGCGGGCGTGGGCATGGTGCACCAGCATTTCACCCTCGCGGGCAATATGACGGTGCTGGAAAACATCCTGCTCGGCACCGAGCCACTGTGGCGCCCCTCCCTCCGGCGCAGCGCAGCGCGGCAGCGCGTGCAACAGCTGTCGCGCGATTTCGGTCTTGCGGTGCATCCCGATGCGCGCGTGGCGTCGCTCTCGGTGGGCGAGCGGCAGCGGGTCGAGATCCTGAAAGCGCTCTACCGCGACGCCCGCATTCTCATCCTCGACGAGCCCACCGCCGTGCTCACCCCGCAGGAAAGCGAGGCGCTCTTCGAGACGCTGCGCAAGGCGGTGGCGCAGGGGCTTTCAGTGATCTTCATCTCGCACAAGCTGCATGAGGTCATGGCGGTCTCGTCACGGGTGCTGGTGCTGCGCCACGGCAGGCTCGTGGGCGAGGTCGCCACCGCCAAGACCGACCGCCATCAGCTTGCCGAACTGATGGTCGGGGCCGAGATCACGCCCCCCGCCCCCGCCGAGGCCCGCCCCGGCGCCACGCTGCTGAAACTGCAAGCGGTCTCCACCCCGGCGCGCGGCAACCGCACCGGGCTGCGCGGCGTCGATCTGGAGCTCAGGGCAGGTCAGATTCTCGGCCTCGCAGGCGTCTCGGGCAATGGTCAGGGCGCGCTGGCGGACTTGCTGTCGGGCCTCGAGACGCCCAGCGCGGGCGTCATGGAACTGGCCGATGAGACCGTCACCAACTGGTCGCCGCAGAGCGCGCTCAGGGCCCGCATCGGGCGCATCCCCGAGGACCGCCACAAGACCGGCACGATCGCCGATTTCACCCTCACCGAGAACGCCGTGCTGGAAAGCTACGCCGAGCCCCCGGTGGCCCGACGCGGCTGGATGGACTGGTCCGCCGCGCGCCGCGCCGCCGAGCAGGTCATCGAGGCCTACGACGTGCGCTGCCCCGGCCCCGACACCCGCATCCGCCTGCTCTCGGGCGGCAATATGCAAAAGCTCATCCTCGGACGGGTGCTCGAAGCGCAGCCGCGGATCATCCTCGCCAACCAGCCGGTGCGCGGCCTCGACATCGGCGCGGTCACCTATGTGCAAGAGCGGCTCATCGCCGCCCGCGACGCCGGTGCCGCGGTGCTGCTGATCTCCGAGGATCTCGACGAGGTGCTGAGCCTTTCGGATGTGGTACGGGTGATCTGCGAGGGCCGCCTCTCGCCCGAATTCCCGCGCGGCAGCAAGACCCCCGCCGAGCTGGGCCAATGGATGGCCGGACAGGGGTTCGACGATGCCGCCTAAAATACCACCTGAGAATACGCGCCACCTCCCCGCTTCTTCTCTTTCCAAATACGCATATCCCGCCCCCTCCGCCCGCACCAAAGCCGAGGCAGAGGCACAGCCCACAAGAGCCGACAATGCGCCTTGATCCCATCACCGCCCCCTCGCCCGCCCGCACTTTGGGGCTGCCCGCGCTGGCGCTCGGTGCCACGGTGCTGGTCGCCATGGGGCTGGCGCTCATCGCCGGGGCCGATCCCCTCGCCACGCTGGGGCTGATCATCAAAGGCGCCGCGGGCTCGAAGTTCGCCCTGCTGGAAACGCTCAACCGCGCCACGCCGCTCATTTTCACCGGCCTCGCCATTTCGGTCGCTTTCCGCGCCAAGCTCTGGAACATCGGCGCCGAGGCACAGCTCTACGCGGGCGCGCTGGTCACCGTGGTGATCGGCACGCAGCTTGGCCTGCCGGGGCCTCTGGCGCTGCCGCTCATGGCGCTTGGGGCCGTTCTTGCCGGGGTGCTGGTGCTGCTCGGCCCGGTGCTGCTGAAGACCCGGCTCGGCGTCGATGAGGTGGTCACCACGCTGCTAATCAATTTCATCATGGCGCTGTTCATCTCCTACCTGCTCGAGGGCCCGCTCAAGGACCCGATGGGCATGGGCTGGCCCAAGTCCCCGGCCCTGCCGCGCGACGCGCGCCTGCCGCGCATCGTCGAGGGGCTGCGGCTGCACTGGGGCTTTGGGCTGGCGCTCCTCTCGGCGCTGGCCGTCTGGGTCATGCAGACCCGCAGCACGCTCGGCTATGAGATCCGCGCCACCGGCCTCAGCCCCGAGGCGGCGCGTTTCGCGGGTATTCCGGTGGGCCGGGTGCTGGTGAAGACCGCGCTGATCTCCGGCGGGCTCGCCGCGCTCGCAGGGTTCTCGGAAGTGGCCGGGCTGAAGGGCAATCTCACCGCCGATCTCTCACCCGGTTTCGGCTATACCGGCATCGTCGTCGCCATGCTGGCGCTGCTGCACCCCTTGGGGGTCGTCGTCTCGGCGCTCTTCGTGGCCGGGGTCTTCGTCGGCGCCGACAGCATGTCGCGCGCCGCGGGCGTGCCGACGTACATAGCCGACATCCTCTTGGCCACGGCGCTGCTGTTCATGGTGCTGGCGATCCTGCTCACAAAAGTCCGGGTGGTGCGCGGATGACCGAGATCATCGACATTCTCATCTCCGCCAGCTTCTGGGCCGCCGTACTGCGCATCGCCTCGCCGCTGATCTTCGCCACCCTCGGAGAGTTGATCTGCGAGCGCGCGGGCGTTCTGAACCTCGGCATCGAGGGCATCATGGTCTTTGGCGCCTTCGCGGGCTGGATGGCGGTCTACGCCGGGCTCGGCCTCTGGCCCGGGGTGCTGGTGGCGCTGCTGGCGGGCATGGCCTTCGGTGCGCTGCATGCGCTGCTCACCGTGCCCTTTGGCCTCTCGCAGCATGTGGTGGGGCTTGGCATCACCATGCTCGCCACCTCCTCGGCCTATTACGCCTACCGCCTCGCGCTGCCCGAGGTCACCAGCCCGCCGCGCATCGACCCCTTCCAGCCGCTGCACATCCCGGTGCTGTCGGACATCCCGTGGCTCGGGCAGGCGCTGTTCTCGCAGACCGCGCTCACATGGGCCGCCTTCGGCTGCGCGGCGCTGGTGGCGCTGGTGCTCTACCGCACGCCGCTGGGCCTTGCGGTGCGCGCCGCCGGAGAGAACCCGCAGGCGGTCGAGGCGCAGGGGCTTTCGGTGGCGGCGATCCGCATGGGGGCGGTCATCGTCGGTTCGGGGCTGATGGCCGTGGGCGGCGCTTTCCTGACCATGTCGGCCTTCTCGTCCTTCTTCTTCGAGATGGTCAACGGGCGCGGCTGGATCTGCATCGCGCTGGTGGTCTTCGGCGCGTGGAAGCCGGGCAAGGCGCTGCTCGGCGCACTGCTCTTTGCCGGGTTTGATGCGCTGCAGATTTGCCTGCAGCAGACGCCCATGGGGCAGCTTGTGCCCTATCAGGTTTTCCTGATGATCCCCTATGTGCTGTCGATCCTCGCGCTTATCCTCATGTCGCGCCGGGCCGAGGTGCCCGCAGCGCTGATGACCCCCTTCAACCGCGGAGAGCGCTGAATGGCCACTTTCGACATCCTCGTCACCGGCGGCACCCTGCCGGACGGGACCATTGCCGACATCGGCATCACCGGCGATCGCATCGCCGCCATTGGCGACCTGACCGGCTCCGAGGCGGGCGAGACCATCGACGCCAGCGGCGATCTCGTCGCCCCGCCCTTCGTCGATCCGCATTTCCACATGGATGCGACGCTCAGCTATGGCACGCCCCGGATCAACGCCTCTGGCACCCTACTCGAGGGCATCGACCTCTGGGGCGAGCTGCGCGAAGAGGCGAGCGTCGATGAGATGGTCGCGCGGGCGCTGGAGTATTGCGACTGGGCGGTCTCTCTGGGCCTGCTGGCGATCCGCAGCCACGTCGACACCACGCCCGATCACCTCAACACCGTTACCGCGATGCTCGAGGTGCAGGAGAAGGTGAAACCCTATCTCGACCTACAGCTCGTCGCCTTCCCGCAGGACGGTTTCCTGCGCAGCCCTACGGGGCGCGAGAACCTGATCCGCGCGCTGGACATGGGCGTCGAGGTGGTCGGCGGCATCCCGCATTTCGAGCGCACCATGACGGATGGTGCCGCGTCGCTGAAAGAGCTTTGCGAGATCGCCGCGGCCCGCGGCCTGCTGGTGGACATCCACTGCGACGAAACCGACGATCCCCTGTCGCGCCACATCGAGGCGCTGGCCTATGAGACGCAGCGGCTTGGCCTGCAGGGGCGCGTCACCGGCAGCCATCTGACTTCGATGCACTCCATGGACAACTATTACGTGTCCAAGCTGCTGCCGCTGATCGCAGAGGCGGAAATCTCCGCCATCCCCAATCCGCTGATCAACATCACTTTGCAGGGACGGCACGACACCTACCCCAAGCGCCGCGGCCTCACCCGGGTGAAAGAGATGCAGGCCATGGGCATCCGCGTCGGCTGGGGGCAGGACTGCGTGCGCGACCCGTGGTATTCGCTCGGCACCGGAGACATGCTCGACGTGGCCTTCATGGGGCTGCACGTGGCGCAGATGACCTCGCCGCAGGAGATGGCGCGCTGCTTCACCATGGTGACCGAGGAGAACGCCAAGATCCTGCATCTGGATGGCTACGGGCTGGCGGTCGGCAATATGGCCTCGCTGGTGGTGCTCGACGCGGGCGATCCGATCGAGGCACTGCGGCTGCGGCCCGACCGGCTCTGCGTGATCTCCAAGGGCAAGGTGGTCTCGAAACAGGCCCGCAATGACGCGCGCCTCGCCCTGCCCGGCCGCCCCGGCAGCGTGCGGCGGCGGCACAAGGTTCCCAGCTGAACCGCCCCGGCTAGGCGGAGCCCCGCGCGGGCGGCCTGGCCGCCGTCCGCCGTCTTCTCCCGGCAATGCCGACAAGGCGCCTGAAGGTCTTGCACTCCATGTGCGACGGCGCGGGACAATCGGCAACATGGCGCAGGGTGTCGCGGAGCGCGGCAAGCTCCCTGATCTGGCGATCCAGTTCATCGGCGCGGCGGCGCAGCTCCTGTCGCGGCAGCTCGGGCGTGCCCGTCTTGCCGAACATGGCCGCGATATCCTCGAGCGAGAAACCCGCCGCCTTGCCCATCGAGATCAGCGCCAACTGCAGCAGCACTCCCGGCTCGAACTGTCGCCTCAGCCCGTGGCGGCCGACAGAAGAGATCATCCCGATCTCGTCGTAATACCGCAAGGTCGACGCCGGCACGCCAGCCCGCCGCGAGACCTCGGCAATATCCAGAAGCTCCATGCTTGACCTCAAGTTGGCTTGAACTCGTAGAGTGGCCGCTCGCGATGAGTTTGGCAAGCGGAGCAGATGGATGATGAGCCATATCATGATGAAACCCAGGGCCGGGAGGATCGGGGCATCGCTTTGCCTGTCGCTCTCGGCGCTGCTTGCCTCGCTGGGGACAAGCATCGCCAATATCGCCCTGCCGTCGCTCGCCCTGGCCTTCGACGCGAGCTTCCCGCAGGTGCAATGGGTGGTGATCGCCTATCTGACGGCACTTGCGCTTTGCGTCGTCATAGCGGGAGCGCTCGGGGACCTGTTCGGACGCAAACGGATGCTGCTTTCCGGGCTTGTCCTGTTCACCCTGGCCTCTGCGCTCTGCGGTCTTTCGGCCGGGCTCTGGATGCTGGTCGCGGCACGTGCGCTTCAGGGCGTCGGCGCGGCTGTTCTGATGGCGCTGACCATCGCGCTGGTGCGGGATGCCGTCGCGCCGGAACGCCTCGGGCGCGCCATGGGGTTGCTCGGCACCATGTCGGCGGTCGGAACCGCGCTTGGCCCGTCGCTTGGCGGCATGCTGATTGGCTGGGCCGGATGGCCGGCGGTCTTCCTCGTGTTGGTGCCGCTCGGGCTTTTGGCTGCCGGGCTCGCGCTGGTTGCCCTGCCCGAGGTCGCGCCACACAGCAGATCGCACCGGCCCGACCTGTCGCTGCTGCGCCAGCGCGGCATCGGCTTCACCCTTTTGGCGAACCTGCTCGTGGCGAATTTGATGATGGCCACCCTGCTGGTCGGACCGTTCTACCTTGCCTTCGCGCTTGGATTGCAGGCGACGACCGTCGGCCTCGTGATGTCGGTCGGGCCGGTGATCTCGATCTGCACCGGCGTCCCCTCGGGCCGGCTGGTCGACAACCGCGGCGCGCTGAAGGTCCTGACGTTCGGGCTGGGCGCGCTCGCCGCCGGGGCGCTGGCGCTGGCGATCCTGCCACCGCGCTTCGGAGTGCCCGGATACCTGATCGGCATCGCGATCCTGACCCCCGGCTACCAACTGTTCCAATCCGCCAACAACACCCTGCTGATGCAGAGCGTGCGGGCGGGCCAACGCGGCGCGGCTTCGGGGCTGCTGGGGCTATCACGCAATCTCGGACTGCTGTCCGGGGCCTCTGTCATGGGCGCCGTCTTCTCGTTTGGCGTCGGCTTCCACGCCATCGAGACAGCCGGTGCCGACGCGATCGAGCAAGGGCTGCAGCTCACCTTCGCGCTTGGCGGGCTGTCGTTGCTGGCGGTGCTGATTGTCCTGACAAAGCGCCCGCGACCGCGCGCCGGGGTCTAGACCAGTGGCACCCCCACAAACGCAAAAAGGCACGCGAAAATCGCGCGCCTTCGGCGTCTCGTCCGGTGTCTTATCCGGCGTCTGGTTCATGGTGCGTGAGTGGTGGAATGGCAGCCCGTAGGGGAATCGAACCCCTCTTTCCAGGTTGAAAACCTGGCGTCCTAACCGATAGACGAACGGGCCATTGCAACGCGACCGCCGAAAACTTTATCCGACGGAGAGGCTGTTGCGAACCTCATGAACCCCAGCTGACCCGGTCTCTGACCCCTGATTTTGCCTGTCCCCGCGGGGACAGAAACAAAACCAGTGGCAGCCCGTAGGGGAATCGAACCCCTCTTTCCAGGTTGAAAACCTGGCGTCCTAACCGATAGACGAACGGGCCGTGCCGGCTGGTGAGGGGCGTTCTAGTCAAAGCGCCCCCCCCTTGCAAGCGGAATTTTACGGTTTTTTGAGCCTCAGGTGATTTTTTCTCAAACCCCTGACAAAAAACGGAAATTCCGCTCGAAAATCATTTACCCTGCGGCAGGCGCGGCATCCTCCAGCCGCATCTGCACGGTGCGCCGCCCGTTCCACTCGTTGATCTCGAAACGCCCGGCGAGGTGGAATCGTGCGCCCTTGTGCTGGCTCAGCGCCTGCCCCATGGGCGTGTCGAAAGCGCCAAAGCAGATCGCGTCGACCTTGGCCCCCATGCCGTCCCCGGCAGTGATCTTGAGGTGCCCTGTGCCAACCTCCTTGGCAAAGAGGATCTGCGCATCGGGCATGGCAAAGCGCGGCCCCGGCGCGCCCGCCCCAAAGGGTCCGGCCTGCTCCATCCGGTCGCACAGCTCGGTGCTGGCCACCCCGGGCATCATCAGCCCGTCGAGCCGCAGATCCGCCGCACCGCCCTGCCCCGCGCCCTGTTTGGCCAGCAGCTCCGCCAGCCGCTCCATGGCCGCGTCCAGCTTGTCCTCGGCCACGGTGAGACCCGCCGCCATCTTGTGCCCGCCGCCCTTGATCAGCAGCCCCTCGGCGGCGAGCTTCTGGATGCTCGCGCCCAGATCGACGCCCGAGACAGAGCGGCCCGAGCCCTTGCCCTCGCCGGCGTCGAAGCCGATGACGATCGATGGGCGGTTGGTCATCTCCTTGAGGCGCGAGGCGACGATGCCCACCACGCCCGGATGCCAGCCCTCGCCCGCCGCCCAGACCAGCGGCGCGTCGAGCCCGCGCTCTTCGGCCTGCGCCAGCGCCGAGGCGCGCACCGCCTCCTCGACCTCGCGGCGCTCGGAGTTGAGCTTGTCGAGACGCTCGGCCAGCGCCTCGGCCTCATGCCGGTCGCGGGTGGCGAGCAGCCGCGCGCCAAGGTCGGCCTGCCCGATCCGCCCGCCGGCATTGATCCGCGGCCCCAGCACATAGCCAAGGTGGTAGGACGAGGGCGCCGTGTCGAGCCGCGCCACATCCGACAGCGCCACGAGGCCGGGGCGCTCGCGCCGCGCCATGACCTGCAGGCCCGAGCGCACGAAGGCGCGGTTGACCCCGCGCAGCGGCGCCACATCGGCAACGGTGGCCAGCGCCACCAGATCGAGCAGCGACATGAGGTTGGGCCCGGGCGTGCCCGCCTCGCGCATCAGCCGCCCGCAGTCGACCAGCACCATGAAAACCACGGCGGCGGCACAAAGATGCGCCAGCGCGCCGTCCTCGTCCTGCCGGTTGGGGTTCACCACCGCGACGCAATCTGGCAGCGTCTCGCCGCCAAGGTGGTGGTCGAGCACCACTACATCCGCGCCCTCGGCCGCCGCGATCGGCTCATGCGAGAGCGTGCCGCAGTCGACGCAGATGATCAGATCATGCGCGCTGGCAAGCTGCTGCATGGCGGGCACATTGGGGCCGTAGCCCTCGTCGATCCGGTCGGGCACATAAAGCGTCGCC
The DNA here is from genome assembly GCF_056158605.1 of Salipiger sp. ABN3_019. NCBI lineage: Bacteria > Pseudomonadati > Pseudomonadota > Alphaproteobacteria > Rhodobacterales > Roseobacteraceae > Salipiger > Salipiger sp. ABN3_019. Next base: position 2,698,377 of record NZ_JBSWTP010000009.1, read on the forward strand.
TCCAGCCCCAGCTGGCGCAGCCAGTCGATGAGCAGCGCCGCAGAGCTGCCGCCATCCACGTCGTAATCGGCAAAGATCGCGATGCGCTCGCGCCGCTCTACCGCCTGCAGGATCCGCCCCGAGGCCTTTTCCATGTCGCGCATGCTGCGCGGGTCGGGCATGAGGTCGCGCAGTTTCGGCTCGAGAAACCCCGGCACCTCTTCGCCCGCCACACCAAGCCGCGCCAGCACCGCGCAGAGCGGGCGCGGCAGATGGGTTGCCTGCGCCAGCGCCTCGGCCTGCCGCTCGACCTCCACCGCCGGACCAACCCAGCGCCGCCCGGTCAGCGACTGCTCCACACCCAGATAGCTCATGCGCCCCTCGCGTCTTTTCATTCTGCCCGCAATCGGCCCCCTCGTAGCGCGAAATGGCGGGAAACGGAACGGGGCGCGCCTGCCCGGCGCCGCAGGGGCGGCACGGGCGCGCCGGCGTATTTGGAAAGAGAAGAAGCCGGGACCTCTCGAAAACGAAAAAGGGCCCGCGCCGCGAGCCCTCTTCTTCTCTTTGAAAATACGCAAATCGGCGCTGGCCGGCCCGCGCTCAGCCCTCGAAGGGGTTACGGTACTGCACGCGGCGCACCGAGCCGGTCTTCGAACGCATCAGGATGGTCTCGGTCTCGATCCAGCCCGGCTGGCGCTTGATGCCCGAAAGGATCGAGCCGTTGGTCACGCCGGTGGCGGCGAAGATCACATCGGCGGTGACCAGTTCGTCGCGCTTGTAGACCTTGTCGAGATCGGTGATCCCGGCCTTGGCGGCGCGGCCGCGCTCGTCGTCGTTGCGGAACAGCAGCTTGCCATACATCTGGCCGCCCATGCACTTCAGCGCAGCGGCTGCCAGAACGCCTTCCGGCGCGCCGCCCGAGCCCATGTACATGTCGATGCCGGTGATCTCGGACTCGGCGCAATGCATGACCCCCGCCACGTCGCCATCGGTGATCAGCCGGATGCCGGCGCCGGTGGCGCGCACTTCGGCGATCAGATCTTCGTGGCGCGGACGCTCGAGAATGCAGACGGTGATGTCGGTCATCGCGCAGCCCTTCGCCTTGGCCAGCGCCGCGACCCGTTCGGAGGGGCTCATCTCGAGGGTGACGGTGTCTTCCGCATAGCCCGGCCCGATCGCCAGTTTTTCCATGTAGACGTCGGGCGCGTGCAGCATCGAGCCGCGCGGGCCCATGGCGATCACGGTGAGCGCGTTCGGCATGTCCTTGGCGGTGAGCGTGGTGCCTTCGAGCGGGTCAAGCGCGATGTCCACGCCCGGGCCGTTGCCGGTGCCCACTTCTTCGCCGATGTAGAGCATCGGCGCCTCGTCGCGCTCGCCCTCGCCGATCACCACCACGCCGGCGATGTCCAGCATGTTCAGCTGGTCGCGCATGGCGTTGACCGCAGCTTGGTCCGCGGCCTTCTCATCGCCGCGGCCAATGAGGCTGGCGGAGGCGATGGCGGCCTGCTCGGCGACCCGGGCGAGGCCCAGCGAAAGCATACGGTCATTAAAATCTGTGGGAGCCGACATGGAGTCTTCCTTGAAAAATTTACCGTTGGGAAGGGTGTAGCGCGCGCGGTTGCCGAAGGGCAAGCCCGCTCGCGCTAACCGCCGCCGCGCAGGACAGCACGGCGGCGGCTCGATGTCAGCGCGGTCTTAGCCCAGTATCAACCCGGTATCAGCGGGATGACAAAACGCTCTTTTGGGGCGCAGAGGGCGGTCAGACTGCCTCGATTCGCAGCGCCACGGGGGTGCCATGCACCACGCCGGTCTCTGCCATCGCCGCGAGGGCCGAATTGAGCGATGCGCGCGTCGTCTTATGGGTCACGATCAGCACCGGCGCGGTGTCCGCGGTGGTGCTCTGCCCGTATTGACGCAGGCGGTTGATCGACACGCCCGCCTCGCCGAGCGCCGCGGCGACCTTGGCCAGCGCGCCCGGGCGATCGGCCAGCGCCATGCGCAGATAATAGGGTGCGGGCGTGGTGGCCTGCGCCGAGGGCGCCGCCACCAGCGCAGAGGCCGGGGCGCCGAAGGTCGACAGCCGCGTGCCGCGGGCGATGTCCATCACGTCGCCCATCACCGCAGAGGCGGTCGGCCCCTCGCCCGCACCAGCCCCGCGCAGCACGATCTGGCCGACGTCATCGCCCTCGATCACCACCATATTGGTGCCGCCTTCAAGTTGGCCCAGCGGCGAGGTCGCGGGCACGAGGCTCGGTGCCATCGACTGCTCGAGGCCGCGCTCGGTGAGGCGGCAGACGCCCAGCAGCTTGATGCGGTAGCCCATGTCGGCGGCCTGACGGATGTCGTCGATGGACACGCGGCCGATGCCTTCAAGCTCCACCGTGTCAAACGCCACCTGCGTGCCGAAGGCGATGGACGACAGCAGCGAGAGCTTGTGGCCCGCGTCGATGCCGCCCACGTCAAGCTCGGGATCGGCTTCGAGATAGCCCAGACCATCGGCCTCGGCGAAGGCTTCCTGATACGACAGGCCCGCGCCTTCCATCCGGGTCAGGATGTAGTTGCAGGTGCCGTTCATCACGCCCATGACGCGGGTGATGCGGTTGGCAGCGAGCCCTTCGGTCAGCGCCTTGATCACCGGGATGCCGCCCGCGACGGCGGCCTCGAAGCGCAGCACCGCGCCGGTGCTTTCGGCCAGTTCGGCCAGCGCCTGACCGTGGTGGGCCAGCAGCGCCTTATTGGCGGTGACCACATCCTTGCCCGCCTTCAGCGCGGCCTCGGTGGCGGCCTTGGCCGGACCGTCCGAGCCGCCCATCAGTTCGACCAGCAGATCGACGTCGTCGCGCTTGGCCAGCGCCACCGGATCGTCTTCCCATGCGTAATCGGCGAGCGATACGCCGCGGTCCTTGTCACGGTTGCGCGCCGAAACCGCGCTGATCACGATCTTGCGGCCCGAACGGGTTTGCAGAAGATCGGCCTTCTGCTGGACGATCTTCACGACGCCGGCGCCGACAGTGCCAAGGCCCGCAATCCCCAGGCGCAGAGGTTCAGACATATGCGGGATCCTTCTATCTTCGAAACGAGGTTTGTGGCTTTGATTTGGTGTGCGCTGCCTTAGCCGTAACGTCGTGGCTGTGCAACGGCGTCTGGCCCGGGAATGGCTGGGGAATGGACCGGAGAGCGGGGCGGTTTGGGCGGCGGCTGCGCGCTTGGCGGAGCGGAGGGGCGCGCGGGGCAGGCCTATTGGCCGGTCTGGTCGCCCACCTGCTCTCCCGTCGGCTCTTCCGTCTCGGAGCTGCTTTCGGAGGTGCCTTCGGTGGCGCTTGGGGCTGCGCTTTCGGGCGTGATCAGCAGATCCGTCCGCACGCCTTGATCCATGCGCGCGCGGGCGCTGGACTGGACCACATCGCCCTGCAGGCCGCTTGCGCGGCGGCGCAGCGCTTCGGCCCGCGCCGAAACGGTCTCGGTCGCTTCGGGCTCTGCGCGGATCGGCGCCGGGGCGGTTAGAAGCCCGGACAAAGGCACCAGATCGGGGAACGGCGCGGTGGCGACGCCGGGGCTTTGTGCGCCGTCGAATTCGGGAAAGTTGGTGCAGGCCGCCAGCAGGGCGCTAAGGCAGATAGGCACGAGGCTGTACGAGAGCACGGGGCGCATGGCGGTAAGACGTCTTTCGCTGGACACTGTGCCCGTCTTGCCGCAAGCGGTGGCGCAGGGCAAGGCCGGGACGCATCGCGCTTGATCTGAACAAACGTTCAGATAATAGTGATGACATGGCCCGTACCGCTGGATCGCATTCCGACATCACCGGGCCGCGGATCCGCGAGGCGGCGCTGCGGCTCTTTGCCAAACACGGCTATGCCGCCGTTTCGATGCGCAAGATCGCGTCGGATGTCGGCGTGCAGGTCGGGGCGCTTTACAATTACATCCCCGACAAGCAGGCGCTGCTGGTCTCGCTGCTGAAGGGCCATATGGATGAGCTGCTCGAAGCGTGGCAGGCCGAGCCGCGGCCCGAGGACCCGCTGGCGCGGCTTGAGGCCTTCGTGCGGTTCCACATCGGCTTCACCCTGCGGCACCCGGAGTTGATCTTCATCTCCTATATGGAGCTGCGCAATCTCGAGCCCGAGAACTTCGCGGTGATCGAGGCGCTGCGCGGGCGCTATGAGGCGGTGCTGGAGGAGATCCTGCACGACGGGCGCGCCGCCGGGCAGCTTTCGGTGCCGGATACGCGGATCGCCGCCTTTGCACTGATCGCCATGCTGACAGGGGTCAACACGTGGTACCGCGAGGGCGGGCGCCTGTCGGAAGAGGAAGTGGCGACGCTTTACTGGGACATGGCGCGCAAGGCGGTGGGCGCCTAGGTCGGCCCCTACCCCGCGGACCGGAGGCAGGAGACCGGAGACTGGAAACCGCCGCGCATGTTCAGCGCGGCGGGGACAAAAGCCTTCGAAGGCTTTTGCAACGTCCTTCGACGGACGTTGGCCTTATTCAGCCACCTGAATCGATTCGAGGTATTCGAGCAGCGCCACCATCTTGCGCGGCGTCGGCGTCAGCACCCCGTCGCCGGTGTCGAGCGGCAGTTCGTCCCCTTTCAGCAATTCGCCGAACTCGGGCATGCCGGGACCATCGAGATCGGCGCTCGTGTAGCCGTCGATCTTCGACAGCACCTCGGCGCGCGGGAAGCTGCCCCCGCGATGCGCGGCGATCAGCGTCAGATCCGCCGGCACCACCCCAAGATCGGCCGCCAGTGGGCCGTCGCCCTTGGCCGAGTTGCCATGGCAGGCCGCGCAATATTCCACGAAGAGCGCCTGCCCGTCCGCCGGTTCCGGCATGGCGGCTTCCATGCAGGCGCCGAGCGCCAGCAGCGCCGCCGCGCCCAGTGCCCAGACCCGCGGTTTCAGCGGCGCGCCCGTGGTTTGGCCTGCGGTTTGATCTGTGGTTTGACCTGTGATTTCTGTCCGTTCGGTGCTCATCGGCGTATCCCTCGTCTTGCCTGTCGCCTCATGTCTCGCCCGCCGTGCCCGGCGGATCAAGGCCGCAGCGCCGCTTTGCGGGCGGACGTACGGCGGCGCGACCTGCAACATGGCGATCCGCGGCGGGGTGACATTCGCGCCGCGCCGGGCCAGTGTCGCGCGGAATCTGACGTTCCCGGAGACCCCCATGCCATCCCAAGCCCTCATCATGCTCGCAGCCGGGATCGGCATTCCGGTGCTCGCGGCGCTCAATGCGCGGCTCGGGGGCTGGCTGGGCTCGCCCGCGGCAGCGGCGGTGATCCTGTTCTGCGTGGCGCTGAGCGCCAGCCTGATCGTGCTCTTCTCGCTTGACCCGCGGCCCATCGCACGCGCGGCGGATGCGCCCAAGCACCTGTTCCTTGCCGGGCTTTTCGTCGCTTTCTACGTGCTGAGCATCACCTATGTCGCGCCCACCTTCGGCGTCGGGCGGGCGGTGTTTTTCGTGCTGCTGGGGCAATTGATCAGCGCCGCGCTGATCGACCATTTCGGTCTGCTCGGCGTGAAACCCGCACCGATCTCGGCACAGCGCGGGCTTGGGATCGCGATGATGGCGGCGGGCGTCTTCCTCGCGCAGCGCTGAGCGCGCGGCTCAGCTTTCGGCGACGAAGGCAAGGCTGGCCGAGGTGATCGGCGCGCTGCGCCCGATCAGCGTCACCGAGGCGCCATTGTCGAGCGTCACCACCAGACCGCTGGAGCTTGCCACCTGCGAGGCAATGGCGGGCGCGGTGCTGCCGCTGTAGCTGAAGACGATGAGGTCTTCCTCCTCGTCGAAATCCTCGACGATCGCGCCATCTTCGAGCGTGAAGGTATCGGCCCCGGCACCGCCGAGCCCGATGTCCCCTTCGCCGAGCATCAGCGTGTCATCCCCGGTGCCGCCGATCAGCAGATCGCTCTCGCCATCGTCCCCATCCTCGTCCGAACCCCAGAGCAGGTCATCGCCCGAACCGCCGAGCAGCGTGTCCGCGCCGGTGCCGCCTTCGAGCGTGTCGCCGCCACTGCCGCCTTCGGCGTAATCGTCGCCCGCCTCGCCCGACAGGCTGTCGGAGCCGCCGCCGCCGCTGAGCACATCCGCGCCGTCGCCCGCCGCGAGAATGTCGCCGATATCGGTGCCAGTGAGCGTGTCGTCGCCGGAGGTGGCGCCAGAAGTGGTGTCGTCGGTGGTATCAGTGCCCGTGTCGTCGGTGCTTTCGTCAGCCGTGTCGTCTGTGGTGTCTTCGGTGGCACCCGAGGTGCCGCTGTCCTCGCCCGCCGTCTCGTCCCCCGTGTCATCCCCTGTATCGTCCGCCGCATCGTCCCCGATCAAATCCGCGGGTGTGCCGGTCTCTTCGTCCGCAGTCTCTTCATCCGCAGACTCTTCATCTGCGGTGTCTTCGGTGCTGTCTTCATCGGCATCGGCATCGGCATCGGCATCGGCATCGGCATCGGACGCATCCGTATCGCCCGCGTCTTCGGCAACGTCGCCGGTGCTGTCGTCAGTGGTTTCTTCGGTGATTTCTTCGGTGGTTTCTTCGGTGGTTTCTTCGGTGCTGTCGTCGGTCAGACCGTCTTCGGTGCCGGTCTCCTCCTCCACCGGCAGGATCATCCCATCACCGAGGTCAAGCTCGTCGCTGTCGTCCGAGGACTCCTCTTCGTCATCATCATCGCCCATGGGAAAGGCGACGGCGGCGAAGGGGAAAAGCGCCGCGAGCGCGACAAGAAGTTCCAGCGGCATGAAAGCGGCTCCAGAGGGTTAGTCCCCGGAACCCTGACGCTCAAGTTTGACAAAAATCAGGCGGGGCCGCGGCCCCGCCGGGGTCTTCTCGCGGCGTTCAGAGCGGCACGAGCTGGCCGTCGCGCATCTCGACCTGCCGGTCCATGCGGCCCGCAAGTTCAAGGTTGTGCGTGGCGATCAGCGCCGAAAGCCCGGTCTCGCGCACCAGCGTCATGAGCGCGCCGAACACCCGGTCCGAGGTGGTCGGGTCGAGGTTGCCGGTGGGCTCGTCGGCCAGCAACAGCTTGGGCGCATTGGCCATGGCGCGGCAGAAGGCGACGCGCTGTTGCTCGCCGCCCGACATCGCGGCGGGGCGATGCGCCACCCGGTCCTGAAGCTCGACGCTGGCGAGCAGATCCTTGGCCCGCGCCTCGGCCTCGGCGGCGGGCACCCCATTGGCCAGCTGCGGCAGGGTGATGTTCTCGAGCGCGGTGAACTCGGGCAGCAGATGGTGGAACTGATAGACAAAGCCCACCTCCTGACGGCGCACGATGGTGCGGCGGCGGTCGGACTTGCCGCCCAGCACCTCGCCGGCGATCGCCACCTCGCCCGCGTCGGCGGTGTCGAGCAGCCCGGCGATATGCAGCAGCGTCGACTTACCGGCCCCCGAGGGCGCGACCAGAGCCACCACCTCGCCGCGCGCCACCTCGAGCGAGGCGCCGCGCAGCACCTGCACCTCATTGGGCGCGCCGCGGTTGTAGAATTTCTCGATGCCCGACAGGCGCAGAACGGGATCACTCATAACGCAGCGCCTCCACGGGGTTCATGCGCGCGGCGCGGCGCGCGGGAAAAATCGTCACGATGAAGCTGAGGCCGAGCGAGAGCGCCATGGCACTGAACACATCGCCCCATTGCAACTTGGCGGGCAGCGCATAGATGCCGCGCACCGCCGGGTCCCAGACGCCGCCGCCCGCGACGTAGTTCACGAACGAGAAGATCGGGTCGATGTAGATGGCGAAAAGGCAGCCCAGCACCACGCCCATGATGGTGCCGATCACCCCGGTGAAGGCGCCGCAGATGAAGAAGACGCGCAGCACCGATCCCTCGGTGAGGCCCATGGTGCGCAGGATGCCGATGTCGCGGCCTTTGTTCTTCACCAGCATGATCAGCCCCGAGACGATGTTCATCGTGGCGATCAGCACCAGCACCGACAGGATCACGAACATCACATTGTCCTCGACCTCCAGCGCGCGCAGGAAGCCGCCCGAGGCGTCCTGCCACGTCCAGACCAGCGCCCCCTGCCCGGCGGCCTGCTGGATCGCCGTGGCCATGCCGTCGACCTGCTCGGGGTCTTCGACCATCACTTCAAGCTCGTCCGCCACGCCTTCGCGGTTGAAATAAAGCTGCGCCTCCTCGAACGGCATATAGGCGCGGGTGCGGTCGATGTCGTAGCGTCCGGCGGTGAAGATCCATGTCACCTCATAGGCTTTGACCCGCGGCGAGACGCCGAAGGCGGTCTTCACCCCGTCGGGCGAGATCAGCTTGATCTCGTCGCCCACGTCTACGCCCAGTTCGCGCGCCACGCCCGAGCCGAGCGCAATGCCCTCGCCAAAGCGCGCCAGATCGCCGCGACCGGTCTCAGGGTCGACGATGCGGCGGATGCCCTGCAGATCGTCCGCCGAGATGCCAAAGACCTCGATCCCCGCGTTGCGGCCATTGGCGTTGCCCATGACCTGCCCCTTCACCAGCGGCGCGGCGCGGGTGACGCCCGGCACTTCGGCCACCGCATCGGCGCGCTCGGCGTAATCGGGGAAGGTGCGCACGGTGCGGCCAAACTCATCCTCGCGCGCGGCGGCATAGACGGTGACATGGGCGTTCGAGCCAAGGATCGTATCGACGAACTCGGCCCGAAAGCCCGACCGCACGGCCAGCGTGGCGATCAGCGCAAAGACGGCCAGAGTGATGCCGATCAGGCTGATCCAGGTCATCACGCTGACCCCGCCCTCGGCGCGCCGGGCACGCAAGTAGCGCCAGGCGATCATCCATTCGAACGGGGCAAAGGGTGGCGGGGTACGGGCCATCGGCAATCTTTCCGGGTGATCTCTTCGCGGCGGAACCTGACCTCAACCCATGGCGGGGTCAATCCCTCGCTCCATGCTAGGGCTGCGCCGCGGCATATCCAGCACCGGTGCACATCCGCAGAAGTCCAGTGTTCGATTTTCCACAGACCCTGTGGGCGCAGGCCGAATTGCCGCGACGCAGCGCTTGCCCCCATGTTCGGGGCATCGAAAACGCAAAACCCCAGCGGAGTTATCCGATATGAAATCCCTTCTGCTTGCCGGCGCCGTCGCGCTCGCCCCGATCGCCGCAGTTGCAGCGCCCGAAAGCTATGTCTTCGACGCCAGCCACACGCAGATCGTGTTCTCTTACAACCACCTCGGCTTCTCGACCGGCTACGGCATGTTCGGCGGCTTTGACGGTGAGATCGAATATGACGCCGAAGACCCCGCCGCGTCGACCGTGACCACCTCGTTCGACGTCACCTCGATGATCACCGGCTGGCAGGGCCGTTACGACCACTTCATGAGCGAAGATTTCTTCGGCGCGTCGGACGACAAGACCGTCTCCTTCACCTCGAAGTCGATCGAAGTGACCGGCGACGACACCGGCCTGATCACCGGCGATCTGACGCTGAACGGCGTGACCAAGGAAATCGTGCTCGACGCGGTTCTGACCCAAGCCGGTGAGCACCCGATGGAAGGCAAGCCGTGGCTCGGCTTCCACGCCACCACCACGCTGATCCGCTCGGACTACAACCTCGGCATGTTCGCCCCCTACGTCAGCGACGAGGTTGAAGTTGAGATCTCGATCGAGGCGATGAAAGCCGAGTGATCCCTCATTCCGGCCTTCGCGCCATGCGCGGGCCAGAACGGTAACGAGTGACGCGTCAAGATCGTTTTACCTGTACGCCCCCGGAGCCCACGGCTCCGGGGGTTTTCCTTGGCCGGTGCGCCGCACGCGCAGGCTCTTGCCAGAACCCGGACGCTACGGCATATCTCCGGCCCATGACTGGACCTCGCTACACCCCGCTCGTTGCCTCCCTTCCCGAGACCGTGCCCTTCGTCGGCCCGGAAACGCAGGAGCGTGAGCGCGGCGCGCCCTTCCGCGCCCGCATCGGCGCCAATGAGAACGTCTTTGGCCCCTCGCCCCGCGCGATCGAGGCGATGCAGCGCGAGGCGGCGGAGATCTGGAAATACGGCAACTCGACCAGCTTTGATCTGCGCAATGCCATTGCCGCGCATCACGGCGTGGCGCCCGAGAACGTCATGGTCGGCGAAGGCATCGACGGGCTCTTGGGTTATCTGACGCGGCTTGTGGTGGCGCAGGGCGATGCGGTGGTCACCTCCGACGGCGCCTATCCCACCTTCAACTACCACGTGGCGGGCTTTGGCGGCGTGCTGCACAAGGTGCCCTATCAGGACGACGCCGAGGATCTGCCCGCGCTGCTGGCCAAGGCCGCCGAGGTAGACGCCAAGCTGGTCTATTTCGCCAACCCCGACAATCCCATGGGCTCGTGGAAGACCGGCGCCGAGATCGCGGCGCAGCTTGATGCCGTGCCCGAGGGGACGCTGCTGGTGCTCGACGAGGCCTATGTGGAGTTTGCCCCAGAAGGCACGTCTCCTGAGATCGACATCGAGGACCCGCGGGTGATCCGCTTCCGCACCTTCTCGAAGGCCTATGCCATGGCGGGCGCGCGTGTCGGCTACGCACTGGCGGCGGCGCCGCTCATTCGCGCCTTCGACAAGATCCGCAACCACTTCGGCATGAACCGCACGGCGCAGGCCGGGGCGCTGGCGGCGCTGGAAGACGGCGCATGGCTGGCGCAGACCATCGACAAGGTCGCACAGGCCCGCCTGCGCATCGCCGAGATCGCCAAGGACAACGGGCTGACCGCCCTGCCCTCGGCCACCAATTTCGTCGCGGTGGATTGCGGCGGCGATGGCGCCTTTGCCAAGGCGGTGCTGGAGGGTCTCGGCAAGCGCGGCGTCTTTGTGCGCATGCCCTTCGTGACCCCGCAGAACCGCTGCATCCGTATTGGCGCGGGCACGCCCGCAGACCTCGACGCGCTGGCCGAGGCGCTGCCCGGCGCGCTGGCAGAGGCGCGCGGCAGCAGCGCCGCCTGACCCCCGATCATCTGCACAAATTTTGCGCCGGAGTGTGGCAGCACTTCGCCGCGCAACGATTTGGAAACAAGTTTTGAGCAGCCTGATGCGTGACCCAAGGGAAGGTTGCGCTACCCTTCCTTTATTGACCTTTGTCTTTGTGCCCGTCTCCGACATGGCCCGTCCGAGGAACGCATCATGGCCCCCTATTCCGAACCGCCGCGCCCCGACTTCTTCAGCGCCAATCTCGTCCTGCTCTTTGTGGTGATCTTTTCCCTGCTGCTGCTTTTGTGGATCAGCTATGGCCTTGGAATCGCACTGATTGCTGGCGTTGCGATGAACCACGTGATCTCGGTGATCGACCATCGCCGCAATGGCAGCGAGACACCGCCGCAGACCTGACCGCGCAGGCCATTTCGAACAGAAAACGCCAGCCCGTAGGAACGGGCCGGCGCTCTGCAACTTAGAATCGCAGCGCTGGCCGCGTGTAAGGCTCAGCCCTTGGCGATCTCGGCCGCGGCGGCGGACATGGCGCCCTGCCCGTGCGGGATGCCCAGCGAGGTGAACCCTGCCTCCAGCACACCGAGCAGGCCAAGGATCATATGCGCGTTGACGTGGCCCATGTGACCCAGCCGGAAAAATCCGGTGCCCGCGGGATCATCGGGCTCTGCCATGCCAAGACCGATGCCCAGCGTCACCCCCGCCTCGGTCTCGCACCACTTGCGCAGTTGCGCGCCATAGGGCTTGCCGAGGCGCAGCGCGGTGACCGCATGGCTGCGCAGCGCCCGATCCTCGATATTGAGCGTCAGCGGACCGCCCTCGCCCCAAGCCTCTGCGGCGGCCCAGATCGCGCGCGCCAGAACCGCGTGGCGGTGCCAGACCTGTTCGATGCTCTCTTCGCGGATCATGTCGAGCGCGGTGCGCAGGCCGAACAGATGGTGCGTCGGCGCGGTGCCGCCAAAGTATTGATAGAAGAAGTCGGGCGCGCCGCGCGCGGTCCAATCCCAATAGAGGCTGACGCGCTTCATCTCGGCGCGCCGCGCCTCGGCTTTCTCGTTGAAAAAGACAAAGCCCAGACCCGGCGGCACCATCAGGCCCTTTTGCGAGCCGGTGACCATCACGTCGACGCCCCAAGCGTCCATACGGAACTCTTCGACGCCCAGCGAAGCGACGCAATCGGCCATCAGCAGCGCCGGATGGCCGGTGCTGTCCATCGCCGCGCGCAGGCTGGCGATGTCGTTGCGCACCGAGCTTGCGGTATCCACGTGGCTGACCAGCGCCGCCTTGATCTCGCGCGCCGTATCCGCGCGCAGCGCCGCGGCGACCAGTTCGGGGTCATAGGTGGATTTCGTGCCGAACTCGATGATCTCGGGCTCGACCCCAAGACCGCGGGCCATCTCGGCCCAGCCATGCGCGAACCGGCCCGTCGCGGGCACCAGCACCTTATCGCCCTCGCCCACCACATTGGCCAGCGCCGCCTCCCACGCGCCGTGGCCGTTGGCAATATAGATCGCCACTTTGGCCGCCTCGGTCTGCGCCACATAGCGCAGGTCGGGGATCAGCCCGGCGACCATCTCGACAATCGCGCCCTCATAGATGTTGGGCGAGGCGCGGTGCATCGCACGCAGCACCGCGTCGGGCATGACGGACGGACCGGGAATGGCCAGATAGGGGCGGCCGTGGGCTAGAGACATGGGGAAACTCCGAAAGCACCCCTTGAAATTCCGGGGCGAGAGCCAACCTAACGGCGGTTGCGCCGAGGTCAATCACCCCCGGACCGCAAGATGCGCGGCGCTTGCCAGCAGGGGCCTTAGCCCGTAAACCGCCGCCCGACAGGTACAGGAAGTGAGCAATGCTGACCAAGCTCTGGGATAAGATCGAGAGCGCCGAGCGGCGTTTCCGCCGGTCCTTCGGAAAGGATATCTCGACGCCCCGCGCCCGGGCGCTGTCGAAACTGCACTACCATGTGTTCGACCACGCTTTCCTGCGCATGTTCTGGACCAACTTCTGGCAGCTCGCCCCCGGTGTCTGGCGCTCGAACCAGCCGACGCACGGGCGCTTTGAGAAATATGCCGCGATGGGCATCAAGACCGTGATCACCCTGCGCGGCGAAGAGAAATACTCGCACTATCTTTTCGAAAAGGAGAGCTGCGAGAAGCTTGGCCTGACGCTGCTGCACGCAAAGCTCTGGGCCCGGTCCGCGCCCAAGCGGGACCGCGTGATCCATCTGATCGACACGCTGCGCGCCGCCGAGAAGCCGATGATGTTCCACTGCAAATCGGGTGCCGACCGCGCCGGTTTCGCCTCCGCCGTCTACCTGATGGTGTTCGAGGGCGTGCCGGTGGAAGAGGCGCGCAAGCAGATGGGCCTGAAATATGTCCACCTTGAGTTCACCAAGACCGGCATTCAGGGCTACATTCTGGACACTTACGCCGCCCGCAACCGCCGCGATCCGATTTCCTTCGAGGACTGGATCCACACCGAATACAATGCCAAGAAACTGCAGGCGGGCTTTGACGCGAAGCGCCCGCCGGAAGAGATGGCATGAGCGCTGACACGCCGAACGACGACAAAGCCGCCCAAACTCCAACCGGCAACTCGCGCGGCCTGCTGTTCTGGCTTGGTCGAAACTATCTGTGGCGCTACCGCTGGCAGATCTCGGTCGCGCTGCTGTTCATGATGCTCGAAGGCTCGATGTTCGGCTTTCTGAGCTACATGATGAAGCCGATGTTCGACGAGGTGCTGGTGGGCGGAAGCCGCTCGGCGCTGGTCTGGGTCGGCGTGGCCATCTTTGGCATCTTCGCGATCCGGGCATTGGCCAGCGTCATCCAGAAGGTGATGCTGACACGTGTGTCGCAGCTGACCGTCGCCGACATCCGCAACGACCTGCTGGCGCATCTGATGACGCTCGACGGCAGCTTTCACCAAAAATACGGCCCCGGCTATCTGATGCAGCGCGTCGAGGGCGACGTGGAGTTGATCAACAAGGTCTGGCGCATCCTGATCACCGGCGCCGGGCGTGACGTGATCGCGCTGGTCTCGCTGTTCGGCGTGGCGCTGGGGATGGACTGGCGCTGGACGCTTGTGGCGATGATCGGCGTGCCGCTGATGGTCGCCCCCTCGGTGCTGCTGCAACGCTACGTGCGCAAATACGCCCGCCGCGCGCGTGACATTTCGGCGGGCCTGTCGACGCGCCTCAACGAGGTGTTCCACGGCATCGTGCCGATCAAGCTCAACCGTCTCGAAGGCTATCAGGCCGCGCGCTACAAGGCGCTGACCCGCGAGCGCATCCGCACCACCGTCGCCTCCAGCCTCGGCCAGTCGGCAATCCCCGGGCTGATCGACCTTATGTCGGGCATCGGCATCCTTGGCGTGCTGATCTATGGCGGGGGCGAGATCATTTCGGGTGAGAAGACCGTCGGCGATTTCATGGCCTTCTTCACCGCCATCGGCCTTGCCTTCGAGCCGCTGCGCCGTCTGGGCGCGATCAGCGGCACGTGGCAGATCGCTGCGGCCTCGATCGAGCGGATCAAGGAATTGCTCGACATGCAGCCCGAGCTGCGCGACCCGCCGCAACCCCTGCCCGCGCCGCAGGGCGTGCCCGAGATCGTGCTCGACGATGTGGCGCTGTCTTACTCCGGCTCCGCGGTTCTGCGCGGCACCAGCTTTACCGCCGAGGCAGGCAAGACCACCGCGCTGGTGGGCGCCTCGGGCGCCGGGAAGTCCACCGTGTTCAACGTACTGACAAGGCTAGTCGATCCCGAGACCGGCGCGGTTACCATCGGCGGCGTGCGCACCGACGCGATGCGGCTGGCGGATCTGCGCGGCATGTTCTCGGTGGTCAGTCAGGACGCGCTGCTGTTCGAGGACAGCCTGCGCGAGAACATCCTGCTGGGCCGCGAGGACGTCTCGGAAGAGCAGCTTCAGGAGGTGCTGGAGGCGGCGCATGTGTCGGACTTCCTGCCGCGTCTGCCGCAGGGGCTCGACAGCCCCGCCGGGACGCGGGGCAGCAACCTCTCGGGCGGTCAGCGTCAGCGCGTCGCCATCGCCCGCGCGCTGCTGCGCGACACGCCCATCCTGCTGCTCGACGAGGCCACCTCGGCGCTTGATGCGGCGTCCGAGCAGGTGGTGCAGGCGGCGCTCGACCGGCTCTCGACCGGGCGCACCACGCTGGTCATCGCGCACCGGCTGTCGACCATCCGCAACGCCGACAAGATCGTGGTGATGGATGCAGGCTGCGTGGTCGAACAAGGCACACATGATGAGCTAATCGCCCGCGAAGGTGCCTATGCGCGGCTGCACGCCATGCAGTTCGAGGATGAACAGCCGGGCTGAGCCTCGCCCCCTGTCACCCACCGCGCGCTACGCCTATACTCTGGCCGAAAGATTCAGACCCCAAAGCCTCGTGGCCGCAGCCTGCGGTCGCGAGGCAGTCACGACGGAGTTCCCATGACCGCCACCAATGGAACAGAGCGCAGCGTCCTGCGCGTCAGCGGCCCCGAGGCGCGCGACTTTCTGCAAAACCTCGTCACCAATGACCTTGGCAAACTCAGCGGCGGGCTGGTCTATACCGCGCTGCTGACGCCGCAGGGCAAGTACCGGGCGGATTTCTTCCTTGTCCCGCGCGAGGATGGCTCGATCCTCATCGACGTGGCCGAACCGCTGGCCGCCGATCTGACCAAGGCGCTGACGCTCTACAAGCTGCGCGCCAAGGTCGATCTGGAGCCCACCGACATCACCGTCAGCCGCGGCACCGGCGCCGCGCCCGAGGGAGCCTTCGCCGATCCGCGCGATGCCTCGCTGGGCTGGCGCGGCTATGACGGGCAGCCCTCGACCGAGGCCGACTGGGACGCGCTGCGCGTCGCCGCCTGCGTGCCGGAAAGCGGTGTCGAGCTGACCCCGGACACCTTCATCCTCGAGGCCGGGTTCGAACGTCTCAACGGCGTCGACTTCAAGAAGGGCTGCTATGTCGGGCAGGAAGTCACCGCCCGGATGAAGCACAAGACCGAGCTGCGCAAAGGGCTGGCGACGGTGGAAGTGTCGGGCGGCGCACCCGTCGGCACGGCCATCGAGTCCAGTGGCAAGCCCGCGGGCACGCTCTACACCCAGTCGGGCGGGATGGGCATCGCCTATCTGCGCTTTGATCGTGCGGATGGCGAGATGACCGCTGGCGAGGCAACCCTGCGCCGCGCCTCTTGAGCCGCGAGGCGGTTGAGGCGGCGCTTGGCGCTTCGATCACCGGCAGCCGTGCCCTGCATGGCGGCGATCTGTCGGAGGTGGCGCTGGCCAGTCTTTCCGATGGCCGCCAGATCGTGCTGAAACGCGGCGCGCTGGTCGCCGCCGAGGCCCGGATGCTGCGCGCGATCACTATCGCCGGTGCGCGCGCGCCGCGGGTGCTGGCACAGTCAGGCGATCTTCTCGCCATGGAGGCGCTGCCCGAGACCGGTGCCAGCCCAGCCGGATGGCAAGCGCTGGGGCGCGAATTGCGCAAGCTGCATGGCGCGCCGGGCGAGACCTATGGCTGGGCGGAGCCCTACGGCTTTGGCGCCCTGCCCCTCGACAACGCGCCGCGCCCGGACTGGCCCAGTTTCTGGGCCGAGGCGCGGCTGCTGCCCTTCGTGCCGCATCTGCCCGCTGCGCTTGCCGTGCGGGTCGAGGCGCTTGCAGCGCGCCTGCCCGATCTGCTGCCCAAGTCCCCGCCCAAGGCCCTGCTGCACGGTGATCTCTGGACCGGCAACGCGCTCTTTATGGAAGGCGATGCAGCGCTGATCGACCCGGCTTGCTATTATGGGCACGCCGAGGTCGATCTGGCCCTGCTGGAGCTTTTCGGCACGCCGCCCGCCGCCTTCTGGCAGGGCTACGGCGACACCGAGCCCGGCCGCAACGCCCGTCGTCCGATATACCAACTGTTTCCGGCGCTGGTGCATCTGCGGCTGTTTGGCGGCGGCTATGCCGGGATGGTGCGCGGGCTGCTGGATCAGGCGGGCTGCTGAAAGCGCTTCTCCAGCTCCTCAGAACACGCACAAGCGCCAGCGCGGCGCATCAGCGCCCCTGACGCGGCGCTCATCCCCTCCCCTTGTGCCAGCCAGCCAGAGGCGCCCTGCGCGGCGATCTCTGCCTCGAAGGCCGCGATCAGCCGCCGAGCGACCCCGCGCCGCCGCCACGAGGGCTCGACCCAGATGTGATCAAGCTGCGCGCGCAGCGCCCCAGAGCCTTCCCTGGAGCGCTCCTTGGGGCCTTCCTCAAAGCCTTCCTTGCGCCAGCGCCACATCAGAACCCCGCGCGGCACCGCCTCGGCGCGATAGGCCAGCAGGCGCGCGCCTTCGGACAGGGCAGAGGCGAAGACCACCTCGGGGACGCCTCTAGCGCCGCAGGGCAAGCGCGGTGCCTGCACGCCGCGCATAAGACCCGCGAGCGCGGGGATGTCGGCCTCGGTGCAGGCGGTGATCGGGGGATGGAACATGAAAAGGGCCTCCTGGCTTTTGCGCCGGAGGCCCTTTGGATCATCTATAGCTCGCCCCCGGATCGCACGGGGACGGACGTGGTCGGCGCGCGGGTTATGCGCGTTCCGAATACTCCATGGTTTCGGTGTTCACGACGATGTCTTCGTCTTGCCCGACGAAGGGCGGCACCGAGACGCGCACGCCGTTGTCGAGCACGGCGGGTTTGAAGCTGTTGGCAGCGGTCTGACCTTTGACGACTGGCTCGGTCTCGACGACCTTGCAGGTCACCTTCTGCGGCAGCGTCGCGTTCAGCGCCTCTTCTTCGTGGAATTCGACCACGATGGTCATGCCGTCCTGCAGGAACGGGCGACGCTCGCCGAGAATCTCGGCGTCGAGTTGCACCTGCTCGTAGGTCTCGGTGTCCATGAAGATCAGCTGGCCGGCGTCCTCATAGAGGAACTGCATGTCCTTCTGCTCGAGGCGCACGCGCTCGACCTTGTCCGCCGAGCGGAAACGCTCGTTCAGCTTGGAGCCGTTGCGCAGGTTCTTCATCTCGACCTGAGCGAAGGCGCCGCCCTTGCCGGGCTTCACGTGATCGACCTTCACCGCGGCCCACAGGCCACCTTCATGCTCGAGCACGTTCCCGGGGCGGATCTCGTTACCGTTGATCTTGGGCATGGTCAGAAAACTTTACAGTAAGGTTGAAGGGGTTTTGCGGCCTCCTATATATGGCCGGTTCGCCCCGTGCAAGACAACGTATCTCGTGTTCCCAACA
This sequence comes from Salipiger sp. ABN3_019, assembly GCF_056158605.1. Lineage (NCBI taxonomy): Bacteria > Pseudomonadati > Pseudomonadota > Alphaproteobacteria > Rhodobacterales > Roseobacteraceae > Salipiger > Salipiger sp. ABN3_019. The sequence continues at coordinate 2,716,433 of NZ_JBSWTP010000009.1, forward strand.
AGCCGAGATATGCGCGAGATGCAACGACGCTATGCGTTTGTGATGTATCCGAATCGAATGGAATGGTCCATAACGCCGCGTACGCCAGAAAAGACAAGAGCAATAATCATAAAGGTCGAAAGATGAAGGATTTCGTGGACAGCACAGCCTACCATGCCGAACAAGGCAACCGCGCGCGGAAACTTTTCGCCGCTGTGGTTCTGGCTGCGCTCGACGATGCAATCGCCGATGACAAGAAATATGGCAACGGCCCCGAGCAGATCGCCCGCTGGGCACGCTCGCGCGATGGTCGTGAAGTTCTCAGCTGCGCCGGTATCGACCCCAACGAGCGGGTTGTCTCGGGCCTGATGGAATTTGTGTCGAAAGGTGTTCGTACCTCTGTTGCGCTGTCGCGCGAAGAGAGCGAGCGTCGTCACGCAGCCGCAGCCGCGGAACAGGCCGAAGCCGCCTGATCCCGGTCCGGGGGTTCCCCCGAACAGTCGAAGGCGCGCCCCTGCCAGGGCGCGCCTTCGTCGTTTCCAAGCGCCGCATTGGCAAAAGCCCGCCGGTTTGGGTGGTGCACGCAGGCCAAAATCCGCACAACCCAGAGATGAAAAGCCCCGCACAGCTGGGCTGGCGGGGCTTCTTGATGTGGTTTTTTGCTGCGGATCAGTCGAGATCGGCACTCATGGCGATACGCTGAATCTCGTTCCGCACCAGCTTGCGCAGATTGCGCGAGACCCGCTCGCCAATCGCACCCTGCAGTTCTTCGCGCACCACTTCGGCGACCAGCTTGCGCAGGGTCTCCTGATCCAGAGCCGCGAGCAGATCAGCCCCCTCGTCAGCCGTCTGGGGCTCTGTCACGGGCTCCTGAAGGGGCTCGGGTGCAGGCGCCGCCTCAGCTTCCACTTGCGCAGGCGCGGCAGCCTCTTCCGGTTCGGGCGTTGGCGCTTCTGCGCTCGGCGCAGCGGCAAGCTCTTCGGCCTCGCGGCGCAGGTTGCTTTGGCTGCGTTGCCAGACCGGGTTGCGCAAAATCTTTACCGGGCGGCGCGCCGACGGCTTCGGTACCTCTGGCACGTCGCTTGCACGCTCCGGCTCTGCGGCGCTTTCGGCGTCGGGCTCTGCGATCTCGGACTGAGGGGCAGGCTCGGACGACGAACGGCGGAAGGCAAAGGGCGCATCCTCCTCCTCGTCGTCGAGGTCCGGCTCGCCGGTCACATCGGTCTCGAACGGGCGGTCCACAAGCTCGGGCTCGGGCATGGGACGGCTGGCCAGTTCGGCATCGTCCTCATCAAGCTCGGCTTGCGGAGCTTTCGGCGCTTGCGGGGCCTCTGCGGCGGGCGCGGGCTCAGGCGAGGTCACGGGCTGATGGCGGAAGATCGCCTCGGGGGCCGCCTCGCCGGTTTCCGGCTCAAACTCGGTGGTGCTGCGCGCGATCATCTCTTCAAGCTCGGCGATCTTGCGCGCCAGACTGCCCTCTTTCGGGGTGATCTCGGCGACCGGCTCGGGCGGGGTGGCGCGCGGCGTATCACGCAGCTTTGCCGCAAAGAAATCGGCGATCGACGCGCCCTGATCCTCGGGCTCGTCCTCTTCTGCGACCTCGATGAAGGGAGCCTCTTCGGGCTCTCCCATCTCCTCGGGCGCGGGCTCCGCCGCGAGCGGCGGTTCAGAGAGGGCTTCGGGCGCGGGAAGGCTGGAGGGCAGCTCAGCGGTTTCGGGCGCGTCTTCGAGGCGCGCCTCCTCAGGCGCTTGGCGCTCTTCGGGCCGCACGGTTTCGAAAGAAGCGCGACGCCACGCCGGGGTCGACATCTCTTCTTCGGAAGGTCTCAGCCGGCGGGTGAGGCGCATCTCGTCCGGTCCCGGCTCCTCGCCGAAGGCGGGATGCGCGGGGGTCGAGGGGGTCGCGGCGGGCTGCTTGGGCTCGGCAGCCGCATCGGGAACCCGCAGCGCGGGCGTCAGCACCAGCCGTTCGGGCGCCGTGGGCCGGGTTTCGGCCTGCGGTTGGGGCGCACGGGAATCCTCGGAAACCAGCCTCCGGATGGAGGAAAGAACGTCCTCGATTTCCACATTGGTCACGGGATCGGACATATGTTTACCACTCTTGCCTGTCCCTGAAGTGTAGACGCTGATCGCGGCTCCGACAACGGTGGAGCCACGATCAACGCGCCTGTGTGGCGGGCAAGCTTACTTGCCCATCGCCTTCAGGATGCGGTTCAGGTCTGCGCCCTGACGGGACTGGACCGGAGCGGTCTTGACGAGGTTGTAGTACTCGGCCGGATCGTAACGCGGCACGTTCAGCGCGAGGTCCTCGGTGGTCAGCTGGCCCATCGCGTAAAGCACCGTATAGGCGGCGATGGTTTCGTCGACCACAGCCGAGATCTGCGTGTTGCGCGCGTCCAGCAGTTCCTGTTCGGCGTCGAGCACGTCAAGCGTGGTCCGGGCGCCGAGCGTTGCCTCTTCGCGGGTGCCACGGAAGGCGACGGTGGCGGCGCGGACCTGCTCGTCCGAGGCTGCGCGCGCGGCCTGCGCAACACGCAGGTTGGCATAGGCGTTGGCCACGGTCTGGGGCACCGATTTGGTCAGCTGCAGCAGCGACGCACGGTTCTGGTCGCGGGTCGCCATCGACTGGCGCTTGGCCGAGCTGAGCGCGCCGCCGCTGTAGATCGGGCCGCTGAAGTTCAGGCCGACGGTGCCGCCGCGCGAGCTTGCCTCGCTGTCGAAGCTTTCGTCATAGCCATAGGTGCCCTGCAGCGAGACCGTCGGGCTCATCTGCGCCTGCGCGATGGCGATGCCGATCTCGGAGGCGGTCACCTGATGCTGCACCTGAATAATGTCGGGGTGGTTGCGCAGCGCGATGGCCTTGGCCTCGTCGGCGGTGGCCGGGATGCGCGGCAGCGAGCCGGGCGACACGAGGTTGCCCGGCAGGCGACCGACCGACGCGCGGTATTCTTCGCGGGCCTGCGCCAGCGCGCCTTCGGCGGCGGCGAGCAGCGAGCGTGCCGCGGCGAGGCGCGCTTCGGCAGAGGCCACATCGGTGCGGGTCACTTCGCCCACTTCGAAACGGTCGTTGGCGGCGCGGAGTTCCTCGCCGATCACCCGCACGTTGTTCTGGCGCAGGGTCAGGGTCTCGATGGCGCGGCGCACTTCCATGAAGGCCTGCACGCCCCGCAGAAGCACGTCCTGCTCGACCGAGACGAGGCCCGAGCGGGTCGCCAGCACGGCCTCTTTCGCGGCATCGACCGACAGGCGGTTGCTGCCGCCGTCAAACAGCGTCAGCGTCGCGCTGAGGCCGATCGAGGCGGTGTCGGTGGCCGAGCCGGTGCGTTCAAAGCCGGTTGAGAGGCTTTTGGTGGTGCCGTAGCTGCGGCTGATGTCGCCGGTCCATGCCACCACCGGACGCAGCGCCGCGATGGCCTGCGCCACATCTTCGTCTGCCGCGCGCAGCACGGCGCGGTTCTGCTCGAGCAGACCGCTGGTGTTGTAGGCGCCGGCAAGCGCCTCTGCCAGAGATTCCGCCGAGGCGGGCATTGCAAGCCCTGCCGCGAGGCAGACACCGGTCATCCATGTCTTGAGCGTTTTACGCGCCATCTTCCTGCCCTCTCAATCCTTTGTCCTGCCCCCCTGCCCTGCGGGTCAGAGTGCGAAGGCCACCTCTTTTTCGAACCCGGTCAGCACCGGTGCGGTGGCGTTAAAAGAAAACCGCCAGGTGATGGCTCCGTCGATCTTCCAGCCGACTTTTACCGTCCCCAGCGCCCCATCCATAAAAATACAGGCAATGCGCCCGCCGTCCTTGAGTTGCCCGGCAATCGTCTCGGGCAGTTGCTCGATCCCGCCTTCGATGACGATCGCATCGTAGGGGCCGTGCTGCGGCGCGCCCTCCGCGAGCGGGCCGGTGTGCTGAATCACGTTGTCCGCATGTTCCATCAGCAGCGGCAGCGCTTCTCCGGCAAGCTCTTCATCGTCTTCGACGGCCACCACGGCCTCGGCGATGCGGGCGATGACCGCCGCGCTGTAGCCTTGCGCCGAGCCGATATCGAGCACCAGATCGTCGCCATCGACGTTCAGCGCATCCAGCATCTTGGCAAAGGTCCGGGCATCCAGCACCACGCGCCCGCCACCAAGCTCGATATTGCGCCCCACATAGGCCGCATCTTTCACTTCGTCGGGCACGAAAAGCTCACGCGGGACACGCAGCATCGCGTCGATAATGGGAAACTTGGTAACGTCCGACGGACGAACCTGTGTATCAACCATCATACGGCGAAGGGCGACGAAATCGGTCATCCGCTAAACTCTTCCGTTCAGATATCCTGTCTAAGTTTTTGCCACAGTTGCCTCTGCGGGGCAATGACCGGCTGCCGACAAATGAATGCAGCGGCGCCCGACTGTGGCGCGGGCGCTTCGAAAACCGGAAAATTCCGGCGCTTTGAAATGTATCGGGAAAAATCGTCGGGCCAAGCGATCACGCCTGCGTGTGCCCGAATGCACATTGAAACGCACACTGATCGGACGGGCCCGGCAGGCCCATCCGTCATCGCCCAGAGGCTACGCCCCTACTCTTTGCGCATTGCCTCTCCCGCGGCGCGACCGGCGAGAAACGCCTCGATCATCGAGCCAACGGGGGCCGAAGCGGGCACCGGGGTCACCGGCACGCGCGGGCGCACCGGCACATAGAAAAGCAGCAGGGCCAGCACCAGATAGATGCCGCCAAACGCCAGCGCGGCATGGATGGTGCCGTACATCTCGACCAGCGTGAGCCAGCCTGCGATGGAAAAGAAAACTGCCGCGACGGCCAAACAGACCGCCCCGGCAATGTTACGACCGGCCCGTGTCAGGCCGGCTCTCAGTCTTGCCTCGAACAGGGCGAACAAACGCGATTACCTCCGGCTGCCGATGTAACCGATCAGGAAGCCGACGGCGGCAGCAAGTCCGATGGCTTGGAACGGGTTGGCCTGAATCTGGCCGCGGGCGTCGTTTTCAAGCTGCGCCACGCGCATGCCCGCCTCGTGCAAGGCATCCTCGCCCTTGCCGCGCATTTCCTGCGCCTTGGCCTCACCGGCTGCCTTGTATTCGGCGCCGCGGCGCTTGCCGATGTCGCCGACCAGTTCCGCCAGTGCCGACACATCGCCGCGCAGGGTCTTGATCTGTTCGCTCAGCGCCTCGCTGTCGCTGGGGGTGCTGGGCTCGGGGGTTTTGGTGGTGCCGTTCGTCTTGGTTGCAGTCTGGGCCATGGGGACGTCCTCCGTCTGCGATTGCCTTTGATAAAGCAACACTGGAAGTCTGCGCGAAGTTCCGCTCTCCGCGCAAGTTTCCTTACCACGCGGCAAGCGATCTAGCCTTGCGCCATATCAATTTCGCCTCTCGCCCCTATGCTTACTCCCCCAATGCGATCCCCTCGCGGCGCGGATCGGCGCCCCCACGGAGCGTTTCGCCCACTGCGATGACATGAAGCCCCGAGTTGAGCCCGCGCAGGTTCGTCTCAAATCCGATCTCGCCCAGCGGGCCCGCCAGCGCCTCGGCCTCGGTGCCCGCCTCTATATCCATCGTGCCGAAACGGTTGAGCACATGCGGCGCGGCCACCGCGGCCTGAGGGTCCATGCCCCAGTCGATCTGGTTGATCACCGCCTGCGCCACATAGCCGATGATCCGGCTGCCGCCCGGCGAGCCCACCACCATCACCGGCGCGCCCTCTTGCATCACGATGGTCGGCGCCATCGACGAGCGCGGGCGCTTGCCCGGCTCCAGCCGGTTGGCGATGGGCCGCCCCTCGTCGTGGGTGGCAAAGCTGAAATCGGTCAGCTCGTTGTTGAGCAGAAAGCCCCGCACGAAGAGCCGCGAGCCAAAGCCGTTCTCGATGGTGGTGGTCATCGACAGCGCGTTGCCCTGCCCGTCGACGATCGAGATGTGGCTGGTCGAGGGAAACTCGATGGAGCGGTCATCGGCCCAGATCTGCGCGTGGTCCCATTGCGGCTCGCCGGGAGCCACCTCGGTCAGCGCGGTCTCGCCCGACAAAAGCTCGGCACGGTGTTGCAGATAGACCGGATCCGCCAGCCCCTCGGTCGGCATCGGGACAAAATCGCTGTCGGCCATGTAGCGGCCCCGGTCGGCGAAGGCGAGCCGCGAGGCATCGCCGATCAGCCGCCATGCCTCGGCGCTGTCCGGCCCAAGCGCGGCCAGATCATAGGGCTCGAGCATCCCGAGGATCTGCCCGACGGTCAGCGCCCCCGACGATGGCGGCCCCATGCCGCAGACCTCATGGGCGCGGTACGGCACGCAGACGGGCGCGCGCTCGATCACGTCATAAAGCGCCAGATCGGCGCTGCTGAGCTTGCCGGGGTTGCCCTCGGCCTCGCGCACGGTCCGCACGATATCCTCGGCGATCTCGCCGGTATAGAAGGCGCGGCTGCCCTCTGCGGCGATGGCCTTCAGCGTGTCCGCGTAGGGCTGGTTGGTGATCTTCTGCCCCGCCTGCAGCGCCGTGCCGCCGGGGAAGAAATACGCCTCGGTGTCGGGAAAGCGGCGCAGGCGCCCATCGTCACCCGCGACCAGTTCGGCCAGACGCGGCGAGACGGCAAAGCCGTCTTCGGCCAGCGCGATCGCCTCGTCGAAGAGGCCCGCCCAATTCGCCGTGCCCCAGCGCCGGTGTGCCTCTTCCATCAGGCGCGGCGTGCCGGGGGTGCCCACCGAGAGCCCGCCGACCACCGCGTCGAAAAACCCCAGTGGCGCGCCAGCCTCATCCTGAAAATGCGTCGGGCGCGCATCCAGCGGCGCGGTCTCGCGCCCGTCGAGCGTGGTCAGGCTCTGGGTCTTGGCGTCATACCAGACAAGGAAGGCCCCGCCACCGAGGCCCGAGCTTTGCGGCTCGACCAGCCCCAGCACCGCCTGCACCGCCACCATGGCATCGGCGGCGCTGCCGCCCTCGCGCAGCACCCGCGCCCCGGCCTCCACCGCGAGCGGGTTCGCCGCGGCGACCATCCAGTTCTCGGCCTCGGTGGGCACGCCCTGCGCCTTGGCATCAAGCGCCGCCTGCGCCGCCGGAGAGAGCGTCTCGAACGCCGCGCCGGTGGTGGCCGCTTCCGGCGCAACGGCATCCGCCGCCTGCTGCGCCGCGAGGGGCCCGGCGAAGGGGGGCGCAAGCGTCAGAAGCAGGGCGGCAGCGAGACCGGTGGGATATAGGGCGGCGCGCATCGGGTTCCTCCAAGCTGGGCGCCTGACACGTCATTTTGCATCAGCGCTCGATGAAGGATGGTATCGCGCGCGGCGCGTTTCGCAACCGCGCGCAGGTTCTCCGCAGCAGGCTCAGCCCAGCGGCGCGACCTCGACCAGCGCTGTATGCGCCGAGCAGCCCTGCCCCAGCGACGAGGTCCCCTTGTCGCGGGTCAGCACGTTGGGGTTGCCATGCGGGTCGATGTTTTCCGACGCATCGCCGTACCACGCGCCGGTCGGAAGGGCGACGACGCCGAGCCGGATGTCATCGCTGACCACCGCCCGCGCCCGTACCGCGCCGCGGGCATTACGCAGCATCACCAGATCGCCCGAAGCAATGCCGCGCGGGTGCGCATCCTCGGGGTGGATCAGCACCCGCTCGGGCCGCGCGTCCGGCTGATCGGCCAGCGCTGCCTCAAGCTGGCTGTGCAGTTTGTCACCCGGCTGCGGTGAGACGAGATGCAGCGGCGTCTGCGCGCTGGCCGTGCCGAGCCATTCGGTGGGCGGCAGCCAGACCGGATGACCGGGACAATCGGCGTAACCGAAGCTATCCACCGTCTCGGAGAAGATCTCGATCTTGCCCGATGGCGTGTTCAGCGCGTGCCCCTCGGGATCAGCGCGGAAGCGGGCAAGGAAGGACGGCAGTGGCGGCTCCTGCACGATCGGCAGCTTGACCCAGTTGCGCGCGCGCAGCTCGTCGAATTCGGGCACCTCGATGCCCGCCTCGGCGCCGCTGGCGCGGTAGCCCTCGTAGAGATGCCGCAGCCACTCCTCGCTGCTGCGCCCCTCGGTGAAGCGCGCGCCCGCGCCCATCCGCTCGGCCAGCCCGGCGAAAATGTCGTAATCGTCGCGCGCCTCGCCGACCGGCGGGATCAGCGCGGGCATGTTGAAGAGATACTCGTCGAGATCGGTGCGGCCGATGTCCTCACGCTCATAGCTGGTGGTGGCCGGAAAGACGATGTCGGCGCGCTTGGCGGTGGCGGTCCACCACGGCTCGTTGACGATCACCGTCTCGGGGCATTTCCACGCCTCATGCAGGTGGTTGAGATCCTGATGGTGGTGGAACGGGTTGCCGCCAGCCCAGTAGACGAGGCGGATGTCGGGATACGGCGCGCGCCGGCCGTTGAAATCATAGGGCACGCCGGGGTTTTCCAGCATGTCCGCGATCCGCGCTACGGGGATGAAGGTGCCGACCGGGTTCTGCCCCTGATCGAGCGTCACGCCGCGCAGCGATTTCATCGATTTGCCGATGCCGCCGATGGCGCCATAGCCATAGCCGACGCCGCCACCCGGCAGACCGATCTGCCCCAGCATCGCCGCCAGCACCGCCGACATCCAATAGGGCTGCTCGCCATGCTCGGCGCGCTGCAGCGACCAAGCGACGGTGATCAGCGTGCGGGTCGAGGCCATGCGGCGGGCCAGCGCGCGGATCGTCTCGGGGTCGGTGCCGCAGATCGGGCTGGCCCATTCCGGCGTCTTCGGCAGCCCGTCGCTCTCGCCCATCAGATAGGGGCGGAACCGCTCGAAACCGACCGAGTAGCGGGCGAGGAACGCGTGATCCGTAAGGCCCTCCTGTTCCAGCACGAAGGCCAGCGCCAGCATCAGCGCGGTGTCGGACCCCGGCCGCACCGGCAGCCACTCGCAGCCCTCCGGCGCGTCGCGGCGCTGCGGGCCGATGTTGACGCAGCGCATGCCTTTGTCGTGGAACCGCTCGAACCAGCTTTGCGTGTCGTGGCGGGTGATGCCGCCCATGCTCACCTGCGCGTTCTTGCGGTTGATGCCGCCGAACATCACCAGCGTTTCGGTGTTTTCGGCGATGGTCTGCCAGCTGTCCTGCGAGCCGTAGAGGTAGCGCAGGAAGGGCACGCCGAAGACATGCGGCATGATCGCCTGCGCGCAGCCGGTCGAATAGCTGCCAAAAGAGGCGACATAGCCGCCGATGCTGTTCAGGAAGCGGTGCACCTGACTTTGCGCGTGGTGAAAGCGCCCGGCGGAGGACCAGCCGTAGGAGCCGCCGAAAATCGCTTCATTGCCGTGGGTCTTGCGGATGCGGTCGATCTCGGCGGCGGCGATATCCAGCGCCTCGTCCCACGGCAGTTCGACAAACTCATCGTGGCCGCGGCTGCTGCGGTCGCGGCGCTCGAGCCAGCCGCGGCGGATCGAAGGACGGGCGACGCGGCTGCTGTGATGCACGGCGGCGGGCACGGCCTGCGGGATGTCGCTGGGCTCGGGGTCGCCCGCAAAAGGCGCGGTGCCGGTGATGCGGTCGCCTTCGGTCGTCACCTCGAAAGCGCCCCAATGGCTGGTGGTCACGCGGGTCTGGCGCGCGGCGCGGGGGATGTCGTTGGCGGTCATGGCGGCGGGCTCCGAAGCGAAGTGTCTTGGAGGCAGAGTAACACGATATGGCGCGGCAAATGACAAGGGAGGCCGGGCGGCGCGCGGGCGCTCAGCTCGGCTTCCCTGCGGGCAAGTCGCTCCCTTCTCGCTGCCGAGTGGTCACGGATCGTCGGACATCGGGGCGGCGGAAAAGTCGAAATCGAAATCCCCGGCCTCCTCTCCCTCCTCGGGCATGGCGGCGGCGGCGTCAAAGCCGCCTGCGAAATCCGCCCCGAAGTCATCCGCCCCGCCGAGCGCCGGCAGATCGGGCAGCCCCGAGGCGATCTCGTCGAGCCCGAACTCCGCCGCCTCTGAGGGGGGCGGTGCGGCATCCATCATTGGCGATGCCGCCGGTGCGGAGGCCGCCGGGGACGGTGCGGCCTGTGCGGCCGGTGCCGCGCTCGTTGCCGCGCCCTGTCCTTTTGGCCAACTGAGCCGGATCGCCCGCATGCCGTTCATCTGGCCCAGTCGCCCGCCTGCCACCGGCTTTGCCGTCACCGGCGACGCCCCGGCGTAGAGCGTCACCCGGTCGAGCACATCGGGCGGAAGCGGCAGGATTTCCCCGGGCTTCAGCGCCTGCGCCTTGCCCAGCGGCATCCGCAAAGCGCCAAGCACCGCCCGCAGCTGCGCCGGCAGCAGCTCCATTTTGCGGGCGTTGCCGCCGGTTTCAGCCTCGGCCCCCGCGCGCTGCGCGCCCGGCCTTTCGGGCAGGAAGAGGCGCAGCCCCCCCTTGCGGCGGCCAAGCGCAAGATCGATCTCGGCCCGGAAGCCAAGATAGCCCGGCGCGTCCAGCAACATCCCAGCGGCGCGGGCATCTTCGAGCATCGCCCCAAAGCGAAACCCTTCGAGTTGCGCGCGCAAAGGGTGATCTTCCAGAAACCTTGGAAACCGCTCAAGCATCCCCTCAAGCAATGGCGCGCTCATGGCGGCGTCGGTGGCGGTATAGGGGCGCGGGTCGGCGGGCATCTGCGTGACCTGCAGCATGGTCTGCACCTCGGTGAGACCGACCACCAGATCACGCTCCAGCGACACCAGACCGACCACGCCATCCGGGCCATCAAGCAGAACCAGCAGCGCATCGGGACGCAGTTGCGCCACAACGCCGTCCTGATCGAAGTGATCGAGATCGACCGCCCGTGTGACCAGCGCGAGATCCCACAGCACATCGGCGGTGCGCGAGAGCGCCCGCCGCAGCGCCTTGGCGGGCGACATGGCGCGCGCCTCGAACGCGCGGCGCGCGGCATCCGCCTTGCGGCTGAGCACGTTTCCGGCCCCCTGCGGCGCGGACCCACTCGGCGATCTAGCAGCATCCTGAGGTCTGTCGGCGTCTGGCATCTTCCCTTTCGGCCCGATCTGCGGCGCACTCCCGGCTCCGCTTATGAGCCAAATTGGTTACCATCGGCTTTAGCCCGGCTTCAGCCGCAGCCACTATTGCGCCGCGATCGCCAGATCGGCGGGCAGGCTGACCCGGAAAGAGGCGCCGCCCCGCCCCGGCACATAGCTGATCTCGCCGCCCAGCCGCGTGACGATTTGCCGGCAGATCGCCAGCCCCAGCCCCGCGCCGCCCGCCTTCTGATCGCTGACCCGGCTGAACTTTTCGAAGATGAAATCCTGCGCCTCTGCCGACACGCCCGAGCCGTTGTCGGTGAAATCAATGGCCAGCCGCGCGCCGGGCCGCACCGAGATCTCGAGCACCGGCTTTGCCGCGTCGCAATATTTGCGGGCGTTGGCGACCAGATTGATGAACACCTGGCTGAGCCGGTCGAGATCGGTGTGCAACATGATCTGTTCCGCCGCAGGGTCGCGGCGTATCTCCAGCCGCGCGCCCGCCTCATCCGCCGCAGCAGCCGCCACCGCCCGGTCGAGCAGGTCCGACAGCAGGCCGCTGCGCAGGTTGAGGCTGACCTGCCCGTTCTCCAGCACCGAGAGATCCAGCAGATCATCGAGCAGACGCGTGAGCCGGATCGCCTCGTCGTGGATGATCGAGGCGTATTTGGTCTTTTCCTCGGGCTTCATGCCGCCGGTGTCGCGAAGGATCTCTGAGAAGGCGCGGATCGAAGTCATCGGGGTGCGCAGCTCATGGCTGATCTGGCTGAGGAAGGCATCCTTCTGCACCGACAGCCGGGTGAGCTTGGCGTTGGCCTCGCGCAGCTGCGCGGCGGTGCGCGCCAGTTCCTGAGACTGCGCCTCGAGCCGCGCCGAATATTCCATCATCTGCGCCGTCTCATCGGCCACGGCCATCAGATCCTCGACCGAGACCGACATGCCGCCGACGATCTGCCCGACCATGGCGTGGGCCGTTGCCGCGCCCACCGACCCGGCCAGTTCGCGCTCGAGCGTTTCCAGAAACCGCGGCGTCACATCGGGCAGCGGGCCGCGGGCGCCCTGCCGCTCGGCCTCGCGCTCGAACAGCCGCTGCGCGTCGCGCGCGCCCAGGATGCGCTGCGCCATGATCATCAGATCCTCGCTCTGCGCGACGTTGCCGGTCCAGCTGCGCGGCGAGGTCGAATGCTCGAAGACATTGACGAATTGCGCCCCCTGCAGCCGTTCGATGGGCTGCGGGAAGCTGAGCAGCGACGCCAGGACGAAGCCACCGGTGTTCAGCGTCATCGACCAGAAAAACGCGTGCAGCAGCGGGTCCATGCCCGACAGGCCGAACATGCCCTGCGGGCGCAGCCAGCCGATGCCGAACGGCCCGTCGAGCAGCCACGCCTCGGGCAGGAAGACCCCCGGACCGAAGGACGGCAGGAACAGCGAATAGCCCCAGCAGCAGAAGCCGAGCAGCAGGCCGGTGACCGCACCGAGCCGGGATCCGCCGCGCCAGAAGATGCCGCCCAGCATCGACGGCAGAACCTGCGCGAGCCCCACGAAGGAGACGAAACCGATGGTGGCCAGCGCCTCGCCGCCGCCCGACAGGCGGTAGTAGAGATAGCCCAGCATCACCACGCCGATGATCGACAGCCGCCGCGCCAGCAGCACCACGTGCCGCACGTCGCCCGAGACCGTCGCGCCGGTCTGCGCAAAGCGCAGCCAGAGCGGCATCACCACATGGTTCGACACCATGGTCGACAGCGCGATGGCGGCGACGATGACCATTGAGGTGGCCGAGCTGAAGCCGCCGAGGAACGACAGCACCGCCAGCCCGCCCTGCCCCTGCGACAGCGGCAGCGTCAGCACGAAGAGATCGGGGTTCGACCCCTCGGGCAGCAGATCGAGACCGATCACCGCGATCGGCACCACGAAGAGGCTGATCAACCCCAGATAGAGCGGAAAGGCCCAGCTTGCGGTGCGCAGGTGGGTCTCATTGTCGTTTTCCACCACCAGCACCTGAAAGATGCGTGGCAGGCAGAGGAAAGCCGCCGCCGAGAGCATGATCACCCCGGCCCAGCGGCCACCGTCGATGCGCCATTGGCCAAGTTCCGAGGCGTCAATCCGCGCCAATGTCTCGGTCAGCCCGCCGCCCAGTCCCCAGACCACAAAGACCCCGACCGCCAGCAACGCGAAGAGCTTCACCACCGCCTCGACGGCAATGGCCATGACCACACCGTTGTGGCGCTCGTTGGCGTCGAGGTTGCGGGTGCCGAAGATCACCGTGAAGAGCGCCAGCCCGGCGGCCAGCCAGAGCGCGGTGTGCCCCTGCCCATCGCCGGACGCCGGATCGCCCGCCGAGAAGACCTCGAAGCTGAGCGTCACCGACTGCAATTGCAGCGCGATATAGGGCGTGGTGCCGATGACCGCGAGGATGGTCACGCCCACGGCGAGCGAGTTGGACTTGCCATAGCGTGACGAGATGAGGTCGGCCACCGAGGTGATGCGCTGCGAGCGGCCAATGCGCACCAGCTTGCGCAGGATCCACCACCAGCCGACCAGCACCAACGACGGCCCGAGGTAGATGGCGAGATATTCGAACCCGGTGCGGACCGCCGAGCCGACCGCGCCGTAGAAGGTCCAGGCGGTGCAATAGATCGACAGCGACAACGTGTAGACCAGCGGCGAGCGCAGCCAGCGGGCCTGCCCGCGCAGGGCGATGCGCTCGGCGGCAAAGGCGATGACAAAAAGGAACAGCGCATAGCCGAGACAGACGGCGACCAGCGTGTTGAGCATCGCCTAGTCTCCCCCGTCTCCCGGCCCCGGACGCCCCAGCGCCCAGGCGATGCCCGCGGCAAACAGCACCAGCGCCAGCCAGACACCAAAGAGATAGACGATCACCGCCGAACTGCGCACGCCCTCGGTCGGGTCTTCCTGCCAGAGCAGTGGCACCAGCCACAACAGCGCCCCGAGGAAGGGGAGCACTCGCGCCCCGTCCATCACCCGGCGGCGGCGATAGGATTGCCGCTCAAGAAAGACCGGCGGCGTGCCGCGGCGGGGCGCCTCTTCGCTCATGCCTCTTTCGGTGCGCCGCTCAGCAGGGCACGCACCGTCTCGAGCATTTCGCTGTTGGCGAATGGCTTTGACATGAAAGCGCTGACCCCCTCGCGCTCGGCCATCTCGCGGTCGCGGGTCTGGCCGCGCGCGGTCAGCATCAGCACCGGCAATTCGGCGGTGGCCGGATCGGCGCGCAGATCGCGCAGGATGTCGTAGCCGCTCTTTCCGGGCAGCATGACATCAAGGATCAGCAGATCGGGATTCACATCGCGCAGCCGGTCATTGGCCGTGGTGCCGTCGGAATGGGTCTCTACGTCGAGCCCTTCGCGCGACAGGATGAAGCTGATCGCCTCGATGATATTCGGCTCATCCTCGATCAGCAGCACGTGTTTGGACATGCACCCCTCTCTCCATGGCTCCAGCCACTCCCCTGCCCGGCGCCATGGTTTTCTCCCCCATGAGCTTTTGTTATCGCCAATGTTTCACCCCCTGTCAAAAAGAGACGCCGCTTAAGGCACCTGCTCCGCTGCGTCACCCAGAAGCGACGGCTCGCGCCGCGCCGGGCATTGGGAACGCGGACAGATGCGGCAGGTGGCGCCCACCAGTTCGGTCTCTTCGCCGCCGCGCTCGGGCCCGGCCGGGGTGATCATCATATGCGCCTCGAAGATCGGGTCGCGGTTGGCCTGCGGCAGACCCGCGGGCTGCGCCACCGCCCAGGCCCGTACCGCGCCGCCCTGCCGCCCAGCAAGCCGCACCCGGCGCGAGAGCACCGCCATGGGGCGGCTGAGCGCCGGGAACAGCGGCCAGAGCGGGCAGTCGGCCCCAAAGCGCGGGATCGGGAAATCCGGCAGCGGCTTGCGGAAGGTGAGCGCGCCCGAAGCGTCGCAGATCGCCAGCCCCACCGGGCCGCAGGCCGCCTCTGCGGGCAGCGCCGCAAGCCGCCGCATGGCCCGCGCCGGATCGCAGCCGAACCGTTGCAGCAACGCCAGAGGGTCCGCCCCATCCTGCGAGACGGCAGCGAGCAAGGGCTTTAGCGGCAGCGCGAGCGCGTCCTCGGCATAGGTGGACAGCGCCTGCCGCAGAAGGATCCGCGCATTGCCCGACAGCTCCGCCCCAAGTTCCTCTGCCAGCGTTTCGGGGTCCTGCCCCTTTTCCAGCGCCGCGAAGTGATAGCCCGCCGCCTCGAAAACGGCGGTCACCTCTTCCTGTGGCGTGCCGCTTTCGCGCGCCGCTTTGCCCTCGGCCTCGAGATAGCTGACGAGGCTGCGGCTGCTCTCTGCCAGCCGGGCGCTGTCTTCGTGGATGTTGCGGTGAAAGCGGCGCTGCCAGTCCGGGTCGATCGCCTCGGGCTCGTTAAGAATGGTGGCCGCCGAGCGGATCGCGGTGACGGTCGAGAGCATCTCGTGCAACGCCCCGGCAAGCTGCGGGTCATGGGCGAGCCGGTCGCTGAGGGTCTCGACGCTGCGCTCCAGCGTTTCCACCCGGGCATGCGCCTCGGCCAGCAGCCGCGCCCAGCCGGGAAATCGCCCGGCGAATTCATCAACCCGGTCCAATTCCGCCGCGTTGCCGCGCAGGGTGCCCGCCGCCTCGCGCAGCGCGGCAATCAGCGCGGCCTCTGCGCCCTCGGTCAGGATCGACGGTTCGACCTTGAGTATTTCCGCCAGATCGAGCAGCAATTTTCCGCCAATTCTGCGGCGATTGTGTTCGATCAGGTTGAGATAAGATGCAGAAATGCCCGCTTGACGTGCAAGATCGGCCTGTTTCAAGCCCAGAATCGTGCGTCTTTCGCGGATTCGACTGCCGGTCAGCGTATCGCGGGGCATAGTGGTTCCTGAACCCTTTCAAGGCCTTTCTGCGGCGCCAAATAAATTTATTTACACTATACCCTAATGCTTTGTGCATTTGTTGACAAAAAAATCGTTAACTCAAAAGCAGTTGTTGCGTGATTTTCTTTCGTGGCCCGATACTGATTTTGCACGGGAACGTGTGTTGCGGTGTCGGGAAGAGGAGCCTGACGGCGCAAACATCCAAACGGGAGGAAATTCATGTCCAAGTCGACTCTGACACGCCGCGGCGTGCTGAGAACTGGTGCCGTAGCGGGAGCCGGTGTGGCCCTGCCGACGATCTTCACCAGCTCGTCCGCGTCCGCCTTCACCAATGAGCCCACCGGCGGTTCGGTCACCCTCGGCTTCAACGTGCCGCAGACCGGTCCCTATGCCGACGAAGGCGCCGACGAGCTGCGCGCTTTCGAGCTGGCGGTCGAGCATCTGAACGGCGGCGGTGACGGCGGCATGCTGAACACCTTCAGCTCGAAGACGCTGGATGGCACCGGCATCCTCGGCAAAAAGGTCGAATTTGTCACCGGCGACACGCAGACCAAATCCGACGCCGCCCGCGCCAGCGCCAAATCGATGATCGAAAAGGACGGCGCGGTGATGATCTCGGGCGGCTCGTCCTCGGGCGTCGCCGTGGCCGTGCAGGGCCTGTGCCAAGAGGCCGGTGTGATCTTCATGGCGGGCCTCACCCACTCCAATGACACCACCGGCAAGGACAAGAAGGCCAACGGTTTCCGCCACTTCTTCAACGCCTATATGTCGGGCGCGGCGCTGGCGCCGGTGCTGGCCAAACAATATGGCACCGACCGCAAGGCCTATCACCTGACCGCCGACTACACATGGGGCTGGACGCAGGAAGAGTCGATCAAGGCGGCCACCGAGGCGCTTGGCTGGGAGACCGTCAACACGGTCAAGACTCCGCTCGCCCAGACCGACTTCTCGTCCTACATCGCGCCGGTGTTGAACTCGGGCGCCGACGTGCTGATCCTGAACCACTACGGCGGAAACATGGTCAACTCGCTGACCAACGCCGTGCAGTTCGGTCTGCGCGACAAGCTGGTTAACGACAAGAACTTCGAGATCGTCGTGCCGCTCTACTCGCGTCTGATGGCGCGCGGTGCGGGCGAGAACGTGAAGGGCATCTTCGGCTCCACCAACTGGCACTGGTCGCTGCAGGACGAGGGCTCGAAAGCCTTCGTGCAGAGCTTTGGCACCAAATACGGCTTCCCGCCGAGCCAGGCCGCGCACACCTGCTATGTGCAGACGCTGCTCTATGCCGATGCCGTGCAGCGCGCGGGCTCGTTCAACCCGTGCGAGGTTGCGGCGGCGCTCGAGGGCTTCGAGTTCGACGGTCTGGGCAATGGCCCGACGCTCTACCGCGCCGACGATCACCAGTGCTTCAAGGACGTTCTGGTGGTGCGCGGCAAGGAGAACCCGGAGTCGGAGTTCGACCTGCTGGAAGTGGTCGAGGTCACCCCGCGTGCGCAGGTGGAGTATGCCCCCGATCACCCGATGTTTGCCGGCGGCAGCCTCGGGTCCTGCAACCCGGGCGCCTGAGCCCAGCCAGACAGCGGGCCGCGTCGCGTTGCGCGGCCCCCATCCCCGCGTTCCCGGCCCCGCGCCGGGAGCGCCCGCACTTCCTTTGACCTGAAGGCCGGGACATGGACGCAATCATTCTTCAAATCCTGAACGGGCTCGACAAGGGCTCGGCCTATGCGCTGATCGCGCTGGGGCTCACGCTCATCTTCGGCACGCTCGGGGTGGTCAACTTCGCCCATGGCGCGCTCTTCATGATCGGCGCCTTCTGCGCCGTCACCCTCAACCGCATCCTGACCCTGTCGCATCAGGTGGTCGACGAAAGCCGCAAGGACTTCCTCGGCAACCCGCTTAAGGTCGACGTGCCCTATGTGAACGACTGGTTCGGAGAGGCCGCGGGCGCCGCGATCATCGACTGGTCGGTGCCGCTCGCCATCCTCTTCTCGATCCCGGTGATGATCGCCATCGGTGTGATCATGGAGCGCGGGCTGATCAAGCATTTCTACCGCCGTCCCCACGCCGACCAGATCCTTGTGACCTTCGGCCTCGCCATCGTGCTGCAAGAGATCATCAAGTATTTCTATGGCGCCAACCCGATCCCGACGCCCGCCCCTGACGTTTTCCGCGGGTCCTTCGATTTCGGCGTGCTGCTGGGGTTTGATCCCAATGTGATCATCTACCCCTACTGGCGCCTCGTCTACTTCGGCTTCGCCGCGCTGATCGTCGGTGCCGTCTTCGCCTTCCTGCAGTTCACCACCTTCGGCATGGTGGTGCGCGCCGGCATGGCCGACCGCGAGACCGTGGGCCTGCTGGGCATCAACATCGACCGTCGCTTCACCATCATGTTCGGCCTTGCCGCCGCCGTGGCGGGGCTTGCGGGGGTGATGTACGCGCCGATCAATTCGCCCAACTACCACATGGGGATGGATTTTCTGGTGCTGAGCTTCGTCGTGGTGGTCGTCGGCGGCATGGGCTCGCTGCCCGGTGCGGTGCTGGCGGGCTTCGTTCTGGGCGTGCTCGAGAGCTTTGCGTCGATGAACGAGATCAAGTCGATCCTGCCCGGCATCGACCAGATCATCATCTATCTCGTCGCCATCATCATTCTGCTGACCCGTCCTCGGGGCCTTATGGGCCGCAAGGGCGTGATGGAGGACTAAGACCATGTTCGGACTTGGCAAAAAAGATACCACCGTCTTCGTGGTCGTCATCATTCTGGCGCTCTGCGCGCCGTTCATCCTCAACCCCTTCCCCACCGGCAGCTCGCTGGCGCAGTTCAACGCGGGCTATCCCGACCTGATGCAGCGCTTCGTGATCTTCGGCATCTTCGCCATCGGCTTTAACCTGCTGTTCGGCCTCACCGGCTATCTCAGCTTTGGTCACGCCGCCTTCCTCGGCATGGGCTCTTACGCCGCGGTGTGGATGTTCAAACTGCTGAGCATGAACGTCATCCCGGCGATCCTGCTGTCGATGATCGTGGCGGGGCTGTTCGCGGTGGTGATCGGCTACGTCAGCCTGCGCCGGTCGGGCATCTACTTCTCGATCCTGACGCTGGCCTTCGCGCAGATGAGCTACAACCTCGCCTATTCGGTGCTCACCCCGATCACCAATGGCGAGACCGGTCTGCAGATCACCCTCGACGATCCGCGCATTCTGGGCAGTTCGGCCACCGCCGATGGCGGCATCCCGGTGACCAACCTCTTCGGGCTGGAGATGCGCAACTTCACCACGCTCGACATCGCCGGGTGGAGCTTCAACTTCTCGGTCGGCTACTACCTCTGCGCCGCCATCATGATCCTCGCCTTCTATGTGGCGATCCGCATCTTCCGCTCGCCCTTTGGCATGATGCTGCGCGCGATCAAGTCGAACCAGCAGCGGCTTTACTACACCGGCCTCAACGCCCGCCCCTACACGCTCGCGGTCTTCGTGATCTCGGGCATGTATGCGGGGCTCGCGGGTGGCCTCATGGCCTCGATGGACCCGCTGGCCGGCCCCGAGCGCATGCAGTGGACCGCTTCCGGCGAGGTGGTGCTGATGACCATCCTCGGCGGTGCGGGAACCCTGATCGGCCCGGTGCTGGGCGCGGGCTTCATCAAGTATTTCGAGAACATCTTCTCAAAGATCAACGGCAGCGTGCTGCACGGATGGTTCGCCTTCCTGCCCGACGGGCTGGAGAATTTCATCGTCACGCTTGTCCATCCCTTCGTCGGCAAAGGCTGGCACCTGACGCTGGGCCTGCTGTTCATGCTGGTGGTCATCTTCCTGCCCGGCGGGCTGGTGGAAGGCGGTCAACGGATCGCGAAGGCGCTGAAGCGCGACAAACCCGAAGACAATGGCGCGGCCCGTAAAGCCAGCCAAGAACCCGCAGAGTAAGGAGGCGCAGATGGGCATTCTTGAAGTCAAAGACGTCAACAAGCGCTTCGGCGGGCTCAAGGCGCTGTCGGAGGTGACCCTCAGCGTCGCCGAGAACTCCGTGCACGCCATTATCGGCCCCAACGGCGCGGGCAAATCGACCCTGCTCAACTGCCTCGTCGGCAAGCTGATCCCCGACACAGGATCGGTGCTGTTCGACGGGCAGTCGGTGCTCGGCCGCAAGCCCTTCGAGATCAACCAGATGGGCATCTCCCGCGTGTTCCAGACGCCCGAGATCTTCGGCGATCTGACGGTGATGGAGAACATGATGATCCCGCTCTTCGCCCGCCGCGATGGCGCCTACCGGCTGCACGCCTTCCGCTCGGTCGACAGCGAGGCCGAACTGCGCAGCCGCGCCGAGGCCATGCTCGAGGATGTGAAGATGCTCGACAAGCGGCACATGCATTCGGCCTCCATGTCGCGCGGCGACAAGCGGCGGCTCGAAATGGCCATGTGCCTGGTGCAGGAGCCGCGCCTCTTGCTGCTCGACGAACCCACTGCGGGCATGGCGCGCGCCGACACCAACAACACGATCGACCTGCTGAAAGAGATCAAGGAAAAGCGCGACATCACCATGGCGATCATCGAGCACGACATGCATGTGGTCTTCAGTCTCGCCGACCGGATCACCGTGCTCGCTCAGGGCACGCCGCTGGTCGAGGATTCCCCCGAAAACATCAAGGGCCACCCCAAGGTGCGCGAAGCCTACCTCGGCGAAGCGGCGTAAGGAGAGAACCAGATGAACGTCAGACCGGATTTTTCCAAGAACGCCAATATGGCCGAAACGGCCCCGGCCTTCCTGTCGGTGTGGGACATGCATTCCTACTACGGCGAAAGCTACATCGTGCAGGGCATCAACTTTAACGTGCATGAGGGCGAGATCGTCGCCCTGCTTGGCCGCAACGGCGCAGGCAAGACGACGACGCTGCGCTCCATTGCCCGGCTGAACTCGCCGCAGGTCCAGCGCGGTGAGATCTGGCTCGATCACAAGCCGCTGCACACGATGTCCTCTTACGAGGCGGCGACCGCCGGGCTTGGCCTCGTGCCCGAGGACCGGCGGATCATCCCCGGGCTGACGGTCGAGGAGAACCTGCAATTGGCGCAGATCGCCCCGCCCATCGGCTGGTCGATCGAGCGGCTTTACGATCTCTTCCCGCGCCTTGGCGAGCGCCGCAAGCAGGAGGGCGTGACCCTCTCGGGCGGCGAGCAGCAGATGCTGGCCATCGCCCGGGCGCTGGCGCGGGACATCAAGGTGCTGCTGCTCGACGAGCCCTACGAAGGGCTAGCCCCGGTGATCGTCGACGAGATCGAAAAGACCCTGCGCCACATCAAAGAGCAGGGGATGACGACGATCCTCGTCGAACAGAACGCAGTGCGTGCGCTGCAACTGGCGGACCGGGCGATCATCCTCGACACGGGCTCGATCGTCTTTGACGGCACCGCCGCCGAAGTGCTCGAGAACGAAGAGTTGCGGGCGGAATATCTGGCGATCTGAACGCCATCCGCCCCGGGCCTTCCGCGGAAGGCCCCGCGCGCGGGTCGATGGGGACCGGCCCGCGCGCATTTCCAATCAGGGCGCCTTATGCGGGCTGCTCAGGTTGCTTAAGACGGCCCGCCATCGCGCCTTCGATCGCTCCCGCCTCTCCGCCCGCACGCGCGCCTCCGTGATCCGCTTTCACGCAAAGTGCCCTTGCTTTCGCTGCCGCAAGGCGCATCCTGCTCCGCAAAACAGGAGGAGACATCATGACGGACCCTGTCCTTCACGCCCCGTCCGAGGAGTTCGCCGAGAACGCTCTGATCGGCGCCGAGCAATACGACGAGATGTACGCGCAATCGGTTTCGGACCCGGATGGGTTCTGGGCCGCAGCGGCGCAGCGTCTGGAGTGGATGGCGCGGCCGACGAAGATCAAGAACACCTGCTTTGACTTCGGCAAGGTCGACATCAAGTGGTTCGAGGACGGCGTGCTGAACGTCGCCCACAACTGCATCGACCGCCACCTGCCCGAGCGCGCCAACCAGACCGCCATCATCTTCGAGCCCGACGAGCCTTCGGACCCGGCCCAGCACATCACCTATGCCGAGCTCTACGACAAGGTGAACCGCATGGCGAACGTCCTGCTCTCGCAGGGCGTCATGCGCGGCGACCGCGTCGTCATCTACCTGCCGATGATCCCCGAGGCCGCCTATGCCATGCTGGCCTGCGCGCGCATCGGCGCCATCCATTCCATCGTCTTCGCCGGCTTCTCGCCCGACGCGCTGGCCAACCGCATCAACGATTGCGGCGCCAAGATCGTCATCACCTCGGACACCGCGCCGCGCGGCGGCCGCCGCACCGCGCTGAAGTCCAACACCGACGCAGCCCTCCTGCACTGCTCGGACAAGGTGCGCTGCCTCGTCGTCAAACACACCGGCGACCAGACCAGCTGGATCGACGGGCGCGATGTGGACGTGAAAGCGCTGATGGAAACCGCCGGCCCCGACTGTCCGCCGCGGCCGATGAATGCCGAAGATCCCCTTTTCATCCTTTACACCTCGGGCTCGACCGGCAAGCCCAAGGGGGTTGTGCACACAAGTGGTGGATATTTGGTTTACGCCGCCCTCACCCATGAGATCGTGTTCGATTACCACCCGGGCGACGTCTATTGGTGCACCGCCGACGTGGGCTGGGTCACCGGGCATTCCTACATTGTTTACGGGCCCTTGGCCAATGGCGCCACGACGCTGATGTTCGAGGGCGTGCCGACCTACCCCGACGCCAGCCGGTTCTGGCAGGTTTGTGAAAAACACAAGGTAAATCAGTTCTACACCGCCCCCACCGCGATCCGCGCGCTCATGGGCCAGGGTGACGATTTCGTAACCAAATGCGATCTATCCTCGCTCAAGCTGCTGGGCACCGTGGGCGAGCCGATCAACCCCGAGGCCTGGAACTGGTACAACGATAAGGTCGGTCAGGGCCGCTGCCCGATCGTCGACACTTGGTGGCAGACCGAAACCGGCGGCCACCTGATGACCCCGCTGCCCGGTGCCCATGCCACCAAGCCGGGCGCGGCGATGAAGCCTTTCTTCGGCGTGCAGCCGGTGGTGCTCGAGCCAACCTCGGGCGTCGAGATCTCCGAGCGCCCGACCGAGGGCGTGCTGGCGATCAAGGACAGCTGGCCGGGCCAGATGCGCACCGTCTGGGGCGACCACGAGCGTTTTGAGCAGACCTATTTCCAGCAGTACAAAGGCTATTACTTCTCGGGCGACGGCTGCCGCGCCGATGAGGATGGCGACTATTGGATCACCGGCCGGGTCGACGATGTGATCAACGTCTCGGGCCATCGCATGGGCACCGCCGAGGTGGAAAGCGCGCTTGTCGCCCATGCCAAGGTCGCCGAGGCCGCCGTGGTGGGCTACCCGCATGCGGTGAAGGGTCAGGGCATCTATTGCTACATCACCCTGATGAACGGCATCGAGCCCAGCGAGGAGCTCAAGAAAGAGCTGCGCAGCTGGGTGCGCACCGAGATCGGCCCGATCGCCAGCCCCGACCTCATCCAATGGGCCCCCGGCCTGCCAAAGACCCGCTCGGGCAAGATCATGCGCCGCATCCTGCGCAAGATCGCCGAGAACGACTATGGCGCGCTTGGCGACACCTCCACCCTCGCCGATCCCTCGGTCGTCGATGACCTCATCGAAAACCGCGCCAACAAAGGGTGAGCCGTAGAGCGGCCCTTATGTCTTGTGAAGGGTCCCTCCGGGGACCCTTTGCATTCTGCATCAAATCCGCAGTTAACCGCTTTGCCGAAAACTCCCTAAAATCCGCCGGATCCTGCTGCCGTGCGCCCTGCGCTGTGCTAATCTAGGGCTGTGGGGACCGACAGCAGACGGAGCATTTCGATGCAGTTCACCGGTGTTCCCCAAGTGGTGGCACCTCTGGCCACCGGGCATCCCCTCGGCTTGCCCGGCGCCCCGGTCAGAACGGCCGAGGAGACCAAGGTGCAACCGGTCAAAGAGCAATCGACCACCGACACGGATCAGGGCGGGGAATATGGCGCCGACGGCCAGCCGCCCACCAGCTTCTGGCGCAGCCTGACAGGGATGCCTGATCCCTCGAGCCATGTCGCGCCGCCCTCGATCATGCAACTGCGCATTACGGCCCTGCTCGAGGAACAGGCCGAGGCGCTGCTGAAGGAATTGCGCGGCAAGGCGCTCGCAGAGGGGACCGTAAGCCGAGAGCCTGCGGAACCCGCGCGCGACGCGGAGGCGTCCACGGGCGCCACTCAGAGAGAGACGGACGCAGAAACCGAGGTGCGACCCGACCTGCCGCAGCCGAAGTTCGCGGCGGGCTCAAACCCTCGCGAGGGTGCAGGCGCGCAAGAGCCTTCGATCCGTTCAGGCGAACCCGGGCGCGGCGCATCGGCGACCTCCGAGCCGCCCACGTTTACCGCACCTGCCACGCGCGAGAGCACCGCAGCCAACGCCCCGCCCCTGCCCGAGCGCCAGCCCGCTGTACCCGACAACACCGCCGAGCTAACCGCGCCGGCCCGCCCCAGCCCGTCGGGGTCCGACGGAACAAACGGCACCGCTGGCCCGACAACCGGATACGGCGCTGATTCGCACGGCACTGCGCCCCACACGCCAACCGAGAGCATGGCTTAGTCGCGACGCCAGAGGTTGAGCATCGCCTCAGCCCACGCACCGCAGCGAAGATCGCGAACCCGTCATTTGCCGGCCGTCATGGCCGGTTTTCCCGCCTCGCCTCGCTTTTCATGCGTCAAAGCATGGCCTATAAGCGCGAAATCATCAGGCCCCGCAGAGACCGGGCCCAGCATAACACCGGCGAGGACCGCATGAGCAAAGATAACCATGAAGCGGACGTGGCCTTCATCAAGGCCCTGGCAGAGCTTCTGCGCGAAAACGATCTGACCGAACTGCAGGTCAAGCGTGAATATGGCGAAGAGGACAGCCTGAACGTCCGCGTCAGCCGCGCCCTGCCGCAGGCGCCGGTGGCCGCCTCGGTCGCCGTTCCCGCCGCAGCTCCCGCAGCCGCACCGGCCGCCGCAGCCGCCCCCGCCGCTGCCGAGGCCGCGCCCGAGGATCCGGCCGCGCATCCCGGCGCCGTCACCTCGCCGATGGTCGGCACCGTCTACATGCAGCCCGAGCCCGGCGCGCCGGCCTTCATCTCGGTCGGAACACAGGTCAAAGAGGGCGACACGCTGATCATCGTCGAAGCGATGAAGACCATGAACCACATCCCCGCTCCGCGCGCGGGCACCGTTAAGCGCATCCTCGTCGAGGACGGCGCCCCGGTCGAATACGGCGCCCCGCTGGTCATCCTCGAGTAAGAGGCTGCCATGTTCGATAAAATTCTCATCGCCAACCGTGGCGAGATCGCGCTCCGCGTGATCCGCGCCTGCCGCGAGATGGGCATCGCCTCGGTGGCTGTGCACTCGACCGCGGATTCCGACGCCATGCACGTGCGCATGGCCGATGAAACCATCTGCATCGGCCCTGCCTCCTCGACCGACAGCTACCTGTCGCCACCCGCGATCATCTCGGCCTGCGAAGTGACCGGCGCGCAGGCGATCCACCCCGGCTACGGCTTCCTGTCGGAAAACGCCCGCTTCGTGCAGATGGTCGAGGATCATGACCTTACCTTCATCGGCCCCACCGCCGAGCACATCCGGGTGATGGGCGACAAGATCACCGCCAAGGACACGATGAAGGCGCTCGGCGTGCCCTGCGTGCCCGGCTCGGACGGTGGCGTGCCCGATCTCGAGACCGCCAAGCAGGTGGGCCGCGACATCGGCTATCCGGTGATCATCAAGGCCACCGCCGGCGGCGGCGGGCGCGGCATGAAGGTCGCGCTGAGCGAGGCCGAGATGGAACGCGCCTTCCAGACCGCGCGTGCAGAGGGCAAAGCCGCCTTCGGCAACGATGAGGTCTACATCGAGAAGTACCTGCAGAAGCCGCGCCACATCGAGATTCAGGTCTTTGGCGACGGCAAGGGCAAGGCGGTTCACCTCGGCGAGCGTGACTGTTCGCTGCAGCGCCGCCACCAGAAGGTCTTTGAAGAGGCGCCCGGCCCCTGCATCACCCCCGAAGAGCGCGCGCGCATCGGCAAGGTCTGCGCGGATGCCGTGGCCAAGATCAACTACACCGGCGCGGGCACCATCGAGTTCCTCTACGAGGACGGTGAGTTCTACTTCATCGAGATGAACACCCGCCTGCAGGTGGAGCACCCGGTGACCGAGGCGATCTTTGGTGTCGACCTCGTGCGCGAGCAAATCCGCGTCGCCTCCGGCATGGACCTGTCGTTCACGCAAGAAGAGCTCGAGATCAACGGCCACGCCATCGAGGTGCGGATCAACGCCGAGCGTCTGCCCACCTTCGCGCCCTGCCCCGGCAAGATTACCCAGTATCACGCGCCGGGCGGTCTGGGCGTGCGCATGGACAGCGCGCTCTATCAGGGCTACTCGATCCCGCCCTACTACGACAGCCTCATCGGCAAGCTGATCGTGCATGGCCGCGACCGCAAAGAGGCGCTGTCGCGCCTTGACCGCGCACTTGGCGAGCTGATCGTCGATGGCGTGGACACCACGCTGCCGCTGTTCTCGGCGCTGCTGCAGGAAGAGGATATCCTCACCGGCAACTACTCGATCCACTGGCTCGAGAAGTGGCTGGCCAGCAAGCTGGCCGACGCCTGACCCGCACGTGAGCAGAGCGGACGCACACCATTTTGCGGCCCCTTCCCAGCTTTGGGGAGGGGCCGCATGACTCTGACGCCCGAGATCCTGCTGCAGGCCTATCGCGCAGGCATCTTTCCCATGGCCGAGCATCGCGACGACCCCGAGATTTTCTGGGTCGATCCGCGCCAGCGGGGCGTGATCCCGATGAAAGGCTTCCGCATCTCGCGCAGCCTTGCGCGGCGTTTGCGCAAGGATGACTACGAGGTCACCTTCGACCGCGATTTCGAGGGGGTGATCGACGCCTGCGCCGACCGGCGCGAGACGTGGATCAACTCAGAAATCCGCGCGTTGTTCACCGAGCTGCACCGCCGCGGCATCGCGCATTCGATCGAGGTCTGGATGGAGGGGGAACTTGTCGGCGGGGTCTACGGGCTCGAGATCGGCGGCGCCTTCTGCGGCGAGTTGATGTTCTCGCGGCGCCGGGATGGCTCCAAGATCGCGCTGGCGTGGCTCATTGACCTGCTGCGCCGTGCGGGCTTCACGCTTTTCGACACGCAGTTCCTGACCACGCATCTCGCCTCTCTGGGCGCGGTGGAAATCCCGCGGCACCAGTACCGGGCGCAGCTTGCCATGGCCTTGGAGGTAGCGCCCGATCTAGCCGGAACACCACTGGCCGCGTCAGGTCAGGAGGTGGTGCAGCGCAGCACCCAGACGTCGTAACGCTGGTGATCCATCGGATTAAGCGCAGGCGACGAGGCGATCATCCAGCCGCGGAAAGCCGGATCGGTCTTGCCCGCTTCACGGATCGTGAGGAAGGCAAAAGCGTCGCCCGCCCGATCGCCTTCGGGGTAACGGCATTCGCCAAGCGCAATCTCGATGCGGCCGAACTGCGTGCTGTCGCCGCTGGCCAGTTGGATGTCGGTGACCTTGCCGGTGAGTTTGTCGAGCCCGCGCAGCGTGGCGCCGGTGCCCGTCTCGGTGGCTTCCTGCTGCGCAGTTGCAGCGCCCGCGGCCGCAAGCCCCAGCGCCATGATCATTGCAAATACACGCGTCATTCACTGCCTCCGGCCACATATTTGAACAGCAGCGACATCAGGCTGACCGAGCCTTGCGTGTCGAGGATTTCATCACCCGCACCGTAGTAGAAGGGCGAGCCGCCGGGGCTGATTTCGACGAAATTTCCGCCAAGCAGCCCCTCGGAAGAGATCACGATCGCGCTGTCGTCGGGCACCTGTACGCCGCCATTCATCGCAAGCGTCATGTCGGCGCGGTAGGTTTCGGGATTGAGCGAGATGCCGGTCACTAAGCCCACTTTGACCCCGGCAAGCCGCACGTCGCTGCCCACCGACACCCCCTCGAGCGAGCGGAAAGAGGCGCTGAGCGGGTAGCCATCGGTGCCGCCAAAGGCAAAGCCCGTAGCGCTGACCGCATAGGCGCCAAAGGCGATGGCGCCGGCAAGCACCACGCCGCCGACCAAGACCTCGGTGGCAGTGTGCGTCATGGGGCTATTCCGGGCTCCACGCCTCGTAGTCCCGGCGCGGGGCCGGTTCCGGGCGGCGGATCGAGCCCTTGGGGGCATAGGCCAGCGCGGTGCCGGTCAGGTTCTCGATATGGGGCTTTTCCCAGCTCTTGTGCGCCAGCGGCTTTTCCGTCGGCGGATGCGGGAAGGTATGATGCAGCCAGCCGTGCCAGTCGGGGCTCACGCGCGTGGCCTCGGCCTCGCCGTTGTACATCACCCAGCGGCGCTTGCCGTCCTTGGTCTGGTAGAACACGTTGCCCTGCTCATCCTCGCCGACGCGCTGGCCCTTGCGAGAGGTATAGAGCTGCGTGTTCAGCGTTGCCCCGTTCCACCAGGTTACGGCCCGCAGCAGCGTGTTGAGAATTCCCATGGACAACTCCTCGCTTAGTCCTGACACGTGTATGACCAAAAGCGCCGCCGAGGTCCAGCCGCGACGGCGCGGGGCAACGGCTCAGGCCGGTGCCAATGCGGTCAATTCGATCTCGATCCGATATTTCGCATCGATCAGCGCAGTCTCGATCATCGTCGCCGCCGGAGGGTTGGCACCGAAGGCCTCGCGCAGCAGCGGCCAGCAGGGCTCGAACTCGGATGCGTCGGGCAGGTAGTAGGTCACCCGCACCGCGTCGGCAAAGCTCGCTCCGGCCTCAGCCAGCGCCTTTTCGATGGTGGCCAGCGCCGCGCGGCACTGATCGACCACCGTGTCGCCCTGCCCCACCGTTCCGGCCACATGCACGAAACCGCCGGCGACCACCGCGCGGCAGTACCCGATCTTCGCCTCGAACTCGCCGCCGGACGAAATACGCCTGATTGTCATGATCTGTCAGTCTCCATACCGGATGCGCGCGGCGATCCGGTCGGTTGCGGAATAGATGTGGAGATCCGTCCCCACGCCATCGCGCATATACCAATTGCCCGGCGCGTCCAGAGCCTGCCGCAATTCTTCGGCCAATGCGACATCCCACTCACCGCTGCACGCATCGAGAGGCTCGCGCCCGGTGCCGATCGACGGGGTCTGCCGCCAGTCGCCGCCGAAGCGTTCCCACCATGCACTGCCGACCCCCGAGGTCGGCGGGGTCTGGGCGATGCCGCCCCCGGTCCGGATGATCGCATAGGTGCAGCCGCCATCCATGGCATCGGCGTAGGGTTTGCTGGCCAGCACCGCCTCGACCGGCAGGAGGCCACCAAAGAGCTTGCCCGCAAGGATGTCTTCATCCGAGGACGAAGGCCCCGCGCCTGCCGCGCCCTTGCCGCCGCCCTGCGTGTGCAGGCCCGCGCCCGCCATCGGCAGGCTACGTGCCTCGGCCTCTCGACCCGCGAAATAGGCGAACCACGCCCATCCCCCCAAAAAGAAGATGCCTGCCACGACGGCAAGCATCCTCAAAGCGTTCTGAACAAGCTGGGCTACGATCCAGGCCATGAACTGATACCGGTGTTACCTCATCACACTGCCTTACCCGGCCGACGCAGGTTCTTTCTTGGGATCTGCGTAGATCAGGAGCGGCTTAGCATCAGCATTGACCGATTCCTCGTTCACCACCACCTCGGTCACGTCATCCATGCCCGGAAGCTCGAACATCGTGTCCAGAAGGATACCCTCAAGGATCGAACGCAGGCCACGCGCACCCGTTTTGCGGGCAATCGCCTTCTTGGCGATGGCCAGCAGCGCGTCGTCGGTGAAGGTCAGCTGGCTGTCCTCCATCTCGAACAGGCGCTGGTACTGTTTGACCAGAGCGTTCTTGGGCTGGGTCAGGATGGTGACCAGCGCGTCCTCATCGAGGTCTTCCAGCGTTGCGATCACCGGCAGACGGCCAACGAATTCCGGGATCAGGCCGAATTTCAGCAGATCCTCGGGCTCGAGGTCCTTGAACACCTCGCCGACGCCCCGCTCTTCGGGGTCGCGCACATCGGCGCCAAAGCCCATGGCAGAGCCCTTGCCGCGCTGCGCGATGATCCGGTCGAGACCGGCAAAGGCGCCACCGCAGATGAACAGGATGTTCGTGGTATCCACCTGCAGGAATTCCTGCTGCGGATGCTTGCGGCCGCCCTGCGGCGGAACCGAGGCCACGGTGCCTTCCATCAGCTTCAGCAGCGCCTGCTGCACGCCCTCGCCCGACACGTCGCGGGTGATCGAGGGGTTTTCGGACTTGCGGGTGATCTTGTCGACCTCGTCGATGTAGACGATGCCGCGCTGCGCGCGTTCGACGTTATACTCGCTTGCCTGAAGCAGCTTCAGGATGATGTTCTCGACATCCTCGCCCACGTAGCCCGCTTCGGTCAGCGTGGTCGCGTCGGCCATGGTGAAGGGCACGTCAAGAATGCGCGCCAGCGTCTGCGCCAGCAGCGTCTTGCCGCAGCCGGTCGGGCCGATCAGCAGGATGTTGGATTTCGCCAGCTCGATATCACCGCTTTTCTGCGAGTGATTGAGCCGTTTGTAGTGGTTGTGCACTGCCACCGAGAGCACGCGCTTGGCCTTCATCTGGCCGATCACGTAGTCATCGAGCACGTCGCAAATCTCGCGCGGCGTGGGCACACCTTCGGAGGATTTCAGGCCAGCGCCCTTGGTTTCCTCACGAATGATGTCCATGCAGAGCTCGACACATTCGTCGCAGATGAAGACGGTCGGTCCCGCGATCAGCTTGCGTACCTCGTGCTGGCTCTTGCCGCAGAAGCTGCAATACAGGGTGTTCTTGCTGTCGCCGCCGGAGTTCGTCGCCATATCACACCTTTCCAGGCCTTTGGGTTTCAAGCGTCAGGGCCGTTGCCCCAACAAGGCCTATCGTCTCTGCCTAGTCCGGAAAGTCTAAGACAGGGCTTTCCGGTCCACAATGTCAAAATTGCCGCGCGCGGGATCGCGCGCGGCAAAGGGTAAAGCTTACGCTTCGTCAGTGCCGCCGCGCTTTTCGACGATCTCGTCGATCAGGCCCCAGGCCTTTGCGTCCTCGGGCGACATGAAGTTGTCGCGCTCGAGCGCCCGCTCGACTTCCTCGAGGGTGCGGCCGCAATGCTTCACGTAAATCTCGTTGAGGCGCTTCTTCAGTTTCAGCGTCTCTTCGGCGTGGATCATGATGTCCGTCGCCTGGCCCTGGTAGCCGCCCGAGGGCTGGTGCACCATGACGCGGCTGTTGGGCAGCGAGAAGCGCATGCCCGGCTCACCGGCGGCCAGCAGCAGCGAGCCCATCGAGGCCGCCTGACCGATCACCAGCGTCGAGACCTTCGGCTTGATGTACTGCATCGTGTCGTAGATCGACAGGCCCGAGGTCACAACGCCGCCCGGGCTGTTGATGTACATCGAGATTTCCTTGCTCGGGTTTTCCGCTTCGAGGTGCAGCAGCTGCGCCACGATCAGCGAGGACATCCCGTCATGCACGGGCCCCGAAAGGAAGATGATCCGCTCCTTCAGCAGGCGCGAGAAAATGTCGTAGGCCCGTTCGCCGCGGCTGGTCTGTTCGACAACCATGGGAACGAGGGTGTTCATGTATGTCTCAAAAGGATCTTTCATCGTCGCCTGCCTGCTGTGTCTTTTCCAAATGGTGCCTATCGCGCGCGCGTTAAGCGAGTTTTAGTATCGGGTCTGGGGGGCTGCAAGGGCCGGAGCGCCAATTCGCCGCCTCAGGCCCCGCCCCAGTCCTGCGGAGCCGCACAACTGTGCCGGCTGCATTCGAGTTCAAGTGTTACCTGTGTCAGTCCAAAGCGGGTTTGCATCTCGTCCTTCACAGCACGTTTTATGCCATCCGCCCGCGCCCATGCGCCCTCGTCGACCACCAGATGCGCCTGCAGCGCGGTGGTGTGCTCGTCGATCTGCCAAAGATGGGCCTTGTGCAGCCCCGCCACGCCGTCGATCTCCTGCGCCGCCTCAAGCACCGCCGAGGGCACCATATCCGGCGGGCTGCCCAGCATCAGCACGCGGATCACCGATCCGATCTCGGCCAGCGCCATCCACAGGATGTAGCCCGCGATCAGCAGCGTCACCAGCGGATCGACCCAGGTCCAGCCGAAGAGCAGGATCAGCGTGCCCGCGAGGATCACCGCCAAAGAGCCCATGGCGTCGGCCACATTGTGCAAAAAGGCCGCGCGGATGTTCTGGCTGTCCTTCGACATCGCGTAGGTCAGCATCGCGGTGGTCACGTCGATCACCAGCGCGACCCCGGCGATCACCACGATCATCCAGCCGGTCACCGGCTCGGGCGAGAGGAAGCGCAGCACCGCCTCGATCATCAGGTAGATGCCGATGACGATCAGCGTGGTGTAGTTGATCAGCGCCGCCACCGTCTCGGCCCGCGCGTAGCCAAAGGGCATCTCGGCGTTGGCCGGACGCCGCGCGATCTTGCGCGCCAGCGCCGCGATGACCAGCGAGATCGCGTCCGAGAAATTATGCAGCGCGTCAGCAATCATCGCGAGGCTGCCCGAGAGGATCCCCCCGACGACCTGGGCGACGGTCAGCAACATGTTCACCCCGACCGCGATCGCCATACGCGCGTCGCCAGCCTCGGGGTCTACATGGTGATGATGGTGGTGGTGATGACCGTGACTCATGCCTGCATCAGGGACCGCTGCGGTGCCGAGGTCAAGCAGATCACAGGTGCGCGCCGCTCTCGACAGGTGCGTCCACATGCAGAACGCGGGTTATCTCGAAGCTGGGATCACGCCTGTCGCCCTCTGGAAACAGCCCGAGCGCCGCAGTCAGCGCCAGAAGCGCGGCGATACAGACAATCCAGTGGCGAAAATTCATGCGTCATCTTCCTTGGTCAGTTCTGCCCGGGGGCTGCCAAGGATATGGAGCGCGATGGCGCGATGACCAGACGAGGGCGGAAAAAGACGTAAGGACAAGGCCTCACGTTCGCGCGACCGCCCGATCAGATGGCATCGAAAGGGCCACGCAGGCGTGGCTCTGTGCCGGCCCACCTACGGAGGGTCAGCTCATCTCCTGCAGGCGGGCGACGTAGCGCGCCATCGTGTCGATCTCGAGATTGACGCTGTCGCCAAGCTTCACCCCGCCCCATGTGGTCACTTCCTTGGTGTGGGGGATGAAGTTGATGCCAAAGACCGAGCCCTGCACCTCGTTGACCGTCAGCGAGGTGCCGTTGAGCGCGACCGAGCCCTTGGGCGCGATAAATTTCGCCAGGTCGTCCGGCGCGCGCAGCTGCACGCGGGTGCTGTCACCCTCGTCCTGAATCGAGACCACCTCGGCCAGCCCATCCACGTGGCCCGACACGATGTGACCGCCAAGCTCGTCGCCGACCTTCAGCGCGCGTTCCAGATTGACGCGCTTGCCCTGCTGCCATGTGCCAAGGTTGGTCTTCGACAGGGTCTCGGCGCTGATCTGCACGTCGAACCAATCCTCGCCCAGCGTCACCACCGTCAGGCAGACGCCGTCGCAAGCGATCGACGCGCCGATCTCGATGCCCGCAGTGTCGTAGGAGGTGCCGATGCGCGCGGTCAGATCGCCCGCCTGCTCCAGCGCGCGGATTTCCCCCATGTCGGTGACGATACCGGTGAACATCAGCAGATCCTCTTATGACCCAAGGGCTCTGGCCACGGGCCTTATTTTGGTCAAACAATCACGATACGGAGAGCTGTCCGGCCAATTGGCTGGCATCCCCGATGACGAGTAGGCCGATCCTTAACGAGTGCCCATGACCATGGCAACCGCAGAGCCCCACCCCGTACAGGCCGGGCGCGTCTTCCTGTTCCTGCAGGGACCGCACGGGCCATTCTTTCATCGCCTCGGCGCCATGCTGCGCCGCGCCGGTGCCGAGATCTGGCGCGTTGGCTTCAACGCTGGCGACCGCGCCTTCTGGTTCGACGGTGCCAGCTATCTGCCCTTCACCGAAGCACCCGAGGGCTGGCCTGCGCATCTGCGCGGCCTGCTCGACGAAAAGCGGGTGACGGATATCGTGCTCTATGGCGACACCCGCGCGATCCACGCCGAGGCCATCGCCGAGGCGCGCCGGCGCGGGCTGCGCGTGCATGTGTTCGAGGAAGGCTACATGCGCCCCTATTGGGTGACCTACGAACGCGGCGGCGCCAATGGCCATTCGCGGCTGATGGACATGGACGTGGCGGACATGCGCAGCGCGCTCGAGCGGTCCGACATGGAAGCGCCGCTGCCGCCCGGCCATTGGGGCGACATGCGCCAGCACATCTTCTATGGCGCGCTATACCATTGGTTCGTGATGTTCCGGAACGGCGACTACCGCAATTTCCGCGCCCACCGCGATCTGCCCGTGGCGCGCGAGTTTCAGCTCTACCTCAAGCGCCTGCTTCTGATGCCGCTGACCCGGGTCGAACGCTTTGTCGAAAGCCTGCGCATCCGGCGCGGCGGCTTCCCCTATCACCTCGCGCTGCTGCAGCTCGAGCATGACTCGAGCTTCCGCCAGCATTCGCCCTTCGAGTCCATGTCAGAGTTCGTTGATCTGGTGCTCGAAGGATTTGCCAAAGGCGCGCCCGGACATCACCACCTCGTCTTTAAGGCGCATCCGCTGGAGAACGGGCAGGTTCCGCTGCGCCGGATGATCGCCGCCTCGGCGCGCCGCCTTGGCATCGAAGGACGAGTGCATTTCGTGCCCGGCGGCAAGCTGGCGCAGCTGCTGAACGACGCGCGCAGCGCGGTCACGGTCAATTCCACCGCCGGTCAGCAGGTGCTCTGGCGCGGAATTCCGCTGCGCACTTTTGGCCGCGCGGTCTATGCCAAACCCGAGTTCGTGTCGGAACAGCCGCTGGCCGAGTTCTTTGCTTTGCCGACCCGCCCCGACAGCCGCGCCTATAAGGATTACCGCCGGTATCTGCTTGAAACGAGCCAGCTTCCGGGCGGGTTCTACGCCTCGCGTGGGCGCCGCCAGTTGCTGCGGCAGGTGGTCGACATGATGCTCTCGTCGCATGATCCCTATGATGCGCTGCGCAATGGCACCGCGGCACCTCGGCAACAGTTGCGCGTGGTCCGCTGACGCCGCGCGAACCCCGGACTGGTTTTTGAATCCGGATTCTCGTACCTTACGCCAAAAAGCTCAGGCAGATAAGAACAGGTCGAGGAGACCGAGCAGTGAAACAGTCCCGCTCCCGATGGGCGAAATCCGCCGCCCTTCTGGCCGCAGTGTCAATTCTGGCATCCTGCGCCCTGCCCCGCGTCGGTCCCAACAAAGATGAGATTTACGCCGGTTCGGTGATGCGCGAGGGCGATGCCTTCGTCGTCAGCGTCAATGATCGCGTGACCCGCGCCACCGCCGTCGTCCCCGCCCTCGGCTTTTCCGAACAGTTCCAGAGCGCCGGTGTCGTCGGCTCCGACACGATCCAGCCCGGAGATACGCTGGGGCTGACGATCTGGGAGAACGTCGACGACGGGCTGCTTGCCGCCGCCGAGACCAATGCCACCTCGCTCGAAGAAGTGCAGGTCGACGGTTCGGGCTTCATCTTCGTGCCCTATGCGGGCCGCATCAAGGCCTCGGGCAACTCGCCTGAAACCGTGCGCCGCATCATCACCGACAAGCTTTCAGAACAGACCCCCGACCCGCAGGTCGAAGTGCGCCGCCTTGCCGGTGACGGCTCGACCGTGAGCCTCGTCGGCTCTGTCGGCGGTCAGGGCGTCTATGCCATCGAGCGCCCCACCCGCACGCTGTCGTCGATGCTGGCGCGCGCTGGTGGCATCACCATCCAGCCCGAGATCGCCCAGATCACCGTTCTGCGCGGTGGCCAGCAGGGCAAGATCTGGTTCCAGGACCTCTACAAAGACCCGCGCTATGACATCGCGCTGCGCGGCGGCGACCGCATCCTCGTCGAGGAAGACACCCGCGCCTTCACCGCGCTCGGCGCCACCGGCACGCAGGCGCGCGTCCCCTTCGAGACGCAGACGCTCTCGGCGGTCGAGGCGATCGCGCAGGTTGGCGGCCTCGTGCCCACCTCCTCGGACCCCACCGGCGTCTTCGTCTTCCGCAACGAGCCCGCGGACATCGCCAATCAGGTTCTGGGCCGCAGCGATCTGATCGGCGCACAGCGCATGGTCTATGTGCTCGACCTGACCAAACCCAACGGCATGTTCATGGCGCGCGACTTCGTGGTGCGCGATCAGGACACGCTCTACGTCACCGAAGCGCCCTACGCACAGTGGAGCAAGGTGATCTCGGCGCTGACCGGCACGCTGACCGCCATCGCCACCGTCTCGACCGTGCAGGACGCGGTTTCGGGCGGCTGATCCGGATAAAAGCCCTGAATACATATAACGAGGGACAGGGCAGCGCCGGGGGAGAAATCCCCCGGCGTCTCTATGTGCGGACCGCGGGTTTCTTCACCCAAGAGCGGCTGCGCGGCATGCTTGCGCAGGCGGGCTGGAGGCTGTCGCTGGGCACGCCGGGGCCCGAGGATCACATCGGGGTCTGGGGCCAGTCCCCCTATGCCGCACGCGGCGAGGCTTTGGCCGCGAAGACCGGCGCGCAGATCATCCGCATCGAAGACGCCTTCCTGCGCTCGCTGCACCCCGGTCGTAAGGGCGAGCCGCCGCTCGGCCTGCTGATCGACCGCAGCGGCGTGCATTTCGACGCCTCCCAGCCCTCGGATCTGGAGGTGCTTCTGGCCACCCACCCGCTCGACGATCACGCCTTGCTTGAACGCGCGCGGGGCGGCATGGCGCGGATGCAGGAACATCACCTGAGCAAATATTCCGGCTTTGACCCCGGCGCGCCCGTGCCCGAGCCCGGATATGTGCTGATCATCGACCAGACGCAGGGCGACGCCTCGGTCCGCGCCTCCGGCGGCGACCGCAACCGATTTCTCGAGATGCTCTACTGGTCGCAGGACGAAAACCCCGGTGCCCGCATCCTCATCAAGACCCACCCTGAAACCGCGCAGGGCCTGCGCGGCGGCCACTACGGATCCGAGGACGCGCAGGGCCGCATCAGCCTTTGCACCGATGCGGTCTCGCCCTGGGCGCTGCTCGACGGTGCGGTGGCTGTCTATACGCTCAGCTCGCAAATGGGGTTCGAGGCGATCCTCGCGGGGCACAGGCCGCGGGTCTTTGGCACGCCCTTCTACGCAGGCTGGGGGCTGACGCAGGATGAAACACCGCTGCCGCGCCGGGGCCGCAGCCTGACCCGTGCCCAGCTTTTCGCCGCCGCCATGATCCTCTACCCGACGTGGTACGATCCCTGCCGCGCGCAGCTCTGCCCTTTCGAAGACGCGCTCGGGGCCTTCGAGGCGCAGACACGGGCATGGCGCGAGGACCATCAGGGCTGGGTCGCCTCGGGCATGCGCCTGTGGAAACGCCGCCCGCTGCAGGGGTTCTTCGGCGGGCAGAAGGCGATGATCTTTGCCGAAGGCGCGACGGCGGAAAAGCACCGCGCGGAGGGCCGCCGCCATATGGCATGGGCGGGCAAGGCAAGCGGCAAGGAGGTGCGGGTGGAAGACGGCTTTCTACGCTCGCGCGGGCTTGGCGCCGAACTGGTGCCGCCGCTGTCGCTGGTGCTGGATGATCTGGGTATCTACTACGATCCCACCCGGCCCTCGCGGCTAGAGGCGCTGATCACCGGCACGCCCGAGCTGCGCCCCGATCAGCGCCTGCGCAGCGAGAAGCTGATCGAGCGGCTGACTGCGGGCGGGCTGACCAAATACAACCTCGGCACGCCGCCGCCCGCCCTGCCCGACGGGCACCGCATCCTTGTGGTCGGGCAGGTCGAGGACGACGCCTCGATCCTGCGCGGCAGCCCGGACTGCCGCAGCAACGCCGATCTGCTCGCCCGCGCCCGCGCCGCCAACCCCAAGGCGGTGCTGCTGTGGAAGCCGCATCCCGATGTCTCTGCCGGATTGCGCCAAGGCGCGGTGGAGGCGCCCGAGCGATGGGCCGACATGACCGTCGAGGGCGCCGACATGGGCGCGCTGCTGCGCGAGGTGCAGGAGGTCTGGACGATGACCTCGCTCACCGGGTTCGAGGCGCTGCTGCGCGGCGTGAAGGTGACAACGCTCGGCGCGCCCTTTTATGCCGGTTGGGGGCTGACGCGCGACCTTGGCCCGGTGCCCGCGCGGCGGCTCTCAGGCCCACGCCCGGAGCTTGCCGCGCTGGTCCACGCCACGCTCATCGCCTATCCGCGCTACCGCGATCCGGTCAGCGGCCTGCCCTGCACGCCCGAAGTGATCGCCGAGCGGCTGGAACAAGGCACGATCCCCCATCCCGGCCTGCCGAACCGGCTGCTGTCGAAACTGCAGGGCCTTCTGGCCTCGCAGGCTCACATTTGGCGCTGACGCGCCGGGCGCACCTTTGGCGCTAAGGCTCAGCGGCGCGCCTTCAGCCCGTGCAGGCTGGCGGTCACCGCGAAAATCAGCGTCGCGGCGCAGACCATGCTCGGCCCCGCCGGCGTGTCGAAAAGCAACGCGCCCTGCAGCCCCGCCAGTGCCGACACGGCGCCGATGCCCGTGGCCAGCAGCGCCATCGCCTCGGGCGTGCGGGCGAAGGGCCGCGCGGCGGCGGCGGGGATCAGCAGCATCGCCCCGATCAGCAGCACGCCCACCACCTTGATCGCCACCGCCACGGTCAGCGCCAGCGCCACCGTCAGCACCCGGCTCTCGAGCCGCGGGTCGATGCCGCTGGCATGGGCGAGATCGGGCGACAGCGTCGCGGTGAGCAGCGCCTGCCAACGCCAAACCAGCAGCGCCAGCACCAGCGCCGCGCCGCCCCAAATCACCAGCAGATCGGACCTCGTCACCGCGAGGATGTCACCGAAGAGATAGGCCGACAGATCAAGCCGCGCGCCGGGCACGAAGGTGATCGCCACAAGGCCGATCGCCAGCGCGCCATGGGCCAGCACTCCCAGCACCGTGTCGATGCCAAGACCGCGCTCGCTCAGCGCGCCGACCAGCATCGCCATGATCAGCGCCACCGCCAGCGTTCCCGCGAAAACCGGCAACGACAGGGCCAGCGACAGCGCGACCCCGAGGATGGCCGCATGGGCGGTGGCATCGCCGAAATTGGCCATCCGCCGCCACGAGACGAAACACCCGAGAGGCGCCGCCGCCAACGCAAGACCCAGCCCTGCCAGCGCCGCGCGCACAAGAAAATCGTCCAGCATCAGTGCCCCGCGTGGGATTGGTGAGAGTGATCGTGGTGCCCGTGTTCGTGATCGTGGTCATGATCGTGGCTATGGCTGTGCTCGTGCCGGTAGAGCGCCAGCGCCCCATGGGTGCCCGTGCCAAAGAGCGCCCGATACTCCGCCGCCTGCGCGACGGTCTCGGGGTGGCCCTGACAGCAGACATGGCCGTTGAGGCAGACCACCCGGTCGCTCGCGCTCATCACCACGTGCAACTCGTGGCTGACCATCACCACCGCACAGCCGAGCCGCGCGCGGATTTGCTCGATCTGCCGGTAGAAGGCAGCCGATCCGGGCTGGTCCAGCCCCTGCGTCGGCTCGTCGAGCAGCAGCACCTCTGGGCGGCTCAGGATCGCCCGCGCCAGCAGCACGCGCTGGAACTGCCCGCCCGAGAGGCCCGCCATGGGCCGGTCTTCGAGCGTGCCTGCCCCGGCCTCGTCCAGCGCGGCGCGCCGCGCGGCGCGGTCCACCCGATGCGGCAGCGACAGGAAACGCCCGACGGTCAGCGGCAGCGTCGCATCGATCTGCAATTTCTGCGGCACATAGCCCAGCCGCAGCCCCGGCTTGCGCGTCACCTTGCCCGACTGCGGCTTCACCGCGCCGATGAGCGTGCGCAGCAGCGTCGATTTGCCCGAGCCGTTCGGCCCGACGATGGTGACGATCTCGCCCGGCTCCACATGGAAATCCACGCCCTGCAGCACCGGGTGCTCTCCCAGCGTGACCTGCAGTGCGTTTGCTTCGATGAGGCTCACGCTGCGGCCTTGCGGCAGAGCGGGCAAAGACCCTCGGCCTCGACCACCATGCGCTCAAGCGCGAAATCCAGCCCTTCGGCGGCCTCGCGCACCGCCTCGCCGATCGCCTGCGAGGGCATCTCGGCCACCGCGCCGCAGGAGCGGCAGAGCAGAAAGGCGGGCTTGTGGCGCTCCCCCGGATGGGCACAGGCGACGAAGGCATTCAGACGCTCGATCTTATGCGCGAAGCCGTTGCTCACCAGAAAGTCGAGCGCGCGATACACGGTGGGCGGCTGCGCTCCCTGCCCTTCGCCCCGCAGGACATCAAGCAGCTCATAGGCGCCCATGGCCCGGTGCTTGCGCAGCAGAATTTCCAGCACCCGGCGGCGCTGTTTGGTCAGCGACAGCCCCTCGCGGGCGCAGGTCTCCTCGGCGGCCTGCAAAGCATGCTCGCGGCAATGTGCGTGGTCGTGCTGGGTGAACCCAAGCGCGTCGGAATGTACGGCCATGTCGCTTCCCCTGATCCCAGTCGTGCCGAACGCGTGATCAAGCACGCGTCCGATGGGGGTTGATATGTTATAGTGTTCAAAGTATCAAGCCCGCCTACTGTTATGCTATAACATCTACACTCCCCGAATTCGAGACGCATGAGGCCCCGATGTACCGTTCCCTCCTCCCTGCCCTGCTGCTTGCCAGCCCTGCCTTTGCCGAAGTGCCGAAGGTGGTCACCGACATCGCCCCCGTGCAGGGGCTGGTGGCCAGCGTGATGGGTGATCTGGGCGAGCCGGAGCTGCTGATCCCGCCGGGCGCCTCGCCGCACAGCCACGCGCTGAAACCCTCCGAAGCGCGCGCCCTGCAGAACGCCGATCTGGTGTTCTGGATTGGCGGCGAACTGAGCCCCGACCTCGGGCGCAAGATCGACTCGATTGCTGCGGAGGGTGCCGCCGTCTCGCTGTTCGACGCTCCCGGCACGCTGCACCT
The DNA here is from genome assembly GCF_056158605.1 of Salipiger sp. ABN3_019. NCBI lineage: Bacteria > Pseudomonadati > Pseudomonadota > Alphaproteobacteria > Rhodobacterales > Roseobacteraceae > Salipiger > Salipiger sp. ABN3_019. Next base: position 2,757,104 of record NZ_JBSWTP010000009.1, read on the forward strand.
GCAGGCCCGCAACGACGTGCTCTTTGCCGAGCCGGGCGCGGAGGCGCATGAGCATGGGCACGAGGGCCATGATGAGCACGGTGACGACGACCATGATGAGCACGAGCACGAGCACGAGCACAAGCACGACGAGCATGGTCATGATGAAGCGCATGACGACCACGATGATCACGCGGACCACGATGACCACGACGAGCACGAGCACGAAGCGGGCCACGCGCACCATCATGACGGCGACGACCCGCACGTCTGGCTGTCGGTGGACAACGCCACCACATGGCTGCCGCTGATCGCGCAGACCCTGTCCGAGGCCGACCCCGAGCATGCCGACACCTATGCCGCCAATGCCGAGGCTGCCGCCGCCCGCATCGCCGAGGCGCGCGCCGAAGCCCAAGACCTGCTCGCCGGCGCCACGGATAAGAACTTCGTCGTCTTCCACGATGCGTTTCAATATTTCGAGGACAGCTTTGGACTGAAGGTCCTCGGCGCGATCTCTCTGTCGGACGCCACGGCGCCCAGCCCCGCGCGTCTGGATGCGCTGCGCGACGCGCTGCAAGGGGCCGATGCCGCCTGCGTCTTTGCCGAACCGCAGTTCGATCCGCGCCTCATCGCCGCCGTAACCGAAGGTGCGGATACGCCGGTGGCCGAGCTTGACCCGCTGGGCCAGTCGCTCGACCTCGGCGCAGAGTTCTACCCGGCGCTTATCACCTCGCTGGCACAAAGCGTGGCCGACTGCGCAGCGCAATAAGCTCCGCGCCCGGAACCGAAGCAGCCCCCTTCACCTTGACGGTGAAGGGGGTTTTCCTTTGCGAAAATCCCGACTAATTAGCTTGGATACAGCGCGCCGCGGTGCGCTCGCGAACACTGGGCGTCAGACCCCTGTTGCGCCTACGATCCAAGGAGTCCCCATGCGAACCCGCCTTACCGATTTCAGCCGTCGCGGCTTTCTGGGCGGCGCTTTGGGCAGCACTCTTGTCGGGACGGGCAGCCTGCTAATCGCGCCGCAGCTGCGCGCGGGTGAAGACACGCTCCGCTTCGAGCACGCTTATGGAGAGACCGTGCTCAAGGCCCCGGCCCAGCGTGTCGTCTCGCTGGGCTATACGACGCAGGACAGCCTGCTGGCGCTTGGGATCGTGCCGCAGGCGATCCGCTATTGGTATGGCGATTACCCCCACGGCGTCTGGCCCTGGGCGCAGCCGCTGCTCGGAGAGGCAACGCCGGCGCTGATGACTGGCGAAGTGTCCATCGAAACCGTCGCCAGCCTTGCGCCCGATCTCATCGTCGCCATCGGCTCGGGCATCTCCGAGGCGGAATACGCGCTGCTGTCGCAGATCGCGCCGGTGCTGATGCAGGCGCCGGAATATCCGACCTATGGCATGCCTTGGGACGCCGAGTTGCGGATGATTGCCCGCGCGACCGGCACCGAGGCGAAAGCCGAGGCGCTGATCGCCAGCGTCGCGGACGGTTTTGCCGCCTTCCGCGACCGGCACCCCGACTGGCAAGGACAGACCGCCGCCTGCGCGGCACATGACGGCGGTCAGACGAGCGCCTTCACCGGCGGCGATGCGCGGGTGCAGTTCTTGCAAGAGATGGGTTTTCGTCAGCCGCAGGCGCTCGAGGCGATCAGCTCTGCCGACGGCTTTTACACCGCGCTCTCGCCCGAGGATCTGTCGCCGCTGGACGCGGATTTGCTGATCTGGCTCTCGAGCCAAGCGAAGGCCGCCGACCTCGCCTCGCTCGCCATGCGGCGGACGCTGCGCGCCAACGCCGAGGGACGCGAAGTCTTTTGCGGCGAGGTGATGGCAGGCGCTTTGTCCTTTGGCAGTGTGCTGTCGATGCCCTTCGCGCTGACCCAGCTTGAGCCAGAGCTCACCGCCGCACTCGACGGCGATCCCAGCACCGCCGTGCCGAGCGCCGCAAAGGCTGGTCTGCTCTGATGCTACGCCTGTTCGGGCTCTTGGCGCTGCTGCTGCTGACGCTGGCTCTGGCGCTTTCGGTGGGCGCGCGCCCGGTCAGCCTCGCCATAGCGCTCGAGGCCTTGCACAGCTTTGACCCCACCAACCCCGATCATGTGACATTGGCCGCGATCCGCCTGCCGCGCATGGCTGCCGGGCTGATCGCCGGGGCGGCGCTGGGGATCGCCGGGACGATCATGCAGGTGATGACCCGCAACCCGCTGGCCGACCCCGGTCTTTTGGGAGTGAACTCCGGTGCCGCCTTTGCGCTGCTGCTTGGCGCGACGCTTCTCGGCCGCTCCGATCAGGCCTCGGTCGCGCTGCTGAGCCTTCCGGGCGCGGCGCTGGCCTCGGCGCTGGTGTTCATCCTCGGCGGCGGGCTGCGCGGTGATGTCGGTCCGGTGCGGCTGACGCTGGCGGGCGCGGCGCTCAATGCCCTGCTGCTGTCGCTGGTCACCGCCATCGTGCTGATCCGGCAGGACACGCTCGATCTCTTCCGTTTCTGGGTCGCGGGCTCGCTGACGCAAGCCGCGAGCCGCCCGCTGGCAGAAATGGCGCTGCTTGCCGCCGCTGGCGGTGCGCTCGCGCTGGCCATGGCGCCGCAGATTGAGGCGCTCTCGCTGGGCTCTGCCCTGTCGCGCGGGCTGGGCACCAAGCCGCGCCGGGTTCAGACGGCGGCGCTGGCTGTGGTCACGCTCTGCACCGGGGCGGCTGTGGCCGTCGCCGGGCCGATCGCCTTCCTCGGGCTGATGGTGCCGCCGCTGGCGCGGATCGTCGCGGGCCATTCGCTGCGCCGCGCGCTGATCGCCTCGGCGCTGATCGGCGCGACGCTGCTGTTGCTGGCCGACACGCTGGGCCGGGTGGTGATGCCGCCCGCCGAAGTGCGCGCCGGGATCATGACAGCGCTGATCGGCGGCCCGGTCTTCATGTGGGTCGCCCGCCGCCTGCGCCCCGGAGCCAGCGCATGAAGGGCGCGCTGACCCTTGGCCTGCTGCTGCTTGCCGCCACACTGGCCGCGCTGGCGCTTGGGCAGGTTCGCCTGAGCCCTGCGCTGCTCTGGCAGGGGCTGAGCACCGGCGAGGGGCCGGGCGCGCTGGTGTTGGGCACGATCCGCGGCCCGCGGGTGCTGACCGCGCTTGGCGCAGGGGCGGTTCTGGGTATGTCGGGCGCGCTGTTCCAGAGCCTCTTTCGCAATCCGCTGGCGGCGCCCGACATCATGGGCTTCACCTCGGGCGCCGGGCTGACGATCATCGCCGCCATCGCGCTTGGCCTCAGCCTGCCGCTGCCCCTGATCGCGGCGGGCGGCGGGCTCTTGGCGGCGCTTTTGGTGGTGGCGCTATCGCACCGCCGCGGCCATGCGACGCCGCCGCTGACGATGATCCTCGTTGGTCTCGGCGTCGGCTTTGTCGCCTCGGCGCTGTCGAGCTTTCTGCTCACCCTGCTACCCCATACCCAAGCCGCCGAGGCGCAGCGCTGGCTCACCGGCTCGCTGGCCGCACGCGACTGGAGCCATGCGCTGCAAGTCTGGGTGGTGGGCGGCGTTCTGGGCGCGCTGGCCTTGGCGCAGATGCGCCTACTGGCGGCGCTGCAGCTGGGCGAGGACTTGGCGGCGGGACTGGGCCTGAGGGTCGGAGCCGCACGGCTGGCGCTGGCGGGAACAGGCGTGCTGCTCGCTGCGGCGGGCGTCGCGGTCGCCGGGCCTGTGCCCTTTGTCGCGCTGATGGCCGGGCCGCTGGGCATACGCCTCGTCGCTGCGCGCCAGCTCCATGCCCGGCTTCTTGCCGCGGCGGCCACTGGTGCCCTTGTGCTGGTGCTGGCCGATCTTGCCGCCCGCGCCGCCCTGCCCGGCATCCAGCTGCCCACCGGCGTGATGACCGGCCTTCTGGGCGCCCCCTATCTGCTCTGGCGCCTGTCGCGCGAAATGGAGAAAGGCGAGCTATGACCTCACCTGCCGCCCCCGCCTGCCTGCGGGCCGATGCCCTGTCGCTGGGCTATGCCGAGCGCCCGGTGATCCGCGAGCTGTCGCTCGATCTGCCCCGCGGCGAGATGACCGCGATCCTCGGGCCGAACGGCTGCGGCAAATCCACCCTGCTGCGGGCCATGGCGCGACTGCTGCAGCCAAGCGCCGGGCGCGTCCTGCTCGACGGCGAAGACATCCACCGCCGTGACACCCGCGCGCTGGCCCGCGAACTGGCAATCCTGCCGCAGGCGCCGATTGCCCCCGAGGGGATCACCGTTGCCGATCTGGTGAAACGCGGGCGGACGCCATGGCGCGGCCTCTTCACCCCATGGCGCGACGCCGATGCCCGCGCCTGCGCCGAGGCGCTGGAGGCGGTGCAGATGACCGCCCTTGCCGAGCGCCCGCTGAGCGAGCTGTCCGGCGGGCAGCGGCAACGGGCATGGATCGCGCTGGTTCTGGCGCAGAGCGCGCCGCTGCTGCTGCTCGACGAGCCGACCACCTATCTCGACCTCGTGCATCAGATCGACGTTCTGGCGCTGCTGCGGCGGCGCAACCGCGAGGCCGGGCTGACGGTGATCTCGGTGCTGCACGATCTCAACCTTGCCGCACGTTTCTCGGACCGGCTGGTGCTGCTGGGGCGGGCGGGGCTCGTGGCCACCGGCACGCCTTGGGAGGTGCTGACCCCCGCCAACCTGCAGACCGCCTTTGGCCTTGCCGCCCGCGTCGATCCCGACCCGGTGACCGGCACGCCGATGATCATCCCGCTCTGAGCCGAAAGGAGATCGCCGCATGGCCACCCCTTCCCGCGCCACCTCATCGAGCCGCTTTGACGGCCCGCTTCCCGCGCAGTTCGTGCCGGATCTGCGCGCCCGCCTTGATGAATACGGCATCCCCTACGAGCACAAAGGTCGCCGCCTGAAGGTCAACGCCACCGGCGCCGAGGTTGCCTTGCGGGTGGATCGGCGCGGTTTCGATGTCGAGATCGCTGCCGATGGGGATGTGCCGTTGCACCAGTGGCGCGAGACGGTGAACTACATGCTCGACCAACTGCTGCCCGACGCCGGCGCGCGCATGGCCTGGAGCGGCGTCGGCGAGGCGAAGACCCCGCCCAACTTCCACCTTGCCACGGTGATCGGCACACGGCGCATCACGCCGAACTTCCTGCGTATCGAGATGGCCTGCGATGGCATCGAGGCACTCTCTGAAGGCGGGATGCATTTCTCGTTGCTGCTGCCCCCCGAGGACACGCAGCCGCGCTGGCCGGAACTGACCGCGCAGGGGCGGACGATCTGGCCCGATGGGGCCTGCGCCCTGCACCGCGCCGCCTATACGTTCGTCTGGCTCGATGCCGCGCGCGGGCGCTTTGCCTTCGACATCTTCGAACATGAGGGCGGGCGCACAACCAACTGGGCGCGGCAGGCGCAGCCCGGCACCACCGTCGGCGTCATGGGGCCGGGCGGCGGCGATTTTCCAACAAGCGAGCGGCTTCTGCTCGCCGGGGATGAGACCGCCCTGCCCGCCATCCGGCGCATCCTCGAAAGGGCGCCCGCGGGCACCCAAGGCCGGGTGATGATCGAGACCGGATCGCAGGCCGACCGTCCCGAACTGGCCTGCCCTTCAGGCATGGAACTTTACTGGATCCCTCGCGGCGCAGAGGGCGGCCTCGGCGCCGCGCTGGCGCGGATCACCGAGATCGAGGATGGGCTCTTCGTCTGGGTCGCCGCGGAAAAATCCATCGTCCGCGCGGCGAAGGCGCGGTTCAAAGACCTCGGGCTGCCGCGCGAGCGTGGCTATTTCTCGGCCTATTGGATCAGCGGCTAGGGTCCGGTGCGTAAGGGTGTAGAGCGGGTCAGACCCCGCCGGTCCGCCCCGGGAACACCTCCAGCGCGACGCCGGCCTCTTCCAGCGCCGCGCGCACGGCGCGGGCGATCTGCAGCGCGGTCTTGCCGTCGCCATGCAGGCAGATGGTATCGACCGCCGCCGGAATGTGCTTGCCGCTTTCGGTGATGATCGCCCCGGCCTGCACCATCTTCACCATGCGCGCAGCGGCCAGTTCGGCATCATGGATCACCGCCCCCGGCAGCGCGCGATCGACCAGCGTGGCATCGTCGTTATAAGCGCGGTCGGCGAAAATCTCACCCGCCCAGCGACAGCCCAACTCCTCGACCGCCGCCTGCTGCTGCGTCGCGGCCAGAACCATGATGATGATCTCGGGATCGACCGAAAGCGCGCCCTCATAGGCGGCCAGCGCCATGGCCTTATCCTCGGCGCACATATTGGCCAGCGCGCCGTGCAACTTCAGATGCCGCACCTTGCCGCCCGCAGCCCCCGCCATCGCCTGCGCCGCACCCAGCTGATAGGCGGTGAAATTGCGCAGACTGGCATGCGAAAGCTGCATCCGCCGCCGCCCAAACCCCTGCAGATCGGGAAACCCGGGATGCGCGCCGATGCCGGTGCCGCGCTCCGCCGCCAGCTTCATCGTCGCCGCCATCACGTCGGGGTCGCTGGCGTGAAAGCCGCAGGCGACATTGGCCGAGGTGATCACCTCGAGCAGCGCCGCATCCTGCCCCATGACCCAAGGGCCAAAGCTTTCGCCCATATCCGCGTTGAGATCGACGCTGGTCATCCCTCTGTCTCCTTCTGTCAAAGCCTGCCCGGCTCAGTGGTCGTGATATTCGCCGTTGGAAAACCCGCTGACCAGCTTGTGGCTGAGCAGATCGGCCACATCCGCCGGGTCGCGCACCAGCGGCTCGATGCGGCGCGGCAGATCCCTGAGGGCCGCGCGATAGGCGCTCTCGGCGGCCAGCGCCTCGTCCATCGACACGAAGCTGAAGCGCAATTCGGCCCCCGCTGGCGCCTGCGCCACACGCGGCAGATCGGCGGGAATGACGGTGGCGAGGCGCGGGTAGCCCCCGGTGGTCTGGCATTCGGCCATGAGCACGAAAGGCGCGCCATCGCCGGTCATCTGGATATCGCCCGGCGTGATGATCTCGGAGACCACCGAGAGCCCGCCGTCGACGCCGAAGGGCGCACCATCCGGCACAAGCTTCACCCCCATGCGGTTGGCGCGCGAGTCGCGGGTGAATGTGGTCTCGCCCAACCGGCGGCGCTGTTCTGCGGGGAAGAGGCGGGTCTGCAGGCTTTCCACCACGCGCAGCGCTCCGCCCGAGAAACGGTCGTCCACCGCCAGCTTGCGCGCCACCGGCCCGCCCGCGTCGGCCCCGACCGGCAGCCGGTCGCCCGCCGCGACGGCCCGGCCCAACCCGGCGGTCAGATGCGCCGAGCGCGCGCCCAGCAGCTCTTCGGGCTCCAGCCCGCCGCCCAGCGAAAGATAACCATAGGCCCCCGATTGCACCGGTCCGATCTCGAGCACCGCGCCCTTGGGCAGCGCATGCGCGGCGTTCCACACCACCGGCGCGCCGTCGATGCTGGCCCGCATGGCACCGCCGGTCAGCGCGATGCGCAGATCGCAGCCCGCCTCGAACCGCCCGCCGACACCGCCCATCTCGAGCGCCGCCGTCTCGCCCTGCCCCAGCAGCGCCGCGCCCTCGGCCAGCGCCAGCCGGTCCATCGCGCCGCCGCGCGAGAGCCCAAAGGCAATCCAGCCCGGACGGCCGCCATCCTGCACGGTCACCGCAGGCCCTGCGCGATGCACGATCAATGCGCGGCTCATGGCAGCTCCTCCCAGCTTGCGCCGCCTTCGAGGTCGTTCTGCATCCGGGCAAAGACCTCTTCGGAGACCTGCGGGAATTCCACCTCATCGCCGGGCGCCAGAAGGAAGGGCCGCTCGGCGCCCATACGGAACAGCGGCGCCGCGGTCTGGCCCACATGGCGCCAGCCGGTCGGCGCGGTGACCGAGAAAATCACGAATTGCCGGATCGCCAGCACCAGCGCGCCCTTCGGCACGCGCGGCGTCAGTCCCTGCTGGCGCGGAATGTTCCACGTCTCGGGCAACTCGCCCAGATAGGGCTGCCCCGGCGCAAAGCCAAGCGCCGTCACCCGCACCCGCGCCGTCGACAGCGAGGTCACCGCGTCGGCCGCGCTCATCCCCGCCTCGGCGGCGGCTTCGGCGAGTTGCGGCGCGAGCGTGCCGCCATAGACGGTGGGGATACGGTGCAACCGGCGGCCATGCGGCAGATCGGCCTGCAGCCAGTCGCGCGACGCCATGAGCCCGCGCAGCTTGCGCTCCAACGCGGCGTGGCTCAGCGCCAAGGGATCGAAGCGCAGATAGGCCGAGACCAGCGACGAGGAAATCTCTTCGACCCCCTCGGGCGGATCGCTCTCAAGCGCGGCCCGGAAGGCCAGCGCGGCGCGGTTGGCGGGCTCGCTCAGCTTGTCGCCGAAGCTCACCAGCATCCCGTCGATACCGGCGGTGCGAAGCAGAGGGTAGGACGCCGTCAGGGCCAAATCGTCAGTCATGCGCCGGACGTTAGCGCAGCCACCGGCGGCTGCAACCGGCAATCCGCCGCCGCCGCGTCCGCGCCGCCCCGTTCGCGCAGAGACCGCCCGTCCGTGCCCATCCACCGTTCCTTTTGCGCGCGGCGCGGATTACACCTGAGCCCGAGGCAGACGACAGGAGAAAACGATGCGCAGACCAATCCTTCTTGCGCTGGCGCTGGCGGCGCTGGCCGGATGCGGCGCCCCCTCGGGCAGCAATGTCTGGGGCGCCCGCTATGAGGTCTATGGGGTCGACGAGGGCGACATGCTGAAATTGCGCGGCGGGCCGGGCACCGGCTTCGACGTGCTGGCCGGGCTGCCGAACGGCACGGTGGTGAAGGTCTATGAATGCACGCAGACCGGCGGCACCCGCTGGTGCGAGGTCACGCTGGACCGCGACGGCGGCATGAAGGGCTATGCGTCCTTCGCCTATCTGCGCGAGCTTTGAGCGCGCACAGGACCGGCCGTAGAGCCTTCGTCTAGACGAAAATATCCCGGGGGCGCCGCGCCACGCGCGGCGGGGGCAGCGCCCCCGAAATCACGTGAAGGTCAGTGCCGCGTCGGGTTGTTGAGCTCGCGCTCGGCGGCCTCGATGGCCTCTTCCACATCCTGCGGATCGGTCGAGGGCACGGCGTAGCTGCCCGACATCCACTTCGCCAGATCCACATCGGCGCAGCGCTTCGAACAGAAGGGGCGGTACTTCGGGTCGGTCGGCTTGGCGCAGATCGGGCAGCTCATGACAGCATCCCCGGCTTCAGCACCTCGCTCAGCGGCACGCGCTCGCGTTTGCGCTGCAACTCCATGAGGCCAAGCTGGGTCCAGCCCGCAAGAATGGTTTCCGTCGGATCCTGTTTCAGCGCCGCACGCAGCACCAATTCCACCTGACGGCGTTCCTTCTTCGGCATCGGCGCCAGATCGACAATGATCTGCCCGCCAAGCCCGCGCAGACGCAGCTGCCGGGGCAGCTCGCGCAGGGCCGCAACATTGGCCTTGAGCCCCGCCGCGGGCGAGGTGTCCCCGCCGGTGTTGATGTCCACGGCCACCAGCGCGCGGGTCGGCTCGATGCTCATCGAACCGCCACCGGGCAGCGGCACCAGCGGGCGCGACAGCGCCTCGATCATCTCGTGCACGTTGTGGCGCTCGAAGCTGCCTGCCTCGGCGTCGACATCGCCTTCGTCCCATTCACGCCATGCCAGCGCATGCGGCCCGTCGCCTTCGACCAGCACTTCGGCCTCGCCCGAGACGTCGGCCATCACCTGCTCGCAGAGCTGCGCCATGGCGGCGACATCTTCGGCGATCTCGTCGGGGTCACCTTCCGCGCAGGACGAGCGCAGGATCAGGCCGTTCTCGGCCTGTTTTGCTCCCGGCATCACCTCATGGGCGATCTCGAGCAGGCTTTCGCGGATGTCCTCATCCTTGATCCGGCGCGAGATGTTGAGCCCCGGCGCACCGGGCGTGACGATGGCGAAACGCGATTTGAAGAGCACGCGGGTGGTCACCGGGATCGCCTTGCCCGGCTCGGCAAAGCCGGTGACCTGCACCACCAGCGGCTGGCCCGGGGACAAGCCCTTCACCTGCCGCAGGAAGGCAGAGCCTTCGGGCGTGTCGAGGAACATCCCGCCCTGCCCCTTCATCGGACGCTGCGCGATGCCGCGATAGATGGTGCCGGGGCGCGCGTGGTCGCTGTCGATCAGCAGGTCTTCGAGCTTGCCATCGACGATCAGCGCCGCCGCTTCGGCCTCGCCGAGATGGTCGAGCGCAATGGTGCGTCCCTTCATGCGACTTCTCCGAACTTGTAGAGCGGGTATCCTGCGGCGAGCAGCAGGTTCGCGGTTTCCGCCAGCGGCAGGCCGACCACCGAGGTGAAGCTGCCGTTGATCCACGGGATAAACGCGCCAGCCATGCCCTGAATGCCGTAGCCGCCGGCTTTGCCCTGCCAGTCGTTCGACGCGAGATAGGCGTTCAGTTCCTCGTTCGAGAGGTCCTTCATCTTTACCTGCGTGACCACGTCGCGCTCCCACAGCTGATCGCCGCGACGCACGGCAACTGCCGTGATCACACGGTGACGCCTCCCCGAGAGCTTGGTGAGGAACTCCGCCGCCTCCCCCGCATCCCGGGGCTTGCCCAGAATCCGGCGTCCCAGCGCGACAGTGGTGTCGGCCGAGAGAACGATTTCGTCAGCTGTGGAGGGAATTGCCTGCGCCTTCTCGCGCGCGAGACGCACGCAGTAAGGGCGGGGCAGCTCGCCCGGCATCGGATCTTCGTCGATGTCGGGCGGGCGGATATCGTCTGCTGTCACACCCAGCTGCGCGAGCAAATCGCGCCGCCGGGGCGAACCGGAGCCGAGAACGAGCTTCATGCGCAGACCTCGCAGGTCCGGCCCCGTGCAGCGGGAACCGCCATGAGTTTCGGGACCATGCGGCGCTTACTTGAAGCGATAGTTGATCCGGCCTTTGGTCAGATCATAGGGGGTCATCTCGACCTGAACCTTGTCGCCTGCAAGAACACGGATGCGGTTCTTGCGCATCTTGCCTGCCGTATGCGCGATGATCTCATGGCCGTTCTCAAGCTCGACCCGAAACGTCGCGTTGGGCAGGAGTTCCTTCACGACACCGGGAAATTCGAGCGTATCTTCCTTGGCCATGCTTTCTCCTGAAAATGCCGTTCCGCCTCTAGGTCGCGGAACGCGCATGGATATGCGCCCAATCGCGGCGTTTTTCAAGGGTGCAATTGCAGATTGTCGGGAATAGCCGTCAGCACAGCGCCCGCAATGCAACGGGGCCGTCGCGCCCGGACTGATCGTCCCAATGGGTGCGGTTCAGCACGACGCCATCGTTACGGACCCGAGCGACGGCGTCAAGGTCCACCTCGGCATAGGTCCAGCCAGCCTTGCCCAGCACCCCTTCGGCGATCACGCCGGTGGCAGGGAAGCCCGTGTCGGGCGGGCAGAAAACCCCGCCCATGCCGGTGTTGGTGTCCACCGCTTCGGACCAGTCGCAATCGCCCACGGTCGAGGCCATCACCGCGATGCATTGCTGCTCCAGCGCGCGGGCCATGGCACCGATGCGCACGCGGGAATAGCCGGCCTGCGCCTCGGTGCACGACGGCACCAGCAAGAGATCGGCATCGCGCAGCGCGCGGCCCAGCAGCGGGTATTCCGAATCGTAGCAGATCAGGATGCCGATCTTGCCCAGAGCGGTGTCGAAAAGCTGTAGCGGCGCGCCGCCCACCACGTCCCAATCCTCGCGCTCGAAGCGGGTCATGATCTGTTTGTCCTGAAACCCCATGGCGCCGCCCGGGGTGAAAAGCCGCGCGCGGTTCACCGGGCGCGGCCCGAGGGTGCCATCAAAGACCGGCGCCGAGGCCGCGAGGATATGCGCGCCGTATTTGCCCGCGAGATCCGAATGCAGCGCATCGACCTGCGGGATACGCTCGGAGATGGCGTGGAGCGATCCTTCGAGATCCGCTGCCGCCGCTGCCCCGGCGAGCGTGGCGATCTCCATCGCGCCGTATTCGGGAAACACCAGAAGCTCGGCGCCCTGCCCGGCCGCCTCGGCCACCCAAGCCTCGATCTTGGTGGCATAGGCATCCCAGCTGGCGAGGAAATCCATCGGGTAGGCGGCGGTGGCGATCTTCATTGGGGGCTTCCGTGCTTTGTTGTCGGCTTGGAAAGGTTGAGCCGGGAGCGGGCGCTGCCCCCGTCGCGCAAAGCGCGACTCCCCCGGGATATTTGGGTCTAGACGAAGGATCTAGGGATCGAGCGCACGCAGCCAGAATTGCAGGCTGTGGTCGGTTTCCTCGGGCTGATCCAGGTCTTTCCAGGTGAACCGGGCGGCAACGCCTTCAACCGGCGCGTAGCCGCGCTTTTTCCAGAACGGGTCGAGCGGCGCATAATGCGGCGGGCGCAGCGGGTGATCGAGCGGGCGTTCGACGGCGCAGAAGGTGGACCATTTGCGGCCGAGGCTGCGGGCATGAGCCTCGCGCAGATCAAAGAAGCGATGGCCGATACCCTGCCCGCGGGCGCTGCGCAGCAGCACCAACTCGGCGCAGTAGAAGATATCGCTCAGCGCCAGCCCGGTGGCGGCGAAGGGCGCGGCGAAATCGCTGGCGTGATCCTCCATCGGCGTGCCGGTGGCGGCGCCGACCAGTTGCGTGCCCTCGAAGGCACCGACCAGCACCGCGCCTTCGCTCTGCCGGTAGCTCTCGAGGTAGCGCCGCTCGTAGTCGAGATCGCCATCGTAGAGATAGGGAAAGTCGCGGAAGACGGTGATGCGCAACCGGGCGACATCGTCGAGCGCGGCGTCGAGCGCCGCGCCAGTAAGGACCCGGACCTCGGTCACGAAACCTGCCGGATCCAGTCGGCAAGGTTGTAATAGGTGACCACGCGGGTGATCTTGCCGCCTTCGAGCGAGAAGAACGACCCGGCGGGCAGGCGGTAGCTCTGGCCCTTGGCCTCGGGCAGGCCCGCGTCGGTGTTGAGATAGGTGCCATTCACGATGAACTCGGCGGCGGCGCGGGTGCCACCCTCGGCCTCGAAGATCACCATGTCGGTCAGCTGCTCGCGGTAGCAGTGGGACATATGGGCGCTGAACTCGGCGAATTTGGTCTTGCCCGAGCGGATCTGCCCTTCGTTCACGTGATGCGCGATATCCGCGGACAGCAGCTCGAGCATCGCCTCGGTGTCGCCGCCGTTGAACGCGTCGAAATAGGCCTGAATGGTTTCGGTGGCGGTCATTTTTCTCCCCATCGGGTCTTGAGCTTGTCGTAGATCTGGTCGCGGGTCTGGCGGTAGGCGTTGAGCTTGGTCTCGCGGGTCTCGCCGAGCCCCGTGGGATCCATGATCGGCCAGTATTCCACCGTCAGATGAAAGAAGCGGGTGAGCTCCAGCGCGGCGCGCTGCGAGGCGGGCGACATGGCGACGATCAGATCGAAGCCCGAGAGCGTCTCGCCCATCTCTTCGAGCTCTTCGAAGCTGCGCGAGCGGTGCTTGGACAGTTCGACGCCGATCTCCTGGCAGACAGAGATGGCGAAACCGTCGATCTCGAGATCATTCACCACGCCGACGGACTGCACATAGGTGCCCTGCCCGTAGAGCTTTTTCATGATCCCCTCGGCCATGGGCGAGCGCACGGCGTTGTGGTCGCAACAAAACAGAACCGATTGCGGCAGTTTCGGCACCAGGTCAGCCCCCGAAATGCAGCACGCAGATAAGGGTGAAGAGGCGGCGCGCCGTGTCGGTGTCGACCTCGGCCTTGCCTTCGAGCCGCTCCTGCAGGATGCGCGCGCCTTCATTGTGGATGCCGCGCCGGGCCATGTCGATGGTCTCGATCTGGCTCGGGGCGGCGGATTTCACCGCGTCGAAATAGCTTTTGCAGATCTGGAAGTAATCCTTCACCACCTGCCGGAAGGGCGCCAGCGAGAGATGGAACTCCGCCGCCGGATCGCCGCCCTCGGTCGAGATGTCGAAGACCAGCCGTTTCTCACGGATCGACAGCCCAAGCGCATAGGGGCCATGCGGCACCTCGCGGCCCTCGCGCGGGGGCAGCGTGAAGCTGTTTTCCTCCATGAGATCGAACATGGCAACGCGGCGCTCCTGCTCGATCTCCGGGGTCGGAGGCGGCAGGTTGGCGTCGTCCAGCTCGATACGGGCGATATGGCTCATGGGCGCGTCCTCGGCTTCGGCTCCGGAATCTGTAGCCAATGCGCGGGGATGGGGCAATGCGCCTTACGCCGGAGGCGTAGCAAAGTCGTACGCCAGAGGCGTAGCAAAGACCTGCGCCGGCGGCGGAGCAATGTCCTGCGCCGGAGGCGCGGTGATCGCAGGCGCAGTGATGCGCCTGCGATCAAGCTCAGCCGTTGAGTTTGCGCAGGCGCGCCGTCACCGACAGGCCGTGCGCCTGCAGGCTCTCGGAGTTGGCGAGCACCTCTGCAGCCGGACCGATGGCGCGCAGCGCCTCGGGCGACATCTTGGCCAGCGTCGTGCGCTTGAGGAAGTCGAGCACCGACAGGCCCGAAGAGAAGCGCGCCGAGCGGGCGGTGGGCAGCACGTGGTTCGGGCCGCCGACGTAATCGCCGATGGCCTCTGGTGTCCATTGACCAAGGAAGATCGCGCCAGCGTGGCGGATCTGCTGCGACAGCGCCTCGGGGTCGGCGACGCAAAGTTCAAGGTGCTCGGGCGCCACGCGGTTCGACAGCGCGGCGGCCTCGGAAAGATCGCGGCAGACGATCACCGCGCCGAAATCGCGCCAGCTGGCCCCGGCGATGCCGCGCCGTTCGAGCACCTGAAGCTGCCGCTCCACCTCTTCGGTCACGGCGCGGCCAAAGGCGGCATCCGGGGTGATCAGGATCGACTGCGCGCTTTCGTCGTGCTCGGCCTGACTCAGCAGATCGAGGGCGATGAACTCGGGATCATTTTCGGCGTCGGCAATGACGAGGATTTCCGAGGGGCCCGCGATCATGTCGATGCCGACCTTGCCAAACACCCGGCGCTTGGCGGCGGCGACAAAGGCGTTGCCCGGCCCGGTGATCTTGTCGACCGGCGCAATGCTCTCGGTGCCATAGGCCAGCGCGGCGATCGCCTGCGCGCCGCCCATGCGGTAGATCTCGTCGACCCCGGCGATCTTTGCCGCCAGCAGCACCAACGGGTTCACCACACCGTCGGGCGTGGGCACGGTGATGCAGAGCCGCTCGACCCCTGCCACCTTGGCGGGAATGGCGTTCATCAGCACCGACGACGGATAGCTCGCCAGCCCGCCGGGCACGTAGAGCCCCGCTGCGGCGACCGCCGTCCAGCGCCAGCCAAGCGTTGCGCCATCGGGATCGGTCCACTGCTGATCCTCGGGCATCTGCCGCACGTGATAGGCGCGGATGCGTTCGGCGGCGGTCTCGAGCGCGTCGCGTTCGGCCTGCGGCACCTGCGCGCAATAGCTGTCGATCTCTTCGGCGGTGAAGCGCAGCCCCGAAGCAGCCAATTCCAGCCGGTCGAATTTCGCGGTCAGTTCGAGCACCGCCGCGTCGCCGCGCGCCCGCACATCGGCGATGATGCCGCCGACGGTATCGTCCACATCGGGGCTGTCCTCGCGCTTGGCGCTGAGCAGCTGGGCGAACTGCAGCTCGAAATCCGGCTCGGTGGTGTCGAGAAAGACGGGCATGGGCGATCTCCTTGTCGCGCCCGTGCTTAGAGACAAGCCGGGCGCGGCTCAAGTGTTGGCAGAGGGGATTCGCCCCTCTCCTCGATGACGTGGATCAGCGAGTGACACATGCGAATCGCCTAATATGGGGAAATCGGCACGGGAGAGCCGATGTATTTTGGAGGAGCAAAGATGTTTAAGAACAAAATTACCGCGCTCGGATTGGCGCTTGGCATGGCTGGGCTGTGCATGAGTGGCAGCGCCTTGGCGCAAAGCGCCGGAGAGACCGAATATATGAACGCCTGCGCCGCCTGCCATGGCGAGAGCGGCGTCGGTGACGGGCCGCTGGCGGAACTGATGACGGTCGGTCTGCCGGACCTGACGCAGATCTCTGCGAACAACGACGGCGAATTCCCGATGCTTGAGGTCATCCAGATCATCGACGGGCGCAGCGGCATTCGTGGCCACGGCTATCCGATGCCGGTCTGGGGGCAGCGTTTCAAAGAGGCCCTGTCGATCGAGATCGGCGCCTATGCCAGCGAGATCGTGACGCGAGGACGCATTCTCGCCCTCGCGCAGCACCTGGAATCAATGCAGCAGTGAGCCGCTGATCAGTCCTTGTGATCCGGCATCTGCCCCGAAATGGCGCGGTAGGGCCGGGTCACATCCTTGAGGCGCAGTTCCAGCGCCTCAACCTCGCAGCGGAGCGCACCGTCACCGGCGAAGGTCAGTTCGACATATCCCGCGCCATCCTCGCCGGGCTCGAAACCGACAGACAGCAGCGAGAGCACCGTGTCCTTATCGTCGCGGCTTACCCCCTGTGCCGCCACCTTCAGCACGTTCTCGACCACCAGCAGCGCACGGACCCGCTCGGGCGGGTCCTGATGCACGCCATCCTCGCGGCGCAGGCGATTCACCAAAAGCGCCAGCCGGTGGTGGCGCTTCTCCCATGCGACATCCGCGACGGTCAGCACCGCATCCTGCGCCAGCGCCGACAGCACCTGCAGATCCTCGGGGTCCATTGCCCCGAGGTTGAGGGGCTGGCCGCCCGCGTCTTCGAATTTTGCGTCCTCGGTCACTCGCCCTTCACCCGTTCGATCTTGGCGCCCACGCCGCGCAGTTTGCGCACCACGTGCTCATAGCCACGGTCGAGATGGTAGACCCGGCTGACCACCGTGTCGCCCTCTGCCGCAAGACCGGCAAGAATCAGCGACACCGAGGCGCGCAGGTCGGTGGCCATCACCGGGGCGCCCTTCAGTTTCTCGACACCGCGCACGCGGGCGGTGCCGCCCGACACGTCGATATTCGCGCCCATGCGCAGAAGCTCGGGCGCGTGCATGAACCTATTCTCGAAAATCTTTTCTTCCAGCACGCTTTCGCCATCGGCGGTGCAAAGCAGCGCCATCATCTGTGCCTGCAGGTCAGTGGGGAAGCCGGGGAACGGCTCGGTGGTCACATCCACCGCCTTCACCCGACCATTCTTGCGCGCGACCTTGAGCCCGGTCGGCGTTTCCTCGACCGCGATTCCCGCCTCGTCGAGCTTTTCGCAGAAGCTTTTGACCAGTTCGATCGTACCGCCGAGGCATTCGACCTCGCCGCCGCAGATCGCCGGGGCCAGCATATAGGTGCCCAATTCGATCCGGTCGGTCACCACGCGGTGCGTCGCCCCGCCCAGCGTCTCGACGCCCTGAATCTCGATGGTGCTGCTGCCCTCACCCTCGATCTGCGCGCCCATCTTGCGCAGACATTGCGCCAGATCGACGATCTCGGGCTCGCGCGCCGCATTGCGGATCACCGTCGTGCCCTTTGCGAGCGTGGCGGCCATCAGTGCGTTTTCAGTGGCCCCGACCGAGGCAAAGGGAAACTCCACGATGCCGCCCTTGAGGCCACCCGAAGGCGCCTTGGCGTGCACATAGCCCTCGCGCAGATCAAGCTCCGCGCCCATCGCTTCCAGCGCCTTGAGGTGCAGGTCCACGGGACGCGCGCCGATGGCGCAGCCGCCGGGCAGCGACACCTCGGCATGGCCGAATTGCGCCAGCAGCGGGCCGAGCACGAGAATCGACGCGCGCATCTTGCGCACGATGTCATAGTCGGCGCGGGTCGAGGTCAGCGCGTGGCTCGACATGGCCAGCACCTGCCCGTCGTTCAGCGCCTGCACTTCTGCACCCAGCGACTGCAGCAGCAGCGTCATCGTGCGGATATCGGACAGCCGCGGCGCATTGGTCAGCGTCAGCGGCTGATCCGACAAAAGCGTCGCGGGCATAAGGGTGAGGCAGGCATTCTTCGCGCCGGCGATGGGAATCTGTCCCGATAGCGGGCCATTGCCCGTGACGACGATCGAATCCATTAGCTGTCCTTTTCACTGCTCGGCCCGTCTTCGGGCTTTTTGTCGTCTTTCGAGGCGTCGCGCGCCTTCGCCTGTGCCTTGCGCCGGCCCAGATTTGCCTTCAGCGCCGCCTTGAGGCGGGCATCGCGGTCCTGTGCCGGGGATTTTTGGGGGCTCGTTTTGGGCTTCATGAACTTTCTTTACCGGAGAGGCAAAAAACCGTCCAGATTGCGCTTGCACCCCCCGGCGTTTGCCCTTAGACACCGCGCCACGCCACGAGGCACACCGACGCAACCTAGCGCGGACGCCTCGAAAGGCACACCGGCGCTGCTGTAGCTCAGAGGTAGAGCACTCCCTTGGTAAGGGAGAGGTCGAGAGTTCAATTCTCTCCAGCAGCACCACTTACCTCCCTGAAAATAGACAATTTATTTTTAGGGCGCGCCGCGTGTGCCGCGCCGTCGACGGCGGGTCGCGCTTTGCTATCCTTGCGTTAAAGACATGCCGCGCGCTCCATAGAGGCGCCCGGAAGAGTGCTCTTTCGCTCAAGCCCTTGACCGCGCGCGGTCCGCCCGATTGTTCAGCATCGCGGCGCAAGAGAGTTGCCCCCTGCGCCGGGATCAGCGCTTAGCTGTAACCCAGCCGCGCAGTCATTTCCGCAAAGCTCGTGGTCTTGCCCGCCACGGTCCAACGAACCACCTGACGCAGAGCGTCTTCATTCGCCTCACCGACGCCAAGCCCCTCCAGCTTGTCCTTATGTGACGCGCGATGCACCTCGGCGCCGCTGAAATGGCTGAGGGTCACGTCATCGGGCACATCGAAGGATTCGCGGAAGTAGTCCTCATCGGAAACCAGCCGTTCCATCTGCAGAATCTCGCAGCCCGCCTCGAGCGCCTCGATATTAAATTGCATCACATGCGACAGGGCGGCCGCATAGGCGGCATTGGGAAAGGTCCGTGGAATTGGCAGTTTCGAGAGCAGATGCTCGTCGAGGGTAACCATCTTGCGATAGCCCACCTGATCGCCGCCAAGCGTCTTCTTCACCCACCAGGCAAAGCAGCTGCGCACGTGGCGCACGGGCTCGCGGACGATGATGCGATGCTTGACGCCATTGGCCAGACAGACCTCCCGCCCCTGCGGCGCACTATAAAGGCAATGTACGGCATAGACCCGCTTGCCCGCGGCGGCGCTCTGCTTCATCTCGGCGACGAACTGATCGACCGGCGTGTCCTCCCCGCCCACGGCACCGCCCTTGGCAAAATTGCGGGTGCCGTGGCGCACCTCCGCATTGGGAATGCCCGAGAGAATTTCGCTGATCGTATGCGTCGCCGCAAAGCCGATGGAATCCGCGAGGATCATCTTGCTGCCCCTGCCTGTGCTGCCGTTTCCTTATAGACATGGGTAGCAGCCGCCGGGACCGGACCCCAGCCGCCCACCGCAGAGCCGTGCCGGTTTGGCGCAAGAGCGCCACAGCACGCGGGCGCGCACAACGAAAAAGGCGACGCGAAGACCCGCGCCGCCTGTGTGTGACGTTCCCCCAATGAGGAATTTGTAGCGCCTCAGCCGCGCCGCTCGGGACGCCCCGGCACGCCATCATCGGCCAGCGCGCGGTTGCGGTAGCGGCGGTCTTCGGTGACATCCGCTCCGAACCAGTCGGGCGGAGTGAAGGCCCGTGCCGCCTCTGCGCTGTCGAACTCGACCTCCACCAGCACCAGCGGCGCCAGCGTCCCGGTGAAGACATCGAGCTCGAACCCCGTGCCATCGGGCAGCGCGCCCACATAGCGTGTCTTTTCGAGCCGTCGCCCCTCGGTCGCGGGCCAGAGCGCCTCGAACTGCGCGGCGTCGATCTCGATCTCACGCTCCATGCGCACCAGCCCGCCTTCGGACTTCAGCGTCAGAAAGAAAGCCCCGCCCTTCTCGCGCAGGCGCAGTTCCACCGAGTTGCCCGCCTGGGTGACATAGCCCTGCCGGACCGGCTTTGCCTTCAGTTCCTCCAGCACCGGCAGTTGCGCCACAAGAAACTTGCGCTCGATCTCCACGGCTTCGGTTGCGTCGGTCATTTCAGGACCCTCTTGCTCAATTCGTCATGCAGCGCCGTATAGGCCGCGCTGGCGGCGCTCGACGGCGCGGTCGCCATCACTGGCGCACGATGCACCCCCATGCGCTCGACATCCGAGGTGAAAGGAATGCTCGACTTCATCAGACGCTTGCCGTGCTCGGCGCGCATCTCGTCCATGGTCTCGCCATGCAGCGACTTCACCCCCTGCACCATCGAAAAGAACCCGTGCAGCTTTTTGGGGCTCAGGTCATGGTCGCGGAAGAACTCCTGCAACTGCTCGAACGTGCGCTGCGACAGGGTCGTGGGAATGACCGGCACGACGATCGCATCGGACGCGCGAAAGACATTTTCGGAAAGGGTCGAGATGTTCGGCGGGCAATCCAGCAGGATCACGTCGTAATCGCCCTTCACCGCCTTCAACGCCTTCTTCAGCCGCGAGCGCGAATTGCGCATACGGGCGAGGAACACGTCGAAGTCGCGGAAGGTCATATTGGCGGGCAGGATGTCGAGATTGTCGAAATCGCTGCCCCGGATCGCCTTGGTGAAGCGCTGCACGTCCTCAAAGAACTTCGCCTCGGTCAGCTTCTTTGAGGGTTTCACGCGAAAGTAGAAGCTCGACGCGCCCTGCGGGTCGAGATCGCACAGCAGCACCCGGCGGCCGCCCTGCGCCAGCGCATAGGCAAGGTTCACCGAGGTCGCGGTTTTCCCGACGCCGCCTTTGTTGGAATAGCAGGCGATGATCTTCATTTCTTTCCTCCGTGAAACAGCTCGCGGAACGTCATTTGAGTCTCGGCGCTGTTGAACGTCGCGAAGCTGCCGACGACCTTGGCGCGCTCTGCCAGCTGCCGCTCGTGCAGCACGAGGATCAGCGCGCCAACGCTTTGCGCCACCTGCAGATTGCCGCTCTCGCCGCTGTCTTCGAGCCGCCTCAGGAAGTCGATAAGGCTGCCCTGCTGCACCGAGTAATCGTTGAAAAGACCAAGGTTGTCCTGCAGGCGCTTCAGCGGCTTGATCAGCTTTTTGAACCGCCCTGCGGGAAACAGCGGGCCGAAGAACTCCATGAGATAGCGCAGTTTCTTGCAGTGGATGCGCAGCTCATGCACCTCGTGGTCCGGCGTTGCATCGTCAATCGCCTCGGCGATGGTGCAGATCTTGCGGTAGCGTTTCCAGATCAGCTTGCAGGCGAAATCATAGGCCGGAAGATCCGCGCGATCGCCGCGCTGCAAGGCCTTGCGCTTGTCGAACATCTTGCCAAGCGCGGTGATCTCCTTGCGGTAACCGGTGCTACGCAGATGTTTCGCCAGCCCCGCCTGCGCGGCGGTGCGTTCCTCGGCGAACAAGGCGAACATCCGGTCGAGCCCTTCGTGCAGGTTCGCCGGCAGCATTGTATAATAGGCATCCTTCTCGAGCAGATAGACATCGAGATCGCGCAGCCGCCCGGTCGGTTCCATCAACGCCGAAAAGCGCGCTTTCAGCTCGGCGGTCTGCTCGTCCGCATAAACGCCCTTGAACAGGCTCAGCACCGAGCGGATTTTGCGCAGCGCGATGCGGTAGTCATGCAGGAACTCGGTGTCGTCATCGGCGATCACCCCGGCCTCATTGGCGCGCGCCACGGGAAGATAAGCGGCGATGATATCGCTGGCGGCGTCAAAGGCCTCTTCCTGCCCGTCCATCGGCACCTCGGGCTTGGCCACATAGGCCGACTGGCCGGGGAACAGCAGATCATAAAGCGCGCCATCCTCCAGCGCCGCGCCGCCCAACCCTTCGACCAGCTTCTGCAGCCGGGTCAGCGCCTTGTCGTAGCCGCGCAGCCCCTGCAGGCGGGCAATCGTCACGCGCGCGCCCTCCGTCGCTTCGAGCACCCACAAAAGCGCCCGCGCCTGCGTCTTTTCTTCGTCATCGAGCAGCGCCAGCTCGCCCCGGCGCATTTCGCCCGCGCCGACCGGCAGCAGGCAGCGCAGTGGCGAAAGGTCGGACAGGGCATGCTTCACCGAACCCTCGGAGAACTCGGCGACAAAGCGCCCCGCCCCCGCCGAAGACTGGCCAAGCACCCGCCCATCGGGCTCAAGCAGTTCAAACTGCTCCGCCACTTCGATCAGCACACGGCCACTCAGGCGCAATTCCTGATCGAAGGTATCGCGGATCAGGAAGGCGCTGCTCGCCTCCTGCCAGTTCAGCTGGGGGTTAAGACCGCCCAGATCGGCGGCATCGACCAGCGATGCCCCCTCTGCGGCCATGTCGGGGAGGAGGTAAAAGGCACCCTCGCCTTGAGTCATTTGGATTTCTTTCCGGCTTTACGCAGATAATCCTCGATCAGCGTCTCGACGATCTTCTGCACACTGCGATCCTCTTCGATGGCGCGCATCTTGAGCGCCTTGAGTGTCTTGCTGCTAAGCCGCAGGGACGTGTTCTTCTTCTCGTCCTTGGGCTTGATTTCCTTGGTCTTCGCCATGGCTGATACCCGCTAAAAGTGACGTCATGATTTCACTTTGAGCCAGCAAGCGCAACGCGATTTCCCGGCGCTGGCGCAACGGCAAGGCCACTGCGCTCTCCAAGCCGTGATCGCAGCCCGCCTCATGGGTGACACTTTCCCCGCAAAGGATTACATAAGCGCCTTGGCTGACACAGGAGATGCAGACCATGCGGAATCTTGTAGTATTTTTCGGGCTGGTGCTCGCCGCCGCCACCCCGGCCTCCGCGCAAAGTGACAAGGCGGCACGCTGCGAAACCTCGGCCAAGATGGTCATGGAAGCAGTGCAGGCGCGTAAGGACGGTATCCCGCAAAAGCGGACCGAGCGCGAATTGCGCCGGGCGCTGGATCGCGACTCGGGCGAGATGCTGGCGCAATGGATTTACTCGCTGCCCGAAAACCAGCTCACCCTCGATGTGGGCCGCAGCTGGGAACAGCAGTGTCTCTCGCAATGACGCCGCGCTGAGGCGCGCATGACGTGACCCGCACCCGCCCGCGTCGCCCTTCCGGTCGGCGCGGGCATCGGCTATCTGACACAAACACAAACGCGCGTGCCGAGCCGCATGGACTCGGCCTCCCTCTGCATTGATACTCCGAGCATGAGTTTACCACCCGGCTTCCTTGACGAATTGCGCACCCGAACGAGCCTGAGCCAGGTCGTCGGTCGCAAAGTCATGTGGGACACCCGCAAGTCCAATCAGGCCAAGGGCGACATGTGGGCGCCCTGCCCGTTCCATCAGGAAAAGTCTGCCTCTTTCCACGTCGATGACCGCAAGGGGTTCTACTACTGCTTCGGCTGTCACGCGAAGGGCGATGCGATCTCCTTCGTGCGCGAAAGCGAGAACGTCGACTTTATGGAAGCGGTCGAGATCCTCGCCCGTGAGGCAGGCATGCAGATGCCCGCGCGCGACCCGCAGGCCGCGCAGAAGGCCGACCGCCGCAGCCAGCTTGCCGAGGTGATGGAACAGGCGGTGCGGTTCTTCAGGATGCAGCTGCGCACCGGCGCCGCCTCCGAGGCGCGCGCCTATCTCGACCGGCGCGGGCTGACGCAACCGGTTCAGGACCGTTTCGAGCTTGGGTTCGCGCCCGAGGGCTGGCAGCACCTTTGGGACCATCTGCGCGGACAGGGCGTCGCCGAGGATCTGATCATGGCGGCGGGGCTGGCCAAGCCCTCGCAGAAGGGCCGCGCGCCCTATGACGTGTTCCGCAACCGCATCATGTTCCCGATCCGCGATGGCCGCGGCCGTGCCATTGCCTTCGGCGGGCGCGCCATGGACCCGCGCGACAACGCCAAATATCTCAACTCGCCCGAGACCGAGCTCTTCGACAAGGGCCGCAACCTTTACAACCACGCGCCCGCGCGCGAGGCGGCGGGCAAGGGCCAGCCGCTGATCGTCGCCGAAGGCTATATGGATGTGATCGCGCTCAGCGAGGCCGGGTTCGAGGCGGCGGTGGCGCCGCTCGGCACCGCCGTCACCGAGCATCAGATCGCGCTGCTCTGGCGCATCGCCGACGAGCCGGTGATCGCGCTCGACGGCGACAAGGCCGGCCTGCGCGCCGCCTATCGGGTGATCGACACCGCGCTGCCGCTGCTGATGCCCGGCAAGGGATTGCGGTTCGCCATCATGCCCGAAGGTCAGGACCCGGACGACCTGCTGCGCGCCAAAGGGCCGCAGGCGGTGAAGGCGGTGCTCGATCAGGCGCAGCCCATGGTGCAACTGCTCTGGCGGCGCGAGACCGAGGACAAGGTCTTTGACAGCCCCGAGCGCAAAGCGGCGCTCGACGCGACGCTGCGCGCGGCGATCAAGCGCATCCAGCACCCCGACCTGCGCCATCACTACGGCAATGAGATCAAGGAACTCCGCTGGCAGCTCTTCCGCAGCAAGCGCAGCGGCGATGGCGGAAACGGAGGCGGCAACTGGGGCGGGAAATCCGGCCAGCGTAGCCCGTTCCGCAGCGGTCAGCGCACCCAGAAATGGGGTCAGGCGGTCACCATCGCCCCCAGCGCCGCGGCGAAATCCTCTCTGCTGGTCTCGGCTGGCGAGGCTGCCGAGACCCGGCTGCGCGAGACCGTCATTCTCGCCGTGCTGCTGCGCTACCCGGCGCTACTGCCTGAGTTCGAAGGCCCGCTCGAGACCCTGCCCTGCAGCGATCCCGATCACGCCGCGCTGCGCGACCTGTTCCTGAGCGCAGGAACGACCGACCCGGAAATGCTTCAGGAAGACGCGGCGCAGAGAATCGGACCCGAGGCCCTTGATTCCCTCCTCGGGGCACGCCATGTGGCAGTGGTACCCTGCTTGCGACAGATCGGTGACGTTGAACTCGCCCGCCTCACGGTGGCCGAGGAATTCGCCAAGATCGCCGCGCAGGCGGGACTCGTGGCCGAACTCGCAGAGGCGCTGGAGGATATGGAGAGCCTCGCGGATGAAGCCCTGACCTGGAGGCTGGGACAGGCGGCACAGGCGCGCAATCAGGCGGTTATGAACCGTTCTGAAGACGATGTGGAATTCGAAACCGGGGCCAATGGGGCCCGGATGGACAAAGAAGAACGCAGCGCTTTCGACGCGCTGCTGCAACAAATTCGCTTTTCCAAGGGTCAGAACTAGATGACCATTTAGGGAAACTGGAGGAAAAACGGGTACACGGGTGGCCGAATCATTTGATTCCCCCCATGATTTGCAGAAACGAATCACTTCACTTGCGCGAGTGCCGGCCAGAACCGGCCCCTCCCTTTGACGGAGCACTTCATGGCAGCCAAAGACAACGACGACGCCAAGCCGGAAACTCAGGACGACGCACATAGCCTCGACATGAGCCAGGCCGCGGTCAAGAAGATGATCGCCGAGGCGCGCGAGCGTGGCTTTATCACCTATGACCAGCTGAACCAGGTTCTGCCGCCGGATCAGGTCAGTTCCGACCAGATCGAAGACGTGATGTCGATGCTCTCCGAAATGGGCATCCAAGTCACCGAAGAGGACGAGGAAGCCGAGGAAGACGCGGACAAGAACAAAGGCTCGACCGATCTGGTCGACGCCTCCAAAGGTCGTGACGTCGCGCTGTCGTCGGGCGGCTCGGAAAAGCTCGACCGTACCGATGACCCGGTGCGCATGTACCTGCGCGAGATGGGCTCGGTCGAACTGCTGTCGCGCGAGGGCGAGATTGCCATCGCCAAGCGGATCGAGGCTGGCCGCAACACGATGATCGCGGGCCTGTGCGAAAGCCCCCTGACCTTTCAGGCGATCACCATCTGGCGCGAGGAACTTCTCAGCGAAGAGATTTTGCTGCGCGATGTGATCGACCTCGAGGCGACCTTCGGCAATCAGCTCGACGAAGACGGCGAGCTGAACGAGCCGGTGGTGGACGCCGGCGCCGGTGGCGAGGCCGCGCAGAAGCCCAAGAGCAACGAGCCCGAGCTCGACGCCGACGGCAACCCGATCCGCAAGGATGACGACGAGGACGAGGACGATCAGGCCAACATGTCGCTGGCCGCGATGGAGACCGCGCTGAAGCCGCGCGTGCTCGAAACCCTCGATCTCATCGCCGCCGACTACGAAGCCCTGTCGGAAATGCAGGACGCCCGGATCAGCGCCACGCTGAACGAGGACGGCACCTTCTCGGAAGCCGACGAAGCGCAGTACCAGAAGCTGCGCTCCGAGATCGTTGTGATGGTCAACGGCCTGCACCTGCACAACAACCGCATCGAGGCGCTGATCGACCAGCTCTACGGCATCAACAAGCGCATCATGTCGATCGACAGCGCGATGGTGAAGCTGGCCGATCAGGCCCGCATCAACCGCCGCGAGTTCGTCGCCGAGTATCGTGGTCGCGAGCTTGAGCCGAACTGGATGGACCGCATGGCCGAGAAAGACGGTCGCGGCTGGCAGATGTTCATCGAGCGTTTCTCGGACAAGGCCGACGAGCTGCGCGCCGATATGGCGCAGGTCGGCCAGTATGTGGGCCTCGACATCAGCGAATTCCGCCGCATCGTCCAGCAGGTGCAGAAGGGTGAGAAAGAGGCGCGTCAGGCCAAGAAGGAAATGGTCGAAGCCAACCTTCGCCTCGTGATCTCGATCGCCAAGAAATACACCAACCGCGGGCTGCAGTTCCTCGACCTTATTCAGGAAGGCAACATCGGCCTGATGAAGGCCGTGGACAAGTTCGAGTATCGTCGCGGCTATAAGTTCTCGACCTATGCGACCTGGTGGATCCGTCAGGCGATCACCCGCTCGATCGCCGATCAGGCGCGCACCATCCGTATCCCGGTGCACATGATCGAGACGATCAACAAGCTGGTCCGCACCGGCCGTCAGATGCTGCACGAGATCGGCCGCGAGCCGACCCCGGAAGAGCTGGCGGAAAAGCTGCAGATGCCGCTCGAGAAGGTCCGCAAGGTGATGAAGATCGCCAAGGAGCCGATCTCGCTCGAAACGCCCATCGGCGACGAGGAAGATTCGCAGCTCGGCGATTTCATCGAGGACAAGAACGCGATCCTGCCGCTCGACAGCGCGATCCAAGAGAACCTCAAAGAGACCACCACCCGCGTGCTCTCTTCGCTCACCCCGCGTGAGGAACGGGTTCTGCGGATGCGCTTCGGCATTGGCATGAACACCGACCACACGCTCGAAGAGGTCGGCCAGCAGTTCTCGGTGACGCGCGAGCGGATCCGTCAGATCGAGGCGAAGGCGCTGCGCAAGCTCAAGCACCCGAGCCGGTCGCGCAAGCTGCGCTCGTTCCTCGACCAGTAAGCGCAAGGAGAGAGCCATGTCCTTCTGGTCACGTCTCTTTGGCGGCGGCGGTTCCGACACCGGCGCTGCCGCGCAGCCTCAGACCGAAGCGGTGGAATACAAGGGCTTCGTGATCTTCCCCGAGCCGCAGCCGACCGACGGGCAGTTCCGCATCGCCGCCCGGATCGAGGGTGAGGTGAACGGCGAGGTGAAGGTGCATCAGTTGATCCGCGCCGATGTCATCCGCGACCGCGACGAGGCGGTCGCCGCCTCGCTTCGCAAGGCGCAACAGATGATCGACGAACAGGGCGCGCGGATCTTCAGCTGAATCTTCAGCTGATCCCGCCTTCCAAGACTATAAAACGCCGTCCTTCGGGGCGGCGTTTTTTGCGTTCCGGGCCATGCGACGTTCACTCGCGCAGGTCCCGCCGCATTCGCCTCACAGACCGTAGTCCGACACCATGCGCGCCAGACCGTCGTCGAGCGAGACCTGCGGGCTCCAGCCGAGCAGCTGCCGCACGCGCGTGATGTCGAGAACGCTCGACTTCACCTCTAGGTCCGACGGTTTGCTGACGAGATTGAGGCTGCGCCCGGTGGCCGCCTCCATGCGCGCGATCAGACCGTTGAGCGTTGTCCCCTCCCCGGCCCCAAGGTTCAGGCGGGTGATCTGTTCAGGCAGATCGCGGGTCACCACCTGCGACACCGCACGGGTGAAATCATCCATATGCAGATAATCGCGCGAGGTCTCGCCGCTGCCGTAGACGGTGAACTCCGCGCCGGTGGCCAGCGCATCCAGCAAGAGCCGCATCACCCCCCGCTCGCGGCCGGGCATCGCCGTGCCATAAGGGTTGCCAAGGCGCAGCAGGGTCAGGCGAAAGCCATGCTGCGCGGCAAGAAACAGCAGCGCATTTTCTACCGACAGCTTGTGCAGCGCGTAATACCCCTTGGGCTGCGGCTCGCGCGTCTCGGCAATGGGAAGCTCTTCGGTGTCGCCATAGACGGCGGCGGTCGACAGATACACCAGATGCCCGCGCCAGCCCCGCGCCAGCAGCGCCTCGACGAAATCGGTCTGCGGCTCCGTCACCTCTCGGTTCAGCGCGCCGATACTGTCGAACCTGCGCCGTGCGTCCGACAGTCCTGCGCAATGCACGATCGTCGCCCCCTCGTCCCCCGGAGCCAGCCAGCCCGGATGCAGCGCGTCGCTCACCTGCACATGCGGCAGCGCCGGTGCGCCCTCGGGCAGCGCGCTGCGCGAAATACCGGTGACCTCATGCCCCTCGGCATGCATGCGGCACAGGATCTCATAGCCCAGAATGCCGGCACAGCCCGTCACGTAAATGCGCATCGCAAATCCTTACCGTCACCTCTGCGGCCTGCACCCTGCGCAGCCGCTTCCTGCCTTCCGGGATAAAGGCCGCCGCCCGGCCCGGCAAGACGCCCGCACAGCGCATCACCGCAGAGCAAGCCCCCGATGCCACGCACGCCTTCACAGTTTCGCGGGCGTGACCCGATCCCCACGAAACCGCGCGAAATCAACCGGCAGGCCGTGCTTCTTCGCGCAGCGCCTAGCCGCGTCAATTCCGCTGCGTTAAGGTGCGGGAACAGTTTCGCGAAAGGACAGTTCATTGCGCCTTCGGCATCATTCCATTGCCCTGAGCCTCGCCCTGAGCGCCGCCGCCCAGCCGGCCTCTGCCTTCGAGACGCTCAGCTTTGCATTTCCCGGTCTGAGCGAGGACATTCAGACTCAGATCACCAATTATTCGGCGCTGGTCACCACCAAATCCGAAGACAAGACCGAGGGGCCCGACGTGATGGCGGCGGCGCTGTCGGACTATGGGATCATTGTCGAGACGCTCTATGGCGCGGGCTATTACGCCCCCGAAGTATCGATCCGCATCGACGGGCGCGAGGCGTCGGAGATTCCGCTGCTGTCCACACCGCAGAGCGTGAACCGTGTCGATGTGCTGGTGCGCCCCGGCCCGCGTTTCCAGTTTGGCCACACCGATGTCACGCCGCTGGCGCCCGAGACCGATCTGCCCAGCGATTTCAAACCCGGCGAGCGCGCCAAGGCCACCACGATCACCAGCGCCGCGCAGGCGGCGGTGGATGGCTGGCGCAACGTCGGCTACCCCAAGGCCGAGCTGACCCGCGAAGATGTCACCGCCAACCACGCCGCGCGCCGCGTCGATGTGGATATGGGCGTGACCACCGGCCCGCGCCTGCGCTTCGGACGGATCGACACCGATGGCACCAGCAAGGTGCGCACCGCCGCGCAGCGCCGCATCGCAGGCATGCCGACGGGCGAGATTTACGACCCCGAGGAAGTTGAGGACGTGGTCGACCGGCTGACCCGCACCGGTGCCTTCGCCACGGTCACCCTGCGCGAGAAAGACACGCCGAACCCCGACGGCACGCTTGATTACACGCTCGACGTGGTCGACTCCAAGCCGCGCCGGATTGGCTTTGGTGCCGAGATCAGCTCGCTCGAAGGTCTGTCGCTGACCAGCTATTGGCTGCACCGCAACATCTTTGGCGGTGCCGAGCGATTGCGTTTTGATGCCGAGATCACCGACATCACCGACCAGAGTGACACGCTCGACTACACGCTGACCGGCAGGCTCGACGTGCCCGCCGCTGTCGGCCCGGACACCGACGCCTATTTTCAGACCGAGCTTCAGCACCTGCAAGAGCCCGCTTATGACCTCGACAGCATCGAGCTGACCACCGGTCTCACCCGGCAGCTGACCGACAATCTCTATACCGAGATCGGCATCGGCTATCTCTACTCGGAAACCACCGACGACCTTGGCGAGCGCACCTTCGAGCTGCTCACCCTGCCGGTCGAGGCGGAATACGATCGCCGCGATGACGAGTTTGATCCGCGCAAGGGCTACTACATCCTTGCCGACGCCACGCCCTTCCTGAACCTGCGCGATGATCCCAATGGCGCGCGGCTCTACGGCGATTTCCGCGGGTACTATGCCTTTGGCGAACGCCAGCGCACGGTGCTGGCCGGACGGCTGCAACTCGGCTCGGTGATCGGGCCGGACATCGACGAGACGCCTCCCGACTACCTGTTCTACTCCGGCGGCGCGGGCACGGTTCGCGGCCAGCCCTACCAGTCGCTGGACATCGACCTCGGCGACGGCGACTCGATCGGCGGGCGCAGCTTTGCCGGCATCTCTGGCGAGCTTCGGCAGGACATCGGCGAAAGCCTCGGCGCGGTGGTCTTCTACGACGCGGGTTATGTCGGGCGTGACAGCACCCCCGGCGGCGATGATGGCGAATGGCACGCGGGCGCGGGCATCGGCGTGCGCTACAAAACCGGGATCGGCCCGCTACGTTTTGATGTGGCCATGCCCGCCGGTGGCGACACCGGTGACGGCGTGCAGATCTACCTCGGCATAGGACAGGCATTTTGACCCTTCTCAAGCGTTTTTCCCTGCTGCTGCTCCTGCCGCTCATTCTGGCGGCCCCCCCTGCCCTCGCGCAGGAAGAGGATGAGGACAGCGGCGGCTTTCTCGAGCGTCTGATCGAGGACTCGCTCTCTGGCGCGGGCCGCGACGTCTCGATCACCGGCTTCCGCGGCGCGCTCAGTTCCGAGGCGACGCTGGAACGTATGACCATCTCGGATGACGAGGGGGTCTGGCTGGTGCTGGAGAATGCGACGCTGAACTGGCGCCGCACCGCGCTGCTGCGTGGCGCGCTGGTGGTCAACGAGTTGAGCGCCGAGCGACTGGTGGTGGAACGCGCCCCGGCGGCGGGCGAAGAGGCTCCCGCGCCTGAGGCGTCGGGCGATTTCGCCCTGCCCGATCTGCCCGTGTCGGTGAATGTGGGCGAGCTGAGCATTGCGCGCGTCGAGCTGGGCGCTTCGCTGCTCGGCGAGGAAGTGGCGCTTGAGGTCAATGGCTCTGCCCAACTGGCCGATGGCGAGGGCGAGGCCGACATTTCGATCAATCGCCTCGACGGGCCGCAGGATTCGCTGAAACTGGCCGGCAGCTACGCCAATGAAAGCGGCGCGCTGTCGCTCGATGTCTCGCTGGAAGAGGAAAGTGGCGGCATCGTCACCACCAAGATGGGCCTGCCCGGCGCGCCCTCGCTGAGCCTTGCGCTGCAGGGCGACGGCGAGCTTGACGATTTCACCGCCGATCTGCAGCTGGCCACCGACGGCGAAGAGCGCCTTGGCGGCCAGATCACCCTGCTCGGCAGCGCCGAAGAGGGCCGCCGCTTTACCGCAGACGTCTCGGGCGATCTGCGTCCGCTGCTGCCCGAGCAGCACCGCGAGTTCTTTGGCCCCGAGCAGTCGCTGCAGGTCGCGGGCCTGCAGGGCGCCGACGGGGTGCTTGATCTCGAAACGCTGGATCTGCAGACCGCCATGGTCTCGCTCACCGGCGCCGCGCGCATCGGTGCCGACGGCTGGCCGGAACTGCTGCAGCTTGATGGTGAGATCGCCTCGGATGACGGCAGCCCGGTGCGGCTGGCCATGTCGGGCGATGTCACCATGGTCGATCAGGCGACAATCAATCTCGACTACGACGCCTCGCAGGGTGAGGCCTTCACCCTCGACGTGATCGCCGAAGGCATCGACCGCCCCGATATGTCGCTTGCGCGTGCCGATATCGCGGGCCGCGGGACCATCCGCCGCAGCGCGGGCAATTCGCTTCCGGGTGGGGTCGAGGCACAGCTGACCTTTGATGCCACCGGGCTCGATTTTGCCGACGCCTCCATGGCCGACGCCGCGGGCGAGCAGCTTACGGGCGTCATGCAGATCGACTGGCAGGCGGGCGATCCGCTCTATCTGCGCCAGATCGACTTTGGCGGCGCGGGCCTTGCGCTTGCGGGCGACGTCACCTTCTCGGGCATCGGCAACAGCGGCAACATCATCATCGAGCCGGACCTGCAGATGCGCGCCGAGGACATCGGGCGCTTTTCCGGTCTGGCCGGACGCGAGCTTGGCGGCGACGCCAATGTCGCCGTCAAAGGCACGCTGGAGCCGGTCGCCGGGCGCTTCGACTTTACTGTCGACGGCCTCACCCGCGATCTGAAGACCGGTGTCGCGCAGGCGGACGGGCTGCTTGCTGGCGAGGTGGAGCTTTTCGCCTCTGCCGTGCGCAATGAAGAAGGCACCGAACTGCGGCGGCTCGACCTCTCGGGCGATGGCCTCAAGGCGGTGGCCGAGGCCAAGCTGCAGACCGGCGGCAGCACCGGCAGCTTCGACATTTCGCTGCCCGACCTGTCGCTGGTCGAGGCGGATATGGCCGGCGCGGCGCAGCTTTCGGGCACGCTGACCGAAACCCCGGACGCCTATCTTCTCGATTTCACCGGCAGCGCGCCGGGCGGCACCGACCTTGATGGTCTGCTGACCGCCAGCAAGCTCGAAGATGGCACCATCGGCAGCATTGGCTTCGAGGGCGACGCGGCGGCAGAGGATCTGGCCGCCTACGCCCCACTCGCCGGGCGGCCTCTGGCGGGCGCGGTCGATCTGAACACCGATGTCACCTACACGCTCGACGGTGGCGCGATCGACGCGGTTCTGGACGGCACTGTCGCCAATATCGAGACCGGCATCGAACAGCTCGACGGGCTGCTGACCGGCAGCGTCGATCTCGACGCCTCAGTGAACTACGACAGCGACCGCGTGCTGATCCGCGAGCTGACCGTCGACGGTCAGGCCGTGCAAGTCAACGCCGAGGGCGAGGTCTATACCGCCGCCCTGCTGGGCGGCACCCCCTCTGCCAATGCGGGCCTCAGCAACGCCAGCTTTGACATTCGCCTGCCCGATATGTCGCTGATCCAGCCCGGCATCACCGGGCCCTTCGCGGCCACCGGCACCCTGCAGGAAGAGGCCGACAGCTACCGGCTCGACATCGACGCCAACGGCCCCGGCGGTGTGGCGA
Source organism: Salipiger sp. ABN3_019 (assembly GCF_056158605.1). Taxonomy (NCBI): domain Bacteria; kingdom Pseudomonadati; phylum Pseudomonadota; class Alphaproteobacteria; order Rhodobacterales; family Roseobacteraceae; genus Salipiger; species Salipiger sp. ABN3_019. The sequence goes on from NZ_JBSWTP010000009.1 coordinate 2,790,059, forward strand.
TCAACGGCCTCGCTGAAGCGGGCAAAGAGGCGGATGGCAGCATCGGCACCGTGTCGTTCGACGGCAACGTGGCGGCGGATGATCTGTCGGTCTACGCCGGGCTTGCGGACCGCCCGCTGGCCGGCGCGCTCGATCTGACGGCCGATGTGACCTACGACATGCAAAGCGGCGCCATCGACGCGGTGCTCGACGGCTCGACCCGCGATATCGGCACCGGCATCGCGCAGGTCGACGGGCTGCTGACCGGCACCGTCGATCTCGACGTCTCGGCTGCCTATGACACCGAGAAGGTCGAGATCCGCCAGCTTGAGGTGAACGGTCAGGCGATCCGGGCCACCGCCGAGGGCGAGGTCTATACCGCGGCCCTCATGGGCGGCACCCCCTCGCCCGACGCGGGCCAGAGCAACGCGAGCTTTGACATTACCCTGCCCGACATGTCGCTGATCCAGTCCGGCGTGACCGGCAGCGCCAATGTGAACGGCCAGTTGCAAGAGACCGATGGCAGCTACCAGCTCGACTTCACCGCCTCCGGCCCCGGCGAGACCACGGCGCAGGGCCGCGTCACCGCCGAGAAACTGGATGACGGCAGCGTCGGCACGGTGGCCTTTGACGGCAACGCCTCGGTCGCCTCGCTGGCGGCCTACGCGCCGCTGGTTGGCCAGCCGCTCTCGGGCGGCGTCAGCTTCGATGGCGATGTGTCCTATAACTTGCCCGACGGCAGCCTCTCGGCGAACGGTCAGCTCAACTCCAGCAACCTGCGCCTTGGCATCCCCACCGCCGATCAGTTGGTCGGCGGCGATGGCAGCGCGACGGTGCAAGTCACCCGCGACGCCAATGGCGTGCTGACGATCCAGCAACTTGATGTGCAGACCGGCGAAGTCACCGCTTCGGCCTCGGGCAGCTACGGCGGCGAAGGCTCGAGCATCAGCTACGAGGTGGCGCTGCGCGACCTTGGGCTGATCGTGCCGCAGCTTCCGGGCCGCGCCACCGCGCAGGGCACGCTGGCAGCGAATGGCGGGCAGTACCAACTGCAGACTTCGCTCACCGCGCCCGGCGGCACGCAGGCGCAAGTCTCGGGCAGCATCGCGCAGGACTTCGGCACCGCCGATCTGGCAATCACCGGCAATGCGCCGCTGGCGCTGGCCAATCAGGTCGCCGCGCCGAACCTGCTGTCGGGCAATGCCAATATCGACATGCGGCTCAGCGGCCCGCTGGCGGTGAACTCGCTGTCGGGCAATGTCACGGTGAACGGCGCGCAGGTGATCCTGCCCGGGCCGGGGCTCGAACTGACCGGGCTGAACCTCAACGCAAATGTCGGTGGCGGTCAGACCACGCTCACCGCCTCCACCGCGCTGGCCACCGGCGGGCGCATCGAGGTGAACGGCACCATCGGCATGAGCGGCAGCTACCCGGCCGATCTGGCCATCGCGCTCAACCAACTGGTGCTAGAGGATCAGCGGCTCTATCAGGTGCAGCTTGGCGGCAACGTCAGCATCTCTGGCCCGCTGCTCACCGGGCCTACGATCGGCGGCGAGATCCTCATCGACAACGCCGAGATCCGCATCCCCGAGACCGGACTTGGCCCAAGCAGCCGTGGCTTTGTGCTACACCACATTCAGGAACCCGCCGGATCGCGTGTCACGCGCGCCCGTGCCGGGCTGCTGGACGAGGCCGAGAGCGACGGCGGCGGGTCGAGCTATTCGATCCCGCTCGATGTGGTGATCCGCGCGCCGCAGCAAATCTTCGTCCGCGGTCGTGGTCTCGACATGGAGCTTGGCGGCGCGCTGCGCGTGACCGGCACCTCGAACGACATCATCACGCAGGGCCGGTTCGATCTGATCCGCGGCCGGCTGGACATCCTCGGCCAGCGCCTGACGCTCGACACCGCGTCGATGGCGCTGACCGGCGATTTCATCCCGACACTGGATATCGCCGCCACCTCCGAGGTGGAAAGCACCACCGTGACGGTCAGCATCACCGGGCTGGCGACCTCGCCCGAGGTCGATTTCACCTCTGACCCCTCGCGCCCCGAGGAAGAGGTTCTGGCGCTGCTGCTGTTCGGGCGCGACCTGACCGAGATCTCGGGCTTCCAAGCGTTGCAGATCGCCGCGGCGATCAACACGCTGGCGGGCGGCGGCTCGGGCGCGGTGGACAACTTGCGGCAGGGCTTCGGGCTGGATGACCTCGACGTCACCACCAATGACGAGGGCGAGGCCGGGCTGCGCTTGGGCAAATACATCTCTGACAACATCTACACCGATGTCGAGGTGGATTCCGGCGGCGACAGCGCGGTGAATCTCAACATCAAGATCACCCCGAGCCTGAAGGCCAAGGGCAGCGTCACCTCGGATGGTGACAGCACGCTCGGCATGTATTTCGAACGCGATTACTGAGCCGCGTCGCCGATCAGCACCAAAAGCAAAGGGGCGCCCGCAAGGACGCCCCTTTTCGGTTGCAGACCGCATCGGGTCACAGATGGTCTAAAGCGCCAGAGCCGCCCTCACGTCATCCAGCGTCACTGCACCCGGCGCCGCGCCCTCGCGCACCAGCCGCGCCGCCAGCGCATTGAACCAATCGTTGCCCGGTGTCGGCACCCCGTGCAGACGACCCAAAAGCGAGATCTGGCCATTGAGGTAGTCGGTCTCGACCGAACCCGCGCCGCGCGCGAGGCTCTGCGCGGTGGAACTGCCTACACGGGTGACACCCGGAACATCGACGATCTTTAGCTGCGCATCGCGCGCCGCATCGCCCTTGGCCGGATCCGCCCAAGCGATCCCCGCCGCGGCAAAGACCGCCTCGGCTTCGGCCTTCAGCGCCGCGTTGATGGCAGCGGCGTCGGCCTCCTGTCCAAGCGCAGCGCCGACGATGTTGCTAAGGTTCATCAGCAGCTTGCCGTATTTGAACGTCATCACCCCATCGCGCACCGCCGAGGGGAAGCCCGCCGCCTCCAGCCGCGACACCAGCACCGCATCCGCGTCGTCCGAGCCCGAGGGATAGCGCCCCACATCGAAGGATCCGCAGACCGGCGCGCCGTAGCAGACCACTTCGCCGGGCTGCACGAAATCGGCGGGCAGCATCACGGTGACCCCATGCACATTGGGGAAGTAGCGCAGCGCCAGCCGCTCGTTCTCGACCCCGTTCTGGAAGCAGAAGATGTGCTGCCTTTGCGCCCCGGCCTCGCGCAGTTGCGCCAGCGCAGCCTCAGTGTGCTGGGTCTTCACGCACAGGATGATCACGTCATCCTCGCGCAGCCCAGCCTCCTGCGGCGTCGCCACACAGGGGAAATTGGCGTGGCGCGGCCCTTCGGGCGTGCGCAGCGTCAGCCCGCCCGCCTTGATCGCTGCCAGTTGCGCGCCGCGCGCGATGCCAATCACATCCTCTCCGGCTTCGGTCAGCGCGACAGCGAGCGTGCCGCCTACCGCGCCGACCCCAAGAATGACGAAGCGGCTCATTCCACTGCCTCGGCCAGCGGCAGCCCCCCGATCTGCGCCAGCAGCGTGACGATCTCATCGACGCCCTTGCCGTGCTTGACCTGCGCAAAGACGAAGGGCTTGCCCGCGCGCATCCGCGTGGCATCGCGCTCCATCACCTCGAGCGAGGCACCCACATAGGGCGCGAGGTCGGTCTTGTTGATGACGAGGATGTCGGACTTGGTGATGGCCGGGCCACCCTTGCGGGGGATTTCCTCACCCGCGGCGGTGTCGATCACATAGATGGTCACATCGGCCAGTTCCGGCGAGAAGGTCGCCGAGAGATTGTCACCGCCGCTTTCGATCAGGATCAGGTCGAGGTCGGGAAACGCTTCGTTCAGCTCGGCGATGGCGGCGAGGTTGATCGAGGCATCCTCGCGGATCGCCGTGTGCGGGCAGCCGCCGGTCTCGACCCCCTTGATCCGGTCGAGCGGCAGGATCTGCTGGCGCATCAGCTCTTCGGCGTCTTCGCGGGTGTAGATGTCATTGGTCACCACGGCCATCGACAGCCGGTCGCGCAGCGCGCGGGCAAGGGCTGCGGTGAGGCTGGTCTTACCGGCGCCCACGGGGCCGCCGAGACCGACGCGAAGGGGTCCGTTGGGGGAAGTCATGTCGTCTCCGTCACAATTGGTGTCACGATCTGAAGATACGGGAGTAGAGCGCCTCATGGCGCTGGCTGGCAATGTCCGAGACCGGAGAGAAGCCGCCGATCTCGTCAAGCGAGGCGGTCATCGCCTGCGCTGCCAGCGCCTCGCACAGCGGCGAGAGCGCGCGCACGACGCCCTGCCCCTCGGTCTGGCCAAGCGGGATCAGGCGGATGCCGGCAGCGGCAAGGTTCGAAGCGAAGGCCTGCAGGTAGAGCTGCGCGGCGGGCAGCAGCGGCAGCTCCAGCGCCCGCACCGCCTGCCCCACGGCGACCGGATAGGGCGCGGGCAGGATGTCCACCTGCCAAAGATCGCGCACCGTGCTGGCAAAGGCCTCGCCCTGTTTCACCGTCTCGAGCCGCCGCTCGGCCGATGGTGAGAGCGCGGTGGCAAGCTCGGCCAGTTCCGTCGCATCGCCGCCCTGCGCCACATGCGCCAGCAGCACCACGTCGCTCCAGCCCGCGCCATGACGCAGCACCGCCTCGAGCCAGCCCTGAAGCTGCGCGGCGCTGGTGATGCGCCCCTCCTGCACCAAGGTCTCGAGCCCGTGCGAATAAGCAAAGGCCCCCACCGGGAAGGAGGGCGAGAACAGCTGGTGCAGCGTCAGCAGCGGATCAGTGGTCATGCGTGTGCGCGGAACCGTGAGAGTGGGAGTGCTCGTGGGAGTGATCATGGGAATGATCGTGCCCGTGGCTGTGCGCATGCGAATGGTCGTGGCCATGGGTGCGGCCATGCCCATAGGCGCCGCCCTCGGGGGTGAAGGGCTCGAGCACCTCTTCCACCGTCGCACCGATATGGGCCAGCATGTCGCGGATCACGTGGTCGCGCTGGATCAGCAGCCGCGCGGCTTCGATCTGGCAAGGCGTGTGACGGTTGCCGATGTGCCATGCGAGGCGCGGCAGGTCGGCGCCGCTCACCGCCAGCAACGGCTCTGCCGCTGCCGCGACGCGCACCGCCCGCCCATCGGTCAGCACGAAGGCGTCGCCCTCGTCGAGGCTTTCGGTATGCGCCAGATCCACAAGGAAGCTTTCTCCCTGATCGCTCTTCAGCACCTTGCGGCGCAGGAAGCGGTCTTCGTAGCTGAGCGTGACGCTCAGCGGTGCATCGGGATGCGCCTCGGACGCGGCGCCCTTCCGGGCGATCTCGTGGGACACGGGTAATGCGGGCGCGGGGGAGGTCATGGGAAGGCTCCGTCGGTCTTCAGGATTGCGCCAGCAACCTCGTCCCAACCGCCGGAAAAGGCAAGGCCACGCGCCGGGTTCTCCGGGGCGTGGCCTTGAGATGCCGAGTTCTGCAGCGCCCGAGAGGCGCCGAGACACTCAGAGATAGAAGACGTCTTGGAAGACGTGGCGCACGATGTCTTCGCGGCGGATGCCACGCTCGGCCAGCTGCTCGTCCGACAGACGCTGCAGGGCTTCGATTTTGCGCAGGCGCGGGTTCGATTCACCGATCGAGACAAGGCCGTTGCCGATGGCTGCGAAGAAACGCGAAAAGAACGGTGCTTGTTCGTTGCGTGCGGTTGCAGTCAGAAATGCCATTTGGAAACCTATCCTAGCTTCAGTGTTGGTTTCCTCCCTTGTCATCCAATTTAGGGCACCCCCCGCAGAACAACAAATGCTGCAACTGCATAACCGGCCTTCAAGCCATGCAGAGATCACAGATATTTTTGTTGCCGAGATCGCCCGCGAGACGAAGCAAAATAATTAGGCGCCTAAATGAGCGACAGTTTGCGAACGAAGCGCGGTTAAAATCCTTTAAGACACGGCATTTAGCTTTGGGCTGCCATGCGCAAGGGGAAAGGCTGCCCAGAATCTTGGCGATTTGCAAAGATGGGGATTTCGGCTCTGTCATGCGCGCGGCGCAGCCCTTGCGCCGCGGTCATGGCGTGAGTTTGCAGTCCTGATACGCCAAGCGCCGGCCCCATGGAAGGGACCGGCGCCAGCAAGTTTGGACCCGCCGCAGGACCGGCGGGATGCTCTCAGTAGAGGAAGTAGCGCTGCGCCATCGGCAGCTCTTTCGCGGGCTCGCAGGTCAGCAGCTCGCCATTGGCGCGCACCTCGTAGGTTTCCGGGTTCACCTCGACCTCGGGCAGCGCGTCGTTGAGGATCAGGTCCTTCTTGCCGATACCGCGGGTGTTCTTCACCGCCACGGTCTGTTTCGCGAGGCCCAGCTTGTCACGCAGCCCGTCGGCCTGCGCCGCCTCCGACACGAAGATCACCGCCGAGTTCTCGACCGAGCGGCCATAGGCGCCCCACATCGGGCGGGTGTAGACCGGCTGCGGCGTCGGGATCGAGGCGTTGGGATCGCCCATTTGCGCGCAGACGATGGTGCCGCCCATCAGTACCATCTCGGGCTTCACGCCAAAGAAGGCCGGGTTCCACAGCACCAGATCGGCGCGCTTGCCCTCTTCGATCGAGCCGATGTGCTGGCTGATGCCATGGGCGATGGCGGGGTTGATGGTGTATTTGGCGATGTAGCGGCGGACGCGGAAGTTGTCGTTGTCGCCGGTTTCCTCAGCGAGCTTGCCGCGCTGCTTCTTCATCTTGTCGGCGGTCTGCCAGGTGCGGATGATCACCTCGCCGACCCGGCCCATGGCCTGACTGTCCGAAGCAATGATCGAGAAGGCACCCATATCGTGCAGGATGTCCTCGGCGGCGATGGTCTCGCGGCGGATGCGGCTTTCGGCAAAGGCCACATCCTCGGGGATTGACTTGTCGAGGTGGTGGCAGACCATCAGCATGTCGAGGTGTTCCTCGAGCGTGTTGGTGGTGAACGGGCGGGTCGGGTTGGTCGAGCTGGGCAGCACGAACTCTTCGCCGCAGATCTTGATGATGTCCGGCGCATGGCCGCCGCCCGCGCCCTCGGTGTGGAAGGCGTGGATGGTGCGGCCCTTCATCGCCGCGACGGTATTCTCGACGAAGCCCAATTCATTGAGCGTGTCGGTGTGGATCATCACCTGCACGTCCCAGGCGTCGGCGACGCTCATGCAGTTGTCGATGGTGGCGGGCGTGGTGCCCCAGTCCTCGTGCAGCTTGAGGCAGCAGGCGCCGCCCTTGATCTGCTCTTCCAGCGCCGCGGGCAGCGCCGCGTTGCCCTTGCCCGCGAAGGCGAGGTTCATCGGGAAGGCATCGGCGGCCTGCATCATCCGGCCAAGGTGCCACGGCCCCGGTGTGCAGGTGGTCGCCAGCGTGCCATGCGCCGGACCGGTGCCGCCGCCGAGCATGGTGGTCAGACCCGAGTGCAGCGCGTCCTCGATCTGCTGCGGACAGATATAGTGAATGTGGCTGTCCATGCCGCCAGCGGTGAGGATGCGCCCCTCGCCCGCGATCACCTCTGTGCCCGGGCCGACGATGATGTCGACGCCCGGCTGGGTGTCGGGGTTGCCGGCCTTGCCGATCTTGGCGATGCGCCCGTCCTTGAGCCCCACGTCGGCCTTGTAGATGCCGGTGTGGTCGACGATCAGCGCGTTGGTCACCACGGTGTCCACCGCCCCTTCGGCACGGGTGTATTGCGATTGGCCCATGCCGTCGCGGATCACCTTGCCGCCGCCGAATTTCACCTCTTCGCCGTAGATGGCGCCATTGCCGCCCTGCCCGGCCCCGGCCAGCGAAGCGGTGAGGTCGCGCTCGACCTCAATGATCAGATCGGTGTCGGCAAGGCGCAGCTTGTCACCCGTGGTCGGGCCGAACATGGCGGCGTAGTCGCGGCGGGAAATCGTTGCGGGCATGTGGGTCTTCCTCGGATGGTCAGTTCGACAGCAGCGTGCGCAGGTCTTCGCTGCGACGCCGGGTAAGTTTGGTCAGGCAGGACACCTGCGCGATGGGTTGCAGCGAGCCGCCCTCGTAAAGCGCGCCTTCGGCGTCGCAGGCGGCGTCGCGGAACGGGATCCACGCGCGCTGTGCGTCGCGGACCTTGGCCATGAAGGCCGCGTCCCGCGCGTCCTTCAGCTGCGCATAGACGCGGTTCAGTTCGAGATCCGCCGCCTCATATTCGCCGCGGACGCAATCGCCCATTTCGATGGTCGTCTTCGCCTCGTTACAGGCGGCAGATGCGGCGCCCGCCATGCCACAGAGCAGCAGCGCCAGCGCGGCGGCCCCGCTTGCGGCGGGGGCAAATATTCCGGTTCGGTAATTCTTCTTGGTGCGGCAGCCTGCCGCAGGTAACGTACCCGTGAACTTAGTCATGGCCAGTCCCTCCTCCCAGCGATTTCACAGCAAGGAGCTCACGATGCTTAACAAGTTCTTTTCCACCCTGTCCTGCACGGTGCTCGTTTGCGGCGGCGCCCTTGCCGACGAAAGCGAGATTGCGCGCGGCGAATATCTCGTCCGCGGCCCCGCCGGATGCGGCAACTGCCATACGCCCTTTGGCGAGGCGGGCTTTGACATGAACATGGAACTGGCCGGGCGGCTGGTCGAGGACAATCCGATGTTCACCGCTTATGCGCCCAACATCACGCCCGCCGGACGCATTGCCGACTGGAGCGACGCCGAGCTTGCCCGCGCGATCCGCGAGGGCCTCCGCCCGGACGGCTCGGTGATCGGCGCGCCGATGCCCTTTGCCATGTATCGCGATCTGGGGGATGCAAATCTCTCGGCGATCGTCGCCTTCCTGCGCACGCTCGATCCAGTCGAGAACGAGGTTCCGGCCTCGGTCTACAACATTCCCCTGCCCCCGGCGTACGGCCCGCCGGTCGAAAGCGTCACCGCGCCCGCGCGCGGGGTCACGGTGGAGTACGGCGAATACCTCGCGCGGGCGGTCAGCCATTGCATGGAGTGTCACTCGCCGATGGGCGAGACCGGCCCGATGCTCGACGGCGACCATCTTGGCAAGGGCGGGTTCGAATTCCACGGACCGTGGGGCAGTGTCACCGCGCCCAATCTGACCAGTTCCGAGGACGGGCTGGCGGGATACAGCGACGACGAGTTGAAGACCATGATCACCGAGGGCAAGCGGCCCGACGGCGCACCGATGCTGCCGCCCATGCCCTATGGCTATCTGGCGCGGATGACGGCTGAGGACCTCGACGCGGTGATCCTCTACCTGCGCAGCCTGCCGCCACTGCCCGACGCCTGAGCGGGCGTTTCGGCAACGGTGCGGCGCGGCAACTGCCGAGCGCTGGCCGAAGGGCCGCACGGGGATATGACGACGGGCGATCAAGCGAGATCCCGGCTCACAGCTGCGCCCGCGCGGGCGCAGGTTTCGCAGGCGACGTGGGTTTCACCAGCGACAGGCGCACTGGACCGCAGATGCCCATGGCGGCAGGTGCGGCGGGCCGGGCCATGGGCGCAAACGCTGCGCCCTGCTGGCGTGAGAAGGCAGCGAGGCTTTGCGCCATCTGCAGTTGCAGGGTGTAGAACTGCGCGGCATTGCGCATGGTGATCGCGGCCCAGTCCATCGGTGTCATGAAAAACATCGTCTCGCTCCCCTTACACAAAATCCCTGAACATAGGGCCCGGCGCGCGCGCCGCGCCTCACCAGCCCGAGCGCTGACCTGGGCGGAACTGCGGCCCGCGGCGGCTCAGCCGTTTGCGGTTGCTGCGCGCCTTGCGCTCAAGCGGCGCGGAAAAGGCGGTGATCACCGTGCCCGCGGGGGCCCCCATCATCATCGCCTGACTGGCGCGCATCCATCCTTGGACGAAGGCCGGGCCTTTCTCTGCGGTCATGCGATACGCCTCGGTCGAGGGCACCGACCACATGCCGGCAAAGCCCAGCATCCTAAGGGCGATCACGCTCTGCGCCTCGGCGCTGAGCATCCCCAGTCGCATCATGCTTCCCGTTAGTGCCCCGAATGCCTCGAACATGGCCATCGCCCCTATGCTGAAAGAAAAGCGCCGTTCAGAGCGCCCCCATGACGTGCTGGTTGAACCCGTAGATCTTGCGCGCGCCCGAGATCGGGATCAGCTGCACCTCGCGGCGCTGGCCGGGCTCGAAGCGCACGGCGGTGCCCGCCGCGATATCAAGCCGCATGCCGCGCGCAGCGGCGCGGTCGAAATCGAGCGCGGGGTTGGTCTCGGCGAAATGATAATGCGAGCCGACCTGCACCGGGCGGTCGCCAGTATTGGCGACCATCAGCGTGATCGCCTCGCGCCCTTCGTTGAGCGTCAGCTCGCCCTCTGCCGGAAAGAGCTCGCCGGGGATCATTTGCGGCCACCGCCATAGAGGCGATAGGCGCCATAGGCCGCCGCGCCCAGCACCGCCACTGCGGTCAGCCAGCTTTCGGCGCCATGCGGATGCATATGGGCACCCGGATGCGCGAAGGCGGGGGTGGCAAGCGGCAGCGCCATGATCGGAAGGAGGTATTTCATCGTCTCACCTGTGGTCTTTGTCGTGTTGGGCCGCCCGGTCAGGCGGCTATGTCAGCGGATCGGTCAGCGAATAGGATTGTGCACGGTCACCAGCTTGGTGCCGTCCGGGAAGGTGGCCTCAACCTGCACCTCGTGCACCATCTCGGGCACCCCTTCCATGCATTGCTCTGCGGTGATGACCTGCGCGCCCGCTTCCATCATCTCGGCCACAGACCGGCCGTCGCGCGCGCCTTCGACCACCGCGTCGGTGATCAGCGCGATCGCTTCGGGGTAGTTGAGCTTCACGCCGCGCGCGAGGCGCTTGCGGGCCACCTCGGCGGCCATCGCCACCAGAAGCTTGTCCTTTTCGCGGGGGGTCAGTTGCATGGGTCAGATCATCCAGGGTCTTGGGAGTTCGGCGCCCGACAGGCGCCGCAGTACAGGGCAAAGGTGACGGCGCAGCTCGAACCCGTCAATGGCGAGCATGCGCAGCACAATAAGATCGGGGTCGAGCGCCGAGACACCGGCGGAAAACACCCCTTCGGTTTCGGGCAGCATCTCGCGCAGCGCCTCGACGCGGACGCCAGCGCCGGGCGCGGCCAGAACGACCGTTGCCATGGCCTGCGCGCCGCTCGCGATGGCCGGATCGGCAAGCCGCGCGAACGCATCGCCGAAAAGGCGCAGCCGGTCGGCCCAGACCAGCTTGCCGCCGCGCCGGATGTCGATCCGGTCGGCGTGGCGCAGATCGGTCACGCGCTCGCCCATGGCGGCCCGCCCGAAGATCAGCGGCTCGCACAGCAAAAAGCGGGCATCCTCGGCCATCTCGACCGACAGCCGCCGGTCAAGCGCAGCGCCGTCGAATACGATGGTCTCCTGCGGCAGCCAGTCGAGCCGGGCGCCCGCCTCGATCTGCAGCCGCGTCTCCACCCGCCCAACCTCGCCGGGCAGCGCGCGATAGACGCGCTCCGCCGCCTGCGTGGTCAGTGCCAGATGCGCGCCTTCGCGCGCGGTCGCCTCGATGTCGAAGGCATCGCCGCCGGTCACGCCGCCAGAGCTGTTGAGATAGACCGCCTGCAGCGCGTCCTGCGCCCGGGGGAACAGAAGTTTCGAGCTGCCGGACATATGCAGATCGCCGATGACACTGGCCGCGTTGCGCCGCCGCGCGGCGATCCGGGCCTTGCCGCGCGCACGGTTCGCCGAGCCCGCAGTCGGGGCACTTCCGGCGGCGCTCATCTGCGGCTGATCATAGGGAATGGACCTGTCCTCCGGTTGCCTCGCGGACCCTCTTTCAGGGTTTCGGGAACCACAAGCAATCGACGTCCGAGCGGGCTGCCCCAAGCGCGCGCACGAGACGCAAATGCGCATTTTGAATGCGAAAATCTGACATCCGCACAAAATATGGACGAAACTGAATCACATCCCATGAGGCCGCGTTCCATGCGCGCAGCGGTCCGGTTTGATGTCGAGCAGCGGCGTGCCATCGACGCAATCGAGGCCGCGCACCACCAGCACCGTGCCCTCGCGCCGCAGCAGTTTTACCGAGGAGATGCCGATCGGATTGGGCCGCACCGGAGAGCGCAGCGAAAAGGTGCCACGGGTGCCGTCGCTGCCGCGCGGACTCTGGGTCAGCAGGTCGCGGCGGGCACGGTCGAGCCAGTAGAGCAGCTGCAGCCGTTCGGCCCGCTCCACCCCGTCGAGCGCAGGCGCCCATTCGGGATCAAGCTCGATGCGGCACTCGGGGCCGTCGGGATCGCCCTGCCGCGGGCAATCGGCACGGCTGGCAAAGGGTGTTCTGATGCGCCCGATGAAGCGCAGCTGCGCGTCCTGAGCGGGCGGCAGGTCTATCGCGGTTTCGCCCGGACGGATGTCATCCTCGGGGGCTTGCCCCGTGGCTTGCTGGGTGGCCTGGCTCATCGCGCGTCCTTCCGTGCCGTCTTGCAAGGAGGGTAACGCGCGCGCCGTCAGCCCGCCAGTTCCGTCTTTTGCGCCGCGTCATAGGCGGCGACCACCTCGCGCGCGCGGGCGGTTAGGTCATCGAGGCTGCGCCCCGGCTTATAGAGCCAAGTGCCGATGCCGAAGCCGGTGACGCCCGCCGCCAGCCACTCGCCCATATTGCCCGCGCTGACACCGCCCACCGCATAGGTTGCCGTGCCCTCGGGCAGCACCGCTTTCATCGCCTTGAGCCCATCTGGACCGATCAGCGACGCGGGGAAGAACTTCAGCCCGTCCGCGCCGGTGCGCAGCGCGGTGAACGCCTCGGTCGGGGTCAGCACGCCGGGATAGCTGAGCATGCCCGCCTTCTTGGTCGCCATGATCACCCGCTGGTTCATGTCCGGCGAGACCACCATGCGCGCGCCGATCTGCTGCAGGCGCAGCACGTCTTCGGGGGCAAGCACCGTACCCGCGCCGATGATCGCCTGCGTGCCAAAGCCCTGCACCATGGCGGCGATGGAGTCGAACGGCTGCGGCGAGTTCAGCGGCACCTCGATCTTGGTGATGCCAGCGCGGATCAGCGCCTCGGTCACGGCGGGCGCTTCCTCGGGCGTGAGGCCGCGCAGGATGGCGATGATCTCGCGGGTCATTCTTGTGTCTCCTCTTTGCGGGCCGCCTTCAGCCCTTCCAGCGTCATGCGGTCGGCATCGGCGATGAGCACCGGTACCGCCTGCGCCTCGAGCGCTTTGCGGTAATGCGCCACCAGCTTGCTTGCCCCCAGAAGGGCGACGCTCGTGCCCAACCAGTAGGGTTTGGCCGCCGAAAGCTCCATGCCGATCAGCAGACCTGAGAGCCGCGCGGCAGCCGCATCCGGCGACAGACCGTGCAGCAGCCCCTCGGCGCGCAGGGTGAAAAGCTCTGCCGCGAACCCGGCGGGGCGGCCCATGGCCTGATCCACCGCCGCGGCAAAGGCCGCATCGTCCCAGCCCTGCCCCAGCCCGTGCCGCAGCACCGAGCGCTGGCTCAGCAGCTCGAAGATCTCGCCGGTCATGAAGCTGCGGAACGAGATGATCTCGCCAGCGCTCACATGCACCCATTTGCTGTGCGTGCCGGGCAGGCAGATCACCCCGTCGAACCGCGGGTTGAGCGCCAGAAAGCCCGCGACCTGCGTTTCCTCGCCCCGCATGACGTCGGCAGGGCTGTTTTGCGACACGCCGGGCAGGATGCGCACGTCGAGCCTGCTGTCCTTGGTGGGCACGGCGATGCCCTGCGCCGCTTTCGGCGGCGCGCAGGGGACAGAGAGGTAAGGCGCTTCGATCCAGCCTTGCCGCGCTCCGGCCATGCCGCAGACCAGCACCGTGGTCCGCTCCGTCAGGTCGGGCAGGAGGCTCAGGAGAGTCGGCTCGAACTCTTCGGGGGAGAGGCGGCCCATGCCCGCGTCGCTCTCGACGCGCTCCAGCACCGAGCCATCCGCCGCCATGCGCCACAGGCGCAGGTTCGACGTGCCCCAGTCCACCGCGATCCAGTCGGTTGCCGCTGCGTCGGTCATGTGCCCTCCTCGGCCCATTTTGGAATGCCGGTTGGTGTTAGCGCCCGCCCCCGCGCGGTGCAAGCGCGGAGACCCGCAGGACATATGGGGGCGCTGCCCCCGCCGCGCTGCGCGCGCCTCCCCCGGCGTATTTATGAAAGAGAAGAAGGCCCTAGAGCCAGCCCCAAGCGGTGGCCACCTCCCACAGCAGGCGCAGGGTGAGCAGCGCCAGCGCGGTGTTGATCGCCGCGAAGAAGGCGCGCTCGGGCAGCCAGCGCACCAGCCGGTGGCCGGACCACGCGCCGAAGAGTGCCACCGGGGCGAGCAGCGCCACATGGCCGAGGCTGCCCCATGTCACCTGCCCGGCCAGCACATAGGGCGGCAGTTTCATCCAGTTGATGCAAGCGAACAGGATGGCCGCGGTTCCGGCAAAGCGCATCTTGGGCAGCTTTTGCGGCAGGGTGTAGGCCTGAAATGGCGGGCCGCCGGCGTGGGAGACATAGCTGGTGAACCCCGCCAGCGCGCCCCAGAAGATGCCGCGCGGCACATCGGCGGGGCGCGCGCGGCTGTCGCGCACCAAGCGCCGCCGCAGCGCGTCGCCCAGGTAATAGACGCCCACCAGCGCGACGAGCAGCTTGCCCGCCTCAGGCGGCACGCGGGAGATGCAGAGGAAGGCGAGCAGGATGCCGAGCGCAGCCGCCGGGATCAGGATGGCGAGGTTGCGGCGGGAAAACTCGCCGCGAAAGAGCCAGAGCGCGTAGAGATCCGCGAGGATATACATCGGCAGCAAGAGCCCCGCCGCGGCGGCAGGCGTGGTGAAGAGCGACAGGATCGGCACGCCGAGCATAGCGATCATCGGCAGCCCGCCTTTCGAGGCGCCGACGCAATAGGTGGCGAGCGCCGCTGCGATCCAGAACCCGCTGCCGTCGTCCATATTTTGCGTGCCCCCGTTCTCTTTGCGCCGCCCTTTCTGGACATATCGGAGGGTGGGGGAAAGCAGAAAGCGCAGCGTCTTGCCCGAGCAGCGCCTTGCCCCTTCAGCGCCCCAGCAGCGCCGCGGTCGATCCAGCGCGGCATCAAGGTTACGCTCGTGCCTGACCGGGCAAGGCTTGGACCCTAGCGGGCGGCAGAGCCCCTCAGGCGGCGCGGGTCTGGTTGCGGCTGAGCAGCGGCACGGTCAGTTCGATATCCTCCTTGAGCGGGCGCAGTGGGGTCAGCCCCGCCTTCTCCAGATCGCCGTGATAGGCCTGCGCCGCTTCGAGAGAGCTGACCCCCTCGCGCACCACGCGGCGCATGGCGCGCATCATCAGCACCGGGTCTTCGCACTGGAAATCGGCACGGCTGAAACTGGCGACGCGGGCGCCGTGGCGCTCGGCCTGCGCGAGCCGCTCGAGGCAGTCGCG
Source organism: Salipiger sp. ABN3_019 (assembly GCF_056158605.1). Classification (NCBI taxonomy): domain Bacteria; kingdom Pseudomonadati; phylum Pseudomonadota; class Alphaproteobacteria; order Rhodobacterales; family Roseobacteraceae; genus Salipiger; species Salipiger sp. ABN3_019. The sequence continues at coordinate 2,805,320 of NZ_JBSWTP010000009.1, forward strand.
CGTCGTGCCCTCGCTGCAGCCGGTTAGGCCGAAGATGACCCTTGCCGGATCCCAATCCGCCAATTCCTCCATCGCGCGGGGGCCGTGGTAGCCGACCTCGATGAAGAGCGGGCGCTCCTTGCGGGCGATGCCCGAGAGGCTGCGGGTCAGCACGTCGTTACGATAGGCGGCATACTCGGCCTCGAGCGTGTCGACCGGGATCGGCGGGTCGGCGACGCGCAAAAAGTGGCGCAGTCCGACGGCAGTCGCCTGCGCGCGAAACTCGATATAGGCGCGCAGCGTGGCATGGTCGATGTCGATATCATTGTAGAAATTCAGCGCGTAGAGCCCGAGGTTGGCCACCGGGCGCACGTTCTCGAGCCGCGACGAGCGGAAGGGCAGCGCCGGAAACTGCGCATAGCGCCCGCCGCGCACCAGCCAGATGTCGGTATTGTCGCTGAGCCGCACCGCCGGCGTGACGTTGGAGCGCGCGTAGATCCCCTCTTCGCTGAAGACCTCTGCGGAGGACAGCGAAGTCAGCACGATATCGGCCAGATCGCTTTCGATGACCCGCCGCATGTCGGCGCGGTAGTCCGGCGCGCTGCGCAGCCGCCCGTCAGGCAGGCGCCCGGCGGCCGAGCAGCCGCGGATCAGATCGGCATCCTTGCAGAAGGTGAGGATGAAATCCCGCGGCCCGTAGCGACCGCGCGCGATCTTCGCCAGTTTCTCGTCGATCCGTCGCATGGCGCATCCTTGCCCGCTGCCCGTTGCGCGTGGAGGATAGCGGCAAAGAGGTTGAGCAAACGTCAACGCCGCCGGATCGGATCGGCCGCTACACCGGCACCACATCCACCTGATGGGTGGTCACATGGCTGCCTTCGGAGCGCAGCGAGCCGCGCGTCGGCGCCACATCCGAATAGTCGCGCCCATAGGCGACGGTGACGTGATCCGCCCCGGCGAGCATGTCGTTGGTCGGGTCGATCTCGATCCAGCCGGTCTCGGCCCCGCACCACGCCCGCACCCAGGCATGCATAGCGTCGGCACCTTCGAGGCGGGGCTGGCCTTCAGGCGGCAGCGTGCGCAGGAAGCCCGAAACATAGCCCGCGGGAATGCCCACCGCGCGCAGCGCCGTGATCATCACATGGCTGATGTCCTGACAGACCCCGCGGCGGGCACGGAAGGCCTCGATTGCGGTGGTGGTGACCTCGGTGGCCTCGGGGTCGAAGGCAAAATCCGCATGCAGCCGCGCGCTGATCGCCTCGACCGCCGCCTGCGCCGACATCGCCTCGGTGACCGTTTCGCGCGCGAAGGCGGCGATCTCTGGCGCGGCGGGCAGGCGCGGCGAGGGTCCGAGGAAATGATGCGGGCTCTCCGGGGCGATGCTGCGCAGCGCGGCGAGATCCTGCGCCAGCGCCTGCCAGCTGCCCGACAGATCGAGCCCGGCGATGGGCCGTGCCCGGCGCACCCGGCCCGCGAAGGCAAAGGTGATCTCGCTCAGGCGCATGTCGTGGGCCATCTCGCAGGTGGGATTGCCGAAGAAATCCATCCCGTCGCGACGCCAGTTTGGCGCGGGCGCGGCGCTGACCCGGCCCGAAATCAGCTGCTGGCCCGGCAGATCGCGCGGCAGCATGCGCAGCAGCGTCCGGCTGGCACCCGCGGGGCTCGCGTATTCATAGGTGATCTTCAGCGAGATATCGTAGGTCTGAGACATGCCGCGCTTCCGTTGGCTGGGGTGTCAGCTGAGGTATTGCGCAGTCAGCGCGTGCGAGATCGCCGCCAGATCGCTGCGGAAGCCGCGCAGCCGAGCCGGGGTGATCTCTGCCGGTTCCGCCACCGCAAGCGCGGTGCGCAGCATCAGGATGCGCCGCCCTGCCTCTTCCATCTGATGGCCACTGGCGGCGCGGATGCGCTCTTCCTCGGCCAAAAGCACATCCATCTGGAACAGCATCGAGCGCGGGTTGCCCGCGTCCAGCGCCAGCAGGTCGATCACCGTCTCGCGCGAGGTCTCGACCGAATAGCGGCGGCGGTGGGTCATCACGCTGTCGCCCACTTCAACCGTCAGATCGAGCCCGCCCTGCGGCGCCTTCGCATCGGTGAATGTGGCAAGGAAGGCCGCCATCTGGTCCGTGCGCTCCAGCGCACGCCCGGCGGTGAGAAAGCGCCAGCCAAGGAAGCGGAACATGTTTTCGTGTACCAGACCCGAGAAGCCCGCGATGCGCCGCAGCAGCAGGCTCATGGCGCGGGCGGCATCGTCGCCGGGGTGGCAGCCTTCGGCGACCTCGCGCGCGGTAGCGGCCAGATCGGACAGCGCGTTCCAGCCGTCGGTGGAGAAACGGTCGCGCACCTTAGAGGCGCAGCCGCGCGAGACGTCAAAGAGCTGCAGCAGCCCCGGCGGCACCGGCTCTTCCGACGGGTCGAGCCCGAAGCCTGCGAGGAATTTGGCGAGGCTTTCGACCAGCGGCAGGGCGTCGGGTCCGTAATCTTCGAGCCGCAGGTGATAGGCGCGGATCTGGCGCACACCGATCTCGGCGCGCTCGACGTAGCGGCCCAGCCAATAAAGGTTGTCCGCGGCACGTGCGGGCAGCTGCGCGGGCTGGCGGCGCAGGAACGGCCCCTTGTCGCGCGGCGCAAGCGTCTCGCTGGTGACCGGGGCGTCAGCGGTGATCCAGACATCGGCGACCGAGCCGCCCGCCTGCATCGCAAGCGCGGTCGGATCGTCGCTGCGCCCGATGCGGGCGTAGCCGCCGGGCATCACCGTCCAACCCTCGGGCGTGCGGGCGGCAAACACCCGCACCACCATCGGGCGCGGCACCAGATGCCCCTCGACCATCGCGGGCGTGGTCGAGAGCGTCACCGCCTCTTGGCCCACCAGCCCCTCGCCTTCGCGCTCCAGCCACTCCGAGACCGAGCCATCTGCGCCGCAGCGGAACTGTCCGCCAAGCGCGGTGCCTGCGTCTATGTCGAAGGGCAGCTTGGTGGATTGGGCCGGGCCGATCATCATGCGCTGCAGGTTGTCGCGCACATAGGCGCGCTCGGACGATTGTCCGCACCACCACGTGGCGATGTTGGGCAGTTTCAGCGGCGCGCCGGTCAGCGCCTCGCAGATGCGCGGCAGGAAGGCCATGAGCGCGCGCGACTCCAGCGCCCCGGACCCGAGGCAATTGACCATGGTGATCGCGCCCGAGCGCAGTGCCGAGACCATGCCGGGCGTGCCGAGCGCCGAGCTTTCGTCCAGTTCCAGCGGGTCGGCGAAACGCGCATCGAGCCGCCGCCACAGCACCGAGACCGGCTCGTCGCCTGCCACGGTCCGCACCTTGAGCTGCCCCTGCTTGACCGCCATGTCCTCGCATTCGAGCAGCATGAAGCCGAGGTAGCGGGCGATATAGGCGTGCTCGTAATAGGTGTCTGTGTGCTGCCCAGGTGTGAGGATGGCGACCCGGCCGCCCTCATTCGCGCGCAGGTCGATCATCGCGTCGCGGAAGCTGCGGAAGAACCCCGCCAGCCGCTCTACATTGGCCTTGGGGAAGAGGTCGTGAAACACCCGCCCCGTCGCCATGCGGTTCTCCAGCGCAAAGCCTGCGCCCGAGGGGGCCTGCGTCCGGTCGCCCAGCACCAGCCACGAGCCGTCGGGCGAGCGGCCAATCTCGAAGGCGAGGAAATGCAGGAAATGCCCCGAGCGCGGCTGGATGCCCACCACCGGGCGCAACCACTCGGGATTGCGCGCCACAAGGTCCGCCGGAAGGTGCCCGTCCTGCACCAGTTGCCCCGGCCCGTAGAGATCGGCCATCACTTTCTCGAGCAGTTCGGCGCGCTGCACGATGCCTTCCGAGAGCTTCTCCCACTCGCTGGACGAGATCACCACGGGCACATGGCTCAGCGGCCAGCGCCGTTCGGTCGAGCCCTCGCCAATGTGCTGGCGGAAATAGACGCCGGTGTCGTCGAGATACTGATCGCCGCGCGCAAAGGCGCGGGCACGGGTCTCGGCGCTCTGCCCGGCGAGGTGGCGGATCAGCGGCTGCCACGCCGGCCGCAGCGAGCCGTCGCGGCGCAACAGCTCGTCGGCCACACCCGGCGGCGGGCTGTAGCCTTTCAGAAGTTTCGCCACCCGTTCCGGCAGCGGCTGTGTCGTCTTTGCCTCCACGGCATCAGATCCCCGGCAGGCGGCGCAGATCGAGGGTCATCGGGAACTCCGGATGGGGCGTCTCGGGCGCGGGCCAATAGCTGCCCGGCGTGTGCCCCAGTTTCTCGAACCGGGCAAGCCTGCGCGCGTCAGCCTCGTTGGTATTGACCGGGAAGGTGTCGTAATTGCGCCCCCCCGGATGCGCCACGTGATAGCGGCAGCCGCCCAGCGCCCGCCCGGTCCACGTATCAAAGATGTCGAAGGTCAGCGGCGCGTTCACCGGCAGCGTCGGGTGCAGCGCCTCGGCGGGCTGCCACGCCTTGAAGCGCACGCCGCCCACATTGACGCCCGAGGCCCCCGTGGCGGCCATTGGCACCTGCCGCCCGTTGCAGGCGACGATGTAGCGGCCCGGCTCGGTCGCCGTCAGTTGCACCTGCATGCGCTCGACCGAACTGTCGGTGTAACGCACGGTGCCGCCGATGGCGCCGCGCTCGCCGAGCACATGCCACGGCTCCAGCGCCTGCCGCAGTTCGAGGTGCACGCCCTCGTAGTCGACCTCGCCCGCGAAGGGGAAGCGGAACTCGCGCTGCGCCTCGTACCATTCGGGGCGGAAGGTGAAACCGTGATCGCCCAGGTCGCGCAGCACATCGAGGAAGTCTTCCCAGACGAAATGCGGCAGCATGAAGCGGTCATGCAGCGTGGTGCCCCAGCGCACGGGTTTGCCCTGAATGGGCGACTTCCAGAACCGCGCCAGCAGCGCCCGGATGAGCACCTGCTGCGCAAGGCTCATCTTGGCGTCGGGCGGCATCTCGAAGCCACGGAATTCCACCAGACCGAGGCGTCCGGTGGGACCGTCGGGGGAGTAGAGCTTGTCGATGCAGATCTCGGCCCGGTGGGTGTTGCCGGTCACGTCGATCAGCATGTTGCGCAGCAGCCGGTCGGTGAGCCACGGCAGCGGCGGCTCGCCCTGCCCCGGCGCCGGGAAATGCGCGAGCGCGATCTCCAGCTCGTACAGGCTGTCATGCCGCGCCTCGTCGATGCGCGGGGCCTGCGAGGTCGGGCCGATAAAGAGGCCAGAGAAGAGATAGCTCAGCGACGGATGCCGCAGCCAGTGCAGGATCATCGAGCGCATCAGGTCCGGGCGGCGCAGGAAGGGCGAGTCGTTCGGTGTCTCGCCGCCGACCACCACGTGGTTGCCGCCGCCCGTTCCGGTGTGCTTGCCGTCGATCATGAACTTGTCGGCACCAAGGCGGCACTCGCGGGCCTCCTCGTAAACCGCGCTGGTGATCTCCTTGCAGTCCTCCCAGCTGTGCGCGGGGTGGATGTTCACCTCGATGACGCCCGGATCGGGTGCGACGCGGATCACGTTCATCCGCGCATCATGCGGAGGCGTGTAGCCCTCGATATGGATCGGCAGGCCCAGATCTTCGGCAGTCGCCTCTGCGGCGGCCAAAAGATCGAGATAATCCTCGAGGTCCTCGACCGGCGGCATGAAGAGACAGAGCCGCCCGTCGCGCGGTTCGATGGCGATGGCGGTGCGCACAGCGCCGCCCGCCGGGTCCACGCCCTGCTCCATGATCTTCTGCCGCCGCCCCACGTCGCGCGCTTCAGACACCGGCTGGCTGTGCTCGGGCGTCACCTCGGGCAGCATCGCGGCGGCCTCGCGCTCTTCGGCGGCGATGCGCTCCAGCTCTTCCATCAGCCGCGCGCGCCGGTCGGCCTGCGCCGCGTGGAAATCCGGCAGGTCGGTCTGCGGCACGCTGGGATCGGTGGGATAGACATAAGGATACGCCGAGGGCGGCACGAAGGGCAGCGCGCCCAGCGGCAGGCGGAAGCCCACAGGGCTGTCGCCGGGGATCAGGAAGAGATGGCCGCGCCGGGTCTTCCAATGCTCCGAGCGCCACTTGGGGCCCGTCGCCTTCGACTGCCAGCGCTGCAGCGGCAGGATGAAACCTGCGGGCCGGTCGAGCCCTCGGTTGAAGACCCGGGCGATGCGGGCGCGGGTCTCGGGATCCTTGAGTTTGGAATCCTCAGGCGTGACGTTCATTGGAAGGTCGGCTTCCTTGAGGATCCACTCCACCGGGTCTTCATAGGCGGGATGCACGTAATCCCCGCCAAGCCCGAGGTTCTCGGCAAAGCGCGTCATATAGGCGTCGGCCTTCTCGGCATCGGCGCCGGTGGCGCTTTCCTGTGCGACCAGATCGGGGTTCTTCCACACCGGCTTGCCATCACGCCGCCAGTAAAGCGAGAAGGTCCAGCGCGGCAGCGTCTCGCCCGGATACCATTTGCCCTGCCCGTAGTGCAGAAAGCCACCCGGCGCAAAACGCTCGCGCAGGCGGCGGATCAGCGTGTCGGCAAGCCCGCGCTTCTGCGGGCCGACGGCAGCGGTGTTCCACTCGGCGCTCTCGAAATCGTCGATCGACACGAAGGTGGGCTCGCCGCCCATGGTCAGCCGCATGTCCTGCTTCTGCAACTCCGCATCCACCTCATGCCCCAGCTTGTCGAGCGCCTGCCACGCCTCGTCCGAGAAGGGTTTGGTGATGCGCGGATGCTCGGCCATGCGATGCACTTGCATGTCGAAGGCGAACTCGGTCTGGGTGTCGGGCGGCGCAGAATAGCCGCCGACGATCGGCGCGGCGTTGCGGTAATGCGGTGTCGCGGCCAGCGGGATGTGGCTTTCGCCGGTGAGCAGCCCCGAGGTCGGATCGAGACCGATCCAGCCCGCGCCGGGAATATAGACCTCACACCATGCGTGCAGGTCGGTAAAATCGTGATCGGTGCCTGCGGGCCCGTCGAGCGAGACCAGATCGGGCTTCAGCTGGATCAGATAGCCCGACACGAAGCGCGCCGCAAAGCCAAGGTGGCGCAGGATCTGCACCAGCAGCCACGAGGTGTCGCGGCACGACCCTTTGGCCAGTTGCAGCGTTTCCTCGGGGGTCTGCACCCCCGGCTCCATGCGGACGATATAGCCGATGTCCTGCTCCAGCCGCGCGTTCAGCCCGACGAGGAAATCCACCGTGCGCGGCGCGCTCTTTTCGATCTTGTCGAGATAGGCCTGCAGGCGCGGACCGGCCTGCTCGGGCGTGCGGTAGATCGACAGGTCTTCGGAGAAATCCTGCGAATACTCGAAGGGAAAGGCTTCGGCGCTCTCGTCGACGAAAAAGTCGAACGGGTTGTAGACCGTCATATCGGCGACCAGATCGACCTCGATCTTGAACTCGGTCACCGGCTCGGGAAAGACGAAACGCGCCAGCCAGTTGCCATAGGGGTCTTGCTGGTGATTGACGAAATGCGCCGAGGGCGAGACCCGCAGCGAATGCGAGATGACCCGCGTGCGAGAGTGTGGCGCCGGGCGAAGGCGAATGATCTGTGGCCCGAGGCTGACCGGGCGGTCATATTTGTAATGCGTCAGGTGGTAGATGCTTGCCGTAATCGCCATTCGCAAAGGTCCGCTACGTGAGGGAAACTCCCCACACCTGAGCGGCTTGGCCGGTTATTGTAAAGCCTTGCGTGAGGCCTTGCGCCGGAGCCGGCCGGCTGCTGTGACCGCACCGCCCGTTCGGCGGGCGCTGCGGCAGTATCGCTTAGGGCGGCTTATCCGCGCCAGATCGCCGTCAGTTCACCGTCAGTTCACCGGCATGACGAAGATCTCGCGCACGTCGGCGCGCGGGTCCGCATTCATCGCGAAGATGACAGAACGCGCGATGTCCTCGGGCTTGAGCTTGTCCGGCTTGCCCTCGTCAAAGAACGGCGTGTCGACCATGCCCGGCGCGATAACCGTCACCCGCGCGCCCCACTCGCGGAACTCCTCGGCGAGATTGCCACCGTAGCCATGCACGAACCATTTGCTGGCACCATAGACAGAGCCCTTGATATGCGTGCGCCCCGCCGCCGAGCCGGTCAGCAGCAGGTGCCCCCGGTTCTTCACGAAATAGGCAGAGGCGGCCTTGGCGGTCCACAGCACACCCAGCACGTTGAGCCGCACCAGCAGCTCCCATTCCTCGGGGTCGCCCTTGCGCGTGCCTGACTGAGACAGCCCCGTGCCCGCATTGGCGAAGGCCGCGTTCACGTCACCAAAATGCCTGGCAAGCTTGGCCATCGCCTCGGTCTGCTCTTCCAGCGATGAAGCATCGCCCGGCAGCGCCAGCGCATATGTGCCGAGCTCTTTTTCGAGATCCGCCAATTTGTCCGCCGAGCGCGCAAAAAGCCCGACGTTCCAGCCATTCTCGACCGCCGCGCGGGCGGTTTCGGCGCCGATGCCCGAGGAGGCACCGGTGATGAAGAGGGTCTTGCGCGTCATGATTAATCCTCCCGTAGCAAATTCGTCTCACACTCAAAGTGCCGGCGGGCTCGCGGTGCTTTCAGACCCGCTGGGGCGCCCGGCGGGCTGACCGGCAAGCTAGGGCGTTTCACCGCTGCGCCCATGACCGCCGGTGCTGTGGCCGCCCGCCTTGAGGAACCGCTCGCGCAGGATCACGCGGCACCCGGAGGAATGACCGGGGGCGGCCGGGAAACTGCCCAGAGGGATCGCCCGGGAAACTGTCCGGGGGAACGATTTGCGGGTGCCGGCGTTTTATTGCCGAGCAGCCTTTACTTGTTGACCAGTCAAGGAGACTTACGATGACCCGCCTCGCCGTGCTGACCGCCGCCGCTATCTGCAGTGCCGTTGCCGCCTATGCCGCAAACGAGGCGCTGTCCTCCGACGGCCCTACGGTGATCGAAATCGAAGTTGCTCCGAACGAACTGGCCGCCTGCAAGGCGCAGCTGAAACAGATGGGCTCCATGCCCGCGGTGGCCGACGATGGCACCCCTCTCCTCTTTGGTGGCAATGACGACTTGCCGCAGGTGCGCTGCGTCGCTGACACCGTTTGATCGGTCCCGTTTCCGCATAGCCCCCTTCCCGCGCTGGCCATGACAGGCGCCGCTTGCTAGGCAAGAAGCGCCCGGCCCGGTGTGATCCTGTGCGATCGGGCGGCCGCCCAACCAGAAGGGAGCGCCATGCAGACAAGTTTTACCATCCAGACGAGCGGCCCGGGCCTTTATGAATTCACCCGCGATGTCGCTGCGTGGGTGCACGGCACCGGACTGCTGACCCTCTTTATCCGGCACACCTCGGCCTCGCTGCTGATCCAAGAGAATGCCGACCCCGAGGTGCGCAGCGACCTCACCGCCTATTTCCACCGCCTCGTCCCGCCCAGCACCGATCCTTCGATGCAGTACCTGACGCATACCTACGAAGGGCCCGACGACATGCCCGCGCATATCAAGGCCGCGATGATGCCCGTGTCGCTGTCTATCCCGGTCAGCGACGGGCGGCTCGGGCTGGGGACATGGCAGGGCATCTATGTGTTCGAGCACCGCGAGCTGCCGCACCGGCGCGAGGTGATCGCGCATATGGGGCCGTGAAAAATCGCTCCGAAAGCGTCCCGGCAGCGGCGGATTTTCCTTCTGCAGAACGTTTTCGCGGCATTTTCCCCACGGAAACCGCTTTTTCCACGCCCTTCATCTTGCGGGTGAAATTGACCTCTACCCAATTTCTGGGCGCTCCCCTATAGTGGCTGTGGATAAATGGGGGATAACCTCATACCTACGGCGGAACGAAGTGATGGGGGACTGCGATGCGCTGCCCGTTTTGTGGAAATATCGACACCCAGGTGAAGGACTTGCGCCCTGCTGAGGATCACGTCTCGATCCGCCGGCGGCGCTTTTGCCCGGCCTGCGGCGGACGGTTCACCACCTACGAGCGAGTGCAGCTGCGCGACCTCGTGGTGATCAAATCCAATGGCCGACGCGAAGATTTCGACCGCGACAAGCTTGAGCGTTCGATCCGCATCGCCCTGCAGAAACGCCCGATCGAGCCCGAGCGCGTCGATCAGATGATCTCGGGTGTGGTGCGCCGCCTCGAAAGCCTTGGCGAGACCGACATCCAGTCCAAGCAGATCGGCGAGATCGTGATGGAAACGCTCGCCCGGATCGACACCGTGGCCTATGTGCGCTTCGCCAGCGTCTACAAGAACTTCCAGGCTGCGGACGATTTCGACAAATTCGTCAGCGAACTGCGCCCCGGCGCCGCGTCTGACAAGTGAACAGCGCAGGGGTGAGAGCGCGCAGGTGACCGACGACGCCCGACACATGGCCCATGCCCTGCGCCTCGGGCGGCGGGGAATGGGCAAGTGCTGGCCCAATCCGGCGGTCGGCTGCGTGCTGGTGCGCGAGGGCCGTGTTGTCGGCCGCGGCTGGACCCAGCCCGGCGGTCGGCCCCATGCCGAGGCCATGGCGCTGGGTGAAGCCGGGCCTCTTGCCAAAGGCGCCACCGCCTATGTCACGCTCGAACCCTGCTCGCATCATGGCAAGACCCCGCCCTGCGCCTCGGCGCTGATTGCCGCGGGCGTGGCGCGGGTCGTCGCACCGCTGGCCGACAGCGATCCGCGCGTCGCGGGGGCCGGATTTGAGATGCTGCGCCGGGCGGGGATCGAGGTCACCACGGGCGTCATGGCTGCCGAGGCCGCGCATGACCACGCGGGCTTTTTCCTCAAGACCGAACAGGGCCGCCCTTGGGTCACGCTGAAACTGGCGAGCAGTTTTGACGGGCGCATCGCCACCGCCACCGGCGAGAGCCGCTGGATCACCGGCCCCGAGGCGCGGCGCGCCGTGCATGGGCTGCGCGCCAGCCATGACGCGGTGATGGTCGGCGCAGGGACCGCGCGCTCGGACGATCCCGACCTCACCGTGCGCGGCTGGGGCGAGGTGCAGCAGCCGGTGCGGGTGATCGCCTCGCGGCTGATCGACGTGCCGCTGATGAGCCGTCTCGCCTCGACCGCGCGCGAGGTGCCTGTGTGGATCGTGCATGGCTCGGAGGCGGCAACGGAAACCCGCCGCGCCTGGAACAGCTGCGGCGCGACCCTGCTACAAAGCCGTGTCGCCGCCGGGCGGCTCGAGCCGAATGCGCTGCTGTCCGCGCTTGGCGCCAAGGGGCTGACACGGGTGTTCTGCGAGGGCGGCGGTCAGCTTGCCGCGTCACTGCTGGCAGCTGACATGGTCGATGAGTTGGTCGGGTTCACCGCCGGTATGGCGCTTGGCGCCGAAGGGCGTCCGGGCATCGGCGCGATGGGCGTCGACACGCTGGCCGAAGCGCCGCGCTTCCGGCTGGTGGAGACGCGGGTGCTGGGCAACGACGTGATGCACCGCTGGCTGAGGTAGAAGGCCGGGGGCGCTGCCCCCGGACCCCCGGCGTATTTTTGGAACAATGAAAGCAGGCGTGCGGGCCGCCACCGTCGCTTAGAGTCCCTTTGCCCGGTAGCTTTTGGCGACGCGGTCGATGGCGACGATGAAACCCGCGGTGCGCAGATCGGTAACATCGTCGCGCCCGTGCCAGATCTCGCGCATCGACTGGTAGGCCGTGCGCATCGTGTCATCGAGGCCCGAGCGCACCAGCTCCAGCTCGTCGGCGCCGCGCAGGTAGCGCGCCTTGAACGCCGGATCGAGGTTCCAGGTGTCCCCAAGCGCGGTGTCGAGCCGTTCAAGCTCATCGACCACAAGCTGGTGCCGCGCCTCTTCCTGACGCCGCTGCATGCGTCCGAAACGGATGTGGCTGAGGTTCTTCACCCACTCGAAATAAGAGACGGTGACGCCGCCCGCATTGGCGAAGAGATCGGGAATGATCACCGTGCCGCGCGTGCGCAGGATGTCATCGGCGCCTGCGGTGATCGGGCCGTTCGCCGCCTCGATGATCAGCCGCGCCTGGATGGCATGGGCATTGGTGAGGTTGATCACCCCTTCCAGTGCGGCGGGGATGAGGATGTCGCATTCCTCGGTCAGCACCGCGCCGCCATCGGCGGTATGGGTCGCATCGGGAAATTCGGCCAGCCCGCCGTGGCGCTGCATCCAGTCCTTCACCGCGTCGACGTCGAGCCCCTCGGCATTGTAGAGCGCGCCGTCGCGTTCGATGATGCCGGTGACAATGGCGCCATCCTCTTGCGACAGGAACCGCGCCGCGTGTGAGCCGACGTTGCCGAGGCCCTGCACGATCACCCGCTTGCCCGCGAGACCGCCCGAGAGACCCGCCGCCGCCACATCCTCGGGATGGCGGAAGAACTCGCGCAGCGCGTATTGCACGCCGCGTCCGGTGGCCTCGACCCGGCCCGCGATGCCGCCCGCGTTGAGCGGCTTGCCGGTGACGCAGGCGCGCGAGTTGATGTCGGTGGTGTTCATCCGGGCGTATTGATCGGCGATCCACGCCATCTCGCGCTCGCCGGTGCCCATGTCGGGCGCGGGCACGTTCTGGCTGGGATGGATCAGGTCGCGCTTGCACAGCTCATAGGCAAAGCGGCGGGTGATCAACTCGAGCTCATGCTCCTCGTACTGAGTGGGGTCGATCCGCAGCCCGCCCTTGGAGCCGCCGAAGGGGGCCTCGACCAGCGCGCATTTGTAGGTCATCAGCGCCGCCAGCGCCTCGACCTCATCCTGATCGACCGCGATGGCGTAGCGGATGCCGCCCTTCACCGGCTCCATATGTTCCGAGTGCACCGAGCGGTAACCGGTGAAGGTCTCGATCTTTCCGCGCAGGCGGACGCCGAAGCGGACGGTGTAGGTCGCGTTGCAGACGCGGATCTTCTCCTCAAGACCGGGCGGCAAATCCATCAGCGCCACGGCGCGGTTGAACATCAAATCCACGCTCTGGCGGAATGTCGGCTCGTTGGATGGCAAGACGTTCATCGGTTCTCCTCCTGACCAATGGCATCTGGCAGGGGCACGCCGGGGGCGTTCCCAGCCGCGTGGCGCAATCTGGGCGCTGAAACAGCCCGATGTGCCACCTCTTCTTTCTGAACGATTTCGCCTCCTCGCGAAACCGTCTGATAACCCTCGACCAAGCGATTGTTCTCGCTTTGGAACTGGAAATAGCGCGCGCTTTCGCTTTGTCCCCAACTCCATAGGGTAAGTCCCACTTTTGCCGCAAGACGCGCCGCATTTTAGCCATCATGGAGCGAAATACATTCCAACATTGTGTGGTGAGTACGAACGGCCCTGTATTTGCAGCGGTCATAACGAGGGTATTGAAGCATGGAAAAGCAGACTGCTTTCCGCCGGGCGCGTGCCGGGCGGTGCAGGAACCCTGTTGCCGCGCTGAAGCGCAGCACGGCGAGGTTCCTCCGTGACGAAAACGGCAGCTTGGCCTATATGGCCTTGGCGATGTCGCTGGTGATGATGGTGTTCGGCGGCATTGGCGTCGACATGATTTATGCCGAGCTCAACCGAACGAAAGTTCAGAACACCCTCGACCGCGCCGTTCTCGCCGCGGCCGATCTCGACCAGACGCTCGATGCCGAGGGTGTGGTCGCCGATTACATGGCCAAGATGGGCCTTGCCGACGCGCTGGTATCCTCCGACGTCGACGAGGGCCTCAACTACAAGACGGTGACCGCCGACGGGCATGTGGATATGCCCTCGCAGTTCCTCGCGCTTTTGGGCATCGCCGAAACGCAGGCCTCGGGCCATGCGCAGGCCACCGAGCGTTTCAACAAGGTCGAAGTGTCGCTTGTGGTCGACATCTCGGGCTCGATGGAAAGCAACAGCAAGATGGACAACCTGAAGGATGCGGCAGGCGATTTCGTCGACACGCTGCTGGCGGACGGCAGCGAGGACCTCGTGTCGATCTCGCTGGTGCCCTACTCCGAGCAGGTCAACGCCGGCCCCGAGATCCTGAGCTATCTGCCGGTGAACTGGAAGCATGGCTATTCGCACTGCCTCGAGTTTGCCGAGGATGCCTTCGAAACCACCGAGATCGAGCGCGACATCTCTTACGATCAGATGCAGCACTTTCAGTGGAACTATTCGGGCCAGAACTCGCTGACCGACACGGTCTGCCCGCGTTACGACTACGAGCGGATCACCCCGTTCAGCCAAGACGCCAGCGCGCTCAAGACGCAGATCAACAAGCTGACCCCGCGCGCGGGCACGTCGATCTTCCTCGGGATGAAATGGGGCGCGGCGCTGCTTGATCCGTCGAGCCAGGACATCACCGACGGGCTGATCAGCGACGGCGAGGTCGATACGGTGTTTTCGGGCCGCCCGGTTGCCTATGACGACAGCGATGTGCTGAAGACCGTGGTTCTGATGACCGACGGCCAGCACGACCGCTCGTTCCGCATCCGCGACGGTTACTACAACTCGGAATCCGAATACGTTCACTGGAACAAGTACAATCTCTGGTACTACCTCTACCGCAACGTGAACTCCTACCAGCGCGGCAATTTCTATTACCAGAAGTATGACGCCGACACCGGCGACCGGCTGCTCGACAACATCTGCACCGCCGCCAAGGAAAACGGCGTCATCATCTGGTCCATCGGCTTCGAGGTCGAAGACCACGGCGCCGACGTCATGGAAAGCTGCGCCTCCTCGCCCTCGCATTTCTTCCGCGTCGAAGGGGTGGAGATCGCCGAAGCCTTCTCGACCATCGCGCATACGCTCAACCAGCTGAGGCTGACCCAATGATCGGCTCTGTGAAAACCGCCCTGCGGCGCTTCCGCAGCGATGAGTCCGGCTCGATGCTCGTACCCTTCGCCCTCTGGACACCCTTCTTCCTCGGACTGGCGGTGGCCAGCGTCGAGCTTGGCACGGCGACCATGCGCCAGACCACGCTGGACCGCGCGCTCGATCAGGCCGTGCGTGAGGTGAAGATCGGCACCGGCGAGCTTTATACCTCTGCCGAGATCAAAGAGATGATCTGCACCCGCGCGCCGATCCTGTCCAACTGCACCGATACGCTGCAGCTGGAGATGATCGGTCTTGATATGCGCGAGTGGGAAGCTCCGCCGATGAGCGCCGATTGCGTCGACACGACGTTGTCTGTGACGCCGCAGCGCAATTTCGTAAACGGTGGCCAGCATGAGACCATGCTGCTGCGCGCCTGCTACAAGTACCGCCCGATCAGCCCCGCCGGCATGCTGGCCGGTCACATGCACAAGGATGACGAAGGCTACACCGCACTGGTGGCCACCTCGGCATTCGTGCACGAGCCGATGTGAGGAGCGATGTCATGACCATCAAGGATCTGATTTCCAAACGCCTGCCGCATCTGTCGCGATTTGCTCGGGGCAACGACGGCTATGTGACCCTCGAGGCGATGATCGTGCTGCCGGCGCTGCTGCTGATCTTCACCGGCTGCTGGGTGTATTTCGACGTGTTCCGCCAGCAGGGTGTGAACCAAAAGGCCAACTACGTGATCGGCGACATGCTGTCGCGCGAGACAGAAGAGATCGACGACAGCTATATCGACAACAGCTACAACCTGCTCAAGGTGCTGACCCGCACCGGCGACGGCACCTATTCCGAAGAGCAGGTTTCCGAGATCTCGACCGAAGACACCTATCCGACCGACCTGCGGATCACCGTGGTGAGCTACAAGTCGGCCAACGGCAAATACTCGGTCGAATGGTCCGAGGTACGCGGCGACCCCGAGGCGCTGACCAACTCGGACGTGCAGAGCTATAGCGACCGGCTGCCGGTCCTGGCCGATGGTGCGCAGGTGATCATTGTCGAGACTTGGGATGACTATTACCCGCTGTTCCGGGTCGGCCTCGATGCCTTCACCATCCGCGCCTACAGCTTCACCCAGCCGCGCTATGCGCCGCAGCTTCTGTTCGCTGGCGACGAGAACGGCAACAACGGTTGGGGCAATGGCGATCAAGACGCGCCTGGCAATTCGGAGTGTAACAACAACGCGGAAAACGCCACCGACTGCGACAACTCCGACGGCTCCTACAACAATGAGCCCAAGGGACGCAGGAACTCGTAAGGCCCGCCTAACCCACCCTCACCCATGGGAACGCCCGCCGCATCACGCGGCGGGCGTTTCGCTTTGCCAAGACCGCGGGAGCGCCGGTGTCCTGCCCGCGTTCCCGCCTTCGAACCCCGGTAGGCCAGACAGAAAAAGGCCGCAGCAGGTGCCGCGGCCTCAATCTTGAACCTGCCCTAAACCTGCGCCTCGAGGCTTAGACCTCGGGAGGCAGCTCTCCCTCGCGGCGCATGATCATCACCGAGAGGATATCGGCCATGGGCTTGGTGTCGCGCGCCGCGGTGACGCCGCCCACCGCGACCCGCTTGCCGGTGCGCCACCAGAGGCCCGGCAGCCATGCGCGCGGGCCCGCCTCTTTCAGCGTGAGGGCAAAGCCATTCGACGGTTTCATCGCAAAGGCACCGCGGTCGACCTTGGCGACATTCTCGATCCGCGCGATCACCGCGCCGGAGCTATCGGTCAGCGCCTCTTCGGTCAGCAGCAGCTCACGCGAGGTGACCCGCCACATGATCTGCGCCACCCACAGGGCCGCAACACCGAGCACGATCAGGAACACCAGCCAGATCACCGCCGCCGGAGGCTGCGTCACCGCGAGATAAATCAACAGCAAGCCCAGCCCGGCCAGCGTGCCGACGCCGATCAGCCGCCGCGGCATGGTCGCCGAGGCGCGCGCGAGGATCTTGTCGTCGTGAGTGTCTTCCATGGGGTCCCCCTGCCTGTCTCCCTGCCCCGGATGCTGCGGATCCGGCCAGCCTCAGTCGCGCCGCGGATCGCGCGGGTAGACCCCGAGGATCTCGACGTTTTCCGTGAAATAATCCAGCTCATCCAGCGCCCGCTGCACCGCCGGATCATCGGGATGCCCCTCGATATCCGCGTAGAACTGCGTGGCCGTGAACGAGCCGCCAACCATGTAGCTTTCCAGCTTGGTCATGTTGACGCCATTGGTGGCGAAACCGCCCATCGCCTTGTAAAGCGCGGCGGGAATGTTGCGCACCTGGAACACGAAGGTGGTGATCATGCCGTGATCGCCCCGAGGCGCGTGATTCGCTTGCGGCGACATCACCAGAAAGCGGGTGGTGTTGTTGCTCTGGTCCTCGATATGGCGCGCCAGAACGTCAAGGCCGTAAATCTCACCCGCCAGTTCCGAGGCCAGCGCGGCGATCTCGGGCTTGCCCATCTCGGCCACCTGCCGCGCCGAGCCCGCGGTGTCGGCACCGGTCAGCCGCTTGATGCCATGCTCGCTGAGGAAGCTGCGGCACTGACCCAGCAGCACCGTATGGCTCATCGCCTTCTCGACCTTCTCCAGCGGCGTGCCGGGCATGGCCAGAAGGTTGATATGCACCCGCACGAAGGCTTCGTCGATGATGTGCAGACCCGAATGCGGCAGCAGCGAATGGATGTCGGCAACCCGCCCGTAGGTGGAGTTCTCGACCGGCAGCATGGCCAAATCCGCCTCGCCACTGCGCACCGCCTCGATGGCGTCTTCGAAGGTGCGGCACGGCAGTGCCTCCATGTCCGGACGGGCGTCGCGGCAGGCCTGATGCGAATAGGCGCCAAGCTCTCCCTGGAAGGCAATGCGGTTGGTCATGTCAGTCTCGCGTCGTTTTAGAAACACTTGAGCCTTGTGGGCATTTGGTCGCGGCTACTATACCTTGCCAGAGGCCAAGGGAAGCCGTAGACCACTTTGCGACGGTTATCTTTCGACGCCAGCCCTGGGGAGGACGCGCCAGACATGTTTGATACCATGACCTTGACCAAGATAGTGGGCGGCGTCTGCGGCACGTTCCTGATCTTTCTGCTCGGCGGATGGGTTGGCGAGAGCCTCTACCACGTCGGCGGCAGCCACGGCGAGGAAGTCGCCTCCTATGTGATCGAGGTCGAAGAGAGCGGCGGCGGCGGCGAAGAGGAAGAGGTCGACTTCGAGACGCTCATGGCCTCGGCGGACGCCGGCAAAGGCGAGCGGGTCTTTGGCAAATGCCGCGCCTGCCACAAGCTCGACGGCAGCAACGCCACCGGCCCGCATCTGGACGGCGTCGTGGGCCGCGAGATCGACGCGGTGGCCGGCTTCAGCTACTCCGGCGCGCTCGAGCAGGTCGGCGAGGCATGGACCCCCGAGAACCTGTTCCACTTCCTTGAAAACCCCAAGGGTGTGGCGCCCGGCACCGCGATGTCCTTCGCTGGCCTGAAGAGCGCCGAGGACCGGGTGAACCTGATCGCCTATCTGGACTCGGTGGACGGCTGAGCCGGGCAGCCACGCTGAAACACGCTGAATTTCAAAGGCCACGGCAGCGCGCCGTGGCCTTTTTCGTTTTTCCCGCATACCCGGGGCCAGAGGGGGCTCTGCCCCCGGCCGCTGCGCGGCCTCCCCCGGGATATTTGGGTCTAGACGAAGCGGCAGGACGAAGCGGCGCGCGCGCGGACCCGAGCCCGCCACAGGCACCCTCGCGCCGAAATCGCGGGCGCTCACGTAAACTCCAGCAAGTTCGGCTTGAATGTGGTCACACCAGACCCTTAGCTTACATCAAGCGACACATCTCATGTCGCACAGAACAGGGGAGACCTCATGATCCGGACGACGCGCCCTGCCGCGGCCGCCACACGCAGCCTCGATCCGACCGCCTTCCGCCCCCTTCTTGGCGCGCTGACCGCGCTGGGGATCGCCCTTGCCGCCCAAGCCGGCTGGGCGCAGGAGGCCAGCCCCGAGAAGGTCGAAGCCGCCGCCACCAGCGAGGCATCCGATCAGCAGATCATCACCTCCCACGGCTATTCCTACTTCGGCAATCTCGACTACCCGGCCGATTTCGACCACTTCGATTTCGCCAATGCCGACGCCCCCAAAGGCGGCGAGATCGTGCTTGGGGCCTCGGGCACCTTCGACAGTATGAACCCCTATTCCCGCAAGGGCCGCGCGGGCGCGCTGACCACGCTGCAATATGACAGCCTGATCGAAAGCGCCGAGGATTCCGTTGGCCAGTATTACGGCCTGCTCGCAGAAAGCCTCGAATACCCCGAGGACAAATCGTGGGTGATCTTCCACATCCGGCCCGAGGCGAAATTCTGGGACGGCACTCCGGTCACCGCCGAGGACGTGGTCTATTCCCATAAGCTTTTCATCACGCAGGGCCTGCCGTCTTATGCCGCCGCCGTGGGCGAGATGGTGACAGACGCCGAAGCGCTGGACGAGCGCACGGTGAAATTCACCTTCAACACCGAGCTGACCAAGCGTTCGCGGATCGAGACCGTGGGCGCGACGCCGGTGTTCAAAAAGGCTTGGTTCGAGGAAGATCCGGAGAAGCGTCGCCTTGACGAGCCGCGTATGGAAGTGGCCGTGGGCTCTGGCCCCTACAAGCTCGACAGCTACGAGGTGAACCGCCGCATCGTCTACAAGCTGCGCGACGATTACTGGGGCAAGGACATCCCCTTCAACAAGGGTCGGCACAACTACGGCACCGTGCGCGTGGAGTATTTCGCCGATCAGACCGCATCTTTCGAGGCCTTCAAGGCGGGCGAGTATACCTTCCGGGTGGAAAGCGATCCGCGTCTCTGGGCCACCGCCTATGATTTCCCGCGCATCCAGCAGGGCACGGTGAAGAAAGAAGAGATCGCCGACGGCAGCCCGCCCAACCCCACCGGCTTCGTCTTCAACCTCGCCAAGCCGCAGCTCAAGGACAAGAATGTGCGCGAAGCGATCTCGCTGGCCTTCAACTTCGAATGGACCAACGAGAGCCTGCGCTACGGGCTCTACAGCCCGCGCTCGTCCTTCGTCGAGGGCACGCCGGTCGAGGCCAAGGGCGTGCCCGAGGGCAAGGAACTGGAATTCCTGAAAACGCTCGGCGACGTGGTGCCCGAGGACCTCTACACCACCGACGTGTGGACCATGCACGAGAGCGACCCCGAGGATTCTGATCAGCCGCCGCACCCGCCGCGAGGCGACGCGCCTGCTGCAGGAGGCGGGCTGGACCGTGGGTGAGGACGGGCTGGCGCGCAACGAGGCGGGCGAGACGCTGGATCTTGCGATGATCATCCCGTCGAACATCGAAAGCTCTGTGGAGGCGATGCACGAGACCTATGTGCAGAACCTGCGCGCGATCGGCGTCAACGCCAGCTACGAGAAGGTCGATCCTTCGCAATACACGCTGCGCCAGCGCGAGCGCGATTACGACATGATCTATTCGAGCCGCTATGGCGCCTTTCTGTCGACGGGCGGCGGGCTTAGCCAGATGTACGGCTCGCGCGAGGCCGAATTCTCGCTGTTCAACCCCGCAGGCCTCGCCAGCCCGCTGGTCGATGCGATCATCGCCGCCAGCTTCGAGGCGGACAGCCAAGAAGAAACCGACGTGGCGCTGATGGCGCTCGACCGCGCGCTGCGCTACGAGTTCTTCATCGTGCCAGACGGCTATATCGCGGACTATTGGGTCGCCTATTACGACATGTATGAACACCCCGAGACCATCCCGCCCTACGATCTGGGCTATCTCAGCCTGTGGTGGGTGAACCCCGACAAGGAAAAGGCCCTCAAAGAGGCCGGCGTGCTGAACTGATATGGGCGCCTATATTCTTCGCCGACTACTGCTCATCATCCCCACGCTGCTGGGGATCATGATCATCAACTTCGCGCTGGTGCAATTCGTGCCCGGCGGCCCGATCGAACAGATCATCGCCCAGATCGAAGGTCAGGGCGATGTCTTCGGCGGCTTTTCGGGCGGCAATGGCGGCGCGCCCGACACCGGCATGAACGACATGGGCGCTGGCATGGGCGGCGGCGGCAACGAGAAATACGTTGGCGCCCGCGGCCTGCCGCCGGAATTCATCGAGAGCCTCGAAAAGGAGTTCGGCTTCGACAAGCCGCCGCTGCAGCGGTTCCTCGACATGATGTGGAACTACATGCGGCTCGACTTCGGCGAGAGCTACTTCCGCTCGATCTCGGTGATTGATCTGGTGCTGGAGAAAATGCCGGTCTCGATCTCGCTCGGGCTCTGGTCAACGATCATCGCCTATATCGTCTCGATCCCGCTCGGCATCCGCAAAGCCGTCAAGGACGGCAGCAGCTTCGACACATGGACCTCCGGCGTGATCATCGTGGCCTATGCGATCCCCGGCTTCCTGTTCGCGATCCTGCTGCTCGTGCTTTTCGCGGGCGGCTCGTTCTGGCAGATCTTCCCGCTGCGAGGGCTGACCTCGGATAATTGGGAGATGATGAGCTGGCCGATGAAGATCGCCGATTACTTCTGGCACATCGCGCTGCCGGTGATCGCCTCGACGATCTCGGCCTTTGCCACGCTGACGCTGCTGACCAAGAACTCCTTCCTCGACGAGATCAAGAAGCACTACGTGATGACCGCCCGCGCCAAGGGTCTGACCGAGAGCCGCGTGCTCTATGGCCATATTTTCCGCAACGCCATGCTAATCGTCATCGCGGGCTTCCCGGCGGTGTTCATCGGCGTGTTCTTCTCGGGCTCGCTGATCATCGAGACGATCTTCTCGCTCGACGGGCTCGGACGGCTCGGCTTCGAAGCGGCGGTGGCACGGGATTACCCGGTGATCTTCGGCACGCTCTTCATCTTTGGCCTCATTGGCCTCGTTGTCGGGATCATCTCGGACATGATGTACGTTCTGGTCGATCCGCGCATCGACTTCGAAAAGCGGGAGGGCTGAGATGAGCTTTGAGCCCGATCCCCGCCTGCCCGACGCGAACGGCATCCGCCCGCAGCCCGAGCCCGCCGCGCCTGTGGCACCGCAGCCGAAACCCGGCCGCTTTGCCCTGTCGCCGCTGAACCAGCGGCGCTGGCGCAACTTCAAGCGCAACCGCCGCGCCTTCTGGTCGCTGTGGATTTTCATCCTGCTGTTCGGTCTGTCGCTGTTCGCCGAGTTCATCGCCAACGACAAGCCGATCCTCGTCAGCTATCGCGGCGATCTGCGTATGCCGATCTTCAACTTCTATCCCGAGACGGCCTTTGGCGGCGATTTCCGCACCGAGGCCGCCTACCGCGATCCCGAGGTGCAGTGCCTCATTCGCACCGGCGGACTGGAGGAGTGTTTCGACGACCCCGAGGGGTTGATCGAAACGGTCGACGGCGGCGGTACCCCCGAGGGCGATTTCGTCAAGGGCTGGAGCATCTGGCCGCCGATCCCCTACACGTTCAACACGCCCGTCGACCGCCCCGGTGCGGCCCCCCTGCCCCCGAACGGGCAGAACCTGCTGGGCACCGACGACACCAAACGCGACGTGCTGGCGCGGGTGATCTATGGCTTCCGCCTGTCGATCCTGTTCACGCTGGTGGTCACCGTGGTCTCGTCGATCATCGGGGTCATCGCGGGGGCGCTGCAGGGCTTCTTTGGCGGCTGGCTCGACCTCATCTTCCAGCGGCTGATCGAGATATGGTCGGCGACGCCATCGCTTTACGTGATCATCATCCTCTTCGCCATTCTGGGCCGAAGTTTCTGGCTGCTGGTGTTCCTCACGGTGCTCTTCGGCTGGACCGCGCTGGTGGGCGTGGTGCGCGCCGAGTTCCTGCGCGCGCGCAACCTTGAATATGTGCGTGCCGCCAAGGCGCTGGGGGTCAGCAACTGGACCATCATGTTCCGCCATATGCTGCCCAACGCCATGGTGGCGACGCTGACCATGCTGCCCTTTATCGTCACCGGCACGATCAGCACCCTCGCCGGGCTCGACTTCCTCGGCTTCGGCCTGCCCTCCTCGGCACCGTCTCTGGGCGAGCTGACGCTGCAGGCCAAGCAGAACCTGCAGGCACCGTGGCTGGCCTTCACCGCCTTCACCGTCTTCGCCCTGATGCTGTCGCTGCTGGTCTTCATCTTCGAAGGCGTGCGCGACGCGTTTGACCCCAGAAAGACCTTCTCATGAGCGACAATATCCTCGAGGTCCGCGACCTGAAGGTCAGCTTCACCCAAGACGGCAAGCGCACCCTTGCCGTCAAAGGCGTCAGCTTCGACATCCCGCGCGGCGAGACCGTGGCGCTGGTGGGCGAGTCGGGCTCTGGCAAATCGGTCACCGCGCTCTCGACCGTCTCGCTGCTGGGCGATGCGGCACATGTCGAAGGCTCGGTGCGCTACAATGATCAGGAGATGATCGGCGCCGATCTCAAACGCCTCCGCAAGGTGCGCGGCAATGACATCAGCTTCATCTTCCAAGAGCCGATGACCTCGCTCAACCCGCTGCACACGCTGGAAAAGCAGCTGGGTGAGAGCCTTGCGCTGCACCAGGGGCTGACCGGCGACAAGGCGCGCGAGCGGATCCTCGATCTGCTCAACAAGGTCGGCATCCGCGACCCCGAAAGCCGCCTTTCCGCCTATCCGCACCAGCTTTCGGGCGGGCAGCGGCAGCGGGTGATGATCGCCATGGCGCTGGCCAATGGCCCGGACCTGCTGATCGCCGACGAGCCGACCACCGCGCTCGATGTGACCATTCAGGCGCAAATCCTCGAACTGCTGGCCGACCTCAAGCAGGCTGAGCAGATGAGCCTGCTGTTCATCACCCACGACCTCAACATCGTGCGCAAATTCGCCGACCGGGTCTGCGTGATGAAGGACGGCGAGATCGTCGAGCACGGCCCCACCGCCGAGCTTTTCGCCAACCCGCAGCATCCCTATACGCTCAAGCTCATCTCGGCCGAGAGCACCGGCATCCCCCGCCCCGTCGAGGCGGGCGCGAAAGAGGTGGCGCGGGCCGACAACCTGAAGATTTGGTTTCCCATCCAGAAGGGTTTCCTGAAAAAGACCGTCGGCTATGTGAAGGCGGTCAACGACGCGTCGTTTTCGGTGCGCGCGGGCGAGACCGTGGGCATCGTCGGCGAGTCTGGCTCGGGCAAGACGACGCTGGCGCTGGCGATCATGCGGCTCATCCAGTCGCAGGGCGGCATCACCTTCGACGGGCGCGATGTGCGCGATCTGTCGACCCGGCAGTTGCGCAAGCTGCGCTCGGAGATGCAGATCGTCTTTCAGGACCCCTTCGGCTCGCTCAGCCCGCGCATGACGTGCGAGCAGATCATCGCCGAAGGGCTTGGCGTGCACGGCTCCCCCGATGGGCGGCCCGCGAAAGAGGTGGTGGCGGCGATCATGGCCGAGGTCGGGCTCGACCCGGCCACCATGCACCGCTACCCGCATGAGTTTTCCGGCGGTCAGCGCCAGCGCATCGCCATCGCCCGCGCCATGGTGCTGCGGCCCAAGCTGGTGGTGCTGGACGAGCCGACCTCGGCGCTCGACATGACGGTGCAGGTGCAGATCGTCGAACTGCTGCGCGAGCTGCAGCGCAAATACGATCTGGCCTATCTCTTCATCAGCCACGACCTGAAGGTGGTGCGCGCGATGAGCCACAAGGTCATCGTGATGAAGCAGGGTGACGTCGTGGAAATGGGCGACGCGGAGGAGATTTTCACCGCGCCCAAGACCGAGTACACGCAAAAACTGTTCAACGCGGCCTTCGAGCTGGCTGGATAGCGCGGGCAAAAGGTTGCCCGGGGCGACCAGCCCCGGGCCGCGCCCGACCCTCCCCCCGGGAGGGCGCGTTTGCAATGTGGCGCATCACCCAGCCCTCTTGCGGGCCGACGCGATAAAGCGCTTTGCTAAGCCGCTGGACTGCGCCCACCCGAGGGTCAGGCGCGGCCCTCTGCACAGACCTCAGATCGCCGAACTGTGGCCCGCCTTCGACAGCTCGTAAGCGTCGAAGCTGCGCGCCACCATGCGGGTCAGCGGGCGCGCGCCCATGGGGACGAAGAGCCCGTCCTCGGTGATCTCCAGCAGGCCGTCGAACCGCGCGTTGGCGGCGCGATACATCTCGGCCAGCGCGCCTTCTTCCGCGCCATAGTCGCGCAGCAGTTCTTCGGTCTGAATACGGAAGTCACACATCAGCATCTCGATCATCCGCGAGCGCAGCTTATCCTCGCCGCGGAACGTGTGGCCGCGCGTGGTCGAGAAGCGCCCCTCACGGATCGCCGACACATGCGCCGAGGTGGCGGGCGCATTCTGCGCAAAGCCCTGCGGGAAGCGCGAAATCGACGAGGCACCGACGCCGATCAGCACATCCGACGTGTCGTCGGTGTAGCCCTGGAAGTTGCGCCGCAGCTTGCCGGTCTTGCGCGCGATGGCCAGCCCGTCGTCGGGCACGGCGAAATGGTCGATGCCGATCTCGTCGTAGCCATCCCATGCGAAAAGTTGCCGCGCGGTCTCGAAGAGATCCAGCCGCTCGTCCGGGGTCGGCAGCGCGTCCGAGGGGATCATCTGCTGGCGCTTGGCCATCCACGGCACATGCGCATAGCCGTAAAGCGCCACGCGATCCGGCCCCAGAGACAGCAGCTTTTGCACCGACTCGGTGATCTTGGTCTTCGACTGATGCGGCAGCCCGTAGAGGATATCGGCGTTGAGGCTGGCGACGCCGCGCTCGCGGATCATCTCGATGGCGCGGCGGGTGACGTCATAGCCCTGCTCGCGACCGATGGTCTGCTGAATCTCGGGATCGAAGTCCTGCACCCCGATAGACGCGCGGTTCATGCCGCCTGCGGCCAGCACGTCGAGCCGTTCGCCGTCGATCTCATTGGGGTCGATCTCGACCGAGAACTCGGCGTGTTCGGCAAACTCCGCGACCTCGCCGATCTTGTCGATCAGCGCGCGCATGAGGTCCGGCGTCAGCAGCGTCGGCGTGCCCCCGCCCCAATGCAGACGTGAAAGTTTCACGCCGCGCGGCAACTGCCGTTTCAGCAGCTCAAGCTCGGCTTTCAGCGTCTCGACATAGCTTTCCACCGGCCCCAGCGTGGCGGTGCCCTGCGTGCGGCAGGCGCAAAACCAGCAGAGCCTGCGACAGAAAGGCACGTGCAGGTAGAGTGAGATCGTGCCATTTTCCGGCACGCTTCCGATCCATTCGGCAAAACGATCCGGCGTCACATCCCCCGAGAAATGAGGGGCCGTCGGATAGCTGGTGTAACGGGGCACCTTGGCGTCGAAGAGGCCGAGTCGGGAGAGTTGTGCTGACGTAATCATACGCGTAGGCTTACAGATATTCCCCTTCGCGAGACTTTGACGCAGATCAAGAATTTGGAACCGGTATGCTGAACGAGAAAAGCCTCGCAGTCTCTCCTGATTGTAACGAATGTCCGATTCGCCATCGCGCCGTCTGTGCGCGCTGCGAGACGGACGAGCTCGAGCGGCTGGAAGAGATCAAGTATTACCGCAAGTTCGAAGCCGGCCAGACGGTGATCTGGTCCGGCGACCGGATGGAATTCGTCGGCTCCGTGGTTTCGGGAATCGCCACGCTGACCCAAACGATGGAAGACGGGCGCACGCAAATGGTCGGCCTTTTGTTGCCGTCCGATTTCGTTGGACGCCCGGGCCGCTCCTCGGCTGCCTATGATGTGGTCGCCACCACCGATCTGGTGATGTGCTGCTTCCGCAAGACCCCCTTCGAAGAGATGATGACCCGCACGCCGCATATCGCGCAGCGCCTGCTGGAAATGACGCTGGACGAGCTTGATGCCGCGCGCGAATGGATGCTGGTGCTTGGCCGCAAGACCGCGCGCGAAAAGATCGCCTCGCTGCTGTCGATCATCGCCCGCCGCGATGCCTCGATCAACATGCGCGACGTCGGCGATCAGCTCGCCTTTGACCTGCCGCTCACCCGTGAGGCGATGGCCGATTACCTCGGCCTGACGCTGGAGACGGTGAGCCGCCAGATCTCGGCTCTGAAAAAAGAGGGCGTCATTGAACTTCAGGGCAAGCGCCATGTGACCATTCCGGACATGGGCCGCCTGCTCGAAGAAGCCGGGGACGATGCAGACGGCGGCGTCTTCGCCTGATCAGCTGCCCTCGAACACCGGCTCGAAGCCGCCCCACATCATCCGCTTGCCGTCAAAAGGCATGGACATCATCTCCTGCCAGCGCTCGTCGCTTTCGAACGAGCCAAAGCAACGGTCGGCGGTCTCTTTGTCGGGCCAGACCATCCAGCTGAAGACAACGGCCTCGCCCTCTTTGCGCTTCACCGCCATGGGAAAGGAGGTGTGCTCGCCGTCGGGCACATCGGCCTCCCAGCATTCGCGCATCTCGGTGGCACCATATTCCTTGAACAGCGTCCACGCCTTGCGGGCGCTCTCGATATAGGCCGCCTTGTTTTCCTGCGGCACCGGGGTGAGAAAGCCGGAAACATACGTCATGGGACATCTCTCTGTTGCGTGTGACCAGAGTAGGCGCATAATTAAGTTGATATCAACGTGAATGGAAAGATGAGCCAGAAACTGCCGATGACCAGCACGCTTGAGGTGCGTGACCGTTGCCTCTGCTTTCGTGCTCAGCGCGCGGCGCGGGCGCTGGGGCGGCGCTTCGATGCGGCGCTGAAACCGGTGGGGCTGACCAACGGGCAGTTCTCGATTCTGATGTCGCTGAACCGCCCCGAGCCGCCGCGCATCTCCGATCTAGCGCCCTTCCTTGCCATGGACCGCACCACGCTGACCGCCGCGCTCAAGGTGCTGGAACGGCGCGGGCTGGTGGAGTTCGCGCTTGAGCCGGGCGACAAGCGCAACAAGCTGCTGCGGTTGAGCGATGCGGGTCATGCGCTGCTCATGCGCGCGCTGCCGCTCTGGCGGCAGGAACATGACGCCGTCGATGCCGCGCTTGGCGAGATCGACCTAGACGCGTTGAAGGCGGCACTATTGAAGCTCGGCGAGGTCTGAGCCCAAAGGCCCCGAAAGGCCCAGCACGACCAAGTCCGCACAAGAAAAGAGCGGGCCCTCCCAGACCCGCTCTCCGGCGGCAGAGCCGCCTTCCGATCCCCCACGCAGAAGCCTCTTCTCCTTGGCCTCAATGCGCGAGGAAGACCGGTACCTCAGCCAGTTCCAGCATGTTGCGCGTGGCGCCCCCGAGGATCGCCTCGCGGAACCGGGAATGGCCATATGCCCCCATCACCACCATATCGGCATCCACATCCTGCACGTGACGGTTCAGGATGTCCGAGATGCGCGGCATCGTCTTGGTCAGCACGTCGATCTCGGCGTTGACGCCGTGGCGCGACAGATATTGCGACAGCATGCCGCCCGGGTCCGACCGGTTCGGGCCGTGCTGCGGCGGGTCGATGACCACCACATGCACCGTATCGGCGGATTTGAGGATCGGCATCGCCGCCCGCACCGAACGCAGCGCTTCGGCGCTTTCGTTCCAGCCCAGCACCACGCGCTTGGGCTTGCTCGAAGGGTTGATCGCCTGCGGCACCACCAGCACCGGGGCCTGACCTTCGAAAAGACCGCCCTCCACGATCGGCTCCAACTCGACGCCGCGCTCTTTGCCGTAGGGCTTGGGCAGCACGACCATATCGGCAAAGCGCGCCCGTCCGGCCACGTGACGTCCGATGTCGGCCAGTTGCGCCACGCCTTCCTCGATCGACCAGCGGCCCTCGATCTGGCCCAGCCGCACGCGCGCGGCCTTGGCAAGCTCTGCCGCATCCTTGGAGGCCCGGTCGAGCGTTTCCTGAAGGATGATCGCGTCGGCCCCGGCGTAGTAATAGCCGGTCTGGGTGCGATCCACGCCGAAGGCCAGAACCTCGAGATGGGCATCCCAGCACGCCGCAACGGCGGCTGCATGGTCGATGGTCGAATTCAGCAAAGCTTCGTCCGTCACAACCGTAAGTATTGTTTTGTAGCCCATGTTCATCTCCTTGGTATTGTCCGGAGAGCCGGATGGCGGCACTCTACCCCCGAGAGGCAATTCTCAGAATGACTTAAGGCAAGACTTCGCAGCCAAAGCCTTGATGCAGATCAAGGTTGGGCGGGGCCATTCACTTCACAACCCCGTCAGTCAAACCGCTCGCGCGGTCAACGAATTGTGCGAGTCAGACGAAGGGACGAACGATGCTGAATTATATCAAGCTCATCGTGCTGGGGGTCGTCGCAGTCTTTGCGCTGGTGGCCGCCAATTACGCACGAGATGTGGCTTACATGGTCAATGCGCTGACCATTTTCCTCATCGCGGCCGGTCTTTTCCTTTGGACCCTCCGCAATACCGACGAGCCGGTCCCCGCCAAGGTGCGGGAACTGAGTTATATGGATGATGTGGTGCGTGCTGGCGTGATTGCAACCGCCTTCTGGGGCGTGATCGGCTTTGCGGCAGGTGTTTTCATCGCCGCGCAGCTGGCGTTCCCCGCGCTCAACTTCGAATGGGCGCAGGGCCACATGAATTTCGGGCGGCTGCGGCCGCTGCACACCTCGGCGGTGATTTTCGCCTTTGGCGGCAACGCGCTGATCTGCACATCGTTCTATGTCGTTCAGCGTACCTCGGCGGCGCGCCTCTGGGGCGGCAACCTCGCGTGGTGGGTGTTCTGGGGCTACCAGCTGTTCATCGTTCTGGCGGCCACAGGCTACATCCTCGGCGCCACCCAGTCGAAGGAATACGCCGAGCCCGAATGGTACGTCGACTGGCTGCTGACCATCGTCTGGGTTGCCTATCTTCTGGTTTTCGTTGGCACGATCATCAAGCGCAAGGAACCCCACATCTACGTGGCGAACTGGTTCTACCTGAGCTTCATCATCACCGTCGCCATGCTGCACATCGTCAACAACCTGAGCATCCCCGTGTCGATCTGGGGCTCCAAGTCGGTGCAGGTGTTCTCGGGCGTGCAGGACGCGATGACGCAATGGTGGTACGGCCACAACGCCGTGGGCTTCTTCCTGACCGCCGGCTTCCTTGGCATGATGTATTACTTCGTGCCCAAGCAGGCCGAGCGCCCGGTGTTCAGCTACAAGCTGTCGATCGTGCACTTCTGGGCGCTGATCTTCATCTACATCTGGGCCGGTCCGCACCACCTGCATTACACCGCCCTGCCCGACTGGGCCTCGACCCTCGGCATGGTGTTCTCGATCATCCTGTGGATGCCCAGCTGGGGCGGCATGATCAACGGCCTGATGACCCTCTCGGGGGCCTGGGACAAGCTGCGCACCGACCCGATCATGCGGATGCTGGTGATCTCCATCGGCTTCTACGGCATGTCGACCTTCGAAGGCCCGATGATGTCGATCCGCGCGGTGAACTCGCTGTCGCATTACACCGACTGGACCATCGGCCACGTGCACTCCGGCGCGCTTGGCTGGAACGGCATGATCACCTTCGGCGCGCTCTACTTCCTGACGCCGAAACTGTGGAACCGTGAACGCCTCTACAGCCTCAGCCTCGTCAGCTGGCACTTCTGGCTCGCCACCATCGGCATCGTGCTCTACGCCGCCTCGATGTGGGTCACGGGCATCATGGAAGGCCTGATGTGGCGCGAGGTGGATGCCAACGGCTTCCTCGTCAACAGCTTCGCCGACACCGTGTCTGCCAAGTTCCCGATGTATGTGGTGCGTGCCCTTGGCGGCCTGCTCTACATCTCCGGCGCGATTATCATGTGCTACAACCTGTGGATGACCGTTAAGCGGGCTCCGGCCATCGAGGCCGAGGCTGCAACGGCGCATGCCACTCCGGCCGAATAAGGAGGGCCGAAGATGAGCATTCTCGACAAACACGGGATCCTTGAGAAGAACGTAACCCTGCTGGCCATCTTCGCCTTTCTGGTGGTGACCATCGGCGGGCTGGTGCAGATCGTGCCGCTGTTCTACCTCGAAAACACCATCGAAGACGTAGAGGGCATGCGCCCCTACACCCCGCTGGAACTGGCCGGGCGCGACATCTACATCCGCGAGGGCTGCTATGTCTGCCACAGCCAGATGATCCGCCCGATGCGCGACGAAGTGGAACGCTACGGCCACTACAGCCTCGCGGCGGAATTGCAATACGACCACCCGTTCCAATGGGGCTCGAAGCGGACGGGGCCCGACCTCGCCCGCGTCGGCGGCCGCTATTCGGACGAGTGGCACGTGGATCACCTGACCGACCCGCAGTCGGTGGTGCCCGAGTCCGTCATGCCCAAATATGGCTTCCTCTCGCACCGTCTGGTCGAGGGCGAGCACATGGGCGAGTTGATGGAAACGCACCGCATGGTCGGCGTGCCCTACACCGAAGAGATGATCGCCAGTGCCTCCGCCGACTTCCGCGTCCAGCACGATCCCTTCGGCGATATCGATGGGCTGATGGAGCGCTACGGCGAGACGGTGAACATCCGCAACTTCGACGGCGAGCCGGGCATCTCTGAGATGGATGCGCTGGTGGCCTACCTGCAAATGCTCGGCACGCTGGTCGATTTCTCGACCTTCACGCCCGACGCAAGCCGGTAAGGGGGACGCAATGGACACCTATTCCGCCCTGCGCCACTTCGCCGACAGCTGGGGCCTTCTGGCAATGTTCGTCTTCTTCGTGGGCATGCTGATCTGGCTCTTCCGGCCCGGCAGCAAGCACTCGCACGACAACGCCGCCAGCATCCCGCTGCGCAATGACGACGCTCCGGCCGCCGCGCGCGCGCCCGAAGCACCCGCCCAGAAGTGAGGAGGCGAGGATCATGAGCGACAACAAAGATACCAAGAGAGACGATCTCGACTACGAGACGACCGGCCATTCCTGGGACGGCATTGAAGAGTACAACAAGCCCCTGCCGAAATGGTGGCTGATGGTCTTCTACGCCACCATTGTCTGGGGCGTCGGCTACACCATCGCCTACCCCGCATGGCCGGGCGTACGCTCGGCCACGGCAGGCCTGCTGGGCTATTCGACGCGCGGCGCCGTTGCCGAGGAGATCGAGGCGCAGGAAGCCAAGCTCGCACCGATCAACGAGGAGTTGGCATCGGTCGAACTGACGGCAATCGCCGAGAGCCCCGAGCTGAACAGCTACGCGCAGAACGCCGGGGCCGCAGTGTTCCGCACATGGTGCGCGCAGTGCCACGGCTCTGGCGCGGCAGGCGCGGTGGGCTATCCCAACCTGCTGGACGACAACTGGCTCTGGGGCGGCTCGATCGAGGACATCCACTTCACGGTGACCCACGGCATCCGTAACGAGGATGATCCCGACGCACGCTATTCGGAAATGCCCGCCTTTGGGCGCGATGGGCTGCTCGACCGTGAACAGGTCTCGGCTGTGGCGAACTACGTGATGACCCTGTCGGGCGAAGAGCCGCAGAACGCCGAGGCGGTGTCTGAAGGCGAGACGCTGTTCATGGACAACTGCTCGGCCTGTCACGCAGAGGATGGCACCGGCGACCGTTTCCAGGGCGCGCCGAACCTGACCGACGCGATCTGGCTCTATGGCGGCGATTACGAAACCATCTACGAGACGGTCTACAACGCCCGCTTCGGCGTCATGCCGAACTGGAACGCCCGTCTGTCCGAGGCGGAAATTCGCGCCGTGGCCAGCTACGTGCACGGGCTTGGCGGCGGCGAAGCCTCCGAGCAATAACCTTTAACGCGAAAACCTCCGGACCCGATGGCCCGGAGGCAGAACGCCGCACCCCGTCCTGTTCGCGCGTTTCCGGGGGGCGGCGTTCTTTTTGTGCGGTTTTTGTTGGGCAGGCCTCGCCCAAGCGAATTAACCCTCGCAATGTGTGACAACGCTCATTCCGCTCTTGGCAGGCCGAAATTTTGCACCGATCATCCGCAGCAGACCAAATCTTTGTTTTTTGACCCGCCGAGGTGCAATTTTCGCCTCGGGCAACACATCATGCGCCATACGCGACAGTTCCGAAGAGGGCGGCATATTTTCCATTCGCGCCGCTGTCATGAAAGTTTTTGAGTAGATTCCAAGCATTTTCGTTCTCCTGATCACCGTGCTCTTGCCCCTCTCATATTGACCAAAGGGCAATTTCAGGCCAGTCAGGAACAATTCAGACATGTAAGATTGATTGACATATGGATTGGACCTCCCTGCCCCCTCTGCCCGCGCTGCGGGCTTTTGCCGCCTACGCAGAGACCGGCTCTGTTCAGCGTGCCGGCGCCGCGCTCAACGTCAGCCATGCCGCGATCAGCCAGCAGATCCGTAATCTCGAGTCCCATCTCGGGCTCGGGCTGCTCGACCGCTCGCGGCGCTCGATGGCGCTCACCGAAGAAGGCGCGCGTCTGGCGCAGGCGCTGAGCGATGGTTTCGGCCGGATCGCGCAGGAGCTTTCGGCCCTCACCGGTGCCGAGGCCGAGCGCCCGCTGATGATCACCACGACGCCCAGCTTCGCCTCGTCATGGCTGATGCCGCGGCTCGCGCGGTTTCGCGAGGCGCATCCCGAGATCAGCCTGATGATCGACCCTTCGGCCAAGGTCGCGCCGCTGGAGCCGGGCGGCGTCGATCTGGCGCTGCGCTATGGCTCGGGTCAATGGCCGGGCCTCGAGGCGGAGCTTCTGGTGGAATCCCCCATCGCGCTGGTCGGCTCGCCGCGGCTGGTGGGCGAGCGCGAGATCAGCGATCCCTCGGACCTCACCGAGTACCACTGGCTGCAGGAGCTTGGCACCAATGAGGCCAGCGAATGGTTCTCGCAATTCGGCATCGACCGCGACGCCCGCCGCGGCATCAGCTCCCTACCCGGCAACCTGATGCTCGAGGCGGCGCGGCAGGGCCATGGCATCGCCATCACCGCCCGCGTCTTTGCCGATGACGACATCGCCGCCGGACGGCTGCGGCTTTTGTTCGAGGACACACGCAAAAAGGGCTATTATCTGGTAATCCGCCCCGGCGTCATGCGGCCTCCGCTGCGCCTCTTCGCCACTTGGCTGCGACGAGAAGCCGCGAAAGCTAAGTGAAAGATATGCATATTGATGCATGTCAAAGTTCGAAAGCGGCCGCGGCGTCAGAACGGGCGACAAAGGCAAATTCGAACCGGAGTATGCACGGTGTCCGATACCCAACCAGGCGCGCCCTCTCTCTACGCGGCGCGCGAGCCGATCTTCCCCCGCCGCGTGCGCGGCCACTTCCGCAACCTCAAGTGGGTGCTGATGATCGTGCTTCTGGGGATCTACTACGTCACCCCGTGGATCCGCTGGGACCGGGGCCCCGAACTGCCTGATCAGGCGGTGCTGGTCGATATGGCCGGCCGCCGGTTCTTTTTCTTCTTCATCGAGATCTGGCCGCATGAATTCTACTTCGTCGCGGGCCTGCTGATCATGGCGGGCCTCGGCCTGTTCCTCTTCACCTCGGCGCTTGGGCGGGTCTGGTGCGGCTACGCCTGCCCGCAGACGGTCTGGACCGATCTCTTCATCCTCGTCGAGCGCTGGATCGAGGGCGACCGCAACGCCCGCCTGCGCCTGCACCGGCAAAAGAAGTGGGATGCCCGCAAGGTCCGCCTGCGCGTGACGAAATGGGTGGCGTGGTTCCTCATCGCGCTCGCCACGGGGGGCGCGTGGGTGTTCTATTTCACCGACGCGCCGACGCTTCTGGTCGATCTGGTGACCGGCAACGCCCACCCGGTGGCCTACACCACCATGCTGCTGCTCACCGCCACAACCTTCGCCTTCGGCGGCTTCGCGCGCGAACAGATTTGCATCTACGCCTGCCCCTGGCCGCGCATTCAGGCGGCGATGATGGATGAGGACACGCTCACCGTCGGCTATCGCGACTGGCGCGGCGAGCCGCGCGGCAAGCACCGCAAGGCCGAGGGCGCCGAGAACCTCGGCGACTGCATCGACTGCAACGCCTGCGTCAACGTCTGCCCCATGGGCATCGACATCCGCGACGGCCAGCAGCTGGCCTGCATCACCTGCGCGCTCTGCATCGACGCCTGCGACGACGTGATGGCAAAGATCGGCAAGCCGCGCGGTCTGATCGATTACCTCGCCCTGTCGGACGAAACCCGCGAGCGCGAGGGGCACGCACCGCGCGCCGTGTGGAAGCACATCTTCCGCCCGCGCGTGATCCTCTATACCGCGCTGTGGTCGCTGGTGGGCCTCGGCCTGCTCGTGGCGCTGGTGATGCGCCCCGAGATCGAGCTCACCGTCGCGCCAGTGCGCAACCCCACCTTCGTGGTGCTCTCCGACGGGTCGATCCGCAACACCTACGACGTGCGCCTGCTCAACAAGCATGGCGAGGACCGGCCCTTCCAACTCACGCTCACGGATGACGCCAACCTGCAGATCACGCTTGAGGGCGAGGACGACGACACCGTTGACGTGCCCGCCAACGAGACGCACCTTCAACGGGTCTATGTGACCGCCCCCGCAGACACCTCCGAGGCTCAGGCCGAGCGCACCCCGTTCCATATCTGGGTCGAGGACCTCACCACCGGCGACCGCGCTGGCAAAGAAACCATCTTCAACGGACGGGACAACTGATGACCGAAGCTCAGGATAGTGGACGCAAGCTCACCGGCTGGCACGTGCTGGCCATCTTCGGCGGCGCGTTCGGAGTGATCATCGCGGTGAACATCGCGCTGGCGTGGAACGCCATCGCCACCTTCCCCGGCCTTGAGGTAAAGAACTCCTATGTCGCCAGCCAGACCTTCGACGCCCGCCGCGCCGAGCAGGAGGCGCTGGGATGGACCGCGCAGGCCGAATTGCGCGAAGAGGCGGTGGTGCTGCGCTTCACCGACGTCGAAGGCCAGCCGGTGAAGCCCGCGGATTTGTCGGTCAAGCTGGGCCGCTCGACCCATGTGAAAGACGACCACACGCCCGAGTTCTTCTGGGACGGCCGCCAGTTCGTCGCCGCCGACGCCCTTGCCCCCGGGCATTGGAACGTCTGGGTCAACGCCCATGCTGACGATGGCACGCTCTTCGAGCAGCGACTGGAATTCTTCGTCAAGGACTGAGCCAATGACCGCCGCCCTGCGCCCGCAGGCTTCAGCCTGCCCCGCCTGTGTCGCCGCCCCCGCCGCCGAGGCGCTGGCCGAACGCGCGGGCGCGACCGAGGCCAAGCTGGCGCTCTCGCTGCCCACCATCCATTGCGCCGCCTGCATGACGGCGGTGGAAAGCGCGCTCGAAGCCGAGCCGGGCGTACACAGCGCGCGGGTCAACCTCAGCCAGAAACGCGTGCGCATCGAGGCCGAGCCCGAGATCACCGCCGCAGATCTGATCCCCGTGGTCGAGGCGGCGGGATACGAGGCGCATGAGCTTGACGCTGGCACATTGGCCGCCACCGCCACCGACAAGGCCGGGCGCGATCTGCTGATGCGCCTCGCCGTGGCGGGCTTTGCCGCGATGAACGTCATGCTGCTGTCGATCGCCGTCTGGTCCGGCGCCGAAGGGCCGACGCGCGATCTCTTCCACTGGGTCTCGGCGGCCATCGTGCTGCCGACCATCGCCTTCTCGGCGCAGCCCTTCTTCCGCAACGCCTGGACCGCGCTGCGCGCCGGGCATCTCAATATGGATGTACCGATCTCGCTGGCGATCCTGCTGGCCATCGCCACTTCGCTCTGGGAGACCATGCTGTCGGGCGAGCACGCCTATTTCGACGCCGCCATCGCGCTGACCTTCTTCCTGCTCACCGGGCGCTATCTCGACCACCGCACCCGCGCCATCGCCCGCTCCGCCGCCGAGGAGCTTTCGGCGCTCGAGGTGCCGCGCGCCTGGCGCGTGACCGAGACCGGCGAAGAGCAGGTCGCCGCCAGCGAGCTGCGGGTCGGCGATCTGATCCGCGTGCGCCCCGGCGGTCGGATGCCGGTGGATGGCGAGATCACCGAAGGCACCTCCGAGCTGGACCGCGCCCTGCTCACCGGCGAGACGCGCCCGGTCTACGCCGAGCCGGGCAGGCAGGTCAGCGCCGGCGAGATCAACCTCACCGGCCCGCTGGTGATCCGCGCCAGCGCCGTCGGGCGCGACACCTCGCTGCACCGTATGGCTGATCTCGTGGCCGTGGCGGAATCTGGCCGCGAGAATTACACCCCGCTCGCCGACAAGGCCGCCAAGCTTTACGCGCCCGGCGTGCATATCCTGTCGGCCCTCGCCTTCCTCGGCTGGCTCGCGTGGTCCGGCGATCTGCGCGTGGCGCTCAATATCGCCGCGGCAGTGCTGATCATCACCTGCCCCTGCGCGCTCGGCCTCGCGGTGCCCGCGGTCACTACAGCTGCCTCGGGGCGGCTGTTCAAGCGCGGCCTGCTGATCAAGGATGGCACCGCGCTGGAGCGTCTGGCGGATGTGGACACGGTGGTCTTCGACAAGACCGGCACGCTGACCAGCGGCACGCCGACGCTGACCAACCTTGACGCCTTCACCCGCCACGACCTGTCGCTCGCCCTCGCCCTCGCCGAAGGCTCGAACCACCCGCTGTCCGCCGCGCTGACCCACGCCCTGCGCGCCGCTGGCATTCCCGGCGCCGAGGTCACCGGCATCACCGAGGTTCCCGGCTATGGCACGCAAGGTATCTGGCAGGGCCGCGAAATCCGCCTCGGTCGCGGCGCCTGGACCGGCGGTGGCCAGAATGCCATGACCGCCAGCTGGCTGCGCGTCGGCGATGGCCCGGCGCAGGCGTTCACCTTCGAGGACAGCCTGCGCGCCGGGGCCGAAGAGGCGGTGCGCGCGCTGAAGGAGGCGGGCAAGGAGGTGATCCTGATCTCCGGCGATGGCACCGCGGCGGTCGAAGCGCTGGCCCGCCGCCTCGGCATCCCTCAGTGGATTGCCGAGGCCCTGCCGCAGGACAAGGCCGCACGGATCAAGGCGCTCTCCGAGCAGGGCGCGCATGTGCTGATGGTCGGCGACGGGCTCAACGACACGGCGGCGCTGGCCGGCGCGCATGTCTCGATCTCACCGGCCTCGGCGCTTGATGCGGCGCGCGTCGCCTCGGACATCGTGCTGCTGGGCTCCTCGCTCGCGCCGATCCCCGGCGCGCTGGAGGTGGCGGGCAAGGCGACGCGGCGCATCCGCCAGAATTTCGCCATCGCCACATGGTACAATCTGATCGCCGTGCCGCTGGCCATCGCCGGGCTCTGTTCGCCGCTGATCGCGGCGCTGGCGATGTCGGCCTCTTCGATCACCGTGTCGCTGAACGCGCTGAGACTGAAAGCATCCCGATGAATATCCTCGCCTATCTGATCCCGATCTCGCTGATCCTCGGCGGCCTCGGCCTCGCCTTTTTCGTCTTCACCGTGAAGACCCGTCAGTACGACGACCCCGAAGGCGACGCGCAGCGCATCCTGTCGGGCAAGTATGACGACCATCCCAAACAGGACTGACCGCGCGCGTCGCGACGGCGGGAAGTCCCTGACGAAAGTAGGCCCTGACGGGCCTGCCTCCGGCGGGCGTATTTGGAAAGAGAAGAAGATCAGGGCCCGCGCCCTTCTTCTCTTTTCAAATACGCCCGGGGGTGAGGCGCGCAGCGCCGAGGGGGCAGCGCCCCCTCACCCGCAGCCTGTCAGCCGCGCACGCTTTCATGCAGCAGGCCAGCCGGGCCGCCGGTGCCAAGATCGCCATAGGCGCGCATCTCGTTGCGGGTGAGCTGCCAGTCGGCATTGGCGTCAAAGGCCATGATCGCATCAAACGCGCCATCGCCGAAGGCTGCGAAGATCTCCGAGCGGGTGAGAACGCCATTGCGGTCCAGATCCATCTGGCTGAAATAGAGCGCGCCCTCGGGATCGCGGTTTTCCGGTAGCACGTCCTCATAAACCTCATAGTCCCCGGCGAAGGCGGGTGCAGAGAGGCTGAGCAGAAGCGCGGGGGCGGTCAGGGCGGAAAGAAGTTTCATCGGCTGTCTCCATAAGCATGTGACATGCAGGGGCAAAGGACTTGAGTCTCAAACACCTTGGAGCTTAGCACGGTTCCGCCTCAGCCGTGCAGCATCATGTCCGCCGCCTTTTCGGCGATCATGATGGTGGGCGAGTTGGTGTTGCCCGAGACGATCCGCGGCATCACGCTGGCATCCACCACCCGCAGGTTCGAAAGCCCCCGGAAGCGCAGGTCCGCGTCCAGCGGCGCGC
Organism: Salipiger sp. ABN3_019; assembly: GCF_056158605.1. Lineage (NCBI taxonomy): Bacteria > Pseudomonadati > Pseudomonadota > Alphaproteobacteria > Rhodobacterales > Roseobacteraceae > Salipiger > Salipiger sp. ABN3_019. Next base: position 2,843,949 of record NZ_JBSWTP010000009.1, read on the forward strand.
TCTCTTCGGTGCCCATGCGCACGGTACCCACCGGATGGAAGATGGTGGTGCCCACCTCGCCCGCCGCGCGCTGCAACTCCTCCTCGGTCTGGAACTGCGGCCCCGGCTTCAACTCCTCGGGCCGGTAGCGCGCCATGGCCTGCTGCGCCATGATGCGGCGCACCTGCCGGATGGCATCCGCCGCCACCCGCCGGTCGCCCTCGGTCGACAGGTAGTTGGGCGCGATCACCGGCGCCTCGCGCGCATCGTTTGATGCCAGCCGCACCGTGCCGCGGCTTTCGGGGCGCAGGTTGCACACGCTCGCGGTCATCGCGGGAAAATTATGCAGCGGCTGGCCGAAGGCCTCGAGCGAAAGCGGCTGCACATGGTATTCGAGATCCGCCGATGCCAGCCCCTCCCGCGAGCGCGAGAAGGCGCCAAGCTGTGAGGGCGCCATGGACATCGGACCGCGCCGCCGCAGCACGTAATCGAGCCCGATCTTGCCCTTGCCAAAGAGCGTGCTGGCCAGAGTGTTGAGCGTCTTGGCCCCGGTGAGCCGCCACGCGCAGCGCAGCTGCAGATGGTCCTGCAGGTTGCCGCCCACCTCGGGCGCATCCAGCGCCACGTCGATGCCATGCTGCCGCAGATGCTCTGCCGGCCCCACCCCCGAGACCTGCAGCAGATGCGGCGAGTTCACCGCGCCCGCCGAGAGGATCACCTCGCCTTCGGGACGCACCTGATGGATCTGCCCAGCCCGCTCGTATTCCACGCCCACCACGCGCCGGTCCTCGATCAGCAGCCGCGTCACATGGGCGTTCGTCTCGACCTTCAGCCGGTCGCTCCGGGTGGTGCGCAGAAACGCCTTGGCGGTGTTCATCCGCCAGCCGTTGCGCTGGTTCACCCGGAAATAGCTGACGCCCTCGTTGTCGCCGGTGTTGAAATCATCGACCCTCGGGATGCCCTCGGCCTCGGCGGCTTTGATCCAATCGTCGAGGATGTCCCAGTGCAGGCGCTGGTTTTCCACCCGCCACTCGCCGCCCGCGCCATGCGCCGCGCTTTCGCCCTCGACGTAATCCTCGGACTTGCGGAAATAGGGCAGAACGTCGTCCCAGCCCCAGCCCTGCAGGCCCATCTGACGCCAGCCATCGTAATCCGCCGCCTGCCCGCGCAGATAGAGCATGCCATTGATCGATGAGCAGCCGCCCAGGACTTTGCCACGCGGGTAGAGCAGCGAGCGCCCGTTGAGCCCCTTCTCCTCGGCGGTGCGGTAGCACCAGTCGGTGCGCGGGTTGCCGATGCAATAGAGATACCCCATCGGGATGTGGATCCAGTGGTAGCTGTCGCGCCCGCCCGCCTCAAGCAGCAGCACGCGGCGCCCCCCCTCGGCCAGCCGTTTCGCCAGCACGCACCCGGCGCTTCCCGCCCCGACAATCACATGATCGAACGCCATTTTCCCCTCCGCGACGGTCCCGCCTCCGGGCCTCCCTGCCCGCCTGAATTTATGTCAGGGCGTGCGGGGCCGGGCAAGCGACATAGGGGCGCAGGCTATGGGATCGCAGACTACCGGGCCGCGCAGCGCGGGACAGGCGGCGCGGCGCGGGACAGGCCCGCGCGGGATCACACCGGCAGCGCGGTGGTCTTGAACACGGTGCGCAGGGCAAAGCTCGACTGCATCTGCGCCACCCCCGGCAGCCGGGTGAGATACTGGCGGTGGATGCGGGCGAAATCCTCGGTGTCCTCGGCCACCACCTTCAGGATGTAATCCGCCGTGCCCGCCATCAGGTGACACTCGAGCACCGCCGGCACCCGCGCCACCGCCTTCTCGAAGGCCTCCAGCACCTCGTCGGCCTGCGCGCTGAGCCGGATCTCAACAAAGACCGTGCTCGCCAGCCCCATCTTGCGGGCGTTGAGCAGCGCCACGTAATCCTTCACATAGCCCTCGGCCTCCAGCCGCTGCACCCGCCGGTGGCAGGCCGAGGCCGAGAGGTTCACCTTCTCCGACAGTTCCGCGTTGGACATGCGCCCCTGCTTTTGCAGCGCGCGCAGGATACGGCGGTCGGTGTCGTCGAGGGTCATGCTCAGGTCTTTCGAAAAAATCGGGCTTGGGTCGAAGATTCTCCCCCCAATAGCGATTTGGTCACGGCAAATCAGCAAGGAAATTGCACGGCCAGAGGCGCATCCTCAAAGCAGGATAACGCGCCCGAAGGGGCCGGAAGGAGGAGCTAGCATGAAAATCGGTTGCCCGACAGAGATCAAACCGCAGGAATTTCGCGTCGGCCTGACGCCCAATGCCGCGCGTGAGGCGGCGGCGCATGGCCATGAGGTGATCGTGCAGCAGGGCGCCGGGCTCGGCGCAGGCTTCACCGACGAGGATTACACCGCCGCCGGTGCCCGCATCGCCGCCACCGCCGAGGAAATCTGGGCCGAGGCCGAGATGATCGTGAAGGTGAAAGAGCCGCAGGCGGTCGAGCGCAAGCAACTGGGGCGCGGCCAGCTTCTGTTCACCTATCTGCACCTCGCCCCCGATCCCGAGCAGACGCGGGACCTGCTGGCCTCCGGCGCCACCTGCATCGCCTATGAAACGGTGACCGACGCGCGCGGCGGGCTGCCGCTGCTGGCACCCATGTCCGAGGTGGCGGGCCGTCTCGCGCCGCAGATGGGCGCATGGTCGCTGCAAAAGGCCAATGGGGGCCGCGGCGTGCTGATGGGCGGCGTTCCCGGCGTCGGCCCGGCCAATGTGCTGGTTCTGGGCGGCGGCGTTGTCGGCACCCATGCGGCGCGCATCGCTGCGGGCATGGGCGCGGATGTGACCGTGCTCGACCGCTCGCTGCCGCGCCTGCGCCAGCTCGACGAGACCTTCGGCAGCACCTTCAAGAACCGCTACTCGACCGAAGGCGCCGTGGCCGAACTGCTGACCGAGGCCGACATGGTGATCGGCGCAGTGCTGATCCCCGGCGCCGAAGCGCCGAAACTGGTAAGCCGCGCGCAGCTGTCGACCATGAAGCCCGGCGCGGTGCTGGTGGATGTGGCCATCGACCAAGGCGGCTGCTTCGAGACCTCCAAGGCGACGACCCATCAGGACCCGGTCTACACGGTGGACGGCATCCAGCACTATTGCGTCGCCAATATGCCCGGCGCGGTGCCGCGCAGTTCGACGCTGGCGCTCGGCAATGCCACGCTGCCCTTCATGCTGGCGCTGGCGGGCAAGGGCTGGCGGGTGGCCTGCGCCGAGGACCCGCATCTCGGCAACGGGCTCAACGTGCACGACGGCCAGATCACCAATGCCGCCGTCGCCCGCGCGCTGAACCTGCCGCTGCAGAGCACCGAAAAGGCCATCGCCGCCTGATCACGCCGCAAAGACAAAGGAAGGGCGGGCCCCACCACGGCGCCCGCCTCTTCTTCTCTTTGAAAATACGCCCAGGGAAAAAGTCCCAGGAAAACAGGCCGCTGGGGCAGCGCCCCCTCACGCCCCCGCTCTCAGAGCACCACGATCCCCGAGTGCTTGGCCTTATGCTCCGGCTCCACGTGGATGGTGACACGGCAGCCCTCGATGGCGTCCTGCAGCGCGTGTTCGATCCGGTCGCAGATGTCATGCGCCGCGACCACGCTCATCTCGCCCGGCACCACCAGATGGAACTCCAGAAACACCGCCTGCCCCGCCCGGCGCGAGCGCAGGTCATGCGCCTCGACCGCGCCCTCGGCATTGGCCGAGATGATCGTGCGCATCTCCGACAGGTCTTCTTCGGGCACCGCCTCATCCATCAGCCCGCCCACCGACGAGCGGATCACCTGCCAGCCCGACCACAGGATGTTGACCGCCACCAGCGCCGCCAGCAGCGCGTCGAGCCAGAGCCAGCCGGTAAGCACCGCCGCGCCCACGCCAAGCGCCACGCCCGCCGAGGAGAAGACATCGGTCAGCAGGTGCTTGCCATCGGCGACAAGCGCGGGCGACTTCAGCTTGCGCCCCTCGCGCAGCAGCACCCAGCACCAGACCGCGTTGAGCACCCCTGCCGAGAGGTTGATGATGAGCCCCAGCCCCGCCTGTTCGATCGGCGCGGGCTCCTGCCACGCGCCCCAGGCCTCGCGCAGGATCAGCACCGCTGCGACAACGATCAGCACCCCTTCCAGCACGGCGCTGAAATACTCGGCCTTATGATGGCCGAAAGGATGATCCGCATCGGGCGGCTGCGACGAGATATGCACCGCCATCAGCGCCGCCAGCGCGGTGGCCACATTCACGATGCTTTCCAACGCGTCCGAGAGCAGCGCCACCGAGCCGGTCAGCCACCAGGCAAGCGTCTTGATCGCCAGAACGACAATACCGACGAATACGCTGCCAATGGCGATTTTCACGCTGCGGTTCATGACGAGTCTCCGGGGGATGGGTCCGGGCGATGTACAAAGCCGCTCAAAGGGCCGCAACCCGCTTGTGGCGCGTGGCAGCCGGATGCAGGGCGCTATGCATCCGGCGCCGTGGCTGGCGCCCTCAGCCCGGGATCGCGTCAGGGTTATTTCTTCAGCGCGTCGCGGATCTCGATGAGGATATCAAGCTCCGAAGGGCCGGTCTTCACCTCGGGCGCCACCTCATCGGGCTTTTCGGCAGCCGATTTGATGCGGTTGACCATCTTCACCAGCATGAAGACCACGAAGGCGATGATGAAGAAGTTGATCACCGCCATCAGGAAGCTGCCGATGGCAAAGACCGAGGCCCCGGCCTCCTGCGCCGCCGCCAGCGAGGCATATTCGCCGCCGTCCAGCGCGTAGAACCAGCCCGAGAAGTCGATGCCGCCGGTGAAAAGGGCGATGATCGGGTTGAAAATGTCGCCCACCAGCGATTTGACGATCGCGGTGAAAGCGGCGCCGATAATGATGCCAACCGCCATGTCCATGACGTTGCCCTTGGCGATAAAATCCTTGAATTCCTGAATCATGTCTCGTGTCCCTCTGGCCCGCGAGATGCGGGTGTCCTGTTCGTTACCGGAGCCAGAGGTTGCATAGATGGCGCGATGACGCCACGGAAAATGCGCCGCGTGCACGGCACGAGCCACGCCAATGCGCGCCCTGCCCTTCTTCTCTTCAAAAATACGCCGGGGGTGAGCCGCGCAGCGGCGAGGGGGCAGCGCCCCCTCCCCTTTATATCACGCCGCGAATTACCCCGGCAGCGCGCCGGTCAGCACATAGCGCAGGATCGACACCACCTCGCCCGGCGCACGCGCCACTGCCAGCGCCGCGGCGTCGACCTCCTTCAGCGCGTGGTCATGCTCGGGCTGCTGCAGGATAATCAGCGACTTGCCCAGCGCGGCGGCGTAGCCCGCATCAAAAGCGGCATTCCACTGTTTGTATTTCTCGCCAAAGCGCACGACCACCACATCGGCGTCGGCGATGGCCTTGCGGGTGCGGATCGCGTTCACCTGCGCGCCCTTGCGGTCGTGCCAGAACTTGCTCTCCTCGCTGCCGAGGATCGCCACGCCGCAATCGTCGCTCGCCGCGTGATCGGTGACGGGGGCGCTGAAGGTCACGTCCAGCCCCTGCGCGCCTTCGATGATCTGCTCGCGCCAGTCAGTGTGAATTTCTCCCGAGAGATAGACGTTGAGGCCCATGCCGCTTTCCTTCCGTGTGCGTCCTTGCCGCGCAACCTATGCACTGCAGGGCATATGACAACCGCAAAGGACCGGCCGCAGATGTCAGAACTCGTGCCGGTATGAGACCCCGAGCTTCTGCTCCTCGCCGAAATCATTGTCGATGTAAGAGCCGAAGAGCGCCACCGTATCGTTCTCGCCAAGGTGATACGACAGCCCTGCCCCCAGCGAGATACCCTGAAAATCATCCGATCCGCGAGTGTAGATGCCGCCCGACAGGAACGTCAGCCGCTCGTTGAACGGGCGGATGCCGAAAAGGCCCACGTAGCCGCTGTTGTTGCTGACCTCGACGTTGAAGGTTTCCTGCAAGGCAACGTCGGTCACCGCCACTTCCCCCTCGCTGTAGGTGTAACCGAACGGCGAGAACAGCTGCCACTTGCCGGTCTTGAGCCCCATTGCGGTCAGCGGCACGAAGCCGCCCAGCGAATAGCGTGTCTGCACCGAGCCATTGTCGAACTCATTCTCCGACGCCGAGAAGGTCAGGATGGCGAAGGAAAAGAGATAGGAGGCACCGATCGACCATTGCCCGCTCTCCGACACCCGCGCGTTCAGCTTGGTCACCGGCCCGAAGGCCAGCGAGCCCGAGATCGACAGCTCGTCAGAGTAAGCGACCCCGGCCTTGGTGGCGATCTTCGTGGGGTCTTCGGGGTTCTTTTCCTGCTGCGCCAGCGCGGGCGCTGCGAGGCTGAGCGAAAGCAGGCAGGCACAAAGCCCCGCGCGATATCGGCTGGTTGCAAAATCCAAGGCGCTGTCCTTTTGAAATGTTCTCAAAAAACCCGCGTCAGCCTGCTGCGGACGTTGAAAAGGCCGTGACGCTCAAACCCATAGTATACACGCGAAATTATGCGGCAAGCACCAGTTTTAGGAGAGTAGCCCACCGCGCGCACCACCGCTTACAGGCCCGTTGCAGGCCGGAGAGACAAAAGAAAACCGGCCAACGCAGAAGCGCCGGCCGGTCGGTCCTTGTCAGGTGAGGCTTCGGATCAGCCGTCGATGCGGATCTTGGCGTTGGTGGGATCATAGGGGCTGTCTTCGGTCACCTCGGCGTCCCAGAGCTTGCCCTGCATCTTCACCTTGAGCTTGGTGCCCGCAACCGCCTGCTCGGGCTTCACATAGCCCATGCCGATCGACTTGCCGAAGGCCACCGAATAGCCGCCCGAGGTCAGACGCCCGACGCGGGTCTCGCCGTCAAACAGCGCCTCGCGGCCCCAAGGATCGGCGTCTTCCGGCCCGTCGATCAGGACGGTGACGCATTTCGAGCGCACGCCCGTCGCTTCCATCGCGGCCTTGCCGGCGAAGTCTTTCGACAGGTCGATGAAGCGCGGCAGGTCCGCCTCCATCGGCGTGGCGTCGCGGCCAAGCTCGTGGCCATAGGCGCGGTAGCTCTTCTCCTGACGCAGCCAGTTCTGCGCGCGGGTGCCGACCGGCTTCAGCCCATGCTTCTCGCCTGCGGCCATCAGTTGATCCCACAGGTAGAGGCCCATCTCCACCGGCACGTGCAGCTCCCAGCCAAGCTCGCCGGTATAGGCGACGCGGATGGCGCGGACCGGGCACATGCCCAGCTCGATGTTGCGCATCGACAGCCACGGGAAGCGCTTGTTGCTGAGCACGGTTTCCGGCTCGGCATCGCGCACCAGCTCGTTCAGCAGATCGCGCGACTTGGGGCCAGCGACGGCATAGACCGCCCATTGCGTGGTCACGTCCTGAATGTGGAAATAGCCCTGATCGAAACCGAAGTCCTCGGCAGCCTTGAGCAGGAAATCCTCATCATAGGCGTGCAGCGCACCGGCGCTGACGAGGTAGTACTCATCTTCGGCCAGACGCACGATGGTGTATTCGGTGCGGGTCGTGCCCTTGACCGACAGCGCGTAGGTCAGGTTGATCCGCCCCACCTTGGGCAGCTTGTTGCAGGTCAGGTGATCGAGGAAGGCGGTGGCGCCGGGGCCCTTGACCACATGCTTGGCAAAGGCGCTGGCGTCGATGATGCCGACACCCTCGCGGATCGCCTTGGCCTCTTCCATGGCGTATTGCCACCAGCCGCCGCGACGGAAGCTGCGGGCGTCATGGTCGAAATTGTCATCGGCGTCGAGCGGGCCGTAGTAGTTCGGACGCTCCCAGCCGTTGACGCAGCCAAACTGCGCGCCAAGCGCCTTCTGCCGCTCGTAGGCAGGGGCGGTGCGCAGCGGACGGGCGCGCGGACGCTCTTCGTCGGGGTGGTGCAGGATGTAGACGTGCTCGTAGGCCTCCTCGTTCTTGGCCACGGCGTAGTCGGTCGTCATCCAGTCCTGACCGTACCGCTTGGGATCGAGGCTGCCCATGTCGATCTCGGCCTCGCCCTCGGTCATCAGCTGCGCAAGGTAGTAGCCTGCGCCGCCCGCGGCGGTGATGCCGAACGAGAAACCCTCGGCCAGCCACATGTTGCGCAGGCCGGGTGCCGGACCGATCAGCGGGTTGCCGTCGGGCGTATAGCAGATCGGGCCGTTGAAATCGTCCTTCAGGCCCACCGTCTCGGAGGTCGGGATGCGGTGGATCATGCTCATGTACTCTTCCTCGATCCGCTCGAGATCGAGCGGGAAGAGGTCGGCACGGAAGCTGTCAGGCACGCCGTATTTGAAGCAGGCCGGGGCGCCAAGCTCATAGGGGCCGAGGATCCAGCCGCCGCGCTCTTCGCGCACGTACCATTTGGCATCGGCATCGCGCAGCACCGGGTGCTCGGGGTTGCCCGCCTTGCGGTATTCGACCAGCGCCGGATCGGGCTCGGTGACGATGAACTGGTGCTCGACCGGGATCGCCGGGGTCTTGATGCCCAGCAGCTTGGCGGTGCGCTGCGCGTGGTTGCCGGTGGCGGTCACCACATGCTCGGCCTTGATCACCACGGTCTCGTCGGTGGAGATGAGGTTGCCACCCTTCTCGGCGGTCTTGGTGACGGTCACCTCCCAGTGATCGCCCTTCCACTCGTAGCCGTCGACCTGCCACTTGCGTTCGATCATCACGCCGCGCTGACGCGCGCCCTTGGCCATCGCCATGGTGACGTCTGCGGGGTTAATGTAGCCGTCGGTCGGGTGATAGAGCGCGCCCAGCAGATCATCGGTGTTGACCAGCGGCCAGCGCTCCTTGATCTGCGCCGGGGTCATGAACTCATAAGGCACGCCGCAGGTGTCCGCGGTGGTGGCGTAAAGCTCGTATTCGTCCATCCGCGCCTGCGTCTGGGCCATGCGCAGGTTGCCGACCACCGAGAAACCGGCGTTCAGCCCGGTCTCTTCCTCGAGCGTCTTGTAGAACTTGATCGAGTAGTCGTGGATATGCGTGGTGGCATAGCTCATGTTGAAATAGGGCAGCAGGCCAGCGGCGTGCCATGTCGAGCCCGAGGTCAGCTCGTCGCGTTCGAGCAGCATCACGTCGGACCAGCCCGCCTTGGCGAGATGGTAGGCAATCGAGGTTCCGACGGCACCGCCGCCAACCACCAGGGCTTTCACGTCTGTCTTCATTTATCCGCATCTCCCGCAGGCATTTGCCGGATCCATAGCGGGCGATGCTGCAGCGCCGAAGGATCGCCCCGACTTTCCATGGTTGGAAAGCGACATGCGAAGCGAAGGGGGCGCTGCCCCCTCGGCGCGGCGCGCCTCACCCCCGGGATATTTTCGCCAAGAGGAAGGGAACTTTCCCGTCATCTCCTTGGTTTGGGGGCTGTTACCGCCTTCGCTGGCAGCCCAGAGCCAAGTTTCCAAACCGCCCGATTCCCGGGCAGCCGCCGTGCACACGCGATTTCACGCGCATTTGCGTAAGGGGGGGGCTTTTTTGCTCGCCCGTCCGGCCTTATAAGACCCCGGCCTTCGCTCGCAGGGAGTTGAGGGCCAAAATGCGTATTTCTGGGGCGGGACTACTTAATGTTTGGACTGGACAAACTCATGGGCGCCTTCTCGGCGGACATGGCCATCGACCTCGGCACGGCGAACACGCTGGTCTACGTGAAAGGTCGCGGGATCATTCTGTCCGAGCCGTCGGTTGTGGCCTATCACGTCAAGGACGGCGTCAAGAAGGTGCTGGCCGTTGGCGAGGATGCAAAGCTGATGCTGGGGCGCACCCCCGGCTCGATCGAAGCGATCCGGCCGATGCGCGAAGGCGTCATCGCGGACTTCGACACAGCGGAAGAGATGATCAAGCATTTCATCCGCAAGGTGCACAAGCGCTCGACCTTCTCGAAGCCGAAGATCATCGTCTGCGTGCCGCATGGCGCCACGCCGGTGGAAAAGCGGGCGATCCGTCAGTCGGTGCTGAGCGCCGGCGCGCGCAAGGCCGGGCTGATTGCCGAGCCGATCGCCGCGGCCATTGGTGCGGGCATGCCGATCACCGATCCGACCGGCAACATGGTCGTCGACATCGGCGGCGGCACCACCGAGGTGGCGGTTCTGTCGCTGGGCGACATCGTCTATGCGCGCTCGATCCGCGTCGGCGGCGACCGTATGGACGAGGCCATCGTCAACTATCTGCGCCGTCAGCAGAACCTTCTGGTGGGCGAAGCCACCGCCGAGCGGATCAAGACCTCGATCGGCACCGCGCGTATGCCCGACGACGGGCGTGGCAGCTCGATGCAGATCCGTGGCCGCGACCTGCTGAACGGCGTGCCGAAGGAAACCGAGATCAGCCAGGCCCAGGTGGCCGAAGCGCTGGCCGAGCCGGTGCAGGCGATCTGCGAGGCGGTGATGTCGGCGCTTGAGGCGACCCCGCCGGATCTGGCGGCGGATATCGTCGACCGCGGCGTCATGCTCACCGGCGGCGGCGCGCTGCTGGGCGATCTCGATCTGGCGCTGCGCGAGCAGACCGGCCTTGCCGTGTCCATCGCCGAAGAGAGCCTGAACTGCGTGGCACTCGGCACCGGCAAGGCGCTCGAGTACGAAAAGCAGCTGCAGCACGCGATCGATTACGACAGCTGATCCCTTTGCGGACGGCTGCGACTGCGGCAGAACTGTTGGAGGGCGCGCGGCACGGCTATGCGCCCTCCTCCGCAGCCTGTAGGACACAGGCTCCGACGGCGGCTCCAAGGCACGCTCCGGCGTGAAGAACATGGCGAAGAACGGCAGCAATGGCGAAGACTATTCCGGCCCGCTGAAGCGCCTGCTTCTGGCGGTGCTGATCCTGTGCCTTGCGGGGCTGTTCATCCTGTGGCGGATCGACAGCCCGCGGGTCGAACGGTTTCGCGCGCAGGTGATCGACACGGTGATGCCGGGCTTCGACTGGGCGATGGCGCCGGTGACCGGCGCGGTAAAGATCCTGCGCGACTTCCAATCCTACCAGCGCATCCACGAGCAAAATCAGGAACTCCGGCGCGAATTGCGCCAGATGACCGCGTGGAAAGAGGCGGCGCTGCAGCTCGAGCAGCAGAACGCCAAGCTGCGCGACCTGAACAACGTCCAGCTTGATCCCCGCCTGACCTATATCACCGGCGTGGTGCTGGCCGACAGCGGCTCGCCGTTCCGGCAGTCGGTGCTGATCAACGTGGGCTCACGCGATGGCATCGTCGATGGCTGGGCCACGATGGACGGCATCGGGCTTGTCGGGCGCATCTCGGGCGTCGGCAATAACACCGCGCGGGTGATCCTGCTCACCGACGCCACCAGCCGCATCCCGGCGACGATCCAGCCCTCGGGCCAGCGCGCCATGGTGGTGGGCGACAACAGCGCCAACCCGCCGATCGACTTTCTCGAGAACCCCGATCTGGTGAAGCCCGGCGACCGCATCGTCACCTCGGGCGACGGCGAGGTCTTCCCGCCGGGCATCCTGATCGGACAGGTTGCGCAGGATCCGGGCGGACGTCTGCGGGTCCGGCTCGCCGCCGACTACGAGCGGCTGGAGTTCCTGCGGGTGCTGCGCGACCATGGCGCACGCCGGGTGAATGCGCCCTCGGGGCTGATCCTGCCCGAACATCCGCCCGAAAGCCGCGCCCCCGAGGCCGAGACCGATCCCACCGTGCCGCCGCTCAGCGACGCGCAGGAGGACGGGGCGGAGGCCGGAAATGGCTGAAAGCAGCCGCCCGGCCAAGGTCTGGATGATGCGCGCCACCTTCGTGGCACTGGCTTTTGCGCTGATCTTCTATCACCTGCTGCCGCTTGACCTCATGCCCGCGAGCTATGCCGGTCCCGACGTGCTGACCGCGCTGTGCTTTGCCTGGGCGCTGCGCCGGCCTGACTATGTGCCCGCGCTGCTGGTGGCGGCGGTGATGCTGCTGGCCGACCTTCTGTTCCAGCGCCCGCCCGGTCTCTGGGCGCTGCTGGTGCTGATGGCCACCGAGGTTCTGAAGTCCCGCGATCGCCCGCGCCGCGAAACCACCTTCTTGCAGGAGTGGATCGCCGTGGCGGTGGTGCTTGCGGTCATCACGATCCTGTTCCGGCTGGCGCTGGCCCTCTTGATCGTGCCCGAGGGAACGTCTTTCCTAGCGCTCATGCGATACGCCATGACGGTGATCTGCTATCCTTTGATCGTCCTGCTGTCGCAGGGGCTGTTCGGCGTCCGCCGCATGGCGCCGGGCGATTTCGACCACGCGGGGAGGCCGATGTGAAACGCACCCAGAAGGACAGCGCCGACAGCTGGCGTAGGATTTCGCGCCGCGCGCTGCTGCTGGGCGGCGCGCAGCTTGGTTTTGCCGGGATGCTGGGGCTGCGCATGCACCACATGCAGGTCGATCAGGCCGACGAGTTCCGCCTGCTGGCCGAAGAGAACCGGATCAACATTCGCCTGATCCCGCCGAGCCGGGGCCGCATCTTCGACCGCAAGGGCAAGGTCGTCGCCGAGAACACGCCGACCTACCGCATCACCATCGTCCGCGAGGATGCCGGCGACGTCGAGGATGTGATCGCCAAGCTCTCGGCACTGGTCGAGCTGGACGAGGACGAGCTGAACCGCGCGCTGGCCGAGATGCGCCGCTCGGCGCCCTTCCTGCCGATCACCATCGCCGACCGCGTGAGCTGGGAAGCGATCAGCCGCGTCGCGGTCAATGCGCCCGCCTTGCCCGGCGTCACGCCCGAGGTCGGCCTTTCGCGTTTCTATCCGCAGCACGGCAACTTCGCGCATGTGGTGGGCTACGTCGGCCCGGTCTCCGAGCGGGATCTTGCCAAATACGAGGACCCCGAGCCGGTGCTGCGCATCCCGCGCTTCCAGATCGGCAAGGTTGGGGTCGAGTCGAAATACGAGGAACAGCTCCGCGGCAAGGCCGGTGCCAAGCGCGTCGAAGTGAACGCCGTGGGCCGCGTCATGCGCGAGCTTGACCGCCGCGAGGGCGACAGCGGCGCCGACATCCAGCTGACCATCGATGCCGATCTGCAGGACTATGTGCAGGCCCGTCTGGGGCATAAATCCGCCTCCTGCGTGGTCATGGACGTGGAAAAGGGCGATCTGCTGGCGATCGCCTCGGCCCCCTCTTACGATCCCAACAAATTCGTGCGCGGCATCTCGGTGGGCGACTATTCGATCCTGCGCGAGAACGATCACCGCCCGCTGGCGTCGAAAACCGTGCAGGACGCCTATCCGCCCGGCTCGACGTTCAAGATGGTTACTGCGCTGGCGGCGCTCGAGGCTGGCGTGCTCTCGCCCGACGACACGGTCTGGTGCCCCGGTCACATGGAGGTCGGCTCGCGCCGGTTCCACTGCTGGAAGCGCCGCGGCCACGGCCACCTGAACCTCGAACAGGCGCTGCAGCAAAGCTGCGACGTGTTCTTCTACGATGTGGCATTGAAGGTTGGCATCGACCGCATCGCCGACGTCGGGCGGCGGCTGGGCCTTGGTGCCTCGCCGGATGTGCCGATGTCGGCGGTCACCTCGGGCATCATGCCCGATAAGGACTGGAAACAGCGCGAGCGCGGCAAGGGCTGGCTGATCGGCGATACGGTCAACGCCTCGATCGGACAGGGTTTCGTGCTGACCTCGCCGCTGCAACTGGCGATCATGACCGCGCGCATCTCGACCGGGCGCGAGATCCACCCGCGGCTGGTGAAGACCATCGACGGGGTCGAAACCGAGGTGGTCGGCGGGCAGGATCTCGACATCAACCCCAACCACCTGCGCTGGGTGCGCAAGGGCATGTCCTCGGTGATGAACACCTCCCGCGGCACCGGCTATCGCTCGCGTTCGGTGGCCGAGGGTTACGAGCTCGCGGGCAAGTCCGGCACGGCTCAGGTGCGCAACCGCGTGGTCAGCAACGAAGACGTGCCATGGGTCGAGCGAGATCACGCGCTTTTCGTGGGCTACGGCCCGGTGAACGCGCCGCGCATCGCGGTCTCGGTCGTCGTCGAACACGGCGGCGGCGGCTCTTCGGCGGGGGCTCCCATCCTGCGCGATGTGGCGCTGCAGGCGCTCTATGGCGGCACGCCGCCGCTTGATGCCTACCCTTCGTCCGACCACGAGAAGATCAAGGAACTGCAGGAACGGCTCGACCGCGAGCGCCGGGAGCGCGCGGAACAGGTCCGGGGGCGCGCGTGAGCTATCTCGAATATAACGTCAAGACCACGCCCACGGGCTGGCGCAAGGTCCTCTATATCAACTGGCCGCTGGTGATCCTGCTGACCGCCGTGGCCTGCGTCGGTTTTCTGATGCTCTACTCGGTGGCGGGCGGACGGCTCGACACATGGGCCGAGCCGCAAATGAAGCGCTTTGGCCTCGGCCTCGCAGCGATGTTCGTCGTCGCGATGGTGCCGATCTGGCTCTGGCGCAACCTGTCGGTGCTGGGCTACCTCGGCTCGCTGGCGCTGCTCGTGGCGGTGGAACTTTTCGGCACCGTGGGCATGGGCGCGCAGCGCTGGATCGACATCGGCTTCATGCGGCTGCAGCCCTCCGAGCTGATGAAAATCTCGCTGGTGATGGTGCTGGCGGCCTATTACGACTGGCTGCCGCTGAAGAAGACCTCGCGCCCGCTCTGGGTGCTTCTGCCGATCCTGCTGATCCTCGCGCCCACCGGGCTGACGCTGATCCAGCCCGACCTCGGCACCGCGCTGCTGCTGATGATCGGCGGCGGTCTGATCATGTTCCTCGCCGGGGTGCATTGGGCTTATTTCGCGGTGGTGATCGCCGCGGGCGTGGGCACGATCTACACGGTCTTTGAATCGCGCGGCACCGATTGGCAGCTGCTCAAGGACTATCAGTTCAAGCGCATCGACACGTTCCTCGATCCTTCGACCGATCCGCTCGGCGCGGGCTATCACATCACGCAGGCTAAGATCGCCATGGGCTCGGGCGGCTGGACCGGGCGCGGCTTCATGCAGGGCACCCAGTCACGGCTGAACTTCCTGCCCGAAAAGCACACCGACTTCATCTTCAACACGCTGGCCGAAGAGTTCGGCTTTGTCGGGGGGATGTCGCTGCTGACGCTCTACGTGCTGATCCTGCTGTTCTGCATCTTCGCCGCGCTGCGCAACCGCGACCGCTTCTCCTCGCTGCTGACGCTGGGCATCGGGCTGACCTTCTTCCTCTATTTCGCGGTCAACATGTCGATGGTCATGGGCCTCGCGCCGGTGGTTGGCGTGCCGCTGCCGATGGTCAGCTATGGCGGCTCGGCGATGCTGGTGTTGATGATCGCCTTCGGACTGGTACAGAGTGCCTGTATCCATCGGCCCCGCTGAGAACTATCAAGGACTTTCATGACCACCACCATCCTCTTCGCCGCCCCGGAAGACGCCTGGGACGCCTATCGCGCGCCGCTGACCGAGGCGCTGGACGCCACCGGGATTGATTATCGCCTCGCCCGCGACATTCCCGCCGAAGAGGTCGATTACGTGGTCTATGCGCCTTCCTCGGGCCTGACCGACTTCACGCCCTTTCCGCGCCTCAAGGCGGTGCTGAGCCTCTGGGCCGGGGTCGAAAAGATCGTCGGCAACCCCAAGCTCACCGTGCCGCTGGCGCGCATGGTCGATGACGAGGGGCTGACGCAGGGCATGGTGGAATATGTCACCGGTCATGTGCTGCGCCACCACCTTGGGATGGATGCGCATATCGTGAACCCGGCGCATGAATGGGTGAACAAGGCGCCGCCGCTGGCACGCGAACGTCCCGTCACCGTGCTGGGCCTTGGCATGCTGGGCCGCGCCTGCGCCCGGCAACTGGCGCAGATCGGCTTTCCGGTCACCGGCTGGAGCCGCACTCCGCGCGAAATCGAAGGCCTGCGCTGCCTGTCGGGCTCCGAGGGGCTGAGCGAGGCACTGGCGGGCGCGCAGATCGTCGTCACGCTGCTGCCCTTCACCCCGCAGACCGAGAACACGCTGGGGGCCACAGAGCTTGCGCGGCTGGCCGAGGGGGCCTGCATCGTCAATCCCGGCCGCGGCCAGCTGATCGACGACGAGGCCCTGCTGACGGCGCTGGACAGCGGCCATCTGGGCCACGCCACGCTCGATGTATTCCGCATCGAGCCGCTGCCGCAGGACCATCCGTTCTGGGATCACCCCAAGGTCACCGTCACGCCGCATATCGCCGCCGAGACGCGCGCGGACTCGGCCTCGCGGGTCATTGCCGAGAACGTGCGGCGCGGCGTCACGGGCGAGCCCTTGCTGCATCTTGTGGACCGGGACGCGGGATACTGATAAGGCGCGGCGCATCTGAACTGGAGATGCTGCCGCCATGCCCCTGCCCGAGACCTTTGATCGCTCGCTGAAGATCGCCCCGTCCATCCTGTCCGCCGATTTCGCCAACTTCGGCGCCGAGATCCGCGCCGTCGAGGCGCAGGGCGCCGACTGGATCCATGTCGACGTGATGGACGGGCATTTCGTCCCCAACCTCACCTTCGGCCCGCCGCTGGTCAAAGCGATCCGCCCGCATATCTCGACGGTGATGGATGTGCACCTGATGATCGCGCCGGTGGACCCCTATATCGAGGCCTTTGCCGACGCCGGTGCCGACATCATCACCGCCCATCTCGAAGCGGGTGCACACACCCACCGCACGCTTCAGGCGATCCGCGCCACCGGCGCCAAGGCGGGCCTCGCGCTCAACCCCGGCACGCCGGTCGAGGCTGCCGCACCGCTGCTCGACCTGTGCGATCTCGTCTGCCTGATGACCGTGAACCCCGGCTTCGGCGGGCAAAAGTTCATCCACAGCCAAGTGGCGCAGGTGCGCAAACTGCGCGAGATGATCGGCGATCGCGAGATCCACATCGAGATCGACGGCGGTGTCGATCCCACCACAGCGCCGCTGGTGTTCGAAGCTGGTGCCGACGTGCTGGTCGCAGGCTCTGCCGTGTTCCGCGGCGGCTCGGTCGAGAACCCCGCCCCCTACGGCGAAAACATCCGCGCCATCCGCGCCAGCGTCGGCGCCTGAGCCGTCCTGTAAATCCGGATCAAGTTAGCGCCAAGTGCCGATCAAGATCCGGCAGCCCGGCACCAACAGAGATGTGAAGGGCGCCCTTTGAGGCGCCCTTCTCATGGCTCTGTCGCACAAGACGGCGGATGGCCGTGTTTCCCCTTTCCCGGACAGATTTATCCTCCGGGTTCTGTGACAGGGGTGCCGAGCGCGGCGTAGCCGTTCAGAACGGTGATACGGATCGGCTCTAATGCACAAATCCATTGAGGGATTTATCACATGACTTCAATGCGGTAGCTGGGATGCAAGAGCCGATCGGCACCACCGACCTTCAGGACCAGGAACTGGCCCAACTACAACAAAGCGCTGAAGCGCCGTAGCTCGCTGACGATCTGGTTCGACCCTGAGATGTGCTGGGATGCCGCGCCGATAGGCAGGCTTGGCTGCCAGCAGACCTACAGCGATGCCGCCATTCAGACGTGGCTTTCGATGAAGGTGCTATTCGGCATGGCGCTCAGGCGGACGACGGGCTTCGTCGAGAGCCTGCTGCATCTGGTTGGCCTCGACTGGACGGTGCCTGACTTCGGCACCCTGTCCCGCCGCCAGAAGACCTTGGCCGTGAACATACCGTATCGCGGGTCCAAAGGGCCGCTGCAGCAGCTGACCCCCGCTCGGGACATTGCTCCGCAATGCCCTGCCGGGCAGTGGACAGTACTGGCATCAAGGTCGAGGGCGAAGGCGAGTGGCACGCCCGCAAGCATGGCGGCCCGAAACGGCGCGTCTGGCGCAAGATCCACCTGGGGATTGATGAGGAAACGCTGGAGGTTGGGGCCGTGGAGATCACAGGGAGCCACAACGGCGATGCGCCGGTGTTACCCGACCTACTCAAACAGATCCCGGTGCATGAGCAAATCGGCAGCGTCACCGCCGACGGTGCATACGACACCCGAAAATGCCACGATGCCATCGCTGACCGCGGCGCCCACGCTGTCATTCCGCCCCGCAAGAACGCCAAACCGTGGAAGACAGCCACCGCCGGCGCGCTCGCCATGGTCCTCGCACCAATGGCGGACAATGGCTCGCCGCGAAGCGAAGCACTGAGGGCATCGAAATACCTCGGTCGTTCCCTCTGGCGACGATGGAGCGGATACCACCGCCGTAGCCGCGTCGCGACGAAGATGCATTGCGTGAAACTTCTGGGGCAGCGTTTCATGGCTCGAGACCTCGAGCGACAGGTCGCCGAGCTTCAGGTCCGTATCGCCATTCTGAATGGCTACACCGCGCTCGGCATCCCTTTCACAGAGGTAATGGGATAGGTCCGTTCGGGGAAAGGGAAGCCCCGGCCATCAGCTCTTTTGTGCAACGGAGTCCATCATGGCCACAATCGCCGGTACCAGCCTCGGCTAAAAAGATACCCCAAATCCGCTTGCTGGGGCCTCGATTGCTTTGAAGAGCTCAGCTGGTGCCATCGGGCCGAGCTTTACGTCGGCGTCCCGTATAAGATCGGCGAGTGCGCGAACCTCTAGCGCCTGTGCAGTGAAGTCCGCCCTTAGCGTCGCCACCGTGTGGATCAAGGGCGTCCGGCCGGACTGACGACGGATTACTTCGAGAACCGCAACGAATTCTTCGATGCGGGCAGACGAGGTTTTGTCATTTGTGCAGCCGGTGCCGATGCTCGAGGCCGCATCGGTCCTTGCCCTGGGGTTGGCATCGAGGGTGAACAATTCCTCGAACTGGTCGATGACGAGAAGCAAGCGCGACCCATACGGCATCATGCCGAGCATCGCCTCGACGATATCAACGATGTTCCTGAGCCTGTCCTCAAGGTTCTCAGTGCGCGCCTGCATCGCACTCCTCGTTTCCTCTACATCGGCGTCGAGGGCGACGATGGCGTGGACCAACTGGTAGAGCGGCCGCTTCGGCGTGGCCGGCGGTCCGCGAAGGCCCAGCCGCCCTCGTTGCGCAACCTTGGCACGAGACCCGACATCACCACCGACGATTTCCCCGATCCGGATGGCCCTATCACCGTAAGGAAGGGCCGTCGCGCTACCTTACCGAAAAGCTCCTCGACTAAAGTCCCCCGCCCTTGTTCTTCTCCCCAACGCTGGACCAGTCCGTCGGCAAGCGCTTTGCTGTGGCCCTACGCGGCCAGGCTTGACGCCGGCGCGAAGTTCCAGGGCATGAGTTCGTCGATGCGGCTCTTTGGGTGCCCGCCGAGCAAGGCGCGCAGGGTCTCTGCGAGGTAGCGAACCGGATCGACGTCGCTCATCTTGCAGTTGGCGATGAGGCTGGCGAGCATGGCCCAGTTTTGCGCCCCGACCTCGTGCCCGGCAAAGAGAGCGTTCCGAGGTGGACCCCATTTCGCGGACAGGTTTGCGGCGCTGCTAAGCTTGCCTGTTGATTATGCTGCCGCCTTGAGGCCGGGGCCCTGAAGGGCCTCGATCGGTGTTCTGCCGCCGAGTGCCGAATGCGGGCGCTCGGTGTTGTACAACTCAATCACAGAACACCCACGGGACCGAGGAGCGCGAGGTGCTCTACCCTTGGCACCCCTGGACGGGGCGAGTTGTTCACGTACACGAGGTGATCGCGAAGGCGGGCTGGGCTGCGTTTCGCTGTAGCCTGAGCGGTATCTCGTCGGACCGACGGCTGGAGGTTCCCGTCTGGATGTTCGATCGGGCGGCCTGCCAGTGCTGGCAAGTCGCGGTAACGCCGGTTGCCTCAGTGGCGGCTTTGCGAGCTCTGGTGGCATTGCTGCACGATGCGTCCGGCGTTCGTGATGGCGCTTCGCAAATGCCAAATTCGAGCGCAACATCGAGCTCCCAGCAGGCAATTCCGGGAGATGCCGATGCCACGCCGACCAGCACCACAACAGCTCGAGTTGTTCACTCACCCCAGCGACGCCGACCTGGTCCCGGCGCCGCACTGGCAGACGTTGCCGGAGGAGGCGCGGGTAACGCTGACCGAACTGATGACCCGCCTGATCCTCGACCACGCCGCCGGCGCTCAGGCGCCTCGCCGGACGGAGGCACGACATGAAGCATGAGAAGATCAGTTCGCACCACCTGGAGCGCAAGGCGATCCTCTACGTGCGACAGTCCTCCGCCCACCAGGTGCTGCACAACCGCGAGAGCGGCGCTCTGCAATATGCGATGCGCGACCGGCTGGCGACGCTCGGCTGGTCCTGCATCGAGACGATCGACGACGACCTTGGCCGGTCCGCGGCGGGCGGCGTTGCGCGGGCGGGCTTCGACCGGATGGTCGCCGAGGTCTGCCTGGGCAAGGTCGGTGCGGTCGCGGCGCGGGAAGTGTCGCGCTTTGCGCGCAACAGCCGCGACTGGCAGCAGCTGATCGAGATGTGCCGGGTCGTCGACACCGTCCTGGTCGACCAGGAGGCGGTATATGCGCCACGCCAAGGCAACGACCGTCTACTTCTCGGTTTGAAAGGAAGTCTCAACGAGTACGAGCTCGATCTGCTGCGGCAACGGTCGCTGTCCGCCCGTTACGAGAAGGCCCGGCGCGGCGAGTTGATCGTCGCGGCTCCCGTCGGCTTCGTGAAGGCCGGCGACAGGCTCGAGAAGGACCCCGACCGCCGCGTCCAGGAGGCCATCACCCTTGTCTTCGACAAGGTGGCCGAGCTCGGCAGCGCCCGGCAGGCCCTGCTCTGGTTCCTGGAGCACGGGCTGGACCTGCCCGCAAGACACGCCAATGGCGACGTGATCTTGCGCAGGCCAACCTATGCCACCATCCACCGCATGATCGAGAACCCGGTCTACGGCGGCGCCTACGCCTATGGTAAGACCCGAGTTGTGCCGAGACACGGCGCGGCCGTTCCGCGAACCGGCAGCCGCCGCAAACCGCGCGCTGAATGGCTGGCGCTGAAGCCCGGCGCACACGAAGGTTATATCAGTTGGGAACGGGCAGAGGCGATCCGCGCGATGGTCAGCGACAACACCCCCACGAGCCGGCACCATGGGGCGCCCAAGCACGGCGATGCCCTGCTCGCCGGTCTCTTGCGCTGTCGGCGCTGTGGCCGCAAGCTGACGGTCCGCTACACTGGGGCCAAGCACGACATCCCGCGCTATTCCTGCTGGCGCGATCTGCTCGACAACGGCGAGCCGCGCTGCATCGCCTTCGGTGGCCTGCGGGTCGACGATGCCATCAAGGATGCGCTGCTGCGAGTGGTCGAGCCGGGCGCCATCACTGCGGCCGCCGAGGCCGAGGCGCAGGTCGCCAGTCGCCGCGATCAGGTTCGCGACGCGTTGGCGCGAGACCTCGAAGCTGCCCGCTACGGTGCCGACCGCGCCTTCCGCCAGTATGATGCAGCCGATCCCGAGAACCGACTTGTGGCGGCAGAACTCGAAGCGCGGTGGAACCGCGCCCTCGCACGCGCCGCCGAGATTGAGGCCAAGATCGCCGCGCATGATTCTGCAACCTCCAGGCCTTCCTCCTTGGCGGCGCTGGATGCCGCCGCGCTCGGCACGGACCTTCGCACTGTCTGGGAGGCGCCAACGACCGATGCCCGGCTCAAGAAGCGCATCGTGCGCACCGTCATCCTCGAGGTGGTCGCCGACATCGACGACGACGCCTCCGAGATCGTCCTTCTGATCCACTGGATCGGCGGCGTGCATACCGAACTGCGCCTGCAGAAGCGGCGTCGAGGCCAGCGCAACAGTACAGCACCAGAGATCATCGCGGCGGTACGTCAGCTCGTTCTCCTGGCCACCGACGATCTGATCGCCGGCATCCTAAATCGAAACGGTCTGCTGACCGGTCATGGCAACCGATGGACCCGGGAGCGCGTCACCGCACTCAGGTCGCATCACAAGATCCCGGTGTTCCGCCCGGCTCCCGACGGCACCGAACCCTGGCTCAACCTGACCAACGCTGCGCGCCTGCTCGGCGTCACGGCCAAGACACTAAGACTGGCCGCCGAAGCCGGCAGCATCGAGGGCGTTCATCCGTTACCGGACGGTCCGTGGATCTTCGCCCGCGCGGAACTCGGCAAACCGCCAGCCCAGCAACTCACCCAGCGCGCCCGGCAGAACCCCAAATACCCCACCGGATCGCACCACGATCAGCAAAACCTATTTACTTCAGAGGCATAGAGAGATGGGCGCAATGAAGCAGGATTGTAGTGTCTGCGCCAAGCTTCCAATTTTTCACGGGCGTCGACAAGGCTCATGAACCAATGCGCGTTCAGGCATTCTGACCGGAGCTTGCTGTTGAACGCCTCGATGAAGCCGTTGTCCGTCGGCTTCCCTGGCCGTGAGAAGTCCAGCGTGACATCGTTGGCATAGGCCCACAGGTCCAAGTCGCGAGAGATAAATTCGCTGCCATTATCGACACGAATGGTGTTCGGGTAGCCAATCCTGCCGCAGACCTGTTCCAGCGTCTGAACCACGTCTTCGCCGCGGTAGCTGAACCGAGGATCCACGACCGGACAGAACCCGAATGCGTACCGACCACTGTCAGGATCCTCAATTTCTTTCCCATGGCCAGTTGGTCGTGAACAAAATCCATTGCCCAGATGTCGTTCGGCCCGGCGGCTTCTTCGCGATCCTCGCGCAGCTTGGCTTTCACACGCCGTTTTGGGTGCTTGTTTCGAAGCCGAAGGCCCAACTCATTGTAAATCCTGCGCGTCTTCTTGATGTTGATGGTCCAGCCCTCCCGCCGCAGCAGAACATGGACACGCCGATAACCATACCGGACGCGTGTCTCGCAGATCTCCTTGATCCGCCTCTCGACAGCAGCCTGATCCGTGCGCCGGGACTTGTAGTGGTAGCTGGACGTGTCGAAACAGATGGCCCCACAAGCCCTCCGTATCGACACGCCCCAGTCAACGCACATCCCGGTGACCACTTCGCGCAAACGGCCAGGCTTCAGAGCTTTCGCCGAATGACGTCCTGCAACATCTCACGGTCGAGCGTCAGGTCCGCGACGATCTTCTTCAGCCGCGTGTTCTCATCCTCCAGCGCCTTCAGCCGACGCATCTCGTCCGGCAGCAGGCCACCGTACTTTTTCTTCCAGTTGAAGTATGTCGCCTGACTGATACCGGCCTTACGACAGATTGAACCGCCCCGGGTTTGCCGGAGGCTCCCACTCTTGAGTAGGATGGAGCATCATGAGCAAGACCACGAACAAGTTTTCGCCCGAAGTGCGTGAGCGCGCCGTGCGGATGGTTCTCGACAACGATGGGCAGCACGGATCTCGCTGGCAGGCGATCACGTCGATCGCAGCGAAGATCGGCTGCTCGGCGAACACGCTGAACGACTGGGTCAAGAAGGCTGAGGTCGACAGCGGCAAGCGTTCAGGCGTTCGCAGCGAGATGGCCGAGAGAATGAAGGCGCTGGAGCGGGAGAACCGCGAACTGCGTCAGGCCAACGAGATACTTCGGAAGGCGTCGGCGTATTTTGCGATGGCGGAGCTCGACCGCCGGTCGAAGTGATGGTGGATTTCATTGAGGCGCATCGTGATGCGCATGGGGTCGAGCCGATCTGCACGGTGCTGCCGATCGCCCCCTCCACCTACTATGATCATCTTGCGAAGCGGGCCAATCCGGCCCGGTTGTCGGACCGTGCCCGTCGTGATGCCGCCCTGCGGCCCGAGATCGAACGCGTCTGGGAGGAGAACTACAAGGTCTACGGCGTCCGCAAGGTCTGGCGGCAGCTTTTCCGGGAAGGCTTCGTTGTCGCACGTTGCACGGTGGCACGGCTCATGCGGGACATGGACATCCAGGGCCTTCGCCATTGGGCTCGAACCAATGGCGCCTCAATGGCTCAGTCCGCGGCAAACCGCATCGGACAACGATCCCTGACAAGAAGGCCCCCTGTCCTCTGGACAAGGTGAACCGCGAGTTCTGCGTCCCGGCGCCCAACATGCTCTGGGTCAGCGACTTCACCTATGTCGCCACCTGGAAGGGGTTTGTATATGTCGCTTTCGTCATCGACGCCTATGCGCGCAAGATCGTCGGCTGGCGGGTGAGCACGTCCGCCCAGACGGGGTTCGTCTTGGATGCCCTTGAGCAGGCGGTTCATGATCGTCGCCCCACGAAGGCCATGGGGCTGGTTCACCACAGCGATCGCGGCTCGCAATATCTGTCCATTCGCTACACCGAAAGGCTTGGCGAAGCCGGCATCGAACCATCGGTCGGCAGTGTTGGCGACAGCTATGACAATGCCTTGGCCGAAACGATCAACGGCCTCTACAAGGCAGAAGTCATTCATCGTCGCGGCCCATGGCGCAGCTTCGAGGCCGTCGAATATACCACCCTCGAATGGGTCGACTGGTTCAACAACCGCCGCCTGCTCGAGCCCATCGGGAATATCCCGCCAGCCGAGGCAGAATCCAACTTCTACGCAGCTCTGGAAACTGAAGACATGGCCGCGTAACTAACGACAATCAGCCTCCGGCAAACCCGGGGCGGTTCAGATCTCCGCGACTGGCGTACCTTGCTCGCCCTGCTTCAGGATGAACGCCTTCTGCGCTTCCGCGAACTTCGATGCCTTCATGCGTTTCCGCTCCTCTCCCAGCCAGGAAAAAGTAGCCGAAAACTCCAGCTTCAAACGGGCCAGTTTTCAGGGAGCAGAGCAAGTGGAGCTGCCGGACAACCTCCCGGAGCTCTATCGGGCGATGGTGACCGACCTGGCCGCAAGCCTCTCCGACGAAGCCGTCGCCGGACGCGCGGCCGACGAGTTGCACAAGATCGTCGACCACGTGGTCGTCCATTGGGACGCGGACGCAGACGGTCACCGTCTGGAGCTGTCAGGTAATCTGTTGGAGATGCTACGCAAATCGGCGCCGAGTGAACTCGACGCCGTTCGAGGCGATATTTTCGCGGAAGGTGGTTGCGGGAGTAGGATTTGAACCTACGACCTTCAGGTTATGAGCCTGACGAGCTACCGGGCTGCTCCATCCCGCGACAGAGTCGATTT
>NZ_JBSWTP010000010.1:0-2500 GCF_056158605.1 Salipiger sp. ABN3_019
ACGTTTTGAGAGATACGTTTGTTTGATTTATTGTGGGTTTTACTAGGTTTGGCGGTGACCTACTCTCCCACGTCTTGAGACGCAGTACCATTGGCGCGGCAGCACTTAACGGCCGGGTTCGGAATGGAGCCGGGTGTTTTGCTTGCGCTATGACCACCAAACCGAGAAAAACCCACAACGCTGCGCGTTGTGGCTTTTCTTGGTTTGGTTGGCGGCAGACAGCGTCTCGCGAAGCGACGACGCGTTGCCGCACCTCTCCATGCCGGGCGCAGCGCTAATCAACGAGTTTCCAAGTCAAGTATGTGTAGGGGTTGTATGCTTCGATTGATCATGGAACAGCCTTGCTGTTCCTGGATCGGATCAAGCCTATCGGGCCATTAGTACCGGTCAGCTGAATGCATTGCTGCACTTACACCTCCGGCCTATCGACGTGGTGGTCTTCCACGGCCCTCAGGGATACCTTGTTTTGAGGGGGGCTTCCCGCTTAGATGCCTTCAGCGGTTATCCTGTCCGATCATAGCTACCCAGCACTGCCGTTGGCACGACAACTGGTCCACCAGTGGATCGTTCACCCCGGTCCTCTCGTACTAGGGGCAACTCCTCTCAAGTATCCTACACCCACGGCAGATAGGGACCGAACTGTCTCACGACGTTCTAAACCCAGCTCACGTACCTCTTTAAATGGCGAACAGCCATACCCTTGGGACCTGCTCCAGCCCCAGGATGAGATGAGCCGACATCGAGGTGCCAAACACTGCCGTCGATATGGACTCTTGGGCAGTATCAGCCTGTTATCCCCGGCGTACCTTTTATCCGTTGAGCGATGGCCCTCCCACTTGGGACCACCGGATCACTATGGCCGTCTTTCGACTCTGCTCGACTTGTCAGTCTTGCAGTCAGGCTGGCTTCTGCCATTGCACTCAACGAGCGATTTCCGACCGCTCTGAGCCAACCTTCGCGCGCCTCCGTTACGCTTTAGGAGGCGACCGCCCCAGTCAAACTACCCGCCACACAGGGTCCCGGAACCCGATAAGGGATCGCGGTTAGACATCAAGCAATGCAAGGGTGGTATCTCAAGGGAGGCTCCACGGACACTGGCGTGTCCGCTTCGAAGCCTACCACCTATCCTGCACATGCATGGCCTGATGCCAGTGTGAAGCTGTAGTAAAGGTGCACGGGGTCTTTCCGTCTAACCGCGGGAAGCCTGCATCTTGACAGGCAATTCAATTTCGCTGAGTCGATGTTGGAGACAGCGGGGAAGTCGTTACGCCATTCGTGCAGGTCGGAACTTACCCGACAAGGAATTTCGCTACCTTAGGACCGTTATAGTTACGGCCGCCGTTTACCTGGGCTTCAATTCAGAGCTCTCACCCCTCCTTTTAACCTTCAGGCACCGGGCAGGCGTCAGACCCTATACGTCGTCTTGCGACTTCGCAGAGCCCTGTGTTTTTAGTAAACAGTCGCCACCCCCTGGTTTGTGCCCCCAGCCAAAACTTGCGTTGAAACTGGGCCTCCTTCTCGCGAACTTACGGAGGTATTTTGCCGAGTTCCTTCAACATCGTTCTCTCAAGCGCCTTGGTATTCTCTACCAGTCCACCTGTGTCGGTTTAGGGTACGGTCTTAAAGTGGGGCTATTTCCAGGAACCGCTCAGCCGCCCTTCCAATCCGATAAGGAAGAACGACCTCTGCAATCCGTCACCACCACATGGCCCAGGAATATTGACCTGGTTCCCATCGACTACGCCTTTCGGCCTCGCCTTAGGGGCCGGCTTACCCTGCTCAGATTAGCTTTAAGCAGGAACCCTTGGACTTTCGGCGAGAGTGTCTCTCACACTCTTTGTCGCTACTCATGTCATCATTCTCGCTAGTGATCTCTCCACCGGATGCCTTACAGCCCGGCTTCACAGAAAGGACTTGCTCCTCCATTACATCCCGAAGGATGCAGAAGAGGAGTAGTCCTATGTCACACTACGCTCCGCTACCATGCGCTATGCGCATCCTCGGCTTCGGCTCATGGCTTGAGCCCCGTTACATCTTCGCCGCAGGACAACTTAATTAGACCAGTGAGCTGTTACGCTATCTTTAAAGGATGGCTGCTTCTAAGCCAACCTCCTGGTTGTTTTGGTCGTCCCACCTGCTTTCCCACTTAGCCATGAATTGGGGGCCTTAGCCGGAGGTCAGGGTTGTTTCCCTCTCCACTACGGGCGTTAGCACCCGCAGTGTGTCTGCCATCTAGTACTCCCTGGTATTCGGAGTTTGGTTAGGATCAGTAAGCCTGTGGGGCCCCATTACCCATCCAGTGCTCTACCCCCAGGGGTATTCGGATGACGCTCTACCTAAATAGATTTCGCGGAGAACCAGCTATCTCCGAGTTTGATTGGCCTTTCACCCCTAGGCACAACTCATCCCGACCTTTTTCAACAGGTGTGGGTTCGGACCTCCAGTTAGTGTTACCTAACCTTCATCCTGGTCATGCCTAGATCACTCGGTTTCGGGTCTG